>JHXB01000001.1 GCA_000621905.1 Lachnospiraceae bacterium NC2004
TGTCTTTGATGTCTTCATAATTAATGTTCTTTTCCTTGGCAATGTTCACTACAGAACTAATAGAACTGCGTGACATATGCCGTGATCTGGCAATCTCATTCTGGGACATACCGCCAGATTTTAGCTCGAGTATGAGCTTTACATTGATTCTATTGGCCATATCTTTGGCCTCCTTTCGTAGAATTAGGCTTATAAGCCTTAAACAATTCTACAATAGAATCAGTATCATTGTATGGATTAGTTGCATTATCGCGTGAATTGCAACATCAAAAACAAGGAGGTACGCTGTCGCGGACTAGCGGTACGCGATTGCGGATTGGTGGTACGTCCAGCGCGGAATATTCAAAAACCAAAAGAGAAATCTCTTCGTCTATATAGTATAAAAGTTGAAAAAGCAGCAAGAATACTGGGTAGACAGAAGAAAATAAAAAAGTTCTAAAAAATTATAAAAATATAAAACCAAAAATGAAAGCGCTTCGTCTATATAGTATATGAACAAAAAAAGGAGGAATTACATGCATTATAACGCTTTTGAAATGTTTGGAAGATTGTTTGACGTCTTCTAGCTGAGAGAATAGAGTTAGGTATTTTGAAACGATTGTAACAGTAAAAAGATTATAAGTATAAGGAGGGATAAAATTGACAAATATCATTTTAAATCCTATTGGCAAGAAATTAAACAATAACATATTAAATTATAAGGAGGCATTCATTATGAAGAATACATTTAAGAAAATTGTAGCATTTGTTTTAGCAATGGTGATTATGTTTGGTGGTTGTGTGACTGAAACAGGGGTATATGCAGCAGGGAGTAACAGTGGCTTGAAGATGGCTACAGGTGACTTGGCGGCGGTTGAAGCAATTAAGATTCCTGATAATACAACTCTTAACAATAGTACTGTTAAGTCGACTAAGAAAAACCTAAAGTCTTCATTTGTTGAAACGAGGGTGTGGGATAAGTATTCCAGCAATTATGTTGAAAGCAAGCTTAATAGCTATGAGAAAACGCTTTATAACAATTTGGATGAAATATGCCATGATTTCTTGGTGGATAGTTCTCTTAATGCAACTTATCAGACGGGATCAAATTATAGCGGATATTATCTACCGGTGGCACAGTATACGGGGTTAAGCAGCAAAGAAGTGGAGCGAGTGATTGAACTCTTTGTTTATGAGAATCCCCAGTATTATTTTACTACCGTAAGTTATCTTACTAATTCTACATGTGTTTACCTATATTGCTATGATAAGTTTGCTTATGGTGAAGATAGAGCTCAGACAACAAATGCAGTATTTGACAAGCTTGATAAATATGTTGCTACCGCCAAAAAGGCTACAGATGTCGAGAAAACAGCTCATGACTTAATATGTAAGAATGTTTCGTATCAGTCCGGTACTTATGATCAGAGTATGTACAGTGCTTTAATGGAAGGTAAGACTGTCTGTGCAGGATACTCTCAGACTTTAAGCGCAATTCTTAACGCGTGTGGAATGGAGACAGTACTTGCTTATAGTAAAGGGCATGCTTGGAACAAGGTTAAGACCAGTGCAGGATGGAAAGCTGTAGATTCAACCTGGGATGATCAGGGCTCGAAGATTGTATATTATTGGTATAACAAGAGCGACTCAGACATCAGATATAAGGACACCCGTTACGATCATTATATTGAAGCAAATGTAGCTAAGTATTTGCCTGCAGCAACTATCGAATCGCAAAAGATTGATACTACTGAAGCTCCAACAACCAAAATTCCTTCAAGCACATCTGCTCCCGCAACTACTGAGAGAACCGGCACTACTGAAACAGATGTCTATGTATATGATGGTTCGGATAGCATGAAAGAACTTGAAACTCCAACTATTACTTCGCTAACAGCAGTGACTAAAAAATCTATAGTATTTACCTTTGATCGTGTGGAAGGCGCAACTAATTACGAAATAAAGTGTTCTACAAGCGCTAGTTTTAAAGAAGGATCGAATACTGATACATACACAATAAAGGATCGTTATAGTGCTGTTAAGATTTCTAAATTGACCAAGAATAAGAGATATTATGTAAAGATGAGACAAGTGAAGATTGTAGGTGGTCAGAAGAATTATTCAAGATGGTCGAATGTGAAAACTGTATGCACTATGAAATAAATTTAAATTATGATGCGCTCCGGGTGGATAGTTCATCCGGAACGCGATAAAACTAAGTATTAATAACTGGAAATAAATTAATAATAAAGGAGATGTTAAATATGAAACCTGTGATATATATTTTTGTTCTATTAGGAGTGCTATATCTAATATATATAGCAACTATAGCTTTTGATGGTAATGTTTTTGTTGGAGTATTTGTCGTTTGCATTTTACTTTTATCAGTTAATTCATCTGCTGATAGATATATAAACACTCATCATGCTAAGAGAATGAGAAAGATGCGCGCTAAGAGGGCTAAACACTATTCACCCAATAAATCTAACAGCGCTAATCGTCAATATAAGCAGCGTAGCACGAGTAATCAACATATCATAGATCAAAACAATCTGGGTATGGAAATGCTGAACCAGCAAAACATAGAAATGTTAAATCAACAGAATATGGAAATGCTGAACCAACAAAACATGGATATGTTGAATCAACAGATTATGGAACAGAACATGTTGAATCAGCAGATGATTGATCAACATATGATGGAGCAATCTAATTGGGCTGCTGATGAAGCTGTGAAGATGGTAACACCTTTTGAAATGGGTGGCTATGATATGACTCAGGGAAACAGCTTTAACGACTATGAGATGTCTGCAGGTTTAGATTTTGGCGGTGGATTTGATACGTTTGATTGTGGCAGTAATGATATGTTTGGTGGATTTGATATGTTTGATTGCGGCGGTTGTGATATGTTTTAAGGAAATATTATTTTGATTCAAATTGGTATTTATTAATTTATAGAAAGGACTGATTATCATGAATGGGTTAGGTAAGTCATATAAGCGAAGGCTGGTATGGCAAAAGACAGGCGGAGTGTGTGCACACTGTGGCAAGAAGAAGTATGGCAAAGAGCAGCAGACAATAGATCATTATGTTCCTAAATCCCGGGGAGGGACAGGCAATATAAAGAATCTGATGCCGCTTTGCAAGAAATGTAATAAAGAACGCGGAGACAAGGATATAGATCCGTTTGCATTTTATATATACGCGCCGGAATATGCATGCTCCGAGTGTATAAGATACGAGAAAGAATATTTTAAAGATTGTGATTATTACGAAATGAATATATTAGGAGGAATTTATTATGGCTAAAGAAAATTATGTACAAATTATTGGAGTGGTTGAGAGTGAACCTAAATACAATGAGACTAGAGGTAGAACTGCTTATGAGGTTCAGACTATCAGATCCGGCAAGAGAAGAGATAACCTCTATGTACAGGCTTATGGAGCGGCTGCGATGGCAGCTAACGAGTTTAAAGTCGGGGATTTGGTTATGGCAACAGGAGTGGTAGCGGTTAATGATGTTAAGAAAACCGAATACTGTCCGTCATGTGAGGAGAGAATAATCAGAGAAATGAATGTAACAGAGGTCGCGGCTGTATCTAATCTCAGACTATATGAGGCGGGGACTGATTTTAATCTTGAAGATTTTGCAGATGCTTCTAATGTTGTTAAGATTATGGGGACGGTTCTATTTAAACCCAATCTAATTAATACAGGTAAGGGACCACTAGCAAAGTACATTGTTTCTCTTAACAGAAGGTTTATTATTGATGGACAGACTAGAAGACAGGATGATCCCTATGTTGTAAGCTACGGTAAGCAGGCGATGGAGGTGAACGAGAATCTTAGAACTGACTCACTTGTTTATATTAATGGTGCTATGCAGACTAGAAATATAGAGATTAAAAGAGAGTGCCCTTACTGTAAATGCAAGTATAAAGTTGTTAGTAACATACGAGAGATTATTCCATACAATATAGAATTCTTAGCAAATTGCGAAAAAGGAGTGAAAGAACGACCAAGAAAAGATATTGGAGCATGATAAACAAAAGTCCGGCCTTCGCCGGACTTTATTACTTGTCAAGTATCAAAGTATTAATAAGATATGTATATATATCGCTGCTTAAATCCTTCCAGTTATCGCAGGCAGATACTGCCATCTCCTTGGTTGGGACATTGAGCTTGAGACTTAGGACTGTTGAGTTCTTCTCCTTGACCTCGCAGTCGACGATGAACTCGTTCTCTGAGGCGGGAATATAGTCTGCGTAGACTTCGACTTCGTTTCTAAGCTTAATCTCATTCTCCATGAAGAAATCTAAGACATCGTCGATAAAGCCGTCTGAAACCCTTGACTGAAACATCTCTAACGCCTCTTCACCGTCAGAGGTGATAGAGTACTGTGAGGAGTTATGAATAATCTCCTTAGTGATGAACTTATTGTCTAAAAGCTCGCTTAAGCACTGCTGCAATGTCAAAAAGTCGGTGTACTTCCTGTCGATGAAAAACTCAGTAAAATGAGCCGTCGTTAACGGAAAGTCAACTTTCTTAAGCATATAAAGTATTACTAATCTGTAGGTTAATAAATCATTTGTCATTGATATACCCTCTTAATTAACTAAATAGTCGAATTACATTTTACCACGAATATATGAAAAATAAAACAAGAATATAAAGATTCTTCGCTACGCTCAGAATGACAAGAATTGTATGTCATCCTGAGGAACGAAGTGACGAAGGATCTTAAAAAGATTCTTCGCTACGCTCAGAATGACATTTAGTTGGTATGTTTATTTATTCATATAATTTAACTTAATTACATTGTTAATCTATATTGCCTTTAAAAAGTTACGGGATATTTGACGAGTTTGTGTAAAGAATACGAGGATGATACGTAAATTTGACAAATTTTACAATGTTACTATTATTTTTAATAGTAGCCTTGAAAAATCATAGTAGATGTATTATAATGCATCCGTACAATGATTGTAATGCACTTGATTTGGAGGTGACAGCATGGCTGGTAAGGCGCCCGGTACTAAGAAAGACAAGACTTTTTACTGCCCGCTAGAATACGGAATACATATTATCGGCGGAAGATGGAAGTCGAGGATCATATGCATTCTTGCAGATAAGAAGGTTTTGAGATACGGTGAGCTTCAGAAGGAGATGGCTGAGATTACGGATGCCATGCTTGCGTCGGCTCTTAAAGATCTCATTAAGGAAGATATAGTCGAGAGGAAGCAATACGGAGAGATTCCGCCGAGAGTTGAGTATTCGCTTACGCCTAAGGGGGAGTCACTAAAGCCGATTATAGAAGACCTCATTAAGTGGTCGCTTGAACAATATAAGAACAATAATATGTGTGGAGGAACTAAAGATGGCAAGTAATATATTGGAAGTTAAGAATCTTTATGCAAATGTTGACGATAAGGAGATTTTGAAAGGACTTGACCTGAACGTCAAGAAGGGTGAGGTTCATGTAATTATGGGACCTAACGGTGCCGGTAAGTCAACGCTTGGCAATGTTTTGATGGGCAATCCTAACTACGAGGTTAAGAAGGGCTCGGTCAAGTTTATGAAAGAGGATATAACAGGCGAGGATGCTGACAAGATAGCTAAGCTTGGAATGTTCATGACATTTCAGAATCCTATTGAGGTTCCGGGTATAACACTTTCTAATTTTATTAGAAGCGCATATCAGGCTAAGTTTGGTGGTAGAATCAGAATATTTGAATTCAAGAAGAAGCTTAAAGCCGCAATGGAGGTTTTAAGCATGGATCCTGAGTATGCAGACAGAGATTTGAATGTGGGATTCTCCGGTGGAGAGAAGAAGAAGGCTGAGATTTTACAGCTTCTTATGCTTAAGCCTGAGCTTGCAATCCTAGATGAGACCGATTCGGGACTTGATGTTGATGCAGTAAGAATTGTATCTGAAGGTGTTAATGCATATAAGAAAGAGTCGGATGGTGCTCTTATTATTATCACTCACAGCACAAGAATATTAGACTCGTTGGATGTTGATTATACTCACATCTTAGTTGATGGTAAGATTGTTAAATCAGCAGGACCTGAGCTTGTTAGTGAAGTTAACGAGAACGGTTTTGAAGCATATATTAAGTAATTATAGAGGATTGATTATATGAAAGAGAAGACAAGAGTAGAAGATGTCGATAGAAGTATCTACGACATTAAGAATAAGGACGCTGACGCATATAAGTTTCAATCAGGTTTAGATCAGGATGTGGTTTTACAGCTTTCTTACGAGAAGAACGATCCTAAATGGATGAGAGCTTTTAGACTTAAGTGTCTTGAAATGTTTAATGAAATGAATATGCCACAGTGGGGCCCGGCTATAGACGGACTTGATATGGATAACATTGTTACATATGTCAGACCTAAGGACAACAAGATGGTAGCTGATTGGGACGAAGTTCCTAGTGAGATTAAGAATACATTTGAAAGATTAGGTATTCCTCAGGCTGAGCGAGAGGCTTTAGCCGGTGTCGGAGCGCAGTATGACTCCGAGCTTGTTTACCACAATTTGAAAGAAGAAGTTAAGCAGCAGGGTGTTATCTATTCTGACTTGGAGAGCGCTTTACACGGTGAATATGCTGAAATGATAAGGGAGCATTTTATGAAACTTGTGCCGCCTAACGATCATAAATTTGCCGCGCTTCATGGTGCAGTCTGGTCAGGTGGTTCCTTTGTATATGTCCCACCGGGAGTTAAGGTTGAGATACCTCTTCAGTCGTATTTCAGACTTAATGCACCGGGAGCAGGACAGTTTGAGCACACCTTAATTATTGTTGATGAGGGTGCAGATCTTCATTTTATAGAGGGATGTTCAGCTCCTAAGTATAATATTGCCAATCTTCATGCGGGATGTGTTGAACTGTTCGTTGGTAAGAATGCCAAGATGAGATACTCGACCATCGAGAACTGGTCTAAGAACATGTATAACCTTAATACCAAGAAGGCAAGAGTTGAAGAAGGCGGTTCGGTAGAGTGGATATCAGGATCATTCGGATCACATGTATCATATCTTTATCCGACCAGTGTGCTTGCAGGTAGAGGCGCAAGTTCAGAGTTTACAGGCGTTACTTTCTCGGGTGGCGGACAGGATCTTGATACAGGATGTAAGGCTATTCACCTTGCTCCTGATACGACTTCATTTGTCAATACGAGATCAATATCTAAAGATGGCGGTAAGAATACATTTAGAAGCAGTATTGTTGTTATGCCGCAGGCTAAGAATGCCAAGGCAGCTGTTTCTTGTGAGTCTTTGATGCTTGACAGCATTTCAAGATCTGATACGATTCCTGCGATGGATATAAGAACCAAGGATGCAGATATCGGACATGAAGCTAAGATTGGTAAGATATCTGATGATGCAGTGTTCTATCTTATGAGTAGGGGATTGTCGGAAGAGGAAGCTAAGGCTTTGATTGTAAGTGGTTTTGCTGACAATGTGTCTAAAGAGCTTCCGCTTGAGTATGCAGTTGAGATGAACAATCTTATAAGACTTGAGATGATTGGTTCTATCGGATAACATTTGATAGGTTTCTAATATTATAAAAAGGTTGGTGCAATATGATAGTTAAGATAGAAGGAAATCATTTGCCGAAAGAGACGTGGAATAAGCTTGATGTCAATATTGCTGGTATTGATAGTCTTCCTACTTTTTCGTGTAGAGATATAGATATGTTAGAGGTTGATGGGTGGAAGCAGAGCAGATTTACACCTAAGTATCACAAGGACCTTTCGCCAAGAGACACAGAGAAGATTCGTGCTTTGTCTAAAAAAGGCGAGATTATAAGTGGTGTAGGACCGGATCTTGATAGGCTTATTGTTGCAAGTAAGATTGATGCTTACCGCTTTGAAGCTAAAGGTAAGAATCCCAAACCTCTTATTCTTAATTTTGATTTTTTGAGCGGAGCTGCTGATTTGACTCCGATTGAGATAGTTGTAGGAGATGGGGTAGAGGCTGTTGTTGTTGAACAACTTACTGCTAAGAAGGTTGTTCACGGAGTGGCCGGCGCACAGATAAAGTTTAAAATAGGCAAGAATGCCAAAGTGACATTTGTTCAGGTTCAGGATATTCTTAGCAATATGACATTTATCAATGATGTTGGTGCTATTCAGAAGGATGACTCTGAATTCAATGTTATCACATCAATTATATCCGGTGGAACTACTTATTACGGATGCCAGACTAACCTTTATGGTAAGAGAGCTAAATATAATCATGACATAGGCTATATGGTTAAGGGCAATGAGAAGCTTGATATGAATTTTGTTGCTGAGCACATTGCCAAGAAGACAGAAGCTTCTATTCATGCAGAGGGTGTGTTAAGAGGTAACGCTTACAAGATTTTTAGAAGTACCGTTGATTTTAATGTGGGTTGTACTGCATCATCCGGCGAAGAGAGGGAGAATGTTCTCTTGATGGATGATACAGTTATCAACAAGACTGTGCCTTTGATTCTTTGCGATGAGGAAGATGTTGAGGGGGCTCATGGCGGAACAATCGGACGCCTTGATGATGAGACCTTATTCTATATGATGTCAAGAGGCATGACCAAAGAGGAAGTGTACCAAAAGGTTGCCAACGCGAGACTTGACGCGGTGATTAACAAGATTCCTGTTCCTGAGATTAGAGACAGATGGATCAAGAGATTACATCCTGAAGAGGAAGAATAATATGAATGATTTTGAGATGAATCTTAGAAAAGATTTTCCAATATTAAATGATAGTTTTGCATACCTTGACAATGCGGCTACATCCCAGAAACCGTTAAGTGTTATTCAAGCGGTTGAAGATTATTATAAGACTTCTAACGCCAACCCCCTTAGAGGTATATATGATTTAAGTGTTGCAGCTACCGAGAAGTATGAGGCTGCAAGATTAAGTGTTAAGAAGTTTATTAACGCTTCTAAGAAAGCGGAGATAGTCTTTACAAGAAATGCAACCGAGAGCGTTAACTTAGTTGCGTATTCTTACGGTATGAGTTTTATAAATGAAGGCGATGAGATTATTGTCAGTATCTTAGAACATCACAGTAATATGTTACCATGGCAGAATGTAGCTAAAGCTAAGAATGCTACTTTAAAGTATCTGTACTGTGATGAGAATGGAGTTATTAATCCGTCAGACCTTGAAGAGCTCATAACAGACAAGACCGCATTAGTAGCTATTACGCAGGTATCCAATGTTATAGGAAGAACTAACGACATTAAATCATTTGCCAAGATTGCTCACGAATATGGTGCGGTAATATTATGTGATGGTGCTCAGAGTGTGCCTCATATGAAGGTTGATGTAACTGATTTGGATGTTGATTTTCTTGTTTTTTCGGGGCATAAGATGCTTGCGCCTATGGGCATTGGTGTACTTTATGGTAAGAGTGAGCTTCTAAAGAAGATGCCTCCGTTCCTTTATGGCGGCGAGATGATTGAGAGTGTTACTGTTGACGGAGCAACATTTGCAAGAATACCTACCAAGTTTGAGGCGGGGACGGTTAATGTTGGAGGAGCAGTCGGGCTTCATGCTGCTATTGACTATATCAATAATATCACTATGGATGAGATTGTTAAGAGAGAAGAAGAGTTAACTAAGTATGCTTATGAGAGAATGAGTGAGATTAAGCATCTTACGATTATCGGAAGCGAGGATTATAAAGAACATCATGGCATAATAACATTTGACATAGATGACTGCCATCCTCATGATGTTGCTGATATACTGGGTGGATTAGGTGTTGATGTAAGAGCCGGACATCACTGTGCTCAGCCACTTTTAAAGCACATCGGTCATCCGGTCACAACAAGAGCAAGTATAGCATTTTATAATGTTAAAGAGGATATTGATAGATTGATTGATGCTTTAAAAGGAGTTAGGAGGACGTTAGGTTATGGAGAATAAGACGATTTACACAGAGATTATTACCGACCATAATGTTGATCCTTATCATAAGCACGAGATTGAGGGCGCTAATCTTATTCTTGAGGGAGTTAATCCTTCGTGTGGAGATGATATTACGCTTTCTCTTAAAGTTGAGGATGATGTCGTGGTTGACGGTGCTTATCAGGGTGTTGGATGTGCAATATCACAGGCGTCTGCGGATATTATGCTTGATCTTGTTATAGGCAAAACTAAAGATGAGGCGCTTAGATTGTCAGATCTTTTTCTTAATATGATTAGAAGTGAGATTACTGAAGAGGAGCTTGAAGAGCTTGAGGAGGCAGGCCTTTTAAAAGACATCGCTCATAATCCTAGCAGGACCAAGTGCGCAGTTCTCGGATGGAGAACCTTAAGAGAGATGTTTGGTGTGGAATTTGAGTACGAAGAAGAATAAAATTATATTTACATTTTCATACTTTAATGATACAATCCTTGTATATTCGATATTCGGATATACAAGGATTTTCTTATTTTTATTTCCCTACTAGAAAGATTTTAAACTTACATAAGTCATATTGAGATATGATGTCTTGCGCCTATATTCAGGCACTTTCGTAGCGAAAAGTTTTGTATTTATATTTTATATTTTAAAGAGAGGTTAACTATATGGATTATCAATCTATGCTTATCACCGAGCTTAAAGCTATTGCTAAAGAGCGAGGAATTAAAGGCGTATCGGGCGCTAAGAAGGCTGAACTTACCAAGATTCTTGAGGATTACGATAAGAAGAACGCTCCTAAGAAGGAGGTTAAGGCAGAGCCTAAGAAGATTGTTAAGAAGACTGTCGTTAAGGAAGAAACTAAGAAGGTTGTTAAACCAGAGGCTAAAAATGTTAAGGCTGAGCCTGCCAAATCCGAGGCGGTTAAGCCTGAGGCAACTAAGGATAAGAGAGAGTTTCAGGCGAAGAAAACATTTGACAAGGAAGGTGTTAGAAGAGAGGCAAATGTCAAGTTTCAACCATCTAAACAGCGTGACGAGCGTGTTAAGAAAGATGCCAAGCCTCATGACGCGGCTGAGGAGAACAGACAGCGTAAGGAAGAGCAACTTAAGGCACTCGACAGTGGTGAGACTGCATACGGTATCTTAGAGATTATGCCGGAGGGATTCGGTTTTATCAGAAGTGAGAATTATCTTCCTGGTGAAAATGATGTCTATGTTTCGCCTTCTACGATCAGATATCTGAATCTTAGAACCGGTGATATGCTTAAGGGTAATAAGAAGATTAAGTCTCCGACAGAGAAGTATCAAGCACTTCTAAGGGTTACTTCTGTTAACGGTTTTAATCCTGAGGATGCAAGAAGACGCATTCGTTTTGAAGATTTGACTCCTATCTTTCCTGACGAGAGGATTAAGTTAGAAAATGAATACTGCAATAAACTTCCTATGCGTATTGTAGATTTGTTGTCCCCTGTAGGTAAGGGACAGCGTGGTATGATCGTGTCTCCACCTAAGGCAGGTAAGACTACACTTTTAAAGCAGATTGCTAAGAGTGTCAGTACGAAGTACCCTGACATGGTTCTCATTGTTCTTTTGATTGATGAGCGTCCTGAGGAGGTTACTGACTTTAAGGAGTCTATAGACAATGAGGATGTTGATGTTATCTATTCAACATTTGACGAATTGCCTGAACATCATAAGCGTGTGTCTGAGATGGTGTTAGAGAGGGCCAAGAGACTTGTTGAGCATGGCAAGGACGTTATGATTCTTCTTGATTCTATTACGAGACTTGCGAGAGCTTATAACCTTACTGTTACTCCTTCCGGAAGAACTTTGTCCGGAGGTCTTGATCCTGCAGCTCTTCATATGCCTAAGAAATTCTTTGGTGCGGCTCGTAATATGAGAAACGGTGGAAGCCTCACAATCCTAGCAACAGCTTTGGTTGATACGGGTAGCCGTATGGATGATGTTGTATTTGAGGAGTTTAAGGGAACCGGTAATATGGAGCTTGTTCTTGATAGGGCGCTCTCTGAGAAGAGAATATTCCCGGCTATTGATATCAATAAGTCCGGAACGAGAAGAGATGATTTACTTCTTACTGATGTTGAGCAGAGGATTGCAACTGCACTTCATCGCGAGATGACAAAGGGTAAGGCAGAGACGACTGTGGAGGAGATTCTTAAGGTGTTCCAGAGAACCAAGAATAATCAGCAGTTCATTGATGTGGTAACTCAATTATTAAAATTATAAATTTTGCTTGCATTTATTGTAATGATGTGTTACAATGGTCAAGCTGTTTGTGATTAGAGTCGCAGACATAAGATAAGAATAGAGACGACGCGAGTGCCGGAAGGTCTCATTTTCGAGTGCTACGCCGTTTTGGATTGTCAGAATATTAATATTAGAGAGGTGAATATCATGAGACAGGGAATCCATCCAGAGTATTATCAGGCAACTGTAACTTGCAACTGTGGTAACACATTCGTAACAGGATCTACTAAGTCAGAGATCCACGTGGAGATTTGTTCTAAGTGCCATCAGTTCTACACAGGTCAGCAGAAGGCTACTAAGGCTCGTGGACGTATTGAGCAGTTCAATCGTAAGTACGGCACGAAGTAATACAAGATGTATTTTTAACAGGCTGAAGTGTTGCTTCAGCCTGTTTTTTCATTGTGAAAGGATTATTTATGAAACGAGCTATGATAGGCGGGCAGGCACTTTTTGAGGGTGTCATGATGAAGAATAAAGATGTTTATTCTACTGCAATAAGAAAGCCTGACGGCGAGATAGAAGTTAAGACAACTGACTATGTTGCGCTGGTTGAGAGACTTAAATTATCTAAGGTTCCTATTTTGAGAGGGATTTTTATATTCATAGATTCTATGATAATTGGTATGAAGACGCTTACTTATTCCACTGAATTCATGGAGGAAGAAGAGGTTACAGAGCAGTCTAAAGCTAAAGAAGGGATTATTATTGCAGGTTCGCTACTTTTTTCATTTGCACTCGCATTAATACTATTTTTGGCGCTTCCTAATTTGGCAGCGGAGTTTATTAAGAAATTTACCGATAATAACGCGGTTTTTGCACTTGTCGAGGGTGTATTAAGACTTGTTGTTTTCTTTATATATGTCTGGGCAATCTCTAATATGAAAGAGATTAAGAGATTTTTCCAGTATCACGGTGCTGAGCATAAGGCTATCAACTGCCTAGAATGTGGAGATCCTCTTACTCCTGAAAATGTTATTAAGCACTCAAGATTTCACAAGCGTTGCGGAACTACATTTGTTGTGTGGGTGCTTATTATAAGTATTATATTTTTTGCATTTATTAATGCAGATTCCAAGGTGCTTGAGCTTCTTTACAGGTTTTTACTTATTCCGGTGATTGCGGGAGTATCCTATGAGTTTATAAGGTATGCAGGACTTCATAACAATACTTGTGTAAGAATATTTAGTGTTCCGGGTTTCTTGGTTCAGAGGCTTACGACCAGGGAGCCGGATATTAAGATGGCAGAGGTTGCTATTAAATCGGTTGAGGCAGTCCTTGACTGGAAGGAATATCAAGAGGCGATGAGGAATAACGAGATAGAGGATTGATGTTATGACTTTTCAAGAGATTCTTAAAAATGCAGAATTAAGGCTTAAGGATGCCGGGATCGAAGAGTACAAGTCGGATGCGTGGATTTTGTTTTCGCACATTTACGATATGGACAGGATTGAGTTTATGATGAATTGTCTTGATTATGAGAAGAGTAATCCTGATCCGTTAGCATTTGACAGATTAAATGAAGCGGTTGAAAGAAGGATAGGGCATACTCCTGTTCAATACATCACCAATACTCAGAATTTTTACGGGTATGATTATTATGTTGATGAGAATGTTCTTATTCCAAGGCAGGATACGGAGGTCGTTGTCGAGTGTGTGATTAACACTTTGCAGGCTTATATGCTTGATAAGAAGCTTGTCAGCATTCCGGCAGTTCTTGATATGTGTACGGGCTCCGGGTGTATTGCGATTACTCTTTCTAAGGAGCTTAATATTGATAATGTTTATGCGAGTGATATATCTAAGGATGCGTTAGATGTCGCAAAGCGAAACAATACTGCTCTTAATGCAAATGTTAACTTTATCGAGAGCGATTTGTTTAGCGAGCTTAATGATTTGAAGAATAGTTTAGATGCGATTGTGTCTAATCCGCCTTATATTAAGACTGAAGTTATTGAGACTCTTGATAATGAGGTTAGGCTTAATGAGCCGAGGCTGGCTTTAGATGGTAGCGAGGATGGACTTAAGTTTTATAGAGATATTGTTCTTAATGCGCGTGATTTTCTTAAGGATGGTGGGTTGCTGTTCTTTGAGATTGGGTATGATCAAGGTCAGGAGGTTAGTGCGCTTATGAAGGAGAATGGGTTCGTGGACGTTAGTGTGGTTAAGGATCTTGCGGGGCTTAATAGGGTGTGCTATGGACATTTGTAGCGTAGGATATTCATTAGAGTTGACGATGCAATTGATATATTGTTAGTTTGGATAATTGGGCAAGCGTGATATATAGCTTTTATGCAGACACGCTTTCGCTCCGTCTCGACGTAATGGTACTAAATTCGTGCTACGCTAAAGCTTGCACTCCTTAAGTACCAACGTCTCGCTAAGGTCTGCGTTTCAAAGCTATATACACGCTTGGGATGCTGGATTAACTTGAATATAAACATCCTACTCAGGGTGGCGGAGCCACCGAGAGTGAGATTGTGTAGTTTGGATAATTGGGCAAGCTATATACACGCTTGGGATGCCAGATTTATTATAAAAAATATCCCACTCAGGGTGGCGGGGCCACCGGGATGTGGTTTATATACCATGTCATCCTGAGCGAAGCGAAGGATCTTTGACTTTCGAAGAAAGTCAATATATATTGTAGATTGATTTTATATGGAGGTATATTATGGACGCACTTGATAGATTGCAGGATGTGGAAGGAAGATATGAAGTTATAATGGGTGAGATTTCTCAGCCTGAGGTGGTTAATGACACCGATCGTTACACCAAGCTTATGAAGGAGCAGGCTGATTTAGAGCCTATTGTTACTAAGTATCAGGAGTACAAGAAGGCGCAGGAGACGATTGAGGACAGTCTTGCTATGCTTGAAGAAGAGTCGGACGAAGATATGAAGGAGATGCTTAAGGAGGAATTAAGCACTGCAAGAGAAGATGTGACAAGACTTGAGGACGAGCTTAAAGTCTTACTTCTTCCTAAGGATCCTAATGATGACAAGAATATATTTGTCGAGATAAGAGCGGGTGCCGGCGGTGATGAGGCTGCTTTATTTGCCGGTGAGATTGCTAAGATGTATCAGAGCTATGCGTCTAAGAATCACTGGAAAGCACAGACTATTTCATTTAGTGAAAATGGTATCGGTGGCTTTAAGGAACTTGTATTTACAGTTAACGGTAACAGCGTGTATTCTAAAATGAAGTACGAGAGTGGAGTGCACAGAGTTCAGCGTATTCCACAGACTGAGTCACAGGGTAGAATCCATACTTCTACTGTCACAGTTGCTATTATGCCTGAGGCAGAGGATGTTGATGTAGATATTGATATGAATGATGTCAGAATTGATGTGTTCAGGGCGTCAGGTAACGGTGGCCAGTGTGTCAATACCACTGATTCCGCTGTTCGTATCACCCATATACCGACCGGTATAGTGGTTTCGTGTCAGGATGAGAAGTCACAGATTAAGAATAAAGAGAAGGGTATGAAGGTTCTTAGATCTCGTATTCTTGATATGCGTATGCAGGAGAAGCAGTCTAAGGAAGCTGCTGAGAGAAAGAGTCAGGTTGGTACCGGTGACAGAGCAGAGAAGATCAGAACTTATAACTTCCCACAGGGACGAGTTACCGATCATAGAATTAAGTTTACATCTCATAGACTCGATGCTATTCTAGGCGGAGATTTAGATGAGATTATTGATGCGCTTATTGCGGCAGATCAGGCCGCTAAGTTAGCTAATCTCGAGAATTAAGGAGCGTAGGTGAAATCTTTAAGAATAGTTGACTATTCTTGATAAAAATATTATAATATATTGCGATTTTGCTATAGTTTAAGAGGAGATTTGTTATGGATTATGCTAATGTTTTTAGAAACAGACTATTAAATGAGATTTCTGAGGGAGATGTCGGAAGAGAGATTCGCGTCTCAGGATGGATTGAGAACATCAGAGATCATGGTGGAGTTTCATTTATCGACCTTAGAGACATGTATGGAGTTTTGCAGGTTGTCATGAGAGATACCACCCTTCTTGACGGACTCTCTAAAGAGGACTGTATCTCAATTGAAGGTGTTATTGAACACAGAGACGAGGAGACATACAATCCTAAGATTCCTACAGGTACAATCGAGCTTGAGGCTAAGAAGGTTGACCTTCTTGGTAAGGTATATAAGCAGCTTCCTTTCGAGATTGTTACTTCTAAAGAGGTAAGAGAGGATGTGCGTCTTAAGTACAGATACTTAGATATGAGAAACCGCAAGGTTTTAGATAATATGATATTCAGAAGCGAAGTTATCACTTATCTTCGTCAGAAGATGACTGAGATGGGATTCTTAGAGATGCAGACCCCTATTCTTTGTGCTTCTTCACCTGAGGGAGCAAGAGATTATATTGTTCCTAGCCGTAAGTTCAAGGGCAAGTTCTATGCTCTTCCACAGGCTCCTCAGCAGTATAAGCAGCTCCTTATGGTTTCAGGTATTGATAAGTATTTCCAGATTGCACCATGTTTCAGAGATGAAGACGCAAGAGCAGACAGAAGTCCGGGTGAGTTCTATCAGCTTGACTTTGAGATGGCATTTGCAACACAGGAAGATGTATTCAAGGTTGGAGAGGAAGTTCTTTCTGCTGCATTTAAGAAGTTTGCACCTGAGGGAGCTTTAGTTACAGAGGCTCCATATCCAATCATCAGTTATAAAGAGGCTATGCTTAAGTATGGTACAGATAAGCCTGATCTTCGTAATCCTCTTGAGATTATCGATGTTACTGAGTTCTTCTCAAGATGTACATTCAAGCCTTTCCACGGCAAGACTGTAAGAGCTATCAATGTTCATGCCAAGCTTTCTAAAGGTCAGCATGAGAAATTACTTAAGTTCGCTCAAGGAATTGGTATGGGCGGACTTGGTTACCTTGAGATATTAGAGGATATGACTTATAAAGGACCTATCGATAAGTTTATTCCTGATGATATGAAGACTGAGATTGCAGATCTTGCAGGCCTTAAGGCAGGCGATACCATTTTCTTTATCGCAGATAAGGAAGAGCTTGCTAATATTTACGCAGGTCAGATTAGAAATGAGCTTGGTTCAAGACTTGATCTTATTGAGAAGAATGCATATCGTTTCTGCTACATTAACGACTTCCCAATGTATGAGTATGACAAGGAACTTAAGCAGTACATATTTACTCACAATCCGTTCTCAATGCCTCAGGGTGGCTTAGATGCTCTTAATAACGAGAAGCCTGAAGATATTCTTGCATACCAGTACGATATCGTATGTAACGGTGTTGAGCTTTCATCGGGTGCGGTTCGTAACCACAATCTTGATATTATGGTTAAGGCTTTTGAGATTGCAGGCTATACTGAGGATGATCTTAAGGAGAAGTTTGGTGCGCTTTACAATGCATTCCAGTATGGTGCGCCTCCACATGCAGGTATGGCTCCTGGAGTTGATCGTATGATTATGCTTCTTCGTAATGAGGAGAATATTCGTGAGGTTATTCCATTCCCTATGAATGGTAATGCACAGGATCTTATGTGCGGTGCTCCTAACGAAGTTAGCGAGATGCAGCTTAGAGAAGTTCATATCAAGGTTAGAGATTAATATATCGGGCAGGTTTATCCTGCCCTTTTCTTATAAGGAGGAAGTAGTATGAAGAGTTTAAAGAGAGTTGTTGCACTTGTTTTGGCATTTGCGCTTGCATTTAATATCTTAAGCGGTTCAGATATTAAGTCAAATGCTGTTAAGTTATCCGCTAAGACGGTTACGGTAAATGTAGGAGACACCGTTAAGATTACTCTTAAAGGCGCTAAGAAGAAAGTTAAGTGGAGTCTTAGCAACAAGAAGGCTTCGTTCAAGTCTAAATCCAAGAAGAAGTGTGCGGTTATTGCCAAGAAGCCGGGCAATGTCAAGCTGATTGCCAAGGTAGGTAAGAAGAAATATATTACGAGAATTACTATTGTTTCTGAATCAACTAATGTTACAGAAGATATACCATCTTCAGAATCAGACAGTACCGAGATAAAAGCAACCGAGAATGATGAGGTTTATAAGAACACCGAGGCACTAGATTCCGGAACTACACAGGTTCCATCAGCAGGTACAACACAGAATCCGGCATCAGGTACTACTGAGGCTATATCTGACGGAACTACACAGATGCCTGGTGCAGGCACAACTGAAAAGCCTAATCAGAATACCGAGGCAACAACTACCACTGTGCCTCCAACTACTGCTTCAGGGAGTACAACAGAAGTGATAGTTAACGGAACTACCGAGTCCGCAGGTGATTACTCACTCGAGAAGGCACATAAGGGGCAGGCTACATTTTATGATAGAGCGTCAACAGGCGCTGCCAACTTAGATTCTTATGAGGAGAAATACTTAACAACAGCAATGTATGAGGGTGACTACCTTAACAATATGGCGGGAGCATATTTAGAGGTTACCGATAAGGATGGAGATGTTGTTAGAGTTATGGTAACTGATATTCTTCCGTATGCTGAAGGTAAGTCAGGCAATCTTGACCTTTCAAGAAAAGCGTTTAAGTCCATTGAACCTGAAGTTACTGGAAGAATGAATATAAGCTGGAGGATTATAGCTCTTCCAACGGATGAACCGATAAGTTACGTGTTTAAACCAACCAGTACTAAATGGTGGGCTGAGGTTCAGGTAAGAAACCACAGATACCCTATTAAGTCATTAGAATACCTCGATAAGACTACAGGCAAGTACAAGTCACTCGAGAGAAAGAGTTACAATTACTTTGCAGCTCCTAACGGCATGGGAGAGGGACCTTACACATTCAGGGTAACCGATATATATGGCAGACAGCTTATAGACGAGAATATAGCCATTAATACCAATGAGAAAGAGATTAAGGGTAAGGCTAACTTCCCGTATATATCAGTTGCGTATTAATGAAATAAGTGATTATACGATTAAGGCGGGATTTCCCCCGCCTTTTTTAATTACATGTAGCACTCATTTGCCATTTGTGATATACTTTTTTATGTATACATACTCATTTGCATGCCGGAGGTGATGTCTTATGAAACATATAGGGGGTAATGATGATTCTTGGGGACCGCTTGATGAGGTGAACGGTTTCCAGATAAGACCCGGATATTACAACATGTATGGAACTATGGAGGTCAGCGGAGGAGTCAATTTTACGATTCACTCACATGGTGCGACCTACTGTGAACTGTGCTTGTTTAGAAGGACGGAAGATGAGCCATTTGCGATATTGCCCTTCCCGGATAGTTATCGCATAGGTAATGTGTGGTCAATGATAGTGTTTGGACTTGATATTGAGAATTTTGAGTATGCATACAGACTTGATGGACCTTATGATGAAGAAAAGGGACTTTTGTTTGACAAGGACAAGTTTATATTGGATCCATACTCTAAGGCTGTTACCGGTCAGAGCGTATGGGGCGAGAAAGCAGCGGAAGGTTCTTTTTATAAGGCTAGAGTTGTAAGGGATACGTTTGACTGGGGTAACTTTATTCAGCCGCTTATCCCTATGGAAGATTTAATAATATACGAGATGCATGTCAGGGGCTTTACTAAGGACGAGTCCTCAGGGGTTGAGCATCCCGGTACATTTGATGGAATAAGAGAGCGTATTCCGTATCTTAAGGAACTTGGAGTTAACGCTGTTGAGCTTATGCCTATCTTTGAGTTTGATGAGATGGCAGACAAGCGTGTGGTCGGCAATCATGAGGTTATGAATTACTGGGGATACAATACAGTGTGCTTCTTTGCACCTAATACAAGTTATACAGCAAGTCTCGAATATAACAGAGAGGGTACGGAGCTTAAGAGGGTTATTAAGGAGCTTAATGCCAACGGAATAGAGGTTATCTTGGATGTGGTGTTTAACCATACTGCCGAGGGTAATGAAGAGGGACCTTTCTTCTCGTTTAAGGGCTTAGACAATAACATTTACTATATGCTTACGCCTGATGGTAAGTATTACAATTTCAGTGGATGTGGTAATACGGTCAACTGTAACCATCCTATAGTCCAGCAGATGATTTTAGACTGCTTAAGATACTGGGTAACCACATACAGGGTTGACGGTTTCAGGTTCGATCTTGCATCCATTTTGGGTAGAAATGAAGACGGTTCGCCTATGTCTTCTCCACCGCTTTTGCAGTCGCTTGCATTTGACCCGATATTGGGACAGGTCAAACTTATCGCAGAGGCATGGGATGCAGGCGGTTTGTATCAGGTTGGTAGTTTCCCTGCCTGGAACAGATGGGCTGAGTGGAACGGCAGATATAGAGACGATATGCGTCGCTTCCTTAAAGGAGATGATGGACTCACTAAGGCAGCGGGTATCAGAATGATTGGTTCGCCTGATCTTTATCCGCATGAGCAGAGAGGTAAGAATGCTTCAATCAATTTTCTTGACTGTCATGATGGTTTTACTCTTTACGATATGTACGCGTATAGCGAGAAGCATAACGACGCTAACGGCTGGGACAACACAGACGGTGCTAACGATAATAACAGTTGGAACTGTGGAATAGAGGGCGAGACGGATGATGAGGAGATTATCGAGCTTAGAAAGAAGCTATGCAGAAATGCATTTGCAGCGCTTATGCTCTCTAGAGGTACGCCAATGTTTTACGCCGGCGATGAGTTTTTGAATACGCAGTTTGGTAACAATAATGCATACTGTCAGGACAATGAGATTTCTTGGCTTGACTGGACTCTTCTTAAGAAGAACAGGGATATGTATGAATTTACCAAGCATATGATAGAGTTTAGAAAGCGCCATGCAGTCATCAGAAAGGACAGTAATCCTTGCTCCCTTCATTTTCCTTTTATGAGTATTCATTCTCATATTCCTTGGGATGAGGATATATGTGATGACAGAAGAGTATTGGGCGTTATGTATGCCGGTCGCAATTCTAAGGGAGGCAAGGATGATATAGTATTTGTTGCGATTAACGCACATTGGGAGAATCAAGAGATAGAGCTTCCTGATCTTTTAGGTAAATGGAAGTGGAGAGAGGTTATTGATACTTCCACTGCCAAATACAAGGTTAACAAGATGGTTCCTAAGAACAGAAAAGTTACATTAGAAGCTAGGAGTCTTGTTGTGTTTGTCAACGATAAATAGGAGAAGTTATGGGATTATTACCGCAGATTAAAGTGTTAACTATTCAGGATATATCCTGCACCGGAAGATGTTCAATCACTGTTGCTCTTCCGATGCTTTCGGCTTGCGGATTCAACACCAGTGTTGTTCCTACATCCGTTTTGTCTACACATACGGGTGGTTTCGACGGGTATCATCATAGAGATCTGACCGGTGACATGGACGAGATTCTTAATCACTGGAAGACACTTAATCTTAAATTTGATGCGATTTATGTGGGTTTCTTGGCAAATGAAGGCCAGGTTGACAGCTGCATAAAGTTTATAGAGGAGCTTAAAGGCCCTCACACAGTAGTGTTTGTTGATCCTGCGATGGCTGATGAAGGGGAGTTGTACTCACTTTTAAGCCCGAATTTTCCAAATGCCATGAGAAGGCTCGTAAAGTATGCAGATCTTATCTGTCCTAATATGACTGAGGCATACATGCTTCTCGGAGAGCAATACAGTGAAGGACCGTACACCAACGAAGAGATAGAGTCTATGGCATCAATGCTTGCTGATATTTCAGATGCCGACGTTGTAATTACGGGAGTCGAGAACTTTGAAGGCGGAACAGGGGCGGCATCATTTGACCATAGATCCAAAGCTTTTCACACATACAAGAGTAAGAAGATACCTGGAGTCTACTACGGTACCGGAGATGTGTTTATGTGTACTCTTATAGGTGGTATGCTTAATGCAATGTCTATGGAGTATTCTATTGAGATTGCGTGTGAATTTGTGGTTGACTGTATCGAGAGAACTTCAGCGCTTGAGTCGGATTACAGATACGGGGTGGATTTTGAGAGAGGTATTCCATTGCTTTTACATCTATTAAAGATTACAGAATAATATTAGATGTACATCTAATTATATATAATTCGCTTGGAGGTTTATTGTTATGTTATCTAAAAAATATTCTAAAGTTGCCGGACAGAGTTCTGTTATCAGACAGATATTTGAGTATGGCAAGAAGAGAGCAGAAGTTGTCGGAGCGGACAATATTTTTGATTTCAGTATTGGCAATCCGTCAGTTCCTGCGCCGGGTTCAGTTAATGAGACTGCAATCAGAATTATGAATGAGAATGATCCATGTTTTGTTCATGGCTATCCAAGTGCTATCGGATATGATGACACAAGAGAGTCGATTGCAGGTAACCTTAACAGAAGATATGGCATGAATTATCACAAGAACAATATATTTATGACCAATGGAGCTGCAGCTGCTATTTCTCTTTGCTTTAGAACAGTAACCGATTACGGTGTGGGCGATGAGATTATTGTAATTGCGCCATATTTCCCTGAGTATAAGTGCTTTATTGAAGGCGCGGGCGTTAAGTGTGTTGAGTCGCAGGCTGACACCAAGGATTTTCAGATTGATTTTGATGATCTTTCATCTAAGATAAATGAACACACAAGGGCAGTTATTATCAACAGTCCTAACAATCCAACGGGTGCTTGCTATTCTGAAGATACAATCAAGAAGCTTGCTTCGGTATTAGAGGAGGCTTCTAACAAGTATAAGAGAGCTATTTATATCATTTCAGATGAGCCATATAGAGAGATTGTTTTTGATGGATTTAATATTCCTTATGTTCCTAAATATTACAAGAATACTTTGGTATGCTATTCTTACAGTAAGTCTTTATCTCTTCCCGGTGAGCGTATCGGATATATAGCATTTACCGATGATGCAGATGATAGTGATATCCTGCTTGGAACAATAGGTGCGGTTGCAAGAGAGATTAGTTATGTCGGAGTTCCTTCACTCTTCCAGATGGTTGTAAGAGACTGCGTTGATGAACTTGCTGATATTTCGATTTATGAGACTAACAAGAACCTTATATATAATGCTCTTAAGGACATTGGATATTCGGTTGTTGAGCCTAAGGGTACATTTTACATTTTCCCTAAATGTTTAGAGGATGATGCAAGCAGTTTCTGTGAAAAAGCTAAAGAATACGATCTTTTGATCGTTCCTTCGGATAGCTTCTCTATCAAGGGATACTTCAGACTCAGCTACTGTGTTCCTACATCGAGGGTTGAGAGAGCTATACCGTTATTCGAGAGATTATATAAGGATTACAACTAGGAGGCATATATGAAAGCGTGGGAAGCCAATATTAGACGAGTTACTCCGTATGTTCCGGGAGAGCAGCCTAAAAGCAAAGATGTGATTAAACTTAATACCAACGAGAATCCTTATCCTCCTTCACCTAGGGTTAAGGAAGCACTGTTAAATGTTGATGAATTAAGAAAATACCCTGATCCTAATGTATACGATTTGAGAAAAGCTTTGGCGGATTATCATAAAATAGATATTAACAGGATGTTTGTCGGTGTGGGTTCCGACGATGTCCTTGCCAACATTTTCATAACTTTTTTTAACGGTGATAAGCCTGTATTGTTCCCGGATATCACCTATTCGTTTTATGATGTGTGGGCGAGCCTTTACAATATTCCATTCGAGCAGCCTAAGCTTGACGATAACTTTAGGATTGTTAAGGAAGATTATTATAAGCCTAACGGTGGTATTGTTATTGCCAACCCTAATGCTCCGACTGCAATAGCTGAGCCTATGTCATTTATTGAAGATATCGTAAAGAACAACCAGGAATCAGTTGTGGTTGTTGACGAGGCTTATGTCGATTTTGGAGGTGAGAGTGCTCTTCCTCTTATCGATAAATATGACAACCTATTGGTTGTCAGAACTTTCTCTAAGTCAAGATCTTTAGCCGGAATGAGAATAGGTTATGTTATGGGACATGAGGATTTGATAGCTGCTCTTAATGACGTAAAGCAGTCAATCAACTCTTACACTATGACAAGAGCGTCAATCGATGTGGGCGTTGCATCTGTTCTTGATGACGATTACTTTAGAGAATATGTAGCGAAGATTGTCAGCACAAGAGAAGCGTTCTCTAAAGAGATGAGAGAATTAGGTTTTACATTTGCAGATTCATCTGCCAACTTTATCTTTGCTAAACATAATAAAGCCAAGGCTGCTGACATATATAATGCCGCCAAAGATAAAGGTATTTTTGTCAGATATTTTAACAAGCCAAGGATTGATAATTATCTAAGAATAACCATCGGAACCGACGAGGAGATGGACAAGTTTTTAGCATTTTTAAAAGAGTTCTTAACAACTTCCGGTTGTTAAAAAGTACGAATTAATACGAATATAACATCTAAAAAGGTCGAATGAGGTCGAATTACTTCCGATTCGACCTTTTTTTGCGCTCAAAATACAACTAACAGGTTTTAGACAAATGCAGTCGCTATAACTTATAATATTAATAACGTAACATGTTCGTTGAATGAAGCTTTGACGAAAGCGAATAAGACTTAAGGAGGACTATGTTATTATTTGACGAATTTATTGAGGAGTTGTCTAGTGTGCTTGTTAACGAGTTTTTAGATGACGGTTACTCAGTGTATCAAAGAGATATTTATAAGAATAATCAGACGGGATATAAGGCTTTGCAGATTGTAAAGGATGGTGATAATATTTCACCGTCAATACATATGGATGTGTTCTATGATATGTACGTTGATGGTAAGGATATCAGGGAGATAGCCAAGTCTGTTATCGATTACTATAATGACCATGCGGACGGAATTGATGTTGATGTAGAGGAACTTTATGATTACGATAAGATGTCTAAAAAGGTGATTATAAGGCTTATAAATTATGAGAAGAACAAGGAGATTCTTAAGAATTGTCCTTATGTTATGTGGAACGATCTTGCTATCAGTTTTAGATGGATTGCGGATTATCAAACTGCAGGAATAGCGACAGCGTTGATTACCAATCGTGAGTTTAAAAGCTGGGATATATCCCTGGAAGAACTTTATTATCAGGCGATTGAGAATATGCAGAAGCTCTTCCCGATGTGCATAGATGATATGGAAGAATTATATCTTCAATCTATTGAAAATGAACTTATAAGGGATAGAGTAAGGCAAGAACTTCAGGAACTTTGTGCACCTGATTTTCCAATGCTTGTTCTCTCCAATAGTAAGAAGATTAACGGCGCAACGAGTGTTTTATATCCTGATTGTCTAAAGCATTTGTCAGAACAATATGACGGCGGTTTTTACATTCTTCCTTCAAGTGTTCATGAGATGATTCTCATACCAAACAGCGCTGATATTCCTGAGGATGAGTTAAAGAATATGGTAAGACAAGCCAACCAGACTGCTGTCAGAGATGAGGATTTATTATCATACAATGTATACTCCTATGACGCTGGACTTGATGAGGTAAGTGTTATATAATAGCCACGTAAAGAGGTGGTTTTTATGAAACGCTGGGAGATATATTTAGAGGTATTATGTGAATTAATAATTCTTGCACTTATAATTGCGTTTGTTGGACTTGGGATACCTAAGTTACTCGCGTTTTTGTGGCCGTTGGTTCTCGGATGGATAATTGCTACGATAGCGCATCCTATCGTTAAGTTTTTGGAGAAGCGCCTTAAGGTTGCCAAAAAGATTGGTTCAGCAATTCTCGTTGTAGTGGTTATTGCGATAGTTGCGTTCTTAGCTTATGGAATAATATCGGGGCTTGTTTATTATGCGATAGATTTTATTAAGGCGGTTCCCGGTATTTATAAAGAGACCAATGACAATATATCAGGTTGGTGGGGTTCGTTTTCGAAAATGTTACCGGCAGCATTTGCACTTAAAATCGAAGATACGGCGTCTTCCGTTACCGGCGAGGTGTCAACATATTTGGCAGGTAAGATGGGCGACGGATATCTAACGGGTTTTGCCAAAGGTGTTACTAACGGAATAATCGGAATAATAGTAATGTTTTTATCTGCGTATATGTTTTTGGTGGATTGGGAGAAGTTGCACTTATATTATTCCAAGTTTTTGAGCGAAGGATTAAAGGAGAGGTGTAAGCTCATCAAAGACAATATTCTAGTCGGTGTGTGGGGATATATCGTTGCACAGTTTAAGCTTATGGTTATAATTGCCTGTGTTTTGTTTGTAGGACTTATGATTCTTCCTTCTCACTATGCACTTGTGCCTGCGCTTCTTATTGCGGTGCTTGACGCAATTCCGTTTTTCGGTGTGGGAACGGTATTGCTTCCGTGGGCTATTTATGAGTTTACTATCAATAATACAGGCTATGGTGTAGGGCTTTTAATACTTTATGCGACATGCTTTGTGTTAAGGCATGTTCTTCAACCAAGACTGGTAGGAGACAGTGTAGGATTAAGCTCTCTTTCGGTGCTTGTGTTTATGTATGTCGGCTTCAAATTAGGCGGAATTATTGGGTTTATCATCATGATTCTTCTTGGAATTATAGTTAAGAGGATGTATGAATCAGGGTTCTTTGATGGTCCTATCAACCGCCTTAAAGAGAGGGTTGAAATGCTCAAAACTGCTCCATAGATTTCAATTGACGATTAAAAAGTCGTGTGATATAATATTTTTTGTGTCCTAAGACACAATATATTTTCAGTTTTTATGGAGGAACAAAAAATGAAACAAGGTACTGTTAAATGGTTCAATGGTAAGAAGGGTTATGGCTTCATTTCAGACGAGGAAGGTAATGACGTATTCGTACATTTCTCAGGAATCGTTATGGATGGCTTTAAGTCACTCGACGAAGGACAGAAGGTTCAGTTCGAGGTTACCGATGGCGAGAAGGGACCACAGGCAACTGACGTTACTGTTATCGCTTAATGAATCAAGACAGCCAAGAGTTTTAAGTGTACCTTTTTTTATTAGATTATAAAGTTGACATTATTATGTAGAACGAGAACCTATTAAAATTTGCACTATGACTTGAAGGTTTAGAGATCGTCTTATGACGGTCTCTTTTTTTACTTTTTTAGTGCATTTTTCGCCTATTTATCGTATAATGGAAATGAGGTGATGGTGTTATGGCATATACTACATTTGCAGCTATAGCGGTAGGGTCCAATGACGTCTTTATGAAGATATATCAGATTTCGGCGTCCAAGGGGATCAAACAGATTGATTATGTCAGCCAGTATCTGGCTATTGGACGAGATACATATAGATACGGCAAGATCAGCAATGATATTGTTGATGAACTTAGTCAGATTCTCGCTCGTTTCAAAAAGAAGATGAAAGAGTATCAGGTCACGACTTATCAGGCATATGCATCGAGTGCGATAAGAGAGGCAGAGAACAGAGAGTTTATTCTTGATCAGGTAAGCCTTAAGACCGGTATAGATATTCATGTTTTAAGCAATTCCGAGAGACATTATCTTATGTATAAAGGTATTGCGAGTCATAACGCAGACTTTGATAATGTCATCCAGAAGAATACCGCTATCATAGATATGGGAGCGGGTAGTATTCAGATATCCATGTTTGATAAGCAGGCTCTTGCAACGACTCAGAATCTTAAGATTGGTTCGATGAGACTTCAGGGACTCCTTGAGAGACAGCAGGAGAGATTGAGTGGATATAAAGATATGATTGCTGAGTATATCAGTAACGAGATTGACACCTTCAACAATTATTTTATGAAGGATAAGTCGATTAAGAATATTATTGCTGTAGGTGATGAGATAGATGCCATGAGAAGGATGGTGCCTGAGCTTCACATCACAGATTCTATAGACAGCGGGCAGATGAGCATTATCTACGACAAGATAGTCAAGAAATCTGCAGAGGAGATTAATGCTGAGTACGAGATACCGCTTGAGATTGCGGATACACTTTTGCCTGCTGCAGAGATTTATAAAGTATTTTTAGCCAGGTCTAAAGCAGAGCTTATATGGACTCCTGGTATCGATATATGCGACAGTATTGCAGCTAACTATGCCGATGAGAGTGGCAAGGTTCTTCTTAAGCATGACTTTAAGCAGGACATCATTTCCATGGCGAAGAACTTAAGCAAGAGATATCACAGCAACAGAGTTCACATTTCCAATGTTCTTAATATAGGCCTTGAGATATTTGATACCATGAAGGATATCCATGGGCTTAACGACAGAAACAGACTTTATCTTCAGATTGCTATCATTTTACATGATTGCGGTAAGTATATAACTATGAATGCCGGCGGCAGGGAGTCGTACAATATCATTATGGCTTCGGAGATTATCGGTCTTTCACACAGGGAGAGAGAGCTTGTTGCCTGCATTGTCAAGTACAACACTGTGTATCTTCCTGCGTATACTGAGCTTGAGGGCGTTCTTAACAAGGATGAATATATACTTATAACCAAGCTTACGGCTATTTTAAGGGTTGCCAATGCGATGGACAGAAGTCACAAGCAGAAGATTGGTAAGATTACGGTTGAGAGAAAGAATAAGAAGCTCATACTTAATACAGACACATTAGCTGACATTTCCTTAGAGAGAACTTTGTTTGGTAACAAGGCAGACTTCTTTGAGGATGTTTACGGAATCAGACCTATTATCAAGCAGAGGAGGAATCTTTGATGAGCGATAAGAAATATATCAAACCTGAATATTATTATAACCGAGAGTTGTCCTGGCTTGAATTTGACGGTAGATGTCTTTCTGAGGCTCAGGATGAGTCGATACCTTTATTTGAGAGGATCAAGTTTTTAAGTATAACCGCATCCAATCTTGATGAATTCTTTATGGTTAGAGTTGCGTCACTTAAGGATCAGGTGCATGCCGGTTACAAGAAGAAGGATATTGCGGGTATGACATCTGAAGAGCAGCTAGAGGCCATCAATGACAGAACTCACAGCTTCATGGAGGCACAGTATAGAACATTAAATGACAACCTTATTCCGAACCTTAAGAAGAACGGACTTAGGGTGCTCACGAGCTTTGAACAGCTTAATGAGGAACAGGGGAAGTATGTTGATGATTATTTTAAAATGAATGTATATCCGGTTCTTACGCCCATGGCTGTTGATTCATCAAGACCGTTTCCGCTGGTGCGCAATAAGACGCTTAATATTGCTGCTTTGGTAATAGATAAGGATAACGGAGAAGATTACGAACTTGCGACTGTTCAGGTGCCTTCTGTTCTTGACAGAATAGTTAAGCTTCCTGAGAGCAAAGAGGGAGTTACAGATATTATTTTGTTAGAGGAGATTATAGAGCGTAATCTTGACAAGCTTTTCTTAAACTATGAGGTCAAATGTGCATTTCCTTATCGTGTTATGAGAAATGCTGACTTTACGATTGATGAAGAGGGAGCAGAGGATCTTCTCTTTGAGATTGAGAAATCATTAAAGCTAAGACAGTGGGGCGAGGTTATCAGGTTAGAGATAGCTTCTGATGTAGACAAGAAGCTGCTTAAGCTACTTAAGAAAGAGCTTTCTGTTATGGATGAAGATGTTTATAGAATTAACGGACCGCTTGATCTTACATTTCTCATGAAAGTTAACGGCATGAGCGGTTTTGATCATCTTAAATATGACAAATGGATCCCTAAACAGCCGGCTATGATAGATCCTGAAGATAATCTATTTGACCAAATCAGAAATCATGATATACTAATGCAGCATCCATATGAGAGTTTTGATCCTGTTGTCAATTTCGTAAGGCTTGCTTCTAAGGATCCTAATGTATTAGCAATTAAGCAGACATTATACAGAGTGTCGGGTAACTCGCCGATTATCGCGGCACTTGCTTCTGCTGCCGAGAACGGTAAGCAGGTATCTGTGCTTGTTGAGCTTAAAGCGAGGTTTGACGAGGAGAACAATATTATATGGGCAAGAAAGTTAGAGCAGGCTGGTTGTCACGTTATATACGGTCTTAAGGGACTTAAGACTCACTCTAAGATTACTCTTGTGGTAAGGAGAGAGGATGACGGTATCAGAAGATATGTGCATCTTGGTACCGGCAATTACAATGACAGTACTGCTAAGCTTTATACTGACATGGGGCTTTTTACTGCTTCAGAGCTTATTGGTGAAGATGCAACGGCGGTATTTAATATGCTTTCCGGTTATTCTGAGCCACCGTTTTGGAACAAGCTTACATGTGCGCCAATCTGGTTAAGAGACAGGTTTATAAGGCTTATTGAACGTGAGAAGAAGCATGCTGAAGAAGGCAAGAAGGCAAGGATTGTTGCCAAGCTTAACTCTCTTTGTGACAGAGGTATTATTGCTGCTCTTTACGAGGCTTCAAGTGCAGGTGTTAAGATTGATCTTATTGTAAGAGGTATATGTTCGCTTAAGGTTGGGATACCGGAGGTGAGCGACAATATCACCGTAAGGTCGATTGTAGGTAATTTCCTTGAGCACAGCCGTATATATTATTTTTACAACGAAGGTCATGAAGATGTTTTTATGGCGAGCGCGGACTGGATGCCAAGGAATCTTGACAGACGTGTAGAGATTATGTTCCCTATTGAGGATGAGAACCTTAAGGACTATGCAATACATGTTCTTCAAGTAGAACTCGCAGACAATGTTAAAGCTCATATTATGCAGCCTGATGGCAGCTATGTTAAGCCTGACAGAGGTGATAACGAACCGGTCAATTCACAGGAGACATTTTGTGAAGAGGCCAATAAATCCAACATGAAGGATGTGGATGTCAAGCCGGATAGGGTGTTTATACCTATCGAGGCAGATAGCGAACAGGAATAGTAGTTTTAATGGAGATTTGATTTTTTATGTGTAATTTGTTTAAAAGGTTAACAGCGTTTTTGCTTATTGTAGCGTTTATTTTTGAATTTGCACCGGTGAGTAATGTGCATGCCAGTGAGGATGCAGATGATATCGGACTTACCGGAAGTGAAATCAATATGGAGAACTACTTTGAGCAGTACGATTTTGAGGAGGATGCCGAAGTAATAGGAGGAGAGGTTACGTCCTCTGACGCATCTGAAGACGCGGAGGATTCCTATCAGGATACCTCTAATTATTCGATTAAGAATACTTTGGGTAATATGAGAGGCGTTTGGGTGTCGTTTTGTGACTACAAGAGCATGGGGCTTTACAACAAGTCTAAGACTACATTTACCAAAAATGCAGACAAGATGTTCAAGAAGTTCAAGAAGGACAAGATTAATACTGTGTTCTTCCATGTTTGTCCTTGTAATGATGCGATATATCCAAGTAAGACTTTAAAGTGGAGTTCTTATATGTTCAAGAATTCCAAGAAACCGGCATATGACCCGCTTAAGATTCTCATCGAAAGATCTCATGCTTACGGAATAGCTTTTCATGCATGGCTCAACCCTTACAGAAAGACTATGACTTCAAGTTATAATCCGGGAAGTGAGTCGTCAACCAACAGGATTGTTAAGATTGTTAAAGAGATTGCCAAAGGTTACAATGTTGACGGTATCCACATGGACGATTATTTTTATCCTAATAACGGACAGTTCAAAGGAGTTTCTGCAAAGACCAAGAAGAAAAATGTTAATAAGATGGTCAAGAAGGTATATAACACCGTCAAGGCTATCAATTCCAAGATGATATTTGGAATAAGCCCTGCAGGCAATGTTTCCTATGCCAAGTCAATCGGTTGTGATCTTAACACATGGCTTAACAATAAGGGATATATTGATTACATTCTTCCGCAGATATATTGGTCAGATAAGTACCTTCTTCACGGCATCAACTACAAGATGTACACTAATACGCTTAAGCATTGGAAGAGGCTTGATAAATCCAACAAGACTATGATTATAGGGCTTGCAATCTATAGAGCAGGCGTAGGAGATTCGTGTGATAGAGGATGGACCAAGAAGAATAACGTTATCGTCACTCAGATAAAACAGCAGAAAGAGGCAGGATGTAAAGGTTTTGTGCTGTTCTCGTCACAGTATATGTATAAGAAGAATGGCAAGAAAGAGATGGCTAACTACCGTAAATACATGGGAATTGCATAAAATCAACATTTTCTCTTGACAAATGTTGATTGGCATGGTAATATGTCATCTGTTGTGGGTAACACAACTGGTAACAATAAAGCAGAGGATCCACTCTCACCTCAGCGCAATTAGGCGACTCGGGTTTATAGTATGATTGTAAATGCTGATTTATACAGCTTGATTTATGATGATATTTATGTGGATTGTTATGCAATCCACTTTTTTTGTGGATTTGATATTATGATATTGTTTGGAGGTGTATGAATCATAGCAGTAGAGAATCAGATTAATGAGCAGATAAGGGATAAGGAAGTTCGTGTTATCGGATCTAACGGTGAGCAGATCGGTGTTATGTCATCTAAGGATGCGCTTAACATGGCTGAAGAGCAGGGACTTGATCTTGTGAAGATTTCTCCTAATGCCAAGCCGCCTGTATGTAAGATTATTGATTACAGTAAGTACAAGTATGAGCAGGCTAGAAAAGAGAAAGAAGCTCGTAAGAAACAGAAGACCGTCGATACCAAGGAGATTAGATTTTCACCTAATATCGATACTAACGATCTTAATACTAAGATTAATCAGGCAAGAAAGTTCTTATCTAAGGGTGATAAGGTCAAGGTTAATTTAAGATTCAGAGGTCGAGAGCTTGCACATGTCGATGCAACCAAGCACATACTCGACGAATTTGCAGAGGCACTTTCAGATTGCGCTCAGGTTGATAAACCGGCTAAGTTTGAAGGACGAAGCATGATTATGATTCTGTCACAGAAGTAATATCATTTTATAAATGTACATTGTAATTTAAGGAGGATAAAGTTATGCCAAAGATGAAGACTAACCGCGCTGCAGCTAAGCGTTTCAAGAAGACCGGTACAGGTAAGTTAAAGCGCCAGAAGGCTTATAAGCAGCACATTTTAACTAAGAAGTCAGCTAAGACCAAGAGAAACTTAAGAAAAGGTGTTATGACAGACTCAACTAATATCAAGAACATGAAGAAGATTATGCCTTATATTTAATTAAGGTTTCGAGTTTTTAGGAGGTATTTTAAAATGGCAAGAATTAAAGGTGGCGCTAATGCCAAAAAAAAGCACAATAAAGTATTGAAGCTTGCTAAGGGCTACAGAGGAGCTCGTTCTAAGCAGTATCGTGTTGCTAAGCAGTCTGTTATGCGTGCTCTTAGCACATCATACGCAGGCAGAAAGCAGCGTAAACGTCAGTTCAGACAGCTCTGGATCGCTCGTATTAACGCAGCAGCTCGTATGAATGGACTTTCATACAGCAAGTTTATGCATGGTCTTAAGCTTGCAGGTGTTGATATGAACCGTAAGATGTTATCTGAGATGGCTATTGCAGATCCTGAGGGATTCGCTAAGCTTGTTGAGCTTGCTAAAGGTAAGCTTGCATAATATCATGATTATTAAGCCGAGGATTCTCGGCTTTTTTTGTTTTTCAGGGAGAAAGTTAACACTTTTTAACAGTTGACAATAGTGGCTCAAGGCTCTACAATAGATATAATACATACATTTACTAGGAGGTATTTATGTCTAATAACGAGATCAATTCTTTAAAAAGTGCTAACAAAGCATCACTGACATGTTATACGGTTATGAATGTTATTCTTGTTCTTGCGTATCTCTTGCAGGTTATTAAACACGAGAGAACGTGGGGATACTATGCTATATTCTGCCTTTTGGATATCCTCCCTTTGGTGGCGAGTATAGTTATTTATAAAGCAGATAAAGCAAGCAAGCTTTTGCAGAACGTAATTGCATGGGGCTTCTTTGTGTTTTACTTGTTTGTATTATTTACTACTGTTTCTCCGGTCGCATATACGTATGCATACCTGATTGGCGTTATATTGTTGACTTATAACAGTGTTAAGCTTACGGTGTCATTTTCGAGTGCAATGGTGGTAGCCAATGTAGTTTATGTTGCGATTAATCTGTCTAAGGGCGTGCTCACGACAGATGACATGGCAGATATCGAGATTAGAATTTTAGCGTCTGTACTTTTTGTAGTTTATGCCGCTATGAGTACTAAGGTTGTTAGGGGTAACAACGATGCACAGCTTGAAAGCATTAACGAAGCTAAGTTGGCTACAGATGATGTTATGGCAGAGATGGTTAAGGCATCGGAAGAGCTTAATTCAAGTGTGGTTACTGTTGCTGCACAGATGAAGCGTTTGGTGACATCTACCGAGGACACAATGGAGTCTATGAAGCAGGTTACTACCGGTACCAATGAGACTGCAGCTTCAATTTCAGATCAGATGAATAAGACAGAAGAGATTCAGGTTGCAATAAGCAAGGTTAACGAGGCAACAGGCTCTATTGACAATGATGTTAAGCGTACTGTTGATGAGTTGGGCGTAGCAAGAGACAATATCAATGATCTTGTTAAGAAGGTTGAAGATTCTAACAATGAGAATAAGAATGTTTCGAATGACCTTGATAAGCTTAACGAATACACCAACCGGATGCAGTCTATAACAGAGATTATCAATGATATTACAAGCCAGACCAGTCTTCTTGCGCTTAACGCTTCTATTGAGGCAGCTAGAGCAGGAGAAGCAGGTAAGGGATTTGCGGTTGTTGCTACCGAGATTGGTCAGCTCGCTAATCAGACACAGGAAGCTACAGATCATATCAGTGAATTGGTTAGTAAGGTTACTTTAGAGCTTGATAAGGTTATTAAAGAGATTACGCATATGCTTGAGATTAGTGATGCGCAGAATCAGGCTGTTTCTAATACAGTTGACAGTTTTGACAAGATTCAGAATGCTATGAATGAGCTTGGTTCAAGTTCGGTAGAGCTTAGAGGGCTTGTTTCGTCACTTGAGAAGGCTAATCGGGCTATCGTTGATGGAATTGAGAGTATCTCAGCGGCAACAGAGGAAGTTACTGCTCACTCTAATCAGACATTTGAGAACAACGAAGAGAACCTTGCGATTGCACAGGATATCAACCGAGTTATTGATGATTTAGGTAACATGGCTAACAAGCTTGCGTCTGTAACAAGATAATTTAGGAAGTATTAGTTTGGAGGAATTAGAATGGGTTTGTTTGGTAAGAAACCTAAATACCTTGGTAAGATTCCGTATCAGGATGTGACTAGGATTGTCGGGGGAGCTAAGAGCGGAGACGAGTTTCATATCGTAGAGGCTGCCGGCCGCACATCTCAGGTTAAGTTTGAACATGATATTTCTGAGATTATTTATAAGAACAACCTTATGCAAGTTGGAGCAGTTGAGACAGACGGAATCTCTATTTGGGTTAAGGTGAAAGTCAATTGACATTTAAGTGGAGTAGAATATACCTACTCCACTTAAATTTTATAATTTTAATATATTTTAATCTTGTTTTCATCTATGTTTTGTAAAATGGTAAATGATATTATCTTAATTGGAGGTTTTTTATGCGATTATTGGTTGTTGAAGATGAAAAGGATTTGAATAAGCTTATTTCTGAGAAACTCAGGGATGAGAAATATATCGTAGATTCATGTTATGATGGTAATGAAGCTTATGATTATATTCATAATACGGATTATGATGGTGTTATTTTAGATGTTATGCTTGGTGGTATGGATGGGTTCACCCTTCTTAAGAAGATTAGAAACGAGAAGGATTATACCCCGGTTATGATTCTTTCGGCTAAAGATAAGAAACATGATATAATCTATGGATTAGATCAAGGTGCAGACGATTACATGGTTAAGCCATTTGATTTTGAAGTGTTGCTTGCAAGAATCAGAGCTATGCTTAGAAAGTCTGTTGGTATCAGAGAGAATATTTATCGAGTTGGTGATTTGGAGATTAATGTTAATGAGCAGACGGTAACAAGACAGGGTAAGCGTATTATTCTTACTCCAAAAGAATACTCAATTCTTCTTTATATGGTTAGAAACAAGAATATAGTTCTTAAGAGAGAGCAGATTGAGCTTAACATTTGGGAGATTGACAGGATTGGTAATTCCAATGTTGTTGACGTGTTTATAAGATACCTAAGAAAGAAGATTGATGACGATTTTGAACCAAAGCTTATACACACGGTAAGAGGCGTTGGATACTGTCTGTCTTGGGACGGAGATAAAAAAGATAATGAAAGAGAAAAATCCGAAGATTAAATTCCATAATATTTCCATCTTCAAGTATGTAGTTTCGCTTGTAATTGGTATTATTGCTGTTGTATGCTTTATTACTGTTGCAACTATAGAGATTATCACAAGGCGAGCGATTCCTGATGAGGTTAGGCGTGAGTTGTCAACGCAGAATAGGCAGGTTCTTAAGACCATTAAGTGTGTTGATGGCGAGATTGTTGTAGAAGATTACAAGACAGATTACAAAGGATATGATTTTGCTATTGTTGATGAATTGGGTAATTGTGTCGTAGGTGAGCTTCCTGAAGGTGTAGCTGACACTAAATATGACGAAGGAATGTATTTCTTTGGTGATGTGAAGACACCTGAGGGTGTTGTGTATGTTAAGAGGGATCTCGTTAGACTGGACGATTTTAGGCAAATGTCATCAGACAAACGCTATTGCATATATGGCTTTATAAAGGAGGCTAATGTTTCAACAGTATATAACAAGATTAGAATGACTTCTCTTATCATTATTATTACGCTTTTCGTGCTGCTCGGTTTGTTTATGTTAGACATTACCAAACGTATGATTAAGCCTATTGATAAGATGTATGAAACCGCGATGAAGGTAAGTGATTCGATGGATTTCGCCGAGAGGATAGATGAGGAGAGCGTATTCGTTGAAATCAATGCTCTTGTTCATGCTTATAATGAGTTGTTTGAGCGGATCAAGTTTACGTATGATGTTCAGAAGAGATTTAACTCAGATGTGTCTCATGAGCTTAAGACGCCGATTGCCGTTATGTCAGCACAGTTACAAGTTGCCAGAGAGAAGTATTCCTATGATGAGTCGGCGATTGAGATGATTACGGTTTTGGAGAGACAGACCAATATTATGAACGATTTGGTCACTCAGTTGCTTCAGCTTTCAAGGATTGATAACGATAGTATAGAGCTTTATTCTGAGCCGGTCAATATGGATGATCTTGTTGATGTTGTGTGTGAGGATCTAGAGATTAGTTTTGACGGGTTTAATTCATTTGACAAGAAGGTTGATATTGAAGAAATATTGGCTAACAATGTTCTTATTATTACGGTTGTCAGAAATCTTGTATCTAATGCAGTAAGATATAATGTCGACAATAATCCTATTAATATTAGAGTGTACGCTGAAGGCGATGATATGATACTGTCGGTTAAGGATCATGGAATTGGCATAGCGAAGGAAGAGTTGCCGATTGTATTTGATGCATTTTTTAGAGGTGAGGAGTCACGAAGTTCGGAGGGCTTTGGCCTCGGGCTTACACTCACAAAGAGAATTGTCGAGTGCTACGGAGGTAAGATAAGCGTAAGTAGTGAGCTTGGCAAGGGCAGCGAGTTCGTTGTTAAGATGCCGGTAAGTTACATTAAAGACTAATAGAATTAACATATTAAGAAATAGAGCAGGGAAACCTGCTTTTTTCTTATGGAAATGCAAGTAAAAAAGTGATATAATATTAAGAGTGTATATTCGGCGATTTGTATGCGCTGAGTACTTACTATATTTTAGCCACGTAAGTGATTATTTGGCAGAAAGAGGTGGTATTATGGGCAATCGTAGTCGCAAGACTATAGGTTTGATGGTTAGTGGTGTTACAGACGCGTATGCTGAGGCTTTGTGTAGAGGGGTTTCTAAAGCCACTAACAACATTCGTATGAATCTGGTTGTTGTTCCCGGTAAGTATATCAACCGAGATACTTCTAACCTTGGTGCGTTAAAGTACGAGTATCAGTATACAGCATTATATTCATATATTAAGGAGAGCAATATAGATGCTCTTATCGTCGCGGCAGGAAGCATTGGTGCATTTACCAATGAGTCAAGCCTTATGGATTTTCTTGCCAGATATGTCAGTGTACCTTTAATTCTTGTATCTTCTAATTACGAAGGCTTCAGATGTGTTAATTATGATAACGCCTCTGGTATTAAGAATGGTCTTTTATATCTCATTAAGGAACTTAAGTGTAAGCATATCTGTATGCTGGGTGGACCTGAAGGCAATACCGATGTTGCTGAGAGAAGAACTCAGTTTATGAAGGTTATGAATGAATACGGAATGGAGATGGGAGAGTACTCATACATTCCGGGTTATTTGTCAGGCGACAATCATGAAGCGTGCGCAACGCTTCTTGAGTGCAACCCTGAGATGGATGGCGTGTTCTGTGTTAATGATTACGCAGCGCTTTCATTATACGAGGAGATGAAGGCGAGAGACCTGGTTCCGGGAGTTGATATACATATATTCGGATATGACAATACCGTTGAAGGTGCTAAGGCTGACCCACCACTTTCTACTATAGCAGCCGATCCTGTTGTTCTTGGAGAACGAGCAGTTAGCGCGGTAGTAAGAACTATGGGTGGAGAGAACTTCACGACAGAGCTTTTGGATACTCCGTTTATTCTTCGTAAGTCTATGGGACTTAACTTTGACAGTATGACATTTGACGGAGAGAACTTCATCAATGAGATGAGTGCAGATCAGGTATTTGATATGATTTTCTACAGATACAGAAGGTCAGGTCAGGATACTTCAACTACATCTGTTTACAGCACATGGGTACATTTGCTTGACTGCTTTACAGACCTTGCGGCTATTAGCATTTCCGATGATGCTATTGATGATGAGATCAGAACCGCGTACAGACAGTTTGTTGATTCTAACGCTTTAGAGTTCGCTGATATTAATCAGTTGGTAGCTTACTTTAAAGAGCTTGAAGACGCTGCGACTGCAGGTAAAGTTATTGACGCAAGAGAGAGAGTTCACAACTTGATGAGAGGGTTCTATATTGACCTTATTAGAAGACTTGATAATCAGGTTGGAACTGTCAGTGATATTAATAACAACAATGTAGAATCGGTTAAGGAGTTTGTTGTTGACAGTATGGTTGTTCACAAGGATAAGGTTAAGAATTATCAGGCTGTGCTTAAGAGCCTTAAGCACCTTGATGTTAAGAATGCTTACCTCTATCTGTTTGATAAGCCTGTTGAATATAATGTTAATGAGACATTTGTTGCTCCTGAGAAACTCAATCTTACCGTTGCCATGACTGATGGTGAGATTGTTGATGCAAGCACCTATGACAGTGTTGTCAGCGTGGTTGACATGCTTGATAACAAGGCTATGAGCTCTAATCCGCGTAAGTTTGTTATGATTCCGATTTATGTTGAGAATATGAATTACGGTGTTATGGTTGCTGATTTAACCGATAAGATGTACAATTATGAAGAGTTCTTATCAAGTCATGTAAGCAATATTGTTGGAATGTTAAGTTAAGAATAATAATAGCTCCGAGGCTTAAGCTTCGGAGCTTTTTTAGTATTTACTTGCGTCTTTTAAGTTAGAGACAATCTGTCTGTCAAGATCTGTCATAACCTTCATCGCATCTTCCACTGTGTTTATTTGATAATTAAAATTAGGAGCCACTACAGTGTAGCCGTCTGTATATATGTTAGGGTGCTTTTCGCCTTTTTCTAAAGGTCTGGTAATCACCCTTATCCTGCTCTTAGTGGTTGGAAGAGAGGTGGTATCAATATCCATCGATGCTACAGGAATCATCCTGTCAAGCACATCAGATATCAGGCTTCCGTTGCCGATAGAAAGAATATAAAGCGGCTTGTATTTAGCGGCTTTGTTAATTGCATCGTTGAAAATGTCAAGGTACCCTGAGGTTACTGCGGGCTGATAGTAGTCGCAGACTACGTTGCCGCATATCATTTTCTCGAAGTCCTGAAATTCTCTGACAGTATTGCCACCAATTGCTGAATACATCGGAACATATCCTTTAGGCGTATATCTCTCGGTTGTATTGAAAATGAAAATGTCATAGCCAATCTCGTTTAATGCCATAACTAAGCCTTTGATAAGCTCGGTTGGATAGTGTCCGTCAGTTAAAAACTGTGTTACAAAAACCATTATCCTGTCTCTTCGTCTTTCATCTTCCATAATAGGAGTAGTGAATTCAAGGCACGCGTCAGCAAATGCGTTATAGCAGTTGGTGTATAAGTTGTTCTGCAGCTTTAACGTCTCGTCGTCATTGGTTATCTTGTTGGAAGAAGCCAAATACTTTAACTGGTTCCATATAAAGAAGCCGTTGATAGGTGAAAGGGTAGTGTATTTATCAAGACCTTTCAGGTAATCTGCAAGGTCGATTGGATTCTTAGATATCTGCATCTTAAGGGATTGGATAAATGAATACGCGTACTCACCGGTGTCTTCAGTAATCTCTAATATCATCAGGTCAAGCAGATGAATGAGAAGGCTGTCACCAAAGTAATCCTTGCTCTCTCTGGCTTTTCTGATCTTTTCTGATTCGGTTGTCCATGCGACCAAGTTATCTGCATCCATAATCTGCCACAATGAATTAAGGGCAACTGCCATAGGATATGATATTAAAACGGACAGTTCGTAATTTATAAGATCCTCCCTACTGTATGTCGGAAAGAAGTTAGTCGAATTGACACCCATCTGTATAACTTCAACCAAAGAGTCTTCATCGTCACCGTATAACAGTGTAAGTTCCTCGGCGAGCTTAGGAAGATCGGTGATTATCTTAAGAGGCGGAACCTTGGCTCTTTCATCATTTGAATAATAATGATCTTCAATCTTAAGAACATCTAAGATATTAAGAAAAACTTCGCCTAAGGCGTAGAAGAGATTGCCTTCGGAACTGCTCACAAAATCGTTATATATATGAAGGTGATGCTCGTCGTCATCATGAGTTTCTATATAGTTGTTAATCTGGTCGGAAATGCCTTCCGTCAATATAAGTATTGGTTCCATTGTCTTCCTCTTATTTATAATCAGTCACTACAGTATAAAATATCTTCTTGCAAATGTAAAGGAGAAGTGCTATTATAGTCCTTGCGTGTAAATGAATATAGCGAATGCAGGGGAACGAGTTTTTCGTTGAGAAGGTTTAAACCTGACCCTTTGAACCTGTCAGTTAATACTGTCGTAGGGAGCATAATTTATAATGGATTATTTGTGCTCTTAAAAGGTTCGCCTTTTAGGAGCATTTTTTATTGCATGAACTATATTGATTGCATAGTATAACTTATAAAGGAGGATTCTTGTTATGGAGAATCGAAATCAAAATCTTGTTGCTATGGTGGAGTGTGCGCTGTTTGTGGCAGCGGCAATCGTGCTTGACTTTATCAAGTTGTATGAGTTGCCAAATGGCGGATCAATTAAGTTCGTTATGTTGCCACTCATTGTATTTGCGTTAAGACGCGGATTCAAATGGGGAACTATCTCGGGAATGCTTTATCTTGTTATAAGCATTATTCTTGGTAGAGAGGGAATATTCTATCCAGGTTCAACAGCAACTGTAGTAATTGTATGTATTCTTTTTGATTACATTTTAGCTTATGCAACTGTCGGACTTGCACCGGTATTTGCGAAAATGTTTAAGAAGAGAATTGTAGGTGTTGGATTTGCGACGTTCATGGTGTGCGTAGTTAGATTTATTAGTCACTTTATTTCAGGTGCTACAATCTGGGCTGACTTTTCTAACGGAGCTAAGGGGGCAATATTGTTCTCGATTACATATAATGGTTCGTATATGCTTCCTATAGCGGTTGTATGTACTATCGTAAGTATAGCTGTTTATAAATTTGCGCCAAAGGTATTCTTCGTGAATGACAGCAGTGTTAAGGTTCCTGTTGCTGAGGCGTAAAAACGTTTAACATGTCATCCTGAGCGTTAGCGAAGGATCTTTGACCTTCGAAGAAGGTCAATAAATCTATGAAGCATTGTAAACATAAAACTATTATAGTGTTATCCCTCATTTCATTCGGGATAAAGATTCTTCGCTTCGCTCAGAATGACAGGTATGTGGTATGCACAAGTATGTTTGATATAAAAGCAGGGCGGTGGCCCTGCTTTTTACATGGATGTATAATTATATGTGTCTCTATATTTGGCGGGAGTTGTTCCCGTAAGCTTCTTAAACGCAGCCGTAAATGCACTCTGCGATGAGAAACCTAACGAGAAATATATATCCTCGATAGAGTATTCTGATTTTTCAAGCATGTTCTTGGCTGTGTTAATCTTTACGGCCAGGATATATGCTTTTACCGGGGTTTTTACTTCTTTAGCAAATAACTTAGAAAAGTAACTCGGATTAAGACCTTCCATTTTCGCTAATTTCTCCATTGTCAGTGGTTCGTGCAAATGGTCATATATGTAATCTATGGCGTGTCTTACGTGCATTGAGTACGGTTCGTCACTTTGTAATTCTTGCATTCTTTCGGCAAACTCAATATGTGCCTGTCCTAACAAATCAATTACAGCATCTATGCTTGTTAAAAGATCAGCTTCCTGTATGAATATATCACTCATGGTGTAGGCTTCGTCGTGTGACAAGCCTGCATTTACACACATTCTCGTAATTACGCCGATTGATACCACAAAATGATATTTGGTATTTCTAAGCGGATCTTTAGAAAGAGTACCCTTGCCCTTAAAGAAATTCTGTTTAATCAGCCTATTATTTTTGATAACCTGTTCAACATTTCCGTTCTTTATATCATCATATCTTGAGAATTCACTCTTGATATCCATTCTTACGAATTCTTCTTCTCGCTGGGTGTATAGCTTGTATATTAACTCTTTACGCCTGTTCATAGCACATCATCCTTTGCAAAAATAAAAAGCATCGGTAACATTTTCTAAAATATACCATAAATTTATAAAAAATCCAATAAAATTGATAAATATTGATACGCTTTTGTTATATACTCTGGACTACAATAAGACAAATGATTGAAGAAAGGAGAGACTGATTATGGTAAAAGACAGGAAAATGTTATCAGATAAGAAAAGGAACAAGACTGATGTTACAGTTGATTTTACCGAGGGCAGTATCCCAAAGCTGATTCTTGGCTTCTTCTGGCCACTGCTTTTGACAAGCGTTCTTCAGCAGTTATATAATTTCGCTGATACACTTATGGTAGGCAAAGGTTTGGGAGATCACGCACTTGCTGCGGTCGGCAATATGGGTTCGCTTTTCTTTTTGATAGTTGGATTCTCACTTGGTATAGCAACCGGATTTGGAATAGTATTGGCTCAGAGCTTTGGAGCCAAAGAGTACGACAAGCTTAAAAGGAATCTTGCGGCGACAATAGAGCTAGCGGTTTTGATAGCAATAATACTTACCGCAGTGAGTATAGTATTCTTGCCAGATGCATTAAAGTTTTTAAGAACTGATGAGGTTATTATTAATGACAGCTTAAAGTATGGTTATATTGTATTCGGAGGTGTAGCTTTCTCGATTGCATATAATGTGAGCGCCTGCATTTTGCGTTCGCTTGGAGACAGCAAGACACCGCTTAAGGCTATTATTATTTCATCTGTGCTCAACCTTATTCTTGACGCAGTGTTCATCTTTGTGCTTAAGACCGGTGTTGAGGGCGCTGCTATCGCAACTGTTATTTCACAGGTTGTGTCATCAGGAGTATGTATAGCTAAACTTACAACTATAGAGTGCATTAAGCTTAAGAGAGAGCATTTTGTAAATGAAGCAGGGGTTTACCTAACTCTTATTAAGAACGGCGTGCCTATGGCATTTATGAATTCAATTACGGCTGTAGGTTGTATGGTAGTTCAGTACTTTGTCAATGGATTCGGTGTTGATTACACTGCGGCATACTCAGCTTGCAGTAAGTATTTGAACCTCTTTATGTGCCCAGCTGCAACAGCGGGCAATGCTATGAGTGCGTTTACCAGTCAGAATTTTGGTGCAAAGAGATTCGACAGGATAAAGGGTGGACTTAAGGTATGTTTGACAATTTCGCTTGTTACTTATATAGTTCTCGGAAGCCTTATGGTATTTATGCCTAACACATTGGCTAGGATACTTCTTGAGGGTGAGGAGCCGGTTAGACTCGTTGCCGGATTTCTTCCGATAGCCGGGGCCATGATTATCTTCGTGGATTGTCTGTTTGTATTCAGAAGTGGAGTTCAGGGAATGGGAGCTCCTATGATGCCTATGCTTTCAGGAGTTTTGGAAATGATAATGAGAGTCGTTACGGTATCAACGCTCATGGGTGTTATAGGATTCAATGCGGCAGCATTTGCAGAAATAAGTGCGTGGCTCGGAGCATTGATAGTAAATCTAATAACTTTTTATCACCTGTTGCTACCGTTGCTCGGCAGAAAGCCTCTATCTGAACACAGAAAAGACGTCGCGTCGGTGGCTTAAGCCACCCTGAGTAAGGCGTTATGAGGAAATCGAGCATTACAGTAAGGAGTGGGTGTTGTTTTATCGGGTGTTTGCGAGCCTCGTTACTTAACGAAATAAATAGTGAAAAAGAAGAGTCTGAAACCGCTTGTGGTTTTCAAGACTCTTCTTTTTTGATGTTTATTGAGTTTAGTAACGTGAGCTGCTCGCAATCAAGCCGCGAGGCGCCCCGATAAGAATAACACTCACTCCACCAAAAACATTTTCATAATCCTTACGATCAACCGCATCCGTTGTCGTCTGCATCGAAAGGTGTTCCTTTGGCAAATGGAGAGCCTACGTCGCACCTTCCATAGTGATACTTGGTATCTGTAGTTCCGGCTTCAACGGTATCAGAGGTCTGAATCTTAAGTCTTCCCTCGCCTGATGCGCCGAAATTCTCTAAAACGTTGAGCATATTATCGATGTCAGCGTCGCTGATATCATTTTCATTAATCTCACCCATAGGATACCTCCTTAATTACTTGTTGAGCTCCTGATGCTTCAATGCACGAATCTTGGTAGAAAGACCGAAGAGAGTGATGAATCCCTCTGCGTCATGATGGTCATACATATCACCTGTTGTAAATGAAGCAAGATCCTCATTGTAAAGTGAATATGGAGAAGTTGTTCCTGCCTTGATGATGTTACCCTTGTAAAGCTTGAACTTAACTTCACCTGTTACATACTCCTGGGTGCTCTCGATAAATGCCTGAATTGCCTCGCGAAGAGGTGTGAACCATTTACCTTCGTATACGATCTGAGCAAACTTGTTGCCGAGGTTAATCTTCATCTCGGTTGTCTCACGATCTAAGATAAGCTCCTCAAGCTGCTGATGAGCTTCGTAAAGGATAGTTCCACCAGGTGTCTCGTAAACACCACGGCTCTTCATACCAACAACACGGTTCTCTACGATATCGATGATACCGATACCGTGCTTACCGCCAAGACGGTTAAGTTCAGCAATAATCTCAGAAACCTTCATCTCTTTACCGTTGATTGACTTAGGTACACCCTTCTCAAATGTCATAGTTACATACTCGCCTTCCTCAGGTGCTTCCTCAGGTGAAACGCCGAGAACGAGAAGATGATTGAAGTTAGGCTCGTTAGCAGGATCCTCAAGCTCAAGTCCCTCGTGGCTGATGTGCCATAAGTTACGATCTCTTGAGTAGCTTGAATCAGCTGAGAATGGAAGATCGATTCCATGCTGCTTACAATACTCAATCTCTGCCTCACGAGAGTCTAATGTCCATTTATCATTTCTCCATGCAGCGATAATCTTAAGATCAGGAGCTAAAGCCTTGATACCAAGCTCGAATCTGATCTGATCGTTACCCTTACCGGTTGCACCATGGCAAATTGTAGTAGCGCCTTCTTTTCTGGCAATCTCAACTAATCTCTTAGCGATAACAGGTCTTGCCATAGAAGTACCTAATAAGTACTTGTTCTCGTATACAGCGTGTGCCTGTACACAAGGAACAACATATTCATCACAGAACTCATCTGTGATATCCTCGATGTATAACTTAGAAGCCCCTGATAACTTAGCTCTCTCCTCTAATCCGTCAAGCTCATCGCCCTGACCGCAGTTAACGCAGCAGCAGATAACCTCATAGTCGAAGTTCTCCTTGAGCCAAGGAATCAATGCTGTTGTGTCAAGTCCACCTGAATAAGCAAGTATAACTTTTTCTTTACTCATTATTATAGTTCCTCCTGGTTAATAAAATGTTAGGGTTCATACCGTATATGAAATACGGAATCACTTACTCAATCATAAATCATCATACAAGCGATTGCAAGACTATTTTTAAGAAAAATACAATTAATTTTTGTATAATTATACATAAAAATGTATAATTATACAAAACAAAGTTTTAAAAACATCAACAAATTACTATATTTATGTTGCATTGTCTTGAGCATAGTTGTATAATTATAAACGCTTTATTTCGAAACGGAGGTTGATGACATGATTAAAGTAGGAATTATCGGATCTACAGGCTATGCGGGAGAAGAGCTTGTAAGATTATTATTACAACATAAAGAGGTTGAGATAGTGTGGTACGGCTCAAGAAGTTACGTAGATGAGAAGTACGCAAGTATTTTTAGAAATGTATGCGAGATTGTACCTGATATATGTAAGTCAGATGATTTAGAAACTTTGGCTAAGGAAGCGGATGTTATATTTACGGCGACACCTCAAGGATACTTAGCCGGAGTTCTTAACGATAACATTTTAGCAAATGCAAAGGTTATCGACCTTTCAGCAGATTATCGAATCAAAGATGTTTCTATATATGAAGAGTGGTATAAGATTGAGCATAAGTCGCCACAGTACATTCCTGAGGCTGTATACGGACTTTGCGAGATTAACAGAGGTAAGATTAATAAGGATACAAGACTTATTGCGAATCCGGGATGTTATACAACCACAAGCATTTTAACTCTTTATCCACTGGTTAAGGAAGGAATTATTGATCCTAACTCTATTATAGTGGATGCTAAATCTGGAACGACAGGAGCAGGAAGAGGAGCTAAGGTTCCTAACCTTTACTGTGAAGTTAACGAGAATATCAAGGCATACGGTGTATTGACTCACAGACATACTCCAGAGATTGAGGAGCAGCTTGGATATGCGTGTGATAAAGATATCAATATCATTTTCACACCACACCTTGTTCCTATGAATAGAGGAATCTTAGTTACTGCTTATGCTAATCTTGCTAAAGATGTGGATTACGATACAGTTAAGGCTGTTTATGATAAGTACTATAAGGATGAGAAGTTTATAAGAGTGCTTGATAAGGATGTTTGTCCTGAGACAAGATACGTGCAGGGCAGCAATTACGTTGATGTTAACTTCAAGCTTGATTCAAGAACTAACAGAATCGTTGCTATGGGTGCACTTGACAATGTAGTTAAAGGCGCGGCAGGACAGGCCGTTCAGAATATGAATATAATGTTTGGATTAGATGAAGACGAGGGACTTAAGCAGATTCCTATGTGCTTCTAAGAGGAGGTTTACTATGCAAAGTATTAATGACAATATTCAAGAGGAGATGAATAAGGCTACCGTCCTTGTCGAGGCTCTTCCTTATATAAGGGAATTCAACGGCAAGAAGGTAGTGGTTAAGTACGGCGGAAGTGCTATGCTTGACGAGAATCTTAAAGTTAGCGTAATAAGGGATGTTGCACTTCTTAAACTTATCGGACTTAAGCCAATTATTGTACATGGTGGCGGTAAAGAGATAAGCAAATGGGTGCGTTTAAAAGGCAAGGAGCCTGAGTTTATCAACGGACTTCGTGTTACTGATGAAGACACGATTGAGATTGCAGAGATGGTTCTTAATAAGGTTAACAAGAGTCTTGTAGCCATGATGGAGAGCATGGGTGTTAAGGCTGTCGGCCTTTGTGGTAAAGACGGAAGTCTTATGCATACTGTTAAGAAGTACGCCGATGGTCATGACCTTGGTTTTGTAGGAGAGGTTGATACAGTAGACAGCAAGCTTATTGACGTCCTCTTAGACAACGACTATGTTCCTGTAATCGCGCCTATTGGAATTGGAGACAACCACTCAAGTTACAACATAAATGCCGATGACGCAGCATGCGCGATTGCATCTAAGATTCACGCAGAAAAGCTTGTATTCTTAACGGATATCGAGGGTGTATTTATGGATCCTACAGACAAGAAGACTCTCATATCAGAGATGGATCTTAATACGGCAAGAGAGTATATAAGTAACGGAGTAGTTGGTGGCGGTATGCTTCCAAAGCTCAATAACTGTATAGATGCTATCGAGAATGGCGTTTCAAGAGTACATATCCTTGACGGAAGGCTTGAGCATTGCCTGTTACTCGAGCTCTTTACCAACAAAGGTATTGGAACAGCTATTATAAGTAACTGATAAATATATTTAAACTTTTTAAATTCCCCTATTGTATTTAGGGGAATTTTCTTATAAAATGATATTGCGCTTTGATGTTTTGTACCTCATTTAACTGGAGGTACTTAATATGATATATGATTATTTTAGAGTACATCATATCATAAAGCACTTTCTTGTGCTTGTTTTGGTGTGTTCTTTTTATTTGACAACAGGTTGTGAGAGCCTTAATCCGGTTGAGATTGAAGGCGGAAGTTCAGATTCTTATGCTGCATCTGCTGATTCTAAGACTGAGGAATATGAAGAAGTCTCATCGGATTCCATTGATTGTGATACAGTTTATGTATATGTATGCGGCGCGGTTAAGAATACAGGTCTTTATGAGCTTAAGGCGGGTTCAAGGATAGGAGATGCAATCGATACAGCCGGCGGTTTTACAAAGTCATCTGATAAGGATGCCCTTAATCTTGCTGAGGTTGTGACTGACGGAAGTAAGATTATGGTTCCTAAGAAAGGCGCTAACGCTGACAAAGGTGCAATGCCTGATGAAGACAGCACAGGCTCAGATTGTATCAATATCAACACAGCCAACGTTAATGAACTCACAACTCTTGCAGGCATAGGCGAGGCAAGAGCTAAAGCAATAATAGAGTATAGAGAGCAACATGGCGGATTTACTAAGATTGAAGATATCATGAATGTCTCGGGAATTAAGGAGGCCATGTTTTCACGCATAAAAGATGATATAAGTGTATGATTTATCAAGAAGAGAGGTATCTTTAAATTGGCAAGAAAGATTTTGATTGTAGATGATGAGAAATCAATAGTTAAGGGACTTAAGTTCAGTCTTATGCAGGATGAGATGGAAGTAGATGCTGCATATGACGGTGAGGAAGCTTTAGATATGATTAGGAAGGGTTCGTATGACATCGTTCTCTTAGATGTTATGCTTCCTAAACTCAACGGATTTGAAGTGTGTCAGCAGGTTAGAGAGTTTTCTGACATCCCTATTATTATGCTTACTGCCAAGGGCGACGATATGGACAAGATTTTAGGCTTAGATTACGGTGCGGACGATTATGTTACCAAGCCTTTTAATACATTGGAGGTTAAGGCTCGTATCAAGGCTATTCTTCGTCGTAAGTCCAAGATAGTTGAGGAAGTTCCTGACGACTCGGTTGTTGTATCCGGCGACCTTAAAGTAGACATAGAGGGGCGTCGCGTGTTTATAGGCGGAGCGGAAGTTAACTTAACAGCTAAGGAATTTGATTTGCTTGAACTTCTTGCCAAGAATCCTAACAAAGTGTACAGCCGCGAGAAGCTTCTTAAAGAAGTGTGGGGTGAAGACTACCCTGGAGACGGAAGAACAGTAGATGTACATGTCAGACGTTTAAGAGAGAAGATAGAGGTTAACTCAAGTGAACCTAAATACATCCACACTAAATGGGGTGTCGGCTACTACTTTGCCGGATAGGGGGTCAACATGAGTAAGATCAGTATCAGAAGCGGAGCCTTTAAGAGCATGCGATTTGTTGTATTCGTATGCTTTTTCGTGCTTACCATGATATTTATATTGCTATATTCTTACTTTCTACAAAAGACTTACGAGAGGCGTATTATCGATCAGCGTAAGAACTTTACTATCAATCAGAGTAATGTGTTGCTTAATCAGCTTGTCTTGGCCGGATACTTTAACGGCGAAACAGACATTGCTCTAGAGAATCAGATTGATCAGCTTGCAACTGTATTTGACGGTCGTATTATGCTTGTAGATTCAGATTACCGTATATTAACGGATACTTATCAGATCAATAAGGATAAATACCTAATTTCAGAAAATGTTATAAAGGCTATGAGCGGAACCATGACCGAGAGTGAGAACAACCAGGTGATGGACGACTACATTTCCTGCTATATTCCGGTCAATGTATCGACCTCGGAAGATGAGACTGAGCCTGAAGAACAGACGGTTAATAATCCTCTTGTGACAGGCGGTTCTAATCAGGGTAATCAGGTTGAGACTATAGGCCTTATGGTTGTATATTCATCGGTCAAATCATCATTTAACACAATTAACTATGCCAAGGATCAGTCTGTTCAGCTTTTGGTTCTTTTTATAGTTGTAATCTTAATGGTTGCAATTCTTCTTACTATGGTCTTAACAGGACATTTTAGAGAGTTCTCCCAATCGATAATAGATATGACTAACGGAAGAAATGTCAACATGGAGGTATATGGTTTTACGGAGATGAGGGAGCTTGCTTCTTCATTTAATGAAGCAATTACCAAGATGAACAAGCTTGAGGAATCAAGACAGGAGTTTGTATCTAATGTGTCACACGAGCTTAAGACGCCAATCACTTCTGTTAAAGTACTTGCGGATTCTTTGGTTAATCAGGATGATGTTCCTGTAGAGATTTACAGGGAATTTATGGAGGATATCGTAGAAGAGGTTGACAGAGAGAATAAGATTATCAACGACCTTCTCACTCTTGTGAGACTTGATAAGAAGGCGGATGATGTGTTGAACGTATCAACAGTTAATGTCAATGAGCTTTTGGAGCTCTTACTAAAGAGGCTTAGACCACTTGCTGCCAAGAGAGATATCGAGATCACGTACGAGAGTTTTAGACAGGTTAATGCAGAGATTGACGAAGTTAAGCTTACTCTTGCATTGTCTAACTTAATAGAAAATGCTATCAAGTACAATGTTGATTCGGGTTGGATTAGAATAGCGCTTAACGCTGACCATAAATATTTTTATGTTAAGATTGCCGACAGTGGTGTCGGTATTCCTGATGATTGTAAGGATCACGTATTTGAGAGATTTTACAGGGTTGATAAGGCAAGAAGCCGAGATACCGGTGGAACGGGACTTGGTCTTGCAATTACCAAGAATTCTATTGCGATGCACCATGGTAGTATAAAACTTCATTCTACTTTGGGAGAGGGAACTACATTTACGGTAAGAATTCCTCTTACTTATTCTGTTAATCTTGCGGCTAACAACGCGAGCAAAGCTACTATTGCACCTGAGCCTAAGAAGATTTCATTTTCTTTCTTTAAGAAGAAAGAGGAGGAGCCTAAAAAGACTGCCAAGACCTTACAGCTTCCTAACTTGAGTGAGGTTAAGGGTAATATCGGCGAGGTGCTAGAGGCTGTTGATTCTACTCTCAATAAGCCTAAGAATGAGGAGAAGGATGCGTTTGCAGATGATAAGCCGGAAGATATCGCTGCTGCAGAGCCTGATGTTGTCGTACTTAACACAGACGAGATGGTTAATCCGCAGGTGGTTGTTATTAAGCCTGAGGAGATTATCGAGGAGAGAGTAGAGGAAGAGTACGAAGAAGATGTAGAGTTAGATGATGTTGAAGATGAAGGTGAAATGAATGAATAGGCTTAAATACATTAGTTTATTTTTGATTTTAATAATGGTGTCTTCTCTTTTAAGTGGCTGTGGTGAAGAGGATTCTAAAGAGGACAGCGTTGTTCCTAAGTCTGATGAGTATGTTCTTTACTATGTCAGTAACGATTCTACAAAGCTTATTCCGAAGACTGTAACATTTGACAAGGATGAGACGGCGAGAAGTCAGATGGACAAGATGATTGATAAGTTGACTGCGGATGTTTCCACGGTTGATTTTAAGTCGTGCCTTCCACAGAATGTGAGCTATCTTAACGATCAACTTGAAGAGGGGGCCGCAACAATTAACTTAAGCAGTAGTTTCTATGAAGCTCCGGCTTCGAGCGCACTTTTATGTGAGGCTGCATTTGTAAGGAGTTTGGTGCAGATTGAGGGAATCAACACGGTTTCGTTTACTGTCGGTTCTCAGCCACTTATGAAGGATGATAAGATTGTTGGTGCCTTGACTGCGGATTCATTTGTCGACAGTGATGCAAGAAATGATATCAATCAGGTTCAGTATGTGACTATATACTTTACCAATGTTACCGGAGATAGGTTAGAACCAATAAGGTTCCCGATAAATGTTAGCGGTCACAACTCTGCCGAAGAACTCGTTATCGAGAGACTGATCGCGGGAACGAGCGAGAGAGGATACTATAACACTATACCTAAGGGAACGGAGCTTTTGTCGGTTTCCACCAAGGATAGCGTGTGCTACGTGGACTTTAGTAAAGAGTTTATGACGATGCCTGACAATGTTCTTGATCAGACGGTTATCTATTCTGTTGTTAACAGCCTTTGTGAGCTTGCTACCGTAAGTAAGGTGGCGTTTACCATAGAAGGAGAACAGCAGGATTTATACAACGGTAATGTTGTTTTTAATCAGTTGTTTGAGAGAAATCTTGATTTAGTGGACAAAGAATAAAGGAGAATATAATTGAATAAGAGACCTATGCTTATGGCGGTTTGTTGCTTTGTGCTTGGAGAGCTTGGCGTGTACCTTTCATTTGCAGGGGTTAAGGTTTTGACATTGGCGTGTGCCGGTGTGATTTCAATTATTTATTTTAGAGAATTTAAGAAGTGCTCTATAGCAGTGTTTATAGTCTTAATGTATTTTCTTGGTGCGATGAGGCTTTATACTGCTACGGGTGATGATATATTGACGGTTCTTGATATGGACAGCGTAAGCGGAGTAAGCGTTAATGCGACTGTCCATGACATTTCTCGCGCGTCTAACGGATATAAGATATATTTAGGCGACGCTACTGTCTTTTACGAAGACAATACTTATCACATTAAAAGAAAACTTATAACCAAAACTGAAGATAACATGTTAATGCTTGGGCAAAAGGTGCGCGTTACAGGGAGTCTTGTGCCTTTAAACAAGGGAGATAATCCCGGTGAATTTAACGAGTATAATTATTATCGTTCAAGAAATGTTGACTGTCGGCTTGAAATTGATGATATTGATGTAACTGACGGCAAATGCTGGATTTATAGGGATTATCTAAGGCGGCTGCGAGATAGACTTGTTTTGAGATTTAGGGCAGTTCTTGATGAAGAGGATGCGGGGATATTAGAGGCGATAGTGCTTGGAGATAAGGCGGACATTGACAAAGATCTTAAGGGAATGTATCAACGTGCAGGTATAGCCCATGTGATTGCTATATCGGGGCTTCATATCGGTCTTATCGGAGCGATGATATACAAGGTGTTAAGACACATGAAAATGTCGATTGTAAGCGCGTCAGTTATTTCTTCATTTCTTATAATCTCGTATGGGATTTTAAGCGGGATGAGCGGATCGTGTCTTAGAGCGATGATTATGCTTATTGTTGCTTATCTTGCCAAAGTTATTGGAAGAGCCTATGACCTTTTATCTGCAATGTCGCTGGCGGCTCTTATTGCGCTTTTTATAGCCCCTCTTTCTTTTGTTGATGCAGGCTTTTTGCTTTCTTTTGGGGCGGTGTTTGGGATTGGTGCTGTTTATCCGGTTCTTTCTTCATTTGCCAAGAGAGAGGGGCTTTTGGGGCGCGTGATTGATGCGCTTATATTAAGTCTAAGTATCAATCTTATTATATCTCCTGTTATAGCTTATTTTTACTATGAACTTCCGCTTTATTCTACCGCGTACAATCTCTTAGTGGTTCCTTTGATGTCCTTGCTTGTGCCGTCTGCAATGGTTGGACTGGGGATGACATACATAGATTCTAACCTGGCAGACATTGCGTTTTTTCCGGCGAGGTTAATTCTGGCTTTTAATAAAAGTGTTTGCCTTCTTAATGAGTCGCTTCCTAGGTCATCGGTGTTAGTCGGGAAGCCGGATATGGTAAGTATCGTAATGTATTACCTGACTCTACTTTTGATATTTGCGCTGATAAACAAGCGGCATGGCGTATTAAAAGACCTTGTTTACTACGAATCTGACATCCGTTTTGCGAAGCAAATGATATCAAAACGCAATGAATACAGGTTGTTAAAGAGAATGGCTTGCAGATTGATTATAGGCATCGTTGTAGTCAATATTTGCGTTATGGGCGTGTTCTTCTTGCGTGACAAGAATACGCTTGTTATTGATATTTTGTATGTCGGTCAGGGGGACGGCATAATCCTTAAACTTCCGGACAAAAGGGTGATTTCTATAGATGGTGGAAGCACTTCTAATTCAGGCCTTTATGAGTATACTTACATTCCGTATCTTAAGAGTCAGGCAATCGGTGGGATCGATTACTCAATAATTACGCATAGTGATCAGGACCACATAAGTGCTATAAGTGAATTGATTGACAATGGTTATGATATAGGAACGCTTATGCTACCTGATATTTCAACTCCTGATGATAATTATTCTACACTTCGTGACAAGGCGTTAAATGCCGGGATATCAGTGTCGTATCTGTCTAAAGGGATGAGCATTAACGACAAGGATGTGACACTTAAAGTTCTTCATCCGCCATACAAGTACTCCATTGATGAACCTAATTATTACTCAACGACGATTCTTCTTGAATATAAGGGGTTTAAGATGCTCTTTACAGGTGATTTAGGTGGAGAGGGAGAGCGCTTATTGCTGGATTCGTATAAGACTTCTGCAAATGATATCGATATCTTAAAGGTTGGGCATCATGGAAGTAAGACATCTACAAGTGATGAACTTCTCGATATGTTTACGCCGGAATATGCGGTAATATCAGTCGGCGAGCGAAACAGATACCATCATCCAAGTAGGGAAGTTCTTAGCAGGCTTGATAATCATGGAGTCGATTACATTTGCACCAAGGATAAAGGGATGGTTAGAATCAAGGTGAAAGACAGTGGATATAAGGCATATACATATAGGGATTAATAAAGTTTGGTTATCTTTGGAATCTTAACATTTATCTCAAATTGATGTTATATTATTATGGAAGAGTGTGTTTAATTATGCTATAATGATTATAATTATTTAATTGGTGGTGAATATATGAGACTTTTCAGAAGAACAATTGTTACATTGGTTGTTTTGACTGCTTTTTTTATGATTTCATTTGGCAGTGCAGCGGTGAAGCCTACTACGGCATATGCTGCCAAGAAGACTTTTACCGTTACGCCTAATTCTAAGCCGTACAAGAATCAGTATGTCAAGTCAGGTAGGTACAACAAGTACACCAAGCATTATTATATGTTAAGGTCATACTTAGATAGACTGGAAGATTTAGGTGGAGGAACATTGATCTTAAAGGACGGAACTTACACCGTTTCTAATCTTTTGTACATCGGATCTAATATTACTATCAAGCTTTCATCGGGAACAACCATCAAGAAGTCTTATAAGACAGGTACTAGGATGGTTTATTCTAAAGCACTTTTCCATGTGATTGGTAGAAAGCCTGCGAAGTCAGGTAAGAAGATTACCGGTTATGGCGGAAGCCATGATGTCAGCATTATCGGAACAGGTAAGGCTACTATCAATCTTAACTACTGCGACGATGCTTTGGGTTTCATGATTGGCCATGGTAAGAATATTACCTTTAAGGGACTTAATTTCAAGAATATGAGGAGCAATCACCCTATAGAGCTTGACGGTACATACAATACTCTGATTGAGAATTGTACATTTTCAGGATATAAGGAGCAGACGCACAGTACCGCTATCAAGGAGGGTATCAATATCGATGCTCCTGATGAGAACAACTTGTGTTTTCAGGTTAAGTGGTCATCATTTGACAAGACTCCTAACAAGAAGATTGTTATAAAAGGATGCACTTTCCACAGATTGGGAACTGCAATTGGAACTCACAGATATTCGCAGACGCTTAATTCTGACGGTGTTACTACCACCAACAGATACCACACCAATATTACAATAGAGAATAACAAGTTTTATGATATTGATTCATACACCATAAGAGTTCAGAACTGGAAGAACGTTACCGTTAAGAATAACGACTTTTCAGGTAAGGACAATGAATTCTGTATTTACGGACAGGGTATACACGATTTCAAGATTTATGACAATGTCATTCATAATTACAAGGGTATATTGCTTACCAGATCGTCTTGGCAGGTTGCTATGACAGATTGGTATACACCTCTTTATAACACTATTTCTGATGAGATGATGCAGATGGTTGCAAGTCAGAATACCGCATATGACAACGGGCCTTCGGATTATTATAGTGGCGAGAATAACGCTGTGAGCGGATACATTGTCAACGGCAAGTACACTAAGGAGACGACGGCGTCTGCCAAGGATCCTTACGGAACTTTCTATTTCAAGAAGATAGTTACTACCACCAAGAATTCCGAAGGGGCATGGGTTTCTAAGACTACCTGTACCGCTTCGACCAGCACTTATACCAAGAACGGTACTACCTACAAGGTTAAACATACATATGATCCTTTGACTGAGAGATGGACATATGAAGTAACAGATATGACAACCGGCAATGTTACGGTTTCGTATTCGAATGCCGCTGCAACTACAGAAGCTGCTACTACAGTGGTTGTTCCTACAACAGAAACTGCTAAGGAGCAGACTACTGAGACTTCTACAACAGAGGCTACTACTACAGAGACGAGCACAACTGAGGAGCCGGCAGTGGGTTGATAGGTATTGCTTAAGGGTGGTTTTGTAGACGGGTTTATTGTTAGAGGAAGGTTTTATGAGAAGAAGAATTGCGATATTAATTATAGCCGTAATGGTACTTACATTAATGCCTGACAGCATGTGTACATCTTCTAAAGGCATTGATACAGTTACGGTTGAAGGATTTAAATACAATATAAGCAAGGATACGGGTGCTGTTGTTGTCGGATACACCGGAGATAGCAATACTATCAGCATTCCTTCTAAGGTTAACGGGCTTAATGTTGTTGCTATTGGCGATTTTGCATTTGCAGGTTGTACAGAACTGACTTCGGTTGAGATTCCTGCAAGTGTTACAAGGGTGGGCAATCAGATTTTTGATGGCTGTACAGAGTTGACATCGATAACATTTGCAGAGGGTTCTAAGGTCACAAGTATTTCGTACTTTGGGGATGATTTGGCTAAGCTTAAGAATATCAAGTTGCCTGAAGGGCTCACATACATAGCTACAGGGACATTCCTTGGATATTCAATAGAGCATATAGATATTCCGCAGACGGTTACATATATCGGTGACAGAGCGTTTGAGAACTGTGCGTACCTTGAAGAACTTGTACTTCCTGATAATATGCAGACCGTATGTTGTGGTCTTGCTAAGAATTGTATTTCCCTTAAGAAACTTGTCATCGGAACTCACGCGGTTACTGTTGAGGAAGATGCTTTCTATAACTGTGTTGCACTTAGTGATTTGTCATTTGGACAGGAGATACAGGTGCTTGAGAAGAGAGCGTTTTATAACTGTGAGAATCTCACAAGCTTTGTTGCTCCTGAAGACTTACAGAGTATCAAGAAACAGGTTTTTTATGGATGTAAGAAGCTTGGAACCATTACTCTTAATAATGGTTTAGGTACGATAGGAGCTTACGCTTTTCAGAAGAATTATGCCGTTGAGTCTATTGTGGTTCCTAAGACGGTTTATAGTGTTGGACTAGGAGCGTTTGCTAACAATCAGAAACTTACCGATATGAAGTTTTATCCTTCATTTAGAGGAAGCGGCAATAACATTTTCGCATCCAATACACATGAGACCAACCTCAAGTACGCTAAGCTTTGTACTGTTCATGTGTACTCTAACTCGCAGTTTCTAGATGACATTAAGGAGTCTGATTGTAAGATTGACAAGATGTCTTCTAAGGCTTCTAAGAGTGTTACTATTTATAAGGGTAGCAAGAAGGTTGGAAGTTATATTACAATGAAGCATGGTGATGTGGTTGACCTTAAAGCTAAGCTTACTTCGGGTTCTACCGAGGCGGTCAGATGGACCACGAGTGACGCAGCGATGGGATATGTAGATCAGAAGGGTAGAATCAGATCAGTGAGAGGTGGCGTTTGTCAGATTACCGCAACCACAATGAATGGCCATCAGGATTATGTTACGGTCATCATTGATGATTCTAAACATACAGGTAAGAAGATGGCTGCTGTTTTGGTTAAGAACTATGTTGAGAAGACCCACAGTTGTAAACCATTCAACGTTAAAGCTAAGTCATATCCGGCAGGCAAGAAGATTAAGTATTATTCAGGTAACGAGTCGGTTGCCGATATAGATAAGTTTGGTAATGTTACTATTGCCGGTACAGGTGGAGTTAAGCTTTATATGTATACTGCAGAGACTTCCAAGTACGAGCAGGGACTTGGTAATATGACTCTTGTTGTTTACCCTGATATGCCTAAGGTTACATTGTGCTCAAGTAATGCTAAAGGGACTATGAATGTTTCATGGAGTTCGAAGCCTACAGCCGGTTATGAAGTAAGATATTGGCCTAAGGGTGCAACGACAGGACATAAGTCATTTATCGTTGATAAGAAGACACAGAAGACTGCCAAGATTACAGGGCTTTCAAGCGGCAAGAATTATTCGATGAAGATGAGATCTTATATGATTTATAAAGGTAAGGAGTATTACACAGAGTGGACAGATACTTTTTACGTCAAGATTAAGTAACGTTTGAAGCAGGATTCATTTCCTGCTTCATTTTCTTTATATTTCTCTTGACATTTTGCATCATTTAAGATATAGTAGATAGGCATGCGAAATGAGTCACTACGTTTCGCGTGGATGAATTTAGATTAACATATGATTGTCCGTGTCCGGTTTATATGTTATAACAGTTGAATGTATTATATTATTTGGAGGTGTACATCTTGGCTAACATTAAATCTGCTAAGAAGAGAATCTTAGTTATCAACACTAAGACATTAAGAAACAAGACTATCAAGTCTAAGATTAAGACTTTGGTTAAGAAGGTTGAGAAGGCTGTTGAGGCTCAGGACAAGGCTGCAGCAGAGAGCGCACTTAAGGTAGCTATTTCTGAGATTAACAAGGCTGGTTCTAAGGGAATTTACCACAAGAACAACGTAGCTCGTAAGGTTTCTCGTCTTACTAAGCTTGTTAATTCTATTGCTTAATTTATATGAATACTTAAGGCAGGTGATTATCACCTGCCTTTTTTTATTCTTTGAAACATTCGGCTAACATTAAGTCCATAGCCGTGGAATCGCTCATTGTTCCGTTTCTTGATTCATTTTGTAAGGTTACTCCGTAGTCTAAAAGCTTAAGGAGCCTTTTGTAGGATAGTTTTTTAACGACGCCGAGATTCTTGTTTATAACAAAGCGGTTAACCTGCATTTTGCTTGCTATCTCGTCGTTAGGAGTGCCAAGTCTCACGTGATCTTTAATCTGCAATAAGATGTTAATCTGCCTGGTTAACAGTATAAGTATCTTGCTTGGAGGCTCCTTAAGAGTTAAGAGGTCATTATATAAAAGGTAAGTCCCCTTAGAGTCGCCGATAGCAGCTCTGTCTATCATTTCAAATATCTTGTCTTCGATAACCCTGGTTGTTATGGCATCGATATCTTCTCTGGTGACAATAACGGTCTCTGATGCGTTAAGGGCGTTGACGTAGTCTCTTAACTTGGTGAGCTCACTTACAATCGCAGTCATCTTGTCGGGAACTCTATTGATAAAATAGGTGAGTTCTGCGGTCTTCATAGTCATGTTGTTGTCGCCCATCCATCCCATAACGAAGCGCTCTAGGCTCTTGACCATCTGAGTCTTTAAGTCGATTGCCTCTCCGTACTTGGCGTAAGCCTTGTATAACTTGGTTCTTTTGTCGGGTTTATCATCAACGACAACTACATATGTGTTGCTGCCTTCTAACTCCTTAAGATAGTCTATCCATACTTCAGGCTCGGTGACACTGCAATTCTCGATGAGCATGAATCTTGGTCCGCCAAAAAGTGTTGCCTGAACATATGCCTGACCTTTTAATGTATCGCCGCTTACCTTTTGGTCTTTATATCTGATTGTATCTACGAATCCACCGAGTTCATTTATCCTAGATTCGATTTCTTTCTTCTTTTGGTTCTTTAGATAATCTTCCTCACCGTACAGGTAGTACAGGTGTTTTAATTCTGTGTTTTTAGCCATGAGTTTTCCTTTATATCCCTTAATTGTCATCCTTATCATTTTATATTATAATCATAACAAATGCAATTGCGATTTTATCGGTTTTTTTGTTTGGTACACATTTGTTATTAAGTTAAGAATCTGAAAAAGTAATTTATGATTATCAAATGATTTACAGCGTGATGCATTCTTAATTATAAGGATGCATCACGTTTTTAATTAGAATTATAGTGGAAGATGTCACAAAAGTGTGGCATCTTCTTTTTTATGGTTGTATAATGGAGACAGATTTACCTGCATACGAGGAGGGAGATGTATTTATGCGTAAGGTCATTACACTATTAGCAGTTCTTTTGGTTTTAGGATTTTCATTTCAAGCTACTACTACATTTGCGTCTACGAAAAGTGGCAGAGTCGGTAAGAGTTTCTCATGGAGCTATGACACGAAGAGTAAGATTCTTACTATTCGTCCGTATAAGAAGTCGGATAAAAAGCTAGTGCCTTCAAGAAATGTATATACATTGGTTGATTCAGCTAAGAAGATAAAAGTGAATAAGGGTTTTAAGAGAGTCCCATGGCTTACCTCAATGTATAAGTCATATTCATATGGTCAATATGAAAGCCTTAGCCTCCCGAGTGGGGTAAAGTATATTGATAACAGGGCATTTCAGAGTTGTATTATGCTTGAAAAACTTAATATGAAGAAGGGAGTTAAGTACATAGGGCGAAGTGCATTTAGGTGTTCAAGCATCAAGAGATTAAAGCTCCCTCAAGGACTCGAGTACATAGGGGACGGTGCGTTTTGTAACTTGACCGAAGATGATTTATTTGAAACCTGCGGTGATGGAGTTAAGTCAGTTACATTTAATAACGATCTTAAAGTTATAGGATCGGGTGCATTCATGTCATCGAGTGTTAAGAAGCTTATAGTTCCGGATAGTGTAGATCATATCGGAATGGAGGCTTTTGGAGATTGCCACTATCTGACTAAAGTTAAGCTTCCTAAGGATCTAAGAACTATAGAGAGCGGCTTGCTCTTTAATGATTATGAGCTTGATGACATTAAGATACCGGACACTGTTGAAGTAATTGAAGATTACGCATTTGCAAGAACCAGAATAACCGATATTATCATTCCGAGAAATGTTAGAGTCTTGGGTGAACCGAGAGTTAAGACAGTGGATGATTATGAAGATGACTATGATTACTATAATCACGTGGCTGAGGAACTGGCTAATTGTATATTTGACGGTGGACCGGATGATGATTATAGCTCTGAGTTAGAGGAGCGTTTCAATGCTCCGGATTATATTGATGACTCTGACCCGGCGAAAACAGATGAAGATTATGATTATTCAGATGATGAGGAGAATGAAGATTATGATTATTCGGACGATGAGGAGGACGACGAAGATCAGGATAATAATGGCATTATTCCGGTTGACAACACGGGAATATTCTACAAGTGCGAGTATTTAACAAGAATCAGGGTCGAGAGCAAGAAGATAGATACTGTGTATAAAGGTGCATTTGCAGGACTTCGCAATGATGTGGTTGTTGAAGTTCCGAGAGGATTTAAGGATAAGTATAGGGATATGTTTGTAAATGCCGGTTTGTCAGAAAAAGCAGATTTCGTTGAGGTGGATGTGGATACAGATGATACTCCTTATGTGAGATTAAACGAATCAAATGTTACTATGAAGAGTGGTTCTAAGAGAAATCTTGAATTAATGTATACGGACGAACCTGATATGGTTGATTGGACTAGCAGCAATGTAGAGATAGTGAGCATGGATGCCAGTCATAATGCAGTGGCGCTGAAACCGGGAGAAGCAGAAGTTACTGCCAGTTATAAGGGACATACATATTCATGTGATATCAAGGTAACTAAGGATGCTAATAATGATGCACGAGCTCTTAAGAATCTGATTAAAGAACAGAGGAGATTAGGTGCCAAAGGCATCGATACGGATATATATTCAAATCAATATAAGTGGAAGAACGGAAGGTTGATCAAGATCAATTGGAGTGGAGCTGAATTGTGTGGGATTATTAATCTGAATCCATTTAGTTATCTCACTTTTTTCGACTATTCAGGTAAGGGATCAATGGTATGGAAGATTGACGCAGCTGATCTTCAGCACATTAATTGTATAGGATGTGACGGAAGCGATATACCTCATAAATACATAAGAACTGACAGTGCGCGCACGGTTAATGTATATAATACACCACCGGAATGTTTTGAAGACTATTACTATGATTTTGTTGAAGATGAGTGCTGATATGTACATTATTATGAAAGTATGGATTAATTATATAAAAAAGGTGATTATATGTATAGAAGATATGGTATTTATGTATTGATGGTTGCTAGTGTTATAGTATTGTGTAGTATGAAAGTATATGCCAAGGATAAATACTCGACTAAAGGCATTACCCCGATTATGAATTACTATTGGGACTACGATAAGAAGAGTAAAACTTTGACAATTAGTCCTGCAAGTCAAAGCAAAAGGTCTAAGCATACACATGACCTTATGCACTGGTGCGACAAGGCACAACATGTAGTGTACAAAAAAGGGGTTATGATAATTGATCCGGCATTTGATAATGATGAGTATTATAACCTTAAAAGTGTTGAATTTGGAGAAAATATTCACTATATAAATGATGATGCGTTTGGCGTCTGTGAGAGTCTGAAAAGCATAACATTTAAAGGAAATATAGAATATCTGGGCGATAATGCATTTGCGTATTCTTCAATTAAAAACTTTACCTGTCCTAAGGGGATTAAGTATATCGGACAAAAATCATACCCAAAGGAAGGCAATGTAGTGCTTAATGACGGATTGGAGTATATCGGTTATGAAGCGTTTAAAGAGTCTGCGATTAAGAGGATTAGTATTCCTGACAGCGTAAAATATATTGGACCGAGAGCGTTCTTTAAGTGCAAGTCACTAAGTGAAGTAGAACTCCCTAATAATCTTAAGGTAGTTGAGCACGGTATATTCTATAAGGCTAGCGCACTTAAGAAGTGTACTATCCCGGACTCGGTTGTTGCAATTGAGCCTAATGCTTTTAGTTACACAAGTATAGAAGAAATAACAATCCCTGCGAATGTTGAATGTTTAGGCGGAGTAATCGATAAGAGTCAATATCTAAGTTATGGTAAGGGGCGCCTATATTATAATACAGACTTTTATGATAATGATTTTTATCGACTAGATGAGGACGAAGACTTTTTGTATGGGGCTATATTTACCGGATGTAGTCAATTAAAGAGAATCAGGTTTGAAACTAAAAAGCTTAATAAAGTATATGAAGAGGCTCTTTACGGTTTGCCGGACGATGTTGTTATCGAAGTTCCCAGAGGTTGTAAGGAGAAATATAAGGAATTGTTTTATAATGGGGATCTTAAAGAATTGGCTAACATTGTCGAGGTTGATATAGAATCTGAAGATGAAAATGTTCGCTTAAATAAAACAAATATAACAGCTAAAGCCGGATGCGTTAGTCAACTGGAGTTAATGTGTGCAGGTGATATTGACAATATAAGCTGGGACACAACTGACGCTAAAGTTGCAACAGTTGACAATAATGGAGTCGTAACAGGAATTGACGTGGGAGAGTGTGATATAATTGCGCATTATAAAGCGAAGGATTATGTGTGTAAGTATTCTGTTACTTCGGCGGATGTTAATGACGATGCCAACGAACTTAAAAAGCTTATAGCAACTCAAAAGGGTAATAAGCAGATAAGCACAGATATTAACAGCTCTCAGTACAAATGGAAAAACGGACGACTTATCGGGATTAATTGGGATGGCTGTGGAGTAAGCGGGATACTGAATTTAAATGGACTAACGTGTCTTGAATATATATGCATAGGGCGTCGACAATCTGATTATGCCTTAGGTAAGGCAGTGATATGCATTGAGGCGGATGATCTTAAGAATCTTCGAACGATAGGGTGTGAGAATTGCAATTTCTACAGAAAGTGCGTACACACAGCCAATTCTATTGGTTTAACAATAGTAAAGAAACCGGATGGTTACAGTGATGAGATATAATAGGAGGGAGTAATATGAGCAAGAGGTTGTTGATAACATTAGCTGTGATTGCCGTAATGTTGATGAACACAGTAATATCTAACGCTGAACAAAGTGAACCGATTAAACCAAATGATGGAAGGGAATATGTTATAGATGTAGCGGCAACTATAAAGAATAAGGTTAATAATAGGGAATCAACTAAGAAAATCGACAATATCGGAGTGGGTATATATGAAAGCAGATGTATAAGCTACAAAGCGTCAGGAAATGCTGCAGTAGACGATATTCCAAGAATGTGTCATTTGTTGATTGATATTTCGGGTTATGCAGCATATTATAACGATGATAAGAAGGATCAAGCGCTCAGCGAGGATATGCTTGCTGCGCTTGATCAAACATTAGCGAGCTGCGAAGCCGCTGATAAGCGACTTGTTGTGCGAGTGGCCTACGATCCCGGGTTTAAGGGAGATAACTATGTTCATGAACCCGGATATTCTATGATAAAGAATCATATTGCTTCAATAGCGGGTAAGATATCTAAGCATAAGACTTGTATAGTAGCGATAGAGGCAGGAATGTTAGGGAAGCGCGGTGAAATGAGTGGCGGATACCAGTGCTGTAAGAAGAATCGCAATATGGTGATAACCGAGTGGGAGAAACACCTCGATAAAGATATAAGTTTGGTCAAAGCTCCGTATAATAGCGAAGATAAAGGCGATACAGTTTATATGTGTTCTGATGACGATAGTGTATCACTATTAAAAGAGTCGACTTATATAGGAGATGATGAGGTCTATAAGGGTCTAACTGAGTATGAATATATAAATAACCACTCAGGTTACAGGTTCGTGGTGCGTGATGTAAGGATAAAGAATATTGATTATATAATTGATAATTCCGGTAGGAATCACGGTGAGTATAGAATAGAAGTTGATATCGAAAATGTTGGTAATGCGAAACATGCCGGTTGTAAATGTGTGGAGATATGGATAGTCGATGACCAAAATCATATAAAACGCTGCAATCTTAGTGATGTTCAGAGTGGCGATCCCTCAGAATGGGAGAGCGGCACCATGGTAACATACAAGGCGACAGTGTTACCTATTGGATGGTCGGGAATGAAAGAGTACAGATTGTACATGAGGCTTACCGATGAAGAGCGGGATTACAGTAAGTATTGGCTTTATTCTGGTCAGTATGAAGGTGATGGTGAAGGTAACATGATATGTTATTATAGAAATGACAATAATACGACTCGTTTTGCCAATGATGACACTATTATTAACGGAAGAAGCCTTAGTCAATTCAATGATAGGTTCAATATAAACTATTTATGTGACGTGGATGTCACATATAAGTATGTACCTGTTATTGATACGAAGTCGGATCGAACCGACGAGAATCAGAAGTATGAATTGGATGATTCCGATTATGATTACACTGTTGATCAGGATGACACATCGTATGAAGAAGATGAAGAAGATGACGAAGATGACGAGCAAGACATTCTCGACACTGATTTTTATGAATCTAAGAGTCCGTTTTATGCAGGTGATACGATTAGAAAGCAAACTAAAAATATCGATTTTAATGCTATTATAACGTCCATAAACACTGACAAGAAAAAGGGCGAAATCAGGATAACCAAGATCAATGAATCGAATAAAAATCTTGTTATAGCTGATTCGTATACATGTGATGGTGTTACGTTTAAGGTGACATCGGTTTTAAGTAATGCATTTTTGCACCTAAAAAGTGACTCCATTACTATTGGCAAGAATGTTAAAAGCATTAAATATGGTGAGCTTGATTATTCGTCTATTAGTACCAGTAAAGTGATTATTAAGACCAAGAAGCTAAAGGCTAAGAATGTAGATCGTAATTTTGTAAAGGATCTGCCGGACTTCGTAACGATAGTTGTTCCTAAGAGTAAGTATAAAGAATATAAAAAACTGTTTTTCAAAAAAGGCTTGGCTAAAACGGCGAAAGTTATAAAGGGCTGATAATTCTTAACACATAACAGATAAATTAATGATTACTATCACATTTTTAATGTTTTTACGCGTTTTTGATGCTTTTAATCTGTAATTGTAATTGAAGGGAAAGTATGATATAATGCACTATGTGTGTCGCAATTTTAGCGATAATTGTATGAATACTAGGAGGTATAAGGAACATGTACAGTTTTGATGAGATTAAGAATGCAGATCCGGAGATAGCTAAGGCTATAACTGACGAGGTAGAGAGACAGAACTCTCATATTGAGCTTATTGCATCAGAGAATGTTGTAACCAAGGCGGTTATGGCAGCTATGGGAAGCCCGCTTACCAACAAGTACGCCGAAGGATATCCGGGCAAGCGTTACTATGGTGGGTGCGAGTATGTTGATGTAGTTGAGGATCTTGCAAGAGAGAGAGCTAAGGAGCTTTTTGGTGCTGAGTATGTTAATGTTCAGCCACACTCAGGTGCACAGGCTAATATGGCAGTATTTTTCGCTATCTTAGAGCCTGGTGATACATTTATGGGTATGAATCTTGATCATGGTGGACATCTTACACATGGTTCTCCTGTTAATATGTCAGGTAAGAATTATAACTGTGTTCCTTATGGCGTTAATGATGACGGTGTTATAGATTATGATGATGTACTTAGAATTGCCAAGGAATGTAATCCTAAGCTTATCGTAGCAGGAGCAAGCGCTTATGCAAGAACTATTGACTTTAAGCGTATGAGAGAGATTGCAGATGAGGTTGGAGCTGTTCTTATGGTAGATATGGCTCACATCGCAGGTTTGGTTGCTGCAGGCCTTCATCCAAGCCCAATTCCTTATGCTCATGTTACAACTACCACAACTCATAAGACTCTTAGAGGACCAAGAGGTGGTATGATTCTTTCAAGCAATGAGGTTAATGAGAAGTATAACTTCAACAAGGCTATATTCCCTGGAATTCAGGGTGGTCCTTTGATGCATGTTATTGCTGCTAAGGCAGTATGTTTCAAGGAAGCGTTAACAGAAGATTTTAAGAACTATCAGAAACAGATAGTTAAGAATGCAAGCACTTTGTGTAAGGCTTTACAGGAGAGAGGATTCAAGATTGTTTCGGATGGTACTGACAATCACCTTATGCTTGTCAATCTTGTAGATATGGGCAAGACCGGTAAGGATGTCGAGAAGCTTCTTGACAGCTGCAATATCACAGCCAACAAGAACACTGTTCCTAACGATCCTAAGTCACCTTTCGTAACCTCAGGTCTTCGTATCGGAACTCCTGCTGTTACAACAAGAGGTATGGTAGAAGAGGATATGATCGTTATAGCTGATGCAATTAAGGCAGCGGTTATCGACGAGGATTTAGAGACAGCTAAGTCACTTGTTAAGGGATTGACTGACAAGTATCCTTTATACAGAGAATATTAATTAATAGTGCTATGATTTAATCCCCGGAATAGCATTCTGGGGATTATTAATATATGGAGTTATTTGATGAAGACTTTTTTTGCTAACATGTTTAAAGGGCTTACCGTAACACGAATTGTGTTAATGTGTATAGGTGTTTTTTTTATAGGAATGTCTGTGTCATTAAGCCGTTTATCCAGTCTAGGAACAGATCCGTTTTCGTGTATGAATCTTGGAGTGAGCTCTGTGTTAAGGGATGTTACGGGCAGTGACTTTTTTACATACGCTAACTATCAGCTCTTGGTTAATTTGGTTCTTTTGATTCCTATGTTTATATTTATGTTAAAGGGAATCGGAATCGGGACTATCATTAATATGGTTTTTGTTGGCTATTCAGCTGATTTATGCATGTATGTATATAAGATGTTTAACTTAACACCAGAAGTTCTTAAAGATAACATGGTGATAAAGGTTATATGCATGATTTTAGCGCTTTTGGTGCTGACATTTGGTGTTGCTCTTTATATGCAGTGTAACAGAGGAATTGCGCCGTATGATGCATTGGCTCCTATCATGGAAGACAAGACGAACGGTAAGCTTAAATATGCAATAGGACGTATAATTACAGACTGTTTATGTGTACTTATCGGATTCTTAGCGGGAAGCGTAGTTGGTATCAATACTTTGGTTATGATGTTTGGTACCGGACCGTTTGTATCATTTTTTAGAAATAATGTTGCTAAGAAGATTATTCCTGATGAACAATAATATTTATAGTGGAGGATGAGATTTGATATGAGTAATGTAGCGATAGTTACAGACAGTAATAGTGGCATAACTCAAAATGAAGCGAAGGGGTTAGGTGTATATGTACTCCCTATGCCTTTTTATATTGATGAAGAACTGTACTTAGAGGATATTACTCTTACTCAGGAGCAGTTCTATGAGAAGTTGAGCCAAGGAGCTGATGTCAGCACTTCTCAGCCTTCTATAGGTGAGGTCAAGGAGATGTGGGATAAGGTTCTCGCAGATCATGATGAGATTGTTCATATTCCTATGTCGAGCGGTCTTAGCAGTTCGTGTCAGACAGCGACTATGTTAGCTGAAGATTATGATAATAAAGTATATGTTGTAGATAATCAGAGGATATCGGTTACTCAGAAACAGAGTGTCTTAGATGCGCTTAAACTTGCGAAAGAGGGCAAGACGGCTAAAGAGATTAAGGATATTCTGATAAGAGACAAGTTCGAGTCAAGTATATATATTACCGTTGATACTCTTACTTACCTTAAGAAAGGTGGAAGAGTAACTGCTGCAGGTGCGGCAATTGGTTCTGTTCTTAATCTTAAGCCGGTTCTTACTATTCAGGGTGAGAAGCTTGATGCGTACTCTAAGGCGAGAGGTATGAAGATAGCCAAGAAGACTATGCTTGACGCTATTGAGAAGGATTTAAAAGAGAGATTTGAAGGTAAGAACATGCATCTTGAGATGGCTTATTCTTATGATGTAGAAGAAGCTAAGATATGGGCAGACGAGATTATGGAGAGATTTCCTAATATGAATAAAGTGGAATTACAGCCACTTTCACTGTCGATATCATGTCATATAGGGCCGGGTGCTTTGGCGGTTGCAGTTAGTATAGTAGAATAGAATACATAAAGTGGTGAATTGATGAAGTCTGTTTATATAGCAGAGAAACCAAGTGTAGCTCAAGAATTTGCCAAAGCATTAAAGCTTGATTGCAAGAGAGAGGATGGTTATTTAGAAGCGCCGGATGCCATTGTAACATGGTGTTACGGACATCTTATAACCATGAGTTACCCGGATGCATATGATCCTGAGCTTAAAAGGTGGCGGTTTGATACGCTGCCTTTTCTTCCTAATGAATGGCGCTACGAGGTTATTCCTTCTGCAAGTAAGCAATTTAATATAGTTAAGAGGCTCTTGAATCGAGATGATGTCGAGAGAATATATGTCTGTACTGACTCCGGAAGAGAAGGAGAGTACATATATAGGTTGGTCGATCAGGAAGCTAAGGTTCCTGCAACTAAGGACAAGCGCAGAGTATGGATTGATTCTCAGACAGAAGAAGAGATATTAAAGGGCATCAAGAATGCCAAGCCTCTTTCGGAATATGACAATATGTCGGATTCCGCGTATCTTAGAGCCAAGGAAGATTACCTTATGGGTATTAACTTCTCAAGGGCGTTAACGCTTAAGTACGGATATCCTATGAGGGATTTTCTTAAGCGAGACAAGAATGTTGTTGTCGCCGTCGGAAGGGTTATGACGTGTGTTCTCGGCATGATTGTAAGAAGAGAACGAGAGATAAGAAATTTTATAAAAGTTCCTTTTTTTAAGGTAAATGCTATCGCTACGTTAGCAGGCAAAGATTTTGATATGGAGTGGAGAGCGGTAGAGGGCTCGATGTACTTTAATACTCCGTATCTTTATGGAGATAAGGGTAACGGCTTTAAGGAGAGAAAGACGGCTGAGGAGCTTGTAGAGCGCCTTAAGAAGGTTGATCCTTTAGAGAGCACGATAGTTAAGATTGAAAAGAAGACGGAGAAGAAGAATCCTCCGATGTTATATAACCTGGCAGAGTTACAGAACGATTGCTCAAGATTCTTTAAGATAAGACCCGACGAGACACTTAACATCGTTCAGAATCTTTATGAGAAGAAACTTGTAACTTATCCGAGAACTGATGCGAGAGTATTATCGACTGCGGTAGCTAAGGAGATTTATAAGAATCTTAGAGGGTTAGCTTCTTATCCTCCTGTTGGAGTGTATGCTAAGTATGTGGTTGATAAAGAAGGATATAAGAATATACATAAATCAAGATATGTCAATGACAAGCAGATTACCGATCACTATGCGATAATACCTACAGGTCAGGGATTATCACAATTATCGAGAGTGTCTGAACTTGAAGCTAAGGTGTATGAGCTTATAGCGAGGAGATTTGTAAGCATTTTCTATCCGGCAGCAGAATATAAGAAATACTCGATAGAGTCTGAGATAGACGGAGAGCATTTCTTTTCAACAACCAAGGTGTTGTCTAAGGATGGATACCTTAAGGTAGCTAACCATTCATTTGGACGCAAGAAGAAAGAAGAGACTAAGGAAGGCGAAGAGCAGGAAGAAGACGCACTTGACGAGACTTTGTTAGAGGCTATATCTTCTCTTAAGAAGGGTGATAAGCTCGAGTTTAAGGATATTGTTATCAAGGAAGGCGAGTCCTCACCACCTAAGCCATACAATTCAGGTTCCATTATTCTTGCAATGGAAAATGCCGGTAAACTTATAGAGGATGAGGAATTGAGATCACAGATTAAGGGAAGCGGAATCGGAACTTCTGCTACCAGAGCTGAGATTATTAAGAAACTGAGCAATAACGGATACATTTCCATTAATGGTAAGACACAGGTGCTTGCACCTACACTGCTCGGCGAGATGATATATGATGTTGTCGATCATTCGATTAAGTCGATGCTTAACCCAGAACTAACAGCAAGTTGGGAGAAGGGGCTTTCGATGGTTGCTGACGGAGCCGTTACTTCCGATGAGTACATGAAGAAGCTTGAAGATTATGTCGGCAAGCTTACCAACAATGTCAAGGGACTTAACAATAAGAATCAGATGCTATACCTGTTTAATCAGGTGTCGCCGTATTATAAGACTAAGAAAGGAAGGAAATAACATGGAAGAATTAAAAATCAGCGCTCTTTATGACTTGGAGCAGACAATTGCAAAGGAACTTTTAGAGAAGTATGAGTATCCATGGGAGGTGCTTCCTCATATTGGAGAGTTCATATTGGAACTCGGCGAGAAGCTTCCTCAGGATGAGTACGAGAAGAGAGGAGAGGCAATCTGGATTCATAAGACGGCGTCTGTGTTTGACAGTGCTTGTATAAAGGGACCTTGTATCATAGGAAGGGATACGGAAGTGAGACAGTGCGCATTTATCAGAGGCAACGCGTTAGTTGGCGAGAAGTGCGTTGTCGGCAATTCTACTGAGCTTAAGAATGTTATACTGTTTAATGTTGTTCAGGTGCCTCATTACAATTATGTTGGAGATTCTATTTTGGGATTCCATTCTCATATGGGTGCAGGTTCAATTACGTCAAATGTTAAATCTGACAAGACTCTTGTCACTGTTAAGACACCAGAGGGTAAAGTTGAGACCGGACTTAAGAAGTTTGGTGCAATGCTCGGTGATTATGTAGAGGTAGGATGTAATTCAGTACTTAATCCGGGGTCTGTGATTGGTAGCCATACTAACGTTTATCCTTTATCATTTGTAAGAGGATATGTGCCTGCTAATTCAATCTTTAAGAAACCGGATGATGTTGTTGCTAAAAATAACTAAGGTGATGATATGAAACCTAAGATTTTGATGGCTCTCATAGTTGCTCTGTTAGGCGTGGTAATGTTATGTTCTTGTGGTGAGCAGGAGATAGCGGTGTCGGACGTCAAGGATACGGATGCGTATAAAGAGCTTTTGACTGAAAATGAAGAGATAGAAAGAAAATACGAAAAAGCGAAGAGCAAGTATAACTCGCTTGACGCATCTGAGGATGCGGTAAGCTACACTGAGCTTATGAACAGGATTAGCAAGTCTACATTTACTAAGCTTATATGTAAGGGCGGTGACGATCCTGAAGCTAAGACAACGATTACCGATGCGGATATGTTAAAGCGTCTTAAAGTTATGCTCTCTAAGTCGATAAGGGACAATAAGACCAAGATTTCGGCTCTTTCTGATAAAAAGAGCTATACTTACTCGATTGTCAATGAGGATAACTCACTTATGGCTGTTATTGTTTACGAAAACGACCGGGTGATTTTTGATTCCAAACCAAGGACAGTTTACTACTGTCAGGGGGCGTCGTTTATCGGAGATTCGTTTTACGGAGACGGAAGCTTTATTGATGAGTTTGATGTGTCACTTCCGATGATTGTCTATGAAGCGGACATTTGTTATCTTGACGATGTGCTTATGAGTGCAGATGCCAAAGAATCGGTAGCACATAAGCTTAATAAGGCTCTAGGCAAGAAGGTTGATATGGAAAGTAATGATATGGCTAGTGTGCCTTATCATAACCTTACTGTATATTATCGTGGCAAAGCGTATGAATTAAAGTTCTATGACGACTATATTGAGTTTAACAATATGGATGATGCTGAAGAGAACACTAAATACGCCTATAAGAGCTTAGATCATGAGAGAATATTTAAATAATCAGAAAATGCTTGCATTTTATTGAATAGTGTGTTAATATATTCGAGTTGTTTGTAAAAGTTAGATGGTCCTCTGTCGGTATATCCGTTAAGAACGTCGAATAAGAATAGGAGGTTCAACATGAACGATATCATTAAGGAGATTGAGCAGGCTCAGCTTAAGGAAGAAGTTACTGACTTTAGAGTTGGTGATACCGTTAAGGTATTTGCTAAGGTTAAAGAGGGTAACCGTGAGCGTACTCAGGTATTTGAGGGAACAGTTATGAAGCGTCAGGGCGGAAGCTCAAGAGAGACATTTACTGTTCGTAAGATTTCTAACGGTGTTGGTGTCGAGAAGACATGGCCACTTCATTCACCTATTGTAGAGAAGATTGAAGTAGTTCGCCGTGGTAAGGTACGTCGTGCTAAGCTTAATTACTTACGTTCTCGTATTGGTAAGGCAGCTAAAGTTAAAGAAAGAGTACAGTAATTATTTAAGCCGGTTGGATTTCCAACCGGCTTTTTTAATCAATCTTTATAAATTCAGGCTTTAACTCGCTAAACACAGTGTAATATTTAAAACCTGCTGCTTTTAATATATCAGGTACCACGCTGAAGTTATAAGCGATATGCTTAGATTCATGGGCATCGGAACCGATTGTTATAATCTCACCGCCAAGTTCTTTGTATCTCTTTAATACGGAAGGGTGAGGGTGTGCATGATCAAGTCCTGCCTTGAATCCCGCAGTGTTAATCTCGATTCCTTTTCCTAACGAGATGATCTTCTTGAGTATTGCGTCATATATATCCATGTATTCTTCAGGCTTATACTCAATTCCGAATCTCTTAGAGCATCTTACTACATAGTCAAGATGTCCATATACCGAGAAATCTTTGAAAACATCAAGATTATCAAGAGTTACCTCTAAGTATCTTAAAATGCTCTTATCTTTAAACTTCTCGAAATACTCCGGATAGTACGGGTCCATATGCTCAACCAGGTGGGTTGAAGCTATGATAAAGTCTAACTTATCTTTATATTTAGCATAAAATGCATCTAAATCGCTCTTGACATGAGACTGTATACCAAGCTCTACCCCAGTCTTTATAGACGCTTTATCCTTAAATTGTTCTCGTAACTTCTTAATCTCTTCAAGATACGCCTCCATATCGAGCATAAAGTCGAATCCTTCGGGATCTTCGCACCAATCATAATCTAAATGGTCGGTTACACACATATACTTTAGATTGTGCTCGTTTATTCCTGCTTCAAATTGATTTACAAGCGGGGTTTCGGAATCACTTGAAAATGATGAATGAAAATGATAGTCTGCTAGGATCATAGATACTCCTTTCGGTTCTGATTATGAATATTATACAATCATTTTCTGTAAATGTGATGAAAAGCTTCAAAATCCTTAAATATTGTGCAATTTATTGACATTCACACATAAAACAAAAAAATTTTAAGCAAATTATACAATTTGCTGTTTAAATAAGTTCAATTTTGTTATATAATACTATTGTGACTAAAAAACGGGGGACACATTTATGGATAACCTCAATCAATCACTTGATAATTACGAAATAACATCCGCATATCTTACAAGAAGAGGTAATAGGAATTACAACGAGGACAGCGTTATATCCATTGCAACCTTTAACAGATGTCTTTATGGCGTGGCAGACGGGCTTGGAGGACAGGGCTTCGGTCGTGTGGCTTCAGATACCGCAGTAGGTTCCGTCAAACGCATATTTGAGGACGAGACGGTTGATATGGATGATTTTTTATCTCATGCATTTTATAAGGTTCAAGAGGACCTTATGGACAAGAAGTCCAAGGGCGATTACGGAGATATGATGACGACACTTGCCCTTGTGCATATTGCGGGTGACATAAGGTGGGCGCATATCGGAGATACAAGAGTCTATCTGTTTGTTGACGGTAAGCTTATAGATTACACGCTTGATCACAGCGTGCCTCAAGCGTTGGTTTACGCAGATGAGATTACTCCTGACGAAATTAGGCATCATCCTGACAGAAATCGTCTGTTAAGGGCAGTTGGCAAGGAGTGGAGTAAAGATGAGTTTGTGGTATCTAATCCTTACGGTATAAGGGGCGGTGAGGCTGTACTCATTTGCTCGGATGGCTTTTGGGAATATGTCTTAGAACGCGAGATGGAGGAGACTTTAAGCGCTTCATCGACACCGGATGAGTGGCTTGATGCAATGGAGAAGATTATTATAAAGCGCGGTCACGATTATGATATGGACAATTATTCTGCGGTGGCAGTAATGATTAAATAATAGGAGGAATTAATCTTATGGGACTTTTAAGATTCTTAACAATGGACATTAGCGAGTTGGCTAATCAGCAAGGGGGAGCTAAGGATATTCCGGAGAAAGAGGTCGAGTCTAAGGCTATTACGACTATTACCGGTACCAAGGGTCAGTATGAGAATAGTATTATAGAGTTCGATGGATCCTTGACCATAGGAAGAGATCCTAACAGTGCTGATTTGATTATTGATGACAACAATGTCAGCAGACTTCATTGCACAATTACTTATGAACCTAATGATCGTACCTATATTGTTACCGATCACTCAACTAATGGTACGTTTATCGGAAGAGAACGTATTGAGAAGGGGAAGAGTAAGTTAGTTCCTAAGGGAACATTTATTATCATAGGTCAATCAGGTAATAATTTCAGATTAGATTAATTAATGTTAAAGGGTGAATATAAGTATGCGTGTTCCTGCTAATAATGGGTTCACTTTGCCGGTTGGCACCAAGATTAAGAGAAGATACCAGATTTTGAGTGCTATAGGCTTAGGCGGCTTTGGAATTACATATAAAGTAAGTGATACATACACAGACAAAATCTATGCAATGAAAGAGTATGCCCCGAAGGCGCTTTGCGTGCGTGGTCGGGACGGTTTTTTACGCCCTGTAAGGATAGAGAAGATTGAGTCTTTAGAGCATGGTAGAGTTAAGTTCTTAGAGGAGGCAGACCTTTTAAGACAGATGGACTCTATTGCAGGAATTGTGCCTGTTATTGATTGCTTCAACGAGAATAACACTTCATACTATGTAATGCAGTATTTAGAGGGTGTTACTCTATACGATTATGTTAAACAACATGATGGAAGACTAAGCATTGGTGATGCTTTACAGGTAGTTGGAGCAGTTGGCTACGCGCTTAACAGAGTTCACGCAATTAAAGGTATACTTCATAGGGATGTCAGCCCTGATAACATTTTCATTACCAAGGATAATGATGTCAGGATTATTGATTTTGGTAATGCTAAGCATACTGTCGGCGGAGAGGACGAGACCGGTTCTATTGCTTTAAAGCCGGGATTTGCACCACCTGAGCAGTATTCATCTAAGGGGCAGCAAGGCTCTTATACCGATGTCTATTCGCTTGCGGGAACTATGTATTACTGTTTGACGGGTATGATGATACCTGCAGCTCCGGAGCGATTAAGCGGGGAACAGTATATCCCGATAAGACAGATGTTTCCTGAGATTAAGGTGTCGGTTGAGAAAGCGATAGAGCATGCGCTTATGCTTGATCATGAGCAACGCACCCAGAATATGGAAGCCTTCATGAATGAACTTGGACTTGATACGACTCTTTATGAGGACAAGGTCAAGATATCTCCGTATGTTGAGATTAGCAAGGGAGAGGCTGTTGGAAGAAGATACAACATCATGAAGGACACTATCATAACGATAGGAAGGTCTAAGACCAACGATATAACATTTCCTAAGAATCTATATATAAGTAAGAGACATTGTGAATTGTCATACGATTCTGAACAGGACAAGTTCTTTATAGAAGATTATTCGACAAATGGTACCTTTATCGACGGCAAGAAGATAGAGCAGGGCAAGCTCCACGAAATGCAGCCGGGACAGACGTTTGTTGTAGGTGACAAGAATACTGTTTTAAGAGTAGGAGTAATGCATGTTTAATGATAATAATACTTCTAATGTGACATTAGGAGTGTCGAGTCTGATAGGCACCAGGCCGGATCAGCAGGACAGTGTGTATGCAGAGATTCTAGAGGATTCTGTGGTTGCTGTTTTGTGCGATGGTATGGGCGGATTAGAACGAGGGGATTTAGCCAGCAGTAAAGCTGTTGAGGTTTTTGCTGAGGATTATGAGCAGTGGGACAGAAGCGCACAGTCGGTGCCTGAATTTATGAGGCAGGAAGCTATCGAGATGGATATGGTTGTATCTGAGCTTCGCGACGAGGAAGGCAACACTGTTAAGGCAGGAACTACAGTATGCGCAGTTATTATAAGAGATTACGAGCTTTATTGGCTTTCTGTCGGAGATAGTCGCATTTACATAATTAGAGGCGACGAGATTATGGCTGCCAACAAGGAGCATAATTACCGCATGAAGCTTGATGAGGCTTTAGAGGTTGGAGACATAGACGAGTCTGAGTACAAAGAAGGTGAAAGACAAGCGGATTCGCTTATAAGCTACCTTGGAATCGGTAACTTAGACCTTATGGATATTAACAACAAGGCGTTTAACTTAACGCACGGAGATATAATAGTTATATGCAGTGATGGTTTATATAGGACACTTGACGAGGACAAGATTAAAGAGGTCATCAACAACAATCTTCCTGATACACAGGTGATTGCGGACGAGCTTACCAAGACGGCGGTTTTGGCATCTCTTGACAATCAGGACAATACCTCGTGTGTTGTAATTCATTGTTTATAGTGCATTTGGGGGCACATTATCCCATAAATTATATATTTAGGAGGTACATAATATGCGATTAGCGAGATGTGACAAGGGACATTATTACGATAAGGACAAGTTCAAAGAGTGTCCTCACTGTAATGGAATGCAGATAGCACCGGGGGAGACTGTTGCATTTGAAGACCCTAACAAGCCTAAGGAAGAGCCTAAGGTAGAAGCGCCTAAGGTTGAAGTTGAGGAGAGAGTGGCCTTTTCTGTTGATGAAGCCAAGAGCGAGTCTAACTACGATAAAGAGTCATTTGTTGAGGAAGTTGAGGTTATCGAGATTGTCGAGGATGAGCAGACAGTTCAGGAGGCTGAACTTGAGAGCGGTAAGCCTTTAGACGAGATGACAACTATTGTTATCGAAGAGGATAAGCCTAACAAGGCGCCTAAGAAAGAGGAGCCTAAAGCAGAGCCAGTTAAGGAAGCACCTAAGGTAGAGCCGGTTAAGGAAGAGCCAAAACCTGCACCTGTTAAAGAGGAGCCAAAGCCGGAGCCTGTCAAAGAGGAGGCTAAGCCTGCTGAACCTACCGAGGTTATTAATATTGTGGCAGAAGAGCCTGTTAAAGAGGAGCCTAAGGCTGCAGAACCTTCATCTCTTAAGGATGAGTTAGACAGTGCTACCACTCAGCCTGATGAGGCTGATGCCGGAGAAGATAAGAACAGTAATCCTATTGTCGGCTATCTCATCTGTATTGAGGGTATGCATAAAGGCAAGAGCTTTGACGTTAAGGAAGGTCGAAACTTTATCGGACGCTCAATGGCTATGGATATCTCGCTTAGCGGCAACTCTAAGATTCAGAGAGAGCGCCATGCCATAGTGACATTTGATCCTAGATCTAAGACTTGCTTCTTCCAGCCGGAGGAGAGCAGAGATATTCTTTATATCAACGACGAGCCGGTATTCGGACCTAGCAAGATTAATCACGAGGATATTATATTTATGGCTGATGAGAAGTTTATCTTCTTTAAGCTTACCTGCGATAAGATTGACTGGTTATAATCATATATAAGACATAATAAAAGGCAGAGCATTTAAGCTCTGCCTTAATTATTTGCCTGCGATGTCAGTCAAATGAGTGCTGTTAAGCATTTTGAGTCGCATCTGAGTAGAAACGTCTTTGTTAATTGTATTGCTGCCAACCGAAAGAGAACTCTTGTCGATACTTAATGAAAGCTTGGTCTTGGTAGGCGCCTCGGCATCCTGCTTCTTACGTCTGACTTCTTCGGTTACTGTTCTTGCCTTAGGTATATTGGTATATGCTTGTTTAGAAGGGACAAATGTTGTCGCTATCTTATTACGCTTAGATATAAATAACTCAAGCTTGTCTGGGTTAGATAATCTTGATTTCTTCATATGATCAAGCATCTCAATCTCGTCGAAGTAGCATCTCGTTCCTTTGTAGGTTATACATTTGTAGCCAAATGATAACGAGTGTTCTACGAAGTAGTAGTTGTCATTCTTGATGAGATTCTCCATGATATCCATAACCGGATAGTGTTCTATATTGCCACCGACCGGCTGAACGTATCTGTTATATACGATAAGGTTGCTTACCTTAAGGCGCTTATGAACAATTCTGGTTATAAGGTCATCCGTTGAGATGTCCATAATCTTGTTGTTCTCCATATCGTATAGTCTGTATCCTGTGATAGTGCCGTCCTTCTCCTTGAAGACAGCTATCATGTGGATGTTCTTCTCCTTAGCGTTCTTCTCGATGTCGAGGTCAAGCATAAGCTCTTCAACGGTCTGATATCTGTCCTTGGCTCTGACCTTAAGACCTTTCATAATAGCCTTAATCTGTCCTTCCGGCATCTCTAAGTGAAATGAAGATAATGGCTTAAGTTCGTCTTCAATCAATCTATCCATGGCTTCAGGAGGAACCTTGTTGGTAATCGCTTTGTAAAGTGTTGCGCAAAGAGCGTATACATCTGTCCAAGGACCCTGAACACCTTTGGAACGATACTGTTCCTCAGGAGCAAACCCTCTCTTTAAAATGATAGTCATGCTCTTGTTGTCTTCCTCGTTGGTAAATCTTGCAGCACCAAAGTCGATAAGCTTAAATGAACCGTCTAAGCCGATCATAATGTTGTCCGGACTTATATCCCTATGGATAATTCCGTCTTTATGAATCTCTTCGAGTGATTTAAGGACCGGCATCATAAGCTCAATTGCCTCTTTAGGAGACAGAGTGCCGTTGGTTTCTAAGTATTCCTTAAGTGTAATGCCGTCAATATATTCCATTACGATGTAGGCTGTCTCATTAGCCTCAAAGAAGTCGATAGTTGATACAATTCCGTCAAGATTATTGTATTTCTTTAGAATTCTAGCTTCGTTGGTGTACTTCTCTAAACCGTTGATATATGCCTTCTCATCTCTGTTCTTAAAGAAATGAAGGGTCAAGTCGTTGCTGTCGTGGCAATCTCTTGTTGCAACATTAGAAGGGAAGTATTCTTTAATAGCTACAGGCTTGGCTTCCTTGGTGTCATATGCGATATAGGTAAGTCCAAATCCACCTTCGCCTAAAACCTTGCCAATCTTGTATCTGTTATTAAGTAAAGAGTGTAAAGGTATAGCTCGTGGATTACATTGATATGTGATTTCGTTAAAACCACAGATAGGACATGTGCCGCCATGAGCCTCAACTACACTCATACATCCAAAGCAAATACGTGAATCTTCCATCGTTATTCCCCCGAATAAAACAATATATATGTGTCGCCGATGTGGTGCTAAACAGCTAGCGCACCATTTCTATGATACTAGTATTTATGAAAAAAATCAATAAAATTATTATGTATTATTGTGCTAAATATCGAGGCTTTTTTTATGGAGATTATTGGTAATTTATGATAAAATCATAGAGGTAGGTGATTAGATGAGCGACAGAGTAAAGAACTACCAGACCTTGAGTGAGGAGCTGGTTTTAAGGATAAGACAAGATAAGGCTGAGCATAAGTTGAGCCCGTATAGGACGGACGACACAATGGCGCTTAGAAAGAGACCTGATCACAATGAGACTGACGCGTGGAGACCGCCGTTTATAAGAGATGTTGAGAGGATTATGCACAATCCTTATTATAACAGGTACGCAGACAAGACTCAGGTGTTCTCGTTTATGAAGAACGACGACATATCAAGAAGGTCTTTCCATGTTCAGCTTGTGGCAAGGATTGCAAGGAATATATCAAGGGTGTTAGGGCTTAATGAAGACTTGACCGAGGCTATAGCTCTTGGTCATGACATTGGACATACGCCTTTCGGTCATGCAGGAGAGAGGATGCTTTCTGCCAAGCTTCAAGAACATACTGGTGGTAGCGCTAAACGTTACTTTAACCACAATGTACATAGTGTAAGAGTTATGAATACACTCGTGGATTGGAATGTGAGCTTGCAGACTTTAGACGGAGCGCTGTGTCATAACGGAGAACTTGAACTAAGCGAATATGTACCATGTCCGTTAAGAACATTTGATGAACTTCAAATGTTAGAAGAGAAGTGTAATACTGATGAATCACAGATCAAGAAATTGATTCCTTGTACTTTAGAAGGCTGTGTTGTGAGAGTGAGTGATATCATAGCATACCTTGGTAAGGACAGACAGGACGCAGTGAAAGTTGGGCTTTTAAAGGACGACAGTGATTTTGGTAATGATGTTATCGGAAGGACCAATTCTGAGATTATCAATAATATGATTGTCAATATAGTCGAGAACAGTTACGGACACGATTACTTAAGGCTTGATAAGGAATACTATGACGCTTTTGCCAAAGCTAAGAAAGAGAATTATGAGTTGATATATCAGAATGAGTCGGTTGAGAGTCAGATGATATCTGTAGTTCGGCCGATGTTTGATGCGATGTATGAGGAGATATTAAGCCAAGCTAAAAAGCTTGACCAATCAAGCATTTTCTATAAGCATCATATTGAATTCTTGAAAGGGATTAACAGTAAGCTTAATATGGATGAATATTTGGAAAGTGACCCTAATCAGTTGACTGTTGATTTTATTGCGAGTATGACAGATGACTATTTTATAGACCTTTATAGTACATTGTTTCCTAAGAGTGATTTGAAGATAGTTTATAAAGGTTACTTTGAGGACTAGGTGAGTATATGATTAAGGATTTTATCAACAAAGAACAGTTAGACGACATGTTTAGAACGAGCCAGTCTATCCTCTATATAGGTGACAAAGAGAATTCCAACATGGATAGCGCGTTGGTGTCAACTAAGAGGAGTCTGCTTCTTAATCATTTGAATCGTGAGCTCTATAAGGAGAATTTTTTAAATGATGATGAGAGAGAAGCGTTAAATGACGGCTACATTTACATACATGATATGTCAGCCAGGCTTGACACCATGAACTGCTGCCTTTTTGATATAAAGGATGTGTTAAAAGGTGGTTTTGAGATGTCTAATATCTGGTATAACGAACCTAAGACGCTAGATACTGTGTTTGATGTTATAGGAGATATTGTGCTCTCTGCGGCGGGACAGCAATACGGCGGTTTTACGGTTCCCAATGTTGATCTTTTACTGGAACCGTACGCTGAAAAGTCGTATGAGAAGTATCTTAACATTTACAAAGAGCACGGTCTTTCGTATAAGGAGAGTGAACTGGAGGCTTTTCGTAATGTTGAAAATGACATGAGGCAAGGCTTTCAGGGATGGGAGTACAAGTTTAACACAGTCTCTTCGAGCAGGGGAGACTATCCGTTTACGACGATTACATTTGGAACGGGTACGGGTAGATTTGCCAAGCTTGCGTCGATTACCGCGCTTAGAGTGAGAAGAAACGGGCAAGGATTAAAGGGCAAGAAGAAGCCTGTCTTATATCCTAAGCTTGTATTTTTATATGATGAAGATCTTCATGGTAAAGGGGCGGAGCTAGAGGATGTCTTTGAGGAAGGAATCCTCACATCCGCTAAGACCATGTATCCGGATTGGCTTTCACTTTCTGGCGAAGGTTATATAGCAAGTATTTACAAGACTTATGGTGAGATTATCAGTCCTATGGGGTGCAGGGCGTTTCTATCGCCTTGGTATGAGAGAGGCGGGATTAAGCCTGCTGACGGAGAAGATAAGCCGGTGTACATTGGGCGTTTTAATATAGGCGTTGTTAGTCTCAATCTCCCTATGATATATGCTAAGGCTGATGCCGAGAAGAAGGACTTTTATGAGGTGTTAGACTACTACCTTGAGATGATAAGAGGTGTTCATATCAGGACGTATGAGTATCTGGGCAATATGAAAGCATCGTCTAATCCCCTTGCTTACACTCAGGGAGGATTTTACGGCGGGCATCTTAATTATGATGAGAAGATTGAGCCTTTGCTTAAGTCAGCGACAGCTTCATTTGGGTACACAGCACTTAATGAGCTTCAGAACCTTTATAACGGCTGTTCGCTCACCGAGGACAGCGATTTTGCTTATGAGACCTTGCTTCATATCAACAGGGTTGTGGAGCGGTTTAAGGAGGAAGATGGTCACCTTTATGCGATATACGGAACTCCGGCAGAGAACTTGTGCGGATTGCAGGTTAAGCAGTTTAGAGCTAAGTATGGCATCATAAAAGGAGTTTCTGACAGGGAGTACGTGAGTAACAGTTTTCACTGTCATGTTACTGAAGATATCACGCCTATTGAGAAGCAGGATTACGAGAGAAGGTTTTGGGAACTCTCTAACGGTGGCAAGATTCAGTATGTCAAGTATCCGATTGATTATAATCTTGAGGCAATAAGGATTCTTGTCAGGCGTGCTATGGCATACGGATACTACGAAGGAGTTAACCTTTCGCTTTCGTACTGTGATGATTGTGGACATGAGGAACTTGATATGGACAGATGTCCTTCATGTGGAAGCACGAACCTCACTAAGATTGAGAGGATGAACGGATATCTTTCTTACTCAAGAGTTAAAGGTGACACAAGGCTTAATCATGCCAAGATGGCGGAGATTAAAGAGAGAGTATCCATGTAATTTGGAGGAGCGTTATGAATTATCATAATATCGTTAAGGATGATATGTTAAATGGTGACGGCCTTAGAGTGACATTATTTGTTGCGGGGTGTAATCATAATTGTTATAATTGTCATAACCCTGAGACATTTGACCCAAATGGCGGAATACCTTTTGATGATGCTGCTTATGTCGAGATTTATAATGAGCTTTCTAAGGACTATGTTTCGGGTATAACTGTGACAGGAGGAGATCCGCTTTATATAGGCAACAGAGATACGGTCACAGAACTTTTGATGAATATCAAATCAAAATTTCCTGATAAGACTGTGTGGCTATATACCGGATATGTCTACGAGGAGATAAGCGATTTAGAGGTTATAAAGTATGTTGATGTATTGGTTGACGGACCGTATGTTGACGAATTAAGAGATACTACTCTAAGGTGGAGAGGAAGCTCCAACCAACGAGTTATAAGATTAGGAGGACAATAAAATGCAGCAGATACGCATTAAGTACTTTTCGGATGAGATTGAACATTTGACTTACATTGACAACAAGTCGGATTGGATTGATTTAAGGGCGGCGGAGGATGTCGTTATGAAGGCGGGAGAGTTTAAACTCATTCCACTTGGTGTAGCAATGGAGCTCCCTAAAGGATACGAGGCGCATATCGTTCCAAGAAGCAGCACATATAAGAATTTTGGTTTGATTCAGACCAATCATACGGGAATAGTGGACGAGAGTTACTCGGGAGATAATGATCAGTGGTTCTTCCCTGCTTATGCGCTCAGAGACACTGAGATTCATGTTAACGATAGAATATGTCAGTTCAGAATTATGGAACATCAGCCTAAGATTTCATTTGTTGAAACGGACCACTTAGGCAACGAAGACAGAGGCGGAATAGGCAGTACAGGAATTAATTGAATGTGACTATATATCTTGTGTATTTAAGGATAATATAGTACAATATAGAGTAGGTTTTTTAATAAATATGTCAGGAGGAACTGATATGGATGAAATGATGGAGAGAAGTAATATTAATGTGGAAGATACTGGCTTTGAGACTACTGACGAGCGATTAGAAGATGTGACATATGATAAAGCAGAGACAGAAGTTGCCTTGGAGACCGTCGGCTATGAGGGTGATGAGCCTGTTTATGGTGATTCAGACGAGTCGGTATCTCTAAGTGAATCGGAAGAAACAGAGAGTTCCATTCTTGATTCACTTCCGGCGTCTGAGGACTCTGACGAGGAGAGAAGAGAGAGCCTTTATCCTATGAGGAAGGACAGATTCAGACTCTTTAATTTCCAGAGAAAGCTCATGATGCTTTGCCTTATTCCGATGATTATAGTCAGCGTTGTTGTTATTTATATTTCAAGTAATGCTCTTTCAACCAAGATTGATAAGCAGATTAAGGAATCACTTATTATAACTACAAGTTCGCTTGATGTCTTTTATAATACGCTTTACAAGGGCGATTACTCAATGGATAAGGGTGGAACTTTCTACAAGGGTGAAGCTAAGCTTAGTAGCGACTATGATGTAATTGATGCTCTTAAGGAGTCTACCGGATATGAGATGTCTATGATTTATGGTGATATGAGACTTTTGACCACCATCAAGAAAGATGGCGGAGAAGGCAGACGTATCAATGGTACCAGTGTTGATCCTAAGATTGTATCTAAGGTTGAGGAGGGTGGTAAGCCACTTTTTATGGATGATGTAGTAATCGAGGATATAACCTACTACATTTATTATAGCCCTCTTTATAATTCGGACGGTTCAATATGTGGTATGGTCGCTGCAGCTACGCCTGTTGCTGAAGTTCAGAGTATGATTAAGAAAGAGCGTAACAGGATTATTGTCATTTCCCTGATTATTCTTATCGCATCAATGATTCTCGTTGCTATTATTGCTTCAGGAATGTCTAAGACTATGAGAAAGACCAAGAAGTTCCTTGCTCTTATTGCAGGTGGAGATTTGACCGTTGATCATGACAAGAAACTTATCAAGCGTAAGGATGAGTTTGGTGATATTTATTACATGTCAGTTAAGCTCCAGAGCGACTTTAGGGCTATTATGAACGATCTTAAGGAGTCAATGAACGAACTCGCGGACTCTGCTAAAGATTTGAGAGATATGGCTATTAACACTAAGGCTTCGGTTGATGATGTTGGAGCTTCTGTAGAGGTTATTAGCGAGGGTGCTACAACACAGGCAGAATATACGCAGTCTGTTTCTGACAATGTAGGTAAGATAGGCGAGCAGATAGAATTTGTTATCGCAGAGATTGATTCTCTTAACACAGAGGCAGGTAAGATGGCTCAGGCTGAGGAAGATTCAGAGAGTATCATAAGAGAGCTCAATGTTTCTAACGATACTACCAAGAATTCTATCTCTAAGATTTCTGAACAGATAGATATTACCAATGAGAGCGTAATGAAGATTAGAACAGCAACAACACTTATTCAGGATATCTCTGATGAGACTGACCTTCTTTCACTTAATGCAAGTATTGAGGCGGCTCGTGCAGGTGATGCAGGTCGAGGATTTGCAGTTGTTGCAACTCAGATTACCAAGCTCGCTGAACAGTCTAACAAGGCAGCGGCCGAGATTGAGAGAATCGTTCACGATGTAATCTCTGAGTCTAACAAGATGAAGGAGATTATGGAAGAACTTAAGGCTGATGTTGACGATCAGCAGTATAAGCTTGACGAGACCAACAAGAGATTTAGCGCGGTTTCTGATGGCGTCGAGACTTCACAGGAGAATATCGAGGGTATCAGAAGCAAGATGGATGTGCTTGGAGAGTCATCTAACGCTATCTTGCAGGTTGTTGAGAACCTTACCGGTATTTCAGAGAGAAATGCAGAGTCAACCGAAGGAACTATTGCTTCTGCACATACTATGGCGGATACCATGGAGAAGCTTGAGAGGGCTAGTGACAGACTCAGAAAGCTTTCTAAGAGACTTACACGCGAAGTGGAGGTATTCAAGAGCTGATGAGTGAAGACAGAAGGATGGAGCAGTTTAAGATAGATTTAAATCCTGAGGCTAAGGTTGATAAAGTAATAGGAATAGTAAGCGGCAAGGGAGGAGTAGGTAAGTCCTTAGTTACCTCCCTTGTAGCTAATTCTACTGCGGCAAGAGGTATTAATACCGCGATATTTGATGCAGATATAACGGGTCCATCAATTCCTAAGTGTTATGGACTTAATTCCAAGGCGACAGTTGAAGGGGAGACGATCATTCCCGTAAGAACAGATAATGGTATTCAAGTTATGTCAATCAATCTTTTGCTTGAGGATGTAACACAGCCGGTAATATTTAGAGGACCGGTAATCGCCAATACCGTTAGACAGTTCTGGACTGATGTTTTGTGGGATGATGTAGGCGTTATGTATGTTGATATGCCACCGGGAACAGGAGACGTTCCTTTAACGGTGTTTCAGAGTCTTCCGTTAGACGGCATAATAGTTGTTGCATCACCGCAGGATTTGGTCAATATGGTAGTTGAAAAAGCTGTCAATATGGCTACAATGATGCGTATACCTATACTTGCTTTGGTTGAGAATATGGCATATTATGAGTGTCCTGACTGTGGTAAGAAGCATAAGATATATGGTGACAGTCATCTTGCAGAGGTTGCTGCAAAACATAGAGCCACCAAAGATTCTCCTATTATTGAGATTCCTATTATGCCTGAGATCGCCAAACTCTGTGATGAAGGCAGAATTTATGATTATAAGAACAATCTTTTTGATGGACTTCTTGATTCTATAGTTGATTAGTTGGGATTTTTATTTTATTATATTGTAATATCATTTATATCCTAAGATCATATGACTTAGGATTTTTTCATGGAGATAGATATGGAAGAATATATGAGAAGGGCGATCGTTCTTGCCAAGAGAGGTACCGGCAATGTTGCTCCCAATCCTTTGGTCGGAGCTGTTATCGTGAAAGACGGCGAGATAATCGGTGAAGGCTGGCATAGAAGGTATGGTGACCTTCACGCTGAAAGACATGCGCTAGCCAATGTTAAGAAGTCTCCTAAAGGCGCTATAATGTTTGTGACATTAGAGCCGTGTTGCCACACCGGTAAGCAGCCACCTTGTACTGAGGCTTTGGTTGAGGCAGGAATCAGTGAGGTTTATATAGGATCAAGAGACCCCAATCCACTGGTTTCCGGTAAAGGGGTAGCATTTCTTAAAGAACATGGAATTATAGTTCATGAGGATTTTTTAAGAGAAGAATGCGATGAGATTAATACAGTTTTCTTTCACTACATTAAAGACAAGACTCCTTATGTCGTCATGAAATATGCGATGACTATAGATGGCAAGATTGCAACGGCCACTGACAAGAGCAAATGGATTACGTCAGAGGTGGCCAGAGAGCATGTACACAAGAAAAGAGGCATTTATACTGCAATTATGGTTGGCTCTAACACTGTACTTTACGATGATCCGATGCTTAATTGCAGAATAGAAGGAGGAAGGGACCCGGTTAGAATTGTTGTTGATTCTAAACTCGTTACTCCGATTGATTCTAAACTTGTTAAGACTGCTAAAGACATAAGGACTATAATATGTACTGCATCAGATGATGGTGACCTGATAAAGCAATATGAGAGTCATGATGTTGAGATTTTTAAATGCTCTTTAAAGGAGGGCCATATTGATCTTAAGGAGATGTTAGAGAAGCTCGGTGCAGACGGAATAGACAGTATATATGTTGAAGGTGGCGCAGGACTACACTCTGCGATGCTTAAAGACAGACTATATAATAAGGCGGAGATTTACATTTCCCCTAAGATATTTGGAGGGATTAATGCCAAGACTCCTGTCGGGGGCGAAGGTGTTGATGACCCGATTGATGCATTTGACATACATAATGTAAATGTTACAAGAATAGGTGATGACTTCCTCTTTGAGGGAGATTTTTAAGGCGGGTGATTAGGTGTTTACCGGACTTATAGAAGAGCTCGGAGTACTTAAAGGAATTAAAAAGGGCGCTAACAGTGCAGTTCTTTCGATTTCGGCAAATGAAGTCTTAAACGGAACTAAAGTTGGGGACAGCATAGCGGTCAACGGCGTGTGCCTTACGGTTACAGGATTGTTTGGATCTTATTTTACTGCTGATGTTATGCATGAGACGCTTAACAGGTCATCGATGTCTGATGTTAAGATTGGAGATAATGTCAATCTTGAGAGAGCGATGGCGCTTGGAGACAGGTTCGGCGGGCATATTGTCAGCGGACACATTGACGGAGTCGGTACAATAAGTGAGATTACCAAAGATGATAACGCAATATGGTTTCATTTTGATGCAGAACATGATATTATGAAATACGTTGTCATGAAAGGTTCTGTTACGATTGATGGAATAAGCCTTACTGTAGCTAAGGTTGACAACAAAGGATTTATGATTTCTGCAATTCCACATACTGTTAAAGAGACGACACTATCTTCTAAGAGAGTAGGGGACAAGGTCAATATAGAAACAGATATCATCGGAAGATATGTTGAACACCTTATGGCATTTGATAAAGAGAATGAGTCCAAGTCAGGAATTACAAGAGAATTCCTTTTAAAGAATGGATTTTAGAAAGGGATAGTTTATGAATACTATTGAAGAAGTATTAGAAGATTTAAAGAACGGTAAGATTGTTATGGTTATTGATGATCCTGATCGTGAGAACGAGGGAGACTTCATTTGCGCAGGTGAATTTGCAACAACCGAGAATATTAATTTTATGGCGAGAAATGCATGTGGTCTTATATGTATGCCGATGTCTGAAGAATATGTCAAGAAGCTTCATATTCCTCAGATGGTTGATTACAATACTGACAATCATGAGACTGCATTTACAGTGTCGATCGACCATGTTGATACAACCACAGGTATATCGGCTGCTGAGCGATCTTTGACCGCCATCAAATGTTGTGAGGACGGCGCTAAGCCGGAGGATTTCAGAAGACCGGGTCATATGTTTCCACTTCTTGCTAAGAAGAACGGTGTGTTAGAGAGAAACGGACACACTGAGGCGACGGTTGATCTTATGAGACTTGCGGGCCTTAAAGAAGTCGGACTTTGTTGCGAGATTATGAGAGAAGACGGTACGATGATGAGAACCGGAGAACTCTTAGAGCATGCCAAGAAGTGGAACCTTAAGGTCGCAACCATCAAGGACCTTCAGGAATACAGAAAGCTTAACGACAAGCTTGTTGACAGAGTTACTACCGTTAAGATGCCGACCAAGTATGGCGAGTTTATGGCTTACGGATATGTCAATCGTTTAAATGGAGAACACCATGTTGCTTTGGTAAAGGGTGATATAGGTGACGGTAAGGATATTTTGTGTCGAGTCCACTCAGAATGCCTTACAGGAGATACTTTTGGGTCTTTAAGATGTGACTGTGGAGAGCAGTTTGCTTCTGCTATGACTGCGATTGAGAAGGAGGGCAGAGGTGTTCTTCTCTATATGAGGCAGGAAGGTAGAGGTATAGGACTTATTAATAAGCTTAAGGCTTATGAGTTACAGGAGCAGGGATTAGATACTCTTGAGGCGAATATTAAGCTTGGTTTTTCAGGTGATGAGAGAGAGTATTATATCGGGGCTCAGATTCTTAGGGATTTGGGGGTTAAGACTATGAGACTCTTGACTAACAATCCTGACAAAGTTTATCAATTGAACGAGTTTGGAATGGAGATTAAGGAGAGAGTTCCAATTCAGATTGATGCAACTAAGTATGATTTATTCTATCTTAAGACCAAGCAGGATAAGATGGGGCATATACTTAATTATTAGATAAATCTATCAGCGAGGTCTGTACGTGACAGACTCGCGCTGATTAAGATACTAAATAATCCTGTCATGACTTCACGTAGCGAAGAATCTTTATCCCGAATAAAATGAGGGATAACAAATAAAGAACAATATATTATAAAGGAGAACAATTATGAACAAATTTGAAGGAAACCTTATACCAAGCGAAGTAAAGATCGGTATTATTGTTGCAAGGTTCAACGATTTTATTACCGGTAAGTTGCTTGATGGTGCGATGGATGGCTTGAAGCGTCATGAAGTACCTGAGGAGAATATTGATGTTGCGTACGTTCCTGGCGCTTTTGAGATTCCTCTTATTGCCAAGAAGATGGCTAAGTCAGGTAAGTATGATGCTGTTATCGCACTTGGCGCAGTTATCAGAGGTTCAACAACTCACTATGATTATGTATGTAACGAAGTAAGCAAGGGTATTGCAAGTGTTTCGCTTGACGCTGAGATTCCTGTTATGTTTGGTGTAATTACCACAGAGAATATTGAGCAGGCTATTGAGAGAGCCGGTTCTAAGGCTGGTAACAAGGGTTATGAGTGTGCTCTTGGTGCTATCGAGATGATTAATCTTATCAAGAACTTAGAGGCTTGAACTTGATTTTTATATGATGTATAATACCGTATTGTGTGAATATGGGGCGGTATGCCCGGAATAGAGGTTTAGAATATGGCAAATGTTATTTCCGACGAAACCATTGATTATGTAGGAATCCTTGCTAAACTAGAACTTTCTGATGCTGAGAAAGAGGATGCTAAGAAGGACCTTGGAAGGATGTTAGATTACATAGATCAGCTTAATGAGCTTGACACTTCGAACGTTGAGCCTATGTCGCATGTATTTCCTGTTGACAATGTCTTTAGAGAGGATGTTGTTACTAATGGAGACAATTCAGAAGCGGTACTCAAGAATGCACCTGAGCGTAAGGACGATACCTACGTGGTGCCTATGACGGTAGAGTAGGAGGTTTAGCTTTGAGTCTAATGGATAAAACAGCCCTTGAGATTGGGGCTATGATTAAGAATAAAGAGATATCAGCGGTTGAAGCTGCTAAGGAATCCCTTAATGCTATTAAGGAGACTGAGAGCAAGGTTAATGCATTTGTTACTGTACTTGATGATGATCAAGTCATAAAAGATGCTGAGGATGTTCAAGCTAAGATTGAGAGCGGAGAGATCAACAGCCCATTAGCAGGCGTTCCTGTTGCAATTAAGGATAATATGTGTACTGAAGGAGTTCTTACCACATGTAGTTCTAAGATTCTTTCTAATTTTAATCCTACGTTTTCATCGGATGCAGTGCTTAGACTTAAGAATGCCGGCGCTATTATGGTTGGTAAGGCTAACATGGATGAATTTGCCATGGGTAGCACTACAGAGACTTCATACTACGGTGCTACTAAGAATCCTTGGGACTTAGAGAGAGTTCCGGGTGGTTCGTCAGGTGGATCATGTGCTGCTGTTGCAGCCGGTGAAGTTCCATATGCGCTTGGTTCAGATACAGGAGGAAGTATCAGACAGCCGGCATCATTTTGTGGTGTAACCGGTATCAAGCCTACATACGGTACGGTTTCAAGGTATGGTCTTATTGCGTATGGTTCATCATTAGATCAGATTGGACCTATTGCTAAAGATATTTCAGATTGTGCTACAATATTAGAGACGATTTCGGGTCATGATATTAAAGACAGCACAAGCATTTTAAGAGATGATTATAATTTTACATCGGCGCTTGTTGATGATGTTAAAGGCTTTAAGATTGGTATTCCTAAAGCATATTACGGAGAAGGTCTTGATGCAGAAGTTAAAGAGCAGGTTATGAAAGTTGCCAAGACTCTTGAAGAGAAGGGCGCAATCATTGAAGAGTTTGACCTCGATTTGGTTGATTATGCAATTCCTGCTTATTACGTTATTGCCTGTGCTGAGGCAAGTTCTAACTTAGAGAGATTTGATGGAGTTAAGTACGGATACAGAACTGCCGAATACGAAGGACTCCACAACATGTACAAGAAGACAAGATCTGAAGGTTTTGGTGCCGAGGTTAAGAGACGTATCATGCTTGGTTCGTTCGTTCTATCATCAGGTTATTATGATGCGTATTATCTTAAGGCGCTTAGAACCAAGGCTCTTCTTAAGAAGGCGTTTGATGAAGCATTTGCTAAATATGACATGATCCTTGCTCCTGCAGCTCCTACGGTTGCACCTAAGCTTGGTGATTCGTTAAGTGATCCAATTAAGATGTATCTTGGTGATATATATACGATTTCCGTTAACTTGTGCGGTTTGCCTGGAGTTTCAATTCCTGCAGGCCTTACTCCTTCCGGACTTCCTGTCGGAGCGCAACTTATCGGTAATGTATTCGAAGAGAAGAAACTTATTCAGGCAGCATACAGTTATGAGCGTACACTTGATTGGTCGCTCCCAAGCATTTAGGAAGGAGGGTTTTAGATGTCTAAGGAATACGAAACAGTCATAGGTCTTGAGGTTCACGTTGAGCTTGCAACCAAGACCAAGATATTCTGCGGATGCTCGACTGCATTTGGCGGAGCACCTAATACCCACACTTGTCCTGTATGTACAGGTATGCCGGGTTCACTTCCTGTTCTTAACAAGCAGGTTGTTGAATATGCTATAGGTGTAGGACTTGCTACTAACTGTTCAATTACACAGTATTGTAAGTTTGATAGAAAGAATTATTTTTATCCTGATAATCCTCAGAACTACCAGATTTCTCAGCTTTATCTTCCTATATGCCGTAATGGTCATGTAGATATTGAGGTTGACGGTGTTAAGAAAGCTGTTGGAATTCATGAGATTCATATGGAGGAAGACGCAGGTAAGCTCGTTCATGATGAGTGGGAGAATACCTCACTTGTTGATTTTAACCGTTCAGGTGTACCTCTTATCGAGATAGTATCAGAGCCTGACATGAGAAGTGCTGATGAAGTCATTGCGTACTTAGAGAAATTAAGACTTATCATTCAGTATTTGGGAGCTTCAGATTGTAAGTTAAATGAAGGCTCAATGCGTGCGGATGTTAACCTGTCAATCAGAGAGGTTGGCGCTACTGAATTCGGAACTCGTACAGAGATGAAGAACCTTAATTCATTTAAGGCTATTGCCAGAGCTATTGAGGCAGAGAAGGTTAGACAGATTGATATCATCGAATCAGGTAAAGAGGTTGTTCAGGAGACTCGTCGTTGGAATGATGATAAGGAATATTCTTACGCTATGCGTTCTAAGGAAGATGCGCAGGATTACAGATATTTCCCTGAGCCTGACTTAGTTCCTATCTCAATCTCTGATGAGTGGATTGCCAAGATTAAGGATGCACAGCCTGAATTTAGAGATGAGAAGAAGGTAAGATATAAAGAAGAGTATGATCTTCCTGAGTATGATATTGATATTATCACTAACTCTAAGCATTTGGCTGATATATTTGAAGAGACAATCAGTATTACCAACAAGCCTAAAGAAGTGTCTAACTGGCTTATGGGTGATACAATGAAGCTTCTTAAATCAGAGGAGAAGAGTGTTGAGGACATAAGCTTTTCTCCTAAGAATCTTGCAAGACTCATTGATATTATCGATGAGGGCAAGATTAACCGTACTATGGCTAAAGAGGTGTTTGAGAATATTTTCAAGGATGATGTCGATCCTGATAAATATATCGAAGAGCATGACATGGGTATGGTTAGCGATGACGGAGCGTTAAAGACTACTATCGAGGAGATTGTAGCTAACAATCCACAGTCCGTTGCCGATTACAAGGGCGGTAAGACCAAGGCTATGGGCTTCTTGGTCGGACAGACAATGAAGGCGATGAAGGGCAAGGCAGATCCTGCATCGGTTAATAAGATTCTTAAAGGGATTCTTGATAATATTTAAGAGTATAAATGAGTAGGAGAGGATATCCCCTCCTGCTCAATTTTTTGGAGGAACATATAAGAGATGAAGAGCACAAAAAGGAAACTTAATAATAATACCAGGCGTGAATTGGCGACTTCATTTGCAAGACTATGCGGAATTGTTATAGCTGCCTTTACTACTTTTTTGTTTGGAATATTGTTTTTATCGTCTGCTTTACAAACCACTGAGGTCAGGATGGTATCAGCCGATGAAGCGTACGACACTGTTGTCAACAAGCTATCAGAAGGCGTGGAAACTGTAATTTATCACAGCGACAATATTCTAATGAATATTATTGTGTTAGCTTTGTTTGCTTTGATAGTGTTTAAGTTTTTGCCAATTATATCTAAATTATCACTTAAGTCAGAGCTTATATTGATTGGTATATTGACATTGGTGGTTGGTACCGTATGGGTTATATGTTCTAGTGTCAGCCCAACTGAGGATTCTTACATAGTGACTAATGCATCAGTTCTTGCGGCAAATGATGACTTCAGTTTTCTTGGTGACGAGTATTTTAACAGATATCCCTATCAGCTTGGATACGTATTGTTTAATGAGGCTATAGTTCGCATGGCTCATTTGTTTACGGATACCGACCAATTAATCTATCTGGAAGTTGTTAATGTTATATTTCTTGCCATATTATATCTTGTGGTTATATTGATTAATCATTATATATTTGAAGATGAAAGGGTACGACATGTCACAGTGTTTTTGCTGATTTTTTGCTTTCAGCCGATCATTTCAGCTTCGTTTCTATACGGAATAATACCCGGATTTACGTTTTCAGCATTGGCAATTCTTATGCAGATATTATATATTAAGGAGAAGAGTAAAAGAATCTTTCCCGTACTCAGTGTACTATTTCTTGGGATGGCAATTATGTTAAAGTCCAATAATTATATTGTTCTTATAGCAATGTTGATCATTGGGATAGTTAATATGTTTATGAGAAAGCATTATGTCAAAGATCTTATTTTTATGGCACTGCTTGTTGCTGTCTCCATGTCGGTGCAGCCGATTGTGAAGCATGTGTATGAATCAAGGAGCGGTGTTGATATAAAAGATGGAATTCCTTATATATCATGGATCGCCATGGGCTTTAGTGAGGCGGAGAATGCTCCCGGATGGTATAATCCTTATCGCACGGTGGTTTTGGATGATGAGGTTAATCATGACAGGAAAATGATGGCTGAAAAATCAAAGGATTACTTAAGCGAACGCATTGATGAGTTTAATTCTGATCCATATTACCGCAATGATTTCTTCTACAAAAAATTCGTTTCACAATGGAACGAGACGAGCTATCAAAGTATTTGGAATAATCAGGTTAGACTGCAATATGGGCCGAAGATTGGAATTGCTGACTTGATATGCGGTGAAGGCGAAAAACATATGCTGAGATTTATGGATAATTACGCTATGTTGGTGTTTTTGGGTGCTTTTGTGGCTAGCATTGCCTGTCTTAAGAAGAGAGATTTTATGTATTATGTGATGCCGCTTGTTGTTCTTGGAGGAATGCTTTATCATCTTTTATCCGAGGCAAAGTCTCAGTATGCTCTGCCTTACTTCATCTTTATGTGTGGTTTTGCGGCGTATGGAATGTGTATATTATACGATCGATTTGTTGATTCTCTTGATAGTAAGGGAAAGATAAGGCAATTCTTCACATAAAACGGTGATTAATGTCATTTGACAATATATGGATTACATGCAAAAAGGGGAAGCGTAAAGCTTCCCCTGATATTGTTATATGATTATTGTTCCTCTGATTCAAGTTGATCTTCGTACTTCTTAAATGCGGGATGTAAGATCTCAGGAAGACCTACAAATTCACATCCATAAATGAAGCCTTCATCGGTCTTCTGAATGCGGACAATCTTAACAACGGTATAAACTAGGTTGTCACTGGCGCCTAAGATAATCTTGGCGTTGAAATAGAAGTTCAATGGGAGAATACTCTTGCTTGTAAAGCCGATTCCCCTTGTTGAAACATCAAATACTTCTATGTCAGCCTCCTCGATGTTAGCCTTGACATTGTCCTGGCAGAAAAGGTCTGAAATAGTTAAATCAAGCTTGATAGGCAGTCTCTTGGCACGCCTTTTATCCATTGGATTTGACATAATAATCCCTCCTAAGTTTATGAAACTATTATCATTATATCAAAAAAAACTGTTGATTTCTACAAGAAAATGAATGATAATTATATAAAAATACGGAGAATCACATGAAATGAAGAATATATCTATCAGAATAATCTTAATAATGTCTATCCTAGCACTCGTTTCATTTACATTTGTCGGATGCGACGAGCTTAATGATCCGGGTGTTCATTATATATCAGCCAAGACAGATATTGATGAACTTACAGATGCAACGATCGATCAGATTGTTGACAATATTGTTAATGATATGACTCTAAGCGAGAAGGTTGGTCAGATGTTTATTGTTGATTTTGCAACATTTGAACAATCCAAGAAGAGTGTCAAGAGAGCTAGTCTATCCAAGAAGTTTTTAAAGTACATGAGGCTTTATCCGGTCGGAGGAATGATTTACTACTCGTGGGATGTCAAGTCCAAGGAACAGGTGACCACGCTTAACAAGTGGTTGCAGAAAGAGAGTAAGTATCCGTTGTTCATTGCGGTCGACGAGGAAGGCGGAAGAGTTAGCAGAGTCGGAGCCAAAAAGAAACTTGGAGTCAAGCATTTGCCTGCTATGAGTGTGGTTGGAGCCAGTGGAGACGCAGACAAATGCAAAGATATGTATCTCAATCTCGGAATATCTCTTAAGAAGCTTGGTTTTAACGTTGATTTTGCCCCTGTTGCCGATCTTAGCGAGGCGGATGACTCAGAGATTGGGGATAGATCTTTTGGTACAGATGAAGTAATGGTTAGCGATATGGTAGAGTCGGCTGTTAAGGGACTCAACAGGTCCGGTATGTGTTCAACTGTTAAGCATTTTCCGGGGATGAGGTCGGCTTCGTCGGACACGCATCTTGCTGCGGCTAATGTCAATACTGACATTTCAGAACTTAGAAAGCGCGATTTTAAGCCGTTTATATCTGGCATTAAGGCAGGATCTGATTTCTGTATGATTTCACATGAGTCAGTCAATTCCATAACAGGAGATACCACGCCTGCAACCATGTCATCCCTAGTTATAAAAGATATATTAAGAGAGGAGCTCGGCTTTGACGGCATTGTTATAACTGATTCAATGAATATGATGCCTATCGTCAGCAAGTATTCTTCAGAGGAAGCGGCTGTTAACGCTGTTAAGGCTGGAGTTGATATTGTGATGATGCCTGACGATATCGAGGCAGCATTTGACGGAATAATTGATGCGGTTAGAAACAAGGATATCAGCGAGTCTAGGATTAATTCTTCGGTTAAGAGAATTATCAAATGCAAGCTGCTTAAAGGTATCATTTCTCTTGATTCCGATATAGTCATTGACGCAGGGGAAGATTCATATCAGGATATTGGTCAGATGGAAAATGAAGAATAAAAAATAGTTTATATCGGGGCATAGTTGTGCTATAATAATTAGGCTTTAATTAGCATTTTATGAAATATAAAGGAGTGTATTATGAGTAACGACAGATATGTAAGCCCACTTTGTGAGCGATATGCAAGTAGCGAGATGCAGTACATTTTCTCGCCTGACATGAAGTTTAAGACATGGAGACGCTTGTGGATTGCGTTAGCTGAGACAGAGAAAGAGCTCAACTTAACAGATGAGAACGGCAATCCTCGTATTACTGATGCGCAGATTGACGAGTTGAAGAGTCATATTGACGATATCAATTATGATGTTGCCAAGGCAAGAGAGAAGGAAGTAAGACATGATGTTATGAGCCATGTGTACGCTTACGGTCAGCAGTGTCCTAACGCAGCAGGTATCATTCATCTTGGAGCTACAAGCTGTTATGTAGGAGATAACACTGATGTTATTATCATGACTGAGGCTATGAAGCTTGTGAGAAATAAGCTTATCAATGTTATCAATGCCTTAAGTGAGTTTGCAATCAAGTATAAAGATCTTCCAACTTTAGCGTTTACTCATTTTCAGCCGGCACAGCCTACGACAGTCGGTAAGAGAGCTACGCTCTGGATTGAGGAGTTATTGCTTGATCTTTCTGATCTTGATTACATGATCAGTCAGCAGAAGCTTCTTGGATCTAAGGGTACAACAGGTACTCAGGCAAGCTTCTTAGAGCTCTTTAACGGCGATCATGAGACTGTTGCCAAGATAGATGGCAAGATTGCTGAGAAGATGGGATTTAAGGAGTGCTATCCTGTATCAGGCCAGACTTATTCAAGAAAGGTTGATACGAGAGTACTCAATGTTCTTTCAGGAATAGCACAGAGTGCTCATAAGTTCTCAAATGATATCAGACTTTTACAGCATCTTAAAGAGGTTGAAGAGCCATTTGAGAAGAATCAGATTGGTTCATCTGCTATGGCATACAAGCGTAATCCTATGCGTTCTGAGCGTATTGCTTCGCTTGCTAACTATGTTATGGTCGATTCACTTAATCCTGCAATTACAGCTGCTACACAGTGGTTTGAGAGAACACTTGATGACTCGGCTAACAAGAGAATTTCGGTTCCTGAGGCATTCTTAGCAATCGACGGTATTCTTGATCTTTATCTCAATGTTGCATCAGGACTTGTTGTTTACGACAAGGTTATCTATAAGCACTTTATGACTGAGATTCCATTTATGGCTACAGAGAATATCATGATGGATGCTGTTAAGGCAGGCGGTAACAGACAGGAGCTTCATGAGAAGATCAGACAGTATTCTATGGAGGCTGGATTAGAGGTTAAGCAGAAGGGTAATGACAACAACTTGGTTGATCTCATTGCCAACGATCCAATGTTTAACATGACTAAGGAAGAGATAGTTGCTAAGCTTGAGCCAATCAACTATGTTGGTAGAGCACCTAAGCAGACAGAAGAATTTATAGGTGGTGTTGTTAAGCCTATATTAGATGCTAATAAAGACATACTTGGTATTACAGCTACAATTAATGTTTAATAATCATACCGGAGTGGTTTCACTCCGGTATCTCAATATATAATTACTTAAGGAGGAGTTTAGTATGGTTAAGCACGTTATTTTATGGCAGTTAAAGGATGAGCTTTCTAACGAAGAGAAGGCGAGTGTTAAAGAGGGTATCAAGTCAGGATTAGAAGGACTTAAGGGTGAGATCCCGGGTCTTATTGACATTCATGTTCAGATTGATTGCCTTGATTCGTCAAATGCAGACGTGATGCTTGATTCATCATTTGAAGACGAAGCTTCACTTAAAGGATATGCGGTTCACCCTAAGCATGTAGCGGTAGCTGAGAATAATGTTAAGCCTTATACGAAGGCTAGGGTTTGTATGGATTACAATGCATAATTATGACGAAATCGTATTAATTAACATAGGATGATTAGAGTATGAAGATTATAGATATTTTAAAGCGTGAAGAGATGTCACTTTCATTTGAAGTGTTTCCACCTAAGAAAGAGACTTCTTATGACAGTGTGAAGTCTGCAACGGAGGAGATTGCGAAGCTTAAGCCTTCGTTTATGAGTGTTACCTACGGAGCAGGCGGCGGAACTAGCGCTTATACATTGGATATAGGTAAGAATATTAAGGACAATTACGGAGTGCCGCTTCTTGCACATTTGACCTGTATTTCCTCAAGTAAGGATGCTGTTAAGGCACAGATTGACGCTATCAAGGCAGCGGGAATCAAGAATGTCATGGCACTTAGGGGCGATATCCCTGAAGATATGAAGGATGAGGACAGGTCCAATTGGGATTATAACCATGCGTACGAGCTTATAGAGCAGCTTAAAAATGATGATTATGATTTCTGTATCGGAGGGGCCTGCTACCCTGAGGTTCATCCTGAGAGTGAGAATCAGAGTGAGGACATCAAGAGTCTTAAGACCAAGGTTGATGCGGGCGTAGACTTTCTTACTACTCAGATGGTATTTGACAACAATCTGTTCTTTAATTTTATGTATAAATTAAGAGAGGCAGGGGTTACGGTTCCTGTAGTTCCGGGCATTATGCCAATCACCAACGCCAATCAGGTTGAGCGCGCAATTAAGCTTTCAGGAGCATTTATGCCACAGAGATTTAAGGCAATGGTAGATAAGTTTGGAAGTGATCCTGTTGCCATGAGACAGGCAGGTATCGCTTACGCGACCGATCAGATTATTGATCTTTACGCCAATGGAATCACCAATGTTCATGTGTATTCTATGAATAAGCCTGATGTAGCCAAAGGTATATACGACAACCTTACCGATATATTGGGCAAGAGGTTTTAGTTAATTATAAAGAACTATACGATTTAGGAGACTACTGATGATTATACAGATAGTAGAAGATGACCGCTCGCTAAGTGAGGGTGTTGCAATCACACTAAGTGACGGGAATTCGTTTAACAAAGAATACACCATTGAAAATGCTAAAAAGGGGTTTACGGAATACGGCGACGAATTGAGTCTTATTATCTTGGACCTTAATCTTCCGGACGGTAGCGGATACGATTATTTAAAATTTGTCCGCGAGAAAAGCAATGTCCCTGTGTTAATTCTTACAGCCAATGACCTTGAGATGGATGAGGTTACAGGACTTACATTAGGTGCTGACGATTTTCTTACGAAGCCGTTTAGCCTTGCTGTACTTAGAGCAAGGGTTGCAGCTCTTATCAGAAGAAGCGAGATGACTAAGAAAGAACCAGGTGGCAGTGAAGACGCAGACAAGTCGCTTGTTTATGAACTTGACGATATGACATTTGACTTTGATAAACTGATTTTTAAGAAGGGTGACGACGAGATAGTTCTTAGTGTAAATGAGCAGAGACTTCTTAAGATATTCTTGGATAATAAAGGTCAAGTGCTTACGCGCGATCTTCTTATGGACAGGCTTTGGGGAAATGATGGCGAGTTCGTAGATGAGAATGCCCTTTCCGTAACTATCAATCGTCTGAGAAATAAGATAGACAGCGGTGCTGAAGTTAAGCATATCAGTACAGTTTACGGACAGGGATATAGATTCGACTAGAAGCAGAATAAAGGTAGATTACTATGTTTAATAATAAAACTATTGCCAGACTTGAAGAGATGTTAGACGCAGCTATAGAAGGCAATTTTGTTGAAAGTGAATATGATGAGACCAAAATTTCAAGACTTGAATCAAGATGGAAAGAATTCTTAGGCAGTTCTGTTTTATCTAATAAGAATCTTGAAAACGAGAGACATAGATTAGAGCAGTTCATATCTGATATATCTCATCAGACCAAAACTCCTATGACCAACATCAAGATGTATACTGAACTTCTTAAGGAGGAAGCGGCTCGAGGTGCGGATGCTTCTATTGAGAAGATAAGTAATTACGCTTCAATGATAGAGAAGCAGAACACAAGACTTGAGTTTCTGATTGACTCTCTTACCAAGCTTTCTCGCTTGGAGAATGGAACTTTAGCGGTTGTGCCTAAGGAGGAGCAGATCGATAAACTGATTGCTACATCTATATCTGCGATTGAATCCAAGGCTAAGCTAAAGAACATAACTGTTACGCATAAGAAGGATGAGAGCCTTAAGGCTTTATTTGACTTAAAGTGGACCAATGAGGCACTTATTAATATCCTTGATAATGCAGTTAAGTACAGTCCTGAGGGTGGGGCTATTGAGATTTATACCGAGCAGTTTGAGATGTATCAGGCAATTCATGTTGTTGATAATGGTCCCGGAATCAGTGAAGAAGATACCGCCAAAATCTTCGGACGCTTCTATAGAGGAAGTGAAGTTCAGCAGGAGGAAGGCGTTGGGATAGGGCTTTATCTTACAAGAGAGATAGTTGCCAAAGAAGACGGTTACCTAAAGGTAGTACCTAACAATAAACGAGAAGGTGGCGAGATGATCGTTTACCTTAGAAGATAAATGCAGTGAGATTTAACTCGCTGCATTTTTTAAATCTTTCAAAGATGAAAGATTTCAGAAATATTCTCGTAAGAGTCTTGTGTTAATCTAATTCCAGAATAAAAAATGTTCAAACAAATGGAGGTATATAAAATGAGTATTTTAGTTGCAGAAAATCTAACAAAACATTATGGACAGGATGACACGCTTGTCAAGGCTCTTGACGGTGTATCCTTAAGTGTAGAGCGAGGCGAGTTTGTAAGTATCATAGGTACAAGCGGAAGCGGAAAGTCAACATTGCTTCATATGTTAGGAGGTCTTGACACTCCGACATCGGGAACAGTGATCATTGATGACAAAGATATATCGAAACTTAAAGGTGATGAGCTTTGCATTTTCAGAAGAAGAAAGATCGGATTCATCTTTCAGAGTTTCAATCTGGTTCCTTCAATCAGCGTTTATGACAACATCATCCTACCAATCCAGCTTGATGGTAAGCAGGTAGATAAAGATTTCGTATCAAATGTAATCGAAACGCTTGGACTTCAGTCAAAGCTTAATGTTCTCCCTTCTAAGCTTTCGGGGGGACAGCAACAGAGGGTTGCAATTGCAAGAGCGCTTGCATCTAAGCCGGCAATAATATTAGCAGATGAGCCGACAGGTAACTTAGACAGTAAGACAAGTCAGGATGTACTTGGACTATTAAAAACTACCGGTAAGAAATTCAATCAGACAATGGTGATGATTACTCATAATGATGAGATCGCACAGATGGCTGACAGAACAATAAGAATTGAAGACGGAAGGATTAAATAAGATGAATAAAGTTAACAATAAAAAAGCAATCAATAACTTAGCCTTAAGTGGTATAAAAGTAAATATAAAGAAATATTTAGTTCTTATAGCATCAGTAATATTAACCACACTTCTTTTCTCGTCGCTCTTCACAGTTGGTGGAAGCATGCTTAAAGAGATTCAGCTTTCAACCATGAGACAAGTGGGCGGATCTTATCATTCAGGTTTTAAATATCTTTGTCAGTCAGAGTACGATCAGATAAAGGATGACTCTGAACTTAAAGATATAAATTATAGAATTATAGTAGGAATATCTAATGATAAGAGACTTTTAAAGACTCGTACTGAGTTTAACTACTTTGAACCTGATAATGCCAAAGGATGTTTTTGCTACCCTGAGGTAGGTAAGATGCCTGAGAAAGAAAATGAAATCGTCCTTAGCGACCTGACTTTAAAGGCACTTGGTGTTCCTGAAAAAGTTGGTGAAAAACTATCTTTCGATATGACAATAGCGGATGAAACAAAGACTTATGATTTTGTTCTCTCAGGTTATTATAGAGGTGATCCAATCTCTATGGCACAGTTAGGACTCGTGTCAAAAGCTTTTCAGGAAAAGAATGCTCCAACCAAGCAGAAGCCTCTGCCTGAGTGCGGAGGAAATGATTATGCAGGTTGGATTTCAGCAGATTTTAACTTCAGTAATTCATTTAATATTGAGAAGAAGACCATCGCACTTATTAAAAGAACCGGTATTAGAGATGATGTTGAGTACGGTATTAACTGGGCGTATGTAGGAGGAAAAATTGACCCAAGCATGGCGATAGTTTGTGGGATTTTACTGTTAACATTTTTCGCAGCAGGATACTTGATTATATATAACATTTTCTATCTTAATATCATTTCTGATATGCAGGAGTACGGCCTTCTTAAAACTATCGGAACAACCGGTAAGCAATTAAAGAAAGTAGTTATAAGACGCGCAAGTTTTATATCAGTTATAGGTATTCCTATCGGACTTATATTGGGTGTTGGTGTAGGTGCACTTCTCTTGCCTATTATTTCAGATGAGTTCGTAACTGTATCAATCGATAAGGGCCAGCTTCATATGAATGCTTGGATTATTATCGGTGCAGCGTTTTTCTCATACATAACAGTTTTGATAAGTGCCGGAAAGCCTTGTAAGAAGGCTGCTAAGGTTTCACCTATCGAGGCGTTGAAATATACCGAGGTTAGAGGTAAGGACGGAAAGCCTAAAAAGAAGATGGCACTTGTTGTTCTTTCATTAAGCCTTTCGATTATTGTCTTAATCGGCGCATATGCATTTATCACCGGATTTGATATGGACAGTTATATCGGTAATCTCGTGATTGCTGATTACAGTGTGCAGGACGCAACGCTCGACAATCCGGGTGTTTACGATAAACAGACTGAAGGTGTAAATAAAGAGTTCTTAGATGCTCTAGAAGTTCAAGAAGGTGTTAACGAGATCGGAAATGTTTATATTTCTTGCGGAGCACAGGAGTTTAATGATGAGACATGGGCTAAATTTGAGGAGAACTTTTTAAGTACAGAGTTTGTTAAGAAGAAGCTTGAAAATGATAACGCATCGATACCGGATTATGATGTTAATGTTGATCTTGAATACATTGAGGAGTCAAAAACAATTGAGGGTAATACTTACGGAATGGGTGAATTTGCCGTAAATAAGCTTGATGTAATTGAAACTATTGACGGAACCGACAAGATAGACTGGAATAAGTTTAACTCAGGTGATTATGTGCTTGCTATAAGATGTACTCAGGATAGTGGGGAATCTCTTAATTACTTTAATCCTGGTGATAAAGTCCAGATTAGGAGCCATGATCCAAAGTATGCTAAAAAAGTTGAAAAAGAATTTGAGGGTAAAATAATTGAGAGAGAGAGTTTTGAAGATGCACCGGTAAAGGAGTACGAGGTTTACGGCGTGGTAGATATTCCTTTCCCGTTGGGAATGCAAATGTATTACGCATTTAACTGCGATTTCATTCTCCCTGAAAGTGAGTATTTAAGTTTATACGGAGAAAGAAATCCAATGAGAACTCTCATTGATGTTGAGGAGAGTTGTGAGGGTAAATTTGATGAGTGGATTAAGAATTATACAACTTCAGTTGACTCAAGTTTAGCCTATAATTCAAAGGAAAGTGTAGTAGAACAATACAAGTCATTTGGTGATATGATTGCACTTGTTGGCACGATTGTGAGTGTAATACTTGGTCTTATAGGATTACTTAACTTTGCCAACACAATCATCACTTCAATACTTGTAAGAAGTAGAGAACTTGCTATGCTTGAGGCGGTAGGAATGACAGGAAAGCAGCAGAAGATGAGCTTGATTAAAGAAGGATTTGTATACTTCTTATGGACGGCTTTAGTAGCAACTGTATTAGGAACTATACTTAACTGCACCTTGATAAAGGCTTTGGTAGATGGAATAGCAATGTTTACATGGCACTTCACACTTGCACCACTTGCAATATGTCTTCCGATTCTTTGTGTGTTGATATTGATTATTCCGGTGGTTGCATATAATAATCTTAGCAAGAAGAGTGTTGTTGACAGACTTAGAGTAGAGTAACTTATACATTTTCATAATGTGCACGCTAAGGGGCTTTGTTAGCCCCTTTTTTGTATGCGTAAGAATTTGGTAAGAATTATTAATAATTCTGTAAAGATGTAAATTAAATTAAGTGTTATAGTTGTATCATAAGAAATGTAAAGGAGAGGATTATCTATGGATACAATATTAAAAACAGAAAAACTTTGTAAGTCATTTTCAAATGCAGGACTTCAGCAACATGTAATAAAGAATATGGATTTAGAAATATACGAAGGTGACTTTACGGTGATTATGGGTTCATCGGGATCCGGTAAGAGTACTTTACTATATGCCCTTTCTGGTATGGATAAACCTACACTCGGCAAGGTATATTTTGGAAATGAAGAGATATCAGGACTTAACAACGATCAGCTTGCGGTGTTTAGAAGAAAGAATTGTGGCTTCGTTTTCCAAAGCATTTATCTCTTGGATAATATGAATGTATTCGACAATATAATGACTGGAGCGCTTGTGGTACAGAAGAATTCTCCTGAACTTGTAGACCGCGTTAAGGAGCTTCTTAAAAAAGTCGGAATAGAGGAAGATATGTGGAAGAAATATCCTAACCAGTTATCCGGTGGTGAGTGTCAGAGAGTTGGGATAGTAAGGGCAGTTATTAACGATCCGAAGATTCTTTTTGCGGATGAGCCAACCGGAGCATTAAACTCATCATCAGGTCAGGATGTTCTTGATGTATTTACAGACCTTCATAAACGCGGACAGAGTATAGTGATGGTAACACACGATATTAAGACCGCTCTTAGAGGTTCAAGGGTAATATATTTAAGAGACGGAGGCATCGTAGGAGAGCATAGAATGCAGGATTACGAAGCTGATGACTTAGCAAAGAGAAGAGAATCATTACAGAATTTTTTGAACGAGATGGGATGGTAGACTATGAATAAGATTTTAAGATTATCATTTGCAAATATAAAAAAGCATAAAAGAGAATCAATTCTTTTTATGATTCTTATTACACTTGGAATAGTACTTCTTTCGTCATCTGTTTCTGCAGTGTTGGGGATAAAGAAGATAACACCTCAGATGGTTAAAGAAAGCGGATGCTTTGAGAATTTTGTACGATTTGATCAGAAGTATTATTCGGAGAAATATCTTGAGTTCCTTAAGGATAATAAGGATGTTGAAGACTTTGATCACACAAGCGTTGTAACTGATATTATCAAGGTTAAGAATTATCAGGGTTTGGGCGATGATATGCTTGTTGATATTAGTTTTGTTCCTGAAAGTGGCGAGCGAAGCATGGAGAGTTTTAAGACTGATGTGGATTTTAATTCAGTTGAGCATCCTATTGTGCTCTCCAAGACGAACAAAGACAGTTTAGAAGTAAAAAAGGGCGATGAATTAACAATCGCTTGGGATAACAAGGAATTCACTTTTACTATTGTAGGTTTTTATGAAACGGGACTTTGGGACCTTGGAACCAAGATGGTAGTTAGTGAAGATGATTTTAGATTCTTAGAAAACTGCATGGAGCGCTATGAAACGGTTGGAATTAATGCGGCTGACGGTGTTGACAACAGAGCGTTATTGAAAGAATTTAAGGCGTTTTGCGAAGAGGCATCAATAAATGATATTTCAGGTGGAGTAAGCCTTCTTACTTACGAAGATACTGTTTCTGCAAATGATACCAATATGTCGCTTTTAAGTATCATAATGATGATGATGTCAGCGGTAATAGTCATTGCGATTATGGTCATGATTCGATTTAGAATAGTAAGTGATATCAAAGAACAGATTGTGTCAATCGGCGTTCTTGAAGCGATGGGATATACATCAGGTCAGATTACTGCTGCTTACATTTTCGAATATGTTTTGATTGCACTGTTTAGTGCATTGATAGGAACGGCTCCTTCGTTTTTTGCAGCGAAAGGTCTTTTAAGAAATGCAGCTACTTCGATATATTATTCGGGAGCGGTTGATGTTCCTGTTGTTCCAATCGCTATATGTACAATAGTAATTATCTTATTCGTCGGACTTGTAGCATTAACAAGAGCGATGTCAGTAAAAAAGTATCCTCCTGTTATGGCATTCAGAAAGGGTATCGATACTCATAATTTTAAGAAGACTATCTTGCCTCTTGAGAATACAAAAAGTAATGTGCATATCCGCCTTGCACTTAAAGATTTATTTCAAAATGCTAAGAATCACATTGGTTTATCGGTGTGTATTATGTCTTGTACAGTTTTGGTATTGCTTGGATTCTTGATAGGTATCTTTTTAGGTAGCCCGGATAATATACTAAACGCGGTATGTGGGCACGAACTCTGTGACATAAGGATTGAAGCAACCGGTGATGTTGAGCCTGAAGCATTTGCAGAAGAACTTGGTAAGATGTCTGAGGTCAAGAAGGTTTTGACAGTTGCTAACGGTTTGGGAGTGAAGGTAAATGATGGAGACGTCTCGATAGGCCTTGAAGTTTATGATGATTATTCTAAAACCTCAACTATCATTATGACAGAGGGAAGACTACCGGAGCATGAAAATGAAATAGCCGTAGCTGTTCAGGCGATGAAAACAATAGGCGCTAAACTTGGCGATACAATTACTGTTGAACATGCCAAAGTTAAAAAGAAATACGTTATTACGGGAGTAGTTAATTCTGCTGTTAATCCGGTTACGGTTTATCTTACAACAGATGGTTTTAAACTTATGAATCCGGTATATAAACCGTCAACATTTGACATCTATCTAAATGACGAAGTTGATAAGAAAGAATTTGCGGATCTTTTAAGAGAGCGTTATGGCAAAGAGATAGCGGAATATAAGGATGACAAAGTTGAAGGTGGCTCATTAGAAGAGCGGATGAAGAGCACTGCCAATAAAAAAATGGCGGAGGCTATGCTTGAAAATGGAGTCAGCTATATGGAGTATTCTGTTCGTGTAGGGGATAAGGTTATTACCGGTAGCACTTCGTTGATGAAGATAAAATCTTTGACATTTGTCAGAAAAGAAAATGAAGAGATTGCGGATATGATTTGCGTTTCGATTACAGGAATTGCAGTTATTCTTATGGCGGTATCTGCGATTGTGGTTATCCTTATTCTCTCTATTTTGATGGCATCAACTATCAGAAAACAATATAGAGAACTCGGAATTATGAAGGGAATGGGCTACACATCTAAGGAGCTTAAGTTTCAGATGGCGTTTCGCATTATTCCGGTTGCGCTTATGGGTGTTATATTAGGAACAATATTAGCGATGCTCTTGATGAAGGTTGTAGATGCATATGTTGCTAAGATAGCAGTTTCAGTGATTTCTGTTGTGTTTATGGATTTAGCAATTCTTTTCTACTGCTTTATCTGTGCATATATATGTGCAAGAAGAATCAAGAAGATTTCTGTTTACGAGTTGATTTCTGAATAAAAGTCAGTGAGGTGTAAAAATGACAAAGAAGATAACTAAATCATCTGTTATAACTTTAATATTAACATTTCTTTTGGTGTTCACTACAATTCCTGCAAATGCAGATAATAACGAAAGTGACAGCGTATTAAATATTGCCTCTGTCAGTAAAATGTATGTGACGACAGCTGCAATGCAGTTGGTTGACAAAGGATTAGTGAAACTTGATGCTCCTGTTACGGATTACATTCCTGAATTTAAGATGGCAGATGAGCGTTATAAGGACATTACTGTAAGGATGCTTATGAACCACACTTCAGGTTTGATGGGCTCAATCTACGAGGGTGCTTTACTCTTTGATGAAAAGAGTAGTGAGTATCACGATAGTTTTTTAAATAAGCTTTCAAAAGAAAGTTTAAAGAGCGATCCCGGTGCATTTAACTGTTATTGCAATGATGGTTTTACTCTGCTTGAGATTTTGGTTGAGAGAGTAAGCAAGATGAGCTTTACCGATTATCTTAAAGAGAATATCACTAAACCGCTTTCTATGAATCATACCGGAACTTTATTTGATACTGATTTTGATAAACAGATTCCGGTATACATAAATGGTGATGTTAAGCTTGCTAACCAGGTTCCACAGCTAATCGGACCAGGTGGTATAATGTCAAATGCCAAAGATGTTTCGGATTTTGGTTCTGCATTTTTTACGGGAAATGATATCTTGTTATCTGAAAATGCGAAGGAAGAGATGGCTAAGGACAATAAAGCCGGCATCTTTGGTGAATCATTCGGTCTCGGTTGGGATACTGTTGAGAAAGAGGATTATAAAAAAGCAGGAGTTAAAGTTCTTTCAAAGGGTGGAGATACTTCACAGCATGGCAATCTGTTAGTTGCGCCTGACCAGAAGATTAGTGTTGCGGTTCTTTCTTCAGGTGGCTCAAGCACTAATTGTGAAGAGGTGTGTATGGAGCTTTTGGATGTCGCACTTAAAGAGCAGGGAATAAATATTGAACATCCGGAAGATGAAAAGCCTGAAGTCATCGATAAGGTGCCGGATGATTATTTAAAGTATGAGGGCTTGTATGCCAATACCGAAAAAACTTTGATGATAACATTTCCTGACAAATGCTATATGCAGATAGTTTCGGTCACATCAGACAACGAGTTTGAAGAAAAGTATATGTACACCGAGGACGGTAATTTTGTATCAGTCAACGGAGATGTTAAGGCGGGGAACGCAATTCCTGTAAAGCCTTACGAAGTGATATCATTTGAAGAAAAAGAGGGACAGGTATATGTAACTATGCCTAAAGCCGGTTGTCAGCTTTATAAGGTGTCTGATAAGAAGGTGGATGATAAGGTACAAAGCGCGTGGGAAGAGCGTAACGGTGTTTCATACTATCTCGTTAACGCAAAACCTTCTGACGAGAGTTATCTTGAAAATAATCGTATTAAACTCTGTACAAGTGACCAGGCTAATGGGTTTGTAAACGGCTATTCAATGGTAGATTCGAATAATCTTAAGTATGACTTTATAATGCCGGGTACTACTTCAAGAGATATCAGTAATGCTCATGTTGAAAATGTTAACGGCAAGGAGTATATGTGCTTGGACGATCTTGGCTTTAGATTAATATCAGAAAATGATATTCCTACACTTGACGATAGTGTCAGCAAGGTAGACTTAAAGACAGGTGAGGCGAGTTGGTATAAGATAGATGGAGTTAAGGATAAGACTGTAAACCTTGATATACCTGATAATGCTTCTGTTTACGTGTATGACAAATATATGAATGTAAAGTATTCAAGCTACATGATTAAATATGGGTATAGCGTTCCGTTGCCTGAATATGGTATGATAGTATTTGTAGGAGAAAATGGTTCGACAGTTAATATCGGTCGCTAGCTTATCAGGAGGAAGTCTTTCAATGATATACCAATGTCTGATTGTGGATGACGATCTCACAATCGCCGAGAATACAGCGGAATACTTTAACATATTTGATATATCTACAGCATTTGTCACAAGTTATGACGAGGCAATCAGTTTCCTAGAGGATAATGAGGTATCGCTTGTGCTTTTGGATATCAATTTAGGTGACAGGTCGGGATTTGAGCTTTGCAAGAAGATACGCTTAGAGTTTGATATGCCGATTCTGTTCATCAGTGCAAGAAAGAGTGATGATGATATTCTTATGGCACTTAATATAGGTGGAGACGATTATATCAGCAAACCGTTTTCTATGAGTATCCTTCTTGCCAAAGTTAAGGCGGTTCTTAATCGATACGAGAAAGCTTTAGACGCGGCTAAGGTGGCGGCTGAATCGGTAGGACAATCGGAGGGCGTTGATACCTCCGGTGACAGAATTACTATCACCGATAACATTTTCCTTGATACATCTACACATAAGTTGATTAAGGACGGCGAAGAGACGGAATTAAAAGTCAGAGAATATAACATGCTTCTTTATATTCTTAATAACAGAGGAAGAGTCGTCACGAAGGATGAGCTTCTTAAAGAAGCCTGGGAAGATGAATTTATCGGAGAAGGAACCTTGCCGGTTCATGCAAGACGCATCAGAAAGAAGTTAGAGGAAGATCCAGATAATCCAAAGATTTTGAAGACTATCTGGGGCGTGGGGTATATGATTGAATGATGAAAAGTTTTAAAGCATTTTTTATATATTTATCATTGGTGATTATTTTGGCGTTCTCGCTACTGTTTATGGTAGCGGGATCGTCTCGTTATACGGAAGTTGACAGCATAAAGCTTAATGGGATGGTTCAGACCGTTAAAGAGAATTGGGGCAATCCTGATGCTTTACAGGACATGAAATATGATGTCGATATGCTGGTTTTTGATAAGGATGATGAGAAGCTTTTTAAGACATCAGATATAGCTTTCGACGGAATAGATGTGCCGCTTGATGCTGTAAAAGAGGGCTATATTACAATGCCTGTTAATGATAAAGATAAGTATCTTGGAACGGTAGTGTTTGCCAATCCTTCTAAGGCTTCGTATCAGAAGACAATTAGAAGGCTGTTTTTAATCGCATTAGCTATAGCAGGCGTCCTGCTGATTTCGTATATTGGATTCATTTATTACATTAACAGAAATGTTATCAAGCCGTTTAATCGCATGAAAGAATTTGCTACTCTTGTTGCCCAGGGGAGGCTTGACGAACCTCTTATTATGGACAAGAACAATGTCTTTGGAGCGTTTACTGAAAGCTTCGACATAATGAGAGAAGAGTTAAAGGCTTCAAAGCAAAGAGAGATTGCTTTGAAAATGAAAGAGAAGGAATTGGTTGCATCTTTAAGTCATGACCTTAAGACTCCTGTTACAGGAATTAGGGCTATATGCGGTGTTCTTTCTGTCAAGGTACAGGACGAGTATGTAAAAGCTAAGATAGACAATATTGAGCAAAAGACTCATGAAATCAGTACTCTCTTAAATGATCTTCTAGCTTCAGCACTAGATGACTTAGGTGAGATGAATGTAAATGTTTCCGAAGAAGAGGCGGCAATTCTTAATGCGATTGTTAAAGAACATGACATTTACGGAAAGGTAAATGCTGATGAAGTTCCGGATTGCATACTAAAGATTGACAAGAATCGTATGTCTCAGGTCATTGGTAATATTATCAACAACTCTTACAAATATGCTGATACCAAGATTGAAATAACATATAAGTTTAACGGTAAGCACTTGGAAATGAGGATTCGTGATTACGGAGACGGAGTTGATTCTGAGGAGGTAGACTTCCTTGCTAACAAGTTCTACCGCGGTAAGAAGAATACTGCCGGTAAAGAGGGAAGCGGTCTTGGATTGTACATTTCTACGGAGCTGATGAAGAAGATGCAAGGTCAGCTTATATGTATAAGTAATAAAGACGGTTTTGAAGTGATGCTCTTGATTCCGTTAGCGTAGATGCGTAAATTGATTAATCTATAGTTTTATGTCGGGGTGATTTTACCTCGACATTTTACATTTTTTCTTGATTTATAAGCGTATATATGATATTCTGTTAGTTGTGTTGTTTGTAAAAGTTGGCAGCACTGTTTCATTTTATTGTTTTATGTCTTTTTAGACGCATTTTTAGGAGGCTTTTATAAATGGTTAAAGCAATCGTGGGCGCTAACTGGGGCGACGAGGGTAAAGGTAAGATTACGGATATGATGGCCGAGAATTCGGATATCATCGTACGTTTTCAAGGTGGAGCAAATGCAGGACATACGATAGTTAACAACTATGGTAAGTTTGCACTTCACTCACTTCCATCAGGCGTTTTTTATGACCACACAACAAGCATTATCGGTAATGGTGTGGCACTTAATATTCCTGTATTATTTAACGAGATCAAGTCAATCGTGGACAAGGGAGTACCTGAGCCTAAGATTCTTGTATCAGATCGTTGTCAGATAGTTATGCCTTATCATATAGCATTTGACGAATATGAAGAGGAGAGACTTGGAAAGGCTTCTTTCGGTTCGACTAAGTCAGGTATTGCACCTTTTTATTCAGATAAGTATGCGAAGATCGGTTTTCAGGTAAGTGAGCTCTTTGATGATGACACCTTACTTCCTAAGGTTAAGAAGATTTGCGAGCTTAAGAATGTTCAGCTTAAATACTTATACAATAAGCCTGAGTTAAAAGAAGACGAGCTTATGAATACACTTCATGAGTATAGAGATATGGTTAAGCCTTATGTTTGCGATGTATCATTATTCCTTGATAAAGCAATCAAAGAAGGTAAGACTATTCTTCTTGAGGGACAGCTTGGTTCAATGAAGGATCCTGATCATGGAATTTATCCTATGGTTACTTCATCTTCTACATTGGCAGCATACGGAGCTATCGGAGCTGGTATTCCTCCATATGAGATCAAGCAGATTGTAACCGTATGTAAGGCTTATTCATCAGCAGTTGGTGCTGGTGCATTCGTAAGTGAGATTCATGAAGATGATGTTGCTGACGAGTTGAGACGCCGCGGTGGAGACGGCGGAGAGTACGGTGCAACCACAGGTCGTCCAAGACGTATGGGATGGTTTGACTGTGTTGCTTCTAAGTACGGATGCAGACTTCAGGGTACAACTGATGTTGCATTTACCGTTCTTGATGTACTTGGATATTTAGATGAGATTCCTGTATGTGTAGGTTATGAGTACGAAGGCGAAGTATTAACAGATTTCCCTGTTACTTGGAAGTTAGACAAATGTAAGCCGGTTCTTAAGAACCTTCCTGGTTGGAAGCAGGATATCAGAGGTATTAAGAATTATGAGGACCTTCCTAAGGAGTGTAGGGATTACATTGAGTTTATTGAAGGTGAGATTGGATATCCTATTACAATGGTTTCTAATGGACCGGGTAGGGAGGATATCATATATAGAGAGTCTGCTTTAAGTAAGTAAATAAAAGAGATATGAATTAATTATTATAAGCACGACGAGTGTTTGCTGCTCATGGACTAAGGCCCAAAATCGCAGCAAACACCCGTCGTGCTTTTTGAATATAGTCCAAAAAACGTATCAATTATCCGGTGTGCTTTAGTTATATGTTAGGGGGCAAGTTTTTTATGCATATTTATTTACCTACTTAAGAGCACAGGGGTGGCGAGCCACCCGGGGGTGAGTTTATTGGTCGGAGGTAGGCAGATGGCGGATGTACCCGCCATTGTCACTTATACAATATACAATATCATTATGTGTTGACAAATTCAGTATTTATGAAGTATCATAATAGTGAATAGGGCGTAAAGCTGTAATTCGGGAGAGTCCCTGCCATACAAGTGGGAAGTTTTAAACTCGGGAGAGTCCCTGCCATACAAGTGGGAAGTTTTAAACTCCGGGGAGCGAATTGCTCCCCTATTTTTTGGAGATATTTCTATGCAGGAATTTAAAATATATAGTGTTTCAGATGAATATATATCATATCTTAGGAAGCATTTCTCTAATGTCTATTCAAATAAAGAGAATCATCGTAATCATACAAGAAAATATATCGGTGTAGTCATAGAAGTTAACGGCTTTAATTATTATATTCCACTCTCATCTCCTAAGGAAACAGATTATCAGGTTGCTGGGGAACGAAAAGTAATCAAGAAGAGTATAGTTCCGATATATAGAATAATTGTAAAGAATTCAAACGGTGAAAAAGAATTAAAAGGTACGTTGCGTATAAGTCATATGCTACCGGTTCCTGAGTCGGAATTGGAATTATATGATCTTGGAAATGAAAAGGACAGGGCATATCGGGATCTTGTTAATGATGAAATTATTTTCATTCGTAAGCATTCTGATAAAATACGAGCCAATGCGAATGTGTTATATCAACAAAAGCTTCACAATGACGATACAGCAAAATATGTTAAGGCGGCGCTTGAATTTCGAGAACTCGAAAAACTGTGCCAGCAATATATTTTGGAAAAACAAAGAGAGAATTTCATATCAGCATTTAATGAGCTTCGCGAAGAAGCTGCTGATGTGCCAGAGATGTCTCTCGAAGATATTAACGCCGAAATATCAGCAGCAAGAGCTGAGCGAAAAAAGAGGTAACTAGAAACGTTATTCTGTAAGAGATTATATTGTAACACCAGCAGAGATGATGAAGATAATTGATTTATAGTAACGCTGTAATATGTTTGTAGAACAAGCAGAACACATAAAAGTTCGATGATATACTACGCATATCATTAGAAGGTATTCCTTGACAGGAATACCTTCTAATTTAATTTTTATCTAACTGTTTGGCGAATAGAATTCGCCATTATCAATTTATGCGTAGTAAGGAGGAACGTATTTATGAAAAAGGTATTATCATTTCTTGTTGTCGTTGTTATGCTTATACAGAGTGTGAGCTTGACACAGTTGGTTAATGTAGATGCAGCTAAGAAGCCTAAACTTAACAAGTCTTCAATTACTTTAGAGGTTGGGAGTAGCCAGACTCTTAAAGTAACAGGAACGAAGAAGAAAGTTAAGTGGAAATCAGCAAAGAAGAGTATCGCTAGCGTTAGCAATAAAGGTAAAGTTATAGCTAAAGGGGAGGGTAAGACTACTATTACCGCAACAGTAGGGAAGAAAAAGTTAAATTGCAAGGTTACGGTTGTTAAGTCTTCAACCACTAAAGCAGCTAACTCTACCGAGGACAATACTACATCAGAAACACCGTCTACTGATCCTGGTTCTACCGAAGATAATACAGCTGTAGATACACCAACTACTGAAGCAGGTCCGATTGACGTAAGCAAACTTAACAAGAAGGATGTTGAGGTTCTTAAAGCGATTATAAAAGATCAGAGGAGTCGCGGTGCTATAGTAAGCGAGGATTTGACCTGCGAGCAGTATGGATGGATAGATGGTGAACTACATGATATTACTTGGGAAAACTGTAAATTGAGTGGGGAACTTTCAACTGCAGGTCTAGATAACCTTAATTGTTTGAAGGTGGGTAGCTGGTACTACCACAATGGTGATTATGAAGCAGGTACTGAATGGAAAGAGTTTGCTAATAATCTGAGTAAAATTGATGTAAGCAAGAATATACATCTAACTAGTTTAGATTGTCATGGATGTGAATTGACTTCTATAGATGTAAGTGAGAATGGTGAATTATGGTATTTGTACTGTGGTAATAATTGTATTGAAGAGTTAGATGTAAGTAAAAATAAAGAATTAGCGTATTTACATTGTGAAGAAAATCAGTTAACAAAATTAGATGTAAGTAAAAATACTATATTAGAAGAGTTGTCTTGTTATAGTAATCAGTTGAAGGAACTCGATACAAGCAAAAATGTTGGTTTATTACGCGTGGAGTGCTTTGATAATCAACTAACAAAATTAGATGTAAGCAAGAATACTAAATTAGAAGACTTAGATTGTGGCAGTAATCAGTTAACAAAAGTTGATGTAAGCAAGAACATTAAACTAGAAGTGTTGGGGTGTAGCTGTAATCAATTGTCTCAATTAAATGTAAGTAAGAATACTAATCTTACTTCCTTGAAGTGTCATGATTGTGGTTTGGCTTCTCTAGATGTGAGCAAAAATACAAAATTAGAGCATTTAGAGTGTGGCAATAATCAACTGAAGGAACTTGATTTAAGCAAGAATACTGAGTTGAATTACTTGTATTGTTATGGAAATCAGATAACTGTGCTAGATTTATCAAGCAACTTAAAAATGAAAGATTTGCATTATGATAATAATGTTGTAAAAGTTATAGGTCATACAGGTTAAATACCTTATAATTATAATATATAACAAGCAATTCTCCGCCTTACCAAGATTTAACCCGGTAAGGCGGTTTTCTTATATGCTATGCCGTTTGTAGTAGGCAGATGGCGGATGTAGTCGTATATATAAACGACTTAGATCTTTTTCGTTGTGGTTGTTAATAAATGCTTGGTTAGTAGGCGTAAAAGCGCCTGGATGGCGCTTTTAGCGACTTGCGAGACAGGGATGTCGAGTAGGAGCGGCGCCGATGGTATAGATAACTACCTGCATTTACTTACAACCACAGAAAAAGATCTCGGAGTGATATATACGGCTGCATCCGATATTGTCATTTTTATACATAAGATATTAACGCATTAGCCAATCTTTCGTTATCTTCATGATTAAGCATAGCAATCCTTATATAGCTGTCACCAAGATACGGGAACGAACTTAAATCACGAATCATAAGATTCTGCTTAACAAGGTGAACGAACACATCCGTTGAAGTCTTGTCAGTATCGGTAAGCTCGATAAGGTAGAAGTTAGCCTGTGATGGGTAGAAGATGAACTTACCGGTCTTTTCAAGCGTGTTTTTAAAGTATTCCATTTCCTTAGCTGTGCAGTCTCTGACATTTGCCTGATATTCGGTGTCAGAGAACATGATGATACCTGCCTTCTCGGCAACGGAGTTAATAGACCAAGGATCCTTGCTGTTAAGAATCGAAGATTTAAGGCGATCACTTGAAGTAATTGCATAGCCAAGGCGTAGCCCCGGAGCAGCATAGAACTTAGAAACACCGCGTAAAACAACGAGATTATCATATTCAGCAGTTAAAGGAATAGCCTCGTATCTCTCCTTGTCAGCTCCAAACTCAATATAAGTCTCATCAATCATTACGGTAATGCCATGTTCTTTAGCAATATTAAGTATTACCTTAAGTTCATCCGTTGAGAAAGCATTTCCCGTCGGATTGTTAGGATTACACATAATGATTAAGTCGGTATCCGGAATAATAAAATTCTTTAAATCATTTTCGTCTATAAGCCAGTTAAGCTCTTTCTTTAACGGAAGATATCTGATATTACCCCCATTTAAACCAACTTCGCGCTCGTATTCAGAATAAGAAGGCGCAAAAAGAATAGCATCCTTAGGCGATACCGCCTTAATAATGCCGCTGATAAGCTCGGTTGAGCCGTTTCCTACAATGATATTGTCGATGGGTGCGTTCACATACTTACTTATTGCGGTTCTTAAGGTCTTGTAATCTCGCTCCGGATATCTGGTGATTACTTCGATATTGGCTGTAAGTTCTTGTTTTAAGCGGTCTGAGAGCCCGAGAGGGTTAACATTTGACGCAAAACTCTTAATTTTAGTTGAATCTAGGTTGAAATGAGCTGCTAAAGCCTCAACATCACTTCCGTGAAACGTGTTTATTTCGGTATTTGACATATTTCCTCCAAAAAAAATTATAAAAAAACGTATATTAACTGTAAAAAATGCTTACAATTTGGTATAATGAATTGTTACTATGGGTTAATTGTGTAAACTCATAATAGATTATAGCATTTTTAGAATAATTGCAAGTAGGCGGTGTTATTTTGGACGACAAGATTAAAGCGTACGCTTCTCTTAAATTTCATATGGATCATCCCGAGATCAGTTTTGACAATGGAGATTTATCAGGAGAGATACCTGAAGGGCAGACATTTAGCGGTAGTTTCTCTATCACATCTTCTAATGATGTTCCTATAACGGGTAATGTAGAAGTGTTTGATCACAGAATCGAGCTTTTAAACGGGGAATTCAAGACGACTTCATTTACCGTCTCATTTATGGTACACGCTGAGGATATGAAGGCGGACAGTGTGATTTCAGGGGCTTTTCATGTTCTCACTAACGGCGGAGAGTACGATGTGCCATATAGCTATAATGTTGTTAACAGAAGCTTTTTTACAGCGGGAGGAGTTATTCATAATCTCAAGGAATTCGCTGATTTTGCTCAGATGAATTTTGATGAGGCGGTTAAAGAATTCTATAATCCCGACTTTTTGGAGATCCTTTTAAATGGAGATGAGCATATTGAGGACAGAAGGATATATTTAAGCCTTCTTTCAAGTCCAATTAGGGAGCAGGCACTAGAGGAATTCCTTATAACCACAGGTGTTAAGGATAAGATAGAGTTAAAGACTTCAAGAAGCGATGCAGTTATAAGATATGACAAGGAAGACTGCTCTAAGGATATAACAATCACCAAGAATAACTGGGGATATATCGACGCTGAGATATCTTGCGAGGATAAGGCTGTTTATCTTGCCAAGACGCATCTTACGAGAGATGACTTTATCGGTAAGGAAGCCAAGATTCCGGTAGTAGTATCTATTGATCAGCTTGCTGAAGACGAGTACGACATTCCGCTTAAGATATCAAGTGTATATCAGGAATTGGAATTTAAGCTCCAGATAAGAAAGAAGTCAAGGTCTAAGAAGAAACAGCATGGTGAAGCCACCTTTATGTTTAGTAACTTAAGCCTTAAGAAGACTTATCAGGCCCAGCTTATCGGAGATTATATAGATTACAGAGCAGGAAGACTGCCTTTGCAACAATATACCAATCGCTCGATAGAGTGTGCGGATGAGCTTATGAAGCTTGAGGAGAGCCATCACTGGTATCGACTTGTGAGACTTCATATGTACATCATGAAGAAGGACAAAGTCAGAGTAGCACAAGAGATTGAGAATATCGAGAACTATGAAGAGATGATGCTCGATGACGATTTGAGTATTGCGTACTTCGCGTACCTTAAAGCGCTTAACTCATCATCTGATGATGATATCGAGTATGCGATAGATATTAACAGTGAGTGCATGTCTAGGCATCCTGATGAATTTGCATATTTCTTTATGCTGAGTTACTTAGATCCTGATCTTATTGAGGACAGGAGTGCAGTATATGAAGGACTTTTAGCACTTTATGAGAGAGGATGTAATAGTCCTTTCCTGTACTTTGAAGCGTGCGATTTGATTAATGAATATCCGCATATTATGCGTGATTTCAATGATTTTCTGCTTCAGACAATCAATTGGGCTTACAAGAGAGGAGACCTTACAAGGGATGTTATCGCAAGAGTTTTAGAGCTTGCCAAAGAACATAAGTCATACAATCGTAAGCTCCTTAAATTCCTTGTAAGAGTTTATAAAGACACGCCTGACGATGATGTTTTATATATTATCTGTACAATGCTCATTAAGGGCAATATTACAGATTCTATGAGTCACTACTATTATTCGCTTGGTATAGACAAGAGCTTCAAGCTTATCGGACTTATGGAATGCTATCTTAAGAGCATAGATGACAGTGATTATCCGGTGCTTCCTAAATCGGTTGTGCTATACTTTAGCTATTCGTCTGAGAGACTTGATGAGGATATGCTCGCGTACCTTTATTCAAATGTTGTTGTTAACCGCATGGCATACGGAGCAACATTTAACGAATACGAGTCACAGATTAAAGATTTCGTTATCAGTGAAGTGATGAAGGGAAGGATTGGAGAGCATCTTTTGGTGCTTTATAAAGAATACTTAAGCGATAGTCACATTATTGCAAATGTTGCTCCTAAGCTTCCGGATATTCTATTCATGAACCGCTTTACCTGCGACAATCCTGATATTGCCGAGGTTATCTTAGAATATGACGAGTGTGACAAGGTAGAGAGAGCAAGAGTTCAGGATGGTTTGGCTTATCTTGACTGTGTGACTAAGAATGTTGGAATTACGCTTATAGATCGTAGGGGCAATCGTTATATTGGCTCTATTGATTATAAGCTTGAACCTTTATTTGATGACGAAGAATATCTTCCATACTGCTATCAGGCCAATCAGAATTCATTCAAACTGCTTTTAAGACTTGCGGACTTTGGATGGAGTTCAGAAGAGATAGATTACGAGATTATAAAAGTATTTAAGGCGTTGCTTTTATTTGACGGCCTTAAAAGTGGTTATAGAAAGCGCCTTAATGCAGCTATATTGGAATACTTCTATCATCAGTACGAGGGAGATATCTTTGAGGGATACTTAAGAGAACTCAATCTTTCTAATCTTGATTCAGACAATCAGGCGCTTGCGATGGGATATATGATAGAGAGAGAACTCTACGACCAGGCATATGAGGCTGTTAAAGAGCTTGGATATTACAGACTCTCTGATGACAACATGAAGGATCTTCTTACATACGAGGTAGAGCTTGATGATGTTGAGGTGGATGATGTTCTTATCGGAATGAGTTATGAGCTTTTCCACCGTGAGATGTACACTGAGTCAATCTTAAAGTACATGATTCGTTATGCCAAGGGCGGTAACAATGAGTTGATGGCGATTTACAAGGTTGCCAAGAATAATCATCTTGAATGTACCGATCTTATAGAGCGTATTATAATTCAGGCAATTATGGTTGATTGTTATGATGACGATATGATAGGCGTTTTCCTCGACTATCTTAAGTGTGATTATGACAGATACGTGTATCAGGCGTTTGTCAATGCTTTATCGTACAGAATCTTTATAAAGTCGGCTCCTATAACTGAGGATATAGGCGCAATATTAAGGGATGGCTTTTTAAAGGGACATGTTACACACGAGCTTAATCAAGCAGCGTTGTTATACATTTACAGCAAGAATCTTGATCAGGCTAAGGAAGATGTTAACATAGTGACGGATATTATCGATTTCTTTGTCAAGAAGGATATGCTTATGCCGTTCATGGCTGCATTTTCGGATATCATCGAGATTCCGGAGGAGTGCTATGTCAAGAGCTTCTTAACTTACATAGATTCTCCTATGAAGAACATTGATGTTCATATCAAGAAGAGAGACATCAGAAGATCAGAGTCTAGAACTGAGCGCATGAGAGAGTATTTCATGGGATATTATGTCAAAGACTTTGTGTTGTTTGACAATGAGGAGATTGATTATTATCTCACGGTAAATGATGACGACAAGGTAGTAAGAGTAGAACAGGCTGATTTACCGTTATATAGACCTGCGTCCGGAGATGAGACATCAGCATTTTCGATGATTAACCGCATGGTTAAAGGGTTGAAGGACGAAGAGGATATATTTGATAAGATGGAGTTATACATCAAGAATAAACACATTCTTGAGGAGAATATGATTATACTATAATGTTATTAAGAGGCGAGGTTTGGCTATGAAGAAGCTTAACATTGGTGTTGACCTTCAAAGTGAATATACTGAATACGCAATCTACGATTCGGACAGAAGAGATGCTATATGCTACTCTTTGGACGGTTCAGATGTTGCTGTAAGGGTTCCAAACAGTATATTTGTGACAGCGGATGACAAGCTATATGCAGGTTTAAAGGCAGCGGAGTGTAACGTTACTATGCCGGGTGATTACTATGACAATATAGTTGAGAAGCTTGACGATACTTCGATTGTCATTGTTGACGGAAAAGAGTACGATTACACCGAACTATTCTGCATTATGCTTAAGCTTCAACTCGAAGATGTGATTAAAGATGCTGATGCTGAGATTAATAAGCTGATTATTGCATCACCACTTGCAGATCAGACGATGTCGATTGCACTTAACAAGCTTGCTAAGATGCTTCACATCGACAGAGATAAAGTTGAGATGGTGAGTTCTCAGATAGCTATGTTGTTTTATGTGTTTAAGCAGGATTCGGGTGTCTGGAAGGACGGAGTGGGACTGTTTCACTATGAGAGTGAGCATATTAGATACGAGCATGTTGCAGTTGACAGGTATTTAAGACCTATGAGAATCAACATTACCAATACACTTTATCCTTTTGGTGGGACTTCCGATGAAGGTGGGCTTTATATGGCTCGCCCTCCAATCACTGAAGGTCAAGAGGATAAGCAGGATGCGACATTTTTAAGAATTGCCGAGAACGCGCTAAGAAAGTACAATCAGCGATTATCAGGAATCTTCCTTATGGGAGACGGATTTAAGACCGATTGGCTTAACCAGTCTGCTGACTTTCTTTGCAAAGGTAGAAGGGTGTTTGTTGGTCAGAATATATATGCCAAAGGCGCCTGCTATGCGGCGGAGAGCGGTTCTGCGGCGATGGGTAATAACATTTTCTTAGAATCGGATACAATGGTTCACTATGATATAGGCGTCAGGGTCAGATACAACGGTAAGGAGCAGATTGCTCCGATTGTGCTTGGAGAGCAGGAATGGTTCAATGCATATGGTACCGTAGATGTGATTCTTGATGATACCAAGAAGATAGAGATTGATCTTTATGACAACAACAAAGGTGAACTTATCCAGGAATTTATAGAGATTAAGGGGCTTCCTAATCGCCCGCCGAAGACTACTAAGCTTTCGATTTCGGTTAGATATATAGATGCTAAATGCGGCGAGATATGCATTAAGGATAAGGGCTTTGGAAGCATGTATCCTACGACCGGCAAGGTTTACAGGAAGGAATTTAAGTTAGAATCGTAGATTTAACATTTGATTTGGAGGAATAAGGGCATGGGAAATGTCATTTATTGCGAGACCAAGGAGGCTAACACTCCTTACATATTCTTTAATACGAGAGTGCAGGTCTATTCTTACGAAGAGGTGTGCTACTACATAATTAACAATCCTTCTTTGATATCTGCTGACGATTTTTCTATGGAGTTTGTTGATTGGGTAAGAGATAAGCTTAATATGCCTGAGTTAGCGGACAAGCTGACTAAGGAGCTTGAAATTGAAATCAATGGCTTTGAGAGATTTCTTGATACATTTTTGACGGCATACAATTACCTTACGAAAGAGGATGTGAGACTTTTCTTTGTGAGGTACAAGGATGTCAGTTCGCTCTCAGAGCCGCTTAGACTTAAGAAGCAAGCGGATGGTTATCTCAATTTCGGCAAGTACGTCAGGGCGATAAGGATATATGAGACGATCACTGCTTTAGATTATGTTGATGATGAGCTTATGGCAAATGTTTACCACAACATGGGAGTGGCTCTTTCTAAGAATCTTGATTTTGCGAAAGCTCTTGTTGCATTTGAAGAAGCATATAATATCAATAAGAGCGAGATTACGCTTAATTGCTATCTCACGATATTCTTCATGCTTGGTCAGGAGGACGAGGCCAAGAAAGAGGCAGAGAGACTCGGTGCTGATATTAAGGCATTTAATAAACTTTTGGCTGAGTATCACGAGCACGAGAATGACTATCAGACTTCAGAAGAGGGTAGGCTTCTTATAGCTTCAAGAGCCGATGATAAGTATGGTAAGGAGAAAGAGGCAAGAGTTAAGGAGTTTAAGCTTATTGAGCAGTGGAAGGAAGATTATCGTAGGCAGACGACGTAAGAGGTAATGATATGGCTTTGTTAGATCGAGTACGCAGAGGCTTTTTAAGGTCGCGTAAGAAAGTTGAACAGGATATTGAGTCAGATGTTTTAAAAGAGCTTGAGCACGACAGTGAGGAGGCATTTGTCAACCATCAAAACTTTGTGGTTAAGAAGATGAAGGCCAAAGAACTCACGATGGAGGAGGCTTCAAGAGAGCTTGTCTCAACTACAAAACAGTTGGACAGGCGAAAGATTGAATATGAGCAGATTACAGCTTATTTAACAGATATACAGCTCATAGATCAGATGACTGATGAAGAGAGGGAGGCTGCCCTAGAGGCGGCACTTAAGGTTGCTGCTCTTAACAAGGATAGAGAGGATATTAAGAGCGAGCAGGAGAGGATGAATAACAGAGAGCGAAGGTTCTTTGAGCTACATGAGGATGAGATAGAAGACGGAATCAACCTTATGGAGGAGCAGGAGGAGTATCAGGCAGCGGTTCGTAACGACTTAAGACTCTTAGAAGAAGAAAAGGTCAATTTAAAGTACGAGGAGAAGTACTACCTCGAGAAGCTTATAAGGCTTAAGAATGCGGTGTTTGCGATTATAACCTTAGCGTTGCTACTCACTGCATTTACGGCGTTTATGTTCACTATCTATGAATTTGATATATTGCTTTTGATTTTGTTTTATGTCTTCGTTGTTGCTGTGTTTGGAACACTTATTTTCTTAAAATACAGAAATGTCAATTACGCGTTGTCGTACTGCAGAAAGCAACAGACTAAGGCGGTTAAGCTTATTAACAAGGTCAAGGTCAAATGGGTCAACAATGCTTCGACTCTTGATTATCTTTATTCTAAGTACAATGTTATGAGTTCTAGGGAGCTTATCGCACTCTGGGAGCAATATAACAAGGTTAAAGAGAATGAGGAGATGTATAAGAGGTCCTCTAAGGAGCTTACTCACTATGGCAACCAGCTTGTCAAGGTTTTGCAGAATGTGGGAGTTCATGACGCGGACATATGGATTAACCAGCCCGAGGCGATTATAGATCCGAGGGAGATGGTCGAGGTTACACATGGACTTAATGTCAGAAGACAGAACCTAAGAGAAGAGATGGAAGTCGATGAGGATATGATAGATCTTGCTACTTCTAATATCAGGGAACGCTTAAAGAAGCACCCAGAGGAGATTGTCATAGCAAGACAGATACTTGAACCTTACAGGATAAGGTTGACATTTGACTGATAATCATTGTATTTACGGGCTTTTGGGCTTTAAAGTCAATCAATATGCTTGATATTAAAGCGATTTCGTTATATAATAGTACTTTGGTATAACATATAGATTTTTTGGAGGTTACATTATAATGGCTAAAGAGCTAAACAAGAATTATAATCCACAGGAGATTGAGGGCAAGTTATATGATAAATGGGTTAATAAAGGATATTTTCACGCGGAGGTAGATAGGAGCAAGAAGCCTTTTACTATTGTAATGCCACCACCTAATATTACAGGTCAGCTTCATATGGGACATGCGCTTGATAATACCATGCAGGATATTTTGATCAGATTTAAGCGTATGCAGGGTTACAATGCACTTTGGCAGCCGGGAACTGACCATGCGAGTATTGCTACTGAGGTTAAGATTATCAATACCCTTAAGGAGCAGGGGATCAAGAAAGAAGATTTAGGAAGAGATGGCTTCTTAAAGAGAGCTTGGGAATGGAGAGACGAGTACGGCGGAAGAATCATCAATCAGCTCAAGAGACTTGGTTCTTCAGCAGACTGGGACAGAGAGCGTTTTACTATGGACGAGGGATGTTCTGATGCCGTTAAAGATGTATTTGTCAAGCTTTATGACAAGAAGCTTATATATAAGGGCTCAAGACTTATCAACTGGTGTCCTGTATGTCAGACATCAATCAGTGATGCAGAGGTTGAGCACGTTGATATGAAGGGTAGCTTCTGGCACATTAAGTATCCTATCCATGGCGAAGAGGGCAGGTTCATTGAGATTGCCACAACAAGACCAGAGACTATGCTTGGAGATACTGCAGTTGCCGTTGCTGCTGATGATGAGAGATATATGGATCTTATCGGCAAGATGGTTGATCTTCCGCTTACCGATAGACAGATTCCTATAATTGCAGATGAGCATGCAGACAAGACTAAGGGGACAGGTGCCGTTAAGATTACACCTGCTCATGACCCTAACGATTACGAAGTTGGTAAGCGTCATAACTTAGAAGAAATCAATATGATGAATGACGATGGTACTATTGCTTCAATTGGCGGTAAGTATGCCGGTATGGACAGATACGAAGCAAGAGAAGCCATGGTTAAGGATTTAGATGAGCTTGGTCTTTTGGTTGAGATTGAGGAGATTGAACATAGCGTAGGTACTCATGACAGATGTAAGGCTGCCATAGAGCCACTCATCAAGCCACAGTGGTTTGTAGCTATGGAAGAGCTTGCTAAGCCTGCAATTAAGGCTGTTAAGGATGGCGAGATTAAACTTATCCCTGAGCGTATGAACAAGAATTACTACAATTGGCTTGAGAACATCAGAGATTGGTGTATTTCAAGACAGTTATGGTGGGGACATAGAATTCCTGCATATTATTGCCAGGATTGTAACGAGACTGTTGTAAGTAAGGAGATGCCTACAGTTTGTCCTAAGTGTGGAGGCACTCATTTTAAGCAGGATGAGGATACATTAGATACATGGTTCTCTTCAGCTTTATGGCCTTTCTCAACTTTAGGATGGCCTCAAGATACTCCTGAGTATGAGTATTTCTATCCTACGGATGTACTTGTTACCGGATACGATATCATTTTCTTCTGGGTAATAAGAATGGTATTCTCAGGATTAGAGCATACAGGTAAGATACCTTTCCACACTGTATTATTCCATGGACTTATCAGGGATGATCAGGGTAGAAAGATGAGTAAGTCATTAGGTAACGGTATTGATCCACTTGAGGTTATTGACAAGTATGGTGCTGACGCACTTAGATTTACTCTTGTTACAGGTAACGCGCCTGGTAACGATATGCGTTTTTACTGGCAGAGAGTTGAGGCTAGCCGTAATTTTGCCAACAAGGTATGGAATGCAAGCCGTTTCATAATGATGAATATGGATAAGTGTGACTTTAAGAATGTTACACTTAATGATCTTAAAGACGAAGATAAGTGGATCCTTTCTAAGCTTAACACTTTAGTTAAGGATGTCACTGACAATATGGAGAAGTATGAGTTAGGTATCGCAGTTACCAAGCTTAACGATTTCTTATGGGAAGAGTTCTGCGACTGGTATATCGAGATGGTTAAGCCTAGACTTTGGGCTGAGGATGATGATACCAAGGCTGCTGCACTTTGGACACTTAACAAGGTGCTTATTGATTCGTTGAAGCTTCTTCATCCATATATGCCTTTCATCACTGAGGAGATATTCTGTAATCTTCAGGATGAGGAAGAGTCAATCATGATTTCTGAATGGCCACAGTACAAGGATGAATATAACTTCGCTAAAGAAGAAGCAGATGTTGAACTTATGAAGGAAGCAGTTAGAAATATCCGTAACCTTAGAGCTGAGATGAATGTTGCACCTTCAAGAAAGGCTAAAGTATTTGTTGTATCAGAGTCTGATGACGTCAGAGCAACATTTGACAAAGGTCAAATCTTCTTTGCACAGCTTGCATATGCATCAGAAGTTGTTATTCAGAGTGACAAGTCAGGTATAGATGATGATGCTGTTTCAACGGTTATTCATCAGGCTGTTATCTATATGCCATTTGCCGATTTGGTAGATGTTGCTAAGGAGATTGAGAGACTAGAGAAGGAGCAGAAGAGACTTAACGGTGAGATTAAGCGATGCGAAGGTATGCTTAACAACGAGAAGTTCTTAAGCAAGGCTCCTGAAGCTAAGGTTAACGAAGAGAAGGATAAACTTGCTAAATATAAAGAGATGTTGGCTACTGTTGACGAGCGTTTAGCAAGTCTTAAATAGAGGTTTTTAGATGAATGATTTACTGACTCAAAGCGACATCGACAAGATGAGCGAAGAGCTTGAATATCGTAAGGCTGAGCTTAGGCACGAACTTCTTGATCAGGTTAAGGAGGCCAAAGCTCAGGGAGACCTCTCTGAGAATTTTGAGTACAAAGCTGCCAAGCGCGAGAAGAATCGCAACGAGAGCAGAATCAGATACTTAGAGAGAATGATTAAGACCGCTAAGATTATAGATGATGATACGGCGGACGACGAAGTAGGTATTAATTCTAAGGTTACCATATATATTCCTGAGGATGACGAAGAGGAGACTTACAAGATTGTAACAACTGTAAGGGGGGATGTTACAAGCGGCAGAGTGAGTAATGTGTCACCTATAGGTAAGGCTCTGATGAAGCATAAGGTCGGAGATAAGGTATCGATAAGAGTTAATGATAATTATAGTTACGAAGCGATAATTCGTAGTATTGAACAGGTAGGCGAAGAAGAATCTGACGAGTTGATGAGGTTTTAATGATAGCTTTTAATGTGCGGAGGGTTATATGGCTGATTTAAATAAAACAGATGAAATCACCCAGGATTTAGAGGGATTAAATATTGTAGATAAGATCCTTAGCGATATTGACTATATGCAGGACAACATGACTGCAGATAATCAGAATAAAGACGTTAACGATAATCTTGATGAAGATGAGATCGATGAGAATACTGTAACCATCTCATATGATCTTATGAGCGCCTCTATATATTTGGTTCCGCCTAAGGAGGGTGAAACTTATACTAAAGACGATATCATCAAATTGCTTCATGAGAATGGGGTTTATTTTGGTGTGTCAGAAGCGATTATAGATAGAGTTTTATTTGAGAAAGCGTATAATAAGTCTGTTGCTGTTGCTTTTGGGCAATTACCTGTTGATGGCGAGAATGGTAGATACGTATATCATTTTAACACCAATCCGAAGGCAGCGCCTAAACTGCTCGAAGACGGTTCCGTTGATTACCATCAGCTTAGTGCGTATGAAAGTGTTAAGAAGGATCAGCTTATTGCAGAGTATATAAAGGAGACTGCAGGTAAGTCAGGAAGAAGAGTTGACGGCGTAAGGATAGAACCTGCTGTAGGTAAGCCTCTTCCAGCTATAAGAAGTAAGCATATATATAGAGGCGATGATGAAGTATCTTATTATTCAGATATCGATGGTAAGATTGAATTCGATCCGTCCAATGGATTTATAACAATTACCAATGTTTATACTGTATCCGGAGATGTTGATGTGTCAACCGGAGATATTAAGTTCCCTGGTAATGTTGAGATTACCGGTTCTGTAAGATCGGGATATAAAGTTGAAGCGGACGGTTCTGTTGTGGTTAACGGAGTTGTTGAAGCAGGTACCATCATTGCCGGTAAGGATATTATGCTAAAAGGCGGTATGATGGGTTCAGGTAAGGGTATATTGGTTGCCGGTGGCAATGTAGAAGGCAAGTTCTTTGAACAGGCTAATATAGATTGTGGTGGCTATTTGCATGCCAATTCAGTTATTAACTGTTATGTCGATAGCAATGATTATATAGAGATTCAGGGCTCAAAAGGAGTGCTTTTAGCCGGGCGTGTCAGAGCGCTTAAGGGTATTAAAGCTGTTAATATTGGTAATGATGCCAATGTTCATACATATATCAAGGTTGGACTTGAACCTAAGATGAGAAGGACATATAAGCTCTTAACCAAGAAGAAGAATGAACTTGAGACAGATCTCGAGAAGATTGCAGAGGCTCAGCAGAAGCTCAACGATCTTCAGGGAATTCCGGGATTAGAGGAGAAGAAACTTGGTGTGATGAGACTTAAGATTACTAAGAATACCGAGCTTGACGAAGTCAAAAAGGAACTTGCTGAGCTTGATGAGCAGCTTGAAGCGGGTAGTCGTGCCAAGGTTATAGCAACCAATGTTGCATTCAGGGGATGCTCAGTTACAATTAACGGCGTAACAAGTCATGTTACCGAGGATATTCAAGATGTGGTATTCTCACTTCATAATGACAAGGTTATTATGTCATTTGCAGGAGGCTGAAATTAACAATGAATTATAACGAAGCGTTAGAGTATGTTCTTCATATTCCACGCTATAAGAAGAAATCCAAGCATGATTCAGTAGTTCATATGCTTAAGATTCTAGGCAGTCCGGAGAAAGAATTAAAGGTTATACATGTTGTTGGAACCAACGGAAAGGGCTCTGTGTCAGCATTTATAAATGGGATAGGTATGTATAAAGGTTTTAAGATGGGGTTGTTTACCTCGCCTCACCTTTTGACTATTAGAGAGAGATTTCAGATAGACGGCGAGATGATTTCCGAAGAGGATTTCATCGTATACTTAGAGTGTGTTCTGGCTGCTGAGAACAGGATTAAAGAGGATGGATACGATCCTCTTACATTTTTTGAGATAATGTTATTGATTGCGGTCTTATATTTTAGAGACAAGAAGGTTGACTACGCAATTATCGAAGCCGGAATGGGCGGTAGAAGTGATTCAACCAACGAACTTGGATCTTTGATGACCATAATAACTGCAATTGGGCTAGATCATATGTCTATTTTAGGAGATACAATCGAGAAGATAGCGTATGAGAAGGTTGGAGCTGTCAATCATGGAGAGATAGCTATTATAAGCAAACAGAGCAAGAACATAATTGATATTATCGAAGATTATGTTTATGTCGTAGGAGCAGAAGCTCATTACGCCAATCATTTGTCATATAAGCTTGACGATATATCAGAGGGTGGGCTCAATTTTACAATTAAGCCTGATACAGATGAAGCGTGTCAGTTTCATTTGTCTATGATGGGAGCTTATCAGGTCGACAATGCCGTCACTTCGATTCTGGCTGCCAAGAAGCTATGGAACATGTCCTATGAGGAGCTTAAGGAGCCTCTTTCTAAGGTTACATGGCAAGGTAGAATGGAAGAAGTCGAGAAGGGCTTTTATGTTGACGGGGCACACAATCCTCAGGCTATACAGTCATTTGTAGCGACGCTCAAATCATGCTTTTTAGATAAGAGTAAGATTCTTATTTATGCTGTTGCAAGTGACAAGGATGACAGGTCAATGCTTAAGGAGATTCTTAAGATACCATCACTTAAGATTCTTATCATCACAGAGCTTTCTAACGGTAGAAAGACAGAAGCGATGAGCATAGTTAAGCTTGTCGATGAGCTTGTTGAAAATGAATGTGCCAGGAAGCCTGACTCGGTTGTCGTTGAGACTACAATCGACAAGGCTATTGAGTACGCTAAGTCATTTAGAGAAGATGATGATTATATATTTGCAGTCGGCTCTTTATATTTAGTGGCTGACGTTATTAAGAAATTATAGAAAGCAGGTGTCACAATGATAGATTTTGATGAAGAGATTAAGAAGTTTAAGCCAAGCCTCGAGATTGGTGATGTTGAGGAGGCTATTTACGATACCGAGATGAAGGATGTGCTTGACCTCCTTACTCAGGCTAAACTTCAAGATGACGATAATAACAGATAAACTGTGAGGTAATAACATGAATTGTATCAGATGTGGTTCACCATTACTTATAGGTGGCACGTGTAGTCATTGCGGGTTGAATGACGCATATGTTAAGAAATGCATTCGCATGTCCAATCTCTACTATAATCGTGGTTTAGACAAGGCAAATGTCAGAGATTTATCGGGAGCAATCTTAGATCTTAAGAGAGCTCTTCATTTTAATAAGCTTAACATTGAGGCAAGAAATCTTCTTGGACTTTGTTATCATGAGATGGGAGAGGTTGCAACAGCGCTTTCTGAGTGGGTTGTGAGCACCAATTTCATGCCGGAGGACAACGATGCTTCTGAGTATATTAAGTCTATTCAGAACAATCCCTCAAGATTAGATGAAGTTAATAATACAATCAGAAAATATAACCAGACGCTTAACTATCTAAGGACTGGTGATTACGACCTTGCTTCTATTCAGCTTAAGAAAGTAATAGGTCTTTCGCCTAACTATGTTAACGGACATCTTCTTTTGGCACTTCTTTATATCAAGACAGACAGCTATGAGAAGGCCAAGAAGGAGCTTAGAAGGGTATTAAGGATTGATGTCAATAATACATTGGCTCTTAAGTATTACAGTGAGTTAAGCGGTAATGCAGGTCTTAAAAGGTTCGAGGACAAGGACAAGAAGAGAGTTAAGAATTACGAAGACAGAGAGGTTAAGAGAAGAGATGTATCTTCTCCTAACAGTAATCAGATTACTATCGATCAATATGTTGAGAATTCTACAAATAAGTATACATTTATCGGAATACTGATAGGTCTTTTGGTTGGAATAGCCGTGATGTACTTCTTGTTTATTCCTCAGAAGACAGACGAGTTAGCAGACAGCTACGATACATTAAAGCAAGAGTTTAACGAGGAGATATCTGCCAAGAACAAGGAGGTTACCAAGCTTCAAGAGAGCGAGAAGGGACTTCAGGAGGATATCGATTCACTTACTAAAGAGTTAGCCAAGGCAACAGGCGAGTCGTCTAAGGGCAATGTATTCGATAACATTGTCAATGCCGCAACAGCTCACTTAGAGGATGATGATGAGAAGAGTGCTGAATATCTTCTTAAGGTTGATATAAGTGCAGTTGACTCTAAGGATGCCAAGAAGTTATATAATCAGCTTTCAGAGATTATACTTCCTAAGGTTTCTGAGGATTTCTATAATCAAGGTTATTCTAAGATGTCTTCCGGTGCATATAAGGAAGCGATTGACCTTCTTACCAAGGCGTTTAAGTATGATGATGCCAATGTAGATGCTCTTTATTATCTCGGCAGATCATATCAATTTGCCGGCAATAAAGAAGAGGCTAAAAAGTGCTTAGATCAAGTTATAAGTGATTTCCCTGATTCAAGGCGTGTAGCACAGGCAGAGGAACATCTAAAAGAATTGAATTAAGTATTATAAACCCCCGCACATATTGTGCGGGGGTTATTCTAATCTGTTATATTCTGAACTCCTAACGGAGTGCTTGACGCATCGTCTGATGATATATCCGGAACATGAATATTACAGGTCTTCTTTTTGAAGCTCTTAGGATATTCATAATCACTGTCCGATGTAACACCGACGCTTCCGTCAGGTCTGATTATGTATATCTTGGTTATCTGCGAAGACTTAGGGCAGCCTTCATTTGCAGGAAGATTTGAGTCTGCGCAGAGCGTAACCTTCGTGTGAACATCACATGACTCTGTAGGTTCTGTACCTTTAACAAAGTACTCTGTTCTAACCATTGAGCCTCTAGGATCGTGGTTACAAACCCCGTCGACCGCTAACTTGCCGCTCTTTTTGCAGATTGAGCAGGAGACGATACCGTCAGGTCTGTCAAAATCAATATCTCTAAGCATTTTAGCTTCGTTGACCTTGTTCATTATCTTAGCCCAGATGTTCTTCTCTATGCTTCCGGTTAGAATTGTTTTGTTGTAGTCATTACCCGCCCAGATTCCAGCTGTATAATAAGGAGTGTAGCCGACAAACCAGTGATCGAAATTCTCTGATGTCGTACCTGTTTTTCCCGCAACGGCCATTGATGATGACAGTCTTGCTGAAACGGCGGTTCCCTCAGAGACAACATCTTTCATAGCATCGGTTATAAGCCATGCAGTGGTATCTTTCATAACCTGGGTGCTTGACGGTTTGTTCTCAATAAGAATATTGCCGTCATGGTCTAGTATTTTGGTGTATAAGACAGGCTTGTTATATGAGCCTCCATTTGCAATTGTTGCATAGGCGGCTGTAAGCTCCAAATTGGTAACACCTTTGGTAATTCCGCCCAAGCAGAGTGATTGCTGAATGTCTGAGTATACCGTTCCGTCTTTGGTAGTCTCGCTGTCAACTAATGTGGTAAATCCCATGTTTAGCAAATAATTATATCCGACCTGAGGTGTTACATCATTCATGCACTTGGCGGTAATGATGTTCATCGAATCTCTGATTGCGTCCCTTACGGTGTTGAGTCCTCTGTATCCGCTTGTGTAGTAGTTATTGACAGGAACTGTGCTGTTCTCATAGTTATATGGTGCATCATCGTATACGGTGGCAAGACTCAATCCCGCACTGTCTAACGCAGGGACAAATGTTGACAGTATCTTAAATGTCGAGCCCGGCTGTCTTGTGGTATTGGTAGCCCTGTTGAGCGTAAGATTGCCCTGTTTCTTGCCTCGTCCTCCGACCAAAGCTACCACATGACCTGTCTTTTGATCTATCATTGAAAATGATATCTGCGGCTGAATAACCGGTGTAAGCGCTTCTCCTATTATCTTGTCGTTGTCATTTAAAGTCTTTTTTTTGAATTTCTTTACTGCCTTCTTACATTCTTTAACGGAAGAGAATAGTAGCTCGTTGGCAGAATTATAGCCGAGATATGAGGCAACATCCGCCTCCGAATAATTGGTAGTAGTCTTGTCTGAATGTATGACAGACAACTGGTAAGACAGACCGTAAACATCAGTAAAACTTGTGCTTTTAAAATTATCAGGATTGCTAAATTCAGCATCGCAGATAGATTGAATTGTGGTATCTTCTGTTGCAAATATTGTCAATCCCTCGCTGTAAAGTGCGTTATAGGCTTGCGTCTCGTTGTAGCCAAGTTTATCTTCTAAGTCATTAATAACCTGATTTATAAGAGCATCTACGAAATAAGAATAAGAGGACTTATCTGTTGATTTACGCTTGATATCCTCGATTCTTGTATAGACATCATCATCTATTGCTTCCTCGTACTCATCCGAAGTAATCATATCGTTCTTAAGCATGTATTTAAGCGTTATCTGTCTTCTTGAAGCATTCTCCTGAGGATTGATTATAGGGTCGTACCTGGTAGGGTTCTGCGTGATAGAGGCTATAACGGCGCACTCTGAAAGAGTGAGTTCGTTAACAGGCTTATCAAAATAATACTTGCTTGCCGATTGTACTCCTAAAGTACCTTCACCTAAATTGATTGTGTTTAGATAGGCTTCTAATATTTCTTCTTTGCTTAGTCTTTTTTCGAGTTCAACTGCGAGATACTGCTCTTGAAGCTTTCTGTTAAGCTTATCTTTAAAATTGGATTCCTGACCTACACCAAAAACATTGTTCTTGAGAAGCTGCTGTGTCAGCGTAGAAGCTCCCTGAGAGAAGTCTTTGGTAATAATTCCGTTTACCAGCGCTCTAAAAATACCCTGTGCATCTATACCCTGATGATCATAGAATCTTGAGTCCTCGATTGAGATAAATGCATTCTGTAAGTGGACAGGGACTTCCGAAAGACTTACTTCTTCTCGGTTGGACTCATAACTTGAAAGCTTCTGTATTGTTGATCCGCCCTGATCACAGATAACCGAAGAATAACCGCTTGGTTTGACATTTATCGTATCGATGTCCGGAGCTTTAGATATTATGTTTTTATAGATTCCCCAAGAATACCAAAGTCCAAAACCTACCGTGACTACTATAGCTACGCATGCTAAAGATGCAAGCCATGTGAGTATCTTTCGCTGGTACTTGATGGGTTTAGACCTAAGCGATTTAATCTTTTGCCTGGTCGCTCTTTCGTTGAAATTCATACATTCCTCCAAGAAAATGTCATCATTTGATAGCAAATAAACTACAGATAAAACATCGCACAATTACTATAATTATATATGTCTTATTGCCTAAAATCAATCCCTATGATATAGTTAGTCATATATTGCAAATGAAAGGATACACTATGGATAAGGTTGTATATATAGAGGGAGAAGGAGAGATAGTTGAGAAGAAATCGCGATTTATAGGTAACTGTTATCCGATATCTTCCGAGGAAGAGGCAATCTCTTATATCGAGGCGATTAAGAAGAAACATTATGATGCAAGGCATCATTGTTACGCATATTCTGTTGGCAAGACTCAGCCGATACTCAGGTTTTCGGATGACGGCGAGCCACAGGGAACAGCAGGTAAGCCTATATTGGAGGTTATAACGGGAAGAGAGATTACTAACTGTCTGGTTATAGTTACAAGATATTTTGGCGGTACTTTACTTGGAACCGGAGGCTTATTAAGAGCTTATACCGAGGCTGCCAAAGTGGCTATAGACAGTGCAGAGATAGTTGAAGAGATATCAGGCATACACCTTCTTGTTAAGAGCGATTATCAGGACATAGGAAAGCTTCAGTACATCTACAGGGATGAGGAAATTGATTGCTATGATATTGCCTATGCAGAAAATGTCATAAGTGATCTTTTAGTTCCCTTAGAAGATGTCAAGAGAGTTACCGACCTTCTGATTGAAAAGACCGCCGCAAGAGTTACGATTGAAGAAGGAGAAGAGTGTTCGTATTTTAACACTGACGGTAAGTATATTATCAAATGATAAAAGCACGAGGCAACGCCCCGTGCTTTAAATATTAATTCTGATTGTTTCTTGCAGCTCTATATCTTTCGGTGTGATCGAGAATCTTCTTACGGATTCTTATGTTATCAGGTGTAATCTCTAAAAGCTCATCTGTATCAATAAACTCTAACGCTTGCTCTAACGAAAGTTTCTTAGGTGGAACAAGAGTAAGAGCATCGTCCGCACCTGATGAACGAGTATTGGTAAGATGTTTCTTCTTGCAGACATTTACCTCGATATCATCTGTTCTTGAACACTCACCTACAATCATACCTGCGTATACCTTCTCGCCGGGTCCGATGAATAAAGCTCCACGCTCCTGAGCGTTAAAGAGTCCGTAAGTGATAGACTCACCTGCCTCAAATGCAATCAAAGAGCCTTGCTTACGATACTGAATCTCACCCTTAAAAGGACCGTATCCGTCAAACTCGGTGTTTAAGATTCCGGTACCCTTGGTATCAGTCATGAACTGACCTCTGTATCCGATAAGTCCCCTTGAAGGGATTGAGAATTCCAATCTTGTATAACCGCTTCCTGTAGGAGCCATACCCTGAAGCTCACCCTTACGCTGTGAAAGCTCCTGGATGATGCTTCCTGAGAATTCATCAGGAACATCGATGATAGCGTGCTCCATAGGCTCAAGCTTTTTGCCACGCTCGTCTTCTTTATAAAGAACTTCAGCCTTACTTACTGCAAATTCATAACCCTCGCGTCGCATATTCTCAATAAGTACAGACAAATGTAACTCGCCACGACCGGAAACCTTGAACTGGTCTGTGCTTTCGGTATCTTCAACTCTTAAAGATACATCAGTGTTAAGCTCCTTAAGAAGTCTGTCCCTTATATGACGGCTTGTAATGAACTTACCTTCCTGACCTGCAAGAGGAGAGTCGTTAACAAGGAAATGCATTGCAATGGTAGGCTCTGAAATCTTCTGGAATGGAATAGGATTAGGAGCATCAACATCACAAATGGTGTCTCCAATCTTAAGGTCGGCGATACCTGATAATGCAACAATCTCACCCATGGAAGCTTCATTAACCTCAACCTTATTAAGTCCTTCGTATACATAAAGCTTAGTGATTCTTACTTTCTTAGAAACTTCCTCGTCGTGGTGGTTGACGATGATAGCCTCCTGATTAATCTTAATTGAACCGCTTGTAATCTTACCCACGCCGATTCTACCAACATACTCATTGTAATCGATTGTACTGATAAGAGTCTGTAAAGGCGCATCTTTATCACCCTCAGGTGCAGGAATATGCTTGATAATAGTCTCGAACAATGGCTTTAAGTCAGTTCCCGGTACATCAGGCTCGTATGAAGCAACTCCATCTCTTGCTGATGCATAGATAAATGGGCAGTCAAGCTGATCTTCGGTTGCGTCAAGCTCGATAAAGAGCTCTAAGATCTCATCGATAACCTCTTCAGGTCTTGCCTCAGGTCTGTCAATCTTATTGACACAGCATACAACAGGGAGCTCAAGCTCTAAAGCCTTTCTAAGTACGAACTTGGTCTGTGGCATTGCGCCTTCAAATGCGTCAACGACCAATATAACTCCATCAACCATCTTAAGTACACGCTCAACCTCGCCACCGAAGTCGGCATGGCCCGGAGTATCTATAATATTAATCTTGGTACCTTCATAGAAAACAGAAGTGTTCTTGGAGAGAATAGTGATTCCTCTTTCTCTTTCTATGTCATTAGAATCCATAACGCGCTCGACAATCTCCTGGTTCTCTCTAAATACGCCACTCTGCTTTAAAAGTCCATCCACAAGTGTAGTCTTACCATGGTCTACATGGGCGATTATGGCAACGTTTCTGATATCCTCTCTTTGTTTCTTCATGATATACCTCTCTATTTAACAAATATTATTACAAAACGTTATGTAATATACCATATAAATAACAAGTTTTCAACTTGAACAATTCACAAAAAGATAAGGAAAATTTTGCATTATTTAAGTAAAAGTGTTATGATATGCGGTATAAATTACGAAGGGATAGAGAATCATGCTCGAATATACCAATCATCGTAACAAGTTTTACAGAATAGGATTAAGAATGTGGGGAGCGTTATTTGCAGGTGCGTCACTTTTATTCTTGTCCAACTTTATAAGAAGCACTAAAGGCGGGGTTAGCTACGTTGGAATAGTGATATGCGTTATATTTGTAATTGTAGGTTTTAACTACCTTAGACAGTCTCTTTGGCTCACTGCCTACGATCTAAAGTATCAGGTATCACCTACAGGTCTTATACTTACAACCGAGAAAGGCAAAGAGATAGTGGTTGACTATAAGGATATCAAGACCGTAGAGGCCCATTCCATCAAGGAAGGAATGGATTACTTTACACTTCATATAGTGACAAGCAAGTATAACCTGGTTGCTCATATAGAAGGAAGAGGCAATCTTGCCTATGAAATGCGCGACGCAATCAGAGAATACGCGCGTTTGGCGGATAATGAGATTGGATAATTTGCATTATTTAAATTATTGTGGTATGATAGCAAAGTTTGATATGCTGACTATGGCAAATGTTACTACATTTGCCTAAATAAAGGAGATTTTCAAATGAACAGTAATCATGTAATGGTATATTGCGGTGACGGAAGAGGTAAGTCTGATGCTGCCATAGGAAGGTCGCTTAAGTATGCCAGCCAGGGCAAGAGCGTTATTATAGTTCAGTTTTTAAAGGGACGCAAGATGGATGATTTGTCCATTCTTAAGGAGCTTGAGCCGCAGATAAGAGTTTTTAGGTTCGAGACTAAGGAAGAGCAGTATGCCGACCTTACCAGAGATGAGCAGGAGCAGGAAGAGAGCAATATCAGAAATGGTATCAACTATGTTAAGAAGGTATTGCAGACCGGCGAGTGTGATTTGGTTGTAATCGATGAGATATTAGGTCTTGTTGACAATCACATTATCGAGCTTCAAGACATTATAAGGCTTATCGAGGCTAAGGATGAGGATATGGAGCTTGTGCTTACCGGAAGAAACATGCCTTTGGGACTTACAAGTTATGTAAGTGATGTATGCGAGATATGTGCTAAGAAGGTAACTGAAGATTAATATTAGCGGCGTAGATTATGCGCCGCATTTTATTTTAAAATAATGGTTGACATATATATTACTTTGCATTAATATATATAGAAGATTTGACAATCTAATATCAATATTTAGTAGAGGCGCACGACTCATCAGTAAGTAGCATGATGTTTTGAAGAACAGGCGATTGTTATCGAAAGGGGGAAGTGCCGAAGGGATGTTATCTTCAAGTAACATTTGCTGGGCATATAGTTAATAGCTATATGACTGTCATCCTTATCTTAGGATGGAGTGCTGCTAGCGTAATTACGGATTATTATGGCTGGCGGTTATGCCGGTTTTTTTTATAGGCATGAATATTGACAAGTTAATATTTTAAGGAGGTCATAACTATGGCAATTTTCAAAGGAGCAGGTGTTGCTATCGTAACACCATTTAAGGAGAATGGAGAGATTGATTTCGCTAAATTAAACGAAGTAATCGATTTCCAGATTGACAACGGAACAGATGCAATCATCATCTGTGGTACAACAGGTGAGTCAGCTACCATGACTCACGAGGAGCATCTTGACACTATCAAGGCTTGCGTTGAGCATGTCAACAAGAGAGTGCCTGTTGTTGCAGGTACCGGTTCTAACGACACAAGCACTGCTATCTATTTATCACAGGAAGCAGAGAAGTTAGGAGCTGACGGATTACTTATCGTTACACCATATTACAACAAGGCTACACAGAAGGGACTTATCGAGCACTACACCATGATTGCAGAGAGTGTTAATCTTCCTATAATCATGTACAACGTGCCAAGCCGTACAGGCACTAACATTGCACCTGAGACAGCTGTAACTCTTGCTAAGAATGTTAAGAACATCGTTGGTATCAAGGAAGCAAGCGGTAACATCGGCCAGGTTGTTAAGTTAGCAGCTTTGGCTAACGGTTGTATTGACATTTACTCAGGTAATGATGATCAGGTTATTCCACTTCTTTCACTTGGTGGAGTAGGTGTTATCTCTGTATTGTCTAATGTAGCACCAAGACAGACTCACGATATGGTTATGAAGTATCTTGAGGGTGATAAGGAAGGCGCATTAAAGATTCAGCTTGAGAGTATTGACCTTATTAATGCACTCTTTAGCGAGGTTAATCCAATCCCTGTTAAGAAGGCAGTTGAGCTTATGGGATTATGCGGAGGAACATTAAGACGTCCACTTACTGAGATTGAGCCTGCTAATTTAGAGAAGCTTAAGAAGGCAATGACAGATTACGGTATTCTTAACTAAGGAGATTAGATATGACAGATATAATTATGCATGGATGCAATGGTCATATGGGACAGGTTATAAGTGGCATCGTTAAAGAAGACAGCGATGCAACGATTGTCGCAGGAATTGACATTGTAGACAATAAAGATAACGGATATCCTGTTTTTACGGATATAGACGCATGTGACGTCAAGGCAGATGTAATCATTGATTTTGCTGCAGCAGTAGCAGTTGACAAGCTTCTTGATTACGCGGTTAAGACATCAACTCCTGTTGTGCTATGTACTACAGGTCTTTCAGAAGAGCAGCTTAAGAAGGTAGATGAGGCTTCTAAATCAGTCGCTATCTTGCGCTCTGCTAATATGAGTCTTGGTATCAACACTTTGCTTAAGATGGTTAAAGAGGCAGCGGATGTTTTTGCAAATGCTGGTTTTGACATCGAGATAGTAGAGAAGCATCACAATAAGAAGGTTGATGCGCCTTCAGGTACAGCGCTTGCACTTGCTGATTCAATCAATGATGAGATGGGTGGTAAGTATGAGTATGTATATGACAGACAGTCAAGAAGAGAGGCAAGACCTAAGGACGAGATTGGTATCTCTGCTGTAAGAGGTGGTACAATCGTAGGAGAGCATGATGTAATATTTGCCGGAACTGACGAAGTTATTACATTTTCTCACACTGCATATTCTAAGGCAGTATTCGGTAAAGGTGCAGTCGAGGCGGCTAAGTTCTTAAAGGGCAAGGGCGCAGGAATGTACGACATGCAACAGGTTATCGGTTAATTAATAAGGCATTACTAAAGCCGGATGGAGATTCCATCCGGCTTATATTATATTATGTCGATATCATTAATATCATAAATCTTAAAAACTGTGTCTTTAAGCTCAGGATGAGCTCTGAAAGCTTTGATCAGGCTTAACTCTTCCTTGTCAATGGATTCTAAGTAGAAGACGCTTTTGTCAGAAGATTCAACCGAGTATCCAAATGCATCAAGCACTGAATTGAGTTTATATATATGGGCTAGACACATCAATGCGTCTACTGTGGGCTGGTTGTTGCCGCGCTCCCAGGAGTATATTGTCCTTGGATTGATTGGAATCCCCATATCGTTTAACCTTGCTGAAACTTCTTCAACAGAATAGTTAAGGTCTTTTCTGTATCTTCTTAGTTTCTCACCCAATATCGTCTTTCTATCCATAGATTACATCCTTATCTTGAACAGTTGTAAAGTAAGTCTTCCCAACGTCTGTCAACCTCGGCCTGGAACTCTTCGATCAAATGCTCGTTGCCCGGCTTGAATAAGTGCTTGAATCTACCCTGCTTAATTAAGAAGTCCTCTATAGGAAGCTTCTTCTTTGGCTCGTAGTTAAGTATCCACTGACCGTGATCTACCTCAAATAAAGGCCAATAGCAGGTCTCAACACCAAGCTTACATATCTCCATGATATCAGCAGTGTCGTATCTCCATCCCCTTGGGCATGGTGCCATAACATTGAGGAAAGCAGCACCTTTGGTGTAGATAGCTTTCTCCGCCTTCTTGTGAAGGTCGTTGAAGTTAGAGATAAATGTAGATTGTCCGACATATGGAATGTCATGAGCTGCAAGGATAGTAGCAAGATCCTTGCGGTTCTGAAGCTTACCGTCGCTCTCTTTGCCGACAGGTGTTGTGGTTGTGTCTGCGTACATTGGAGTAGCAGAAGAGCGCTGAATACCTGTGTTCATGTATGCTCCGTTGTCGTAACATACATATACCATATCGTGATTACGTTCCATAGCACCTGATAAAGACTGGAAACCGATATCGTAGGTTCCACCGTCACCACCGAAGGTGATGAACTTATAGTTGTCTTTAACTTTGCCTTTTCTCTTTAAAATATTGTAGGCGGTCTCAACACCACCCATTGTAGCGCCTGCATTTTCAAATGCATTGTGAATGTAGCTGTCGGTATATGCTGTGTATGGATACATAAACGAAGATACCTCAAGACAACCTGTAGCGTTACCGATAACAGCCTGATCGCCCTCGTGAAGAGCACGAAGCACGGCTCTTACTGCGATTGTTCCACCGCAGCCCGCACACATTCTGTGTCCCGGTGCAAGTCGCTCCGGTTTGTTCATATAATCTTTAAATGTCATTTTATTCTTAGTTTCCGGCATTACGTGCACCTCCTATCTTGATCTTAAGCCGATATACTTGTATTGCTCCGGCTCTTTGTTATTTTCAACGTAATCTCTAAGTTCTGTAACGATGTCTTTAGCGTTGTCAACTGTGTAGTCTCTTCCGCCAAGACCGTAAATGTAATTGATAACCTTAGCATCGCTCTTAGCCATGAAAAGTGCGGCTCCAAGTTCAGAAGCAATAGGACCTGACTGTCCGCTAAAACTCTCGGCTCTGTCCATGATAGCGATACCTTTGACATTCTTAAGTGCCTCGGTCATCTCCTCAGCAGGGAATGGTCTGAATACTCTGATCTTAAGGAGACCAACCTTAACTCCCTGGTCTCTTAATTCATCAATGGCATCCTTAGTAGTTCCGGCTGCAGATCCGATCATGACAAATGCATAATCTGCGTCATCAAGCCTATATTCCTCAAACAAGCCGTAAGATCTTCCTGACATCTTACCAAATTCAGCACCGACATCCTGAATAACCTTCTTGGCATTGCGCATTGCAGTAATCTGTCCCTTCTTGGTCTCCATATAGTAGTTAGATACTGCGTACGGACCTACCGCGATGTTCTCATTGTCATTTAATAGATAATGCTCAGGCTCGTATTCTCCGACAAATGCTTTAACCTTGTCGTCTTCAATAAGCTCAATATTAGCAAGAGCGTGCGATGTGATGAAACCATCCTGACAAATCATTACAGGAAGGTGAACGTCCTTATGCTCCGAAATTCTGTAAGCCTGAAGGAAGTTGTCATAAGCTTCCTGGTTGTTCTCTGCATATATCTGAATCCAACCTGAATCCCTTGCACCCATTGAATCTGAATGGTCACAGTTGATGTTGATTGGTCCTGAAAGTGCTCTGTTAACAAGTGTAAGTACAATTGGAAGTCTGTTAGATGCTGCAACATATAAAAGTTCCCACATCAATGCCATACCGCATGAAGAAGTTGCTGTAAGTGCTCTTGCACCTGCGGCAGAAGCACCGATTGTTGCAGACATAGCTGAATGCTCACTCTCAACAGGGATGAACTCTGTGTCAATATCGCCGTTGGCGATGTAACTTGCCACCATCTGTGGAATCTCAGTAGATGGTGTGATAGGAAATGCAGGCATAACATCAGGATTAACCTGCTTTATAGCGTAGGCAACTGCTTCGTTACCTGATAATCTCTCTCTGATAGCCATTATTGTCCCTCCCTCATAGTTATTGCATTAAAAGGGCACACAGCGGCGCAAATACCGCAACCCTTACAGTGGTCGTAGTCAAAATCTTGTCTCTTTTTGTCAACAACAGGGATTGACGAGTCAGGACATACAGGAGTACAAAGCAAACACTGTGTACATTTGTCTGTATCTAATACAGGAGTGTTAGTTCTCCATTCTCCTGTGTTAAATGAAACCGAGGTTGCAGCCTGATAAATCTGGTTACCTTCGGTAATATCCTGCCAAGGGCTCTTCTCGTTGATATTCTTGTAATCGATAACGTTACTCATGCTGTCACCTCCGTAAATGCCATCTCTAACGCCTTCATGTTACCATCGATAACTTCTGGCTTCTTGGCGAACTTATGCTGATATGAATCGCGCATCTGGGTCATGAATTCATCCTTCTCCATAACCTTGCTTACAGCAACTATTGCTGCGAGCATAGGAGAGTTAGGGAAGTATTTGCCCAATGCTTCCTCGGAAATCTTTCTTGCATCTAATGTATACACCTTACCTTCATAACCGTTAAGGTGAGGAATAATCTCTTCCTTAGGTCTGGTGGTGTTAATGACGATTGCACCTTCAGGATTAAGCCCTGCGGTTACATCGATTGATTCTAACAGAGTCTCGTCAACGACAACGACATAATCAGGGTCGTAAATGTTAGAATGTACGCGAAGCTTCTTGTCACTAATTCGGTTGTAAGCTGTAATAGGTGCACCCATACGCTCCGGACCGTACTCAGGGAAGCCTTGCACATTCTTGCCGTGCTTAAAGCAGACATCAGCAAGCAAAAGAGCGGCTGTCTTAGCACCCTGACCGCCTCTTCCGTGCCATCTGATTTCAACAGTATCTTTCACAATTGTCAACTCCTTACTTATATATATGAAAATTTACCTACAACATTATAGCACTATGATTATGATTTGAAAAGAAAAAATAGAATTGATTTGATAATTGACTAAATATGCTTTTATTGGTATTATTAGATGTATTTTTTCTTTAAGGAGGATTTAACAATGAAGAAATTACTATCAATTATACTGGTTTTGACCATGGTTATGGCACTTGCAGGATGTCAGTCAGGCAAGTCATCATCAAGCAGTGCAGGCAATTCTGGATCAGAGTCAGACAAGTCTGTGGATGATCTTAAGGATGTTAAAGACAAGGGCAAGCTCGTTGTTGGTATAACAGATTTTGAGCCTATGGACTACAAGGATGCAGACAACAACTGGATTGGTTTTGATGCAGACATGTCGAAAGCATTTGCAGAGGAACTTGGCGTTGATGTTGAGTTCGTAGAGATAGATTGGGACAACAAAGCTTTAGAGCTTGAGTCAGGAACTATTGACTGTGTATGGAATGGTATGACACTCACTGATGAGGTAATGTCAGCTATGAGTTGTTCTAACGCATATTGTAACAACGCGCAGATCGTTATTTTGCCTAAAGATAAGGTGAGCGACTATCCGGATATTGATAGTCTTAAGTCTCTTAACTTTGCAGTAGAGGCAGGTAGTGCCGGAGAGCAGGAGGCAACTAACAACGGATTTACTTTCACTGCTGTTAAGGATCAGGCAAGTGCGCTTATGGAAGTTGCAGCAGGAACCTCTGATGCCGCTATCATTGATTCTTTGATGGCTGCAGCAATGGTTGGTGACGGTACTAGCTACCCTGACCTTACTTATACATTTGGACTTAACTCTGAGGAGTACGGTGTTGGATTCAGAAAGGGTTCTAACCTTGTTAGCGAGTTGAATTCATTCTTCAAGAAGACTTATGATGACGGTACTATGCAGAAGACTGCAGAGAAGTACGGTGTATCAGCAGCGTTAGCTGAGCAGAAGTAAAAGGACTTTTAATGATGGACAGATTTATAGAACAGTTCCCGGTTGTTATCAATGCGCTTAACATCGGATTTTTACAGACATTAAAGCTTTTTTTAGTGACTTTAATCGGTGCGCTTCCTTTGGGATTAATTATTTCTTTTGGAAGCAAGTCTAAGTTTTTGCCACTCAAGCTTTTGGTTAGGTTTATTATATGGGTTGTAAGAGGTACACCTCTTATGATACAGCTCCTTATAATATACTATTTTCCGGGACTGGTATTTCATAACAATATTTGGGGAGGTCAGGAGACCGGAAGGTTTATCGCGACCTCGGTTGCTTTTGTAATCAACTATTCCTGCTATTTTTCTGAGATATTCAGAGGCGGAATTGCAGGAATACCAAGAGGACAGGATGAGGCAGGACTTGTTCTTGGTCTCACGAAGTCGGAGATATTCTTTAAAGTTAAGCTTTTGCAAATGGTAAAGAGTATTCTTCCTCCTATTTCTAACGAGATACTTACGCTTGTTAAGGATACTTCTCTTGCGAGAATTATTGCTTTGCAGGAGGTTATCTGGGCAGGTCAGGCGTTTATGAAAGGTTCTCAGGGAATATCCGGAGAGATATGGCCGTTATTCTTTACTGCGGTTTATTATCTCATTTTCAACGGAATTCTTACGGTATTACTGGGTAAGCTTGAGAAGAAGCTTGAGTATTTCAAATGATGGAGGACAATATGAGTATTTTAGAGGTATCGCATATCAGTAAGTCTTTTGATAAGACTGAAGTGCTTAAGGATATTTGTTTTAGCCTTGATAAGAGCAATGTTATGTCGATTATCGGCTCATCCGGAAGCGGTAAGACCACACTTTTAAGGTGTCTTAATTTCTTAGAGGAGCCTGATAATGGTATCATTAAGGTTAACGGGAACAAGATATATGATGCAGAGGACCAGGAGTTTTTGAGTGAAGCTGCTAAGCGTAGAAACAGACTTCACTTTGGAATGGTTTTTCAGTCGTTTAATCTTTTTCCACAGTATACTGCTTTAGAGAATGTCACTCTTGCCAAGGAGCTTCATGCCAAGAGAGAGCCTGATTTTAAGGCGAATAAGAAGGATATTCTTGAGGCTATCAGAGAGGAAGGCAAGGCTTTGCTTACCCAGATGGGACTTTCTGACAGGTTTGACAATTATCCACATCAATTATCGGGTGGACAGTGCCAGAGAGTTGCGATTGCGAGAGCACTCGCGATGAAGCCTGATATTCTTTGTTTTGATGAGCCTACTTCTGCACTTGATCCTGAGCTTACGGGTGAGGTTCTTAAGGTTATGAAGGAGCTTGCTGAACAGAAGACGACTATGATCATTGTGACGCATGAGATGTCATTTGCAAGGGATGTGTCTGACAGAGTGCTCTTTATGGATGATGGATATATCCTGGAGGATGGAACACCAGATGAGGTGTTTAACAATCCTAAAGAAGAGAGAACTGCGCAGTTCCTCGCAAGTTTTAATAGTTAATATTTTTTAGTTGGTTTTGTTAATTAACATATAAAATTTAATATGTCATTCTGAGCGAAGCGAAGAATCTTAAACCCTCACTGACGTACGTCAGTGAGGGTTTATTACGTATTCCAGTGACGATCCCGCCAATACAAAGCTACATCGGACACGCTCTCGCTTCGTTAAAAACGTAGCGGTACTAAATTCGTGCTGCATTACCTTTGCACTCATTAAGTACCGACGTTTTTAAAGAGTCCGATTTAAGCTTTTGTATTGACGTGCTCTGTAAACCTTCTGTCATTCTGAGCGAAGCGAAGAATCTTAAACCCACATTGGCGTATGCCGATGTGGGTTTATTATACCCCAAAAGTTCGAAACTACGTTGAGCGAAAACGCTGTTATACTACGTCTAACAGTAGATATGTATACCTTGACAGGTATACATATCTACTGTTATACTACGTCTAACAGTAGATATGTATACCTTGACAGGTATACATATCTATAAACAATTTAATCACACTTATATACCCCGGGTATCCATTCGCCGATATAGAACAACGTTGAAGGATGGATATTTAGGGGTGTGTTTTATTATCAGGAGGTTATCACATGAACGGATTAAAAAGACTAGTTGCGTTTACACTATGCATAATGCTGTGTTTTGGAGCGTGTTCGCCTAACGCAACTTCTTATGCTGCAGCTAAAACTAAGATTAGCAACACTAAGATTACTCTTACTGTTGGTCAGACTAAGAAACTTAAAATGACCGGAACCAAGAAAAAGGTTACTTGGTCAAGTGATAAGAAGAAGGTTGCGTCTGTAAGCAAGAAAGGATTGGTTACAGCTAAGAAGAAAGGTAAAGCAACTGTAACCGCTAAGGTCGGAAAGAAGAAATATAAGTGTAAGGTAACGGTTATTGCAAAGTCAACACAAACTGATGTTACGACAGAGCACGAGCAGATTGTTGAATACTCATATAATGATAACGTTATTGTTAATGAAACTAAGAATATGACTGATTATGAGCTTAAATCAGCAGAGGTTGGTAATGATGTTACTACCTATTCGGTATCAATTGCTAAAAATGATATTACCGGAGACCTAAAAGAGGGACAGATTGTAGTTCTTCCCGGAAATGAAAGCTCAGATTATACTGAAATTCCTATTAAGATTTCGTCAGTTACTGATAAGGGTAATGGGGATATGGAGATTAACGGTACATTGCCTAAGCTTGAGGAAGTGATGTCAGATGTTAAACTTGATTATGACACGCAGACAGAGATGAGCCAGTTTGTATATGATAGTGATATCATAGAAGAGGTTCCTAACGGGGATTTATCGATAAGTAAAAAGGTCACAAAGAATGAAACATTTTCTGTTGGTGAAGATAAAAAATATGATATTGCTAAGAAATTTGCCGATGAACATGGCAAATTGTCAGGAAGTCTTACGATTAAAGCGCCAGAGATTCACGTAGATGTGGATATGGACTTTAATTTAATTGGGAAGGATAAGGTTAGGAAGGCTAACGTAAGTATATCGGAGTGCGTGGTAGCTAATCTTTCTGCAGAGTATAATACTGAGTTTGAAAAGTGCATTGGACATTTTGAACTGCAGATTGGAAGTACCCCATTTAAGATAACTGTTCCATTAAGTATTAAAGCTGAGATAGAAGGAAAGGCGGAATTAAACTGCGATATTAAAGCAGAAGCTGGTTTTACATATAAAGGGGTAGGTACTCCAAAGTTTTATAAGAATGTGACTAAACCAAGTCTTGATAAATCTAAACTTGAAGTTAAAGCCAAGCTTCTTATTAATCCTAAAGCTATTATTTCGTTGTTTGGAAAGTATGATGATGTTGAAGAAAAGTTAGAGTGGGGTATACCGCTAGTTATTGTTGGGGTAGAAGTTGGACCGGGAGTAACTGCAACGATTTATTATACCAGACCGACAAAATGTGCAGATGTATCAATATATCCATATTTAAGAGTGTATATTGATGTGAATGAGAAAAATAGTGTATTGGGATTTTTGCTTAATGAATTAGGATTAGACCCTTCAGCCACATTGCTTGATGAGGGCAATGATTTTGGCATTAACATGCATTTTGAAAATGGAATTAAGGTCGATAATTGTACATATAATGAGGATGAAGAAACTACTGAAGAAGACTCTTCTGAAGCAACAACAACCGAAGACGATAAGCAGCCAAAAACTGCGGATGATATAAAGATAACCGGAACAGAAGGTAAGAACGCGAAGGATGTAGCTGTAATATCAGCTATAATTAAGGATCAGGTCTCAAAGGGCGCAGAGGTTAGTACAGATTTAGATGATTATCATGAGTACCAATGGGATGAAAACAATCGCTTGTGGCAAATAGACTGGCCTAATCATTTTTTGAAAGGAAGCATATCTTTTGCTGGATTAGATGCTCTGGCATATTTAGATGTCACTTCTAGTCAGTTAACTAGTTTAGATGTAAGTAAAAATAAGGCACTGATATGGTTAGGTTGTGGATATAATGAGCTGACCAGTCTGGATGTAAGCAAGAATACAGCGCTTGAAGTACTGGGCTGTGGCGGTAATCAACTAACGAGTCTTGATGTAAGCAAGAATACAATATTAAAGTATTTAAGTTGTGAAAGCAATCAACTAGCGAGTCTAGATGTAAGCCAAAATACAGTGTTGGAGCATTTGAACTGTGGCGGTAATCAACTAATGAGTCTAGATGTAAGCAAGAATACAGCGCTTGAAATATTATACTGTGGCGGTAATCAATTAACGAGCATAGATGTAAGTAACAATTCAGCGTTGAAGGAGTTGTGGTATGATTATGATGAAGATGATTTCACTGTCATTGGATGTAGGGATGATGTAATGCGATGAGCTTTATGTAGGATACCTACCTAAAAATGCTGGTGAATCTGTGGTGGATAGGAAATTGTTGCAAACACTAGAGAAGTTTACAACTGGAATTGAGAGGCAAAGTTGAGAAGTGTAGACCTCAAAGAACTGTTTATTGATATGCTTTCTAGCAGATTGAACTGAATAAATAAACAAAAAAGATTCGACGGCATGCATTGAAATGTCGTCGAATCTTTTTTTATGAACGTAATAGATTCGTGTCGCAAATGTGTTGCGTTTTGCGTTACAATGGTATAAACTATAATTAAAATACTAGAAAGGTGGTGTGATTATGGCGGTTAAGACTGCAAATGTCAATTCGAGAATGCAAGTGAATATAAAACAACAAGCAGAAAGTATCCTTGATAGGCTAGGTATTCCACGCTCGGTGGCAATCGATATGTATTATAGACAGATAATTGCACATAATGGAATTCCGTTTTCTGTGACTCTTCCAGTTACTGTCCCGGCTCGTGATGAAATGAGTAATGCAGAATTCAATCAAATGATGGAGATTGGCCTTCAACAGGCGAAGAATGATGATTCTTTTGATGTTGATGAGGTTTTTGAAGAGTTGGAGGGGAATGTGTGAAGACATATAAAGTAAGGATTACAAGGCAAGCAAGGAATCATCTCAGAGAGATAAAAGCGTATATTACAGAGGTGCTTCGCGCACCAGGAACTGCCAATAATACAATTAGTGTTCTAAAAAAGGAGATAAAAAGCCTTTCTGAGATGCCGGAAAGAATTAAACTTACGGATGAGAAACCATGGAGAAGCGAAGGTGTCCGTCGTATGAGAGTAAATAATTATTTTGTGTACTTTTGGATAGACGAAGAGAATGGGAAGATTCAGGTCACATCTGTTGTTTATGTTGCAAGAGATCAGGCTAAGCAACTCGAAATAATGGATATGGAGTAATATTTTTTTGTGTGTTTTAGTGACAATCCCACCAAGGAAAAAGCTACATCGGACACGCTCTCGCTTCGTATTGAAGTGCAGGGCAGGGTTTATCATTCCATAAAACGTGCTGTTATTACTAGGCAGAATAATTAATATCATTGCCGGCGTATGCCGGTGTTTTTTTATATTCATCTTGATTAATGGAGTGTAAGTATTTATAATAGAAATGTGTTAGAAAACTCTAACGTATGAAAAGGGAGTCTGACATTTGTAAAGGGGGACAGACAATTGTAAAGTGCGACTGACATTTGTAGAGGGATACAACTTTATATGGGTTTTGCTGTCTTTAAGGCAGTTAAAAGCAATAAACATTATTTTTAAGGAGGTATTATCATGAAATTTAAAGGAGTAGGATTATTTGCATTAGGAACGCTGTTTGGTCTTGAAGGGATTAAATTGCTTTCTTCAAATGATGCAAAGAAAGTGTACGCTCACTGTACCGCAGGAGTGCTTAGAGCTAAGGATTCTGTTGTTACTCAGGTAACGACATTACAGGAGAATTGTTCTGACATTTACGAAGAAGCTAAGGTAATCAATGAAGACCGAGCTAACAAGAACAAGGAAGTTGAAATTGATGGCGTGGATGCAAATGATATAGAAGCGTAGAAAGAAGGATATTTCATGAGATTTATTATTAAACATGAGATACGAAACAGACTGAGAATACATCTTTCGATGAAGAAGATGAGTTTTCGGGAGGCAGATACATTTGAATATTATCTTAAATCTTTCCCGGAGATAAGAGAAGTCAAAGTATATGAAAGGACAGCTGATGCTGTGATTGTGTATGAATGTGACAGGTCGCATGCCATCGATGTCATAAAAGCATTTTCTTTTGAAAATGTTAATGTTCCGGATATAGTATTTGAAACCTCCGGAAGAGAGTTGTCTGCACAGTACTATGACAGGGTAGTCACAGCAACTATTATACATTATGGTAAGAGGCTGATTCTTCCTTTAGATTTACGTAAACTTTGGGTGTTAATAAAAACTGTTAAATATGTGTGGCGCGGTATTAGGACGCTCAAGAATAAGAAACTGCAGGTAGAACTTCTTGATTCAATTGCGATATCGGCAGCCGTGCTTACCGGTGATTACAATACTGCTTCGTCTGTTATGTTTTTGCTTAAGATTGGAGATACACTTGAAGAGTGGACTCACAAACGTTCTGTAGATGATCTCGCAAGGCGGATGTCTCTTAACGTTGATAAAGTGTGGCTTCTTACGGATGAAGGGGAAGTTATGACTGATTCCTCTGACATAAAATGTGATGATAAAGTTGTTGTGCGGATGGGCAATATGATTCCTTTTGATGGAGAAGTAGTATCCGGTGAAGCAATGGTTAATCAATCATCCATGACAGGAGAATCTGTTGCTGTCAATAAAGGCATCGGTATGAGTGTTTATGCAGGTACTGTGGTTGAAGAGGGTGAGATTACCATCGCTGTTACTCAAACGGAAGGTTGTGGACGATTTGACAGAATCGTAAAGATGATTGAAGAATCAGAAAGAATGAAATCGACGCTGGAAAGTAAAGCGGAAAGGCTTGCTGACAGACTTGTTCCGTATACGCTGCTTGCCTCAGGACTAACATGGTTGTTTAGTAGGAATGTGACAAAAGCTGTATCGGTCCTTATGGTTGACTATTCGTGTGCGCTTAAGATGGCTATGCCGATTTCTGTATTATCTGCTATCAAAGAAGCTTCTGAATACGATATTACCGTTAAAGGTGGAAGATTCCTTGAGGCGGTTGCTGAAGCGGATACAATAGTATTCGACAAAACGGGTACACTTACAAAAGCACGACCTACGGTTGTTGAGGTGATTTCTTTTAATGGAGAGCCTGAAGATGAACTGCTTAGACAGGCTGCTTGTTTAGAGGAACATTTCCCTCATTCGGTCGCAAGAGCAGTGGTTGAGGCTGCCGAGAAGAAGAATCTCTTACATGATGAGATGCATACAAATGTGGAATATATCGTGGCTCATGGTATCGCATCGGAGATTGAAAATGAGAGAGTGGTGATAGGAAGTTACCATTTTGTGTTTGAAGATGAAGGCATACGACTTTCGGATGATAGCAAGGATAAATTTGATTCGCTTCCTGATGGGTATTCACACCTTTATTTTGCTAAGAATGGTACGCTTGCAGCTGTCATTTTAATTGAAGACCCTATGCGTGAGGAAGTCAAAACTGTGGTTGAAAAGCTTCGTGAGCAAGGGTTCAATCACATTGCTATGATGACTGGAGACAGTGAGAGAACTGCAAAGAAAATCGCTGAAGAAGCTGGAATAACAGAAGTATTTGCAGAAGTTCTTCCAGAGGATAAGGCTAAATATGTAGAGAAAGCCAAAGAAGAGGGCAGACGTGTGATTATGGTAGGCGACGGAATCAATGATTCACCGGCACTTTCGGCATCAGATGCAGGCATTGCTATAAGTGACGGAGCAGAAATAGCCAGACAGATAGCTGATATAACCATCGGAGCCGATAATCTTGAAAGCATTGTGACCTTAAGAGAAATCAGCGCTCTTCTGACGAAGCGGATACGTTTTAACTATAGGACTATTGTTGGATTTAATACGGCACTGATCGGACTTGGAGTTATAGGAGTCCTTTCTCCAGGAACGTCAGCTATGCTTCACAATAGTTCAACAGTTGCACTTGGACTTAAGAGTATGACGAATCTATTACCTTCAACATGTTAAAACAACACCGGCGTATGCCGGTGTTGTTTTATTGTGAGAATTATGTTATAATTGATTGTTTGGTAAAGGTAACTTATAGGTGCTTTAAGTAGGGAGTATGAGGTTTAATGGCAATGAATAAGAATGATATTAAACTTGCGTTATTGGTTATTATATGTATTAGTGCGAATACTTTGGGAAGTGAGCTGGCTTCGTGGCTTAATCTTCCTATATGGTTTGACTCATTTGGTACCGCGTTTTCGGCGTATATGTGCGGTCCGGTTATCGGTGCGATAGTTGGAGCTTCCACCAATATTTTGCTTGGAGTAGTAAAGGGCACGCCACTTGCATTTGCAATAATCAACGTGTTTATAGGTATTGTAATAGGTATCGGCTCTAAGAAGGGAATGCTTGAGACACTTTACGGAACCTTGACATTGAGTATTATTGTAACGATTGGGTCACTAATGTTTGCCGTTCCTATTAATTTCTTGGCATTTGGCGGAGCTACCAATAATGTATGGGGCAACGGTGTTATTGGTTTTCTGGCTGAGAGAGGAGTAGCTAAGTGGCTTGGAGCCATAATTGGTCAGTTCTACATTGAATTTCTTGATAAGATTATCACACTTCTTATTGTATTTTTTATAGTTCATATCAGGCGCAAATTATCTAAGAAAGCAGCTAAGGATGTTGCGGTGATGATTGCGTTTGCGATCTTGATTGGTAATTTATCCTCATTTACTGTTAACGCTTCTGCCGGTGATACATATATATACACTGTCTATAGAAGTGACAACGGTATACCTTGCGGTGAGGCTAATGATGTAGTCGAGACTCCTGACGGAGTGCTTTGGGTTGGTACATATGCAGGTCTTTACAGGTATAACGGATCTGAGTTTAGGCTCATGAGTGATTTTGATTCCGTAAGAAATGTCAACTGTCTTTATGTTGATGTGGACGGAAGACTGTGGATTGGAACCAACGACAACGGTTTGTCACTATGTATCAATGACAATGTAAGTAGCACAATTGATATGGAGGATGGGCTTTCATCTAACTCCGTAAGAACTATAATCAGGGGCGGTGACGGATATTACTATGTTGGTACCTCTGACAGTCTTGATATAGTTTCTTTGGAGTCGGGACTTCATTTTGTAAAGTCAATTCCTGAGATTAAATATGCATATAGCAGTTCGGTAAATGAGGACGGTACCATTGCTGTGTTAGATACCAATGGAACTGTGTTCCTTCTGAAGAACGGTGCTATAGATAGCAGTTTTGAGTTGAACAACCAGGATGAGATTATAACATCAGTTTCATTTACCAAAGATGGAAGACTTTACGCGGGAACTTCCGAGAATCGTGTAATTGTGTATGGGATGACCGGTGGTAGAGCCTCTAAAGTCAAAGAGTATGATTGCAAGCATCTTAAGAACATTAACCAGGTTTATCAGACGGATGATGGCAAGTTATACATTTTGAGTGACACCGGAATAGGCTATATCAATGACGAAGACAGGTTTGTTCCTGTTAATACCAACGAGTTCAACAATTCGATTGACAGAATGATTAAGGATTATCAGGACAATCTTTGGTTTGCTTCTTCAAGACTTGGACTTTTGAAAATGTCAGAGTCTTCATTTATGGATATATATAGGACTGCAGGCGGTAAGTCTGTGGTTGTCAATTCTACTATGGAGTGGAATGGGCTTCTTTATTCAGGAACCGATAACGGTCTTGATGCTGTCAGTGCTGACAGAAGAGAGATGGTTGAGAATTCTCTTACCGAGAAGTTAAAGGGCAAGAGGATAAGGTGTCTTGAGGTAGATGATGACAATAATCTGTGGATCTGTGTTTTCGGTGAAGGTGTATATATAGTCGATAAGGACATGAAGATTACCGTTTATGACAATTCTGACCCGCTGATGGGAGACTGGGCGAGAATTGCCAAAAGGCTTAAGGACGGAACAATGGTTACCGGTAGTGAGGCCGGTCTGACGTTTTTTGAAAACGGTAAACCGTCCTACGTGTCAACGATAGACGGAACCCTTAAAGAGACGATGATCTTAAGTATAGATGAGCTTGATGATGGCAAGATTGTTCTCGGTACTGATGGAAGAGGAATCTACGTGCTTAACAGTAAGGGAGATCTTCAGACCACTATTAACAAACAGTCCGGACTTAGCTCGGATGTTGTTTTAAGAACGGTTAAGGATGAGGGCAGCAACAATGGAATGTTTGTAGTTGCCAGTAATGGATTGAGTTATATAGATGGGGATTATAATATTAATGCTCTAAACAATTTCCCATACTATAATAACTATGATATTAAAACGATTTCTGAAAATGAAATATGTGTCCTAAGCAGTTCAGGTGTTTTTGTTGTTGATAAGAAAAAACTCATAAACGGCGAGAAACAGGAGGAGATTCTTCTTGATGTCAAGAAAGGTCTTAACGGTCCTATAGTTGCCAATTCGTGGAATTATATGGATAGTAAGGGCAGATTATATCTTTCGTGTGAAGATGGTATTTATATGTTAGATACCACGAGTTTCGATACAGTCAGAAAGTCGTATCGTATGCATTTGTCTACTGTTGTAATGGATAACGAGACATATAACATTGGTAGAGGCGAAGATATAATTATTGATAAGGATGTCAACAAGGTTACACTTTATCCTGAGATTATCAATTTTACCTTGGAAGATCCTTATGTAAGCTATTATCTTGAGGGCGTCGATAAAGAGCCTGTAGTCTGCAGATTGACTGAGTTGTCCAATGTCAGCTACACTGATATTCCTGCCGGGTCTCATAGATTCTTTGTGTCTATTCTTGAAGGCGATACCGGTAAAGTTATTGAGAGTAATTCGTATAAAGTGATCATGGAGGATCATATCTATGATCATGGTTATTTTATATTCTACATGCTGTTTGTGGCTGCTTTAGTTCTTATCTGGATTACATGGTTTGTGGCAAGGGTGAGAATGCAGAGAACACTTGCTATCCAGAATCTTCACATTGAGATGGCAGAGAAGCAGCTTCAGATGGGTAATCAGACAATTCTTGCTATCGCGAGAGCGGTCGATGCCAAAGATGAGAATACATCGCAGCACTCTAAGCGTGTTTCCGAATATGCAGTTATGATTGCCAAACGTATGGGATTACCTGATGAAGAGTGTGCTAACCTCAAGAAATCAGCACTTCTTCATGATATCGGTAAGATTGGTATTCCTGACAGTATTCTTAATAAACCGGGAAGGCTTACCGATGAAGAATATGCAATCATGAAATCACACACCGTAAGAGGAGCTAACATTCTTAAGGAGTTTACGCTGATTGATCATATAGTCGAAGGAGCGCAGTTCCACCATGAGAAGTACGACGGAACCGGATATCCTGAAGGCCTTAAGGGTAAGGATATACCGCTTTACGGACGAATAATTGGCGTGGCGGATGCATTTGACGCAATGACAGCGAATCGTGTGTATAGAAAGAAACTTGATTTTGATTATGTAATTAACGAGCTTAAGAGGTGTAGGGGTACTCAGTTTGATCCTGAGATACTTGATGTGTTCTTAGAGCTTATTGATGATGGAACGGTAGACGTGGAAGAGTTGTATCACAGAAGTATATCAGGAGATATTAATGTTGAGCACAAAGATGAATTTGCAACACCTTTAAGTGAAGCAAACCAGGGGGAGGAGTGATAATATGAAGCGAGAATATGTTGTATCAATTATTGCTGCTCTTTTGGTAATATTAAGTGTGATTGTTTATAAAGCAGTTAATTCTAGGCACATTAATGATGATAAGATGGTTAGGGTAGGATTTGTCTATAACGGCGACGAGAGTATGCCTTACACCAATAACTTTATGATTGCCAAAGAGAAGGCTGAGGACCTTTATGGCGACAGTATCAGCGTCTATGAAGTTAAGAATGTAAGCGATGCCAATGTCACCAACGCTTTAAATAGCCTTGTTGAGGATAAGTGTGACATTATCTTTAGTAACAGTGCCGGATTTGGTAATTCGGTTAAGGCATTTGCCGCAACTCATAAGAATGTGGAATTCTGTCAGGCAACGTGCAATAACGCCAATGATAAACCGGTACTTTCCAATTATCACACATTTATGGGTGAGATATATCAGGGAAGATATGTGTCCGGTGTGGTTGCCGGATTGAAACTCAAGTCTATGATAGAGGAAGGAGAGATTACCAAGGATGAGGCGCTTATCGGTTATGTAGCTGCCTATCCTTATGCTGAGGTTATATCAGGTTATACATCATTTCTTCTTGGAATAAGGTCTATTGTACCTGAGGCGACCATGAAGGTTAAGTATACTAATACCTGGGGCGACTATGATATCGAGTATGAGACAGCCAATGAGCTTATAGATATGGGATGCGTGATCATTTCACAGCATTCGGATACAACAGGGCCGGCGGTAGCGTGCGAGAAATCAGAGAAGAACAAGAAAGTCTATCATGTAGGTTATAATGAGAGCATGATAAGTTATGCGCCTACAACTTCCTTGATAAGCTGTAAGATTGACTGGGATCCTTATATTGTTGCCGCAATCGGTGCAATGTTAGAAGATAAGTCTATAGAGAAAAGCGTTAAAGGTCACGTGCATGGTAATGACGTGGGTGGCGGTTTTAAGGAAGGTTGGGTTGAGATGAGAGAATCCAATGATATACTGGTGCCTGAAAATGTCAGAAGAGCCATTGTTAACACGATTAAGGCTCTTGAAGACAACACTTTGGATGTGTTTAAGGGTGATTATATAGGAGTCAATCCTGACGATCCTGACGATACCATTGATCTGACTCATAAATTTGAGGAAAATGCTAATTCGTCAGCACCGACATTTAACTATATATTAAAGGATGTTATCGAGATTGTCGAATGATTAGGGGGCGGTTACCATATTAAGAAAGCGTCGTAAGGGAAATGTTTACCCTGATCTTGAAGATTACATAAAAGAGCATTATGTAGAAGCAGAGGTTGGAGAAGTAGCATTTTCTTCTGCGGCTTCGGCTATGGAGTCACAGCCTGTATCGCGTTTTAGCGGATTTATGGGGCTTATGGGAGCACATAGTAAGGGTATGATGCCTGTGGGCTCTGCTATGGCTTCTTGTGAGTCTATGCCGCTTAAAGAAGCGGAAGCAGGTGCTCCTGAAGATTCTATAGTTTGCGACGAAGAGGCAAGCTATGATGATGCCCTTGACAGGCTTACAGACGCTCTTGATGACAGGATGAGCCACATGGCAGATACATTTTCTGAGTACTTAATGTATCTGATTGAGTCTAAGGAGCTTAAGAATGCTGATGTATATAAGGCTGCATTGATAGATAAGAAGGTGTTTTCTAAGATTAAGAACAATCCTGACTATCATCCTAACAAGAACACAGCGTTATGTCTTTGTATGGGAGCTAAGCTTAATCTTGACGAATCAAGAGATTTACTTGCGAGGGCAGGATATGCGCTTTCACCTTGCAGTAAGACAGATATTATATTTTCATATTTTATCGAAAATGAGATATATGACATGATAGAACTTGATATCCAGCTTGAAGAACATGGCTTGGAATGTATGATTTCATAATATTTAAAAGGTCGCTTTTGAAGCGACCGTTTTTTTATCCTCATTTGCTATAGTATGGTTGTAAGATAAACAACGCTTTAAAAAGCGACATACTAAAGGAGGAATTATTATGAAGAAAAATGATAATGTTACGGAGATTGTGTTTATACTTGACAGAAGCGGTTCAATGGGGGGCCTTGTTAATGAGACCATCGGAGGTTTTAATTCCCTACTTGCTAAGCAGCAGGAAGAAGAAGGAGATGCGCTTGTATCTGTTGTTTTGTTTGATAATGAGGTTGAGATTCTTCACGACAGAGTAGACATCAATAAGATTAAGCCTATGGATAATGAGCAGTATTATGTAAGAGGATGTACAGCACTTCTTGACGCAATCGGTTCAAGTATCAAGCATATTAAGAATGTACATAAGAATGAAGACAATCCGCCTTCTAAGACACTCTTTATAATTACTACGGATGGCTATGAAAATGCAAGCAATAAGTATAGCTATTCTAAGATTAAGAAGATGGTAACAAATGCCAAAGAAAAGCGTAACTGGGAGTTCATGTTCCTAGGTGCCAATATTGATGCTATATCCGTTGCCGATAGCTTCGGCATAAGCGCGAACAGGGCAGCTACCTATGTCGCTGATAAAGTGGGAACTTCAATTAATTTTAGAGCTATGTCAAAGGCTGTGAGTGCGGCAAGGTGCGCAGGTTCAGCAATGGAGATGGGGTGTGCATTAGATGACGGTGAAATATTAGACGAAGTAAGAAATAGAGCATAGTTTAAAACCCCTGTATCACTTGTGATACAGGGGTTAGTAATTACAGTGTATTCTTTTTGACTACAGGATTAGAGTTCTTATTGATTTCAGGGTGATCCTCACGCATTTTGCTTACGATCTTTTCGGTCGTATTAGAAATCTTCTCGATTTCCTTAAGTCTTGCTTTACCCATGTCGGTATAAGGATCATGGAATACGCCCTGACGCTTATCATAGTACTTGAGAACATATTTGTTAAGCTTGTGAAGCTTCATCATCTGTATGTTTCTGTTGGTACGAGTAGGCCCCATCTCATCGATAACATCTTTAAATGCTTTCATAAGCTTCTTCATGATACTGCTTGGAGAAGCGCCTTTGTTGTATGCAACCATATTGTTGTAAGCGTTAATAAGTTCTTTAGCCTGTTTATCTGTGATTTTGTGAGTGTTGGTTTCTAAGAAAGCGTTTATACGATCTTCCTCGCCTCTGGTCTTCCTTATATCCTTCTTTCTAGCATTTTCTTCGGTAATCTTTCTGTTAGCTTCTGCATTCAATGCTCTGGTGTACTCTTTATAGAAGTCTTTAGCAGGCAATTGTCTGGCAAATGTTTGTAAGAATATCGGATCATCGATAAGCTCTTTTCTGGCACTTTTAAGCTGGTCCTTAAAAGCATCAGGAATAATCTGATTTTCATACATAGCTGTGTTATAAAATACTGTATCAGCTCTCTTGGTTAAGAGAGTTTTGGCAATAACTAAGTCAGCAGCCTTATACATGTCCATTCTTTTAAACGGTTCATTGTTTCTTGAAGCATCTTCAATTATAAGCTTGCTGGAATCAACAATCGTTTCTTTGGTAAGTATGTTGTCCATGCTGTTCAAAAATGCTGTATAATCCGTAAGAGCGGCGCTATCGGCGTTAATCATAGCTGTTTTGTAGTCTTCGTAATTACTGATAAAATCATTTTTGGTTAAGCTAGGAATCACTTCAACATTCTCTTTGATGTACATTATAAAGTCGATGCTGTTGACGAGATTTATCGCTTTTAACTTAAGTAATTCCTCTCTCTTTCTTGCGCCTCTTTGGAAGTTGCTCTCATACATAACATTAACATTGTCATCATGAACATTAGGTGCTGTTGCTACATAGTCAGGGAGAGTAGGACCTGCGATAATCTTAGCAGCTTCAAGATAATTAACTTTAGGTGTCTTATCTAATGCTACAGGATCATACGCTTTGTCGCGGGTGATTATATCATTCCGAAATGCTCTAAATGAAGAGCCAAAAGCCTTCTCCTCTTTGTCGAGGTATTTACTGGTTGATTCGGCTAAAGTACTCCACTTGTCCTTGAGGTCCTCTATTTTCATATTAAATGTTTGGTCGGCGGCGGTAATTTCGTCAGGCGTTAGTTCTTTGTCAGAATTGTTACCGTATAAATGTCTTTCTTTTCTGAAAACATAATTAGTTAGGAATCCTGAACTAATCCATGTATATGTGAATCCGTATTTAACTAAATCATCAATATTCTGAGCAAATTTTGGGTCGTTTTCATATCTTTGAGAAAGATATTCTATATCCTCATCTTTAAAAACAACCGGTTTGTTAGTACTACCGGGATTAGGGTATGCCAAAGTTAATATATATGTAAATATAAGGTCTTTGTCTCGTTCTTCCGGACGGATATCATCCATTTTAATTAGCTCGGCTTCTGCAAAATTATTTGAGAAACCTCCAAGCTTAATCTTGTATTTACACTTTGGAGAAACCCTAATACCATCTTCTTCACGAGTGATTTTGTTTTTGCTTTGTTCCGATATAACCGGGTTATTATATATTTCATCTTCCTTAATCTTGCCGTCTACATCTATGAAACCTTCGATGTCGATCTTGTCCGGGTCAAGGTTAGGTGCAAATCGCTCAATTACTTCAAGTGTGTCAATAAAAATGCGAAGATACTGGAGTGAAATAGAGGTATCTTTTCTGATGCCGTTGTAATATTTTAAACCAAGTAATCTTAATGCCTGGCCGTCAAGGCTATATATAACATCACCGTTTTCAACTGAATTCAAGAATGAAACAAGGGTGTTTTTTAAATTAGTTACTGTATTCTTGGCCTGGTCATTTATCGCAAATGTATTGGTAAACAACTCGTTCATAGCCTGATGGTGAGTTTGGTTCTTATCAAACGGATATCCGTCGTATATATTGGCAAATGCAGCCAATAGGATTGGATATTTACCCCTATCCCAACCAAGCGAGGTTAATGTTTGCTTGAATTCATAAAATGTCTTTCCTTCACCAAAGAATGGTCTTCCGGTTTGCTTATCAATAGGGACTTTAAATCTTGGAGATTCATTTATAACAGGTGCAGGATCGTCGGCAGCTTTAATGAGTTTTAGAGAAGCTATTTCTCCGGTCATGGTTGTTATTTCGTCTAAACGCTTATCATATTCAGCATTTAATATTGCTTCTTCCTCGTTAGTTCTGTTTAATGCTTTTTGGTGTAAGCGGTCACTGTTGAGGCGTTTAGGAATATATGCTTTGTCGGTTCTATAGTAGCCTTGTTTTAAATGGAAACGATACTCATAATCTTCATCCGGAATATCAATTCCGCCTGTTGATACAAGTAATTGTCCGTTCTGACGGCGGTCATCAACATAGAATCCCTGTGACTCTTTTGAACGGACTTTATATAAACCGGTATAATTATTGTCATGCATACTATGGCTCTTGGTAAGTGATACATTAGGAAGAGGTAAATTCGAGATAACGTCGCTTTTAAGTACTGTTATATCCTCCATCCAGGTGAGGGTGAGTGCGTCTGCATTTTCACCGTTAAGAGGAGCGCGTAAGAGATCTGTTATAGTCTTCTTATGTGTGAAGTTTGGATCCTTGCCCGCTTCTTCGTTTGGCATAGAATTCTTGTAAGATACAACATCACCTTCAATACCTGTTATTGTGACATAGTGTCCGTCTATCATAAGTCCGATAGGAGAGTGGTGATCTCTTATAGCCTTTACAATTATATCTTTGACGCCTTTAACTACTGACTCGAAATATGTCTGTTTATCCGCAGGGGTTCCGGCGTTGCTGTTCTTTAATTTATTATACGACCATATCTCTGTGCTCTTTAGCATAGAGTCCGGAACGAGCTTAAGAGCAAGGTCACCCATATCGACCGCATCTACTTTCATGTCTTTGTTCATTTCTTCGTCAGAATCCTTGCTGAAGCCTTCGGAGTCTTTAGAGAGAGTAGGTCTGAATGCCCTGATATCTTCCTGAGTTATGCCTGTTATTCCGCGGCTTTGAAGCAGCATTTGATAAAAGCATGACCAACATCCAAAGTCTGCAGTTTGGAAAGCTGGCTGCTTTATGTCTGATAGAATATAGCTCTGCTTGTCAGGATCTGCCTTAAGTGTAGTCTTCTTATCGGTGTAGGTATTATTCTCTATCTGTTTATTAATCTCCTCAATCTTAGAGTTAATAAGCTTCATGCTCTGCTGACGATGTGTTAAGAAGGCAATTTCTTTCTGGGAAAGCTTCTGTTTGTTGTTTTTTAGGTAACTGGCGATAACATTCTCGTCAGAGCTGTTCCTTACAATCTCAGGTATCTTGGTAGTCTTTAGGTCTAAGTTCTCCCAAGAGTTCTTTTTTATTGATGTATTTGGCATAATAATATCCTCCCGTCCTAAAGAATAGTTGTTGTTACCTACAATAATACCATAATATCAGTAACAAATGTGCAACAAAATAGCATAATAGAAGAAGAGTGAGAATATTCATTTGTTATATGAGATGAGTTATAATAATTGTGTTACACTTATGAGTTAAGGTGTGATACAATAAATGTGTTGAAAAATGTTTAAAGGCTATAAATCGCAATTCGTTATTATGGGAGGTATCAACGATGATGTCGCAATTTAATCAGGAACCTAATGCTAACGGGATGATGAACGAGCAACAACTTAATCAGATAAGTAACGCCTTATATAGCTACTGCAAAGTAATGAGTGTGCCTAAGATGGGAGCAGCACCCGCTGTAATCACTATTTTTACAGGCTTGATAGTAGTTCTTCTCTGTGTAGCTCTCGGAGAGAGCCTCTTGACGGCTATAGCCATAGGCGCCCCAATAAGTGCAGTGTTTGCTTTTCTTTTCTGGCTTGCCTACAGATATCGAGTAGAAGCATCAAAAAGGCTTAACTCCTATCTTGGTGAAGATGGCGGTCAGATGATGTTCAGCGACTTTGCCTATGCGCAGCCCTTTGCGAATGACCAGTTCAGGCTTGGCAGAAAGTATCTGTATATAAAAAGAGGAGCTGTGATCAAGATTGACAGTATTGACGATATAGTAAGGGTATTTACTCGTTCGGGTGTGGGCGTGCACGCTAAGGTTAATGATGCGAGCGGCAGTGCGTCATTCCTACTTTGCATTTTGCCTCAGTTCAATGACAGGCCAAAGATTGAAGAGATACGCAATGCAGTGAGGGAAAGGCAAATGTCGGAATGATGTTGATTAAATGAATGATGCTAAAGTAGGATGGATGTATTTGACATAATAATATCCTCCCGTCCTAAATAATAATTGTGTTGCGCTTTTGTTGCATTAATCATGATAATATGTATAAAAATAGAGTGAATGTAAATATATGTTTTTAGTTTTGTATATTTAAGGAACTCTAAAGAACTCATAAATGCAGTTGATTGCCTTGTGTACATGATATAAGACGTATGTTAATATAATCAGGGTTTTACTGCCTGTTAAAGTTACTGTTGTTATTTACACATAAGAAGGAGATAGTTATGCCAACAAAGTTAGATAAAAGAAAAGATCAGTATAGTAAAATGAATTTGCAGACTGCAGAAGCACTTGCAAACGAGATTCAGAGAATGAAAGATGAAAATGATGTTCTCGATATTGAGAACACTAATAATCTAATTAAACTGTATTTAAATATGGGTAATGAGATGCAGGATGAATACAAAAAGATCAAAGATAATCAGGAAAAAACTATTTTATATGACAAGATGGCCAAAAGGTTTGCTAAGGATTATTCTAAACTTCTGCGTTATAAAAAACATCTTGAGGATCTTGCTGAAGCAGATGCTAAAAGAAAGAAGAAGAATAATACAAATGATAAGACACGCTATATGGACATAGAGTCTTTTTACGAGAGCTTGAGAAGCAAAACAATCACATTGACAGAAGATGAGATGGACGGATTGAAAGCAATCGGAAACAGCTCCAATATAAGATATAAGGTACCATTTATTGTGGATGACGAGCCTGTTAAGGGTAAGAAAAAAGGAGATAGTTGTGTTGGGTATTTTACAATGTCTGAAAGTTATAATACTGACGACAAGGATACCATAATGGAGTTGAAAGCTAAAGCAAAGAGGAAGATGCTTGAAAAAAAATTCCCTGGAGTTTCTGAGTATTTAGAGAGTATTGATTATAAAAAATTCATTAATCTGGAATTTGATGAAAAAAAGAATCTATCCGATCTCGCTGAAGATTTAGAGGATAGAGGCTACCAATTTGGTATCAATATGAACAAAGATAAGGGAAAGGAATGGCTAAAAGACATAATCAATAAGGCTAATGGTACCGACGAAGAGAAACAAAGAAGTAATAATGATATTGATGGAATAGACAGTGACGAGAAGTACTTCGCTTATACAGAATATATTTCTTACATGTTACATGTTAAGAATTCTATGATTGTACGAGAATCATGTGATATTAACTATGGGGTTGATACTTCTCAGAGAAATGCTCTTACAAGCGTGTTTGCGGACCTTCTTGGTTGTTCTCAATATGTTGCATATTCAGAAAAAGTGAAGATTAAGACCAAAAGGGATGGCAAGGATGTTGTTCTCAAAGGTGTTATGATGATGCCGGCCAATGGTATGGATAATATGACGGAATTATCAGGCAGTCAACTTGAAAAGTTGGATCGTATGTCTTTTGAAAAATCTCCGGGACTTGTTAAAAATATTGCATCAATCCAGCTTCTCGACCATATAATTCGTAATCCGGATAGATTTTTTTCCAACACATTTACTACTATGAATAGTAAAAATAAATTAACCGCGGTAGAAGCTATAGATAACGACACGACCTTTATTGCGGGTGATAATCCCAAATTAATACCTTGGAGTCGTATGGGAATTATTCCCAAGTCAATGGCAGATACAATAAAAGCCTTAGATACTAATATGCTTGAAATCCTTATGCGTGGTTATGGATTATCCGACAAGGAAATTGATGTAGTCATAAAAGGTATAAATGATTGTAAAAAGAAAATCGTTACATCTGAACAAGAATACCATAATTTTGATCCTCGTTTTATTCATACTTCTACACCAAGAATTATAGATGATAAGGATCTTGATAAGTATTCAATAAATGATCATATGACAATGACATATGGTTTGTTCACTCGTCTGCTTGAAGATGCGGACAGGGAAAATATTATGATTCAATGTTATCAAAATGAATACAATAAATGTGGTAATCTGGCTAAAGATGTGATAGTAGATTATCTTTCAGTCTTAAAACCGAACACGGCTATAATTAAAAGTACAAAAGAGCTAAACTTCGGAGACGTTGACTCAGAGATATTAAAAGATAAGTATAAAGAAATGAAATCAGAATATGAATGTATTGATAAGCTTTATGAAGAAGAACTTCCGGGATTAAAGTTTCTTCATACGACTTTTTCGAAGGATAATATGGTATGGGCTTTTTCTGATAAATACCCGATCTTTAAGAATCGAGTCGCAGAAGCCCTTGAAAAAACTAATAATTTTATCAACGCTATGAGAGATGATATTTTTGAACATGGTGGAAAATATGATGAATATCAAACTTTGAAGGCGGAGATGGATTATTATAAAAAAGAATATTCTAAGGATGGCGAAATAAGCGAAAAAAACCGTGAATCTCTTAACACTATGGAGAATCAAATAAAAGAGCTTGAGAATAGTCCTGAGATCATAGCCATAAACGCTGCTTTAAAAAATCGTGATGCGTTGGAACAAATGATTGATAAATTCAATAGTATCGAACCTTTAGTGAAAGATATTCCGAAAGCTGCCAAGAGACTTGACGACTTCATAGATAAATGTAGTGATAATGATAAACTCAAAAATCCATATGAGGGAAGCAAACAGCAGGCGGCAGCAAGTAAGCTTTATAGAGAGTTAAGTGATAAATTCATCTTTGGCGATATGAATGAAAATGCATCGGAGATTGATAAAAAAATCAAATCGCCAAGAAACAGTTCTTTTACAATGTAATGAAGAGTCACAAAGTGGATAGGAAACGGATGGATTATGATTGAAGAGTTGAAAGAGAAGTTTACTATGTCTGACGCAACTACTGACTGGGAGGAGTTTAGAGAAAAACTGACTTCGCTTGTTTTGCGTTACGGAACACTAAATGATTCAAAAACGCTTGCAATTGTAGGTGCGGGCAGATGCAATGATTTAGTTATAGTCAGACTTTTGGAGAATTATGAGAACATAGTTATGATAGACAATGATTCAGCAGCTATGAAAGAAGCCGTTAAGGATATGCCTGTTGATTATTTGAATAGAATTGAATGTAAAGAGTTTTCAATTACCGGGTTGTACGAGGAAGATATAGACAGGTTTTGTCTGGATTTGCTATCATTTGTTAAAAATGCGGGCTATTCTTTGAATAAGGATATGTATCAACAGCAGGTAATATCTGAACTTGACAGGTTAGAAGAGCAAATGATAAAGACACCGGATAAGATAGTATCGATGCTTAGTGGAGCGGATGTTATTGTGTGTAACGGAGTATTTAGTCAGTTGTTCGCTATGATTTCTTTTTTTATAAGTTCATTGTCTTTTAGCGTCGCTGAGTCGATTCTTCCGGATGCTATGAAAGTAGTTCCATTAGCAGAGAAGAAGATATCTATTATTAGCGATAAGGTGATACCAATTATAAATGAAGCATTATTTGAAACGGCTACGGACTTTGTAATTTATGGTAATGAGTATGATGAGGGACGCCCTGTTGAGGGATCACATCAATGCATACAGGATATCAGAGTTCGCTACGAAGATGTTATAGAAGAACATTTTAACTGGAACTTTAACAAGAAGCAAGGTGTCACGTATGACATGCTGATATCGATTTGCAATGTATCAAATATTATCTCTAGAGGTTGAAGTTAAAGTCGGTTTCTTCGCAGAAAGCGATAAAGAAATCGAAGAGACGCTTTATGATTTCCTGAAGAATAGATTGAAAGAAGGCATGTATTCAGGAGACTGTGATGTTGAATTTGTGCCGGTAGAGTAGAAGTGTGCGATAGCTGTACTCTGTTATTCGTATCATTAACGATTGAATAGCTAAAATTTAAAGAAAGATAGGAGAAGATTATGCCAAGACATCAATTAGAAATTTACCAAAACCAAATCAATGAGTTAAGACAGACACTAAGACAGAATCAGGAGATGTCAAAAGATGAACAGATAGATGCTATTGCCAACCTTATGACATGGCAGGTAATAGAAAATGCATCTCTTCAGGATGTCAGCACAGACAGAAAGGTGAAAGCGTGCTGGCAGAGAAATTATGAAAAGAATAAAGCTATTGCTGCAGAGTTTTATGATATTTTAGGTCAAAATAAGATTAAGAGTATTCTGAAGAAAAATGACAATAATATGTTGATTTACCCCTTGAAAAATGACGATATTTAGCTTGCTTATCCCTTGAAAAATGACAATGCTTGTTGTATAATCGGTGTAGATATAAGAGTTTAGATATTTCTGGAGGTGCGGTTATGCTTAAGCGTAGCATTTGGAATGAATTGACAGAATGGAAGCAGAGGGAACATCATCCGCTTGTTATACGCGGTCTTCGCCAGATAGGTAAGACTTTTGTAGTTAAAGAGTTTGGTCGGACATTCTATGAGAGTGTAGTTTATATAGACTTTCGTGCAGATATTAGTATTCATCGAGTGTTTGAAGGAGATTTTAATGTTGATCGTATGATTATGGCAATTTCAGCTCTTGATGTCAATGCTCACTTTATTCCTCAAAAAACACTTATTATTCTTGATGAGATACAAGATTGTCCCAATGCCAGAAGTTCTTTAAAGTATTGGGATCTTGACGGAAGATATGATGTTATTGCTACAGGCAGCTTCCTTGGAGTCAAGGGCTTCAGGGAGCCATATATTCGTGGAATACCGGTAGGATATGAGGAACAGATTACTATGTTTCCTTTAACATTTTCAGAGTTTTTAGTTAATACCGGCATGAACGAGGATGTAATAGAATATATAGACGAGTCCATCAGAGATCATAAGAAGATTGATGATACCATTCATAATAGTATGCGTATGTTGTATTTACAGTATCTTGTTGTCGGTGGGATGCCGGAGGCTGTTAATACATTTTTTGAGTTACATGATCTGAATGCGGTGAGAGCTGTCCAACGTCGTATATTGACATCAATAAGAGATGATTTTGGAAGATATCGTGATATTAAAGGTGAATTTAAGGTGAACGAAGTATTAAAACTTCGAGCAGAGGCATGTTTAGATTCTCTTTCCGCACAATTATCTAAAGATTATAAAAAGTTCCAATACAGTAAAGTCAATGCTAAGGGGCATTCGCAAGAGAAAGCGGATGGATTGCAGTATTTAGTTGATGTAGGATTGGCTGTACGAGCTTTTAATACTTTAGAATTATCTTCTCCTCTAAGTGGAGTTAAAAAAGCTAAAGAGTTTAAGGTATATTTTGCAGATACTGGACTACTGATTTCTCAATTGGGAGATGATGCAGCGGCATTAGTTTTAAATGGTGATTTAAGTGCGTATAAAGGCGCTATAACGGAGAATATGGTTGCAACCGCATTTATGGCAAATGATATCGATTTGTTTTACTATCACGCACCAAGCGGATCGCCGGAGTTAGATTTTTTGATTGAGAAGGATAGTAAGGTTGTAATTGTTGAATGCAAGTCTACCAATAATCGAGCAACCAGTATGAAATATGTTTTGGCTAATCCAAAGAAATATGGTAAGCATAAAGCAATTAAGTATGCTGATGCAAATGTCGGCGGAGGAGAAGGATTTGATACATATCCACTCTATGCGCTTGGTTTTCTTGAGAGAAAGAAGAAACCTGATTTTGTACCAGTAGTGGACGTGTCAAATCTAAAAGTACCTAAAGGGCGAATGTAATTGATTGAAGAATACAAATGGCCGAGGGAGTGAATGATTATAAATGTGGGAGCAAGCAGAGAAACAAAAAAGTTGCGGCCAAAAGGTATAGATCGTCATGTGTCCGGAGTGCCGCTTCTTGGCGGAATCCATTTCCTGATTGGAGGTCTTATATCTCCGGGTAAGTGGCTTGCGTTATTATGTATACTGGATTACATTGTTATTGGTTCGGTATATCTGCATTTTAATCCTGACGCATACAAGTTAAATGAAGAAAATGCTGCTGATAAAGAGCAGGAGGAACAGTGAAATAATGAATCGGTGGTTCGTAAGAGCCACCGTTTTTTTATGCAATATTAATTATTGTGTTGACAAGTTAGAGGGCTCTAACTATAATGTTATAGGTATCTAACAAATGTAAAGCGTTAATAACAAAGTTTAATGTGGATGTTTTTAGTTTTTAACGCGTATATAATAAAAGGAGGATCGTATGAAGAAAAGAAGCACTTTCTCCTGGGTTTTAGAGTTTGCCGGGAGAAAAAAGAGTTTTTATTTAGGTAGTGTGCTGCTTGCAATTCTTGGTGTGGCGGCATCATTTGCACCGTATTTGATTATCGCAGATATGGTAGGGGAGCTCTTATCAGGTAATAGAGTATTTGATTATTATCTGAAAGAAGTAATTCTTATGGGCGTTTGCTGGGTAGCCAGAGTAACGCTTCATTCAATATCAACTACGTTGTCGCACGTGGCCACATTCAATGTGCTCGGCGGTATCAGGCAGCAGCTTTGTAAAAAGCTATCAACGATTCCACTCGGTTCAGTTCTTGATGATAACAGTGGAAGTTACAAGAATATCATCGTTGAGAGAGTGGATTCGATGGAGACAACACTTGCGCATATTGTGCCGGAGTTCACTTCCAACATTCTTTTACCGGTTGCTATGTTCGTATATCTTCTGACTCTTGACTGGAGAGTTGGTTTGTCAAACCTTATTCCTGCGGCTATAGGACTGGTTTTTGTGACGGTAATGATGATTAAGAGCCAGGGAGAATTTGAGGTAACGGTTCAAAAAACAAAGTATTTAAATGATACAGCTGTTGAATATATAAACGGTATCGAGGTAATAAAAGCCTTTGGTAAGACCGGAAGCTCATATGAAAAGTTTGTAAATGCAGCAAGAGAGGGAGCTGACTGCTTCATCAAATGGATGAGAAAATGTATCTGGTGGCAAGCAGGAAGCGTTACATTTATGCCGGCAACACTTCTTGGCGTACTTCCTGTTGGACTTATTTTGGTGAAAAACGGAAGCCTTTCTCAGGAGAACTTTATTACATGTGTAATCTTGTCGGCAGGACTTATAACACCGCTTGTTGTTGCATTTTCTTATATGGATGACATTATGAAAATGAAGACAATCTTTGGTGAAGTAACAGAAATCATCGAAAGAAAAGACATGGAGAGACCTATGGTTCTTACTGAGACACCTAACGGCTCTGATATTGTGCTTAAAGACGTGAAGTTCTCATATAAGGACAAGGAGATTCTTCATGGGATTGACATGGAGATAAAGCAGGGTGAAGTTAATGCATTTGTTGGACCGTCAGGTTCAGGAAAAAGTACAGTTGCAAGACTTATTGATTCCTTGTGGGATGTAGACAGTGGAAGTATCACCTATGGTGGCGTAAATATTAAAGACCTTCCGCTCGACTATTACACGAATCAGATTGCTTATGTGGCGCAGGATAATTATCTGTTTGACATGACTGTTAAGGAAAATATAAGGCTTGGAAGAGCAGGAGCAACTGATGAAGAGGTAATAAATGCAGCTAAAGCGTCAGGGTGTCATGAGTTTATTTTAGGCCTTGAAGACGGTTATGATACGGTTGTTGGAGGAGCCGGTGGTCATTTGTCGGGTGGCGAAAGACAGCGAATATGTATTGCGAGAGCAATGTTAAAGAATGCGCCTGTAGTTATTCTTGATGAAGCAACTGCTTACACAGATCCTGAAAATGAAGCCTTGGTACAGTCAAGCGTTGCTAAGCTTGTGCAGGGCAAGACGCTCATTGTTATAGCGCACAGACTTTCAACGATTCAGGATGCTGACAAGATTTTCGTAATCAGCGACGGAAACGTTGAGGCATCAGGAAATCACGCAGAATTATTATCTAACTGCATTCTCTATAGGAAAATGTGGGAAGCGCATACTATGGCAAAGGATGATGACTCGCAAGATGCAGCAGATGCGAATGAAGTCGGAAAGGAGGCCGCAAATGCTTGATATGCTAAGAAAGTTCTTTAACTTCTGTACTCCGGTTGATAAGTCGAAGTTCTATAAATCAGTGGTTTTAGGCGTGCTAGATGCAATTATTGGAGCTATGAAGATTCCGGCAGCATTTTTCGCGATAAATGCAGTCGTGAATAAGGATATAAACGCAAATACATTTGTTATCGTAATGGGATTCATGCTCGTAAGCACAATAGGTAAAATGGTCGTAAACAGGTTTTCGCAAATGCTTCAGACTGAAGCAGGCTATAACACCTGTGCAGGCAAAAGAATAGAGATCGGTGAGCATTTAAGATACCTTCCTATGGGATATTTTAATGACACAAGTCTCGGACATATCACATCCGTTACGACCAATACACTTGAGCAGACTGGTGATATCGCTACAAGAGCAATAATGATGGTGCTTCAGGGAAGTATCACAACAGTTGTAATCGGAATAGGAATGTTCTTCTTTGACGTAAGAATAGGAATAATATCATTGATTGGTATTTTTATATTCTTCTTGTTCAACAAATACACTAACTACAGTGTTGCAAGAGTTGCCGGAGAAAAACTAGAGTCCGATAAGGATATGGTTGGAGTAGTTTTGGAGTTTATCCAGGGTATAGCGGAAATTAGGAATTACAACATCATTTCCCAAAGCAACACTAGATTATCCAAGGCGATTGAAAGAAAAACCAAAGCCGATATCAGTGCAGAAATAGCAGCAATTCCGGCTGTCGGTGTGCAAATGCTTATATGTAAACTTATAGGTGTTGTGATAGCGGGAGCGTCCGTTTACTTCTGTTTAACAGGCACTATGGAGCTTACTTACACAATAACAATGCTTCTTTGTTCGTTTATGATATTTGAGTCACTTGATTTGGCAGGCATTTACACAGCTCTCTTAAAAGTTATAGGCAGAGGTGTAGACCTTGTAAATGAGATTCTTGAAATAGAGCAGATGGACATTAATGGTGAGGATATTAAGCCTAAGAACAGAGATATTCATCTAGAAAATGTTACATTTGCCTATGAAAACAGAACTATTATTGACGATGTAACCCTTGATATCAAGGAAAAGACGACGACAGCTATCGTTGGCCCTTCCGGTGGTGGAAAGACAACGATTACATCTCTTATTGCAAGATTCTGGGATGTTAAATCGGGTAAGGTAACCCTTGGTGGAAGGGATGTAAGAGATTATAGCTTTGATTCGCTTATGGAGAACTTCAGCTTTGTGTTCCAGAGAGTGTATCTATTTGAGGATACAATTGCTAACAACATAAGGTTTGGAAGACCTGAGGCTTCTATGGATGATGTAATAGCAGCTGCTAAAAAAGCGTGCTGTCACGACTTTATCATGGGACTTCCTGACGGGTATGAGACTGTAGTAGGTGAAGGTGGAGCAACACTTTCAGGTGGTGAAAAGCAGAGGATTGCTATAGCGCGTGCCATCATGAAGAACGCACCTATTATCATTCTTGATGAAGCAACTGCAAATGTTGACCCTGAGAATGAAAAAGAGATTACACAGGCTATAGAGAATTTAACCAAAGAAAAAACTATCATCATGATAGCTCACAGACTTAAGACAGTAAGACATGCCGATCAGATTGTAGTCATTGACAAAGGTAAGATTGTCCAGCAGGGCAAGCATGATGAACTGATGGAGCAGGACGGAATTTATAAGAATTTCGTCAGCGGAAGAAAACAGGCAGTTAGCTGGAAGATAGCTTAAAATAATATTCTTGTTGCCAATTTATATATTCAATTTTGAGAAGCAGCTTGACGATATTAATGCGGATATTGAGAGGCTTGATGATCTCTGCGGAATGTTTTCTGATGTGTCAGGTAGATTGCGTAAAGAAGTTGACAGATATAACTTGTCGGCATACTATTATGGTGTTATAATTAGGTTAATTAATAAGTAAGATATAATCCATTGTATATAAATCAATATGTTTATTTAGAGAGCTTAACTTTTGCGTGATTGGGCGTAGAAGGTAAGCTCTTATATTTAGAATAGTGTTGGATGTATTATCCGGAAGAAGTGGAGTTAAGATTTATACATGAATAAAAGAATTAGCAGTAAAGAATTTAGAGTGTTTAAAGATTCAGTTCAAAGAGAGCTAAACTCAGATGAATATCCCTTTATTGTAACTATTCGTAATAATAAAATTATTGCTAGGTGGAAGCCACAGCCAAACCAGGAAGAATCTGATAATACAGCTATCAGTTCATTTTCGGTGACATATGTAATTAGTAGAGATAAAACATTTTGCGGCGGAGAGACCTTGCTTAATAGGGATACTTATAAGCCACCGATGTCTACGGAGAGCAGAACTGTTTTTTCACTCTCTACGCCGAAGAATTTGCCTTGGAGGAAAAGAGTCGATTATAAGGATTGGGCATATATTGGATTTGATGAGGACAAACTTTTTTCTATTATTGAACATTATTTGAAGGATCATGGTTTTGAATACCGGCCGGGAATATGGAATCATAGGCACTTAGACTGGGAAGAAGGTCGTCAGTTCCGTATTGTCGGAATTCTCTTTTTATTTGTTGGAATCTTTTTGTTAATAAGTTTTTTAAATAGCTCAATAATTGATGATTGTTTACGATTGGATACATTTTTTGCAGCAGCTGTCATCCTTCTTTTGTGTGCGATACTGCTTCCGTTGATCCTGATCGTAATTGGAGCGCTTTTGTCCTTAATCGGTTTTGGAAAAATGGAGTTCTATGACCTCAGACCTGATGTAGGTGTTAAGTTGGTTATAGGTATCATTGTAGTTGGTTGGTTATTGGTATTCGCCCTGGCATTTACTTAGATATTTATCAATTGAGAAGGAGTAGCAAATGCATAACAATTTTCTTTTTGATCTTGATCAGACATTACTGGATTTTCACGCTTCAGAATACAAAGCGCTCGGGATTGTGCTAGAGTCAAATGGACTTTCATTTTCAGAAGAGATATATCAAGCATTTAAAGACTATAATAAAGCACTTTGGCTGGAGCTTGAAAAAGGCAATATCACGAGACAAGAACTCTTTGTAAAGAGATTTCAGTATATATTTTCAAAGTGCGAAGGGGACGCATCAGCTCTTGATCCGATGAAGATTAACGACGATTTTATTCGTACTATGTCTGTAAATGGCGTTTTGATGGAAGGTGCATTGGAATTTGTCAAAAATGTAAAAGATAACATTCCGGATGCAAGAATCTATATCGCCTCTAACGGAGCAACTATAAATGCTAAGGGAAGGATAGCTTCTACAGGACTTGATAAATATATAGACTATTTGTTTATCAGCGAGGATATGGGGGTAGCCAAGCCGGATGCGGCATTTTTTGATATTTGCCTTGATAGGATTTCAGAATCTGTAACATCGTGTATAATGGTAGGAGATTCACTATCTTCAGATATGCTTGGAGCGAAGAATGCTTCGATGGAATCAGTGTGGTTTATGCCGTCGGGCAACATAGAAGAAGCGTTTATTGAGTACGATATTAATTACACTGCCGACACTTTTGAAGAACTGTATGTAGTTCTTCAAAAATGGGCTACCCATGCCAGATGAATAACGCGTATCTAAAATGCATTTATTGAAATATAAGAAGGAGGAAGCCACATGCCACCAAGAGGTCACGGTAGTGTTTTAGGAGGATAGTATTATGCAGTGGATATTGTTGATTTTAGCAGGGGTTTTTGAAGTAACATGGGCTGTAGCTATGAAGTTTTCTAATGGATTTTCGGTGTTGTTGCCATCGGTGGTAACGGTTATAGGATACATTTTAAGCGCAGTGTTTTTGGCGTTGGCGTTAAAGCATTTACCGTTGGGTACAGCATATGCGATGTGGACAGGGTTTGGTATAGTAGGAACTACTGTACTTGGAGTGGCTTTGTTTAATGAGAAGCTTTCGGTACCTCAGGTAATATGTGTTAGTTTGATTGTTATTGGAATAGTTGGTTTGAAATTGTTATCTAAAGAGTGATTTTTAGTCGAATAAAGCGATAGCCTCTGTGGTTTTGGACTTCAAGGACACCAATGCCAATGTTGAAAACAGTGGCAAAGGAAGGGGCTTTTAACTAAATTTTATATGAAAAGGGTATGATTTATGAGTATTAGAAAAGTAGTTTTTTCTTTGATTTGCATTTTGATTATGTCATTTGGAATAGTGGGATGCGGCAATAATGAGTCGCAGATGGATACTGTTTCAATGGATGCTTCAGAACAGAGTGCCACTGAGGATAATGCATCCTCTGAGGATGCAGAACAATCAGAGTCGACAGACGATACGAAGTCTGAAGATACGGCGGAGGGGCATTATGAATTCAAACCCATAGTTGTGTCATCCATTTTCAGGGATATAATGGGTGAGGACATGTATGATGCTTATTGTAACTATGTTAAGGCAGTGCAAAGCGGTAAGGATGAATTTGCTGTCAAAGATGAAGAATCTTATGACTGGATGATAGGTCAGTTTCCTCGCGTTTGTTATCCTGTCTTAGGGGAGTATACTGAGTCCAATTATGCAGATGCATTTAAGAACGGGAAAGCTACATTTCAGTACAAAATCCCTAAGGATGAACTCGCTAAGAAGGAGTCTGAATTTGAAGATTTGGTTACCGGAATACTGAATAAAACTATGCGTGATGATTATTCAGATATTGAGAAGATTCTTGCTCTTTACGAGTACTTTTCTACTCAGTATTCATATGATTATGACATGTACGAGAAGTCTCATGAAACATATGTGGAAGAGGCTAATGCGTACAGGTTTTTGACCGAAGGCAAGGGGATATGTTCTGAATGTGCGCCGGCATTTTCGTATCTTTTATTGGAGGCTGGAGTTGATGCTACAACAGCCGGTGGATACAGTAATATTGCCAATGACAGTCATGAGTGGACCTATGTGACCATTAACGGGAAGAATTATCATGTGGACGCTACTTACGCAATGGGCAGCGGAGGGTATCTGTCATATTTCATGATGACTGACGAGCAGCGGGAGTATGAAGACGGATACAAGAAGGATGAGATGACAGTTGGGGGTCATTATAATGGACAACCAAATGGCAAGGATTATACTGCGGATGACGATTTCTTTGCACCTTTGTGGGGTGGAGTTTTGGATTCTTTCGATTCTGAGAAGAATATCATCTATTACACGGATAAGGAGGGCAATCCGGCTACATTTGACTATTCTGCATTTGAATGAGTAAATCATAACACCGCCATATGATTGTATTGTAATTATGATTGTTTCATGCTACTATTAAACACAGACATTTGTTAGTCAATAGGTCTTAATTGACTATATCATCATTATTTCAGGAGGAGTTAATATGCCACCAAGCGGTCATAGTAGTTCACATCATTCCAGCAGAAGTCATAGTTCACATAGCTCATCGCATAGATCAAGCAGCAGCCGTAGTTCACACAGTTCATCGCACCATTCTAGCAGTAGAAGTTCTTCGTCGAGCAACTATGGTGCTCTGTTTTCTTCTTTACGCGACACTTCTCGGAAGAGCACTCCGGTTAGAAAAACGCGTACTTCGCAACCGTATGGCTGGAATGCTTCAGAACATGGTAAGATTGGTCATTATCATTGTTCTACTCATGATTATGATTACTATCCGAAGAGCTGGACGGCGGAAGATGGTCAACATTTTGAGGAAGGCTACTACGATGAGAATGGTAAGCATTATAATAATATGATCATGGAAGGTGGCACAACGATGTTGATATGCACTTATTGTGATAATCGTATGGTGTACACCTGGGCCGATGGTTCATTGCCGACATGTGATAAATGCGGAGCTCAATTACAGATCGATATCACTGACAAAATGGAGGATGTTGCCACAGAGCATTCTTCGAAACGTGGAGGAAGTAGACGCCGGGGTCCCCTTGGAGTGAAGATCTTTTTTACCGTTGTAGTGATTTGGCTTGTTCTTAGGCTTGCCTATGTTGAGCTTGAACGTAGATTGATGCCGATTCTGAATGAGAATGGTGTCAAGACTGAATATTCTACCAACTCGCCAACCGGATCACAAAACAGCATTTACGTCAAAGAAATTGGGCGTACTTGTTATAAAGACGGCTCGGATTGGTATGATAGTAATACTAAGTGTTGGTTTTGGTACAACAACGAGAAGGAGCCATATCAGTGGCAGTATTGGTATGAAGGTATTTCTTCCGACTATGGCGACTATGGTTGGATGGAATACGATAAGGACGAGGATGCCTGGTATGTAGAAGCATCGGAAGGCAATTGGGTGCATTTGCCGGATAACTACGATACTTCGAAATTGTGGCATATGACAGATGAATATACGAACGAGTATGAGTAGATACAGCCGTCCGGGCAGTGGAGGATTACGATAAACTGTTGTCTGGACGGTTTTTTTACATTTGAAAAAAAAACTCTTGACAGATTTGGTTTATTGGGATAAACTAAAAATCGTCAAAGGGGTTTATCCGGATAAACTGCAAAATGATGATAAGGAGAAAGAATATGGCAGATTTGGAATTAGGAACCGTACAGGAGCGCTTTGCAGACATTGTTTGGGAACACGAACCTGTCAGTTCAGGCGAACTTGTTAAGATATGCCAAAAGGAGTTTGGCTGGAAGAAGCCTACAACATATACAGTGCTTCGTAAACTGTGTGAGAAAGGACTTTTACAGAATGAGAACGGGGAGGTAACTTCTCTGATCTCAAAGGATGACTTCTATTCAGATAGAAGCCGTCAGATTGTTGATGAGTCATTTTCGGGATCACTTCCGGCATTTGTGGCAGCATTTGTTTCTAAGAAGAGTTTGACAAGTGAAGAAGCGGATGAGATTCAGAATCTAATCAATGCCTTCAGAAAGGATGGAGAGGAGTAGTATGAGTCATTTGTTAATTAAGGTAATGAATCTAAGTTTATATGCAGCGATTCTAATCCTGGTGGTTATATTACTTCGTGTCCTTTTTAAGAAGGCGCCGAAATGGATTAGTTGTCTGTTCTGGGCTTTAGTGGCTGTGAGGCTTCTTTGCCCGGTGACGATTGAGAGTCAATTCAGCTTGTTGCCGTCAGTTACCAAGATGCCTGCTTCTATACATTCTACTATTGCTAATCAGGAGTCAGAGGCGGTAACGGCCAAGCAGACTTCTCCTATAGTCAATGAGTATGAGAGCACAAGTCGTCAGTCTGTCAATGTCATAGATAGTCAGAGTGATGAAAGTTATAATACAGAATATGTTGCAGATAGTGAGTACGCTGTAGATAGCTTAAGCGAGCGAAATGTTAAAACACATAAAACAGATTATATCCGTATTATTACGATTATCTGGCTGGTAGGTTTTGGTGTTATGATGTTTCAGTCGTTGTTTAGTTTTCTACGCCTTAAACACACTGTAGCTGCTTCTGTTAGGGCCGGTGGTAATGTTTACATTTGCGATGATATCCAATATCCGTTTGTTTTGGGTATCGTACGCCCTATAATCTATCTGCCAACTTCTGTGGCAGGTGGTATGAAGAATTATGTGCTTGCTCACGAGAGAGCGCATCTTAGCCGACATGACCATTGGTGGAAACCGCTTGGTTTCTTTCTCCTTGCACTTCACTGGTTTAATCCGCTCTGCTGGATTGCATATATTCTGTTTTGCAGAGATTTGGAGATGGCCTGTGATGAGAGAGTAATTAAAAATATGGATAGGGAGAGTAAAGCAGATTATTCTGAGACTTTGCTTATGCTCAGCAGTCCGGTAAGGCGGATTACAGCCTGTCCTGTTGCATTTGGAGAGATAGGAGTGAAACAAAGAGTGAAAGGAATATTTAATTACAAGAAACCGGGAGTTTGGGTTGTGTTGCTTGCATTTGCCATAAGTGCAGCTGTGGCAGTCTGTTTTTTAACAAGCCCGATTAAAAATGATGCAGTCGCTGCGGAGGATGATTCTTTAGTGAGTCAGGCTTCTGTGGATATGGAGGTTGCAGGAGACGTTGTCTACGAAGATGATATTGATGGTAATGGACAGATGGATTATATCTATATGTATAGATTGCCTGAAAAAGAGAGGACTGATGATCATGCGATAGATTGGTCATTGGTGCTTAATGGAGAAGAGGTAGACCGCGAATCTAACGCACTTGTATGTGACTTCGATGCTTGTAGTATCGATGTAGATAGTGACAACAAAGATGAGATTATGGTTAGAATCTTCCCTCATGTTAATTCTATGCCTTTAGAGGAATTCTCTGTATTAAAGAATATCGATGGCGCCTGGGTTAAACTTCAGGACACATCTGATCTCGGATTTAAGACTGCCGAGGGTGATGAGATGAGTGCTTTTCCGGTTAATGTGACGGTTGGCGCTGAGCCGGGAACGCTGGATCTTCAGGTTAGTGAAGACAAGACGATTACTATTGATGTTAAAGACCACTATGAGAAAATGCTTGATGATGTGGAAGTATCAGATCTTCGCATCCTGGCTGACAACTTTTTGAACAAGGGACAGTATGCTGTCGGTGAAGAGTTCGGTACTATTGCTGATTGGGGTACCTGGGAGATTGAGAAGTCTTCAATTGACGGAGTCACCTGCCTATGTGCTTCAGAAGGTATTTCTAGTATTGAAGGTGGCAAAAGTGATATTATTGGAACCTTGAAATATTACTTTAATTATGGAGAGGATGGAAAGATCAATATCCTAAAGACAGACTTTGAGAAGGCTTGATAATTAAACTAACGCTCCAGTGGGGACAGGAACCACTGATCAATTTGTCATTCTGAGCGTTAGCGAAGAATCTTAAAACACAGGGCATAATCCCTGTGTTTTTTGTTGCTTTTTTCGCTTGACGTATCGTTTGATATGTGATATATATGTTAATGTACACTAACATATGAACAGATGCACATATGTATAATACATACTCGAAACACAAAGTAACATTTACATTCACTTACATAAAGAGGAGAGACTGCTATGTTCCTTAAGTTAAATCAGATTAAGAAGTCATTTGGTACGGGAGAGAATAGAGTTCAGGTTCTTAAAGGGATTGACCTTGAGCTAGAAAAGGGAGAGTTCTGTGTTCTGCTAGGACCTTCGGGTTCAGGCAAGTCTACATTGCTCAATATTATAGGAGGAATTGACAGTGCAGATTCCGGCGATATCATAGTCGGGTCCAATAAGATGGCGGACATGAAGGAGAAGCAGCTTACGAAGTACAGGAGAAGTCACTTAGGTTACATTTTCCAAAGATATAATCTTATATCTAATCTAACCGTTAGGGAGAATATTGAGGTTGGTGCTTATCTTAGCAAGAATCCGCTTAGTGTTGATGATCTTTTGGAAACCCTTGGATTAAAGGAACATCAGAATAAGCTTCCTAATCAGCTTTCCGGAGGTCAGCAGCAGCGTTGTTCAATCGGAAGAGCTTTGGTTAAGAACCCTGACATTTTACTTTGTGATGAGCCTACGGGTGCTCTTGATTCTAAGACTTCGATTGAGATTTTGAAGCTGATTAATGAGGTTAATGAGCGCTATGGCAATACAATTATCATGGTAACCCATAACGATGGTATTAAGGAGATGGCAGATAGGGTTATCAAGCTTAAAGATGGAATGATTAGGAAGAATTATACCAACGAATTTAGGACACCGGCAGATATGCTTGACTGGTAATGGAGGCGTGTTATGAAGAATCCACTTAATAAGCGCGTCCTAAGAGAGGTGCGCACAGATTTTGGTAAATACCTTGTAATATTCTTAACGCTGTTACTTTTTATCGGACTGATATCCGGCTTTTTGGTTGCCGCGGATAGCTTGATATACGCGTATAACGAGAGCTTTGACAAATACAATGTTGAGGATGGACATTTTGCCGTTCAGGATAAGCTCAATCGCACGCAGATTAAGAAGCTTGAGGAATTAGGAATCTCAATCTATGACATTCCCTTTACGGAGGAGCGTATCGATAATGGCAGTGAAGTAAGGATATTTACCAACAGAGATGAGGTTAATAAAGCAAGTATAATGAAGGGTAAGCTTCCTAATAAGGCAAATGAAATCGCTATTGACAGGATGTTTGCCGACAACAACAAGCTTAAGGTTGGCGACCATATAACGAGTGATACTCACGAATACGAGATTGTCGGTCTTGTTGCATTATCGGATTACAGTGCGTTGTTTAAGGATAATGGAGATACGATGTTTGACTCTGTGGTGTTCGGTGTCGGTGTGGTTGATGAGGCTACATTTGCCGAATATGACAAAGGGAATATTACTTATACATACGCATGGAAATATGATAAGGCGCCTAAAGATAAGAAAGAGGAATCTGATGTGGCGGAAGATTTGATGGTGGACATCAACTCTATGGTTGCGTTAGAAGATTTTGTTCCGAGATATGCCAATCAGTCGATTCAGTTTACTGGTGATGATTTTGGCGGCGACAGGGTTATGATGCAGGTACTTCTTTACGTGATAATCGTGATATTAGCCTTCATTTTCACAATTACCATTAATGATACGATTGTTAAAGAAGCTGATGTTATCGGTACTTTAAGGGCGTCGGGTTACACTAAGAGTGAGATGATAAGGCACTATATGGCGCCGCCTGTGTTTATAACCATTGTTGCAGCGATAATTGGTAATACAATGGGTTATACAATTTTTAAGGACTTTGTGGCGGATATGTACTACAAGAGTTATTCGCTTCCTACATATGCTACAAGGTGGAATGTGAGAGCGTTTGTCGAGACAACTATTATTCCGGTACTTATTATGGTGCTTGTTACCTACCTTTCACTCAGTAGCAAATTAAAGTTTACTCCGCTTCAATTTTTACGAAAAGATCTTACTAATAATAAGAATAAAAAAGCGGTTAAATTACCTAAGAATTTATCAATATTTGGCAGGTTCAGACTAAGGGTAATTATACAGAATATAGGTAATTACATTGTATTGTTTATCGGTATTATTTTTGCTAATTTTCTTCTTATGTTTGGTCTGATGTTTCCGGAAATATTAGATGATTATCAAAAGAAACTTCCAGATAATATGATGTGTCAATATCAGTATATTATGGAGGTTCCAATATCGGCGATGGATGAAGATCATAAGCTTAATTCCATGTTTGAGATGATTAATTATCAGCGTGAGATTGAGACGGACAACGAAGACGCTGAGAAGTTTACGGCGTATTCGTTAGAAGCCAAAGGTGTTGAGGGTGTTATTGATGAAGAGATAAGCATATACGGAGTTAAAGACGATAGCAAGTATGTTCATCAGAAGATAAAACCGCATGAAGTTTACATTTCCAGCGCATATGCTGATAAGTTTATGTATAAGGTCGGCGATACATTCACTCTTTACGAGGAGTATGGGGACGAAGAGTACGAATTTACGATTAACGGAATATATGATTATCCAAGTGGGATGGTTATATTTATGAGGCAACAGGATGTTAATGATATGTTTGATCTTGGCAAGTCGTATTTCTCAGGGTATTTCTCGGATACGGAGATAACCGACATCGACAGCCAGTATATTTCAAGTGTTATTGATAAAGAAGCATTGACCAAGGTTTCAAGGCAGCTTAATAAGTCGATGGGCGGTATGATGGTGATTATGGATGGACTTTCTGTCTTCATTTTCCTAGTTGTCATTTACCTTCTTTCTAAGATGATTATTGAGAAGAATGCTCAGTCGATTTCGATGACTAAGATTCTTGGATATTCAGGGTTTGAGATAAGCAGGCTTTACATAGCGGCGACCAGCATAGTGACTGTGATATTTTTATTGGTCTCGCTTCCTATGTTGCAGGGCATAATGATATGGCTGTGGGAGACGATTCTTAGAAGTCAGATGCACGGTTGGTTCTATGTATTCGTGTCCAATAAGGTGCTTATGAAAATGTTTGGACTTGGAATTAGTACCTATATGGTTGTTGCAGCGTTGGAGTTTATTAAGATTAAGAGAATTCCTATGGATATTGCTCTTAAGAATGAAGACTAGCGAGGTGTTATTATGAAGAATCTAAAAAATGTAGTAGCGTATTTACTTATCCTGGTGCTTGCGCTTTCATTTGCAGGGTGTTCCAAAGAGAACTCGTCTAATAAGGATGTCAAAGAAGAAAGTAAGAGCAGCAAGGTTAGCAGTACCGAGGAGACTAAGGATGTCAGCGGCATGGCGGCTGCATTTGCCGAAGAGAAGGAAGAGACGGTAAATGTTAAAGCGGACTCAAAAGGAACTGCTAAAAGTATAACCGTCGCTGAGTCGTTAAGCGGTGTCGAGGAGAACAAGCTTATAAAGGATGTGACCGAGCTTAAGGACATTATGAATACCGGCGGTGATGAGGAGTTCTACGAGCAGGGCGACAGCTTAATCTATTGGGAAAATCATGGCGCAGATATAGAGTATGAGGGAAATGTAGAAGGTAAGGATGTTCCCGTTGGCGTTAATATAACTTACAAGCTTGACGGCAAGGAGTGCGAGCCGGAAGATATTGCAGGCAAGTCTGGTAAGATGGAGATTAGATTTGATTATGTAAATGACACCGAGGTTAAGACTAATGTTAAGGGCAAGGAATATAAGACCGTCGTGCCATTTGTGGCGTTGACAATGGTGCCGTTAGATTCTGACAGATTCAAACATGTTGAGGTTGAGAATGGCAAGATTATGAAAATGTCAGGTTCAACCGTAGCAATCGGATACAGTCTTCCTAAGGTCGGCAAGACGCTTAATCTTAAGGATTGGGAGCTTACCAAGGACTTGAAGCTTGAAGATTATATTACCATTAAGGCGGATGTTACGGACTTTAAGCTTGACTATACGGCAACGATATTCAGTAACGGTCTGCTTAAGGAAGTGGAAGAGGAGACATTTGACGACGGCGACGACATGAAAGAAAACATGGACGATTTGGGAGATGCTTCTGATGAGTTGGTTGACGGAACCGGCAAGTTATATAGCGGTGCGGATAAGTTCGGAGGATATCTTGATGAGTATATCAAAGGTGCAAAAGATTTATCTAAAGGCGCAAAAGCATTGTCAGACGGAACCAAGAAACTTGATTCTAACGGCGGTAAGCTTGTTAAAGGTTCTAAGGCGTTAAGAGACGGACTTAAGACACTTAATACCTCACTTGCGGCGATAGATACATCTGATTCCGATAACTCAGACAGTGATGCAAATGCAGGCTTATCCAAAGCCTTAAAATCACTCGGAAGTGATGCGACCAAGTTAAATGAAGGACTTACCGAACTGAGCAAGGCGGTTGCCAAAGAGACGGGTAAGGTTCCTGATTTTGATGCGTCTAAGGTTAACAGTGCGCTTAACGATATGCAGACTCAGGCGGGTATAGTAGGAAAGTATTCTGAAGGAATGTCAGAGCAGTTAAAAGAGATGGCTTCATTGCCTTCTACTCTTAAAGAACTTAAATCAGGTGTAAGTGCTTTGTATACCGGAAGTGATCAGTTATATACCGGAATAAAGGCGTATACCGGTGGAGTTAATAAAGTCTATAAGGGTAGTAAGCAGATAGCTAAGGGTACCAAAATGTTTAGCTCATCAGGCAATAAACTTGGCAGCGGATATGATACCATGCTTGTTGGAATGCTGGCTCTTAAGAATGGATTTAAGACATTTAATGATGATGGAATAGACGCAATTACAAGTATTGCGGGTGAAGATATGGCTAATACTCTCATTAAGCTTAGAGCGTTAAGAGAGGCGGATATAGATTATAAGAGCTTTACTAAATGCGATCCTAAGCAGAAGAGCTCAGTTAAGTTCGTAATAGAGACAGAGGAGATAAAATAAAAACGAAGAATCTTTTAAGATCCTTCGTCACTGCGTTCCTCGGGATGACAGATAACATGTCATGACTTCGCGAAGCGAAGAATCTTAAAAACACAGGACCTTGGCCCTGTGTTTTATATCTTACTGCAATTTAAACTTTGTAACCGCTTTTTCAAGATCCTGCGTCTTCTCAGAAAGTTGAACCATAATTGCTGTTATGTCTTCAAGAGTTGCAGTTTCTGAATGAACATCGTCAATTATGTTGTTATTGATTTTGATTATGTTGTCAAGATTCTTATGAACATCTTTAGAATCCGGTAATGCTGTGTTGAGGTAATCTTTCAACTCGTTAAAATTATCCTTAATGTTGTCTAAAGCTTCCGATGTCTCTAATGCATCCGCTGTTGTTGCCTGAACTGTTGCTGTGACTTCATTTACCGAGGTATCAATATCGTTGCTGATATTCTTTAAACTTGCTAACAGCATCTTAAGATTGTCAGTCATGGTGTTGTATGTCTTAGACAGCTCGCTCAATTCGTCTTCGGTTTCTATTACAACCGGCTCGCCTGATAAATCTCCCTCAGAAACCGATGAAATACTTGACATAAGGCTTTTGAGCGGAATAGTGATGCTCATTGATAATGTGAGTGAAAATGCAAGCGCAAGCACTAATATTACAACAAATATTATCGCTGTAGTCTTGATAACGTTGAAGAATCTGTTGGATATATCGGCTTTCATGTCAGCACAACGAAGAAGCTCTAAATCAAGCATCTTAGTACAATTCTCAACCAGGTAATCCGCTGTGTTATCCATTGCATAAAAATCAACATCTCCTGCGAGTGAAAATGAATCATCGCATTTGCTGACACCCGTCTTATAACTGTCAATGTAGCTGTCAAGAAGGTTCTCAACAACTTCTGTCTGAGAGGTGTCTTGTCCTTGAGTGTATTTGTCGACTTCTACCCTGCTTTTAATCTTATTAAATTCATACTGCATCCTGACAAGAATGTCAGATTCGCCCGATTCCTCTATGTTCTTGTGCATTATACAGTAGTCAAGTATACGCTCACTCTGTGCATTAGCTTCATTTATAATGTAATTGATACTGTCAAGGTTCTCTAAAGCGCCGTTGTACGCATCTCTGTAATCTGAGGAAATGATAATCATAGCTACAGAAGGAATAGCCATAAGTGCAATAATGATATATATTCCGATACTGACTCGCGCGCCAAGCTTTAATTTGGATAATGCTCTCACAAAGAGCGGTAATTCACTGTTTTGCATAGGCACCTCCTACTTACTGATAACCTTACCGTATTCTGCTTTATACATAACGAGATCCTGATGTGCTTCAAGATATCGCTCGACAAGTTCCTTGTTGTCTCTGGTATAAGTCTCTACGGGGATTATAACATTCTTCTCAGGCTTCTCGCCCTTGATGGCTTTAACAGCGTTTATAACTGACTTGTAGCCCATGTTGTATGGCATCTGCGTGGTGATAGCGTACACATTCAAGTCGTCATCAAGCATATCATTGGCGAGCTCCATACTCATGTCTGTTCCCATGATTACAATATCGGTTCTTTTAGCCTGCTTAACGGCTTCAATCGCGCCTAAAAGTGATGGCTGGTTCCATGCCCATATCATGGTAGTGTCAGGGTGATCTTTGATGAGCTTTTTGGTTGTGTCAACACTGGCGTCAAATGTCTCCGCCGGTGCCTCTGCAATGACATCGATGATGCCCTCGTCACGAAGATCTCTTATAGAGCTTCTAAAGCCTTCACATCTTGCAATTCCGACATCATAGTTCCTGTTGTCGATTATAATCATTTTGACATTGTCGATTCTGTTGGCTTTGATATACTCGCACACATACTTGCCTGTATCGGCGCCCAAAGCGTTAGAGTTAACTCCGACAGCAGTGTCTACTTCATAATTGAGGGTAGTATTCCAGATAACTACAGGTATGCCCTTCTCCTTGACTTTCTTAATCATCTCTACAGAGCCAGTGCTGTCAAGCGGAGAAATGACAAGAGCGTCCATGCCTTCGTCGAGAAGCTTCTGGATGCCTTCACGCTCCTTGTTGATATCATTTTCAGAATCAAACATCTTGACGGTTACTCCCTGATCGTCAGCAGCATCGTTTATTCCATTGAGAACCTCTGAGAACCACTCGCCGTTCATACCCATATTGACGGACCCGATAACTAAGCCTTCGTTGGCGCTTGTATCTTCAGCTCCAACTTTAGTTATGGATTCATTGAATTCTTTGACTTCTTTACTTAAGTCCGGCTCGCTCTCTTCGACATTGTTGCTGCAGCCGGATAACATAAATGCCATCATCACCGCGGCGAGCATTAATACCAGTGACTTGCGAAGGTGCTGATAGCCTATAAGATTATGTGTCATATGGTACCTCCTTATAATTATATATCGTCCCAATTTAAAATATAGCAAAAATATATACTCATTATACTACATTTTGTTCAAAAATACAAAAGAGTTTGTCCCTGTTATTTTTTTAACGATGTATAGAATCGGAATGTTTTGAAAAATGGTAGGTTATGCTGTATAATAGCTATAAGTGCTTGTGATTTAATGTATATGGGGTGATTTCGATGAAGACTGTGCTTTGTTACGGTGATTCTAATACTTATGGGTTTAATCCGGTTAGCGGGATGAGATATCCTGATACTGTCAGGTGGACAGGGCTTTTACAGAATATGTTAGGCTCTGACTATAAGGTTATAGAAGAGGGATGTAATGGACGAACTACAGTATTTGATGATGTGATTGAGCCATGGAAGAGTGGATTGCCATATCTTAAACCGTGTCTTAATACGCATAAGCCGGTGGATATAGTGGTTTTGATGCTTGGAAGCAATGATCTAAAGGAATGTTTTCATGCGAGCGCTGAGGAGATTGCCGATGGCGCGGGACAGCTCGTTGATGTTATCAAAGAGTTCACTGAATTAAAGCAGGGATTTGTTCCTACGATTATTCTTATATCACCGCCTGAGATAGGCGAGGGGATTACTACTTCTGCATTTTATGGCAACTTTCTTGAAAATGCTATCGACCGCTCTAGGGAGTTTCCTAAGTATTACAAGAAGATTGCTGACGATAAAGGTTGCATTTTTGTAAATGCTGCAGAGCATGTTGAAGCCTCCAAAGAGGATTCCCTTCATTTGTCACCGGAGGCGCATAAAAAGTTGGCCAAAGTGCTTTATGGGGTTATAAGTGAGGTTGATGGACGATGAAAAGTATATTACGGTTTTAAAGGATTTCTTAAATGAGGGAGAATAACAATCTACCTACCCCACACATTCCTTAAGATACTCTATATATCTTTGCGTGAGGTGAGATGGCTTGATTGAGTCGTGCAGAATATACCCAATCTCCATATGCTCATTGACAGCTAAAGGTTTAGCAATTATATTCGGTCCGTTTAACTCCTCGCTTATGACACCGGAACAGATTGTATATCCGTTCATTCCGATTAAGAGGTTAAACAGGGTCGCCCTGTCTCTTACTATCAATTCTTTGTCGGCATCCTCAACACTTAATATCTCCTCGGAGAAGTAAAATGAGTTGTGCTCGCCTTGCTCGTATGAAAGCCTTGGATAAGGCTTTAGATCTTTGAGAGTTAATTTCTTCTTCTTAGCGAGAGGAGAGTCTTTCCCGATGAATACATGAGGTTTTGCTGTGAATAGTGGTTCAAATATAAGATTGTTGTCGCGAAGAGTTTTAGTTATGATTGTTCGGTTGAAATCATTTAAGAAAAGAACGCCTATCTCACTTCTGTGTCGTGATACATCTTCTATGATATCGTAGGTCTGAGTTTCACGCAGGTGAAACTCATATTTACTACCTTCAAAGCTCTTTAATAGTTCGACAAATGCTTCCACGACAAATGAATAATGCTGCGAAGAAACGCAGAAACGCGGCTTGCTTAAGGCGGTGCCGGTATATCTTTCCTCGATAAGGTTGGTCTGCTCTAGGACTTGCCTGGCATATCCTAAGAATTCTTCTCCATCTATGGTGATTTCAATTCCTTTGCGAGTCCTGTTAAAAATTGTTATCTCAAATTCTTTTTCCAATTCCATAATTGCAGAGGTCAGGCTTGGTTGAGCGATAAATAGTCTCTTGGCTGCTTCAGTAATATTACCTGTTTCTGCGACAGTAATAGCGTATTTTAGCTGTTTTAATGTCATTTCCTCATTTCCTCTCTGTAGTAAATATAGAAATCATCTCTGTAAATGATAGTACCATAGATAAAATCTATTGTCACGATATAATTTTATATATTTTACCTATTGGAAAGGTAGGTATATACTCCTTAATTAGAAAACAGCGTAACATCACGGTTTTCGAATAACTAATTAGGAGGAATTATAAATGAAAACATCAGTAATAGGTTATCCGAGAATAGGAGAGAACAGGGAGTTAAAATTTGCATCTGAGAAATTCTTTAAGGGGCAGATTGATGAAGCTGAGCTTGACAGCGTAGCGAAAACAATAAGGGTTAATAATTGGAAGAAACAGTCGGATGCGGGGATATCATTTATCTCTGCAAATGATTTTTCTTATTATGACAACGTACTTGATACTGCATTTTTATTCAATGTAGTTCCCGCAAGATATAAGGAACTTGGGCTTTCTGAGAGAGAGACTTATTTTGCTCTTGCAAGAGGTTATCAGGGCGCAAATGGAGATGTTAAAGCGCTCGCGATGAAGAAATGGTTTAACACCAATTATCATTATCTCGTGCCCGAGATTGAAGATGATACCAAGGTTGAGCTTGTTGGCGATAAACCTTTTAAAGAGTACCTAGAAGCTAAGGAAGCAGGGATAGATGCTAAGGTCGTTATTACCGGACCTTTTACATTATTGAATCTGATAAGATATACGGGAAGCAAGACTAAAGAGGATTTTAAAGATGCTTTCATCAACGAGTACAGTGCGTTTGTTGAGAAACTTAATGATAACGGCGTTAAATGGGTTCAGTTCGATGAGCCTTATCTCGTAAAAGATATTGATGACAATGCCAAGAAGCTTTTTGTTGAAATCTACACCAATCTTCTTAGCAAGAAAAATGCTGTAAAGGTTCTCATTCAGACATATTTTGGCGATGTCAGAGATGTGTATAAAGAGATTATATCTTTGGATTTTGACGGTGTCGGACTTGATTTTGTCGAGGGTAGAAAGACATTTGATCTGATTGCAAATGACGGTTTCCCAAAGGATAAACTTCTTTTTGCCGGAATTGTTAACGGTAAAAATATTTGGAAAAATGATTACAAAAAGACTTTGGATATAATTAAGAAGATAACAGACAGCGGTGTTAATTCGGACAACATTGTAATCAGTACATCTTGCTCACTTCTTCATGTTCCTAATTCGTTGGAAAGTGAAAAGAAGTTATCCGATGACTATAAGAAGCATTTTGCATTTGCGTTTGAGAAGTTAAAAGAGCTTTCTGAGCTTGCCAACCTAGCTGATAATAATGAATATGCAAATGATAGCAAATATATAGATAACCAGACCCTTTTAGCTAACAGGATTAATGTTCTTGACGAAGCAGTAAAGCAAAGAGTCGAGTCTATCAAAGAAGAAGATTATACGAGACTTCCTGCATTTGAAGAAAGAGAAGAAGTGCAGAAGGCTAAGCTTAACCTTCCTGCATTTCCGACAACTACCATAGGTTCGTTCCCACAGACAGCGGATGTCAAACGAAACAGAACTTTATTCAGAAAAGGCGAGATAACTAAGGATGAGTATGTCGATTTCAATAAAAAGAAGATAGCTGAATGTATTTCCCTTCAGGAAGAGATTGGCTTAGACGTTCTTGTCCATGGCGAGTATGAGAGAAATGACATGGTAGAGTATTTCGGTGAGCATCTTTCAGGATATATATTCACTGAAAATGCTTGGGTTCAGTCGTACGGTACAAGATGCGTTAAACCGCCGATTATCTGGGGCGATGTTTCACGAAAAGGACCAATTACGGTTTTGTGGTCTAAGTATGCTAAGAGCTGCACAGACAAGCCTGTAAAGGGAATGCTTACCGGCCCTGTTACAATTCTTAACTGGTCGTTCCCAAGAGAGGATATTACTATCAAGGAAAGTACATTGCAGATTGCCCTTGCAATTCGTGATGAGGTTCTTGATCTTGAGGCAAATGGTGTAGACATCATTCAGATAGATGAGGCTGCACTTCGCGAGAAACTTCCGCTTAGAAAGAGTGATTGGTATTCAGAATACCTTGATTGGGCTATACCGGCATTTAGGCTTGTTCACAGCGGTGTGAAACCTGAGACTCAGATTCATACTCATATGTGCTACAGTGAGTTTACGGACATCATTCCTGCGATAGACGCTATGGATGCTGATGTTATTACATTTGAGGCATCGCGATCTGATCTTCAGATTCTTGATTCGCTTAAGGAATGTAATTTTAAGACAGAGGTTGGTCCTGGTGTGTACGATATTCATTCGCCACGAATTCCTTCTGTAGAAGAGCTCATTGGTGCTCTTAAGAAAATGCGTGAAAAGATTGAAGATAAGAAGTTGTGGGTTAACCCTGATTGCGGTTTAAAGACCAGAGGTGAGAGTGAGACAAAGGCGAGTCTTATCAACCTCGTTGAAGCGGCTAAGGAGCTTAGAGCTTTGAGTTGATAAAAAAGACATCCTGAGCTAACGCTCAGGATGTCTTGTAACATACTATGTCATTCTGAGCGAAGTGAAGAATCTTTATAAGATTCTTCGTCACTGCGTTCCTCAGGATGACATTTTATTTTTGTAATTATCTATTCTTATTTCACGATCTTAAGCTTGATATATTTCTCGTAATCGGTACTGCCCATGTCGTTTATGTATGCTCTTACGCCTGCGTCAACAACCTTGTAAGTTGTCTTGTTAGCAAGTAAAAGCTCAGCCTCGGTAGGGTACTGTGAAAAGCTTGCAATGTACATACCAGGGATGTTATCCTTGTCACCTTCGATTTCAAGAACAACGCCACCACCACTGAAGGCTGTTGCAACTTCGTGAAGAAGTGAAGTTGAGCTGACAGCAGTTGAAACGTAGGTCTTGCCGATTGAATTAACCATATCGGATACAGTAGAGCCACCGCCGGTAATATCTCCTATGTAAGAAGTACCTCTAAACATTCTGAGATTGGTGTTACTCTTAGCCTGATGAAGCTCGTAAGAAAGGTTCGAAGCGAGCTTAACGTACTGCTTGTAATCCTCACCTAAATGTCCCATCACGCTCTTAAAGTAATAATCGCTAGGATCGTAAAATGCGGCTACGATGTGAGAGTAGTCATTACCACTATACTCACGAATAGCAGGACAGTGCTTCTTGATAAACGCCTTGTCATTGTTGTAATCCATGTAGGTGTTAATCCACTTTTTAAGGCTCTTATAATCTTTTAATTCGGTGTATTTATCCGCAGTCTTCTTAGGCGCAGAACCATCTGTTACATTGAGGGTGCAAGAAAAATACTTGGTACCGGTTGCTGCAACAAGAGTGGTTGTACCCTTTGCAACAGGTGTGATAGCTCCGGTTGTTTTGTTAATCTTAGCTATCTCAGGATCATTAGAGAAATACAAAGTGTATCCCTTAACTGCACCCGGTATTGTATATGATTTCTTGTCTTTCATTTTCATTGATATTTCGGTTGCGTTACCGCTGCAATCCTCGGTGAAAAATGCAAAGTTGTTCTTCTTAGCATAATTCTCTGCCTCAGAACCTGCAGGAGCGATAATGGTTGCGCCCTCTACAGCAGAGTTTCCGAATGAGTCATATGGATACTGTGACATACTACTCTTGTATCCGAATGAAGAGTACTCGAAGTTCTTAACGCTTGCCGGAATAAAAATCTTATTAATATAATCCTGAATTCCTGCAAATGCATACGCTCCGATAGTCTCAACTCCATCAGGGACTGTGTATTCTTTGATATATGAAGAATAATCGTCATAAGCATAAGGAATATCGATATCTGTTCCGGGAAGAATGTCGTCCTCTACGGTCCTTCTTGAATCAGAAGAAGCATTTTCTGAAGCAGTTCCGGGCGTATCAGTAATCTCTATAGGGGTAGCGTCGGATGAGGCATCATCGTATACGATAGGATCATCATTGTATTCGATAGGCTCGTCCTCAGAAATCGCCTCGCCGATACTTGGATAAGCAATAAGAGTCTTGCCGTCAGCCGAGAACAGAACGCCATCCTTAACACTGAAGTTGGTGTTGCCGTTAAAGTCAACATTGTCAAATGTAAGTGTTGAGCCAAAAAGAGCTGTCGCATTAAACTTCTCAATCTTTTCGGTAAGCTTAAGCTCGGTGAGTGAAGTATCACTTACAAACAATCCCTCAGGAATCTCAGTAATTCCTTTACCGATTGTTGCGGATTTAAGTCTGGTGCAATCGCCAAAAGCCCATTTGCTGAGGTTGGTAACCGAATCCGGGATGACTACATTTTCAAGACCTGTCGAAGCAAATACTGCAACTCCGATGTCTGTTAAACCTTCATCCAGATTAATATTCTTGAGCGATTCGCAAGAAAGGAAAGCTCCCTCTTCAAGCTTCTTTGTGCTTTTGGCAAGTTTAACATTGGTAAGAAGTACTGCACTTGAAAATGCATTTTCTCCGATAGTCTCAACTCCCTCAGGAACCGTGTAGCTTGTAGCTACGGAACCGGTAGGGTATCTTAATAATGTCTTCTTGCTCTTGTCAAATAACACGCCGTCAACTGATGAATAATTAGGGTTGGCTTCGCTTACTACGAACCCACTTACACCGTTGAAATCAAGCGCACCCTTTCCTATAGATGTAAGGGTTGATGGAATGTTAATGATTCCGTGAGTAGCTTCGCTAGAAGCTTCAACATACATAAATGCATTTTCTCCGAGCGATTCTAGTCCCTCTTTCAATTCAACGTTCATAAGAGAACTATCTCCTTCGAACGCTGACTTACCAATCTTAACAGCGTTGATGTTAAAATCTGTAAGACCAGAGCAGTTATAAAAAGCTTCGTCTCCGATCTCGTCAAACTGTGCTTCCGTTTCGACAGAAGTCAATGCTGTGTCATTATAGAATGCCTTTCTGCCAATCTTTTTGATAGTCTGAGGTATCACAATTCTCTTAAGAGTTTCGCAGTTCCAGCACATCTGGTTAGGAATCTCGGTTAATCCTTCGCCTATAATGATAACTGTTAACGCTGCACATGATCCAAATGCATAATCTCCGACTTTTGTAATGCTGCTATCAAGATAGAATTCTGTAAGGGCGTCACAATCGAAGAATGCGCCCTCACCAATCTCATTGATAGAAGTTTCGTAGGTCTCGTTAGCTGATTCAAATGTAACTTCGCTGAGCGATGCACACTCGAAAAACGCGTGCTTACCAATCTTCTGAAGAGAGCTAGGGAATGTGATTTTAGTAAGTGCTGTACACTCGTTAAATGCGCTCTCACCAATTTCGGTTAGTGATTCAGGAAGGAAGATTGATTCCATATCTTTATTGTATTCAAATACTCTGTCTCCAATCTTCTTAACCCCGTCAGGGACTACAATCGTCTTAACTCCCTTGAAGTTACCTCCTGTTAATACGCCGTCTTTAACTATAAATTTAGTCTTGTTGACTTTCTTGATTGTGTACTTGAAAGTCTTGATTTTAGATTTGTATGCAGCACCGTTAAGAGTTGCAGCTTTAACCTTTTGACTGCTCTTAACAATAATCAACGATAAAGTTGATGTCTTGGTAAATGCAAAACTTTTAGAAGCATTAGACGCAATGTAATTCTTGGTCTTAAACTTGCCGGAAGTTTTGTAATAAACCTTATAACCTTTGGTTGCTTTAACTGTGGTTTCTACGGCATCATCATAGGTGCCTGCTTTCTTGCTTATAGTGTACTTAGCTTTAGCGCCTGCTGTAACATTTGCAGGAACGTAATTGAACGCCAAAGTCATGCACATGAGTAACGCAAGAACTCTCTTAGTTGTCTTCATATTCGTCCTCCATTCTATGATTAAAATAATCACATAATACAATATCACATTGGGGGATTTTTTTTAAGATAAAGTTATTATATTAAGATGCATTTGAAGGAAATAAGCATTAAAATTTGCTTTATATATGTACAGTTTAGGTTCATATGTGGTAGAATATGAAATGCTAAAATGTGCAATTTAAGAGGAGGCGTGTATATGAGAAATATTTTTAAGAAGATAGTTGCATTCGTGCTGATTGGCGTACTTGCTGTGGCATTTTCAGGGAATATGCAGGCGAGCGCGGATGACGGCGGTAAGGCATATAAGTATAGATTTGATCTTTCAAAAGCGTATTTAGGTAGTGAGTATACGAAGCTTGGAATTGTTATGTTTGCAGGTGATTCACTTGTTGATGTTTCTGAAGATACTCACAAAACAGAAGATGGTTGTGAGTACAACGGTTACTATATGGGCTTTGATGCAGGATCGTTTGACACATCGTTATATACGGCTGAGAAGCGTACTAAACGTGTTAGGACAGGTGAGGTCAGTGATGGTGGTGAGAAAGAATTTGAAGGTGTATCAGGGCTTACTATCAAGGGAGACAGACCTGTTATCGTTGATGGTGGGGAGATAGTTGAATCAGGGCCATATCAGATTATGGTTGACGGTAAGATGGTTCAGCATAATTCGGTGCTTTATAAGCCTATTTCAATGCATGTGATGGAAGATTACTCTGTTAAGTACGAGCTTGATGGTGGTGAATTTGGAACTTCTTCTGCTCAGACTTCATTTACACCGGGTAAAGTCGATACGACTTATAAGATTCCTACACCTGTTAAGAAGGGATACAGATTCTGTGGTTGGAGACCCGACAGCCGAACTGTTGCTATCGATGTTGAAGGCATGGATACTCTTGTGATTAAGGGATTATTTGACTCCGATGAGGAGACCATGCAGGGCAAGATTAGACAGGCAAATGCTTTGTACAACAACGGCGGATATACCGTTACCGCATCGTGGGATAAGGTGGATGAGGAAGTTGAAGCGACGACAGAGGTGCCGGCAACTACGGAATTAACCGGAACTACGGAAGTTCCTGGAACAACTGAAGTACCGGGAACGACAGAAACTACTGCAACGACAGAAGAGTCGGTGACTCCTGATGTTAAGATTGAGAATACTCTTAGTGTTAAAGGTAAGAGTGCTAATGTTAAGTACAGCAAGCTTAAGAAGAAGGCACAATCACTTTCGATAACAAAGGTGATTACATTTGCCGATAAAGGTCAGGGCGGTTTATGTTACTCTAAGGCAAGTGGTAATAAGAAGATAGGGGTTAATAAAAAAACAGGTAAGATTGCAATAAAGAAAGGAGTGAAGAAGGGAACGTATAAGTTGACTATTAAAGTCAAAGCTGCAGGTAATGACTCATATGAGGCTTCGGGCTGGAAGAGTGTTACTTGCAAGATTATTGTTAAATAATAACGGAAGGATCAACCCCAGGTACATTTCGTGCCTGGGGATTTTTTTACTCTTGACAGCTAATTTGAATTAGCCTATAATAAAGCTAATCCAAATTAGCCGAGGAGGTGAGAGCAAGAGATGGACACCAAACACAGAATACTAGAAGAAGCGCTGACGCTTTTTTCAGAGAAAGGCTACGCCAATGTCTATGTTGCCGACATAGCCGAGAGAGTAGGGATTAAAGCGCCGTCTCTATATAAGCATTACAAGAACAAGCAGGCTATATTTGATGCAATTATCGAAGAGATGAATAGACGATTTATGGAACAAGCGAGCTCACTTAAGATTAACGGAGCTGATGCATCTATTGACGCTGAGATTTATAAGCATATATCAGAAGATCAGCTGGTCGCCCTTGGTAGAGACTTATTTTTATATTTTATACATGATGATTACACGAGGCGTTTTCGCAAGATGCTTACCATAGAGCAGTTTCACGATAAAAAGCTTGCAGATGTATATATGAAGCAGTACGTGGATGATGTGCTTTCATATCAGGGAATGCTTTTAGGATTAATAGCCTCTCAAGGGATTTTAAAGACTGAGAATGTAGAGATTATGACGTTGCATTTTTATGCACCGATTTATATGCTTCTTACCATATGCGACCGAGAGCCCGAGCGCGAGGCGGAGGCGCTTAAGACACTAGAAGCACACATTCGACAGTTTAACAGATTGTATTCAAGAGATGAGAAGATTGTTCAGGATAACAAGAAGAAATTATGGAGGGATAGATAATGAAGATTACAGTGATTAACGGAACAGAGAAACACGGTGTAACCTACAAAATGAAAGAGATATTTTTAGAGCAATTTAAGAAGGATGCAGAGATTACGGAATACTATCTCCCTAAAGACTGCCCTAACTTCTGCGTTGGATGCATTACCTGTTTTGGCCAAGGAGAGCATCTATGTAAGGATGCTGAGTATATTCAAAAGATCGAGAAATCATTGCTTGAAGCTGATTTGCTCGTATTTACCTCTCCGGCGTATGTTTTCCACGCAACCGGCGCAATGAAGGCGATGCTCGACCATTTTGGATACCGCTGGATGCCGCATCGTCCTGCTAAGGAAATGTTTGGTAAGCGAGCGGTGATTATTACACAGTGCCTGGGAGCCGGGGGCAAGTCTACAGCCAAGGACATCAAGGACAGCCTCTCTTGGTGGGGAGTATCGTATATCAAAGTCTGCTCGTTCAAGCTTATGAGTGAAATCCGTTGGGATAAGATTCCTGATAAGAAGCGTGAAGGATTTGCCAAGAAGTTAGAAGCACTCGCAAGGAAAATGAAATCAATAGATTACTCTAAACCTGCTCATACCAGTTTTGTGACCAAATGCAAATTCCTTGCTGTTCGTATGTTGCAGACCGGACTCGGCAAAGATAACCCTGAGTACACCGACTTTAAATACTGGAAAGAAAACGGTTGGATTGACAATGTAAGACCATGGAAATAAATTAATTTACCAGTGTGGCCTGTCCCCACTGGTAAATTAGGTTGTAAATATAACTTAAATCTTTTATAATATACCTATGCATTTGAATAAAAGAAAGGAGAGTTATTATGCCTAAAGATCCGGTTATTTTATTAAGCTATGTCAATACTGAGCTTAGGGATCATTATTCGAGTCTGGATGAGCTTTGCGCTGCTTTAAACGCTGATAGAGCAGAGATAGAAGCCACACTAAAGAAGCTTGATTACGAGTATAATACTGAACTGAACAAGTTCGTGTAAGCCTATATTACAGAAGGGAGACGAAATTATATGGATAGTTATAAGAAGAGATTTAAAAGTCATATTTTATTAGGTTTAATATTGGCACTCAGCCTGATTATGTCAATGACGGCACCTGCTTATGCAGAGGGTAACGAGCAACTTACCACTACGGTAAATGATGCTAAAGACCTTAAGCGTGCAGCTAAGCAGTATACATATGATTATACAACAAATGCAGGAAACTGGGCTGTTGATGAGAAGACAGGTGAGTATTGTGGAACCTGGAAGAATCTTCCAATGCTGTTTCCCGGAGATGAGGTAACAATTATCCCGAACGTGCCAAACACAAGTGGTGTGGATCATGATGGTCAGTGCGCAACAGGTTATGTGGGCATGGTATTTAATAATCCGGATAGTGCTGCATCTCGTGGCCCTATTGAGGTTACTAAGGTGAACTCCTACGGACAGACTTCAGAAAGCCACGGCAATTCATTTATTCAGGGATTTAAGATTACCGGAGATGAGCCGGTGATGGTATATTCAGGAGGCGGCGGTGGCTATACCAACCAAAAGGTTGAGCATCCGGTCTATAGCGGAATATCTTTGGCATACTATGCTGCAAGTTTGTCATATAACACTTTCCCGAATTACTGTAATATTAACGTACAGTATGCAGATACTGACGCCGGAAAAGAACTTACCGAGGCTGAGGTAGCATCAGAGATTCACTACTATACTACCGATAAGAATCCTACGAAGATAACATATCAGGATGCATTTCACAATTATGACCTTAATTATGACGAGACTAAGGACCTGATTTACTATAATGTCCTCCATCCTTACATGGAAGGGTACGGAATTCAGAGAGTTGTAATTGTAGCCGGAACTAACAATTATACTTACAAATGGCTCAATTATTCATTTGACAGAGAAGCCGATTCTTGGAAGCTTATTCCACAGTGGAGGAATTTTGGAAGATCCGGTGAGCCATATGTTATGCAGGGTAGCTATGATGACACCTTCACTATCCGTTATGAATTCTCGGGCAAACGCACAGTGACATTGGATGCCTGTGGCGGAACCGTTGAAGGGTATGCGAGTAAGATTTACGATTTGTCCGGCAATACACAGTTTGGCAAATGGGTAGCGAGCGCGGAAGCAGGTGAGTTCACTCCAAAGAGGACAGGTTACATTTTCAAAGGCTGGTACGAGGACCCTGAGTATACGACCGAGGTTACTTCGTTTAATGATACCGCTTCTAAGTATACCGACAATCCTTATGACGAGAGAGCTAATCGCGTCTGCCGTATGTATGCTAAGTGGGAGCAAGAGGTTACCATAAGTCCTGTGGCGACTAAGGTGACCAAACTTACTAAGGGTAAGAAGAAATTAACTGTAACATGGGCTAAGCAGACTGCAGAGGGAACCGCCGGTTATCAGCTTCAGTACGGAACCAACAAGAGCTTTAAAGCCGGAACATATAAGACTGTGACGATTAAAGGTAACGCTACCACCAAGAAGACGGTTAGCAAGCTGAAATCTAAGAAGAAGTACTATGTGAGAGTGCGTACCTACTGCGTTATAAATGATGAAAATGTTTACTCTGCGTGGAGTGCGTCAAAGAACGTGAAGGTTAAATAGTATAATAAAATGCAGGATCTAAGAATATTTCTTAGGTCCTGTTTTATATTTGGATATTAGTGTATTTAGTTTCTTTTTACGACATGTTTTGTGTTTTGTTAGTTTTGTCTAACAACTTTTGAAATGATTGTCGAAAAATCAGCGAAAGTTTTGTAGACAGTTTATAATATTTCTTATATAATAATTTACGGTAAATTTCGCATTCTAGTGGATTATGGTCCACAGATGCGCAGATAATATACACAATTTCACTATAAGGAGAATCATTATGAGTCAAAAACCAGTAGTATTAATGGTGCTCGATGGATATGGACTTTCAGACGAGCATGAGAATAACGCCATTTACATGGCTAAGACACCTGTTATGGATAAGCTTATGGCACAGTATCCATTTGCCAAAGGTTATGCATCAGGACTTGCTGTAGGTCTTCCTGACGGACAGATGGGTAACTCTGAGGTAGGTCATATGAATATCGGTTCAGGCCGTATCATTTACCAGGATCTTACTCTTATTACCAAGTTTATTGAAGATGGCGTATTCTTCGAGAATGAAGAGCTTCTTCGCGCAATCGATAACTGTAAGAAGAACAACTCAGACCTTCACATTTGGGGACTTCTTTCAGACGGTGGTGTTCATAGCCACAATACACATCTTTATGCAATTCTTGAGCTTTGCAAGAAGCAGAATTTTGAGAATGTTTATATTCATCCATTCTTCGACGGAAGAGATACACCTCCTGCATCAGGTAAGGAATATCTTGAAGAGCTTATCGCTAAGGCTAATGAAATCGGAGTCGGTAAGGTTGCATCGCTTCACGGCCGTTACTATGCAATGGATAGAGATAACAACTGGGATCGTATCCAGAAGTCTTATGATGCACTTGTGCTCGGCGAGGGCAACAAGGCTACAGATCCTGTTGCAGCTATGCAGGCATCATACGATGCTGAGGTAACAGACGAGTTCGTTATTCCTACAGTTATTACCGACGAGGCAGGTAAGCCACTCGGAACTGTTAAGCCTAACGATTCAGTTATCTTCTTTAACTTCCGTCCTGATCGTGCAAGAGAGATTACTAAGGCATTTTGCCTCAGTGATGAGGATATCGCTGCTTCTGAGGGAGATGCTGCTGATACCAAGTGCGTTAAGTTCCTTAAGAGAGCTAACGGATTTATGCCTATCACATATGTATGTTTCAAGGATTATGATGAGACAATCGGCAACAAGTATGTTGCATTTAAGAAGCCTGAGATCAAGAATACATTTGGCGAGTATCTTGCTAAGAATGGTCTTCATCAGCTTCGTATCGCTGAGACAGAAAAGTATGCTCACGTAACATTCTTCTTCAACGGTGGACTTGAAGAGCCTAACAAGGGCGAGGATCGTACACTTGTTAACTCACCTAAGGTTGCTACATATGACCTTCAGCCTGAGATGAGCGCTCCTGAGGTAAGCGAGAAGCTTGATGCTGCTATTACTTCAGGTGAGTACGATGTAATCGTAATTAACTTCGCTAACCCTGATATGGTTGGTCATACAGGTATTCTTGACGCGGCTATTAAGGCTGTTGAGAGAGTTGATGAGTGCGTAGGCGGAGCGTATGATGCTGTTATGAAGATGGACGGCGTACTTTTCATTTGCGCAGACCACGGTAACGCTGAGCAGATGTGGAATAAGGAGACAAATGCTCCTCATACAGCACATACCACTAATCCGGTTCCATTTATCCTTTGTAACTATGATGATTCATACACACTTAAGGAAGGCGGAAGACTTTGCGATATCGTTCCTACATTGTTACAGGTTATGGGATTGCCACAACCTGAGGAGATGACAGGAGAGAGTCTTCTTATCAAGAAATAATAACTAAGAATAATTATGCTAACTTACCAGTAGGGACAGGCCCCACTGGTAAGTTACTTAGCACTTTTAAGCTCTTGCGAAAGCAGGGGCTTTTTATTATAATTATGAGTAGATTTGTAGCGCTTTTGTTGTGTTGAGGAGAGTATAATTATAACAGCTAATAGTCTGTTATTTGAACGGAGGATATTGTTATGGAGCAGTTTAAGAAATTACATTCTAAATCAGGATTTATAGAGCAGATAGAAGATGTTAAAGCTTTTTTAACCGAGGGGATTAAGCAGTTTAATGAGCGTAATCCTAAATTTGCCGGGAAACCTATTGAAGAGCTTACAGAGCTTCTGTTTAACGGTGTCAGTGATAGTAATGCCTTGATGACACAGCTTAAAGAATATAATAGTGCTATCGTGAAGATGTATACGCCGACATATGGTAAATATCCGAATCTTAATGCTGATAAGTTGAATGCAATCAAGGTAAGCGCGACCAATTTAAAGGCTCAGATTGAAAATGTAAAGAAATTATATAAGGACAATCATTTGCTCTCTAAGAGTAAAGAAGCTATGCTTAATAAGCTTCATGCTACTGTGGTTGGTGACCTTGAGGTTCTTAACCGTATAGAACTTAGAGGGCCTCTTACTTTGCCGCAGGCCGTTTATAAGTTTAGCGGTAAAGCGTATGAGATAGATTCCAATCCTGCCAATAACAAGGGAGTATCATTTTTCGAGTATTCCAAGATATATGCCGGCACGAGTAAGTCTGAGAAGGCGGTTGTTAAAGAGTATATGAACACTCCTGCCGATCAGCTTATGGCTAAGTATAAGGCTGAGATTGATAAAGATCCAAGAAAGTACGAGTATTCTACGGTTAATTCTATTATCCCTGACGATGTATTATTTACAGGTGATGTAGAGAAGATTGACAATTATCTTAATTCAGAGGTAGCTAATAACCTTACCTATCCCGAGAGAAAGGTATTAGAGGCACATAAAAATGCTACTTTAAAGAGTGAAGAGATTAAGAATAAGCATGCTCACCAGTATAGAGACGACAAGCATTTTCCATATGTTGATAATGGACATGATGTAGCAAGAATTAAGATTGATTTAGATAGTCACCAGACAAGTTCACAAGGTTGCTGGTCTTGTGCGGGTACTATGCTCTTAAAGAGTAAAGGAATCCCCGGTGTCACTCAGGAGATGATTAGAGCATTTCGACCTAAGTTGGAAGAAAATGCAATTCTTGACGGGGAATTTAAGAAACAATATAACACAGATACTACCGGTAATGTAATGGATAAGGGAGATTCTATATTAGCATTTGCACCGGATTGCATGTTAAAAGAAGTACAGGTTGTTCCATACGGTGAGGAGGCCGAGAAGGCAGGGTATACCTTAGAACAGTATATCAATAACACCACAGAATTTCTAAAAAAACAGATTAAACACGCAATTCTCGACGATCATTCAGCCGTTGCCTTCTTAACTCCGGGACATTATATTACTGTTACAGGAATTGACGGTGATACGCTTGAGTATAAGGAGTCCAGTAAAGGCGCTAATCAGCCTGTTGAGCATACTTTTAAGATGTCACTTAAGGCGTTTGTCAAGAAGCAGTTTTTTAAGCAGAAGGCATACGAGCGTCTTCCGGTAACTATTAAGTGGTTAGCCGATATTAATATGTCAAATGATGGCAAGACGATATATGGAGTGCCTAGTGAATATGCCGGTGTAAATGAGGACGGAAGTATTATTCTTCCACCTGAGGATATACAGGCTGGAGCCAACGCTAATCTTTCCGTTACGAATCGCGACGGAATTGCTATTCAACGTTCCGGCGGTAAAGAGCAGTCGTTTGGTGGTGTGGAATTTACAGATGGAGGAATCTATAAGATTGAGCGTGTATATTTGCCTAAGAAGGTTGATTACGCTTATCTTAAGGAGAGAGCAGATCATAGAGAACCTGGCGAAACTGAGATGCTCATTAAAAATGATAAAGAATTCTTGGGCATTGATCGCAAGAATCCTAATAAAGCTGCAGGGATTGGCAATGGTGAGATTAAGATTAATGAGATTAAGGTAAATGCGGCGCTAAATGTGGATTATTCTAAGCTTAGCAATATTTCTGGTGCCCTAAGTACTATGAAGAGTAACCTTAATGCTGTCACTCCTAAGTGGTTCTTTAAGAAGTCTGATGAGAGTATTACTATGGAGGAGAAGCTTGATTCATTTACAGATACTATCAGAGAACTTGAACTTATTGCAAAGACCGGAGCTGATCAAGAAGCCGGAGAGAAAAAGGCTAAGGAAGCAGATAAGAGTTTAGCAGAGCTTATCGCGTCTGTTGAAGCTTATCTTGATTTTAAGAATACTCAGATGCTTGATGATCCGACGAGGAGAAATGCAAGTGGTAAGAGTAAGGTTGAACAGCCAAGAATCAAGAATGCTATTGATATGCTTAATCAGCTTTATGTTATGAGAACAACTCTTAAAATGAAGAAACTTACTAATGATGAGAGGTTGGCTAATTATAAGGCAGAGGAGCAATTTAGAGAGAACGTTATTAACGAATATAGGAATGCTTTGCTTTCTGATAAGAATCTTGATGTTACTCCTAAGATGATTCAGGAGGCTACATATAAGAATCAGACTAAGAATCTTAATGCAGACCAGTTAAAGAAACTGGATCAATATGAAGCTTTGTTTGGAATGAGCCCGGACAATATGGCATTTGTGGGCTATAAGATAGCGGAGTATGTTCCTAAAGGAAGCAATAAGCCTATTTCTGAATTTAATAAGCTTAAGCAGATTACGAATACATTTAAAGCTATAGGATCGGACGATCCAATGGATCGATTATCCAATAAGGATTTTACAGCGATAGCTTTGGCGGCGTCTATGAGCAGGGATGTATATAATAAGATGTCTCATAAAGTACCATACTACGAGTACCAATATCATTTCGTCAACGCTCTTAGTGCGAGCAATGACGGTGGGGCAATATCTGATTTGGATGTATGTGAATTGTCAAGACAGGAGGCTGCTAAAGCGCTTACTGAGTACAAGAATGGTAACAAGAAGCCGTTGGCACATCTTATAAAGGCAGGCTTAAGATCATTAGGAGATGGTTTTTATTATCATGAATTGCATTGGGATGTCAGCCTTTATTCAAGTGAAATGGGTAAGAGACTATATTCGATGTTAAAGAGAGATCCTGAGCTTTATAGCTTAGCTAAGAAAGATGGACTTGAGAATAGAGATATTCAAGCTATTCATATTAATGAAGTTATAGGTGATTCTGGCTCTAAAGCAAGCTATACATACAATGCTTGTGGTAAAAATTATCAATTAAATGAAAAGAATGACAGATTTCCTCTTTATGACCCTAAGGATCAGGTGGAGATAAGAACCGACATGTTAATGGGCAGAATATTTAAGGATACCGAAAGCTGGCGTAAAGGGCAGATGGAGGATGAGTATGAGTACCAGGTTGCCATGATGCAAAGCGATATAGAGATTTATAAGTATGCCAATAAGCTTTCCGGTGAGATTTCTAAAGAACTTAAGACAGCATTTGAAGATGATCCGACTGTAACCGGCTGGCTTAGTGCATATCGTGGTCAAGTAAACGTTGCTTTAACATCTGCCGAGTTTCAAAGGGTTAGTTTGGTGGCTCAAAAAGTAGCTTTTGAGGCTGACGCCGGTGAAGCTAATGGATTAGACAAGGAAGACCCTAGATATATAGAGATTATTTCAAAGCGTAATAACAAGTTTACACAAATGGCCCAAAAGGTTATGGCAGTCAAGAATGATTACATGAAGACAACTAGTACTGAGAACGATAAGCTTCTTGATAAGCTTAATGAGCATATTAAGCCGATTAATAAAGAACTGAGTGATCTTGTTAAGAAGAGTCAGAATACTAAGCTTAACGAGGTTGAAGTGAAAAAGGTTGATGTGCTTAAGAAGAAGGTTGCTGCGCTTAACAAAGCCATTAATAGTCTTGAGAATTTCGGATATAGTATTTCGGTTAAGGCTGGTAATCTTGAGGAAAAGGTTGAGCAGAAATATAAACTTCAAGATCCTGAAATGTTGAAACTTGGCACAATTAGCGGTAAGCACGCTCTTCGAAAGAAGGTCAGAGACTATGTTGTAAAATATGGTATCGACCAGCTTGACAGTAAGAAATTTATAATGGATGTTTACGAAAAATGGTCGCACAGAAATGTTATAGTATGGATTAAGGGTGATAAGCCTTTCCATGGGGATATCAGTGACATAAGTCTTCCTAAAAATGATTCATTTGTTGCCAGAAATGTTAAGGCGGATGAAGATAGAAGGGTAGAACACCGTGAGAAGAAGTTCGATATCGATAGAACGAATAAAGGTGGAGTAGCAGAGGCTAAGCATGGACCTAAGAAGAAATAAAAAAGGGTTCCGGATAATAATCCGGAACCCTTTTTTATTTCTTCTTAGGCCCTTCGTTACTTTTAGTCTGCTTTGGAGCAGCTTTAGTAGTTTTAGCTTTGCTTAATGCTTCTGATTTGCTGGCAAGCTTGCCAAGTGCTACCGTCCTTGAGTCGGTGGCTATGGACTTAAGGCTCTCAACTATGTCAGCAGGCTTTAAATTCTTAATTATCTTCTTGATGTAAGGATTGTATTCCTCGCCTTTTTCGTTGAGTACTTTAAGTTCACTACGCGGTATGGTAGTTCTAAGTAAAGTGTCATCATTTGTCTTAGTTTTTTTATTAACACATCTTTCTGATAGGAGCAAATACTCTGCAATAATCATCTTACCTGCCTTGCCCAGCGGCAAGTTCATTTTGATATAATCGGTAAATTCGCCACAATGTCCTGTGGTAGCTTTTGATATTGCACCATACATATTTATCTCTCCTTTGCTATCATAAAATAATATCAATTACATTAATTGTATCATATATAGAGTGACAAAAGTGTAACAAATGCTAACTTACCAGAGGGACCTGTCCCCACTGGTAAGTTACGAAAAAAATTTAGATAATTTGCAACAGATTGCCCCCAACTGTATACTATATATTTGAAAGGGTAAGAAAGTGAGGTGCTAAACATGAGTAAAGATGAGATTATCAGCCTCGTAAAAAAGGCTAAAAACAACGATCCACATGCATTTGCCCTGTTATACGAATTGGTGTATGAGGATTTATATAAGATGGCGTTATACACATTAGGCAACACACATGATGCAGAAGACGTGGTAAGTGACACGGTACTTGATGCATATAAAGGTATAGCGTCTTTACGAGATGCGACAGCATTCCGTGGCTGGATATTTAAGATATTGAGCAACAAATGCAAGATGAAGATTGCAACATATGTGAAGAGCCGCGAGCACATGTCTGATGAAAATGTTGACGATATGGCATACGAGATTTCATCGGAGGAGAACATCGAGGAGGAGGTTCTCAATTCCGAACTGATAAAGAAAGCATTTGCTGCAATATCGTATGAAGAGAGATTGATAGTAACTATGGTTGTCTACGGCGGTTACGATAGCAAGGAGATAGCCAAACAGCTAAAGATCAACCGAAATACGGTGAGATCTAAGTACAGCAGGGCGCTTGCTAAGATGCAGGATGCTTTAAACGGGAGGTGTTAATATGAACGAGAATAATAAAGATTTAGAACAAATGCTAAAGGGTGACGTTAAGATTCCTGATTCGCTTCGTCCTGAGAATATAGAGAAAATGCTTGAAAATGAAATTGTTAGTCCTGAGGTTGTTACGATTAAGAAAAAGACGATATATAGGTTTGGTCTGGTTGCGGCAGCATTTGCCGTTGTTGTTGGCGGAACGATAACCATGAAAATGATGAGCGATAGATCAGGTGATTATACCGGTGCTCCATCGAATAATAGAACGGTAACCACTGATAAGGGTGATTCTAAGGTTGAGGAGGACTCTAAGGGCGTATCGTATAAGGAAATGTACGATTACATTTGCCAAAATGTAAAGAGAGAGACGGCTATATCGGAGAAAAGTGAGAGAGCATTTTCTAATAATCTCGATATGGTTGTAGAAGATAGCGACAGCAAATCTTATACAATAGGTGCGTCTGATGCGACGGCTTCGGATTCTTATTCCACTACCAATGTAAGAACCAAGGGAATTGACGAGGCGGATGTGGTTAAGACCGACGGTAAGTACATATACGCGCTTAATTCTGATAAGGGGATAATTATCGTTTACGACACTAAGAGCGAAAAGAAGTGTGGAAGGCTTAATCTTGATAACAGTGAGTACAACAGATTTGAAATGTTTGTGGAAGACGGAAAACTTATCGTTATTGCCAATTCCGGATATTTGACACCATTTTATTATGGTTGTGGAGTAGACTATTACGACGATGTAAAAGGTGGCGTAGACTATGATTACAGAAGAGATGATATGCCTAAGACTACGGTTACAGTGTATGATGTGACAAATGTAAGGCACATCGAGGAGATTGATTCCTACACCCAGGATGGATACTATACTGAGGCGCGTTTGAAAAATGGGGTTCTTTACACATTTTCTGATCACAGGATAGGGAACTACTTTTACTATCTCGAAGATAACAAACATTTCTCGATTGATTGCGATGATTATGATGATTATATTCCTGAGATTAACGGTACGCTTGTTCCTGAGAAAGATCTTAGAATTCAGGATGGCGCCAACAAGAATAACTACACCGTTTTAAGCGCTTATTCACTTGATAAAATGCAGGTGACTGACGAGAAGGTTGTGCTTGGCGGAGGAAGCAATGTGTATATGAGTCATGAAAGCATTTATCTTATTGAAGAAGATTATGCGGATTCGAGCGCAAAGGTGTGCGTTACCAAGCTTTCTTACAACAAAGGCAGATTTGATATTACTGCAAATGCTAAACTTGATGGTTGTTTAGTTAACACAGAAGATGAGAATTTCGATGAGAACAACGGTTATTTAAGAATGCTTTTGTCGGATTATGACAAGAATTATAACGAATATACAAGACTTGTGGTTCTTGACGATGAGTTAAATGTTACCGGAGAGATTGACAAAATCGCTAAGCGTGAGTCGCTTAAGTCTGCAAGATATATCGGCGATCTTTGCTTCTTTGTAACTTACGAGAACACCGATCCGTTGTTTACGGCAGATTTGTCAGACCCTTATAATCCTGAGATTATCGGCAAGCTTAAGATACCTGGATTCTCTCAGTATTTGCATCCGTATGGAAATGATAAACTTCTTGGAATAGGATATGATGATGATGGATGTCTTAAGTTATCGATGTTTGATATAAGCAATCCGAAAAATGTTAAAGAGCTTACGACCAAGGTATATAAGGAATATCAATATGCTCAGGTTTTAAACAATCCGAGAGCACTATACTTTGATGAGGAGAATAAGACATTTGGATTTGCTGCGCAGACGGATTATTTCTATAGAGGAAATGATGTCGACAGTATGATAGTTGATTATCTGATATTTGACTATGACGGTGAGTTTAGCGTTAAGCATAAAAAGAATATTGCAAAGTTTGGTAATGATAATTATGATGAGGATGACTACGAAGACTATGATACAGCTCTTAACGATTCAAGAGCAGTGTATATCGACGACACAATCTACATCGTTAATTCTGACTTGGGAATCTATACTTTAGACAGATAAAAAGAAAACCGAGGGGACGTATCTTGTGGTACCGTGCGTGCGCGGTACCACAAGATACGTCCCCTTGGTTTAAAGATATCTATGTGATATAATGTAAATGATTACATAAAGAGAGGAGAGTCATTATGGCTGACAAGAACAAATATTATTATGAGAGACAACAATTTCATCCGGGAGATGTTGAGGTATCCGCTTCAAAGTACAACATGATTATCGGAGCGGTTTTACTCTACGGGTTTATTGTAAATGCAATCATGGTTAGGATGATTGGAACTTCTTTTTTAGAGACCGGAATCGGTGGACTTATAGGAGGGATTGTGGCTTATATCATTTGCTGTATAGTGGGGGCGAGACTTATTCATGGTTCCGATAAACCGGTGGTTAGTTTTATAGGATATAATCTGTATGTTATTCCTCTTGGGGTCATCATTTCCGGAGCGGTATCGATATACATGAAGACTTCACCGGGAGCGGTTACAAGAGCCTTTGTTTTGACGGCGATTATTACAGGAGTTATGATGGCGGTTGCTACATTTATCCCAGATACATTTTTGAGCATGGGTAAGACCTTGCTTGTGGCGCTCCTGGCGTGCATCATAGTTGATGTTATCGCGATACTTTTAGGACATAATCTTGTGGTTATAGATTACGCTGTAACGTTTATATTCAGCTTGTTTGTCGGGTATGATTGGGCTCGTGCAAATGCTTGCGTGAAGACAGTTGATAATGCTATAGATTCCGCTGCTGAGCTCTACATTGACATTATTAACTTGTTCCTTAGGATACTTTCTATTATGGGACGTTCTAATGACTAATTTACCAGTGGGGACAGGATTAATGAGAGTATTAATAGTTCCAATGGCTGCGATGGCAGAGACATCCGGGCCGTTTTCAAGGTGCAGATTAATTTCGCAGGGGTTAAAGGTAGCGGAAGTTGAGGTGGCTACTTGTGCGGCCAATGATGTTAATTACAAGGCTATAGATGGAATCAAGAATTATGCTCTTGATGTCCCAATGCCTTTAGGGATGCCGAAGTTTATTGCATCTAAGACATTTCCTATTGCAACTAAGTTAGGTATTACATCAAGGAAGACGGTTAACAGTTTTGATCAGGTGCTGTTATTTACAGGTAACCTTGATTATAAGTATCTTAAAAAGAGTGTTAACTCAATTACAAATGCCATCAGAGAATATAAGCCGGATATTGTTTATTCGGAGTTTAATATTTCTGCGATTATTGCTGCTAAAAAAGAGAAAGTTAAACTATATTCTACTGTCAGTTACCCAACTCAACATGAGTACGCGAATAATCCTAGGTTGAGTAAAGGTCTTAATAGAATTCTTGCGGAGCTTGATTTGCCGCAGGTTGAATCGGCACTCCAATTATTTGACTGGGCGGACAAATCGTTTTGTCTTAGTATTAATGAGTTAGAGAATATCAATAAACCTAATGTTTATTATTGTGGAACACTTAAACGCAAATCAGAAATATTAGAGTCTTCAAATGCAACGCGTAACAAGATAGTTATCTATATGGGTAATGGTACCATTTCGGCAAATGATATATTTAAGATTTCTAAAGAAGCATTTTCTGATTATGAGGTATATATCGCATCAGCTTCCTTAAAAGAAGGAGATTACGGTAATATCCATGTTGCTCCAAGATGGAATTTTGATGAACTGCTTAATGAAGCTATAGTTTTTATTAATCATGGTGGTCAGAACAGTGTGGTTGACGGTCTAATTTATGGTGTTCCTCAGATTGTCATTCCGGGCAAAGTATTTGAAAGAAAGTTTAACGCTTCGCTTGTGGAAGACCATAACGCCGGTATCGTTGTAAGTTATAAGGATTGCAGCGCGCATGCGCTTCGGTCAGCATTTGACAAAATTATAGGTTCAGATGACATGATTGCAAATGCTAAGAAGCTAGGCGATAAACTAACAGAACCGGGCGGAATTGATGTGATTATAAAAGAGTGTATATAAGGAGATTATGAAAATGAATGAGAATATTTTTAAGAGAAATGAATTGTTGGCTGGCAAGGTTATTAAGGGATTAGAGTCTAGAAATATGACAGGATATTATGCGGCAAATAAAGACGAGGCTCGCAAATTGGCTCTTTCTATTATTGGTAAAGGGAGTTCTGTGACAATGGGAGGCGCAATGAGTGCGCATGAGATTGGGCTTGTAGAGGAACTTAAGAAAGGTGAGTACGATTTTATAGACCGCGATGCTATGGAAGACAAACGTGCTGCGATGTTGATGGCATATGATGCCGATGTGTTTTTGTCGAGTGCAAATGCAATCACTGAAGACGGAGTGATTGTAAATATAGACGGTAATTCTAACAGAGTTTCTGCTATAGCCCAGGGACCGAGGAAAGTATTGTTTATTGTTGGAATGAATAAGGTGTGTGATGATGTGGACGGAGCGTTGAAGCGTGCGAGAAACGTTGCGGCTCCAATTAATGCACAGCGTTTTAACATTTCTACACCGTGTACCAAGACAGGATCCTGCATGAACTGCAAATCTCCGGATACTATCTGCTGTCAGTTCTTAATTACAAGATTTTCAAGACATAAGGATAGAATTCACGTGATACTTGTAAATGATAATTTAGGGTTTTAATTTGTGATAAAGGAGTATAAGTGATAAATGGAATTCTGTATTGTCGCAATTGAAGGTAATCAAATCGAGATAACAGTGTGATTTTTAAATTGGAAATCTCTGCTAACTTACCAGTGGGGACAGGCCCCACTGGTAAGTTAGCAGAGTTAGGTAGACTAATTTGTCATTCTGAGCGCAAGCGAAGAATCTTTATCCCGAACGGAGTGAGGGATAACTAAATAAAAATGTTATAGAAAAGGAAGGTATATAGTATGGGATTATTTGACACCCCTGAAGTAACAATAAAGGTATTATGGTAGTGAGATGTAATGATAATGGATTACTATTTTATGATATTATAAACATAAAAAAGGAAGTTAGCACCCCGCCGAAATCATAGAATGACCCTACGGTTAAAAACCAGCTTCTTTCACATGTAATAACATACTATAGAGATGTGATTGTCAAGGTAGGTTTATTATTATGCTGGAAATAAGGTTATATAGCAATTGATTTCACTGTATGAGGACGAGTTAAAGTGTGATCCTTATGAGTTGTGGGGAACGCATGATTGAAGATTGTTGGAATGATTCATAATCTTGAATCTTATGTGCTTTATCAATGGAAATGTGGTATAATTGAGAAAAGAGGTACTTTAAATTTAGTATTGCTTCGAAAAGAAGGTGAGAGATATGGAAAAGATGATGTCTTTTGATGAAATTGTATATATAGTAAAACCAATAGCAGACAGATACAAAATAAAAGAGATATATTTATTTGGCTCTTATGCTAGAAAAGAAGCAACAGAAGATAGTGATTTAGATTTTCTTGTATATGGTGGAGATGATTTTAAACTTACTCGTATACTTTCGTTTGCTGAGGAACTTAGAGAGGCATTTAACAAAGATGTTGATGTTTTTGAAATACGAGAGGTAAATAAGGATAGTGATTTCTATAATACTGTTATGAGAGAGAAGGTTTTGGTAGCATGAAGTATTCTGATGAGCAAAGAGTAAAAAAAATACTTGAAAATGCCAGTAAGCTATATGAGTATATCAAAGAAAGTAATGTAACAAAAGAAGCTCTTCTTAATGATTATTCTCTTCAATGGCTTGTTACTACACCACTATATAATATTGGAGAGCATGCATATAATATTTCTGAGGAATTTAAGAGTGCACATCCGGAAATTGAATGGAGAATGATTTCGGGCCTAAGGCATAGACTTGTCCATGATTATGATGGCATTAATTGGGAGATGATTGCGGATGTTGTTTTTGATGAGATACCTGAGTTGATTGATAAAATAGCCAAGATTAATACATGAGCAAAAAAGATCTTACCTTCTTATATATCTGAATTGATAGCAGCATTTTTATAATGCATAAATGTGTTTAATTAGATATTACAGGAGGTATTTTTTTAATAGATTTATTGTGTGATTGATGGGGAAAGTCCCCAATAATCAGTTAGGTTCTTTTCTTGGATAGAGGAACTGTAGAATAAAGCGCGCATGAATAGGTCGGAAAGGAACCCCACATGGCTGAATATAAGTATTTTGCAAAAGTATATGATAGAATGATGGACAACATACCATACGAGGATTGGAAGCAGTATTTGATGCAACTTTTCTTTGCGTATGATGTGCCGCCGTGCGCTAAGATAACGGAACTTGGCTGTGGAACCGGTGTTATGACAAGACTTTTAAGCGATGAAGGTTTTGCTATGACGGGTGTTGACATTTCAGAAGAGATGCTTAATGTTGCGCGTTGTAACAGTGGTTCAGACATAACATACATTAATTCTGACATGCGAAGCTTTGAAGTTGATGAGAAGCAAGACGCGATAATCAGCATTTGCGATAGTATGAATTATCTTTTGACAAATGATGACTTATATAGAACGATGGTTGCAGCACATTCTAATCTTAAAGGAAACGGTGTATTTATATTTGACCTTAAAACAGAATACTTCTTTAGGAGTAAGTTGGATGGTAAGTCATTCACTGAGGATATGGGCGATTTCTCGTATGTATGGAAGAACTATTATGATAGTGCTAGACACGTGCATCAATATCGACTACTGTTTACCTACGAAGAAGATGGCAAGTTAGTTAAAGAAAAAGAGGTCCACAGACAGCGAGTTTATACGGCGTCAGATTTAAAGGCGGCAGCGAGTAAGGCAGGTTTTTCGCATATCAGAGGGTACGATGCGTTAACATTTGACAAACCTCATAAACGAAGTGACAGGATTTATATCGTACTTGTCAAATGACACAGAGAAATTATTTAGACGAAAGGAGACCAATTATGAAATCGGAAAAAGAGATAATGTTATCGGGGCAGTTATATGACCCGAGCGATAAAGAATTAGTTGCGTTAAGAGAGAAGGCTCACAGGCTCTCGCTTGAGTATAATATGACTCTTGAAACGGATGGCGAAAAAAGGTACAGCATTTTAAAGAAATTGGTGCCTGATTTGGGTGAGGATGCTTATCTTCAGGGCCCAATTCAGATTGATTACGGCTGTTTTACGAGCATCGGAGACAGGTCATATGCTAATTTCAATCTTGTTATACTTGACACCTGCCGCGTGACAATAGGTAATGATGTATATATGGGACCTAATGTGTCTTTATTAACTGCGATGCATCCTCTAAGATGGCAGGAAAGAAACACATATAGGAAAGATGACGGGGGCCTAACCGACAGGGAATATGGCAAGCCAATCACAATAGAGGATAATTGTTGGATTGGTGGAAATGTTACAGTTGTTGGAGGGGTGACAATCGGAGAAGGAAGCGTTATCGGGGCAGGCAGCGTTGTGACCAAGGATATTCCGCCAAATAGCGTCGCTGTGGGCAATCCTTGCAAGGTTATAAGACAGATTACAGAGAAAGATAGTATCGAGAATGTATTTTAAGGAGATTATGCAAATGAAGATTGGAATAATTGGTTATGGTAGTATGGGGAAAATGTTACTTTGGAAGTTTTCAGAATCAGGATTATATGATAAAGGTGTTTTAACAACCACCGGTTGTCAATTCGACCTTTTGGACACAAACTTTTCACAAAAAACAACCAGCAGGTTTTTGACAAGCATAAAAAACGGGTATAGAATAAATTATAGGGATTGAGTTGATATACCTTCTTTAGTATTTGAATACATAACAGCATTTTTATAATGCTAAATTATGTTTAATCAAATGCTAAAGGAGGTTTTTTATGATTAACAGAAATGAAAATGATGCACTACCGTATACTTTAAAGAACAATTACATGTTCTTGGCACTTATGAATTCGGATGAGAATTCGCTGAAACTACTGATATCTGCAACTCTCGGTATTAAATATAACGAGATTAAGTCTGTGGAAATCAACAATCCTATTGAGATTGGTAAGGCTGTTGAGGATAAGACATTTATTCTTGATGTAAATGTTACTCTTAATAATGATACACTCTTAGATATTGAATTACAGATTCGAGATTATCATAATTGGCCGGAACGCTCGTTGTCTTATATGTGTAGAAGTTACGATACTTTGAGTCGCGGTCAAGATTATATTGATTCCAAAACAGTAATAAACATTAGTATACTTGATTATACTTTGTTTCCTGAGTATCCAGAATTCTATTCGGAGTATATGCTGCTTAATACCAATAATCATAATGTTTATACTAGAAAATTCAGGCTATATGTGTTAGACTTAACAAAAGAAGAACTTGCTACCGAGGATGATATATCATCTGGAAGAACTATATGGACAAAGTTATTTAAAGCGACGAAATGGGGCGATCTTATGAAGATTATGTCAGAATGTGAGGAGTACACGTCTGTGGTTGAGTCAGTAGATACGTTATCTAAGAATAACGATGTACTATATCAGTGCAGAACTCTGGCTGATGAGAAGGCAGACTTCAGATATTTTGTTAAATGGGCTAATAATGAGATAGATAAGCTTAATGCAGATAATGATAAACTTAATGAAGAAAAGGAGAGACTTAACGCTGAAATGCAAGAGAAAGACGCAGAGATTGCAGCATTGAAGGAACAGCTTAAGCTTATCGAAAGCCATAGTTAATAATAAGTAGTGTACAGAGATTGCCAATACCACTGGTACTAAATTGTAGGATTTAGTTATCGGTGGTATTTATAGTTAATATCAACTTCACCTCTTATAGAGTTTCTTCCAAAAATCAATAATCTTGCGATAGTCATTAACCATTCTGTCGACATCTATATTGCCCTCCTGGAGCATTCGATATAGATATCCCTCTGAAGCAAGATACATATCCTGATACATTAGATCAAGGTCTAATTACTATTTTATAAATGTTGTTTTACGCTGATATGTCTTTCTTGGAGTACTTAACATAAGCGAGGATGATTCCAACAATCATAAAAATCATACCAGGAATAAGATACTCTACACTAATCTCCTGATTGTTGATTATATCGGAACTCTCAGTATATCCAAATGCACTGATATACTTCAAAAATTTAGCGTCATCAGATATATTGGCAACAATGTTTAGAAGGTACATTAATCCGGCGATTCCTATACCTACACCTATTCCGGCTTTTTTGACAAATGCAGATATTCCGAAGCAGATTCCTGCAATTTCAAACTGCATAAGAAGGTAGGCGGTGTGGAAGAGCATAAGTTCCTTTAAGAATAACTCCTCGTCAATAATCAGAATAGATGCAACTGAACACGCCAAAACAACAATGTTAAGTATAATAATAATTGCGTAAGTGCTAAGTAACTTTTCTGTAATTACTTTGGTTCTTGAGACCGGATGAGTCAGGAGAAATTCTGCTGTGCGCTCCTTTTCTTCCTTCATAAGCGCAGAAATACCGATGATTGCTGCAAAGAAAGCACCGCCGATTCCAAGCATATTACCGCCTTCAACAGCGTAAAACCCAACTAAAGTTCCAAAATTAAGCTGATCCATACCAAAAGCTGAAGTGAAACTTCCCATGGAAGAAAACATTTCATTTACGCCGTCCATTTGTGATTCCATGTCCGGATACATCATAACGCACGCGGCGACTAAAAGCCCGATTGTCAGACTCCAAATAGTTATAGATAATCTTTGTGATTTAATTTCTTGTTTGAATATAGTCATAATTATTACCTCTTATCTACAAATATTATTTACTCGTAATAGTTCATAAATATCTCTTCAAGACTAGGCTCTGTGATGGTAAGATCCCTTATGTCTTGCTTAGAGAGAAATTCCAAAAGCGCCGGCATTTTTCCTTTATATAAAAAGTCTAAAGCTCCTGAACTTTCGTTGACATTAAGATCCGAAATTCCTTGAATCATTGTGGAAATGTTATCTTTAAGCTCGCCTACATTTCCCGAAATTGACACCTTTTTAGCTCCGGTTTCTTCAATCTTATCAACGCTGTCAGACATTATTATCTTGCCGTCCTTTATAAAGGCGGCACTTCGACAGTAGTTCTGAACCTCTGATAAAATGTGAGAGGAGAAAAATATTGTCGCACCCTGCTTATTCTCCTCGGTTAAAATGTTGAAGAACTCACGCTGCATTAGCGGATCAAGTCCAGATGTCGGTTCGTCAAGTATCAGAAGCTTCGGGCTGTGTTGCACAGCGCATACAATTCCGACCTTCTTTCTGTTTCCGAGCGACAAGTCATCAACTACTCTTGATGTGTCGAGTCCGAGTCTCTCGCATAAAATGTCGGCTTTATCGCTGCAATCAGCTTTTCTTAGTGAAGCAGAATACTTGATGACGTCTTTAACCTTCATTTTGCTGTAGAAATTGATTTCTGAAGGTAGATATCCGACTTCGTTAAGAATCTTTTTGTTATCTTTAACGATGTCGTAACCCATAACCGTCGCAGAGCCACTCGTTGGAGCAATAAGTCCGAGAAGAGTTCTTATTGTAGTTGATTTACCTGCGCCGTTAGGACCGATAAATCCGAAGAAATCGCCTTCTTCGATATTAAGTTTTAGTTTGTCGATGCCTCGCATTTTTCCATATTTTTTGGTGAGGCCGTTAATCTCTATTATATTCATATTCGCTCCTTAAAATTAATAATTCACGCTGATAGTTAGTATAAAAACATGCTTTTATTGACCGTTGACTACAACGGTTAATAATAATTATACTCCGTTGACCGTTTTTGAGAAGACCCCTAGAGTAATATTTTTTAGAAAATTTGCTAAGTGCTCAAAGGGGACAGGCCCCACTGGTAAATTAGCAACTAATTTACCAGTGGGGCCTGTCCCCTTTGAGCACTTAGCGTTATTAATCTACATCCTACAAGAATATATACTTAAGAATAAACAACACTGTAAGAACATACATTATAGGATTAACCTTCTTAGCATTACCTGTACATACATTGATGATAACATAAGAGATTACGCCAAGTGAGATACCCTCTGAAATGCTGTAGAACAATGGCATTGAGAAGATACAAATGTAAGCAGGGATAGCAGAAGTGAAGTTGCTCTCATCCATCTTAAGCTCAGTGATTCCGCTAAACATCAAGAAACCTACCATAACAAGAGCAGGAGCTGTTGCAAATGAAGGAATGGCGATGAATATAGGCGCAAGAAGCATTGAAAGAAGGAAGAGAATCGCGGTTGTAAGTGAAGTTAAACCTGTTCTTCCGCCGGCTCCTACACCTGCTGCAGACTCAACATAAGTAGTTGTGGTTGAAGTTCCAAGAACCGCACCTGCTGAAGTTGCGATAGCATCAGCCATAAGAGCAGGCTTGATAGCAGGAAGCTTGCCTTCCTCGTCAAGCATGTCAGCCTTAGAAGCCACACCGATGAGTGTTCCAAGTGTGTCGAAAAGATCTACGAAAAGGAAAGCGAATACAACAACGATGAAGTTGAAGATTCCAACACCCTTCATGTCAATATGGAAGCACTGTCCGAAAGTCTCTCCAAGCTTAGAGAAGTCAGTCATTGCAAATGAAGGGAACAATGAGTAGAATCCCTCGTCAGGATTAGGTGCGTAGATTCCTGCGACCTGGCATATCATACCAAGAATCCATGTTGCAAATATACCGATAAGGATTGATCCAGGCACCTTCTTGATATAAAGAATAGCCATGATAAATACACCGATAAGCGCAAGAAGTGAGGTGATTCCCACTGTGCTAAAGTTCTCTTTAAAGCTAACCATCTCAACTAAAGTTGCTCCGCCAACAACCAATTTGGCGTTCTGAAGACCGATGAAGCATATAAAAAGACCAATACCAACGGAAACCGCACGCTTTAATTCCAAAGGAATTGAGTTAAAGATGGCTTCACGAACAGGAGTTACTGAAAGTAAGATGAATATGATACCTTCAACAAATACTGCAAGTAAAGCAACTTGCCATGAATAACCCATTCCGAGAACTACTGTGTACGCCATGTAAGCGTTAAGTCCCATTCCTGCAGATAGGGCAAATGGCAGGTTGGCCATAAGAGCCATACACAAGGTTCCGATAAATGAGGCAATACAGGTTGCGAGAAGAACCGCTGTTGCATCCATGCCTGTAGCGCTTAAGATGCTAGGGTTAACTGCAAGAATGTATGCCATGGTCATAAATGTAGTGACACCGGCGATAACCTCAGTCTTGGTTGTGGTGCCACGTTCTTTGAGTTTGAAAAACTTTTCCATGATGATACTCCTTTATTTGATTTAAAAAATACTCACATATTTTAGCACAACTCTTAGTGATATAAAAGGACAAATGTAAATTTTGGCGTATCGACCAAATTTGTTGCTCATTTGTTATATGAAATGTTATAATATAGCACAAGATAACGATGATTATATGCCGTAGTGCTTAGTATATATGAGGAGGGTTTGATTATGCCTAGAAGAGTTAATGTAGATGTAACAGCAAGACTTAATGAGCTTTACGATAATAAGGATTATAGGGGAATAGTCAAATTAATAGCTGATGTGTTCAGAGATTATTTTAGCCTCAAGGGTAAAGCCGGAGAGGTTGAAGAGAGCAATTATGATAAAGTTAGTGCCTTTTTGACGGAGAAATTAGGCCCGACAGCCGGAGAGATTAATAGCAAGAACGCTGCTGAAGGCAAGCAGACTACCAAAGAAGATCTTAAGATCCAGAATGGGGAGTTTTTTACCTTATTGTTTGATCAGTTGCATAAGTATTATATTGAAATCGGATATAAAATCGGCGATAAGAGGAATGATGTTGCCAAAGATATCAAGAAGGGAAAGGTTAAGCATACCTCGCTTATCAAGGATGAACCGGAGACAGTCCAAAAGCTTGCTCATGATATAGTGCTTGCTCAAGAGATTGACGCTATTGCAATTCCACAGATGCTTATTGCACTTACATCGCATGTGACCGGCAGGTATTTTAACGATAAATATGCTGAGGAGCAGATTGTAGATGATTATAATCGTCAATTTATTAATTATTATAGAAAAAACAAGTGTGGAAGCAAGCGATTAGGCGATTATATGGAAGGTTTCAGGGATTGTAACTACAATGATTCAATCGGCTATACCGTTAAGGAAGAGAATATTGAAATTACACCTGAAGCAGAGCTGTTTGATAAACTTCCCGATTATGTAGAAAGACTTGAGAAGTGCGTCACGATAGAACAATTAGATAAGTATGAGACAGAGCTTTATGCCACTATTTACAAGCAGGAGAGATTTGAACAAGAAGTAAAAGACAGCGTTAAGCTTGTTAAGCAAATGATAGTTAAGCTCAAAGATGCTTATAAAGATGACCCTAATAACGCTTTATTAGTCAGTACTTTAGCCGGACTTGAGAAGTATACTCATCTTGGAGTCGATTATGTCTATGAGAATAACGAGCCTGATAAGGGCATTAATCCGGTTAATGTAGATGATGCTGTAGATTCTGTTGCTAAACTGATTGACCTTGAAACTGAGGCATATAACACATGGGAAGCTAATTCTAAGATAGAAAGATATGACAAGGAAGCTCTTAAAGCTCAGCGACAAAAGGCATATTTGACACAGGGGTTATCTCAACTCATGGACTCAATGAAGACTCGTGCTACAAGTATGAATTTTGCAGGGTTTTCCGGTTCTACCAAGTCACAAATGTTAAAAAAGCTTGAGTATGTTCAGAAGAAGAAAAGAGCTCTTAATAATATAAGATATACCACTACTCGTGAAGATGAATTCACAAGGGAGATAACCGAAAAGATTAATCAGTTGTCTGAGTCGTTAATCTCGGATTGTGTAAGTGATTCCGTTTATGACAACCTTATAGCAGCACTTTTAGAGTATAAGAGGTTTTATTCTAAACCGGTATATGCGATAGATAAAGAGGATTATGAAGATATTGTAGATAACAATAAGACAGTCTTAAAGAGACAGGCTGACAAGATAAAGGAATTAGTAGATAAGTGCATTGCATACGAGAGCGCGCACGCTGATGAGAATAAAGGGTTAATTAATCAAAAGGTCAACAGAAGAGAGCTTTTAAACAGTTTTAAGAAGCTTCCTTCGTATAAGGTCGATAAATATCCGGTCGACTATGATGTATACATCGAAAAGCATACTTACGAAAGGGCCGGAACAACATGGGAGATTAGAGTCGACAACCTATCTAGGGTTATTGCGGCGATGCTTCTTAGAAAGCTTCGTCATAAATTTGACATTGATGAGATTCGTGAGACAGCGGAGAAGATTCGTATTACATATAAATTGGATGAGAATTCCGATATTATGTTGGAATCATTCATTAAAGGTGAAGAAGGAGCGGTTAAGGCTGTGCTCTTCAACAATATATCACTAGAAGGCATGACTCTCAGCGTGTATGATGTAGTGGACAGTCCTGCTAACAATAAGTTATATAAAGACGGATTTGGTGAAGATAGGGTTAGAGAGTACAAAAATAGTGTCGGGACATCGGTTGGATCGATTAACTGTAAGGATATAATTAATGCTTACGGCCCTAAGGGTAAGATGTTTGAAGGTTTTGAGCGTAAGCAGGATTATGACAAGATTGAGATAGATATTCCGGAAGGACTTGATGAGGATATTGTAACAGCCGTAGTTCTCGGGGCTATGTGTGACCCTAATGATATTGATACTTTATATACTACATCTTCGGGAATGACAAGAGATAGGCGTGAAATCAACTACACTGCGCTATTTACCAACTTTGTCGGTACCGGAGATAGCAGACAGGGCAATTTCCCAAGGCATATGGTTAAGGGAAGAACAAATGCTAAAGCAGCCCTTCTTAAGTGTAAGAATGGAGATTACTCCGCTATTATTCCGTATCTTAAGAACCTGATGTCTGGATTGTCATATTCATGTGTGGCTACATCAATTACTGACACAAGTGCATCGCCATTTTATACTTCGAGACAAGAGCTTTTTAGTATTGCAAGCAAGATAGTTAATGATCCAAGATTTGGATTAAAAGATATTCCATCTCCTATAGAATATGCCAAAATAAAAGCTTCGATTAAGGCGATTGAATGCACAAAGAAGTCATTTGTAATTAAGCAGGAGCTTCTTAACAATTCACCGGCTCCAAACACCAAGGAGAGAGAGGACAAAGTTAAGGAGTTACTCTTCGAGAGTTTTGTAGCCAATTTATGTAAGTATGAGGCAATGGGTGAGAATACTGAGATTGCTACCAATGTAGTAGGTAAGATGCTTGATGATTTTGGAATTAAGTTAGAATGGGAAGCTAACAATATTGTTTCCAAGAATGTCATTATGAATGATATGAGGGAATCGCTTGGAAGATATACGATTAATGATTTAACGGCCCTTTTAGCTGAAGATGACGGATATGACAGAATTAAAGAACTATATATTAATGAGATGGTTAAACATCCTTTATATAAAGACATGGTTTCCTGTGAGGCTAAAGATTTTGCTGCCGGAATGAAACGGATGGATGAATTGACACAGTTGGAATCTTATAAGATGTTTCCAAATGTTAAGGCTCCTAGTCTAGCTGCTAAATATAATACCAAAGAAACTAAAGCTAAACTAAAAGAAGAACGCGACAACCATGAGAGATTTTTAAGAAATAGAGCGGTTGATTTGATTAACGATCATAATGTGACGTTAGATGGGTATACATATGTAAATAACTTTGAGAAAGACACCAAAACTCTGGTTCTTAACCGTACATGTGTATTCATGGATGAATTAGAGCATGTGGACAGGTCGTTAGTTAAGTCTTCGCCTGAGTTTAAAGCATTTAAGAAAGCTCTTAATAAGTTGGATGGTTATATCCAAACGATTAGTGATCATACAACAGGCTTTTCATACGAGGAGTATGAAAGATTCATAGCCCTTTCAGATGATGTATGTGATAAAGCTAAAGAATATCTTGATATGAAACTAAGCCCAAAGTCTGACTATGCTAAGAGTAGGGTGAAAAAGGTATTCGAGATAAGGTCTAAGCTTAGCTATATCACTAAAAATATGAAGGATACCTACGCTTCCAAAACTCTCACGGTATCAAATGAACTACATAATTCAACCAATGAGAAGTACTATATTCAAGATACCATACTCAGTGGAGATCTGACTATGACGGATAAATTTATTGCTTCTAAAGTTGATTTAGAATTAGATCCGTATAAGCAGGGTAAGTTTAAAGGGGTTGCCAAGATGCCACAGTACGGTGCATATACGTCGACCAGAAGTGCGGTACATTCTATATCTGTTTTAGCATTTGCGGCAGAGAAGAATCAGGATGGCAACAGTAAGTATTCACTTGAGGATATTGTTACAGCTACCTCTTGTGTCAAAGAGAAATCTCGTATATTTGACGAAGTGGCAGCTCATATGGAGGCTGATACTGACGAAGATAAGAAATGGGTTGCCAATAAGATCAGAGAAGGAAGAAATGCATTGGCACAAATGATGGATGAAGTAGCAGCTAAGCTTGATTTTTCGGATCCGAAGACGTACAGAAAGGTAGAGTTTAGGAGACTTCAGGCAGTCGCGTTCGCTCTATATGACGCCGGACAGGAGATGGATAAAATTAAGCCTCAGATGGTTGAAGAAGGTAAAAAAGACTATCCGGAGATTACTGCATATCATGAATATGGAGCTAAGGTAACAGGAATTAAAGGCACTGCATCTCATTATTTAATATCTTCAATAAATATGCAGACTGCACTTGAGAATATTCAAAAAGGCAATGTAGACAACAACTATATTAAAACTCTGACGGGTGCGGTTATTCATCTTGAATTATGTAAGAAGATTCTCTCTATCAGACAGAAAGAAGGAATTCCTTACAGTAAGATGTTAAATGATAAGCTTGATTATGGAATGGCTTATTTTGGGGCAGCATTGGTTGATCAATATAAAGGACTTATAAAGCCTGAAGAGTTCGATGTTCTTGGACCAATGCTTATCAATGGTGAACTTATTCGCAATATGAAAGTTGAATATGATCCAAATGAAGTTGATCCTTCTAAGGTATTCAGAATAAGTGGTATAATGACCAGACGTGAATTTGAGATGATTTACAAGTACACTACAATGCCGGCTGATATGCTTGGTGTAAATGTTACCGGTTTAAAGAATGAGTACACAAAGAAAGCTACAAAGGTTAAGGGTGATGCGCTCGCATTTGTAAATGAAGCTAAGAACAGCATGGGTTTGCTCAAAAATACGCTTAAGAAGAAGGAACTGTCTGACCAGGACAAGGAATCCCTAAAAGATATTGTTAAGAAGGTTCTTAAAGAAAGATGTGTTTCAACTCTTATTAAGGAGGGAATTAAAGGAGACCAGCTTAAAACCGAAGTTGAGGATTTAGTAACCAACTCTGCGGTTTATAGGAAGTTTGTATCTCGAGTTAACAAGGGAAGCGTCGGAGCTATTATATTTGACGACAAAGACACAGCAATCAAGGACATCTTTTATGAGCGTGATATTAATAAGTCCATTAAGAATCTTGAGACCAAAGACTATACTAAGTCAGCAGATGTTATCAAGGATGTTGCCAAGGCATTTACGGGAAGGATTAAGGAGGTGTACGGTGAGCTTCCTAAGAAGCCTGGAAGTAAGAAATCTTATACCGTTAAAGAATACGAGGAGATTCTTCTTCAGTCAGATAAGTTTACCGAGACCATAAAGAATTCCAAGAATCTTAAACAGACTGCACAGCATTATGCCGGAATGGTTAAGAATGACGCTGAGATTAGGAAGCTTGTTGTTGAGGCGGCTAAAAAGAAGCCTGTTAACAATAACGCTGTTGCACCTAAGAAACAGAATGCCAAAAAGACTACTACTGTTGTTAAAGAGCCTAAAGGTATGAAGAAGGGTAAATAACGTGTAGGGGACATATATATATTCTGAGACGAACCTATTACCGGGTTCGTCCTGTTTAAGGTTATTAAATCTATATATAGATAGTGGTAAGATAGTTGAAGATGTGGTACAATAATCTTCAATACTGATATCTTTATGAACATAAGAGAAGACAGAAAGGTGTAAGTTTAGATGAAGGTTTCAACAAGAGGAAGATATGCTATTCGAGTTATGATAGATTTAGCCAAGAATGATACCGGAGAGTGCATTCCACTCTCTGATATAGCTAAGCGTCAGGGAATATCTGAAAAGTACCTAGAGGCGATTGTAGCTCTGCTCGTTAAAGCAGGGCATCTTTCTGCTACCCGCGGCAAGAAAGGTGGATATAGGCTCAAGAAGGCCCCTGAAGACTATTCGCTTAAGGATATCCTAGAGACTACAGAGGGAGCATTTGCGCCGGTTTCATGCCTTGAGACTACGCCAAATACCTGTGAGCGTGCCGATACCTGCCCAACATTAAGTATGTGGACAGGTTTTCAGAAGGTCGTTAATGATTATTTCGAGAATATATCATTGGCTGAATTGCTTGATGACATTGCGTGCCCTAACGATTATTCGATATGAGTTATTAAGAAACCAAGTTTTTTGGTTTCTTTTTTGTTTTGTAGCGCATTTGTTACACTGTGTATGATATAATGCTTTTAGAAACAAAAACAGCGCGGTTAAGCGCAATATTAATGATAAAGATGGAGGTAATCGCTATGCCAAGAATAATTAATCGTCAGGAATTAGAGCAAAAGTTAGAGGAGGTCGACAGAGCTGAGTATTCGCTTTGGATACATCCTCAGTGGGTTAATAAAAGTGTTTCTAAGAGAAAGAGAGAGCTCTTTATAGAATTTTTAGGACATCAGTTAAATGATGAAAAGTACGAAAGAATGAAGGAGAATATCAAGAAGTATCCTGAACTTTCAGAATTAATAGATGATCTCGTTGACAGAGGAAGAGGAGAGTTTATCCTTTCTCAGCAGGCGTATGATGCTTTTCGTAAAGCTTGTGTGGCTTACAATGAAGACTCAAGAAAGCAGTATCTTACTAGTGCAAAGAGGCTCCTTAATGAGTATAACGATATTTTGAAGTATGATCATGGAATTAGTGAGGATGGTAAACCGGTTCCAGGTCCTGAGCCAGGCCTTGAGACATTTGCAGCTAATAAAGAGACCAACAGAAAGGCTGTTCATAAGAAGAACCTTGATACCCTTGTTGAAAAGGTATATGATGAGCAGTTTGTTGATCCGTATTCAATTGATTGGGGAAGCCCTGATGTAACGCTTGATGAATATAAGGCAGCTGCAGCTATTGTGGCAGATAATGGTGTAGATATTTGGAATTATAACTATTCATACAAGAAGTGTTTGGATGCTAAGAAAGCTATAGATAATGATATTAATACACTTGCTAATGATGCTGATTTTAGGGGATATGTTAAGGAAGTCCTTTCTAAGAATGATAAGTCGCTTTTCGAGAAGGATGTATTTAAGTCAGGTTGGGAGAATTATCAGCTTGATCTTAAGAATATGAGAGAGAATACTAAAGATTGGATTATGTTTGGTTCTGATCAGGACATGGAGGCTGATTTAAGTACCACCACTGTAGCCCGTGTTAAGGCAGTGGTTAACGTACTCATTTCAGAGACTTATAAAGGGGGCAAGGTATTCACACAAAGAGATGAGATGGAGGCTTGCGATCATGTGATTGCTAAGGTATTTGCGGGACCTACCTTTGACAAGAATTTACTTGGATCAGAGATGGGAGCCGATACTGAAGAAGGAGCATTCATTTTCAATAGTTCTCTTAATCTTCAGGTTAGAGATATGAGAGAGCAGCTTCGCAATGATCCTGTATTTAAGCGCACATTAGCAGAGAGAGTTGACAGAAAGTCATTCTTTGATGTGTATAAAGCTAATGTTAAGAAAGAGGTTAACAAGTTTATTAAGGCCGAGGCAGAGGCTGACAAGGCGTTTGAGAATAATCAAAGCAGAAAGGCTCAGCATGAGAAGTACATGAAAGAGACTCCTGTTAAGTTTACTAAAGCGATGAGAGACTTCTACAGTGACATTCAAAGTTTTCTTGAAGATACCAATGGTACTAAGAAACCTTCTAAGTATATGAAGAGGCTTATGAATGCTCTTGATAAGGTTCTTGACAGGAAGCATGAAACTAAAGTGGCTGATATCAATGAGCTTAACAAGGCTGCACTTTCATACTACAAGGAGAGACAGGGACTCATCTTCTCACCATTTACCGATAACGGTAAGGCTAGACTTGATCTCGTTGAGAGCCTTGTAAGATTTACCAACAAGGAGATGAAGGCATACTTAAAGGCAGAGGATGATTTTATTCATAACAAGAATAATGTCGCTGAGGCGCCAAAGGTTGAGGAACCTAAGAAGGAAGAACCAAAGAAAGAGGAGATTAAGGCTTCAGGTAAGCGTAAGATTGGTGGACTTGGACCGAAGGTAATGCTTTAATTGTACATATAATGTGGTTTAGAATAGGCAGGTGTCGTATGACACCTGCTTATTCGTTATTGTTGCGCTTTTGTTGCGGATAATATGGTATAATTGATGATGAGGAACGAAGTGACGAAGGATCTTTGGCATTCGATAGAATGCCAATTAGAAGTCTAAATCTCAAAAAAATGAAGACAAAGCGTTTAAAGTACATTTTTAGTTGTATTTACATAGGAGGATAGTAATATGCCAGAGGGAAGATATATAAAAGAAAAAGACGAGGAAATAATTTTTAATTTTTATACTACGCAGGGCGATCTTATGGATATGGCATCCATCACTGCAAATAAGGATACCAGGAATACTGCCACGCTTAACGGGGTAAGCTTTTCTGATAGATTCAAGGATTTATTTCAAGAAGGCGGCTGGACGAACAATCTTCAGAACAATATGTTGCTGACGGCAATATATGCGTGTGCCAATGAAAATGTTTACTTTGACGGTATGCTTCAGAGACTTGTTGATAAGATTAGCGATATTCGTCCGGTGGACAGAATGGCACAGAATAACATGCTTAAGTTATTTATGGATGACATTAATATTTATGCTCCATACAGTGATAAGATTGCTTCACTGGCTAAGTATGTGGATTTCCTGATTAATGCGAACAATCAGGTTCTTAAGGAAGATGGATATATCGTAGATGAAGAGGATTATCAGAAGAAGATTGATAAGCACAATAAGGATTTAGAGGTTGGCGCTAAGTATAGAGAAGCAAGAGATATCCTTATCAAGAACGGGTGGGATTTTAAGGCACATCCTGAGGATGAAGAGTTTTTAAGAGCTGTTTTTGACATGGCAAGAGGCAATAGTGAGATAGAAAATGAAGTCCATTCAGTATTCATTGATTACGCTATCGGCCATAAGATATATAACGCGGTTGACAGAGATAATGCTTATAAGTATTTTCTTGATTATATTAATGAAAAGCACCTTGATACTCATGGTTTAATGGTAGATACAGTCAATTTCGCTAACGGAATTAGAGAGGGTTCTAAAGGGTTGGTCGAAGAGACTGCTCGTATGACAGCCCAGACTACGGACCTTTTTACTATCATTACTGAGATTAACAATACGGTCAATAAAAGAGGATTTATTGAGAGCCAGAAGGGCTTCAGTGAGGGTGATGACAAGTTCTACAATTCGTTTTTCATCAATGAAACGGATTTTAAGAATTCAGGTAATATATTTGACGCAGTGTTTGGCAAGTTGATCAGCCAGCAGAAGAAGCTTTCTGATAAAGCGGCTTCCATGAGCGAGCTCGAGCTTATTGCTGATACATTTAAGATTGTAAAGGGCAATAATGAGCCTATGGACCTTGTGAAAGAGGTTAAAGAGAGACTTATAAAGGCTGATATGTATATGGACCCTGATGAAGAGCTGATCCTTGATGAGGAGAGACAGTCAAGAATTGACGCTAATCAGAAGAATATGGTAGCACTGGCTAAGGCCTACATTCTCCATGAGGTTCAGAATAAGGATACCAAGCTTTTCTTTGAGCCATACCTTGCAGACAATAAGTATACAAGTAATGATCCTGTAGCTTGTTATTTGGATATTAATCATCCTAATCGTATCAAGCTTAGTGACCTTGACGCCAATAAAGTACAGCACGATACGGCGATTCTTGAGGGATATCTTGAGGATGCGGGAATGCTATATGGTGACCAGTATCATCGCTATGTTATGGGAGCGTTTAATTCTAAGCAGCAGGTAAGGATTCGCGACCGCGGTCAGAGAATCGGAGCTTTCACTTTGGAAGAATTTACCGAGGATCTTAAGGATAACGGATGGGATTTTGAGCATTATCCTACAGACGAGAACTATGCTATCATGATCTTCAATGCATATGATCGTTTGAGTAGAGGATATGGGGCTTTGGAGAACTGCGGTGAGAAGCTTCTTAGTACCAAGATTAACGGTATGTATCAGAGAAATGAAGTTCTTCGCGCGATGTATAACGAGCTTAAAGACTTTAGAGACGATAAGACTATAGATGCAATCTGTGATTACATTCAGGCAGATCTTAACGAGACAAGAGTTTTAGAAGCGACCGACAGGGTTAAGAAAGTTCAGCCTGTAGCATTTTACAACAATAACGTCTATATTGCTGATGTCAACTATATGGACTTGAGTGATATTATGACCAGAAACGGATGGTCACAGTATGAGGTCAGAGTAGGCGAGTTAATTAACAGAATATACAATGCGTGCGATGTAAGTTACCAGAACGGTAATCTAAGCGAGGAGTTATTTAATGCGTTGCAGTTTGGCGTTAATGCGCTTAAGAGTCTTCCTGCCAATATTTCAGCGGATGAGATTTCAAGATTCTATTCTGATTTTAGAAAGAAGATAGAACCGTTTAAGGGTATAGAGGGCGTTGATAGTTTAGATGAATATCTAATGTTACTTGATTTAGAGGCGGTTCAAATTGATCGTGCAGATAAAGAGCAGAAGAATGCTGTTGACGAACCGGAGAATTTTTTTACTGTGAGTGGCGGAATATTTGACAATGATATTCCAAGCGCTGTGATTGATAAGGAGATAGAGAATAACGTAAAAGATATAGTTAATGATAAGGGTGTCGTTGAGGGAATTAACAGTAACGGTTACCTTTACAGCGTTTCTAACCTTAACATCAAGAATACTACTGCCGGTAATGACAATGTTATCGCGGTAGATCAGGGTGTTGAGAACAACTTTATGAACGATAGTGATTTTGATGCGGATACATTTGAATTCGAAGACAGAGACGGCAATCGTTTTGCTGATGATGTCAATGATGATATAAACGGTTATCCTGAGCAGGAGAGATTCCTTAGAGAGTATAATGACTTTAAACACATGAGGAAAGAATTCTTAGGTGAGTTAGAGGAGATTAAGTTAAGTCTTCTTTCTACTGCTAAGCAGAGAAATAAAGGTTTAGGAGAGGAAGGCTCAGGTACTACTCTTTATAAGAATATGGCTAAGTCTTTACAAGAGGCTATGGATGTACTTAGCGATTTCTCAAGCAGTGCGGACAAGGTTAAAGAGGCGTTAAGCACATTTAAGGATAACTCCGCTAAGTACTTTAAGGAAAGAAAGAGTATATTTGGCAAGAGAGGAGACGGCAATATAAGATTTTTAGCTTCCGAGAAGGGCGCAAGGATTGCTGACAGGTTTATCACAATGTATGATAAACAGCTTTCTAATCTTAAGGATAGTGGCAAAGATGTTAGAATCGGGGTTGATGTACATAATGTATCGGAGAAGAGCATCACTCTTGAGTGTGGTAAGCTCTTAGGAGTTAATTCCGAGAAACGCATTGGAAGACAGGGACCTGCTGAGCTTACTGATAAGTACAATGCTTTAAAGGAGCAGGCTGAGCTTGTTGCTGAGATTAATAAGGCTTGCAAGACTAAAAAGACTGATCCTGCTACTGAGTATATCAGAAAGTCTATGGTTGAAAGGGCTTTAAAGAGTAACCTTGGCAATGTGGAGAAACTTAAGATCAGACAGGAACTTACCGGTAGCACTATTAAGAATAAGATTAAAGAACTCAAGAATAACAAGGTATTTAGTACATGGGCTAAGAAGAATACCAATGACTTATTTAAGAGTTGGAATAATCTTATTAAAGCTGCTAAGACTGTTTCGGATAAAAGCAGTGATGCTATTAATGCGATGACAGGTGAGTTTGGCACGATTGGAGATTATGTTAATCAGAATGAGAAGGCTGTAGGTAAATCTGCCGAGAATTACGAGAGACTTGCTAAAGCTGTGGTTAATCAGTTTATCGCAAAAGATTCTAAGTACGCGCAAGCGTTGGTAAGTGATGCATTCTTAAATAATAAGAATGTGTATGATATGAGAGATGATTATATCAAGCAGGTTGCGAATTATTTCCAGAAGGAGAAGATTCTTGAAAAGAAGGGAATTACAGTTGAAAAGCTTAATAGGTCCATTGAAAGTGGGGCGCTTATAAAGAGCGCTATTAAGAATGTTAAGCCTAAAGCGATTAAAGAGCCGAAGACTAAAGAAAATACTAAAGCCAAGACTCAGAATGTAGCAGGGAAATAATTGACGCACCCGGCAACACTATGCTACGTCGGACCCGCTCTCGCTTCGGCAAAAACGTAGCGGTACTAAATTCGCACTCCTGAAAGTCGTGCTTATTAAGTACCGACGTTTTTACAGAGTCCGACTTAAGCATATGTGTAACCGTGTGCTGTGTGTATAAATTGAGCCATGTCATTCTGAGCGAAGCGAAGAATCTTCAAAAGACAGTTAAGTTTAGGCTTAACTGTCTTTTGTTTATGTGAGATCTATGGTATAATATTTAAATGTGATTAACGATGGTTAAAGAGGTTTATGTATGATGAAGAATAATAGTTTATTTACGAGAATACTAGCGTTTGCAGTGGTGATATCGCTGGTGGTGTCCACACCCGCAACCCAGGCTAGCGCCGCGTGCAATCTCCCCAACAAGATTATTCATGCTTGCGGTAGGTATAACGGTCAAGCTTACACCAATTCGCTAGAGGCTTTAGACAACACATTAAAACACAAGGTTAAGGCGATAGAGGTTGATCTTAGTTACACATCCGACGGGTATCTTATTGGTGGGCATTATACTACCGGGCGCTTAGCTTATGTTCAGAGCTTAGTTGATTATACGGTACTTACGGCTGATGTGCTCTTAGAGAAACTTAGCGATAGAGACGAAATCTACTTAATTGTCGACTCTAAGTGTGGCAATATAGCTCGTGTGTATCGTGATTTGGTTAAGATATGCGAGGAGAATAGCTACACTACGCTGGCTGACAGGATTGTTCCTCAGATTTACTCTGAAGAGGATTATGATGCAATCAGCTTAGTATATGATTTTAAGGAGTATATATTCACTCTTTACAGGGTTGCCGGGAAGAATACGAGCAAATATAAGTCAATCGCGAAGTTTTGCAAGAAACATCACATTAAAACAGTCACTATTCCAAAGGCATACGTTAAGAAGAGTGTCTGTAAGATATTTAAAAAGCAAGGGTTAAAGGTGTTTACCCATACGGTTAACACCAAAAAGCAGGTCAAAAAGTACAAGAAGATGGGTGTTTACGGGGTTTATACGGACAAATGCTAAATTCTTTTTTGGTTGTTGCGCTTTTGTTGTAGGGTTGATGGTATTATGGATTTGTGGTTAGTATAATGGCTAACCGGATGATAACTATTGAACTAAACCCTAAGGGGTATATATAGCATTTATACAGGAGGTATGTATTATGAAAGAAGTAGAAGTAATGAATGAGTTGAATTTAGGTAATGACAAGGTTATTGATTATACAATAACTCAGATTAATCCATTGGAGTTTTTCCCTCTTAACTCGACAGCATTTAAGACCACCATGAAGAAGGCAGGCGTAGCTAATATTGAAAGTGTCGACGCAATGAGAGGTTTATTTATAACATGGCTTATCGGTGTTAAGAAGAATGGAGAAGCTCAGATTACAACCGCAGATGTAATCAGAATCAGCAAGATGTCTAAAGAGGATAAGCTTAAGCTCGGAAATGAATTCGTGGACTTCTTTAACAAGCGTCCTGTATACGGTGCGGGTATTAGCACGGAGGATGTTAAGTCTCATCTTAGAGATTACGCTAAGATGGTCTACAATTCAAGAAAGCAGATATTCTTTAAAGAGGATTTAAAGACTCCTGCTAATATTAAGATTAAGAACGAGGCTACTTACGAGAACATGAGAAAGGATGTATTCGGATTTGTAGCGGAGATGGAATATGGTCTTGATGGAGTTTTTAGCAACTGGACCAACTGTGATAACAGAAAGAGCGATGTTAATCCTAACGGAATCAACATGAACAAGGCTTTTATGGAGGGTTACGGTGCTAAGGATAAGAATGATTTTAAGTCAGGCATGAGAGTACATGAGTCTGATCTTAACAAGGCCAAGGTTGTTAAGTCGATGGGTAAGATTACCAAACTTTTAGAAGACAAGAATCTCCCGGAAGAGCAGAAGATTCACCTTATCAATGTAGGTAATCATATGCCTTCTAAGGAAGAGCGCTTTGATCCCGATAATGAGGAAGTGATTAAGCCGGAGATTCCTAAAGGATACGTTATTCCTAAACCGCTTTCTGTCGAGTATGTCGTTCAAAATTACGGCATGATTTCGGGAGATATTATGGAGACGTTGGTTAATTCCGTTCCTTCTAAAGAAGGTGGAACAGCATTCCAGAAATCAAATAAAGGTGCTATTGAAGCAATTCAAAAATACAATGAGTCTCATACTAAGGCGGTTGAGAACGCACTTAACATTGTTGCACACAATGACAATTCATTTGTAATGAATATCGAGATTAATAAAGGAAACCGCTTTAAGAAGGGGCTTGATCTTACTGATGTTACAGACAAAGAACTTGATGAGGCGGCTGAAGCATTTGATGAGCTTTATACTCCTATTAATCAGGTTGAGATTATGTCTATCTCAAGCAGTAAAATTCAGGATATAATTGACAACATTACAATTAACGGACGTAGTGCAAGAGAGATAGCTGAAGAACAGTTAGCCGGCAAAGATGCGCCTTACAGTAAGAAGATTAAATACGCCAAGGCTATAGCATTAAGAGCATATGCTAATCCGGAGCTTCATCTTTTCTATGCATGTTCTAAGAGTACTGTTAATCCAACATATAACATGTACTCTACCGGAGGAAATGTTGACTTTAACGAGATCAAGGATAGTGTTGCTATTAAACCTGAGGATATCAAGATTGGCTTAAAGTACGATGTTAAAGCGGGCGAGAAGGTTAATAAAGATACCAAGCTTACTGCAACCAAGGAGCCGAATGCTAAGATTCCACTTCCTAACTATGGTGTGGAGGTTAAGCCTGAGATTAAGGATGTCAAGATTGATGTTCTTCCTCAGCTTGGAGAGAATATTAATGAGATTATAGTAAATGCACCTAATCAGAATAACATTAATAATAACATTAATAATAACATTAATAATGATATTAATGATAATGTAAACGAAAAGCAGATTCCTAACGAGCAGGGCATTGCCGTTGACCCTAAGGATGTAGAGTTCTACAACGCATTTTTGAAGTATGAAGAGTCCATTAAAGGTGCTGTTGATTGGCTTACAGAGATTAAAGCTTACTTGAGACAGGCTCAGGCTAATGAAGAGGCTAACTTTGGTAGCGATGTTGTGGAAGGTGATCAAAGATATCAGGAATTCACTGAGGATATACAGGAAGCAATAGATGGATTAAGAAACGGAACGGTACCATCATATGCGCTTGCTCGTAATATATCTACTCTTATGAAAAAAGCTGATGATTATATCAATGATTCATTTATCTATGCCGACGGATATCATGGAAGACCAAATGTAGCGGCAATAGATATTGTGAATAATGGTCAGGTTAAGCAGATAACCTTGTATGACGCAAGGCTTGCATTGTCATCGGCCGGAAGTAAACGCTATGAGAACAATGAGCGTAAACCATATGGTAACTTGAGTACTGATGAGCTTTTAGAAAAAGTTTCTGAGATTGAAGCTAAATACACTAAAAACGGTAAACTTATACCAGCGTTTGAAGCGGCTGTTAAAAAGCCTGATATTAAGGAGATGTACAAGATATCAGCTAAGCAGATTGCTATTCAGAACAAGCTTAAGAAGGTTTCTAAGACAATGGTTACTAATTTTGAGTACACCAAGAAGAAGACTCCTGATGCATACCTTAAGATGTCTAATAAGAGAACCGCTACGGCTATTGCAAGATGGATTGTTACCAAGAATTTCTTAGAGAAGGTATATGATCCAAATGTGACTTTAGACCAGCTTAATCAGTTATCTGAGGTTAGCGTTAAGTCGTTAAAGTCAGAGATTAAGAAGTTATATAAGAATGCAGCGTTTAAGAGCATTGTTAAGAATCACCCAGAAAAGGCTTTCAGCATTTGGGAGACATATCAGAAGGATACATTGTTTGAGAAGAGGTATCAGGAGACGATGGTGTCTCCAGGCGGTGATCCTATGACTGAGGATGATATAATTGGCAAAATGTTCCCTAACGGTGATGTTCAGGATTTATATGATTTCAAGTCTATAGATAGAGCTGAAGAAGATTTTGCGAAATATGCCGTTTATAAGGCGTTAAAGAGTCCTGCCAATACTAAGTTAAGAAAACTTTTGATGGCTGCTGACGAGACTGTTATGAATGATACCATTGATAAGATTGCCGAAAAATTCATGGAACAGATGAAATCAGGTAATGTTAGTGAAGAAAGAGATGCTCAGATTGCTTATGTTAGGGAATATGTCAATGACCCTAAAAACTTTACTGCGGCTGTTAAGGCTATTGAGACACCGCGTGCTAAGTTTAAGCGTCATAACGCACTTGCTAAGGGTGTTAAGAACGAAGCTAACCAGGTTACTAACAACGACGTACCTAAGATGGGAATGTAATCTCTCATCTACTCACTAAATGTGTTTTAATACTTAGGAGGAATTAGCAATGCCAAAGAGAACAATTAAGAAGAGAACACCGGATAGCGTTTTGAAATACATGGAGGGTAAATAAGGAATCTATGCTTTCAGACGGTGGGTTTCGGACGTAGGGATGAATCTTTTAAATATACAGCATGATAATCCTGGTTTGCGTCAAAAGTACGATGATATATCAGTACAATATAATTTGGATTCACTATTTGATGCTAACCATCCTAATCTTTTTAGGGGTGACGATGCTGGGCTTAAGTTATCTCATTTTAGCGATAATTATGAAGCTGCTGATAAGTTGATTAAAGCTCAAGCACCGATTAATGATACTTATGAGAATATGATTAAACGACTAAAGGGAGCTGATAAGGGTTATATACCTTTTATTAATCTTTTAACTATACCTTCTCGTTATAATCCCGATGAATATGCAGTAGCCTTTAATGAGGACTTAATTATTCCAAGAATTAATGATCTAATCGTATGCGGAATTAAACTTGAAAAGACAGTCGATGTTTTGGATGACAAAGGTAACGTAGTAGGTAAGTCAATAGACTATGCGTATTACAGAAAAGCACTATCTAAGCCTGATGGAAGAGGATACTTTGCTCCTTATATGGGACTATGCGATGCAAGCTGTAGAATAGTAGATGCAGGGGTTTATAAGGCTAGACAGGATAAGATTGGATGGACTCAAGAGACTAAGAAGAAATATCAAGATATGCTTTTTAGTGCTTATAGGGATTTTGTTAAGAATTATGAAGAGTTAAAGACCACGGTTAAGAACAATCCGAAAATATATGATGAATATTTGGGCAATCGTGCTGAGCATTTGGTAGATTATGCGAGAGATCACAGTTCTGATTACGCTATTATGAAGCATCAGCTGATGGCATACGAGAACGGATGGGACAGTTTTGATTCTTCGTTTATTGGGCTACTTGGTATGATGTCATTGGAACTTGAGAAAGGCGCATATCATCTAAATAAAGAGCAGGAGGAGATAGAAAGATATATCATTGATAACACTGAGCGTCTTGAAGAGGCTAAGCAGGATCTTGATAAGTTGTTAAAAGATATAGCTAAAGATCAGGCTAAGATTGATAAACTAAATGCTGATAATGCAGACATGGTTAATAGATTTAATGACTATGATAAAAAGCATAATGATTTAGCACGAAGAAGAGGCGAACTTAGTGTCAGAAATGAGCAGATTGTTGGAATTGAGGAGAATAAAGCAGAGTACGAAAAAAACGAAGCTGATATTAAAGCACTTAACGATCAGATTACTAAACTAAATAATGATAACAAGGCGTTAAGGGATCAGTATAAAATATATGATAAAGAGCTTAAAAAACTGACGAAGGCTGATGATCTTTACGTTGCTAATATGGAGGTAAAGCGCTATACAGAGAATATAAAAAAGAATACCGAGGCTCGTGTTAAAAATGCTGAGGCGCTTAGACGCGTTCCGGATTTACTAAATAAGTTTAAGGAAGTTCATGATTATATCGTGAATAAGAAGGTTAAAAATGCCAGCGATAAACGCGACGCCATGAACAAGTTTAAGAGTTTTATGGATGAGTATGGAGAACTTGTGTTTGCTAGAGAAGGCAAAAAGCTTATAGATACTTATAAGGTAAATTACGAGAAGACATTTAATCAAGTTTACGCTAGCTTCACCAATGGTTTAACTGATGATATCGCGTCAAGTGAAGATGCTATGGCGAAGATTCAGTATTTGTATGACATATATGGACCAGATGCAAAGTATCATGATGAGTGGGAGGAGGCTAATGTATTTCCTAAAGCAGTATTTAAGAACAACATTTATAGTTATAACATAAAAGAATATTCATTCTCTGATAAAGAGTTTGCGATTCTTTCTATGGCAGGAACTTTGAGTGCCAGAGAAGAGTTGCTTGAATCTATTGGAGAGCCTAATGCTGATTTTGGAGAGGCATTGCGAAAGTATTCTACTCAGTGGCTTGCTGATATCGTTCTTGATGATAAGGGACCAAGACCGCACACTCATAAGTATGCGAAGGTTATATCTGAGGGTAAAAATATTGCATTTGACGCTATTGTTTCTTTCGCAACCGGTGATAAAAAGGATGTTGCACAGCTCATATATAATATGTTCGCGCTTATCAAACAGAATATAAAAGAATTAGAAGATTTAGGCAATACAAGTTTTTATTACCATACAACTATCAGCACCTTAAACAATCTTCTTGTAAAAGATGCTGAGTTATATGCTGAGTTTAACAGTATTAACATGGAAGCTGCGGCTGATAAACGCGTCGATTTAAAGGAAATCTTAGCGTTTGGCAATGTTGCGAGACTTAGAATGCAGGCCGCAGATGATAAGGCTAGGTTGCTTAAAACGGCTGAACTATACGGTGAAGCTAAGGACAACACTGAGTTGAGGCTTAATCAGTTAAAGTATGATATACTTGAACGAAATGTAAGAAGATCTCATATTCTTGGTGACATCATTTCCGGTAAGAGCCTCAGAAAGATGTATGATCCTGTGCTTTTTGAACGAGATGTTATTAACTTGGCAAGAAAGGACGAGCTTAAAAAAAGCGATCCGGCTGCCTTGATTAAAGAAGATGCCGATTACACTAAGTTTTTAGGTGCCAACTCTAAGGCTGATAAAGGTGTTCTTTATCTTGGAACTGAAAACGGAAAGAAAGAATTAGATGAGTTTGTTGCCAGAGTCACTAAGGAGTACGGTTTAAGTACCGATGATAAAGGTATTGTGTTATTAGATGGCAAGACGCCTACAGATAATCCTAAGTACCTTGCCGAGGTTCTTAAGTTTGATTTTGAAATGGCCAATAAGCATATACTCGCTGAGCTAAAAAGGGGTAATCTCTCTAAAGAGCGTATGATAGAACTTTCTACCGAGTATATGATTAACAATTATTATGTCAAAGAATATGAAGTGTTTATAAAGGAAGGGTACGCTTCATCATTCATTATTACTTCTAAAAAACGAGCTGTTAACCATAATAATGCGAAGGAGAATCTTCCTAAGAATAAAGCCTTTGTCGAGGCTGTTAAGGCATTTAGCGAGGGATTTGATTATAGCGGTATGGACTCAAAAGAGTATGCCGATATCTTAGCGGGTAGCGCTTCTACACTTTATGATACAACCAAGAATATTGAGCTTGCTGTAGACATGAGTGTTTGGGCTGATGCTGCTAAGCGTAGTAATCTTAAGCGTACTAGTCTTGAAGCTGCAGTAGAAGGGCTTGACAATGCAGATTCAGGAGTGCTTCTCGGAAGTAAAGAGTATACCGGTATTCTAAATGATATTAAGAAGCTTCATGATGATCAGAAGCAGGCAGAAGAGGAGTTCATCAAGGAGGATTTCACATATAACGCTAAGGATTTTGTTGTTCGTGAAAGAAAGCTCATCAAGAAACTAGAGAAGTATATTAAGCGTAAAGAAGATGAGCTTAAAGTTAAGGATAACGAGACTTCTGCTAATCGTAAGGAAGCTGCTGAAGCTGCTTTGGATGCACTCAAGAAGAGACTTAAGGAAGATGAGATGTGTCCGACCATAACCAAGCAGGCTAAAGAGGATGCGGCAAACTACAACAAATACGTTGCCATGAAGCAAGAGGGCGAGAAGTTCGAAGACAGGACTTTTGATAAGGCAACTATGGATAAATCAACCGGTATGGAGCTTTTGGAGGCTGCTATTCAGGAAGATGAGTATCAGCGGAGAAAATATGCCGGACTTATGTGCAAAGAAGGATTTGATGATGAAGGGATTTCGTCATATAAAGAATCTTTAATTAAGACCTATGAAAGAGCATTGTATTATGATATGCTTAATGAAGCGTTTGCTCCTAAGGAGAACGACTCTGAGGAAGTTAAGATTGAGAAGGACATAAAGCTAAAGGCTATGCTTCAACCTAAAAATGTTGATGAGCAGATGAAAGAATTTGATAAGTTTATGAATTCTAAAGTCGGTCAAATGTTTAGCGATTATATCATATCATATACTGCCGGAGCTGCTAATGTTCATGAACCGGAGCAATTTAACAGTATGTTTTCTCAAAAGAAGTCGGTTGAACTTAGAGACGAAGTGCTTCAGCACATGTATACCAAGCAGATTGAAGATTATGTTAATGAGTTTAAGGAGAAATACGAGTACCTTAAGGATATTGACAAGAACGGCAAGGCTGGTTTTGAGATTATTAAACAATGGGATGAAACGTCTAAGAGTGGTAATGAATTCTATACTAAGAATATCAACGCTATTAAGAGATCGGCTGAGTCTCTGAATGCTAAAGTGTTGAATCCGGATTTGTTTGAACAAGCTAAAGCTACAGTTAATACTTGGCATGATGAGCTCTTTAATAGACCAAGTGTTAAGAAGACGTTAGCTAAAATGAACCAGAGGAATGAGGCTTTACAGAAAGATAAACTTGAGCAAAAGCAGGCAGGCAATGTTGACAAAAACGTTGCGAACAATAAAAAGGATACTGGGAAAGGAATTGGTAAACAATAGCCATGGATAAGAATGATAAGAAGTTTAAGATTACGATTAATTCGCCGGTTGTTATCGGAATGGTTACCATTTGCTTTGTGGTAATGCTGATTAATTACATAACCGGAGGCAAGGCGGTTGAATATGTATTTATGACTTTTAGGTCTCCTATTTCTTCGCCGATGACATGGATAAGATCTGTTACTCATATCTTTGGTCACTCCGGATGGGATCATCTGATTGGTAATATGAGTTATATATTGCTTATCGGTCCTTTGTTGGAGGAGAAATACGGGTCTAAGGTAATGATAGAAGTAATACTTATAACGGCTATTATTACAAGTATTCTTAACGGATTATTATTTCCAAATGTCGGTTTATGTGGGGCAAGTGGTGTTGTCTTTGCATTTATCCTTCTGTCTTCGTTTACAGGTTTTAAGGAAGGAGAGATACCTCTTACATTCATAATGGTTGCGGTGTTCTTCTTAGGACAGCAGGTGTATGAGGGAATTGTGGTAGATGACAACATTTCCAATTCTGCTCACATAATAGGCGGAATCATAGGAGGACTTTGCGGGTATATTCTTAACAAGAAGTCTCCTTATGATGAGCAGGTTGAAAGTCTATAATTTTAAAAGATATAATGAGGATTAGCCTCATTATATCTTTTTTTAGGTGGCTAATCTGTGGTAATAAGTGACCAATTATGATAAAATGATTAAAATAGTCAATTATTTAGCAAATTACGGTGATGATATGTTTAAAAAGAAAAAGAAATCAAAAGAATTCATTTCTCAAAAGATATTTAAGGTCGGTTCAATAATACTGTTGGTGTTCGGAATACTCTTTACAGTCTTGGGAATCTTTATTGGTGTGATTACTCTTATGGATGCTTCTGCCGGCGGAGAGGGAGTTTTAAGCGCAACAGTAAGAAGAGAGGATTATGCTTTTTGCGTGTTGATATTGTTTGAGGGAACTATAGCTATAGTGACGGGTATGCTTGGTTTTCGGGCAGCACATAATCTTCTTAGGGCTAAGGTTGTTACGGTTATAATCTTTATTATGATGCTCAGCAATTTAGGAGATATAATTGTTGAGTTGATTACACATCACACCTTTGATTTTGACGGTTTAATTAATTTCTTGCTTTATATGGGATTGTTTATGGTTGTCATGAGGGTAAGAAAGCATCTTAGAGAAGAAGCCTTAGACTTAGGGGATGTTCTTAATGATAAGGATAAAGTCAAACGTCATGGTAGGGACTTAGATGATATTATAATGTGGTCTATTGCATTTGTTCTTGTGCTATTTTCTTTTGTTGCCGAGGCAATCGGTTACAATCGATTTACAATAACATTCCTGACTGAATACAGCGAGTCGTTATACAGAACAGCTATCACTGCTTCTAATTATGTGGATGCTGATGACTTTGAAGAATATATAGAGGGTGTAGAAGTATCTTCGGACTATGAACAGGCTCAACAGAATCTTGACAGACTTTGCAACGGTCAAGAGATAGAATCCATCGATGTCGTTATACCTAATGACACTTATCAAGAATATACTCATATCTTTTGCAGTGTTAATATAGATAACGATAAAGATGATAAGGATGATAAGGATGATAAGGATGCCGGCAAGAATAAAAGCCAATCTTCCAAAAAGAACAAACAGAAAGCTTATAAACTCGGTGACGTGTCTGAAGAAACCAATTCTAACTATATCAAGGCATATAAGAGGATATATGAAGGTGATGTTGACAACACTGTTGTTGAAAGTGCGACTGATATTGCTGAGGCAACGCCTTTTATTACAACATTTGTACCAATAAAGAACGATGCCGGTGAGATAATGGCAGTGCTCAGTGTCAAAGAAGATATCGGGGAGCTTGAAAATGCCAGAACAATGTATGTTAACTGGATTTCCGGTGCTACATTATATATTGTTATACTTGCTGTTATTCTGATTTCCTACTACGTTAACAAAGAAATTGCCAAACCTTTGCAGAGAGTTAAGGACGAGGCGGAGAGATTTGCTTCTGAGAGTAGCAATGATATCAAGGTTGGAGAAGATTTGGAGAGCAATGTAAGTCGAGTAAGGGAGATTAACAGTCTTAATGATTCGGTATATAAGCTTGAGAATGACACGATTAATTATATTGACAATTTAACAAAGATTACTTCGGAGAAGGAGAAGTTAAGGGCGGAGCTTAAGCTTGCGGGTCAGATTCAGGAGCAGTTTTTACCGACTGCATTTCCTAACAGAAAAGAGTTTGATTTATATGCAACAATGAATCCTGCTAAAGAGGTAGGAGGAGATTTCTACGATTTCTTTATGATTGACGATGATCATCTCGCAATGGTAATTGCGGATGTATCCGATAAAGGTGTTCCGGCGTCACTGTTTATGATGGTTACCAAGATTTTGATAAGTGAGTATGCATTTTCATCAACTGATCCTGCGGAGATTTTAAGAGTCGTTAACAATCGTATTCGCGCCAATAACAAAGAGAATATGTTTGTTACGGTATGGCTTGGAATTATGGAACTTTCAACAGGTAAGCTTACGACATCTAATGCGGGACATGAGTATCCGGCGATTATGAGAAATAACGGAGACTTTGAGTTTTATATAGACAAGCATGGTCTTCCTTTAGGTGTTAAGAAGAATTATTCCTATGTCAACCATGAGATAATGTTGGAAGATGGTGACAAGATATTTGTTTATACCGACGGAATAACAGAGGCTTCCACTTCAGACAAGATGATGTTTGGTGAGGACAGACTTATTGAAGCGTTGAATAACCATAAGTCTATGAGTTGTAAAGACTTATTGGAGGGCGTTGTCAATTCTGTAGAAACGTTTGTAGGTGATGCTACTCAGTTTGACGATATGACCGCTCTTTGTTTTGAAAAGAAAGGAAACGCTATTATGGAAAAAAGCTTTAAGGCAGATGTTGCTGAACTTTATAGTGTTCTTGAGTATTTTGAAAGCAAAGTTTCAGATGCGCTTGACATTAAGACTGTTGGTGCGTTTAATGTTGCGATTGAAGAAGTGTTTGTCAATATTGCGAGTTATGCGTATGAGGGAGAGGGCAATACTGTTGATGTGTGTGTTACCAATGACTATGCCAACAGACTTGTAAAAGTGGTGTTTAAGGACAGTGGTGTTGAGTTTGATCCGCTTGCTAAGTCAGATCCTGATGTTACACTTCCTGCCAAGAAGAGAGCTATAGGCGGACTTGGTATATTTATGACCAAGAAGCTTATGGACAGCGTAAGTTATGAACGCGTTAACGATAAGAATGTATTAACAATTGAGAAGGCTTACTGATAAACATAAGGAGGGTATTTAAGTGAAGTCGTTTGTTGAGAAATTTAACGAAAATGTTAAAAAGAGCCCGAGTGCTTCATTGTTTTATGATGAGAACAATACCAAGGGTGTCAGTTACTTAAAGATTGATGAGATATCGGGCAAGGTGTTCAGATATCTTTCGGATAACGGAATCGGTAAGGAGGATTTTGTTCTTATTAATCTTCCTAGAGGTGTACAGCCTGTTATTGCCTTGGTCGGTGTCTGGAAAGCGGGTGCTGCATTTACAATAGTTGAGGAGAATTACGCTCCCGAAAGAATCGATTTTATTAGACGCGACTGTAATTGCAAGGCGGAGATCAGCAAGGTGAATTGGGAGGAGATTCTTCATTTGGAACCTAAAGAAGGGTATGTTGAAGCTGACCTTCACGATGCTGCATTTGCAATATATACTTCGGGTACAACGGGCAATCCTAAAGGTGTACTTCACGAATACGGTAACATTTTAAGATGTGTTGATTCGATTAAGATCAGTGATGACGAGCCGCTGGTTAACAAGAACGAACATGGTGCATTGGTTGCGCCTCTTAACTTTATAGCATCAACAATGTTTATGATGTATGTTCTTTATTACGGAGCAGACCTTGATAAACTCAAATTATATATAGTTTCTTATGCCACACTTAAGAATCCTGTTGCACTTAAGAAGTTTATGCTTGAGAAGACGATATCACTTACATTCCTTACTCCTTCATATGTAAGGATGTTAAATGGTCAGACAGGCCCTTTCCTAAAGACTCTTATCGTAGGTAGTGAGCCTGCCAATGATGTATATATCAAGAACGTTAAAGTGTGCAACATCTATACCATGAGTGAGAGTGGATTCTTAGTAACGATATTTAAGATTGATAAGGCTTATGAGACTTGTCCAATAGGCAAGCCAACATTTGACCTTGATCTAAAGTTGCTTAATGAGGATGGTAATGAAGTTCCTGACGGGGAGACAGGAGAGTTATGTTATGATAATCCTTACTTTAGAGGATATATGAATCTTCCTGAAGAGACAGCCGCTGCACTTAAAGACGGTATATATCATTCGGGAGATTTGGCGAGAAGAGATGCTGAGGGTAATCTCATACTCCTTGGTCGTAACAACGACATGATTAAGATTAACGGTAACAGAATTGAGCCTGCTGAGATTGAGGCTGCGGTCAAGGAAGTTCTTGATGTGAGCTTCGTTGCCGCGAAAGGGTTTAATGACGGTGGGCAGTCATATATCTGTGCTTACTATACCGATGATATCGAGGTAGATTTGGAAAAGACTCGTGCGGAGCTTCTTAAGAGATTGCCTTATTACATGCTCCCTGCATACTTTGTTAAGATTGATGAGGTTCCTCTAAAGGCTACCGGTAAACTTGACAGAAAGGCACTTCCTGCTCCTGATATTAAGGACTTTGCGACCAATTATGTAGCTCCGGAGTCTGATGTTGAGAAGGCTTTGTGTCAGGCGTTTGCCAAAGTATTAAAGCTTGACAGAGTTGGAATTAAGGATGATTTTTACGAGCTTGGCGGCGATTCGCTAGGCGCAATCAATATGGTTGTTGAGAGTGGACTTAACGGACTTAATGTCTCGCACATTTTCAGAGGAAGATGCGTCGAGAATATTGCTAAGTTATACGAGGAGAGCCACATTGAAGATGATGGAGTTTCGCCTGATGTTGTCAATGAAGAGGCTATGAAGAGGGAGCATTCATTAACTCCCGAACAGCTTTATATGTTTGATTATCAGCTTTATACTCCAAAGTCTACCATGTACAACCTTTTTTCGATGCTTAAGGTGGACCTTGATATATTTGATATGGAGGAGATGGCGGCTGCTTTAAAGAACACAATCGCCAATCATCCTGCACTTCTTACCGAGTATTACTTTAACAAAGATGGTGAGGTTGTGCAGAAGTACAACCCTGATCGTTTAGAGGATATAAGAGTTGAGAATATAAGTGAGTTTGAATTTAATCAGATTAAAGATACCCTGGTTATGCCTTTTAAGCTGACCAATTCAAGGCTTTACAGAGCGAGAGTGTTTAAGACGGAGAAGGCGGGATATGTGTTCTTTGATGTTCACCATTCTCTTTTTGACGGTACTTCGTTTAAGGTGTTTATGGCTAATATTGTTAAGTCATACATGGGCATGCCTTTAGATAAAGATTATTATTACCTGATTCTTGATAGACGAGAGAAAGAGCAGCATACAGAGTTTTATAACGAGGCTAAGGATTATTTTGAAAATGCTTACGACAATGTTGACTGGTCGGTTAAACCTGATATCGATCATGAGTCACGAGAGAACAGTTTCGGTGAGTTGCTTACCTCGCTTGAAATCAGTAATGCCGAGATGAGTGAGATAGAGAGAAGTTTTAGGATTACCAGAAATGAATTCTTTATAACTGCCGCAATCCTGGCGATATCATTTTACAATAAGAAAGATGATGTCAAGATGTCATGGATTTACAATGGTCGAGAAGATGTAAGGTCTATGGGAAGTGTCGGACTACTCTTTAGGGATCTTCCTGTTGCTTTACGACTTAACAATGACAGAACTTTAAGAGATCTATATCTTGATGTTCATGAGCAGGTTTCAAAAGCCATCAAGTACAGCTGTTATCCTTATGTCGATAAGGACGCACAGGTTGTAGCCAATGATGTAGCTTATCTTTTGTATCAGCAGGATATGAGAGACGGCGGTGACTTTGGCGATATGGAGATTGAGACTGTTGAAATCAGGCAGAATCAGGCGGCTTCACAGACTGTCCTTGATATAGAGATACTTGACGGTGAGGAAGGTTTAGAGACTATGATCGATTATGCCTCAAGCAGGTATAATGATGAGAGCATGGTGAAGTTTAAGGATTTATTCTTAAGAACTGCCCATGCGATGGTTAAGTATACCGATCAGCATGATGTAACTGTCGGGGAACTTAAGAAAGAGACTGTAGAAGACGAAGGACTGCTTAAGAAGTTCGTAAGTATCTTTAAGAGAAAGGAATAAAAAGTGAGTGATATTACTAACATGACTCCCGAAGAGGAGAGTGAGTTATCTAAAGACTTTAATCTCTTTTCGCTAATGGGATTTGTTTTCCCGAGTGTGTTTGCATTTGTCTTTATCGCTGTATATCAGATGGTTGACGGTTACTTCATCAAGAAGTTCGTAGGAGAACTTGCGATTGCTGCAGTTGATTTATATTACCCGGTTATCAGTCTGTTTATTGCGATAGGAATCATGCTCGGTACCGGTGGCAACGCCGTAATTGTCAAAAAAATAGGCGAAGGTAAGGTTAAAGAAGCGGGGGAGACGTTTTCGGCGACGTTTATATTTACGGTGTTATTAAGCGTGGGCTTAAGTGTCATTTGCATTGCGTTTGATGATCCTATAATGAAAATGTGTGGGGCGACGGCGGGGAATATAGAGTATTTGAGGCCGTATTACAGGGTGCTTAGTATATTTGCAATTTCGATTATTCTTCAATCGGAGCTTGGAATCCTGATTATCGGAGAGGGCAAATCAGTTATTGCGGCTATAGTGATTATCGTCGGAGGCGTGTTAAACTGCGTTCTTGATTACATTTTCATGAGCAGGTTCGATATGGGGATTATGGGAGCTGCGGTTGCTACCGTAATCGGATATATGAGCACAATTGTCTATGCTGTATACTATTACATGATAGGCAAGAAGAGCGTTTACACATTTAAACCGGTCAGAATCAAGCTTAAAGAGATAGGATGGATATGCTTTAACGGTTCGTCCGATATGGTTTCTAACCTTGCCGGCGGCGTTACGGCGCTTATGATGAATCATTTGATTTATAAATATTACGGTGAGATTGGTGTCAGTGCGCTGACCATTATCCTTTATTTTAACTTCTTTATGGAGGCTATATTTATGGGGATGACATCGGCGGTTGAGCCGATATTCAGCTATCATTACGGCACCGGCAATACAGATATGAGGAAGCGTATTTTTAAGCTTTCTAACATATGGATTATTGTATGGAGTGTGGTTATATTCGTTTCAATATTCATTTTCAACGAAAATGTTGTCGGCGTGTTCTTTGATAAGGGAACGAAGATATTTGATATAACCTTAAACGGTCTTATGATATCCCTTTTTGCGTGTGTGTTCCTTGGATTTAATACATTTTTCTCAGGGTTGTTCACTGCATTTTCTAACGGGCTGATATCGGCGACGCTGTCGTTTGTGAGATCGTTAGTTATACTGGTTTTGTGTCTTTTGATACTTCCAAAGTTCTTTGGTGGCAACGGGGTGTGGGCTGCGTGGCCGGTTGCGGAAGTGTTATCGATGATTGTATGTATTGTTTTTATACTAAAATATAAAGACAAATACGAATATATGTGATAGAATTATAAGAGTTGATGAAAGTGAGGTTTTAACATGGATATTAAGATTGACAGAGATGGAAGCAAGATGGTTATGACCGTTTCGGGAAGGATTGATACATTGACAGCACCTGAGCTTACCGCTAAGAAGAGCGAGCTTGACGGGGTTGAAGATTTAATATTAGATATTACAGATGTTGATTACATTTCCTCAGCAGGACTTAGAGCTTTACTTACTTTTGAACAGATTATGGAGGATCAAGGTGAACTTAAGCTTAGAGGTGTGTGCAGCAATGTAATGGATATATTTGAGATTACCGGTTTTTCGGAGATGTTTACTATTATTGAATAATTATACGGGTTAATGATGTGCTTAAGAAAGGAATGGGTGTATGAAGTATTTTGGAACAGACGGATTTAGAGGCAGAGTTAATGATGTGCTTCGTTTAGAGCATGCTATTAAGATTGGAGAATACTTAGGACACTATTATAAAGGTGTTAATCCTAACGCTAAGATTGTGATTGGTAAGGATACGAGAAAGTCAAGCTACATGTTTGAGTATGCGCTGTCTGCAGGTATTGTATCTATGGGGGCGGATGTATATCTTATGCATGTTACCACGACTCCTTGTGTGTCTTACATTACCAAGAAGAACGGATTTGACTGTGGTATCATGATTACTGCAAGTCACAATCCTTTTCATGACAACGGTATCAAGATTATAGATTCCAACGGAGACAAGATGAAGGACGATTTCCTTCAGGAGGTAGAGGACTATATTGACGGTAAGATTACTGTTGATTGCCCTTTAGATACCGGTAAATGCTACGATTATCTCTTTGGTCGTAACGAGTATGTCAAGCATTTGATTGATATTCCGACCGAGTCGTTCAAGGGATATAAGATTGGTTTGGATTGTGCGAACGGAGCTTCATTCTCTGTCGCATCCAACATATTTAACCTGCTTGGTGCAGATGTATTTGTAATCAATAATCAGCCTGATGGCGAGAATATCAATGTCAAATGTGGCTCGACATGCCCTGAGATTCTTCAGGATTACGTTGTTAAGAATGGTCTTGATGTCGGTTTTGCATTTGACGGAGATGCGGACAGATGTATGATGGTTGACGAGCAGGGTAAGTTAGTTGACGGAGACGGTATCATTTACGTTATATCCAAGTATCTTAAGCTTCACTCCAAGCTCAACAAGGACACTGTTGTCGCGACTGTTATGTCTAATATCGGACTCACCAAGTCACTTAAACTTCAGGGTATCAATATTGTTCAGACAGATGTAGGTGACAAGTATGTTGCCGAGGCTATGTTTGACAACGGATATGTAGTCGGCGGAGAGCAGTCGGGACATATTATCTTAGGTGATTACGCTACAACCGGAGACGGTATCTTAACTGCGTTGATGCTCACTAACATCTTGGTTTCTTCTAAGGCTGTTGCTTCATCGCTTACTGCAGGTTTAGAGATATTCCCACAGCAGCTTGTCAATGTTAGTGTTCCTGACAAGGACGCGGTTATGAAGGATGAGGAGCTTCTTAAGTCGCTTGATGAGTGCAATAAAGAACTTGACGGGTCAGGTAGAGTGCTTCTTCGTAAGAGCGGTACAGAGCCTTTGATTAGAATTATGGTTGAAGCTGAGACTGAAGAGAAGTGTGCAGAGATTATCGACAAGTACAAGAAGTATGTAGAGGAGCATTTCGTAAGCTAGTCTCATTTATTATAATTGACTATAGGCGCATGGATATCATCTTGATATTTCGTGCGCTTTTTTGTTGTCTATATTGATTTATGGTGGTACAATGTGTTCTGCTATGAATAAAGTATATACGAATATTATCAAATTTATCAAAAAAGAGACGGTTCTCACGATTTCGTGGGTTCTCGCAATTATATCGATGTTTATTGTAAAGCCGGATGCCAAGTATGTAGAATACATTGATTTTAGGTCGTTAGCGACGCTTTGGTGTCTGATGATAGTCGTTGCAGGTTTTACTGACTGTGGAACATTTGACAGAATAGGAAGGAAAATGTTGCTTTCAACCAAGTATGTGTGGCAGCTTGTTCTGCTGCTGGTTGCGCTTCCGTTTTTCTTTTCGATGTTTATAACCAATGATGTTGCACTTTTAACATTTGTCCCATTCTCAATACATATTGTGAAGATGAGCGAGAAAGACGAATTGCTGATACCTATAGTTGCATTTCAGACTCTGGCCGCCAATCTTGGAAGTATGTTCACTCCGATAGGCAATCCGCAGAATATATATCTGTACGGAATATCGGGTATGACTATAGGAGACTTCTTATACCTTATGGCGCCTTACATCTGTATGTCGGTTCTTTTGCTTGCTTTGGGCATGGTTTCTATCAAAGGTAAGAGGAAGAGTATATTTGCTGATGAAGCCAAGAGACAGTCCATGTCAGATTATCTTAATACTGCAAATGATGACGACAACCATATAAAATGTGAGATTATATACGGCGCAATGTTTATGGTTGCGGTGCTTTCGGTGGCATTTCCAAAGGTGTTGTGGTATCCGATTGTGTGTGCGGTGATACTTATAATCAGTTTCGTTGTAAACAGAAAGCTTATTGTGAGCATTGATTACGCGCTACTTTTTACATTTGTCGGATTCTTCGTATTTACCGGTAATCTTGAGAGGATAGGAGAGGTTAGGAACTTCTTGGTGTCTTTGGTTGAAGGACACGAGATGGCAGCGGGTATCATATCGTCACAGCTCATAAGCAATGTACCTGCGGCGCTTCTTTTGTCGGATTTTACGGACGATATAAGGAGGCTGATTGTCGCTGTAAACCTTGGAGGGCTTGGAACGCTTATCGCTTCGATGGCAAGCCTTATCTCATTTAAGCTCCTTGCACACAGAAGAAATGAGATGAAAGGTAGATATTTAGTCTATTTTACGGTTGTGAGTGTAGTCTTTTTGGCGGTTCTTTGCGCATTTCATATCTTCAATGCGGAGTATGGATTTTTCGTAGAGTAGAATTGCCCTAAAAGCCTCTAAAATTATGGTGAAATTAAATATGTTAAAAATTTAACAAAATAATCGTTGCATAGAGATACAAAATGTGATAATATATTGATAATTCGGTGACTAGGCTTAATTTTATGCATTTTCATCGTAATACACATTATATTTTTATGGAGGTTTCACATTATGTCAAAGAAAGTAGTTTTAGCAGGCGCATGTCGTACCGCTATCGGTACCATGGGTGGATCACTTTCAAGCATTCCAGCAGCTGAGTTAGGCTCAATTGTTATCAAGGAAGCTTTGAATCGTGCCGGTGTTCCTAGCGAGAAGGTTGATCATGTTTACATGGGTTGCGTAATCCAGGCTGGACAGGGTCAGAACGTTGCTCGTCAGGCATCATTAAAGGCAGGTCTTCCTATTGAGACTCCTGCAGTTACTATCAACGTTGTTTGTGGTTCAGGTCTTAACTGCGTTAACATGGCTGCACAGATGATTCAGGCTGGAGATGCTGACATCGTTGTAGCAGGTGGTATGGAGAACATGTCTATGGCTCCATTTGCACTTCCTAACGGACGTTACGGTTACAGAATGACATGGCCAAGCCAGAGCCAGGGAGCTTTGGTTGACACTATGGTTAAGGATGCTCTTTGGGATGCATTCAACGATTACCACATGATCAAGACTGCTGATAATGTAGCTGAGCAGTGGGGACTTACAAGAGAAGAGCTTGATGAGTTCGCAGCTAACAGCCAGCAGAAGGCATGCAAGGCAATCGCTGATGGCGCATTCAAGAAGGAGATTGTTCCTGTAGAGATTAAGAAGAAGAAAGAGACAGTTGTATTCGACACAGACGAGGGACCTCGTCAGGGTGTTACTGCTGAGTCACTTGCTAAGCTTCGTGCACTTTATCCAGATGGAGTTGTTACAGCAGGTAACGCATCAGGTATCAACGATGGTGCTGCAGCCGTTGTTGTAATGAGCGAAGAGAAGGCTAAGGAGCTTGGCGTTAAGCCTATGGCTACATTCGTAGCTGGAGCGCTTGCAGGTGTTGCACCTGAGATCATGGGTGTTGGTCCTGTTGCAGCCTCTAGAAAGGCTATGGATAAGGCTGGATACAAGATCGAAGATTTCGATGTTATCGAGGCTAACGAGGCATTTGCTGCACAGTCAGTTGCAGTTGGTAAGGATCTTGGCATTGATGTTGAGAAGCAGCTTAACCCACGTGGTGGTGCTATCGCTTTGGGTCATCCTGTTGGAGCTTCAGGATGTCGTATCCTTGTTACACTTCTTCATGAGATGGAAGATAATGACCTTAAGAAGGGTCTTGCAACACTTTGTATCGGTGGCGGTATGGGATGTGCTACCATCGTTGAGAGAGATTAATTAGAACTTTATATATCTGTGGGTTAATACCATTTAATCCACAGATATTGTTATGTTTATTTAGGAGATTTAACTATGGAATTTATTACTTATGAGCAGGAAGGGTTTGTAGGCGTTCTTACAATCAATCGTCCACAGGCACTTAATGCACTTAACAGTCAGGTTCTTGATGAGTTATCAGAGGCACTTGACAATATCGATGTTAATGAGACCAGAGCTTTGATTCTTACCGGTGCTGGTGAGAAGAGTTTTGTTGCAGGTGCTGATATCGGAGAGATGAGCACTTTGACCAAGGCTGAAGGAGAGGCTTTCGGTAAGAAGGGTAACGATGTATTCTTAAAGCTTGAGAAGCTTCCTATCCCTACTATTGCTGCTGTTAACGGTTTTGCTTTGGGTGGTGGATGCGAGATCAGCATGAGCTGTGATATCAGAATCTGTTCAGAGAATGCCATTTTTGGTCAGCCTGAGGTAGGACTTGGAATCACCCCTGGTTTCGGTGGCACTCAAAGACTTGCAAGACTTGTTAGTCCAGGTATGGCTAAGCAGCTTATCTATACAGCTCGTAACATCAAGGCTGACGAGGCTTATAGAATCGGTCTTGTTAATGCTGTATATCCAATCGAGGAGCTTATGGATAACGCTAAGAAGATGGCTGACACCATCGCTAAGAATGCTCCTATCGCAGTAAGAAACTGCAAGAAGGCTATTAACGACGGTTTACAGGTTGGTATCGATGAGGCTGTTGTTATCGAAGAGAAGCTTTTTGGTGACTGTTTCGAGACAGAAGACCAGAAGGCAGGTATGGGTAACTTCCTTGAGAAGGACAAAGAGAAGAAGCTTAAGGTTGTTCCATTCCAGAATAAGTAATTAATATATTTTATAAAAGGAGGATTTTACAATGAAGGTTGGCGTTATTGGCGCAGGAACTATGGGTTCCGGAATCGCACAGGCATTTGCAATGACTGATGGATATGAGGTTTATTTATGCGATATCAAGCAGGAGTTTGCTGATGGCGGTAAAGCTAAGATTGAGAAGAACATCAATTTCTTAGTTGGTAAAGAGAAGATCACCAAGGAGAAGGGTGATGAGATATTAGGTAAGATCAAAACTGGTCTTAAGGATATCTGTACTGATGCAGATCTCGTTATCGAGGTTGCTCCTGAGAGCATGCAGATCAAGAAAGATACATTTAAAGAGCTTATGGACATCGTTCCTAAGGATTGTATCTTCGCATCTAACACTTCTTCACTTTCAATCACTGAGATTGGTGCAGGTCTTGACCGCCCAATGATCGGTATGCATTTCTTCAACCCTGCTGACAGAATGAAGCTTGTTGAGGTTATTGCAGGTCAGAACACACCTGATGATCTTGTTGCTAAGATCAAGAAGATCTCTGAGGAGATTGGTAAGACACCTGTTGAGGTTAAGGAAGCTCCTGGTTTCGTTGTTAACCGTATCCTTATCCCAATGATCAATGAGGCTATCGGTATCTATGCTGAGGGCATCGCTTCTGTTGAGGATATCGACACAGCTATGAAGCTTGGTGCATCTCATCCAATGGGACCTCTTGCTCTTGGAGATTTAGTTGGTCTTGATATTGTTCTTGCTATTATGGAAGTACTTCAGGCTGAGACCGGCGATCCTAAGTATCGTCCACATCCACTTCTTAGAAAGATGGTTCGTGCTGGTAAGCTTGGACGCAAGTCAGGAGAGGGATTCTACGACTACAGCAAGTAATTATGAATTAATAGGCGATAGATTATCTAAGCCTTTAATGACTATAACCGGGCGATAACATTTGCCCAATATAAAATAATACGGAGGAATTTATAAGATGGATTTTACATTAAGTAAGAAGCATGAAATGGCAAGAAATCTTTTTAAAGAGTTTGCCGAGAACGAAGTAAAACCTCTTGCACAGGAAGTTGATGAGACTGAGAAGTTTCCAACAGGTACCGTCGAGAAGATGGCTAAGTACGGTTTCTTAGGCATTCCTGTACCAAAAGAGTACGGTGGACAGGGTTGTGACCCTCTTACCTATGCAATGTGCGTTGAGGAGTTATCTAAGGTGTGTGGTACAACAGGTGTTATCGTATCTGCACATACTTCACTTTGCGTTGACCCTATTCAGACATTTGGTACCGAGGAGCAGAAGAAGAAATATCTTCCTGACTTAGCTTCAGGTAAGAAGTTAGGTGCTTTCGGTCTTACTGAGCCTGGTGCTGGTACTGACGCTCAGGGACAGCAGACTAAGGCTGTTTTAGATGGTGATGAGTGGGTACTTAACGGTTCTAAGTGCTTCATCACTAATGGTAAGGAAGCTGACGTTTATATCGTAATCGCTGTTACCGGTAAGGTAGAGAAGCGTGGCAGAATGATGAAAGAGATTTCTGCATTTATCGTTGATAAAGATACTCCTGGTTTCACCTTCGGAACTAAGGAGAACAAGATGGGTATCAGAGGTTCTTCAACTTACGAGCTCATATTTACTGATTGCCGTATCCCTAAGGATGCATTACTTGGTAAGCAGGGTAAGGGATTCAATATCGCTATGCACACTCTTGATGGTGGTCGTATCGGTATTGCTGCTCAGGCTTTAGGTCTTGCTGCAGGTGCTTTAGAGACTACTGTTAATTATGTTAAAGAGCGTAAGCAGTTCGGTCGTTCAATTGCACAGTTCCAGAATACTCAGTTCGTTTTAGCTGACCTTGCTACTAAGGTAGAGGCTGCTAGACTTCTTGTTTACAAAGCTGCTATGAAGAAGGCAGAGTATCAGAAAGATCCTAAGACTTCTTACTCTGTAGAGGCTGCTATGGCTAAGCTTTGTGCTGCTGAGGTTGCTATGGAAGTTACTACTAAGTGTGTACAGTTACATGGTGGTTACGGTTACATCAGAGAGTATGATGTTGAGCGTATGATGCGTGATGCTAAGATTACCGAGATCTACGAGGGAACCTCAGAGGTTCAGCGTATGGTTATCTCTGCTAATCTTTTGAAGTAAGGAGGTACTTATCGTGAAAATAGTTGTATGTATTAAGCAGGTACCTGATACCAAGGGTGGCGTTGAGTTCAATCCAGATGGTACCTTAAACAGAGCTGCTATGCTTACCATCATGAATCCTGATGACAAAGCAGGTCTTGAGGCAGCACTTAGAATTAAGGATCAGTATGATGATGTTGAGGTTACAGTATTAACAATGGGTCTTCCTAAGGCAGAAGAGGTTCTTCGTGAAGCTATCGCTATGGGAGCTGACAAGGGTATTCTTGTAACAGATAGAGTACTTGGTGGAGCTGATACATGGGCTACATCTACTACCATTGCAGGTGCAATCAGAAACATCGATTATGATATTATTATTACCGGTCGTCAGGCTATCGATGGTGATACCGCACAGGTTGGTCCACAGATCGCTGAGCATTTAGGAATTCCTGTAATTTCTTACGCTGAGGAGATCGAGATCGACGGTAAGTCTGTGATCGTTAAGCGTCAGTATGAGGATCGTTATCACAAGATTAAGGCTGAGATGCCTTGTCTTATCACAGCTCTTTCTGAGTTAAATGAGCCTCGTTATATGTCTCCAGGTGGAATCTTTGATGCATATGATGCAGAGATTACCGTATGGGGAAGAGCAGATCTTAAGGATGTAGATGATTCTAACTTAGGTCTTAATGGTTCTCCTACTAAGATTGCCAAGGCTTCTGATAAGGTTCGTAAGGGAGCAGGAGAGAAGGTAGTTCCTGATTCTCCAGAGGAAGCAGTAAGCTACATTGTTGGCAAATTAACTGAGAAGCATGTCATTTAATATATAGAAAGAAAAGTGGTGAATATAATGGGATTAGAAGAATATAAAGGCGTATTTGTCTTCGCTCAGCAGGTTGACAATGAGATTAGTAGTATCGCATTTGAGCTGCTTGGTGAGGCAACTAGATTAGCAAGCGTATTGAACACAGAAGTAACTGCAGTATTACTTGGTTCAGGCGTTAAAGATTTGGCTGATTCATTAGCTGAGTACGGTGCAGATAAGGTTATCGTTGTTGACGATCCTGCACTTAAAGATTATATGACCGAGCCATATACACATGCATTAGCTGAGGTTATCAATAAATATAAACCTGAGATTATGCTTGTTGGTGCAACTGCTATCGGTCGTGACCTTGGTCCTCGTGTATCTGCACGTGTTGCAACAGGTCTTACAGCAGACTGTACTTCACTTGAGATTGGTGATTTCCCACTCAATCCAATTCCTGGCAAGGAGCAGAAGCACAATCAGCTTCTCATGACTCGTCCTGCATTCGGTGGTAACACCATTGCAACTATCGCATGTCCTGACAACCGTCCTCAGATGGCTACAGTACGTGCCGGCGTTATGCAGAAGATTGAGCCTAAGAAGGGTGCTAAGGCAAATGTTGAGGAGTTCAATCCTGGATTCGAGAAGAACAACAAGTATGTTGAGATTCTTGACATCGTTAAGGCTGTTTCAGATACAGTAGATATCATGGACGCTAAGATCTTAGTATCTGGTGGTCGTGGTGTTGGTTCTCCTGAGAACTTCAAGATCTTAGAGGATCTTGCTAAGGAGCTTGGCGGAGAGGTTTCATGCTCTCGTGCTGTTGTAGATTCAGGCTGGAAGCCAAAAGATCTTCAGGTTGGACAGACCGGTAAGACCGTTCGTCCACAGGTATACTTCGCAATCGGTATCTCTGGAGCAATCCAGCACGTTGCAGGTATGGAAGAGTCTGATATCATCGTTGCTATTAACAAGGATGAGGATGCTCCTATCTTTGATGTAGCTGATTACGGTGTTGTTGGTGATCTTAATAAGATCGTTCCTCAGCTTACTGAGGCAATCAAGGCTGCTAAGGCTGCTAAATAATTTATAATGACATAATGTGTATAATATATTACCCCGGAGCATATTGCTTCGGGGTTTTGTTGTTTTTTTAGACCAAACTCCTTATAAATGATTAAAACTAGATTATAAATGATTGATATGTTATAATTGTAGAAGTGAAATTCTAAGAAGAGTATCAATGAAATGACAACCGATGAACTTAAAGGATATAGTGATAATTAATGAACAACGAGAAGAGACGATTTAATATACCCGGACTTAGGGTTATTACCAATGATCCTATACGAGTTGACATAAACAAGATGATCAATCCACCGCCTAAGAAGGATCCGAACCTTAAGAAGCAGGATTACTTAGTCAGGAAGATGGTATACGGAACTGCGTTTGGCTTTGTAATGCTTGAGCTGACCAACGGAATCACTTATATTGTTGACGGAACACTGATTTCGCACTATTTGGGAGATGTTGCTTTTGCGGCATGCGGAATGACAGGATTGTGTTATTCAATAATCGCTATGATTTCAGGTGTGGTTTCAGCCGGAATCACGTCGATATGTAGTAAACAGATGTCACAAGGTGCCATAGAGAATGCTAATAAAGCTTTCTCTATGGCTGTTGCTTTGGTTCTGTTTCTTTCTAATCTTTTGCTTATAGCAGGAATTACCGCAGCTGAGCCGATAGCAGAGCTTCTCGGAGCCGGTAAATCAGACATAGCGCTTCACGACAATGTTGTGTCATATGTCAAGGGTTTCTTTATAGGTGCTCCTCCACAAGCGATGCTTGGAGTCCTGATTCCTCAGGTACAGCTTGATGGAGGGACTAAGAGAATCAAGAATGCGCTTTTAGCGCTTACTGTGACAGACATAGGTTTTGACTTCCTTAACATATTTGTCATAAAAGGTGGCATGATGGGAATGGCGCTAGCAACATCAATAAGTTATTATGTTACAATGTTTATCCTGTTTATGCACTTTGTCCATGAAGATGCAATGTTTAAGATATCCATAGGTCGAGTTGATTTCAGGTATATCGGTCAGATGCTTAAGGTGGGATTGCCACTAGCAACTAAGCGTATTGGCAATATCCTTAGACCGGTTGTTATGAATAGAGTTATCATATCGACGGGTGGAGCATTTGCAATGTCAGCTTACACGACCCAGCTCAATTTTAGAACATTTACCGATAGCCTTGGTATCGGACTTGGGGCGGCTGTGTATCTGATAACAAGTATGTTTGTTGGCGAAAAGGATAAGACATCAACCAAGCAGACATTTCTTTCAGCGGTAAGATACATAATGGTGAGTATTGTGCCGCTTGCTGTCGTATATTTTATAGCGGCGCCTTATATTGCGAGGATATATAACAATCCGAGCAGCAGTTTTTTCTTGATGTCGGTATTGGCACTTAGAATGCATGCTGTAAGCTTGCCTTTTCTCGCTTTTAACGAGATGTATAACAGTTATGTTCAGGCACTCGGTCGAATTAAACTCTCACATGTGCTGACATTCTGCTCGAGGTTTATATATATATCATTGATATCGATGCTGTTAAGTAAGATGTTCGGCGTTATCGGATTGCTTGTCGCAATTGCAGTGGCAGAAGTTATGCTTACTGTGACTATCCTGGTTGCAACTCTGTTAATGAACCTTATTAGGCCGATTAAGAAGTCCGAAGACAGATTCAGAGTCCTCAATAAGGCTATCGATGATGATGGTACATTCCTTGAGATATCGATTACAGATGACAATCAGATTGGGCAAATGATGGCTATGGTTCAAGGCTTCTGTAACGATTGTATTGAGAACGAGAAGAAACGATTCTTCGTGCAATTATTTGTCGAGGAGATGACGGTGCTTATTATTGAGCGCGGTTTTGATAATATTAAGGAGCACAGTGTAGATATTCGTATATTTGCAAATGAAGATTCGCTTATTATTAGAACCAGAGACGATTGTAAGGCGCTCTCTATGAAAGAAAAGCAGCTTATAATCAACGAGGCTGCTGACGATGAGTACATGGGCATGAAGCTGGTTAAAGCATTTGCGAAAGATGTACATTATCTTCCGACGATGAATATGAATAACTTTATGATTGAAGTCTAAATTACTATAGTTTATAAGGAGACAGGTATTTTACATATTCAAGTGACAACCTGATTGAGGAAGTTGATATTTTAGTGAAAGAAACGGAGGAACGATTATGAGATTATATGGAAAAAAGATAATCACCAAATGCCTTTTAGCATTTGCACTTGTTATGGTGATTGGCCTGACTGCTAATGTTAACGCTTCAGCTAAGGTTAAGTATTATAAGGTAAGCGGCAAGTGGGTTGGATTTGATAAGTCAAGCGGCAAGCTTACCTGGAGCGCGGGACTTAGTTATGTGCCTAAGAAGGTGGCAGGCAAGAAGGTTAAGATTATTGGTAAATGGGCATACAGTGGCAACAAGAATATCAAGACTGCCAATATTCCTTCTTCTGTTAAGAAGCTTGAGAAGGGTGCGTTCTATGGTTGTACTAAGCTCACTAAGGTAGTTTTACCTAAGGGGATTAAGATTGGAGATATAGAAGACAATCGTACCTTCTGGGCGAGCAATAAGCTTAAGACTGTTGTCAACAATCCCGATAAGGCGTGGGAGCAGAGGATTACTACATTTGAAGATACTTTAAAGTATCTTAATACCAAGGATCCACAGTATTATGTTGATAATGTCAGGGATTTCAAGAATCAATGGATAGTTGATGAGAATGGTAATCGTGTTGATTATACTGATGAAGCATGGGCTGTAGTTAAGGCCAAGGCTGATGCTCTTACTAAGAGGTGCACAACAGATGATCAAAAGGCTAGAGCCATAAGCTTATGGATTGTCAATTATCTTCATTACGATGACGTGTGGATGGACAAGTTCCAGGAGTGGCGTAAGACACATGATGAGGACAAGGAAGTGTTCCCAATCAGAAAGGTAACTGACGCATACGGACTTATTACCTGGAATCCTGCTGAGCATGACGGAGAGTCTGCCATGACGACCTGTGGCGGATACGGTAACCTTACACAGGCACTATTCTGTGCGGCCGGTATTCCTTGCGTTCACGTTCATCGCGTTCAAAAAGAAGGCGAGAAGATAGATCATGTATTCAATGTCGCTTATATAGACGGAAGATGGGTATGGATTGATAATACCTACTCTGATGAGACGCTTGATTATTACGATTGCGGCATTGCGGGATTTGCGGCCAGTGATCACAGATGTGACAGATTGAATCTTGAGTATCTTGATGATCTTAAGAAGGCATCTTGATTGTTGAGGCTTTACGAATAGGAGGATTATATGGTTAAGGCTCTATTTAAAAATGCGCTGGCTTTAATGATAGTTTTAAGCGTGGTGTTATCATTGGCACCTTATAGTGTAAGTGCCCAAAATGTAGTAGGAGGCGCAGACAACTCTGAGTATGTCAAGTTTAACGGCGCAAGCTGGGGTATCGACAGAAGCAGGAACGAGCTTACCTGGATTCCAAGAGATTGGGCGGGGGGTGAAGTTCCGACAGAGATTGATGGAATGAAGGTCGAGTCTATCGGTGATTATGCAGCTTACAATCATAAGAACATCAAGGAAGTGATTATTCCGGAAGGCATTACTACGGTGTGTGAGGGAGCTTTTGAGAGCTGTTCTCGTATAGCCAAGGTTACATTTGCTTCTAGTGTTAAATCTATCGGTAATTATGCATTTGAAAGCTGTGACGAATTAGAGGATATTGTTTATAAAGGTAAAGTGTCAGACATAAAGTTCGGAAATTATGTCTATCAGGATACTTATTATTCACATCCTGATTTTTCGGCGGCTTACAAGAGGGGGATATATTATAAGCGACTTCATGAGGTAAAGCTTACCGGCGATCTTTCTGATGATATGATTGCTATTGCCACTTCTCAGATTGGTTATCATCATGGAAATGATGAAACGGAGATGCACGGTTATAACAAGCTTGGTGGTGAGTATTACTCAGAATATAACTATTTTACCGGCTCGCCTGACTGGCAGTGGGTTATGAAGGGACTTGTCAGGCAGGAAGATTATGAGTATGGATACGGCGGATGGTGTGGCAATTTCTGTGATTGGTCCATGAGCATGGCAGGAGTTCCGTCAGAATGTGCTACATACTACAAGAGTAAGGAAGCTAAGACTTGGAAAGAGACTGTATATGCAGGTGGAAGTTATGAAATCAAGCCGGGAGACATCATGCATATGTCTGCAGGACATTATTGTATGGTTACGGGAGTTATGGTTAGTGGCAATAAGGTTAATATCAAGACCTTAAACGGTAATCCTGATGTTGAGATCAAGACGTATTCGCTTAACAAAAAGGATGGAAGTAACGATGATAGCCATAATTATGATTTCAGAGAAATATTACCGCTTGATGAGTCTAAGCTTTCTGATGTTAAGTCATTTACCGTGGATTTTGACGCGGATGGCGGATCTCAGGCTTTTAGTAGTAAGGTAGTTTATGAGGGGGCTTTTTATGGGCTTCTTCCTAAACCTTCTAAGGCCGGATATACATTTGACGGATGGTACACAGGCAAGAACGGAACAGGCAAGAAGATTACTTCTTACCGAAATGTATGGCTAGACGGCAATATTACTCTATATGCTAATTACTTAAACGGTTCTGAGCCTGCTTATCTTGATATGGATTCATATGTAAGCAAAGCGCCTAAACATTCAAGCATTATGGATCAGTTCGCAAGAATATATCTTACCAAGAGTAAGATTTCTTACAAGAAGGTCAAGAAGAAAGCGCAGAAGACTTATATCAGGAAGATGAATGGTAAGGGAGCTACGACATACAAGAATGTCACAACCGGCTCTAAGAAGAAATACATCAAGATATCTAAGACCGGTACTGTAACAATCAAGAAGGGCGCGCCTAAGGGCACATATTCGGTATTCGTTACCGTTGAGAAGTATAAAACCGTCAATATGTCACAGGCGACTGTTCATATCGTTGTCAAATAATTAATAAAACCACCGCAGATATAATATAAACCTCCTGTCTGTTTGACAGGAGGCGTATTATAACTGCGGTGGTTGTTTTTATGCATCTTTTAAAAATGCGAGGTAACATTTCTTGGCTTCGTAGATATCGGCTTTGCTTGTAATCTCCCATGGAGAGTGCATGCTTAAGACTGCGACGCCACTATCGATAACTTCCATTCCGTAAAGAGAGAGGATGTAGGCGATTGTTCCACCGCCACCTGCGTCAACCTTGCCAAGCTCTGCTGTCTGGTAGCTTACATTGTTGTCGTCCATAATCTTTCTGATAGCTCCCATGAATTCAGCGTTGGCATCATTAGAGCCTGACTTGCCTCGTGAGCCGGTGTACTTATTGAATACGATACCGCGTCCGAAGTAAGCTGCGTTCTTCTTCTCAAATGCGTCTGCATATAAAGGATCATAAGCGGCACTTACATCTGATGAAAGCATACGAGAGTTACTAAGTGTGCGTCTGAACTTAAGCTCATTGTAGCCTTCCTTAAGCTCCATAATCTCAGCTAAGCTGTTTTCAAAGAACTTAGACTGCATACCGGTTGCTCCGACGCTTCCTATCTCTTCCTTGTCAACCAGGAGAGTACATAAGGTCTTCTCGGTTTTAGCAGGGGCTTCAAGCATTGCAACCAATGATGTATAAGCGCATGATCTGTCATCCTGACCGTAGGAGATTACCATTGACCTGTCGAGTCCTAATTCTCTTGCAGAACCTGCAGGAACGACTTCAAGTTCTGCCGATAAGAAGTCCTCCTCGTCGATATCGTAGTTGTCCTTGAGGAGCTTTATAACATTGGCCTTAACCGCATCTTTCTCTTCATCCTTTAGTGGCATACTTGCGAAAATGACGTCGAGTGCCTCGCCTTCGATTACCTTCGCACCTGTTTTCTCTTGCTGTTTAGCAGCCAAATGAATAAGAAGATCTGAAATGCAGAATACAGGGTCGTTCTTGTCCTCACCTATAACGATGTCCTTCTTGGTGCCATCCTTTTTGACAACAACACCATGAATTGCAAGTGGGAGAGTAACCCACTGATATTTCTTGATTCCACCGTAGTAGTGGGTGTCAAGATAAGCGAAATCAGTGTCTTCGTATAATGGATTCTGCTTGACGTCCATTCTTGGCGAGTCAATGTGAGCGCCGAGGATTGTGAGTCCGTTCTCTAGTGGAGCTGTACCGATCTGGTACATTACGACTGACTTCTCCATATTGACCTGATATACCTTGTCGCCGGCTTTTAGTTTCTGGCCTTTCTTGATAAGGGTGTTAAGATCTTGATATCCGGCTGCTTTAGCCTGTTTTAAGATCTCTTTAACACACTCTCGTTCAGTTTTACATTTGCTTAAGAATTCAATGTAGCCTGAGTTGAGCTTATTTAACGCTTTGAGCTCGGTTTTGTTGTAGCTTTTCCAAGCATTTTCTCTATCCATAGTATTATGCCTCCTTTGTTAGATAGTTCTAACTGATAGGGTCAGTTTATCATATATTTAGTTTATTTTCAATGTGTGTATATTATATATATGTTGATTGAAAGATTAAGGAAAATGTGATATTATAGTGTGAGTGAACTAACGTTATCTAAGATAGATGAGGGACAGCGTAGTAGTGGATCGGTGTATATGGATAGGTGGTTGTATGTTTGAACAGTTGAGTAATATATACGGCATAGGTGTTAATATCATAGGAATAATGTCTTGCCTGTTTTATTATATTGTTAAACAGCGAAGAGCGTGGGTGTATGCTCTTGGTTTTCTTTTGGCATGTTTCTTGTCTAACTATTATTGGGGCATATATGTGCTTGTAATGGGGGATTATCCTAATGTATCTTCTTTCTTCGCCTACTTTGGGTGGAATATCGGATTGTTTATTCTTCCAATAATGCAATTTGATCTGATGACTAAGGACGAGAGGCGTTACTTCTCACCTTTTGCGGTTATTCCGATTGCACTTAATATATATCAGTTTATTCTTTATATTCCGTTCGGTGGAGTTCTTAACAGATTTATTCAGGGGTTGTTTTCCACCGTCTCAATTACTATGAGCGTCAATTCAATCGCTTATTACATGAAGAACAAGAAGAATGGTGCTAAACCGCCATTTGTTGCATATTCTTGCTTTGGCTTCATAACTTTTGAGTACATTATGTGGACATCTTCGTGCTTTGATTGGCCTTCGGAGTGGTTGTATCCATACAATTACGCATGTATTCTTGATTTTGCGTTCTATCTTCTTATTCCAAAGATGATATTAATGACATACAATGACAGCTTAAATAGCGAGGCTCTTGGCGATAGAGTGTACATTAGAAAGGCATTTAGACCGATGTACGCAGGGTTCGTTTTGTTATGTTGTGTGGGCGGATATTTTCTTGCCAAATGGATGAAGATTACGCTATCTGCCGGTATTGATGAGGCTGAGAATTCCGATCCGTATAGCGTTATTGCTGTTATGCTGTTCGTTCTTTCATGTATCATTCTATTCGTTACGATTTCCATTATGTTTGTCGTTAACCTTATCAATAAGGCTGCTGAAAGCGAGGAATTAAGGGAGGCTAAGATTATTGCTGAGCACTCTAATGCAGCTAAGAGTGATTTCCTTGCCAATATGTCGCACGAGATAAGAACTCCTATTAATGCGGTTCTTGGAATGAATGAGATGATCTTAAGGGAGAGTGTAAGGTCAAGAGATGAGCTTCCTGAAGACAGGCAGGAGATAATTGACACATTTGCCGACATTTGCAATAATTCGTGGAATATTGACAGTGCGGGTAAGAGCCTGCTTTCTCTTATCAATGATATTCTTGATTTCTCTAAGATTGAGGCGGGTAAGCTTGAGCTAGTCGACGGCGATTATAAACTCAGTTCGGTTATAAATGATGTCTGCAACATGATTTCATTTAAGGCTGAAGCTAAGAAGCTTAAGTTCAATGTTAATGTCAACGAAGAGACTCCTGACAGCCTTTACGGTGATGAGATTCGTGTAAGACAGGTTGTGACCAACCTTCTCAATAATGCGGTCAAGTACACTCACAAGGGAAGTGTATCATTTAACGTTGATTTCAAGAAGCATGATGATGAAGAAGTGATTGATCTCATAGTAAATGTCAAAGACACCGGTGTTGGAATCAAGGAAGAGGATGTGGATAAGCTGTTTACCAAGTTCGAGAGAGTGGACCTTGAGAAGAACAGCACTATTGAAGGTACCGGGCTTGGACTTGCTATTACCAAGAGTCTCGTCGAGATGATGGACGGTGAGATCAAGGTTGAAAGTGTTTATGGAGAGGGCTCTACATTTAAGTTTTTAATCCCTCAGAAGTATACATCTGCCGAACCTATAGGAGATTTCAGAGACAGATTCAAAAAGACAGTAAGCGCGCTGACAGCAAGAAAAGAGAGTATATATGCCCCTGAGGCGAAGATTCTTGTCGTGGATGACACGGCTATGAACTTAATGGTTGTCAAGGGACTTCTTAGGAATTCCAAGATTAATATCGATACTGCCGAGAGCGGAAGAGACGCTATTGAACTTGCTAAAGAGAGCAAGTACGATATTATATTTATGGATCAGCGCATGCCTGTGATGGATGGAGTTACTGCAATGCGTATCATTAAGGAGGAGAGCGATACCAATCTCGATACTCCGATTATATGTCTTACCGCAGATGCTATAAGCGGCGCCAAGGATAAGTATATCGCAGAGGGCTTCACGGACTACCTTTCTAAACCGATTTCCGTACAGGAGTTAGAGCAAATGCTTTTTGATTATCTTCCTGAGGATAAAATCAAGAATAAAGAATGATGTCTTATAAATCCTTTAGTTAACGAGTTTTAACTGGTTTTTGGATAAAATTTACAAAAACCTACTACATTTTGATAAATAATCACTACATATATACTAAATATTGATTGACATTTATGTGAGAAAAAGGTTATAATTATCAAGATACTATAACTAAGCAAAGAAGGTGAGTATGCTATGGAAAAGATTTCCGAAGAGATTGTTGAGAAGCTTTCACCGATTCCTGTTTTTGAACTACATATCGCAGGGCACGACCTGGTATTTACCAACTCGGTGGTGAACTCATGGATGGTTATGGCAGTTATCGTGTTAGTATGCATTCTCTTAACCAGAAACCTTCAGATTGTTCCTAAGGGGCCACAGATTGCATTGGAATGGGTTGTCAATTTCATTAACAACTTCTTTACCGGCACTCTCGGTCATCATGGTAAGCCTTATATACCATACTTGGGATCGGTTTTGATCTTTCTGATTTTTTCCAACACAATCGGATTCTTTGGCTTTACGCCACCGACCAAGGATATCAATGTTACAGCAAGTTTGGCATTGATGAGTGTTGTCCTTATTCAAATGTCGGGAATCCGGGCTCATGGTGTTTTTGGCTGGGTTAAGTCATTTTCTAAACCGGTAGCCATCGTAACACCAATCAACATACTTGAGATAGGTATCCAGCCATTGTCACTGTGTATGCGACTTTTTGGTAACGTCCTCGGAGCTTTCATCATCATGGAGCTTCTTAAATGCGTATGTGCATGGATTGTACCACAGGTATTCAGCTGCTACTTTGACTTATTTGACGGTGCTATCCAAGCGTATGTATTTGTATTCCTTACTTCGATGTTTATGAGTGAGAAGATGGAGTAATCATTTTCACTGTGAGGAGTAGGGGATAGACAATTTTAAACAATTAGGAGGTAATTAATTATGTTAACAGCAATTGGAGCAGGTATTGCGGTATTAACCGGACTTGGAGCAGGTGTAGGTATTGGTATTGCTACTTCTAAGGCTACAGAGTCTATAGCACGTCAGCCTGAGGCAGCAGGTTCAATCAACTCAGCACTTATTCTTGGTTGTGCGCTTGCAGAGGCAACAGCTATTTACGGTTTCGTTATCGGTCTTATGATTATTTTGATGTTAAAGTAATTTATGACATATACTATATTTTATATTTAGGAGGTAATTAACATGTTAACAGCAATTGGAGCAGGTATTGCAGTATTGACAGGACTTGGAGCAGGTGTAGGTATCGGTATCGCTACTTCTAAGGCTACAGAGTCTATAGCACGTCAGCCTGAGGCAGCAGGTTCAATCAACTCAGCACTTATTCTTGGTTGTGCGCTTGCAGAGGCAACAGCTATTTACGGTTTCGTTATCGGTCTTATGATTATCCTTATGCTTAAGTAAGATAATAAAGATATTATAAGATTAGGAGGCGAAGAACATGGATTTAATGTCTATTAATTGGGTTACAGTCGTGGCCAATGTCGTTAACGTCCTTGTCTTCTTTGCATTGATGAAGCATTTTCTTTTTAAACCGGTCAATGAGATCATTGCTAAGCGTAACGCGCTTATTCAGGGTGATTTAGATGAGGCTGCCAAAGAGAAAGAAGATGCCATGAAGCTTAAGACAGAGTATGAGGCTTCGATAGCCGATGCCAAGCAGGAGGCTGCTGACATCATAGATAAGGCTAAGAAGGCTTCTGCTAGGGAACACGACGAGGCAGTCGCTAAGACGCAGGAAGAGACAGCTAAGATGATCGCTGATGCTAAGGAGTCTATTGAGGCTGACAAGGAGAAGGCGATGAGCAGTTTGCGTCAAGAGATTGCAACTATTGCTATGGCTGCAGCTACGCAGGTTATCAATCATAATTTAGATGAGGAAGCCAACAAGAAATATTTGGACGATTTCCTTGGCGAGGCAGGTGGTAGATAATGACAGAACGTGCGATGCAGTACGGAAGGGCTTTATACGAGTTGAAGCTTGATGATGCGGTAATAAGCGACTCGCTTGATACATTTTCATCGAGTGAAGAATTATTGTCTGCCCTTGACAATCCATCTGTTAGAAATAAAGAGAAACACGCAGTCATTGACAAGCTTTTTAATAAGAGCATTACTTCATTTTTGAAGGTTGTGACTGACAATCACATGATTAGTCAGATTAATGACATTTTTGAAGCTTATCATGATTGTACTGTAGACGCTAAGAACTGGGCTAAGGCTACACTTTATTATGTTGCTAAGCCTGATTCTAAGCAGATTGAAGAGATTAAGAGCAAGATAGCCAAGGATACCAAGAAGGACGGCGTTGAGCTTAAGCTTGTTGAGCAACCGTCACTTATCGGTGGATTTGTCCTTAAGGTAGACGACTTTGAGACTGACAGAAGTATCAAAGGGCATATTAAGCAATTAACTAAAAATCTTATGCGGAGGTGAAAACATTGAGTAGTGTAAATCCGGAAGAGGTTTTAAAGGTCTTAAAGAGCGAGATCGAAGGATATGACACAAAAACAGAGGCGAAAGAGACCGGTTCGATTATCTCAGTCGGTGATGGTATCGCAACTGTTTATGGTATAGAACACGCCATGTACGGTGAGCTTGTTGAATTTGAGAACGGCACAACCGGTATGGTACAGAACCTTAATACCAAGACTGTCGGTGTAGTTTTACTTGGTACCGATAAGGGTCTTCAAGAAGGTTCTAAGGTTGAGAGAACCAAGAAGATGGCAGGTATCCCTGTAGGTGACGGCATGATTGGACGTGTTGTTAACGTACTTGGAGAGCCTATAGATGGCAAAGGTGAGATTAAGACTACCGATTACTTCCCTGTTGAGGCAGAGGCCCCAGGTGTATGTATCAGAAAGTCAGTATCAGTACCTATGGAGACAGGTATCATGTCAATTGACTCTATGTTCCCTATTGGTAGAGGACAGCGTGAGTTGATTATCGGTGACCGTCAGACAGGTAAGACATCAATTGCCGTTGATGCAATTATTAACCAGAAGGGCAAAGACATGATATGTGTCTATGTCGCAATTGGACAGAAAGCATCTACAGTTGCTAAGCTTGTTGGCAACTTAGAGAAGTACGGAGCTATGGATTACAGTGTTGTTGTCAATGCGTCAGCATCTGACTTGGCACCACTTCAGTGGATTGCTCCATATGCAGGAACAGCTATTGCTGAATTCTTTATGAAGCAAGGTAAGGACGTGCTTATCATTTATGATGACTTATCTAAGCACGCTGTTGCTTATCGTTCTATGTCATTGCTTCTTCAGAGACCACCTGGACGTGAGGCTTATCCTGGAGATGTATTCTATCTCCATTCAAGACTCTTAGAGCGTTCATGTCGTCTTGATGAGGCTCATGGAGGCGGATCTATTACCGCACTTCCTATTATCGAGACACAGGCGGGCGATGTATCAGCATATATTCCTACTAACGTTATTTCAATTACTGATGGTCAGATATTCCTTGAGAGTGAGTTGTTCTTCGCAGGTCAGCGTCCTGCGGTTAACGTAGGTCTCTCTGTATCCCGTGTTGGTGGTGCAGCACAGACTAAGGCTATGAAGAAGGTAGCCGGTACGTTGAAACTCGATCTTTCACAGTATCGTGAGATGCAGGCATTTACACAGTTCAGTTCAGATCTTGATGCCGCAACCAAGGAACTTCTTGATCATGGTAGCAGATTGATGGAGATATTAAAGCAGCCACTTTATCATCCAAAGAGCATGGCAGAGCAGGTTATTATACTTTATGTAGCTAACCAGAAGCTTCTTCTTGACATGGAACTTGAGAAGGTTGGCGAGTTCACCAAGAACCTTATCGAGCACTTCAATCGTGAGCATAAGGATATTGTGGATGAGATTAACAACAAGAAGGTTCTTTCAGATGAGACTGCTGAGAAGATTAAGAATATAACCATTGAATTTAAGGAGTAGGTGATTATACATGGCAAGTATGAAAGAGATTCGTTCCCACATAAAGGGTGTCGATGACATAATGAAGATTACCAACGCCATGTATCTGATTTCCTCGACCAAGGTTAGAAAGGCGAGAAAGAGCTTAGAAGCTACGACGCCTTACTTTAATAAGATGCAGGAGACTATCCTTGATATCTTGGATCATACCGGAGATGAATTTGATCACAAGTTTTTCGATGAGAGAGACGAGATACCTGAGGATGAGCAGAAGACCGGAGTTATCGTTATAACCGGTGACAAGGGACTCTGTGGCTCGTATAACCACAATATTATCAAGATGACTGATGAGCTTATTAAGGAGAATCCTTCTTTTAAGTTGTTCGTTGTCGGAAGTGTGGGTAGAGCGTATTTTGTCAGAAAAGGCTATAATGTCGATACTGATTTCCTGTATGCAGCTCAAGATCCAACATTTGTAAGAGCTCGTAATATAGCTGAGCAGATGGTTGATTTATTTGAGAAGAAGGAACTTGACGAGGTATATATCATTTACACCAAGATGGTTAATTCAATGTCCTCAGAACCACAGGTTATATCTGTGTTGCCACTCAAGCGATCAATTATTGAGAACAGAGTGACAGGTGAGTACAGAAGCTACGCAAGCTTTTCACCAACTCCTGAGGCAGTTATGGATATGATCGTACCAAACTATGTTAAGGGAATTGTATACGGTGCTTTGGTTCAGGCCTTCTGTAGTGAGCAGAATGCGCGTATGTTGGCTATGCAGTCAGCTACTGACAGTGCTAAGGATATTATATCTGACCTTACATTGTCTCTTAACCGTGCAAGACAGGGTGCAATTACTCAAGAGATTACTGAGATTGCTGCCGGAGCTAACGCGCAGAAGAAGAACGGATAGCAGCTTATATTGATATATCATAAAACCGTATTTAGGGTTAGAAAGGATAAGTAACATGGAAAAGGGTAGAATAGTACAGGTGTTGGGCCCGGTTATCGATGTTGAATTTGATACAGAGCGTCTTCCTGGAATTAAGGAAGCACTTTCAGTCGAGAATCATGGCAAGACACAGGTAATGGAGGTTTCCCAGCATATGGGTAACAACGTCGTGCGTTGTATCAGCCTTTCTTCATCCGATGGTTTGACCAAGGATATGGAAGTTACAGCAACCGGCGATAATATTAAAGTTCCTGTCGGTGAGTCTACCTTGGGACGTATGTTTAACGTTTTAGGTCAGAACATTGACGACGAGGAGCAGGTTGTAGGTGAAGAGCAGTGGAGTATCCACCGTGAAGCACCATCATTTGAAGATCAGACTCCTGCAGTAGAGATCCTTGAGACAGGTATCAAGGTTATCGATCTTTTAGCACCTTACGCTAAGGGTGGTAAGATTGGTCTCTTCGGAGGTGCTGGTGTTGGTAAGACAGTACTTATTCAGGAGCTTATTACTAATGTCGCTACCGAGCACGGTGGATATTCAGTATTTACCGGTGTAGGTGAGCGTTCCCGTGAGGGTAATGACTTATGGGTTGAGATGAAGGAGTCAGGAGTTATCTCTAAGACTGCATTGGTATTCGGACAGATGAATGAGCCACCTGGAGCTCGTATGAGGGTTGCTCAGACAGGTCTTACAATGGCAGAGTACTTTAGAGATGTGGCTAAGCAGGACGTGCTTCTCTTCATCGATAACATTTTCCGTTTTGTACAGGCAGGTTCAGAGGTTTCGGCTCTCTTAGGTCGTATGCCATCTGCGGTTGGTTATCAGCCTACACTTGCTAACGAGATGGGTGATTTGCAGGAGCGTATTACATCAACTAAGAACGGTTCTATCACTTCTGTACAGGCTGTATATGTGCCTGCGGATGACTTGACAGACCCTGCGCCTGCTAATACATTTACTCACCTTGATGCAACTACAGTTCTTTCGCGTAAGATTGCTGAGCAGGGTATTTATCCTGCGGTTGATCCGCTTGAGTCAACTTCTCGTATCTTGGAGCCTGATGTTGTAGGTGACGATCATTATAAGACTGCTCGTCGCGTACAGGAGGCTTTGCAGAGATATAAGGAATTGCAGGATATTATCTCAATTCTTGGTATGGATGAGCTTTCTGACGAGGATAAGATTACAGTTTATCGTGCTCGTAAGATTCAGAAGTTCCTCTCTCAGCCATTCCACGTAGCAGAGAACTTTACCGGTTTAGAGGGTAAGTATGTATCTCTTAAAGATACAATTGCAGGCTTCAAGGCTATCTTGGATGGTGAGATGGATGATTATCCAGAGGCAGCATTTATGCTTGTAGGTACTATTGATGAGGTTAAAGCCAAGGCTGCTACCATGGCATCAGAAGAGTAAAGGGTGATGATTAATGGAGAATACATTTCAACTGGATATAGTTGCCAGTGATCATCCTTTCTTCAGCGGTGAGTGTGAGATGCTTGTATTCCGTTCATCTGACGGTGAGCATGGTATCTTGCCGGGACATGAGACCATGGTCTGTGCCTTAGATTCGTGTGAGCTTAGATATCAGATTGACGGAGAGTGGAACTACGCGGCAACCGGTATGGGTATTGTTGAGGTTACCGGAGAGAAGGTTGTAGTACTTTCTGATACAGTTGAGCGTCCTGAGGATATCGATGCACATCGAGCTGAGGAAGCTAAGCAGCGTGCTGAAGAGAGATTAAAGCAGCGCCAGAGTATGGAAGAATATGCTAGAAGTCAGGCTGCGCTTAATCGTGCTATGAGCAGACTTAAGACCGTTGACAGACTACATAAGAGAGGCTATTGATCTCTGGAATATATTGTAATTTCAGCCACCTTGCGTATGCAGGGTGGCTTTTTTATATAACGGATTCTTGTTTTATTTATTGTATTGATTTATACTTGTATAAAATGATTGCCAATAACGCATTTTATACCGATGGCAAAAAGTTTACCGTTAAAGTGCCTAAGGGCAAGAAAAAGGCTTATAAGAAGCTATTGAAGAAGGCGAAATCGAGTAAGTATGTCATTAAATAAACTGGGATTTTTGACCCGCAAAGTAAGTGATATACTCGTTGACAGCAGGTTAAGTTGATTATATAATTATTATAGATATGTTGATGAACAAAGGCGTTCTGTGTACATAAGTGTATACAGTGCGCCTTATTTTTATGGGAGGGATAATTATGGCTGCATTTGATAAGGTCTTAAGCGGAATTCCGATGTTTGATGAGGCAATTGATAACATCAGATTAGGTGATAACGTGGTTTGGAGAGTGTCTGATATTGAGCAGTTTAAGCTTTTTATGGAACCATTTGTCAACCAGGGGATAATTGATAAAAGAAATATTATTTATTTTAGATTTGCGGCACATGAACCGCTAATAGAAAATAAACCTGAGGTCAAAACCATCGAGGTTCCTTTAACGCACAGATTTGAGAATTTTACTGTTGAGATTCATAACATTATTGAAGCCGAGGGTAAGGACGCTTTTTATGTATTCGACTGCTTATCGGAAATGCAGGCAGCATGGGCAACTGACCTTATGATGGGCAATTTCTTCAGGGTTACCTGTCCCTTCCTGTTTATTCTTGATACTGTTGCATTTTTCCCGATTATACGAGGAAAGCATTCAGTGCAGGCAGTCAATAAGATTCTTAATACAACTCAGCTTTTCTTTGATGTCTATTCAGATAACAAGAATGTCTATGTGCGCCCTGAGAAAGTCTGGAATCGTAATTCGGACACAATGTTTTTGCCACATACATTTGACAAAGATACTAGAGAGTTTAAGCCGATACTTGATGGTGTTAAGTCAAGCAGATTCTATCAGGCGCTTGGACTTGCGCAGCGTTCAGCAGAAGAGCAGTATTCCGATTCATGGGATAGATTCTTTAATCGTACTAAGTTGCTAAGCGAGAGTGAGGTTGATATCACCGAGGACTGCGACAAGATGTGTAACATAATGATGACTCGCGATGAGAAGATGAGGCAGATGGTTAAGAAGCATTTTACTCCTGATGACTATTTTGCTGTGAGAGATCACATGGTGGGAACCGGAATGATTGGCGGTAAGGCTTGTGGAATGCTGCTTTCAAGAGCGATTATAAGAAATAATGAGGCGGATATAAGCGAGGTGCTTGAGCCACACGACTCTTTCTATGTAGGTTCGGATGTTTATTATACTTATATTGTTGACAATGATTTGTGGGATATAAGGATTAAGCAGAGGACTGAGGAAGGGTATTTTAAACTTGCGGAGAAATTCGCTAACGGTCTTATGAACGGTACATTTTCAAATGTTATGAGAGAGCAGTTCGTGAGAATAATCGAATACTATGGGCAGGATCCGTACATTATTCGTTCAAGCAGTATCCTTGAAGACGGCTTTGGTAATGCATTTGCCGGCAAATACGAATCGGTATTTTGTATTAACAGAGGAAGTCTTGAAGACAGGATTAATGAGTTTGAAAATGCTATAAAGGTTGTGTACGCAAGCTCAATGAGCTTATCTGCGCTTGATTACAGAAAGCGTCGAAATCTTGATAAGAGGGATGAGCAGATGGCTTTGCTTATTCAGCGTGTGTCGGGCTCGTACTATGGCTCTAACTATATGCCTTGTGCGGCGGGTGTCGGTTATTCGTACAGTCCTTATAGGATTATGAAGGAGTCGGACCCTAATGCCGGAATGCTAAGGCTTGTTATGGGACTTGGAACATCTGCGGTTGACAGAACGGAAGGCTCATATCCAAGAATCGTCAATCTTGATATGCCAAAAAAGACGCTATATTCATCTTCGGCGGATAAGCATAAGTTTTCACAAGGGAAAGCAGAAGTTATCGATATGAGTGAGCATTTGCTTAAGAAATACTCGCTTGATGCGATAGAAGGCGACATGCCGAAGTATCTTGACAAGATTCTTTTAGAGCATGATTATGACGCGGAATCAAGGCTTAGGGAGATGGGCAGAAGGCGTGAAGTGAAGTTTATCTCTTGTAAAGGTTTGGTTGAGAATGAGACACTTATGGAGCAAATGAAGAGGATGCTTCACTGTATCGAGGAGGAGTATGAGTATCCTGTCGATACTGAGTTTACCATTAACATTTCCGAAAATGGTGAGTATTCGGTTGACTTGCTTCAATGCAGACCTTTACAGGTTCTAAAGACCGAGGGCGGTACGGTGATTCCTTCTGATATCGATAAAGACAGTATATTCCTTGAGAGCAAGGGAGCTTCGATGGGAATGTCTAAGACTTCATCGCTTGACTTGATTGTGTATGTCGACCCGGTGAAATACTACAATATGCCTTACAAGGAGAAGGACAAGGTCGCCAAGCTTGTCGGCAAGATTAACTGGCATTATCGTGACCTTGAAAAGCACATGATGCTTATTGTTCCGGGGCGTGTGGGAACTACATCGCCGGAACTTGGCGTGCCGACTACATTTGCCGATATAAGTGCATTTGACATTATATGCGAGACCGAGGAGAGTAAGGCGGGCTATAATCCTGAGCTTTCTTACGGAAGTCACATATTCCAGGATCTTGTTGAGGCTAAGATTCTTTATACTGCGATATTTAATAGCGATAAGACTATTCATTTTCATCCTGAGATGCTTGAAAATGCAAGTGACATCGTCTCTGACCTTGGGGCTTCTGATGACCTCGCCGATATTGTTCACATCTATGATGTCTCTGACAGAAAATGTATGGTATATAATGATGTTGCCAATGAGCATTTGCTTATAACATGCTGATTTTGACATATAACATCACGAATACGCTGTGTTATGGTCCACCTTGCACATGCAAGGTGGTTTTTATTTGCATAATTTGACAATATACATTATAATGTAGGTTATGTTTTTGATGGCACAACAGATAGTTGTATTAAGTTTTAAGGCGGGGTAGATTATGGCGACAGGTAATAAAAGCGCTAATAATAAAAAGAATACAGCAAATGCTAAGAAGAGCAATAGTTCTAAGAAGACTTCTAATGCTAAGCGTGCTAAAGAGGCACCTAACAGAAGCAGGGAAGACTTTACGGCTAATCTTATTAAGACTATAGCATTTGACGGCGTTATGATATTCATATTCTTCTGTACGGTAGGGCTTTGCGGCAAGTTAGGCGGTTGGATTTCTAACGCTTTATTTGCGTGCTTTGGAGCTATGGCGTATGTCCTTCCGTTATTGGCCGGTTTAGTGGCTGTTATGCTATTGTATGATGATTACAGTGGTTACATGATAAGGAAGGCTTCATTTACCGGAGTGCTTCTTTTAGTGCTTTGTGCAGTGTCTCATGCCGTAGTTCATATTGACTGGGGCTTTAAAGAACTTATGGATGCAGTTAAATACAGTGTCGAGAATAAGTCTGCAGGTGGATTCTTCGGTGTATTTTTCATTGGAATGCTATATCCTTTGCTTTCTAAGAGTGGAACCTGGATAGTACTGATAGTTGCGATTATCATACTTATTATGCTTGTTGCGGGTAATGCGATAATTGATCTTGTTAAGTACATTATCAGTTGCTACCACATGGATGAGGAAGAGATTTTGGCAAGACAGGCTGTTAAGGAGAAGAGAGCCAAGAGAGCCGAGATCATCAAGGAAGACAGAAAGCAAGAGCGTATTAAGCGCTATGAAGAGGAGAAGGTTAAGGAAGAAGAGGAGATATCTGACCTCGAGAGGCGTAGAGCTATGAGACAGGCTTCTCCTGAGATCAGGCCTATCGTGCTTGGCGGAGATGCTTCTCCTAGTCAAGTCGGGGGCGTGCTTACGGATTCTGCTGCATTTTCTGAGGCAAATGCTAACAAGACCAATGTTCTTCGTGACGAGCCGATGAAAGATAATAAGTCCAATGTTACTGTTTCTGAAGGAGGAGAGCTTCATTTTTCTGGAGATGTAAGCGATTCTAAGGCTCATATCAGCGAGGAGTCAGACAAGGCAGCAGGAATACTTATGGACGCTGCGTTTAGGGGCGGAGATGTCAAGGAGCATATTGACGACGCTTCATTATTCTCTGATGCTGATTTGGTTGATGCTACAATTGATAAGAAGGTTGTTAAGAACGAGGTTGCGGACTTCTCCGATGTGTCTGAAGCCCCTAAGATGAATATATCCGGAAGCGATATCGTAGATGTCGAAACAGACGAGGCTGCTAAAGAGGAGCCTAAGAAGAGAAAGCGAAGACACACCAAGGAGAGCGTTAAAGAGACTAAGGAAGCAGCAGCTCAGACTGCTAAGGAAGTTTCTTCAGGTGCTAATTCGGGTTCTAAGAAGAAGTACGAAAGACCGCCTATTACGCTGCTTGGCAAGGGGAATCCCGCCAAGGGTACTACTAAGGGTGAGCTTCAGGCGACCGCTAAGAAGCTTGAAGAGACGCTTGACAGTTTTGGTGTTCATGTAACCGTGACAGATGTTGCATGCGGACCGGCTGTAACCAGATATGAGATGCAGCTTGATCAGGGAACCAGGGTTAACAAGATAACCAATCTTTCTGATGATATCAAGCTTGCTATGGCGGTTCAGGATGTCAGAATTGAAGCTCCTATTCCGGGCAAGTCTGCCGTAGGTATAGAGATGCCTAACAAGGAAGCGGCAGCGGTTGCGTTTCGTGACTTGTTAGAGGAGAGTGATTTCCTTGACAGAAAGGGAGACCTTCTCTTTGCTGTTGGTAAGGATATAAGCGGTGAAGTTATTATAAGTGATATCGGATCTATGCCTCATGTACTTATTGCGGGTGCTACAGGCTCGGGTAAGTCCGTATGTATCAACACTCTTATTATGAGTATCTTATACAAGTCAGATCCTAGTGATGTCAAGCTCATTATGATTGATCCTAAGGTTGTAGAGCTTTCGGTATATAACGGTATTCCACATTTGCTTATACCTGTTGTAACGGATCCTAAGAAGGCTTCAGGGGCTTTAGCTTGGGCTGTGGCTGAGATGGATGCAAGATACAAGAAGTTTGCCAAATACGGCGTTAGGGGCCTTGAGGGCTATAATCAGAAAGTTGACCAGCTTCATGCAAATGGTGAAGACCCTGATGGCGAGTTCGAGCGCATGCCTAAGATTGTTATTATTGTCGACGAGCTTGCCGACCTTATGATGGTTGCTAAAGGTGAAGTTGAGGATTCTATCCAGAGACTTACACAGCTCGCTCGTGCAGCGGGTATTCATCTTGTTATCGCGACTCAGCGTCCTTCTGTAGATGTCATTACCGGTATAATTAAAGCCAATGTACCGTCTCGTATTGCATTTGCAGTATCATCGGGAACTGACTCAAGAACAATCTTAGACCTCGTAGGTGCAGAGAAGCTTTTAGGTAAGGGGGATATGCTCTTTATGCCTAGAGATTTGCCGAAGCCTATAAGAGTGCAGGGAGCATTTGTCTCTGACAGAGAGGTTGCGGCTGTTGTTGAGTGCGTTAAAGCTCAGGAGATTGATGCCGGATACAGTGACAGTATCGAGAAGGAGATTAATCAGGGGCCTGTTAATATCCGCGATGCCAACAAAGAGATGGACAGAGATGAGTATTTCGTCGATGCGGCAAGATTCATTATCGAGAAGCAGAAGGCGTCTATCGGTATGCTTCAGAGAGTGTATAAGATTGGATTTAACAGGGCTGCGAGAATTATGGATCAGCTTAGTGATGCAGGCGTTGTGGGTCCTGAAGAGGGCACCAAGGCTAGAACCATCCTTATGACTATGGAAGAATTTGAAGAGTATCTTAACTCTCAGATGGAGGAATGATAATTATGGCAGATAATACTAAGTCTAATAAGGCAAATGTTAACAAATCAGCGCCTAAGAAGACCACCACCAAATCCGAGTATAAACCGGACAATACAAGAAGATATGTGTTTGTATCGGCAGTGTTTAACTTGATATTTGGAGTTCTTGGACTTGGAATTGGATTTTTGTTTTTCTTGGCAATGGCGCTTACGACAGGTGCGACTATGTATACCGTAGTTATATTCCTGTTCGCAGCTATTGCGATTGCGCTATATCTGTTCTGTATTTATAAGATTAATAAGGGATGGGTGTATGTGTGCTCAGACAAGAAGCACAAAGAGATTGATAGAAACAGGCTTGTGTACAGCATGGCTTATGCGGTTATAATACTTGCGATTGCATTTGCATACTCATTCTTAAAATCAGCAATTTAATTTGAATACCAAGGGGACGGTTCTTATGGTACCACAAGAACCGTCCTTTGCTTTATCTAATCTGGATTTTTAGGGATTCCTCGGAGTCTGAAGTCAGGCTCGTCAGGAATCTGCTCAAATACCCCATGACTTCGCTCTAACTGTCCGTTATCAAGGAAAGTTAGGACGTCGTATGCGGGAATATTAAGATAATCTGATATCTGTAGTGCGTTACTGTTAGGGTATTCCTTAAGGTAGCGCACTATTTTGTCGTACATGTCTTCTGACTTCTTGGCGCAATCGTCGCACAGATTGGTCTCTATTCTCTTGTAAAATGAAAAACCGCACATGCGGCAGGTGCATAATTCCATAGCGTAGCCTTTCTGAACATTAATCATCCATATTGTACATAATATCTTGAGATAAGTCAAAAATGAGTTGAGGTGTGTCATTCTGAGCGCAGCGAAGAATATTTATGACATAAGAATGTAGTTATTCTTCACTGGGCTTAGTATTGTATGAGAGCATCTGTCATTCTGAGCGCAGCGAAGAATCTTTATCCCGAATGAAATGAGGGATAACTTAGTTCAAACTTATTTATGTTGCCCTAGTAAATGAATTGTGATAAAATTGTTAAGTGTGGATTTAGCGCTTTAATGCGCTGATGGAAGTATAATTAATGGTTATGAAAGGATGGTTAGAATGAAGAGAGAAGTTCTAAAAAGTCTTAAGAGGATAGCAGCGCTTATGTTGGCGTTTATTATGTCCTTTTCTTTATTTGGACCTAGTGTTAAAGCTAGTGCTGCTACAACGGTGGTGACGCTGTATAGAGTAGTGGAGCAGTATGACAATACTTTTAAGATTTTCGACGAATCAGGAAATGATTTGACTGGAGTAGACGTAACATCCAGTATTGTAGAAAAAACAGGGGAGAATGTGAGTGTTGTTTCGTATGATGGAACTGCAGAAAATCCTGAGGATAATATATATAGCCTTAAGACTCCGGTAAAGAGTGGTTTCACATTTAATGGATGGTATATGGATCCGGTAGCAAGTACTAAAATTAATGCGATTCAAGCTTCGTTCTCCGCGGGAGAGAATAGTCCGGTAGATGATCGATATTATGTAGAGGGAATAAAGCCGGGTGAAGGATTATCATTGAGTGATAGATTAACAGCGTTGTGCCCTTATGTAGGACCAAGAGGTGACACTCATGGATTTTGTCTCTACGCCAAATGGACTTACAGCCCATCATCTGGAACTACATACATCACTCAAACCGAGAAAGAATATATATATGTATCAGCTGATGTTTATGTCTATATTTATAATGTTTCGCTTGTTTCGGAATATGGTAACGGCCAAATAGACAATTATGCAATTAAGGATGGAGAAGAGTTCGTCCTTCCTGAATGTGGATTTAAAGCTCCGGAGGGAAAAAGATTTATAAACTGGGAGATTGATGGCAAATCTTATAAACCTGGTGATAAGATTATTGTTGATAAAAATAAAACAGTTAAGGCTGTTTGGGGTAGTGCTTACATTATGCAGGGAGAACCACAGTGGGAGTGGGAGAATGTATCTGCTGAGGCTTTAGCTAGCTCTGATTTGATTCCTAAGGCATCCGTAAAAATAAAAGTTGTAAGTACGAATGATACTAGTGATGTGAAGACTTACACATATTCTGGTGATAAAATAGCAGTTTCAAAGGATACAAATGCATCACAGGATGGATTGGTTGCGGTATATAATGCTAAGATTGTTGGAGATATAGACGTATTTTATAAGGATTTAAATGCTAAGGAGCCTATTAATGCATCAGAGATTAGTTCAACTAAAACCTATCAGTTAGATGTAAGATATGCTCCTAAGGTAAAGTGGATTGACAAATGGCCTGTTGTTCTGAACAAAGCATCAGGTAATCCTACTATGAGATATACTATTTCTTATAAATCTAAGCTTACAGGTAAGACCTTTACTACTGATCCTTGTACAGCTACGGTTTCAAGTGATTTAGCGAGCAGTGGTTCTAAAGCGACTAATGCAACATTTACTGCTACTGCTGACTTGACAGGATTTTATAAAAAGATAGATGGTGCAGCTTTTGCTGAAAATGTTGTTAATAAATGTAGTTATATATATCCTAACGGCGAAGATGAAGGAATTACAGGAACATTTACCCTTAAAAACTGTAAGTTTGGTTGGAAACTTGCTTCTTGTGTCCCTGTCCAGTTTGCAACACATGATGCGTCAGGTAATGCAACTTATGTTCTGTCAGGTGACGCGGCTTATGATGAAAAGATACAATATCTTACGCCAAATGTTAGCGCAGAAGCGTCTTATACTGTTTTCAAAGATGGTGAACGTCTTGAAGATGTTGTTATTAATGTACCGGTTACAATTGAAAGTGAGCCTAATGTTGATGGAACTGTCATAAAGTATACCGCATCTGTATCCACTTTCGATGGCCTTATAAGAAAAGAATCTAAGTGTATTAGTGTAGATCCAAGATCCGATTCCTTTGGTAAAGTGTTAACGGGAATTGTTATTGAGGGGGTAAAGAAAGAATATGCTTATACGGGAGCAGCAATCAAACCCGACTTTCGTGTCATCAACTATGATGAAGGCGGAAGGGTTATGACTGAGAAAAAACCCGTTTCAGAATATAGTGTAAAGTATAGTGATAATACAAATATTAGTGCAACTAATAAGAATAGACTTGCTAAAATTACCGTTAAGATTAAAACAGGTAAGCATGTTAATGAAATGTATTATAAGGAGTTTGAGATAGTTAATGAATTAGAAACTGATAATAGCGTTCCAGTTATAGATGCTGTAAAAAAAATAAAAATAGAGCCGAAGGTTAATTATGTTTATGATGGTGAGGCTCATTATCCTGAAAGAATTATTATAACTAAATTAGATAAAACTGAAATGATAATGCTTTATGACGGAGAAGGAGGGTATTATGCGTCAGGCGATGGTAGAGCGTATGTAAGTGTGTCTAATAATATAAACGTTGGAACTGCTTCAGTTCTTGTATGGGGAGCAGATGGAAAAGCAAAAAAGGCGAATTTTAAGATAGTAAAAGCTGTTATAGACGACAATGCACTTAATAAAGATTTAAAATATGAGTTTGTAAATGGAGATACCTATTATTGCGTTAAGGGGGGAGTCAAGCCGTCGTTAATAGTTAAATACAAGGATACGGAGCTGATAGAAGGTAAAGATTACCAATTAGGTTATTCAAAGAATAAAAAAGTTGGAACTGGTGAGATTACAATAAAAAATGTTTCAAAGAACAACTACAATTTTAAACTTAAGACTAAGATACCATTTAATATTGTAAAATATGATATATCTTACATTGATGTTGATAAGGTGTCAATCGATACTATTAACAGCGCTATAAAGCCAAGTGCTGTTAAAATATCTAATGTATTGACAGAGGATGGTGAAATGATTGACACTAGTCAGCTTACTGTTTCTGTTTATAAGGATGGACAGTTAGTTGATAAAAAGAGTAAATTGACTGCAGGAAGTGTGGTTACTCTTAGGGTAGAACCTAAAAATGGTGAAAAAAATATGTTTTATACGGGTAGCTTTGACATTGAAGGAGTTTCGATTGGTATTAAATTTAATCCAAAAATTAAATATGATACGTTATTTAAAAAAAGCAGCTTTATTTATAATGGAGAACCAGTTATTCTTGATGAACTTTTGGATGGCGAGGGACTTAATCCTTATGAAAATGGAAGAATTACGCTAACTCAAAACGTAAATAAAGTTACACGAACTTTAGTGTATGGAGTTGATTATGAGATTCAGAAGTATGAAGATAACACACTTCCTGGAAAAATAAAAATATACTTTAAAGGAATAGGTGAATTCTCAGGTACTAAAATGGATAAAACCCTTCAAATTAAGAGTAAATAATTACAAGAGGATATTTTACTATAAATATTATCTTGTATTTCACCCTCAGCAGGAGTAGATTAATTTCTACTCCTGCTATTTTTCATTTGTCTAATCTGACATAATGTGTTATAATCAATAAGTTTTGAAGCGTATTGTTACGCACGATATATTTAGGAGGTATTTATCATGGGCAAATCAGTTCCATACAATCACATAGCCATTGAGAAGAAATGGCGTAAGATATGGGAGGAGCATCCGGTCAACGTTGATGACGGCAAGAAAGAGAAGTATTACTGTTTGGATATGTTCCCTTATCCATCGGGTAACGGTCTCCATGTCGGACACTGGAGAGGATATGTTATATCCGATGTGTGGAGCAGATATAAGATGCTTCAGAATTATTACCTCATTCATCCAATGGGATGGGACGCTTTCGGTCTCCCTGCCGAGAATTATGCGATTAAGAACAAGGTTCATCCACGCATTTCTACAGAGGAGAACATCAAGAATATCAAGAGACAGATCAATCAGATTGCAGCTATATATGACTGGGACAGAGAGGTTAACACAACTGACCCTGAGTTCTTTAAGTGGACCCAGTGGATATTTGTGCAAATGTTTAAGAAGGGCCTCGCTTACGAGAAGGAGATGCCTATCAACTGGTGTCCTTCATGTAAGACCGGTCTTGCCAACGAAGAGGTTGTTGACGGCAAATGTGAGCGCTGCCACAGCGAAGTAACCAAGAAGAACTTAAGACAGTGGATGCTTAAGATTACTGCATACGCTGACAGACTTCTTGATGACCTTGACAAGCTTGATTGGCCTACCAAGGTTAAGAAGATGCAGACAGACTGGATTGGCAAGTCATACGGTGCAGAGGTAGACTTTAAGGTTGACGGAAGAGATGAGTCTATCACAGTATATACAACTCGTCCTGACACCCTTTACGGAGCTACATTTATGGTACTTGCTCCTGAGCATGCGCTTGCATCTTCACTTGCAACCGCTGAGACTAAGGAAGCAGTAGATAAGTATATATTTGACTCTTCAATGAGATCAAATGTAGACAGAATGCAGGATAAAGAGAAGACCGGTGTATTTACCGGATCTTACGCTATCAATCCTCTTAACGGCGCTAAGGTACCTATCTGGCTTTCAGATTATGTACTTGCAGACTACGGAACAGGAGCTATCATGTGTGTTCCTGCTCATGACGATAGAGACTTTGAATTTGCTAAGAAGTTTGACCTTCCTATCATCCAGGTTATCGCTAAGGATGGTAAGGAGATTGAGAATATGACTGAGGCTTACACAGAGGCTTCAGGTACAATGATTAATTCAGGTGACTGGAATGGTATGGAGTCTTCAGTTCTCAAGAAAGAAGCTCCTGCTATGATCGAGGCTAAGGGATATGGTAAGAAGACCACTAATTACAAGCTTCGTGACTGGGTATTCTCTCGTCAGCGTTATTGGGGTGAGCCAATTCCTATTGTTCACTGTCCTGATTGCGGCGCTGTACCTGTACCTGAGGATCAGTTACCACTTATGCTTCCTGATGTAGAGAACTACGAGCCAACAGGAACCGGTGAGTCTCCACTTGCAGCAATTGACGAGTGGGTTAATACAACATGTCCATGTTGTGGTAAGCCTGCTAAGCGTGAGACCAACACTATGCCACAGTGGGCAGGTTCTTCATGGTATTTCTTAAGATATGTTGATCCACACAACAAGGAGAAGCTTGTAGACAGAGAGAAGGCTGACAAGTATCTTCCTGTTGATATGTATATCGGTGGTGTAGAGCATGCCGTTCTTCATTTGCTTTACAGCCGTTTCTACACCAAGTTCTTAAATGATATCGGTGTAGTTGATTTTGACGAGCCGTTCAAGAAACTTTTCAACCAGGGTATGGTCTGCGGTAAGGATAAAGAGACCGGAGCAGCTACCAAGATGAGTAAGTCTTTAGGTAACATCGTATCACCTGACGATATCGTTAGGGATTACGGTTGCGACTCACTTAGACTTTATGAGCTCTTCATTGGACCACCTGAGCTTGATTCTATCTGGGATGACAGAGGAATTGACGGTATTTACAGATTCTTAAATCGTGTATGGACTATGGTTCATGACAATTTAGACCGCGATGTCAAGGAGACACCTGAGCTTGTTAAACTTCGTAATAAGCTTGTTCATGATATTACCAAGCGTTTGGAGAGTTTCAGCCTTAATACTGTTGTTTCAGGCTTTATGGAGTACAACAACAAGTTCGTAGAGCTTACCAAGAAAGACGGAGTTGACAAAGAGACTCTCAAGACACTTGCAGTTCTCTTGTCACCATTTACACCTCATATGGGTGAGGAGCTTTGGGAGCTCTTAGGCGGAGAAGGCTCGGTATTCAGCCAGACATGGCCTACATACGATGAGGAACTCATCAAGGATAACGAGGTTGAGATTGCTGTTCAGATTAACGGTAAGACCAAGGCAACCCTTATGATTTCTGTAGATGAGGCTAAAGATAGCGTAATCTCAAGAGCTAAAGAGACAATCAGCGATAAACTTACCGGCAATGTAATCAAAGAGATATATGTTCCGGGAAGAATCGTTAATATAGTTATGAAATAAAAGGAGAGTGTAATATGAGCATCAGATTAGGTATTTTAGGATATGGTAATCTTGGAAGAGGCGTTGAGGCTTCAATTAAGCAGAACGACGATATGGAGCTTGTAGCTGTATTTACAAGGCGTGACCCAAGCACAGTTACAATCAACACTCCAACCGCTAAGGTGTACCATCAGGACGAGTTACAGAACATGACAGAAGATATCGATGTTCTTATGATTTGCGGCGGAAGTGCAACAGACTTGCCGGAGATGACTCCTAAGTATGCAGCACTTTACAATGTAATCGACAGTTTTGATACACACGCCAACATTCCTACACATTTTGCAAATGTTGACGCTGCCGCAACTAAGGCAGGCAAGATTGGAATTATATCAGGCGGATGGGATCCTGGTATGTTCTCAATCAACAGACTTTATGCTCACTCAATCCTCCCAGTAGGTCAGGATTATACCTTCTGGGGAAGAGGAGTAAGTCAGGGACATTCAGATGCAATCAGAAGAATTGAAGGCGTTAAGGATGCAAGACAGTACACTGTTCCTGTTCCTGAGGCATTAGATGCAGTTCGTTCAGGATCTAATCCAGAACTTACAACAAGACAGAAGCACACCAGAGAGTGTTTCGTTGTAGCTGAGGATGGTGCAGATAAGGCTAAGATAGAAAAGGCAATCAAGACAATGCCTAACTATTTTGCAGATTATGATACAACTGTAACATTTATCTCAGAGGACGAGCTTAAAGCTAACCACAGCGGACTTCCTCATGGTGGTTCGGTAATCTATACCGGAACTACAGGAGAGGGCAACAAGCATGTTATCGAGTACAAGCTTGACCTTGATTCTAACCCTGAATTCACAGGTTCTGTGCTTGTAGCGTATGCAAGAGCAGCATACCGTATGAATAAAGAGGGCGTTAGCGGTGCTAAGACAGTATTTGACATTGCACCTGCTTACCTTTCACCACTTTCAGGTGATGAAATAAGACATAATTATTTGTAATATAAAAAAGCCGGAGAGGTAATCTCCGGCTTTTGCTAATTTACCAGTGGAGCCTGTCCCCACTGGTAAATTAATTAATCTTCGTTGAATTCTGCTTCGTCAAGCATTCTGTCAAATGCTTCAGATACAGCATCAAATTCCTCATCAGACTCAATCTGAGTGAGTTCAACCTCATCATCAGGAAGCTCTTTATAGCGATATAAGTAGAGCTCACCATCCTCTGATTCAAGCTTATCTACCTCGATTAAGGCTGCGTAGTCGTAAGTGTAGCCTTCTGCGTTAAATACAGCGATGATAGCGCAATCAATCGATGTATTGTCATCAAGCTCCAATGTAACTACAGGTACTTCCATATCTTCATAGTTATCTGCCATAGTATTAATTCCTTTCTGAAAATGTTTTATAAGCCCATTATACTTAAACTTATAATGAAATGCAAACAATATTTAATATTGCTTTTTTTCTGTATTCATTATAAAATAGTATAGTATGTGTTATGACATAAAATATAGTAGGAGGTTACTGCCATGAAGAAGTTAATGTTGTCCGTATTGGCTGCATTTTTGCTTGTTTTTGCTAACGCTGATATGGCATTTGCTGCAGAGGGAGAGAATATAGGAAGCGAGCTTTCTTTGATTTTTGTTATTCCTTTTGTATGTATGTTATTATGTATTGCGATTTTTCCACTTGTCGCAGGAGAGTTTTGGGAGAAGAACAGACATTGGTTTGTTATTCTCTGGTCACTTTTATTCCTCATTCCATTTGCTGTTAAGTACGGAATGGGCAATATGACTGAACAGCTTTTAGAGTCGGTAATCGGTGATTACCTTACATTTATCGTATTGTTGTTTGGTTTGTTCTGTGTTGCCGGTAACATTTCATTACAGGGAGATTTGGTTGGCTCACCTAAGGTCAACATTATTCTTTTGTTGATCGGTACAGCTCTTGCATCATGGATTGGTACAACAGGAGCTTCAATGGTTCTTATTCGTCCGCTTATCAGAGCTAATAAGTGGCGTAACCGAAAGGTACATATCATTGTATTTTTCATATTCCTTGTTTCTAATATAGGTGGATGTTTGACGCCTGTCGGTGATCCACCGCTTCTTATGGGATTCACAAGAGGTGTAGGCTTCTTCTGGAGTACATCTCATTTGCTCCCTATGCTCCTTGTCAACGTAGTAATACTTCTTGTTGTATTCTACTTTATGGATTCTAGAGCATACAAGAAAGATATCGAGGATGGTCTTAAGCCTGAGTTGTCTGATGACAAGGCACCTCTTAAGCTTGTTGGCGCTCACAATATCTTTTTCCTTGTATGTATCGTTGGAGCAGTTGTTCTTTACGGTATCTTAAACAACTCATTCGGTCACGAGTGGGGTATTCATCTTTACGGTGAGGTTTATCTTACATTTTCAGCAATTATTGAGTGTGTAATCATTCTTCTTGCAGCTCTTTTGTCATTTAAGACTACCAAGAAAGAGGTTAGAACAGCTAACCACTTTACATGGGCTGCTATCGAGGAGGTTGCAGTGCTCTTTATAGGTATATTTATAACCATGATTCCTGCACTCCTTATCTTAAAGGCTAAGGGACCTGAGCTTGGACTTACCGAGCCTTGGCAGATGTTCTGGTCTACAGGTTTGTTGTCTTCATTCCTTGATAACACACCTACTTATCTCGTGTTCTTTACAACAGCTTCCACTCTTGGAGCGACTGCAGGTGTGTCTGTGCTTAATGGTTCTGCATTTATTGCTACCACGATGCTTCAGGCTATATCATGTGGTGCGGTATTTATGGGAGCTAACACATATATCGGTAACGCGCCTAACTTCATGGTTAAGGCGATTGCAGAGGAGAACGGTATCAAGATGCCTTCATTCTTCGGATACATGGCATGGTCTTGTTCTATACTCGTTCCAACGTTTATAGTAGATATGTTTATATTCTTTAATCCGTTTGCGTGATAGGAGGGCAATAGTATGATGCATTTTGATGGTGATATAGGAAGTTTTGATTACGATGAGAAGCTCTTTAAAGTAGATGATGACGGTTCTTCTCTTCGTTACATAGGAAGCGACCCTAAGGTTGTTCTTCCTAAGGGAGTTACATCTTGTAACCGCATGTTTGAGTGGTATGAGAACTCTGATACTCTTGATCTTTCAGAGTTTGACACGAGTGAGATTACCGATATGTCTTACATGTTCTACGGTTCAGATATGATTAAGAGCCTTGACGTATCTAAGTTTGACACAAGCAAGGTTACCAATATGGCGCATATGTTTGATGGACTTATCGTTGTTAAGGAACTTGACGTATCTAAGTTTAATACGGCTAATGTTACTAACATGTCACACATGTTTGCCAACTGTGCTAATCTTAAGAGCATTGATGTGTCTTCATTTGACACAAGTAAGGTTGAAGATTTCTCTTGCATGTTTGCCAATGACAGTAACGCAGAGGTTATCAATGTAAGCGGTATCAACACCGCTAGTGCAGAGAACATTGAGTCAATGTTTGCACTTTGCTCAAGTGTTAAGGAACTTGATGTTAAGGATTTCAATCTCTCTAAGGTAGAGGATATGAGTAACCTCTTTACGGGTTGTGCTAAGGTTAAGACTTTAGATGTCGGTGCTTTTGATACAAGCTCTGTCAAGGATATGCAGGCTGTATTTAAGGGATGTAAGTCTTTAGAGTCACTTATGATTGATAATTTCAAGACTGACAAGGTTGAATATATTGACGCGTGCTTCGCATTCTGTACTTCATTGAAGGAGCTTCACATCAAGGGATTTAAGACCAATTCAATCGATATCAGAAAGAATATTTTCGAGGGATGCCATAAGCTTAGAGATGTGTATATTGATGCAGATGAGTGTAGGAATGTTATTCCTTCGCTTCCTAAGAAAGCAGCCATATGTAAATAATACTTGGTTGTAATTTTGGCGGAATATTGATATAATAATATTTGTGGTTAATTTGAGTAAATTACTTTCGATTAAGGGGGCGGACACATGAACGCAACTTTTTCTGATGAAGAATTAGATTTGATTAGAAATTCTGGTGTTGATGAAGCTATTAACGTCATGTATCGAAATGCAGTATTAGATCCTCTCGGTGCAGACTATGTGCACGATTTTATCGAGAATGCCAAGCATTATATTGATACTGAGATTCGCATAAAAGATTTAGTAGAATTTGATTCTACTGATGTTGAATGTGGCGTTGAACAGGTTCTTCATGGTGATCAGATTGTATATACAGGTATTTTTGGCGATAAAGAGGCTATTCTCAGACTTGCATCGGTTTTTGGTATGGAAGATTTTACCGAGATTGATGCAGACTCTTTGGATGCCGTATCTGAGTTTTTGAATCTTACCAATGGCCTTTATGTATCTGCAAGAAGTGACGACGGCATAGAGATGGATCTTGATTTACCTATGATGTATCCGTCAGAGCAGAGTGTAGTAGGTGATGATGGTACTGCTTTTAGACTTGAGTTAGATATTGGCGCAGGTACGCTCAGTGTGATATTTAGCGTCGATGTCGATGTGTTCGTTGAATAATTATTAGGAGGATATGTAGTTATGGCTAGTATTTTAATAGTTGATGATTCGAGGACCTCAAGAAAGATATTAAGGGGAATTTTGGAAGAGGCCGGTCATGAGATAATAGGAGAAGCTTCTAATGGTGAGCAGGGTATTAAGCTTTACCAGGAGCTTAAGCCGGACATCGTTACATTGGATATCACTATGCCTGTTATGGATGGTATATCTGCTTTGATTAAGATTAAGGATTACGATGATTTAGCTAACGTAGTTATGGTTTCGGCAGCAGGACAGAAGTCTAAGATGGTTGAGGCTGTTAAGTACGGAGCGAGCGAGTTTATCGCGAAGCCTTTTGATGAAGACTTATTATTAAGTGTTATTGATAAGGTTCTTGGATGATTAATAAGTGGGTACTATATTTTTAAAGTATATAAAGTGCCGGATATTTAATTATATTAATGATTTTATTTTGGGCACTCCTTTAGGGGTGCCTTTATATTATGGAGGTATATTATGAAAGTAGCAATTATTATGGGTTCAACAAGCGACATTGACAAGGTTTCACCTGCTGTTGATATTTTAAAGAGTTATGGAGTAGAAGTTAATGTAAGATGCTTGTCTGCTCACAGAGCACATGAAGGATTGGCTTCATTTGTCTCAGAATGTAATGAAGATGGTACTGAGGTTATTATTACGGCTGCAGGGATGGCTGCTGCACTTCCTGGTGTGGTTGCTTCTATGACTGTAATTCCTGTTATCGGTGTACCACTTTCAGGTTCGGTGCTTGACGGTATGGATGCACTTTATTCAATTGTTCAGATGCCATCAGGTATTCCTGTAGCAACTGTTGCTATTAACGGTAGTAAGAACGCTGCTTATCTTGCTTTACAGATTATTGGAATTAAGCATGATGAGGTTAAGAATAAGTTAGTTGCTTACAGAAAGAGCATGGAAGAGGATGCCATGAAGGCCAATGAAGAGGTTATATCAAGATTCGCGTAAGATTAGAGGTTTGATGTTATGAAGAATGAATATAAGACCAAGACCAGACAATTGATTCTTGATTTTCTTAATGAGCATACAGAGAGTTGTTTTACTGCTGCTGACATATATAAGAATATTAATGAGTCTGATGGTAGTATTAACAGAGCGACTGTTTATAGGAATCTTGACAGATTGTGTCAGCAGGGTATACTTCTTAAGTTTAAGGACAACGATTCTGATGCGTCGTTGTTTAGATATTCCGGTGATCATGAGCATTGTGATTCGCATATGCACGCGCAATGCTCGGATTGCGGCAAGCTGTTTCACATAGAAGGAGAGTTTGCAAGGAAGTTTGAGGAAGAGGTCAAGACCGCTTACGGAATTGATGTAGATCCGAAGAAGACTATTATAGTCGGTAAGTGCGACGATTGTAAGAATAACTAAAGCCGGTGGTTAGTCCACCGGCTTATTATTATGATTATAACTTCTCACCTGTAAGTTTCTCGTATCCTTCAAGATAGATATCGATTGTCTTCTGAGCAACATCCTCAGGTAATTCCCAATCATGCTTGCCCTTGTTCTCGGTGAGCCAATCTCGTGCAAACTGCTTGTCAAATGATGGCTGTGAGTGACCGGCTTCATAACCGTCAGCAGGCCAGAATCTTGAACTGTCAGGTGTTAACATCTCATCACCCAATACAACATTGCCGTCTTCGTCAAGACCAAACTCGAACTTGGTGTCTGCAATAATGATACCCTTAGTAAGAGCATAATCAGCACATTTCTTGTAAAGTGCGATAGTGTAGTCGCGAAGCTTAGCAGCGTATTCCTCGCCTTTGTCTCCATAGATATCCTTTAAGATCTCAACGCTCTTCTCGTAAGAGATGTTCTCGTCGTGATCTCCTAAATCAGCCTTGGTAGAAGGTGTGTAAATAGGTTCAGGAAGCTTATCTGACTCCTTAAGTCCCTCAGGAAGCTTGATGCCACATACAGTTCCGTTATCCTGATAGCTTGCCCATCCTGAACCTGTGATGTATCCTCTAACGATACACTCGATAGGAAGCATCTCAAGCTTCTTACACTGCATTGAATTACCTGTGAATTTAGGCTGTCTGAAGAATTCAGGCATCTCGTTAACATCAGTGGTAATCATGTGGTTAGGAAGAATATCCTTGGTCATGTTAAACCAGAACTTAGACATCTGAGTAAGAACTGTACCTTTCTTAGAGATGACATTTTTAAGAATAACATCATAGCAGCTGATACGATCTGTAGCAACTATTACAAGACTGTCTCCTAAATCATAAATCTCCCTTACTTTACCCTCTTTAATTGGCTTTAACTCTGTCATTGGTTTAATCCTTTCTATTGTTAATTGTTATTATTGTTCTCTATCTTGCGTTTAGATGTTGTAGTGTGAGTGTAGTGGTCGTATTGCCTAAGGACTTTAGATTGACCGGTGTTGAGGTAAGTTGATGAACCTGCTGTCATAACACCCTTCATAGAACTCTTCCAAGAAGATACAACTATAAGTCCTATTATAACACCTACAATCAAACCGATACCTACTCCTGAAATCGCTCCTCCTTGAGTAACAGCCGCAATGATACCACCAATTATTGCAAATATGAAAGCAAATAGAGCAGTCCATGCTAAACAAGCACCCTTAGAAACCGGAGTATCACCTACAATCTTACCGGTCTGTCCGTTCATAAAAAATGAATGCTCTTCGGAATTATGCATAGAATATGCCATCCAGACAGGGAAGAGAGTGTAGCTTGCGTCGGTCTGACGTACCTGGTAGTTCCTTTTGCTGAAACTTACTGTATCGTAGCCTTTAACGGTATCTCTTATGTAATTGTCCATATAACTCTCGGCACGTTTCTCGACACGCGGGAATTCTTCCTTGTAATCTCGGTCATAGCGCTCTGAAACATATCCGGCAAGATATGGAGTATCAAACTTCTTGAGATCATTGTACTCGTATGGTTCAAGTTTATCCATCAGAGTATCAGGCATCTTCTTGGATGCATCTGCAGGGACTTTGTTGTAGGTTAAGTCAACCTGTCTGTAAATCTCATAATGCTTGGTCTCTGTAACTTCATACTCGCCTTCTCTATGAGTACTTGACTTGGTAGCTTCAAGCTTGGCTTCACCCTGACCTAAGAGGTCGTAAAGCCAAAATGGTACATACATACCTGTCAACGATTTAACCTTCATATCTGCTTTAAAGTCAGCGGGAGCGAGCTTAAGTTTCTTGCTCCAATTCCTGAATGTCTCTTCAGCATTCTGCTTAGATATCTTAAATGGAACAACATACTTAGGAGAAAGAGCACCGCTTAACTTGTCTCCAAGGACAACCGGAGAGCCACAGAAGCTACAGCTTGTCGCTGTTGTGTTAGGTTCGGTAATAATTACGGCACCGCAACTCTGACATTGATATTGCAATTCCTTACTGTCAGAACTGTATGTAGAATCTTCGGTTGAATCTTGAACTTCGCGGTATTTAGGTTCTTGCTTTAACTCGTCTGCTTGCTCTTTATGTCCGCAGCTGGCACACATAAGAACGCCTTCTTGTGCGTCAAATGTCATATCTGCACCGCAGTCTGGACATTTAAATTGTATTAACATAGCATTCTCCTTTCTTTAGTTATAGTTAGCATTTCCATATTATTATAGTATTATCTTTTGAATATTTCAATTGTTAGATGTAAAGATACTGTTTTAATTGATATTTTAATGTTTATATATTAAAATGTTACTATATACGCTGATGGAGGTGCATTATGAATAATAAAGAGTCTTTAGACAGAGTTATAGCATCAGTTAATACAGTCATTAAAGGCAAGGAAGATGTAGTGATTAAGGTCTTGGCTGCTATGATTGCGGGCGGGCACATATTGATGGAGGATATTCCGGGTGTCGGAAAGACTACGCTTGCTATGGCATTTGCCAAGAGTATGGGTATGGATTATAAGAGAGTTCAGTTCACGCCTGATGTACTTCCGAGTGATATATTGGGATTTTCTATGTACAATTCACAGAGCAAGGAATTTGAGTACAGACCTGGCACGGTATTCTGTAATCTGTTTCTTGCGGACGAGATTAACAGAACAAGCCCTAAGACTCAGTCGGCACTTTTAGAGGTTATGGAAGAGGGTACAGCCACTGTAGATGGTGTTACAAGGAGGCTTCCTGATCCATTTGTCGTAATTGCAACTGAGAATCCTTACGGTTCATCAGGTACACAGATGCTCCCTGAGTCACAGCTTGATAGATTTATGGTATGCCTTTCGATGGGGTATCCTGATCATGACGATGCTGTTTCAATTCTTAAGGGCAATGCGTCAGAGCCGTTAAGTAAGTTGAATGAATGCTTAAGCGTTGAGGATTTGATAGCGCTTAGAAACAGCGTTAAAGACATGTATGTCAAAGACGACATTTACGAATATATAGTAAGCTTGGTTGAGGAGACCAGAAAGAATGAGATATTCTCATTTGGTGCGAGTCCTCGTGGTACCATTGCCTGCCTTAAGATGGCCAAGGCTATGGCGATTATCGACGGAAGAGATTATGTTACTGCTGTTGATGTTCAGAGTGTTTTGGGTGCTGTTTTGGGGCACAGGGTCAAGCTTTCTCAAAAATCAAGGGCCAAGGGTATTGATACTGCCAAGGCTATGGATGAACTTATAAAGGCTGTGAAACCGCCTAGGAGCTAAAGTATGAAGTTTAAGTTACACATCCCGAGGATTATCATTTTCATAATTCTATATTATGTTGCTGCGTCTTGGTACAGTTTCCTTCAGACGCAGTGGTTTCTGTTTGTCCTTATTATGATGGGCGTTGCTGTGCCTTTAGATATAGTGTGCCTTTTGATTGTCAGACACTATGTTAAGGTTGATTTAGAGTGTCCGGTTTTAGATATTCATAAGGGCGAGAACGCTTATGTTACTGTCATTATAGATAATCCGACTCCTTTTATATCAATGGAGTGTATGGTTAATTTAGAGATATCCAATTCGTTTTTAAATGATAGCGGAGATATATTGGTTGCGTTACCTGTTTATCTTCGAAAGAAGAATACTACAATGATACCTGTTAAGGCTTCAACCAATGGTGATATCATTTCTGCGATAAGGTCATATACATTGATTGACCTTATGGGATTTATTGAGGTTCCTGCTAAGATTAAGGCAGAGGCTTCATTTCATGTTCTCCCGGTTATTGACAACAGAGAGATTAATAAGTTTGATGATGTTTCTGTAGGAGTGACAGAGGCAGAGGAGAGTAATAAGCGCGGTAATGATTTCTCTGATGTGAGTGATGTAAGAGAGTATATACCGGGAGACAAGCTTATGAGCATACATTGGAAGCTGTCTGCTAAGAGAGATGTTCTGATGGTTAAAGACAGAGTTACGATGTCTGACCAGCAGATGGTTCTTATTCCGGATCTTTTTGCTCCTAAGGAAGATGTTGATCGGATTCTTGATCTTACCTATAACCTTGTTAGAAGCAGTTTATCTTCAGGGATATATGTAAGGCTGATGTGGTGGAACTTTAATAACGAAGAACTCGATGTTATGACTGTAGATAGTCATGACAAGCTTGATGAAGCTTTTAAGGCACTTTATACCAATTCTATAAGTGCAGGAGGCGAAGATGTATCTATGTATGTTTTAAGCGTTTATCCTGAACTTAAGGCTTACATTAAAGTTGGTATTAACGAAGAAGGTGATTTAGATGCCGTTCCGATTGAAATGGAAGGATGAGAAGGAACCTATTACAATATGTGATGGAATAGAGATTGACAGATCGATATATGACATAACAGAGAGTAGGGCAAGATTGCTTTTTGTTAAGGCTGTAATAGTATACCTTCTTGTTATGGGAGGGCTAGGCAGCTTTCTTACATCTATGAATATTGATTTTTCACATATAGTGGTTAATGTTGCCTGCTTATCTACGGCTATTATATGTGCATTGATGTATAGAAGTTATCTGATTGAGAATCTTGGATATACTATATTCTTTGCTGTTGTGGCGGCATATATTATTATGTTCAGAGATTATATCAACTCAGGATTCTATGTAATCGTCAATGATACTCTTGATGTTGCGGTTACTTATCTTGATTTGCCGGGTCGTCAGGATTTCCAGGAGAAGATAGCAGACAGAAGTCTTTCGGTTACCATGTTCTCGATAGCATTTGTCATAATATCCAATATCGTTGTCAACAACTATATATCAAGGACGATGAGATATATTGTTGCAGCTTTCCTAACTTCGACTATATTGTTGCTTTCAATGTATTTTGAGAAGGAACCGGATACTATCTATACGATCATGTATTTTACCGGGATTGTAAGTGCTTATTTCTACAGGGGTAGCAAGCATAATGTGCAGCACCGTAAGAATTCAGTGTTTAGATATAACGGCAAGCAGATTGCTTACGCTCTTGAATATAAGATTGGTATTCAGGCGATACTTACGGCATTTGTCTTTATATTAGTGCTCTCGACTGTTGTTAATAGGATATTTCCTAAGAATACATATGCGTCGTCGAGGTCTGATGATGCCTACAAGATAAGCACAGTCGAGTATGCTACTAACTTAGCAACATACGGTCTTGCAGGAGTTATGAATTTCTATCAGAATTCTGGTGGACTTAACTCCGGAAGATTGGGTGGAGTGTCTTCAATCCATCTCGACTATCAGACGGATATAAGGCTTAGATATACGCCGTACAGCTATGATACTTTCTATGTCAAGGATTTTACCGGCAAGGAATACAGGCCTTTTGACAATTTCTGGAAGCAGGATGACAATTATACGACTCCTGAGCTTTATACGAGCGCGGAGGCTACTGCTCTTAAGAAAGCTTATGAGAACGGTGCTCAGTATTCTGCTATGGGTAAAGTCAAGGTTACCAATGTTGATACCGAGATCAGACATTATCTGCCTTACTATTCCCTCGACTCCAACAGAGAGATGAACCCTGGTAATTACTTTATGTACACTTATTATCCATGGATGGGGGCTAATAAGATAAATGCAGCCCAAGAGTACTACGATGATTTCCTTGATGTGCCTGATGCCAATGTTCCTACGATTATGAAGTTTGTTGATGAGGTAGGATTAAGAGGCTTAGAGGATGATGAGATTGTAGATAAGGTTATCAATTATTATGTTGAGAACATTCCGTATACTATCAGGCCTGGTGCGACTCCTAATGATGCCGATTTTGTCAATTATTTCCTTGATAAGAACAAGAAAGGTTACTGTGCACACTATGCTTCTGCAGCAACCCTGATATTTAGGTATATGGGGATTCCGGCGAGATATTGCGAAGGGTATGCTGTATCATTTGACAATGTAGTCGACAACGGTGAGTTGTTGGAAGAAGAGAATTACTCCGATTACTACTCTGGATATTCTGAGATGGGTAAGACCGGCGTTGTAGAGGTTAACGTTACAGACGCAGCAGCTCACGCCTGGGTTGAGATATACGACAAGAATAAGGGGTGGGTGATATGTGATGTTACTCCACCGGGAGATGAGGAAGATACGGTTGATTTCTGGAATGCGTTCAGCAATCTTGCTAATAGCGACAACAATCAGACTGCAACTAATATCAACGCTCCAAATGTTAAGATTGACGACTATCTGATGAACAGGATAGCGTTCATAATTCTTGCGTTGTTTATTGTTTCAGTTATCATTTTCTTTGTGTTAAGATTAAGGCCGTATTTTGAATATCGAAAGGCTCTATCTGACGCTGATTACTCTGATGCTATTATTTTAAGGTACCAGAGGTATATGGATAAGCTTAGAAAGCGTGAGGATTTTGATAAAGTCAATTATGCTGAGCAGATAGCTTATCTTAGAGATAATCAAATGATAGAGATTAGCGATGATGATTATAATGATATTATTAAGATACTAGAGAGAGCTGGCTTCTCTAGTGAAAGCATAAGCGTAGAAGAGTACAACAAAGTATATAACATTTTATTTAAGTAATAAATAAACCGAGGCGATTACGCCTCGGTTTATCATATATTATTAAGAAAATTCTGATTAAAGCTGTGGACCAGCAGCAACTAATGCCTTACCAGCATCGTTGGTCTCATACTTCTTGAAGTTCTTGATGAATCTCTCAGCAAGATCCTTAGCCTTAGCATCCCACTCTGAAGCGTCTGCGTAAGTGTCTCTAGGATCAAGAATTGCAGGATCAACACCAGGAAGCTCTGTAGGAACCTCGAAATCAAACATAGGAATCTTCTTGGTAGGAGCCTTAAGAACGTCTCCGCTAAGGATAGCGTCGATGATTCCACGAGTATCCTTGATTGAGATTCTCTTACCTGTTCCGTTCCATCCTGTGTTAACAAGGTAAGCCTTAGCGCCTGACTTCTGCATCTTCTTAACAAGCTCCTCACCGTACTTAGTAGGATGAAGCTCTAAGAATGCCTGGCCGAAGCAAGCTGAGAAGGTAGGAGTAGGCTCTGTGATACCACGCTCTGTACCAGCAAGCTTAGCAGTAAATCCTGAAAGGAAGTAGTACTGAGTCTGCTCTGGAGTAAGAATAGATACAGGAGGAAGTACTCCGAACGCATCTGCTGAAAGGAAGATAACGTTGTCTGCATCAGGACCTGAAGAAACAGTGTTAACATTCTTAGCAATCTTCTCGATGTGGTTGATTGGATAAGAAACACGAGTGTTCTCAGTAACTGACTTGTCAGCGAAATCAATCTTACCATTCTCATCTACAGTAACGTTCTCTAAGAGAGCATCTCTCTTGATTGCGTTGTAGATATCTGGCTCTGACTCAGCATCAAGGTTGATAACCTTAGCGTAGCATCCGCCCTCAAGGTTGAATACACCGTTGTCATCCCAACCGTGCTCGTCATCACCGATAAGAAGTCTCTTAGGATCTGTAGAAAGAGTAGTCTTACCTGTTCCTGAAAGACCAAAGAAGATAGCGGTGTGCTTACCGTCCATATCTGTGTTAGCAGAGCAGTGCATTGAAGCCATACCCTGAAGTGGAAGGAAGTAGTTCTGCATAGAGAACATACCCTTCTTCATCTCTCCACCGTACCAGGTGTTAAGGATAATCTGCTCGCGATCAGTAACGTTGAACAATACTGCGGTCTCTGAATTCAAACCGAGCTCTTTATAATTCTCAACCTTAGCCTTAGAAGCAGTGTAAACTACGAAGTTAGGCTCGAAGTTAGCTTCTTCCTCTGGGGTAGGCTTGATGAACATGTTAGTTACAAAGTGAGCCTGCCATGCAACTTCCATGATGAAACGAACAGCCATACGGGTATCTTTGTTAGCACCGCAGAATGCATCTACTACATAAAGCTTCTTGCCTGATAACTGATCAAGAGCAAGCTTCTTACAAGCGTCCCAAGCTTCCTGAGTTGCAGGATGGTTGTCATTAGGATACTCATCAGTTGTCCACCATACTGTGTCATGTGACTTAGCGTCATCAACGATGAACTTATCCTTAGGAGAACGACCGGTATAGATACCTGTCATAACATTAACTGCACCGAGCTCAGTAACCTGTCCCTTGTCAAATCCTGTAAGGGAAGAATCTGTCTCATCTTCATAGAGCTTGTCGTATGAAGGGTTGTAGATGATCTCTTGTACGTCATTGATACCGTACTTACTTAAATCAACTGTTGCCATTTACGTATACCTCTTTTCTTTATAATATATTATAAGATTTGCTTGCGTGTGTTAAAGATATATAACATGACGCAAAACCTAGACACAATTATATCGCAAGTAGCTTTTTATGTCAATTGAAAATGCCTTGTTTTCGGTGATGTAAGAGAGCAATCTGACCTATAGCATTTGCAAGAATATCGAGAGTTGATTTAAGAAAATGTAAAAAATTGTGAAATATATACATAAATTGTTCCTATATTTATGAATGTGTGCTATAATAATAGTCTAGACTTGATGAGGAGATTGATATGACTGCTTTAATTATTCGGCTTTTTGTAAAAGACAGAGACAAGGTCAAGAACCCTAAGGTTCGTGAGAGGTATGGCGTAGTTGCAGGAATGGTTGGAATAGTTCTTAATATTTTGTTGACGCTTTTTAAGATCATTACAGGACTTGTGACCGGGACTATGTCAATAGTTGCTGATTCTATCAACAATCTGTCGGATGCGACATCATCCATAGTGACTATGGTCGGGTTTAAGATGTCAGGCAAGCCTGCCGATAAAGAGCATCCTTATGGGCACGGAAGAGCAGAGTATATTGCGGGATTTGTTGTGGCAGCGGCAGTTATAGCGATTGCACTTGAGTTGTTTAAGACATCTATCGGTAATATTATCAAGCCTTCCGAGATGGATGTCAGTATTGCAACTATTATCATATTGGTGGTTGCGATATGCGTTAAGATGTGGATGTTCCTGTTTTACGGCAAGATTAGTAAGATTATATCATCCAAGGCTATGAGGGCGACTGCGTTAGACAGTAGGAACGATTGTATTACTACCGGAGTTGCTTTGGCATCGGTTATCATCAAGATAGCATTTGATATCAATATTGATGGATATGCCTGTTTGATAGTTTCTTTGTTTGTCATTTATGCAGGTATCGGTTCGGCTGTTGAGACCATTGAGCCACTTTTAGGTGAGGCGCCTTCCGATGATGTTGTCGAGTCTATTCTTACTGTGGCAATGTCAAGAGAAGAGATACTTGGCGTTCATGATTTAAGGATACATGAATATGGACCTTCACGCATGATAGCTTCATTTCATGTTGAGATGCCTTCTACGCTGTCTTTAGTTGAGGCTCATGAAGTAATTGACTTGATTGAGAGAGAGCTGCAGAGTAAGGAGATAGTCAGAGAGGTTACCATTCACATTGATCCTATAGTCATGGATGATACGGAACTGTTAGAGCTTAAGGAGAGCATTTTCAATATTCTTAAAGGTATCAATGCCAAGGCGGATATTCACGATTTTAGGATGAGTAATTGTTTGGGAGAGATTAAGGTATTCTTTGATGTCTTGATTCCATACGATTACAAGAGTTCTGATGAAGATTTTAAGCAAGAGTTGTTAGATAAGATATCAACGCTTAGAGTAGATACTGTCTATGATATTACTGTAGAAAGAGGATGACGTGGTATATCATAGCGGAGCACAGTGTGCTCCATGAATGTCGAACGATGTGAAGTATATATAATGTCATTCTGAGCGAAGCGAAGAATCTTAAATAATTATTATGGAGAGATTGGTATGAGAAAGAGTTATATAAGCATCAAAGATAGGATTGTCACCGATGCGATTAAGCTTATAAGTGATTCGGGAGTAGAATCACTATCATTAGAGAGTGTTGCTATGATGGGCGGTGTTCCCCTTGATGTAGTTATTAGGAATTTTGGGGATAGAGACGGGTTGCTTGTTGAAGTATGTAAGGAGTATGCCAAGTTTGATCCACAAGTTGAGGCAACGATTGAGTCCAAAGATATTAGCCATATGGACAAGATTTTTGAATACTTTAAGATGTTGTCTACATATTATACCAATTATGGTGATGTGGCAGCGTTTGTCGTAGATTATGAATCGTATCTTCATATTGTTGCAACGAGGAATATTGTCTCAGAATGTATAGCGAGAAGAAGAGAGTTCGTTATGAAGGAATACGAGCTTGCCGTTAAGTGTGGTGAGGTCAGGGAAGTATTTACACCTAATGAATTTGCAACCATTCTTTTTGGAAGTGCTTCAAGGGATATATTGTACAGACATATAACGAGTTTTGATTTTACTCATGCAGAGTTCGTTGTCGAGATGTACGAGAAGCTTTTAAATTTAATTAGAGTATAATTTAAGGGAGCTGGTCGGCTCCCTTTTATGTTAGGTAATAAAAGCGGCGATTCCTTATGGAACCGCCGTTTATGTTTTATTATAACGATTATTCTCCTAATGATGTGGTCTGTTTAACTACTGTTGTCTCTTCGTAGCAGATAAATGCATCATCAACAATCTCTTCATCAGGTTTCTTGGTTATTAAACTGAATAAAGGAACGATAACAAATCCTGCAATCATTGTAAATGCACCACAGTTAATCGGTGACTGCAAGAGAGTAGGGAATGATGGTCTTAAGAATACATTTAAGATCATTACAATTGTTCCAAATGCGAAACTTGCAAGACATCCGATCTTGGTAGTGCCTTTCCAATAGAGTCCATATAAGAATGGAGCAAGGAAGGAACCTGCTAAAGCTCCCCAAGAGATACCCATCATCTGTGCGATGAAGTTAACGCTTGACTTGTACTGGATAGCAGCAAGAACAACTGATATAGCAATGAATACTACGATAAATATTCTTATAATAAGTACCTGCTTCTTGTCGTCCATGTTCTTGATTATGTTGCCCTTTAAGAAGTCAATTGTAATTGTTGAACTAGATGCAATTACAAGTGATGAAAGAGTAGACATTGATGCTGATAATACAAGTATTACTACAAGTCCAATCATAAATGGAGTTAAGCTTGATAACATTGTAGGTACAATTGCGTCAAAGCCAACATTTGCAACATCTACATCATATAAACGACCGAAACCACCTAAGAAATAGCATCCTCCTGCAACTACAAGTGCGAAGAAGGTAGAGATTACTGTACCTTTCTTGATGTCATGCTCACTCTTGATAGCGTAGAACTTCTGAACCATCTGTGGAAGTCCCCATGTTCCGAGTGAAGTAAGTAATACAACACCCAAAAGGTTAATTGGGTCAGGTCCGAAAAATGAAGCAAATACACCGGGCTGAGCAGAAACTGTCTCATCGCTTACTTTTGCCAAATTGTTTACTGCTTCTAAGAATCCGCCGTTGTTCTTAAGTACGGCAAGAATGACAGCTACGATACCAACGAGCATTACACATCCCTGGATGAAGTCGTTTATTGCGGTAGCCATATATCCACCTGCAATAACGTAGATACCTGTAAGGATAGCCATGATTACGATACATACAGTGTAGTCGATATCAAAGGCCATTCCGAAAAGTCTTGATAAACCATTATATAAAGAAGCTGTATATGGGATTAAGAATCCAAATGTGATAATCGACGCAACAACTCTTAACATATTACTGTCAAATCTCTTGCCGAAATATTCAGGCATTGTTGCGGTATCAAGGTGCTGTGTCTGGATACGGGTTCTTCTTCCTAAGATAACCCATGCGAGCAAAGATCCTATGAAGGCGTTACCGAGTCCAACCCAGGTAGAAGCGATACCGTACTTCCATCCGAACTGGCCTGCGTAACCGACGAAGATTACGGCAGAGAAGTAGGACGTTCCGTATGCAAATGCAGTCAACCAGGGACCGACATTTCTTCCTCCCAATACAAAACCATTAACATCAGTAGCGTTTTTGCGGCAGTATAAACCTATGCCGATAAGCACACCAAAGAATATGATGAGCATAAGAACTTTCAAGATCATCGTAAGTTCTCCTTCCTGTAATTTATTTAACACAAGTTAGAAGTATATCATATTCCAAATCAATATTCAACACTTTAAAGCGATAAAGTGAAAATTTATTTATGTGATGTTTTACTATAAAAATGAGTAAAATATAGTAAAAATTACGATGCTTTTGTACTAAAACCTATATGAATTGATTTTAATAATATGTTATAATATTATAGAAAGAATATGTTTTATTCATATATTCTTTGGCTATATATTTTTATATGGGGAAACGCATTGAATCACTTGGGATTTAGTGTGGGTAACTTGAAGTCCTTTACACACATTAAGAGGAGCTGGTAAGAATTATGAAGAGAAGTAACTTATTGACCAAATGTATAGCGATAATGCTTACATTTACCATGATGGCCGGGCTTGTTAATGTTCCCGCCATAACTACTGAAGCTAAGAGCGGAGACAAGATAACAATATCTCTCAGTGATATTAATTGGAGCGGAGACAGCTATAAGTTTGGAACTGTAAATGCCAATATAACCTCAGGGACACAGCATATACTCTGTATTAAGGTTAGCAAGGGAAGCTTTAATATAGGCTCTAATTTAGGAACGAGTATGTCGGGTATCAAATATAATCCTGATAATAATGAGACTGAGGATGATTATACATCAGCACCTACAACATCTGATAAGTTAAAGCTTTTAACCGTAAAAGGTGATTTTAGCGCAGAACAGGTTGCTTCCTTCATCAAGAACATCACTTTTAACAGAGAAGGAATTGCTGATGATGCAGAACAAAAGGTTAATGTTATCGCATCAGAGATTAAACTTGGACCTAATGAGACTGCAATGGTATTAGAGGATAATTTGCATATATACAGATATGTTAACTGGAAGGATAGTACATATAGAAGTGATGTCGATAACACCGGTAAATATACATATTTCACGGCATATAATGAGGCAAAGGCAGCCGAACATGAGGGACTTAATGGTTATTTGGCTACTATAACCGAAGATTACGAGCACGATTTTATATACAATGATGTATCTAAAAAGTCTTCGTGGGTTGGTGGTGCCAGAACATTTACCAATGGTTCCAAATTCACTAATGGTGATGCTTTGGACGCTGATACGATAAGTGAAGCGGCAATAGTTCCGGGAACTGCGAGTAGGGAATTAGGAAAGCAATGCTTAGATTGGTTATGGATATGCGGACCCGAAGCGGGAGATGTATTTTATAGATTAAAGTCTTCGCAACAGGGAGCGGGTGACGGCGATGTCCCTGATGAAAAATATGCTAATTGGAATCCGGGTGAACCTAATAATACTTATATCAACTCAGATGAATACAATCAGGAGTATTGCCTTGAGTATGGATTCGGCTCCGATCATGGTAAGTGGAATGATTGGGACCCTAAAGTAACATTGAGAAATCTTGATAATATTGAATCACAATGGAGTGTAAGCGGATATATCGTTGAGTTCAGCCCTTATGAATCAAAGACTACCAATAAGACTTATAAGTTTGATGATAATTATACCCCGGTCAGTGAAGTTGTTATTGTCAAAAAATCAGGAAAGATAATAGAAGCTAACGACTATTCCATATCTCTTGCTGACGCTAAGAACTCTACTAAAGATTCTGTAATCACTAAGTCAGACGCAAGGGTTACATCAGGTGGAGTTAAGGACAATTCAGCTGTTATTACTTTATCAGATGCAGACCTTAACAAAATTAAGAATGCCAAAGCAGGAGACGTGGTAGAGGTTACTTTGACAAGCGATGGTGCGACACCTAAGACTATTAAGGTTACTGTTACAGGAGAGAATCCGTCTATTACTGCACATGATTTTCTTATCAGTAAGACTGATGCGGCTGGTGTAAACGATAGCAAGGTCAGAGATTTATCTGATGCTAAGGGTACCAAGACAGATGGCTCTAACAGTGATCCTATAACAGTAGATAGTAATTCGATCAATAATATTAAGAATGCTAAGGTTGGTGACAGCGTTGATGTTAAATTAACCAATCCTAATGCCAACGAGAAGACAACAACTGTTAAAGCAACTGTATTTGATGCGGTAACCGATAATGTCGGTGGAACAGGGAATTCCAAAAATGAGATGATAGGTGCCAACGGATATACTGTTAACGGTGGCGGAGTTGCAGAGACTGTTAATTCGGTAATCAGTAAAAGTGCCGCTAAAGCTCTTGACAAGGATGGCAAGAATATTGATTCCAATACCCTTACCGTAAACGCAGAAGATTTAGCCAAATTAAACAAGGCAATAGAAGACAATAAAGAAGATGTAGTAAATGTCAGAATATCTACACCTAACGGAACTACGGTAACAATTCCTGTCACGGTAAAAGCTGAGAATCCATCGATTGCTGCGCATGATTTCCTTATCAGTAGGACAGATGCAGCCAATGTTAATGATGATAAGGTCAGAAGCCTTTCGGATGCTAAAGGTACCAAGACCGACGGTTCTAACAGCAATCCAATCACTGTAGACGGCAGTGCAATCAGCAATATTAAGAATGCAGAGGCCGGCTCAAGTGTTGATGTTAAGCTTACCAATCCGGATGCTCCTATAAAGACCACTACAGTTAAGGCTAAGATATTTGATGTGGTTACAGACAACACCGGTGGTACAGGTGATGCCAAAGATGAGATGATAGGCGGCAACGGATATACCGTTCCTAAGGGTAAGACTTCTCAATCAGCGTCAGATGTGCTTAATAACGGAGCTGTGACAGCGATTGACCCACAGGGCAATCCTATAACACTTAATGACGGTTCTGTTAATACTGAAGATTTAAAGAAGCTTAACGATGCAATAAAGGCAGGCAAGGACACGGTTGTTGATGTTACCGTGAGTACACCTAACGGTACATCCGTTAAGATTCCGGTAACTGTTAAGGGAGAGGTTGCATTTCCTAACATTACTGCCAATGATTTCTTTATCTCTAAGACAGATGCGGCCAAGATTACCGATACGGTTGCTAAGAGCAATTCCAACGCAACTGTATATGACAAGAATGGTAAAGCAGTATCTAATCCTGCGATTAGCATAGACAATCTTAACAGTGTTAAAACAACTGCAAGTGGTAACTCTACAACTATTACATTCAAGTCCAATGTTGACGGCAAGGATGTTACTGATACAGCAATCGTTACAGTATTTGATAACGCTAACAATGGCAAGGGCAGTGATGGAAGCGTAGTAAGTATAGGTGCCAATAACTTTGTGCTTACGGTTGAGCAGGCGAGTAATCCTGCCTCAGCGTTACAATCACTTGCTAAGCAGTTGTCAGGTGTCAAGGCTTTAGATGATGATGACGCAGTCAATATTTCAAGCATCAATGCCGATGTAAGCAATATCAAGCCTGTTGAGAATCTTGACGGTTATGATGTTACATTTGAGTACATGGGTGTTAAGACAACGGTTAAGGCAATCGTTAAGGATACATCAGTTAAGAAGGATACGATTACAGCGCAGAGCTTCTTTATCTCTAAGACTGATGCTGCAACTTGTGACGATGACAAGACTAAGTATTACTCACATGTATCGGCTAAAGACCCTAATGGCAATCCGATTTCTGATGAGAAGATTAAGGTTAGCGGTACTTCTGATATTAAGAAGGCCAACGCTGGTGACATTGTACCGGTATCATTTTCAACAGATACAGCAACAACGAATGTTTCTGCCAAAGTATTTGACAGCGCACACAATGGAACGGGCAATTCCGGTAAGCATGTGAGCATAGGTGCCAATGATTACGAGCTTACAATTGCTCAGGCAGGTAACACTTCGACACTTGACAGCGTATCTAAGAGTCTTGCTAAGGTGGCAGCTCTTTCTAAGGGTGCTAATGTCGATGTTAACAGCATTGCAATAGATACAAGCAAAATCAAGGCTGAGGCTGGAGTTTATGATGTGACATTCTCATATGACGGTGCGGTAATAACTGTTAAGGCTACAGTTAAAGACGGTGATGCTTTATCTCCTTCGGGTGATGCAAACAAGGTAACTGTTACTGCAAATGACAAAGAGGTTGTAAGGGGAACAGATCCGCTTACTAAGAAGCAGCTTCTTGATTATATCAATGCAACAGGTATCACTGATTTAGGTGAGAATGTTGATGTAACTGTTTCTGATGAGGATATCAAGAAATTTAACGATGCTCTTAAGGATCCTTCTGTTCCAAGTATTAAGATTACTGTTACCGACAACAACGGTAACTCTACAGATGTAATTATTACATTTAAAGATGCAGACGGTACAGTAGGACAGGATAAGGTATTTGAGATAAGTAATCCTACTGATGTTATAGAGATTGTTGATAAGAACAAGAAGGTAACAGCTGTCACTGTTGATGGTACTCCTATTCCGACGGACAGTTATACCGTTACTGATGATAAGCTTATTATTGATGACGATTTCTTTAAGAAATATGACCCTGATACTTCGCATAAAGTTGTTGTTACATATGACGATGGAACAGATATGGACTTTAATGTCTATATCATTGAGTACAACGATGATACGGTATCTAAGATAGTTCCTGTAATGAAGATGGTTAAGGAGATTATCAAGGGACAGAAGTTCAAGCTTAACTTAAAGGGTATCGCATCTAACTGTAGCAAGATTTATCAGAGTGACAACAAGAAGGTTGCTACAATCAGCAAGAAGGGTGTTATCAAGGGTAAGAAGTACGGAACTGCACATGTTAACGCATATGTAATTCAGAACGGTTCTTACTATAAGGTTGAGGTTACCGTTAAGGTTAAGAAGAAATCTAAACGAATCGGCAAGAACTACAATCTTAAGAAGAAGGCTGTAGTTAGTGTAGGCGGTAATCTTCCTGAGTTTAATGTATATAAGAGAGTATACAAGAAGAAAAAGACTACACTTAGCTTTAAGGATGTTCAGGTTGAGAGTGCTGATGCAATCTCATTCTACATTCCTAAAAAGTATAAGAAAGAGAAGAAGAACATCAAGATTGGCAAGGTTAAATATGATGCCGAGAATGGTGTTGCAAGCTGTAAGATTAAGGGATTCAAGAAGGGATTTACGCATCTTACGTGTAGGATTGAGCAGAATGATCAGGTTTACTATACAAGAATATTCGTAAGGGTTGATGACGGAACCAAGAACAAGAAGCTCAAAACATACCTTAAATAATAGCTGATTATGGGCAGGATTAATTCCTGCCCGTTTTAATATTTATTACTTGAATTACATTTCTTAAATGATATAATAATGTAGGTAGATTTATAATCAGTTAAGGAGGATGTTTTAACCATGGATAGTTATGATACAGTGATATTTGATTTAGATGGAACTTTGTTAAACACGTTGGAAGATTTGACCGATGCTGTCAATTACGCTTTAGAGAAACATGGTTTTACCACGCATTCTTTAGATGATGTAAGAAGGTATCTAGGCAACGGGGTTAAGAGACTTATGGAGCTTGCTATTCCCGGAGGATTAGAAGCTAAGGCTTTTGACGATACATTTGAGGACTTTAAGGCATACTATAAGGAACATGCTGCTGTTAAGACAAGACCTTATGAGGATATTATGGAGACCTTAGAGGAGCTTAAAGCTCGCGGTATTAAAACAGCGATTGTTTCCAATAAGATGGATAGTGTTGTCAAGGACCTTAATAAGATATATTTTGATGGGCTAATTAGTGTTGCTGTCGGTGAGAGTGAGACTATCAAGAGAAAACCGGCACCTGATACGGTTTTAAAAGCTATAGATGAGCTTGGTTCTGATCTTAAATCATCTGTATATGTGGGTGATTCCGAGGTTGACATAATGACTGCCAAGAATGCAGGTATAACATGTATTTCGGTTTTATGGGGATTTAGAGATGAGCAGACACTCAAAGACAACGGAGCTACATTTATCATCGATCAGCCACTTAACTTGCTCAAGTTGTTGTAAGTTGCACAAATTATAAACTAGATGTAGCGTTTTTGTTTTGGTTGTGTTATACTATAGTGCGTGTGACATTTTAGGAGGATGAATCATATATGTCAGATATGAGCAATGATACCAATAAACCTGATAAGAAGCGTGGGTTCAAGAGACCGAATCCGCTTAAGCTGGTTTTGATTTTTGTTATTATATGTATTATCTGTTCATTTGTATGTAATATTCTGCTATACAGACGGATTGTTAAGCTCCAGAAGGAGATTGATTCGCTTTCGCTATACTCACACAATATAGAAATAGTTATTTAAGGAGGCATATTATGGGCTTGTTTTCAGATTTAAAGGAAGATATGTCACAAGCGGTTAGTGAGCTTGTCGATGACGAGGTTAAGAGCGAAGAGGCTGCTCTTGATGACGATATCGATTCTGAACTCGCAGATTTGTTTGGTGATGTAGAAGGAGAGGAAGCTTCTAAAGAAGAGGCTGCTGAGGCTTCAAGCGACGATAAGGCTCAAGAAGAGGAGTTGATTGAAGAACTTAAAGCTGACAAGGAGCCTAGGTTGTCTGAGATAGATGCGACCTTAGAGGAACTCTCAGAGGATGCTACATTTGTAGATCCTGCTGTTGATGAATCACTTAAGGCTGATGAGGCAGTGGAAGAAGCGGTAGAGGAAGCTAAGGAAGAGGTTGCTGAAGAAGCAGCAACAGAAGAAGTTACAGAGAACGATACCAAGGAGGAAGAAGTAATGAGTAGCGAAGAGATTACAGAGCAGGTAGAAGAGACCAAGACAGAGGAGGCAACATTTGACGATACTCCTGCTGATGACGAGAATGCAGTAATCACCAAGGGAACCAAGATTACCGGTAGTTTAGAGACAACAGGATCAATCGAGATCGTTGGTACTGTTGATGGTGATGTTACCTGTAAGGGCAAGCTTACTATTTCAGGTATTGTCAAGGGTACATCTAAAGCGTCAGAGATATTTACAGATACAGCTAATGTAACCGGTGATATGATCAGTGACGGAAGCGTTAAGATTGGTGGCGGTTCTGTTATCGTTGGTAATATCAAGGCTACTTCAGCAGTTATCGCAGGTGCTGTTAAGGGAGATATTGATGTTAACGGACCGGTTATCATTGATTCTTCTGCAGTTGTTATGGGTAACATCAAGTCTCGTTCAGTACAGGTTAACAACGGCGCTGTTATGGAGGGTATGTGCTCACAGAGCTACAATGATATCGATGTTAGCAGCGTGTTTGAGAGCTAATTTAGAGGTGGCTTATGGATATTAAACGAGTATTACTTAAGCTTTCCGGAGAGGCGTTAGCTGGAGAGAAGCATACAGGATTTGACGAGGCGACTGTTGTAGGTGTTGCTAAGCAGGTTAAACAGGTTATAGATTCAGGTATTCAGATGGGCGTTGTTATCGGTGGCGGTAACTTCTGGAGAGGAAGAACAAGCAACAAGATAGAGCGCACCAAGGCAGACCAGATTGGTATGCTTGCAACTATCATGAATTGTATCTATGTATCGGAGATATTCAGGACTGAAGGCATTGACACTGTTGTTATGACACCTTTTATGTGTGGTGACTGTTCGGTGCTTTACAGTAAGGATGCAGCTATGGAGGCACTTAATGCAGGTAAGGTTGTGTTCTTTGCAGGTGGTACAGGTCATCCATATTTCTCAACTGATACCGCAACTGCGTTAAGAGCGATTCAGATAGAAGCTGACTACATTTTACTTGCCAAGGCGATTGATGGAGTATATGACAGTGATCCTAAGGTTAATCCTAACGCTGTTAAGTACGATTCAATCACACTTAATCAGGTATTAGAAGATAAGCTTCAGGTTATTGACTTAAGTGCGACATTGATGTGTCTTGAGAATAAGATGCCTATGATGATATTTGGATTGAATGAAGAAGACAGCATCGTTAAGTCGTTAACGGGTGATTTTAACGGAACATATGTCAATGTTGATTAATATTTAAGGAAGGTATGAGATTATGTTAGAGCAATACGAAGAGAAGATGGGCAAGTCCCTTGAGAATTTAAGAACTGAGTTTACATCTATCCGTGCCGGTAGAGCCAACCCGCATGTTCTTGATAATATTATGGTTGAGTATTACGGTACTCCTACACCATTACAGCAGGTTGGTAATATCACAGTTCCTGAGGCGAGAAGCCTTCTTATCACACCTTGGGAGGCATCAATTCTCAAGGATATTGAGAAAGCTATTATGGTTTCTGATGTCGGAATTACTCCTAACAACGATGGTAAGTCAATCAGATTAACATTTCCTGAACTTACAGAAGACAGACGTAAGGAACTCGCTAAGGACGTTAAGAAGAAATCAGAGAACTGCAAGGTTGCAATCCGTAATATCAGACGCGATGCCAACGATGATTTTAAGAAGCAGAACAAGAATGGAGATATCTCAGACGACGAGCTTAAGGATATCGAGGATAAGATTCAGAAGCTTACCGACAAGTACATTAAGCAGACTGATGATATGACAGATTCAAAGACTAAGGAGATTATGACTGTATAATATTTATTTATAATGGGGGTGTTATACACCCCCTTAATTTCGTTTTTGTAATTAAGGAGATTATTATGGCGAAGAACAATAAAGGTTCAGCTCTTAATCCGCCTAATCATGTTGCTATCATTTTAGACGGTAACGGAAGATGGGCTAAGAAGAGACTTCTTCCCCGCAATGTGGGACATGTTGAAGGAGCTAAGACTGTTGAGCAGATTTGCGAAGATGCTTGGGATTTGGGTATAAAATACCTGACTGTGTACGCATTTTCGACTGAGAACTGGAAGAGACCGGACAGCGAAGTCAAGGCTTTGATGGATCTTTTGGGTAAATATTTGATAGACAGTATAGAGCGTACTACCAAGAATAATATGCGCGTAAGAGTAATCGGTGATAAGACGGGTCTTGATGATTCGTTGAGAAGCAGTATTGAGAGGCTAGAACAGGTTTCGGCTTCCAATGACGGATTACAATTTACAATTGCGCTTAATTACGGGAGCAGAGACGAGATTATAAGAGCGGTCAGGTCGATAGCAGAAGACGTAGCTTCAGGTAAGATTGACCCTGAAGATATTAATGAGGAGATGTTAACTGAGTCGCTTGATACATTTGATATACCTGACCCTGACTTGCTTATAAGGACAAGCGGGGAACAGAGGCTGTCCAACTTTTTGCTGTGGCAGCTTGGATATTCGGAATTTTATTTTACAGATTGCCTGTGGCCTGATTTTAATAAGCAGGAACTTATCAAGGCAATCGAGTATTACAACGGAAGAGAACGCAGATTTGGCGGAATTTAAGGAGGACTTAAGATGTTTAAAGACAGGTTGATAAGTGGAATTATCCTAGTTGCATTGATGATAGTGACCTTGTATTTTGGTGGGTTTGTTAGTCTCTTTATGATTGAGCTTATATCGCTTATAGGTATATATGAGCTTATGAGAGTACCTAAGCACTGGTCTAAGGAATTGATGGTAATTACGGAAGTATTTACAGTGTTGATGTATGCATTTCTGGGAGTAGGATACACATTTAGGGCGTATGGTTTTATATACCTGTTTCTGATGGTTGTATTTATGATGATTCTTATGTGTTTCTATGTGTTTAGATATCCTAAATACAAGCTCCACGACATTATGCTTCCATTTTTTGCATTTTTCTATGTTGGTGTAATGCTTTCGTTTATCTATTCTGTAAGATTTTTGACAAATGGTGGCGCGTACGTCGTTTTGGTATTTCTTGCTGCTTGGGGTAATGACACCCTTGCTTACTGTGTCGGTAAGCTCTTTGGTAAGCACAAGATGAGTCCTAAATTATCACCAAAGAAGTCTATTGAAGGTTTTGTAGGTGGAGTGGTAGGTGCTGCAATTCTCGGTGTAATCTATTCGTTTATATTTGGCAAGATTACCGGTACTTTAGTGGATGTTAAGCTTATTACCGTATTTGCTGTCATTTGCGGATTGGGTGGTGCGATTTCGGTTGTCGGAGATTTGGCTGCATCTGCAATCAAGAGACAGTTTGATATCAAGGATTACGGTAACCTTATTCCGGGACACGGCGGAATTATGGATAGATTCGACAGTATTATCATGACTGCTCCTATTGTATATTATCTTGTAACAATGTTTATCAACTAAGGAAGTGTATTGAGTATGAAGAATATTGCTATTTTAGGATCGACAGGTTCTATAGGAACCCAGACCATCGAGGTTGTAAGACAGTACAGTGAGGATTTTAGGATTGTTGCTCTTTCCTGTAACAGCAATATTGATCTGTTAGAGAAGCAGGTCAGAGAGTTTAAGCCTTTGCTTTGCGCTGTGTATGACGAGGACAAGGCCAAAGAACTAGAGCTTAAGATTAAAGATGTTCCTTGTAAGGTTGTCGGTGGAATGGAGGGACTTTTAGAGGTTGCCGCCATTAAAGAGTCAGATATATTGGTTACTGCGATTGTTGGTATGATAGGAGTTATGCCTACTGTTACAGCTATTGAATCCAAGAAAGATATAGCTCTTGCCAATAAGGAGACCTTGGTTACTGCGGGACATATTATTATTCCGATGGCGGACGCCTATGGCGTTAAGATACTGCCTGTTGATTCAGAGCATTCTGCAATCTTTCAGTCGCTTAACGGTGAGAGACATAATGAGATTTCTAAGATATTGCTTACATGTTCCGGCGGACCGTTTAGAGGATATACCAAAGACCAGCTTAAGAATGTTACTAGGGATGATGCCCTTAATCACCCTAACTGGTCGATGGGAGCTAAGATTACAATCGATTCGAGTACCCTTGTTAATAAAGGGCTTGAGGTTATGGAGGCTAAGTGGCTTTTTGGAGTGACTTACGATAAAGTTCAGGTTGTAGTTCACCCTCAATCTGTTATCCACTCTATGGTTGAGTATGAGGATGGCGCAATTATCGCCGAGCTTGGTACTCCGGATATGAAGCTTCCGATTCAGTACGCACTCACTTATCCTGAGAGAAGAGTGCTTGATACCAAGAAGCTTGATTTTTATCAATTAAAGTCGATGACATTTGAAGAACCTGATATGGATACATTTTTGGGGCTTAAGTATGCATATGAGGTTGGTAACATAGGCGGTTCAATGCCTACTGTTTACAATGCGGCCAATGAATATGCCGTTAGAAAGTTTTTAAATGGAGAGATAGCATTTCTTGATATATATGATATTATTAGGGATGCTATTGATTCTCACAAACTTATTGACAACCCTGGGGTTGACGAGATTATTGAGATTGAGAAGAATGTCTATGATTATTTAGACAAGAATTATAAATAAATTATTTAGAAAGGATGTTATTCTTGAAGATTATTATTGCTTTACTGATATTTGCTGTGATTGTGTTCATTCATGAATTGGGACACTTTCTGCTTGCTAAAGCCAACGGTGTTGGAGTTACTGAATTTGCCGTTGGAATGGGGCCTAAGCTTTTTTCTTTTAACAAAGGCGAGACCATGTACTCCATAAGGTTGCTTCCTCTTGGCGGTTATTGTTCCATGATAGGTGAGGATGAGGCTGTTGAAGATGATGAGAGAGCCTTATGCAATAAGACGGCTTTGCAGAGATTTCTGGTTCTTTTTGCGGGACCGTTCTTTAATTTCATTCTAGCATTTATCTTAGCTATAGTACTTATTGCTTTAGTTGGCGCTGATGTGCCTAAAGTTATATCTGTCGATAAGGATTCAGCTGCCTATGAAGCAGGATTAAGAGAGGGCGACTTAATCAAGAAGTATAACGGTTATACTATCGGTGTTGGTAGAGAGATTTACCTTAGCGACTTTGTTAACCCGGTTGACGATAAGGCTATTAAGGTAACATTTGAAAGAGATGGACAGAAATACGACACAGTTATAGAGCCTAAGAAGGTTTCTAAGTACATGTTTGGTATGAGTTACTCCAATGACGACTCTAAGTGTAAGATTACAGTTGTTGAAGGCGGTGCGATGGAGAAGGCGGGCTTTAAGAACGGCGATGTCATAACCGCTGTCGGTGACACTAAGATTACTTCCGGAGCCGATTTCTTTGAGTTTATTGGAACCAATTCATTAACCGCTGATACTGTTGATGTTTCATTTATCAGAGAAGGCGAAGAGATGACTCTTGAAGTTACACCTAATAAATCAGAGTCATACGAGACGGGACTTACATACAATAGCAACTATACTGATATCAACACCAAGGAGAATGTGTTTGGAATTCTTGGATATTCACTTTTAGAGGTTAGATATCAGGTTAAGACAGTTATTTTGAGTCTTAAATATATTATAACAGGACACGCTTCTAAGGATTCCATAGCCGGTCCTGTTGGAATTGTCAATATGGTTGGTGACGTTTACGAACAGAGTTCAGAGTTTGGATTATTGGCTGTGCTAGAGAGCTTATTAAGCTTTATGATAATGATATCCGCTAACCTTGGAGTTATGAATCTTCTTCCGATTCCGGCTCTTGACGGCGGTCGTATATTATTTGTAATAGTTGAGGTTATAAGAGGTAAGAAGCTCGACCCTAACAAAGAAGGAGTTGTACATTTCATAGGTTTTGTAATCCTTATGGGACTTATGGTTTTAGTTATGTACAACGATATAGCCAATATATTCTTTAGAAAATGACGACGATGTCCATCATATCATATGATGGACTATTCGTTTCTTTATGGAGTGATAATATGTTTAGAGATAATACCAAAGTTATTCATATAGGCGATAAAGTCATAGGTGGAGGCAATCCGATAATGATTCAATCTATGACTAACACGAAGACTTCTGATGTTGCCGCTACGGTTGCTCAGATTAAGGCTTTAGAGAATGCGGGCTGCGATATCATCAGATGTACTGTTAATGACGAGGCGGCTGCATTGGCCTTACCTGACATCAAAAAGGAGATTAATATTCCTTTGGTTGCGGATATTCATTTTGATTACAGGCTTGCTATATCGGCCATTAAGAACGGTGCAGACAAGATTAGGATTAATCCCGGCAATATAGGTGGAGCCGACAAACTTATGTCGGTTGTGAATGTTGCCAAGGAGTATAATGTACCTATAAGAGTCGGTGTTAATTCAGGTTCTCTAGAGAAGGATTTGGTTGCTAAATATAACGGTGTTACCGCCGAGGGTATAGTTGAAAGCGCCCTTGATAAAGTCAGAATTATAGAGGACTTAGGGTATGACAATATTGTTATATCGATTAAGTCGTCAGATGTATTGATGAGCGTTAAGGCGCACGAATTGATTTCGGATAAGACTAATTATCCTTTGCATGTTGGTATTACGGAGTCAGGAACTGTGAAGAGCGGTAATATCAAGTCATCTGTGGGGCTCGGTATCATTTTACATGAGGGAATAGGTGATACGATAAGGGTTTCTTTGTCGGGTGATCCTGTTGAAGAGATTTATACCGCAAAGAAGATATTAAAGACCTTAGGGCTTAGAAGCGGCGGAATTGAGACTGTATCGTGTCCGACATGCGGCAGGACAGAGATTGATCTTATTGGACTTGCCAATCAGGTTGAGAATTTAGTTACCAATTATGAGCATCTTAACATCAAAGTTGCTGTTATGGGATGTGTTGTTAATGGTCCCGGTGAAGCTAAAGAAGCGGACCTTGGAATTGCAGGCGGTAAGGGCGAAGGCGTTCTTATCAAGAAGGGTGAGATAGTCAGGAAGCTTAAGGAGAGCGAATTTTTGGGCGCTCTTAAGGAGGAATTAGATCATTGGAGTTAAATGATAACAGACTGTTTTTTAATGTTTTTCCGCATCTCAATGTAGATAGTGATGTAAGAGACACATTTGAGGATGTGTATGTTGAGCATGTGGTCAACAAGAAGGCTGAGCATAAGATGTTTGTGGTGACTTTATGTGACCACATGATTATGTATGATGACATATATAAGATGGAGAATTTCTTGACCGCGTATGTGAGCAAGGCTTACGGTTGTCCGGTTGAGATTATACCAAGATTCAATCTTTCTTCTGAATTTACTGATAAGATCATTGTTGATAATTATTACAACAAGGGAGTATTAAGTGAGTGGGAGAAGAAGAATCCTGTATATTACAGCCTTATCCACAGAGGAAAGTACAATTATACCGACAAGGTTTTGACTATTGATGTTCCGGGAAGGATGATTAGCCCGGCTATCAACAGTTCGATGATTGACGAGCTTAAACACACTTTTAGCGTAAGATTCAACATTGATATTAGTGTTGTTATCAACTATGACGGTGTTACGGACAACAGGATAGAGTTAGAGCGAGAGCACTCTATAGATATTCAGGTTAACAATATCATGAAGAATATTGATGATGCAGAAGCTTCAGAAGGAGCTGATGCAGATAAGTCTAAGAAAGATGCCAAGTCACAAGACAAGGTTGGGGCTAAAGATAAGCCTAAGAAGGCGCAGAATATTCCTTCTTCAAGCGAGGAGTATGTAAGCAAGAGCGCTCCAAAGAAGCCGTTTAAGAAGAGGATTAGTGATGATCCTGACGTTATTTACGGAAGAAATGTTGAAGGCGAGAGAATACCGATCGAGGCTATCTATGACGAGATTGGTGAGGTTGTAATAAGCGGTATGGTATTCGGTTTTGATGAGAGAGAGCTTCGTACCGGTAAGGTCATATTGAGTTTTGCAATTACGGATTTCACTGATTCCATAAAATGTAAGCTCTTTATGTTCCCTGAGTTGCTTGCTTCATTGAAGGAAGACTTTTCATCGGGAGGATACTATACTGTCAAGGGCGTTGTTTCGTATGACACCTATGACAAGCAGCTTATGATCAGTAATGTCATTGGTATTAAGAAGTCTACCGATATCAGGCCGCATAGGCTTGATAATGCGTTGGAGAAGCGTGTTGAGCTTAACCTTCACACTACTTTCAGTGAGGTCAGTGTTCTTGATGTTGGTAAGGCTATTAAGACTGCTAAGTCTTGGGGACATAAAGCTATGGCTGTTACGGATTTTGGGTGCGCACAGGCATTTCCGGTTGCTGCACACTGCCTTGACAGAGGAGATGAGTTTAAGCTTATCTATGGTATTGAGGCATATGTGATTGATGATACCATTCCGTTGGCGCTTAATTCTAAGGCGCAGAGTCTTGATCACAGCTATGTAGTATTTGACATAGAGACAACAGGTTTTTATTCGAGCAAGAACAGCATTATTGAGATTGGCGCCGTTAAGGTTGTTGATGGTAAGGAAGTGGATTATTTCAGCGAGTTTGTTAATCCTCATGTTCCGATTCCTTATAAGATTACCGAGCTTACAAGTATTACCGACGATATGGTTAAGGATGCAGATGATATAAATGTTATCCTTCCTAAGTTTATGGAGTTTATCGGAGATTCTGTACTTGTTGCTCATAACGCCCAGTTTGATGTGGGATTTATTGAGGCCAATTGTAATCGTCAGGGCATAGCACACGATTTTACCGTACTTGATACGGTTGAGTTAGCGCATGCCCTACTTCCTGATCTTAACAGATTTAAACTTGATACAGTAGCTAAGAGGCTTGGAATTAAGCTTGAACATCACCACAGAGCGGTTGATGATGCAGGCGCTACAGCCAAGATATTTGTCAAGTTTATTGAAATGCTTAAAGAATTAGGCGTTAATGATCTTGATGAACTCAACAAGAGAGATGAATTTAGAGATGATTTAGTCAGAAAAGGTCGTTTCTATCACGCTACTTTGCTTATTAAGAACGAGATGGGAAGAGTTAATCTTAACAGACTTATATCAGCATCTCATGTTACTTATTTTAACCAGCATCCTAAGATTCCTAAGAGCCTTCTTGACAAGTACAGAGAGGGCTTGATAGTTGGTTCCGGTAACTACGAGGGGGAGATTTACAATGCTTATAACAGGGATAAGCCTGAAGAGTATATTAAAGAGCGTGCTAAGTATTATGATTATATAGAGATTATACCGCCTACTAACCTTGAACTCCTGATAGAAGATGACAATGCCAAGTTCGATTCTAAAGAAGAGATTCAGGACATGTTTAAGTGGGTCTGTGATATGGCGGATGAAATTAACGTGCCTGTATGTGCTACTGGTGATGTGTATTTTCTTAATCCTGAGGACAATATATATTGTTCGTTTCTTAGCAAGGCATCAGGAAGACTTAAGCATTTTGATGAGATTCCTAAGAGGTACTTTAGAACTACTGATGAGATGCTTGAAGAGTTTGGGTTCTTAGGGCTTGATAAGGCTAGAGAGGTAGTTGTTAAGAATACCAATCTCATAAGCGACATGATTGAGAGTATATCTCCTGTTTATCCTGATAAATGTCCGCCCGAGATTCAGGATTCCGAAAAGACTCTTACTGACATTTGCTATGATAAGGCACATGAGATATATGGACCGGACCTTCCTGAGATTGTTGTTGAGAGACTTGAGAGAGAGCTTAACTCAATTATAGGTAATGGATTTGCGGTTATGTACATCATTGCACAGAAACTTGTGTGGGATTCTAATGATCATGGTTATCTGGTTGGTAGTCGTGGTTCGGTTGGATCGTCATTTGTTGCAACTATGTCGGGTATTACCGAGGTTAATCCGCTGCCGGCGCATTATATTTGCCCGGAGTGTCATTATGTTGACTTTGATTCTGAGGATGTTAAGAAGTACCAGAGTATGGGTTCTTCGGGATGTGATATGCCTGATAAGGTTTGCCCTAAGTGCGGTCATGCGCTCAAGAAGGAAGGGCATGATATACCGTTTGAGACTTTCTTAGGTTTCAAGGGAGATAAGGAGCCTGATATAGATCTTAACTTCTCAGGTGAGTATCAGGGATGTGCACATAAGTATACCGAGGTACTCTTTGGTGAAGGACATGCGTTTAGAGCAGGAACTGTCGGTACGGTTGCAGATAAGACTGCGTACGGATATGTTCTTGGATATTATGAGGAACTTGAGAGAGAGCGTATTTATAACGAGGAACTTGAGAATCTTAAGCGTCTTTATAATGTTGCGGTTATCAGAAATGATGACACAGGCAAAAAGATACAAAAGGAAGCAAGGCAGAAGGCTAAAGAGGCTGATATTAATGTTGATAAGAGGACATGTGAGCTTGAAAGGCTGGCTGTAGGATGTACAGGCGTTAAGCGTACGACCGGACAGCATCCGGGTGGAATCATAGTCGTGCCTCACAATATGGAGATTGATATGTTTACGGCTATTCAAAAGCCTGCTAATGATGTTAATACAGACATTATTACAACGCATTTTGAGTACCATTCAATTGATCACAACCTCTTAAAACTTGATATACTCGGACACGATGATCCTTCGATGATTAGACGAATGGAAGATGAGACCGGTATTGACGCTAAGACTATACCCCTTGATGATCCGGGTGTTATGTCGCTCTTTAAGAGTACAGAGGCGCTTGGTATTACGCCTGATGATATTGGTGGAGTGCCTTTAGGTTCGCTTGGAGTTCCTGAACTTGGAACAGAGTTCGTTATACAGATGCTTCTTGATACCAAACCTAAGAGTTTCTCGGACTTGGTAAGAATATCAGGTCTTTCACATGGTACTGATGTGTGGCTTGGCAATGCCCAGGAAGTAATTGCGGAGGGACATGCAGAGCTTGAAGGCTGTATATGTTGTCGTGACGATATTATGGTATACTTGATTAATAAGGGTCTTGAGAAAGGACTTTCGTTTACCATTATGGAGAGCGTTAGAAAGGGTAAAGGTCTTAAGGAGGAATGGCTGCCTATTATGAGGGAACATGGTGTTCCTGAATGGTATATAGGTTCGTGTAAGAAGATTAAGTACATGTTCCCTAAGGCGCATGCTGCTGCGTATGTTATGATGGCGTGGCGTATCGCCTGGTTTAAAGTCAATTATCCTGACGTCTATTATACAGCCTATTATAGTATCAGAGCTAAGAATATGAATTATCTTACGATGTGCAGAGGGCTTGAGACACTTAGATACTATATGAAGGAGATTAAGGCCAAGGATAAGAAGGAACGCTCTTCCAAAGAGGAAGATAGTCTTAAGGATATGCGTATCGTTGAGGAAATGTACGCAAGAGGCGTAGAATTCGCACCGATAACATTTGACAAAGTACACCCAACCAAGTTCATAAGAGTTGACGGTAAGATTATGCCGGCACTTAACTCTGTTGAAGGTGTTGGAGATTCTCAGGCGATTGCTATATGCGAAGCTTATAAAGAGAAACCTTTCAGTTCTAAAGAGGACCTTATGAAGCGTGGCAAGGCGGGTAAGACAACAATTGAGAAGCTTGATGCGTGTGGAATTACAAGTGACATGCAGGCTAGTGACCAGTTGACATTTAGCTTTTTAATGTAGGTTTAGAGCCACTTTTCAAATTTTTTCAAATTATTTTAAAATTTTACTTGCATTTGTTCGGCGACTGTGATATTATAGTCAAGTCGTCGAGCGAACCAAGTAGTTTGCTCATCATATAAGGCTCGTTGGTCAAGCGGCTAAGACGCCGCCCTCTCACGGCGGAAACAGGGGTTCGATTCCCCTACGAGCTATCAGGTCAGGCATAGAGCTTGACCTTTTTTCATATTATCACTTATTTTACTTTTTTAGGTGATATAGTATATATGTTGTTTTTAATCCCTTTTTTCAGGAGTTGATATAATGAGATATATTAAGAGAGGTGTGGCGTTGTTTTTATGCGTCGCTATGATATTAGGAGTAATTGGTTTTAACAAGACAGATTCTGATGCTGCCGGTCTTTACATTGTTAGAGTAGGACTTACAGAGCATCTTAAGGCGCAGGATTCAATTTACATTTCCACCAAGAAGATTGCAATCGGATATTGCGTCAACAATACTTATTCTGAGTATATTCATTTCTATAATGCCAAGGGTTTCACTTTTAAACCGGCTACAGGGTATTATCTTGTATCTAACAAAGTGTATCCTACTTATGCTAAGGCTATTGCTGCATACAATAAGGCGATGAAGCTTTCTGCATCTAAGAAGTACACATATCTTTGCATGACTGGTAAGAATAAGTGGAACATATATGTTGGCGGAGTCAGTGACATAGATACCGTCAACAGTTTCAAGTCCAAGCTTAATTCCAAATTAAAGACTACATTTTCAATAACTTCATACAACGGACATAGGGTTGTGATTTCAGGTGGTAAGACCAATCTTATGTACGACGGAGCTGACAGTGGACAGTATGTACAGATTGTGGCCAATGTTTTAAATGCTAAAGGCTCACAGACTTTGACTGCCAACGGTTATGAGTACAGAGGTCGTATGGAGATAGCTCCTTATGGAGGAGATAAGCTCACTGTTGTAAATGTATTGAATGTCGAGAATTATCTAAGAGGATGCGTGGGAACGCAGATGGATTCTACATATCCTCACGAGGCACTAAGAGCGCAGGCTGTTGCTTCAAGAACTTATGCTGAGCATGTATGTAACAACACCGGTGACACCAATGTCAAAGTGCCTTATACATTAAATGATACAGCGAGCAGCCAGGAATACGGCGGATACGCTAAGGAGAATGCAAGAGCGGTTACAGGTGTTACTTCAACCAGAGGTATTACAATTTTTGGCAATGGAGATCAGATTGAATCAAGGTATTTCCTAAGCAGTGGAGGTATGACTGAATCTGCGGTTAACATCTGGGGACTTAACAAAGATTATCTTACTTCTGTTGCGGACGCTGAAGATATTGTTTATGGTGGAGAACCATGGGTTAAGAGCTTTTCTGTAAGTGAGCTTAGCGATAAATTTAAGGTCGGTACAGTTACTAATGTAGCTGTTGATAGTATGACAGATTCGGGCAGAATATACGCTCTTACAATAACAGGTGATACAGGCTCTATTACGTTAAAGGGTGAGAATATACTTAATCAGCTTGATCTACCAAGTAGTAGAGCAAGGATTATTACCAATGAAGATCCTAATACCAAGGTTAGCATATTGAGTGCAGAGGGCGTTAGTGAGGTTGATTCACTTAAGAGCTGCTATGCGTTAAGTAACAAGGACAGTGTAGCAACCCTTGACAATGGTCTTAAGCAGTATGTTGCCATCGGTGCCAATGACGCAAGAAGCTACATGGCTTCTAATGGTTATACCGACGGGGAGTTTACATTTGCAGGAGTTGGATACGGCCATGGAGTAGGTATGAGTCAGGCAGGTGCTAAGGCACTTGCTAAGAAGGGCAAGACCTACAAGCAGATATTAAAGTATTATTACGGAAGTCAGGTGACTATTCAATGAGTGAAGGAATGAGATTAAAAGACTATTATTACGATCTTCCAAAGGAGCTTATAGCTCAGGATCCTTTGCTTAAGCGTGATTCATCAAGACTCATGGTGATAGATAAGAATACGGGTGAGTTTGAACATAAGATATTTTCGGATATAATCGATTATCTTAATCCTGAAGATTGCTTGGTTGTCAACAATACCAAGGTTATCCCGGCGAGACTTTTCGGAGTTAAGCACGAGACAGAGGCTGTAATTGAGATTCTTCTTTTGGAGAGGAAGAGTGATAATCTGTGGGAGTGCCTTGTTAAGCCCGGTAAGAAGGCTAGAGTCGGTGCCAAACTTTCATTTGGAGACGGATTATTAGAGGGCGAGATAGTTGATGTCTTAGAGGACGGTAACAGGCTTATTGAATTTGCATATGATGGTATATTTGAGGAGATACTTGATTCTTTGGGACAGATGCCGCTTCCTCCTTATATCACTCACAAGCTTGAGGACAAGACGCGCTATCAGACTGTATATGCCAAGTATGACGGTTCTGCAGCTGCTCCGACGGCGGGACTTCATTTTACTAATGAGTTGCTTGATGATATAAGAGCGAAAGGCGTAGACATAGCCAGTGTTACACTTCATGTCGGTCTTGGTACTTTTAGGCCTGTCAAGGAAGATAACATTTTAGATCATCATATGCATTCTGAGTACTATAATGTTGACGAGGAGAATGCAAGTCTCATCAATGCCGCTAAGAAGCGAGGTGGAAGGATTATATCAGTGGGTACAACATCTACAAGGACTTTAGAGTCGGTAGCTGATGAAGACGGAGTAATCAAGGCTTCTAAGGGATATACGGATATATTTATATATCCCGGATATAAGTTTAAATGCGTGGATGCGCTTATAACTAATTTTCATTTGCCGGAGTCGACGCTCTTGATGCTGGTTTCTGCATTTTCTGACAGAGAGAGAATGCTTAAATGCTATGAAGAAGCGGTTAAGGAGAAGTATAGATTCTTTTCTTTCGGGGATGCTATGTTTCTTAAGTAGATTAGAGAGGTTATATAAATCATGGATGAAATCAGATTAATTCTTATTTCATATATTAACGCTTTTAAAGATAAGGTTGCTAAATAATACTTGTTCATTTATATGTATAAGGAGATACAAAGATGTATACTGCATATACAGTTGATGATGACTATTTAATGCTCGAAGAAATGAAAGATTTTGTTCCGTGGCAGGAGCATGGTTTCGAACTGATAGGAAGTGCTACAGATCCTTTAACAGCTTTAGATGAGGTTACAGATCTTAAGCCGGATGTTATATTTGTTGATCTTAAGCTTCCTAGAATTGATGGTAACAAGTTTATAGAGAAAGTTCATGAACTTGGGATGAACCCTGTATTTGTTATGGTTAGTGGCTACGACGATTTTGAGGGAGTCAGAACTTTCTTTAAGCAGAATGGGTTTGATTATATTTTGAAGCCCATTGATTCTGAAGATATCGGAATTGTGCTTAGAAAGATACACTCCAAGCTTTCTGCCAACGATTATATTGACGATGAGACTACCGACAATCCTATTTTTAATAGGCTTATTTTGTATGTCAAAGACAATTATACCAACAATATCAGTTTAGATGATCTTTCTAAAGAGTTTGGATACAATCGCAACTATATATGCAATATGTTTTCTAAATATCTTAATACATCATTTTCTAAATATGTGACCAAGCTTAGAATGGAGAAGGCTGTTGATTTGTTAAATGACAACTTACTCATGAAGAAAGAGATAGCTAATAAGCTTGGCTACAAGGATTATTATCATTTTTATAAAGTCTTTAAAGAATACTTTGGGTATGCGCCCGGTAAGCATAACAGCAATTGATTTATTGGTTTAACAGGAGTTTATATATATGGCTAAGAAGAGGTTTATGCTTGGGCAGGGTACTAAGCTTATTCTGTTTCTTTCGCTGCTTGAGATGATTATTCTCTGGGTTGGTTTTTATTTCATTACTATCAGCGTTTTTAAAGCAGGTGTCGAGAAACAGGTTAAAGTTATTTCTAATGTTATAATATCAGAGGTTGAAGACAGAATTTCCTTTTTTTACGATGAGACTGCAACTTTGGCTAATAATAAAGAGATTATTAATGCGGTTGGTTGTTCTGATTCTGAGTCTTTTTATTCTTCTTGTGCAAATGTAGACAAATTCGCCAATACCCTGGCATTTGAAAAAACTGCGATTGAAAGCGCGGTTATATTCAATCCTAAAGGACTTAGTTACAGATTTATAGGCGATATTCCTGGTTTTACTCTTGATTCCATATACGAACAGATTACTTCAATGGATAGTCACTATATAATTGTTGAAATGAAAGGACATCTATACCTTGGTGTATGTGAAACTATTGATAATATAAATGGAACTAAGGGGTACCTGGTTACATTTATGAACCAGGCCAATATTGAGAGTATATTTGATAATTATAAAGACATTTCTAATTTTGGCGTTATTATGGTAAATGACGATATTGTGTTTGCAAGTAACAAATACAAAGGTTATAACGATATTAAGCAGATTAAAAGACATGCCAAGTTTATTGATGAGAAAGAGATAGCGGATACGGGATGCACTTTTTTCGCGTACAGTGACAGCATTTTGCCTGATGGTATGAGATTGTTCTTTGGAGTTTCTCTTGTTATTACGATTATGATTTTTGCTATGATAATTATATCATTTGCAAGCAGAATGAGTAGGGCCTATGTTAGGATGCAGGTTAAAGACCTGCAGATTAAGAAGGAGGAGAATTACTTGTTTCTTCTTAAGAAGCAGATTAATGCGCATTTTACGGTTAATACGCTTAGTGCTGTAAGAACTCTCATAAAAAAAGGAGAGTTGGAGGAAGCAGGGGAGATTAGTGATGGTCTGTCATTCCTGCTTAGATATGCCAATGCCGGTGAAGAGAATATAGATCTTATGGAGGAATTGTTTACCCTTGACAGATACGCAGGAATAATGAAGATAAGATATCCAGGTAAGTTTAAGCTTTTGATTGAACCTGATGAGGAGTGCGAGAATGTATGCATTCCGAGAATGCTTCTTCAGCCTATCTTAGAAAATGCTATTGTTCATGGATTGGCTTCTAATAACGGTACGATAAGGATTTTGGCGTCTGCCGGAGAGGATACTGTTATTAAGATTATGGATACCGGGTGTGGTATTGAAAAGGAGGCTCTTAAAGAGCTGAATTTAAAGCTTGACAGTGCTGCAAGTGATGATGAGATTGACGATGGTATAGAAGAGCACGGTAAGGCGCTTATTAACATTCAAAAGAGGATATACATGCTTTTCGGTGAAGGGTATGGAGTTACTGTAGAGTCTGTTGTGGATGAGTGGACAACGGTTACTGTTACGCTTCCTAGCATACCTAATGAGTAGAATCTTTATACCAGTCGGTATACTAATGTGTCGAATATTTGGGTATAATGTGAAAATGATATATGTATATCGTAATATTGTATATTTAAAAAACTCCTCGTAAATCATATAATTATACTTGGTTAATGGTAATGAGCGTTAATCATTTTGAAAAAGGCTATTATATTAGGGGAGTTTTATAATAGATTACGACTGATTTGGATACCTCCAGATCAGTCGTATTTTTTTGTCATTCGTATTTTTTATGTCATTCTGAGCGAAGCGAAGAATCTTTGACCTTCGAAGAAGGTCAATTACTTCTTGAGTTTTTCAAGATCTTTATAAAATTCAGGATAAGAGATATTCACGCAGTCACCATCAATGAGTGTGGTGACGCCGTCCGCGTTTAATCCTGCGATTGCAAATGTCATCGCTATTCTGTGATCCTTCTTGGTATCTATAACAGCGCCTTTAAGAGGGCATGGGCCATGAATTATCATACCATCCTCGGTGGCTTCTACATTTGCACCCATAGCGGTTAAATTGTCCACCATTACAGATATTCTGTCTGATTCCTTGACTTTTAACTCTGCTGCGTCCTTTATTACTGTGTCTCCCTCAGCAAAGCAGGCCAGCAATGCCATAGTAGGAAGCTCATCAATCAACCTTGGAATCACGCTTCCACCGATTGTTGTTGCTTTAAGGTCGCTTGTCTTGACTGTGATATCGCCGACAGGCTCGCCGCCACTTTCTCTCATGTTATCTATTGTGATTGAACCGCCCATTGCTTTTACTACTTCAATTATTCCGTCTCTTGTCGGGTTGAGCCCTACATTCTTTATTGTTATTTCTGAATCCGGTGTTATAAGTCCTGCTACCACGAAGTAGACGGCTGACGATATATCGCCCGGAACAGTTATGTGCTGCGCATTAAGCTCGGTTGCAGGTTTAACTGTTGCGGTTTTGCCTTCAGATGTGATATCTGCTCCAAATCCTTTAAGCATAAGCTCTGTATGGTTTCTTGATAATTCAGGCTCGATTACACTGGTGACAGAGTCAGCATAAAGTCCTGCAAGCAAAATACTTGATTTAACCTGCGCAGACGCGACAGGAGAGTTGTAAGTTATGCCATGTAAGGCTGATGGATTGATTTTAAGCGGCGCACAGTCATTACCCTTTATACTTGTAATATCTGCGCCCATCTGACACAAAGGTGTCATTATACGCTTCATAGGACGGCGTCTTATGGATTCGTCTCCGTCTAGGGTTGTGCTAAACTTTTGTCCGCTTAAGATTCCTGATATAAGTCTTGTTGTTGTGCCTGAATTGCCTGCGTACAACACTTTATCAGGCTCTTTAAGGCCGTGAAGACCGCTTCCGTTTACAATAACGTTGTTGCCTTCATTTACGGTGATATCAACACCCATAAGCCTGAAACAGTCTATTGTCGAGAGACAGTCTGCTCCCATAAGAAAGTTATCGATCTTAGTCGTTCCTTTGGCTATTGATCCGAACATGACTGCTCTATGTGAAATGCTTTTATCACCCGGAACAGTTACCTCACCACGAAGATGATTGACTCTTTTAAATTCCATAATTATACCGCCTTTTAAACATTTTCCCCTATAATAGCAAATGTTTCGGGTAGTGTAAAGTATCTTAATCAAGCTCGCACTTGATGTATATTTACTTTTATAGTATAATTCTTTGTGGTTTTTATAATGTCAATAAGGAGTTATTCTATGTTAAATGAAGCTATCATTTACGCAACAACGATGCACGATGGGCAGAAGAGGAAGGCTACAGACATCCCGTATATTGTTCACCCACTTGAATGCGTTGCAATTGCATCCCGGATGACATCTGACGAAGAGATGCTTGCGGCTGCGGCCTTGCATGATACTGTTGAGGACTGCAAGAGCAAGGGAGTTACGATTGACGAGATTAGAGAGCGCTTTGGAGAGCGTGTAGCACATTTTGTGTCGCATGAGTCTGAGGACAAGTCTAAGACGTGGATTGAGAGAAAGCGGGCAACTGTTGAAGCGCTTAAGCATTCCACCAAGGAAGAGTGCATACTGGTGTTGGCTGATAAGCTTTCTAACATGAGGTCTGTCGAGCACGACTACAGCATTCATGGAGATAAGCTTTGGGAGCGGTTTAACATGAAGGATAAGGAGACGATTGGTTGGTATTATCGTTCCATTATGGAGGCGATAAGCGACAAAGTTTCCGAATTTGAGGCGTTTGACGAGTATAAGAGACTTATAGATAAAGTATTTTAATAAGATTTTGGAGGATGTAACTATGAAGAGTGATATTGAAATCGCACAGGAAGCTGAACTTAAACACATTAGGGAGGTAGCGGATACTCTTGATATCAAGGAAGATGAGCTTGAGTTTTATGGCAAGTATAAGGCTAAGCTTTCCGATGAGTTGATTGACCGAGTTAAGTCAAATGAAGACGGCAAGCTTGTTTTAGTAACAGCTATCAATCCAACTCCGGCAGGAGAGGGTAAGACTACCGTAACTGTAGGTTTAGGAGAAGCACTTCACAAGATGGGTAAGAAGTCTGTTATTGCTCTTCGTGAGCCTTCGCTCGGACCATGTTTTGGAATCAAGGGTGGTGCTGCAGGTGGCGGTATGGCTCAGGTTATTCCTATGGAAGATTTGAATCTTCATTTTACAGGTGATTTTCATGCAATCACTTCAGCTAACAACCTTTTAGCTGCTATGCTTGACAATCATCTTCATCAGGGCAATGAGTTAAGAATCAATCCTAAGCAGATTGTATGGAAGAGATGTCTTGATATGAACGACAGAGCTTTAAGAAACATTGTTGTCGGCATGGGTAGCAAGATGGATGGAGTTGTTAGAGAGGATCATTTTCAGATTTCTGTTGCATCTGAGATTATGGCTATTCTCTGCCTTGCTGAGGATATGCATGATCTTAAGGACAGACTCTCTAAGATTATTGTTGCTTATGACTATGACGGTAACCCTGTTACCGCTAAAGACCTTAAGGCTGTGGGTTCTATGGCAGCTTTATTAAAGGATGCAATCAAGCCTAACATTATTCAGACATTAGAGCATTCGCCTGCTATCGTGCATGGAGGACCATTTGCCAATATCGCTCATGGTTGTAACTCAGTAAGAGCAACCAAGACAGCGCTTAAGCTCGCTGATATAGTAGTAACGGAAGCCGGTTTTGGTGCAGATCTTGGAGCAGAGAAGTTCTTAGATATCAAATGTAGAAAAGCCAACTTAAATCCTGCATGTATCGTACTTGTTGCGACTGTAAGAGCGTTAAAATACAATGGTGGTGTTGCTAAGGCAGATTTAAGCAATGAGAACCTTGATGCGTTAAAGGCAGGAATAGTGAATCTTGAGAAGCATATCGAGAATCTTCAGTACTATGGAGTTCCTGTTGTAGTTACATTGAATAAATTTATCACAGATACAGATGCAGAGCTTGATTATATCAAGAATTTCTGCGAGGAGAGAGGCTGTGAGTTCGCACTTTGTGAAGTGTGGGAGCATGGCGGTGAAGGTGGAATTGACCTTGCCAATAAGGTTCTTACATCTATTGAGAAGGGTAGCGACTTTAAGGTGCTTTATCCTGACGATATGAGTCTTGAAGATAAGATTTCAACTATTGCCACTAAGATATACGGTGCTGCTAAGGTTACTTATTCACCTGCAGCCAAGAGAACTCTTGACAATCTTCAGAATACCGGATTCGGCAATCTTCCTGTATGTATGGCTAAGACTCAGTATTCGCTTTCTGATGATCCTAAGAAGTTAGGTCGTCCTACCGGATACGAGATTAATGTCAGAGATTGCTATGTGAGCGCAGGTGCAGGATTTGTCGTTGTTATTACCGGTAGCATTATGACTATGCCCGGACTTCCTAAGGTTCCTGCAGCACATGGAATTGATGTCAATGATGATGGCGTTATAACAGGATTATTCTAGGGGTAACATATGGCAGATATTTTATTTATTTCCCTCGGATGCGAGAAGAACCTTTGTGACAGTGAGGTTATGTTGGGACTTTTAGCTGAGGCGGGACATAAGGTGGTTGATGATGAGACCAAGGCTGATGTTATTGTCATCAATACCTGTTCATTTATACATGATGCCAAGGTCGAGAGTATTGATACCATTTTAGAGATGGCGGAATTAAAGAAGACGGGCAAGCTTAAAGCTCTAGTGGTTACGGGATGCTTATCTGAGAGATATAAAGACGAGATATTGTCAGAACTTCCTGAGGTTGATGCGATTGTCGGTGCAAGTTCTTACGATGCTATTGTGGAAGCTGTTGACGGTGCGTTAGAAGGTAAGCTTCCGGTTATCGATAAGGGAGTTGATTACACTCCGGCTTACACAGCTAAGAGGATGCTTTCTACTCCGCCGTATATGGCTTATCTTAAGATTGCTGAAGGATGTAACAAGAGGTGCACATACTGTGCGATTCCTGCAATCAGAGGGCATTACAGAAGTGAGCGGATGGAGAACTTGGTCGATCAGGCTGAAAGACTTGCTAAGGACGGAGTTGTTGAGCTTACTTTGGTTGCTCAGGAGACTACTCTTTACGGTGTTGACATTTATGGCAAGAAGATGTTACCGGAACTGTTGAGAAAGCTTGCTGCAATTGATGGAATAGAGTGGATTAGAGTTCTTTATTGTTATCCTGAGGAGATTACTAACGAATTGATTGATGTTATGGCTGATGAACCTAAGATTTGTCATTACATCGATATGCCTATTCAGCATTCGGAGGATTCTGTTCTTTCTCGTATGGGAAGAAGAACCAACAAAGAAGAACTTGTTAAGGCTATCTCGGCTTTAAGAGAGAAGATTCCTGATATAACAATAAGAACTACGCTTATTACCGGATTCCCAGGCGAGACCGAGGAAGAATATGAGAGTATGTACAGGTTCGTCAACGAGATGGAGTTTGACAGACTTGGTGTGTTTAGTTACTCACCTGAAGAGGGCACTAAAGCATTTGACATGCCTGATCAGATTGATGACTCTGTTAAGGAGAGCAGAAGAGATGAGCTTATGGAGCTTCAGCAGGCTATTTCCTATGAGAGAGATGAGAAGCTTGTAGGCAAGACTTTTAAGGTGTTGGTTGAAGGGTATCTCTATGAGGACGATATCTACACAGGAAGAACTTATATGGATACCGCAGACATCGATGGCAAGGTGTTCTTTACTTCGGAGGAAGAGTTGATTTCGGGCACATTTGTAAATGTTAAGATAACCGATTTTAAGGAATATGACTTGATTGGTGAGATTATATATGATTGATAGTATAAGATATGGAGGCTTATTATGAATTTACCTAACAAAATTACCATGGTAAGAGTTATATTGATACCATTCTTTGTAGTGTTTATGATTGTTCACTTCAATTTGTATGTGACAGATGCTACACCGTTTGTATCAAGCTGGGCTGCATGGGCGGCATTTATAACATTTGTTGCAGCATCACTTACCGATGCGTTAGATGGGCATATTGCCAGAAGCAGGGGATTGGTTACTGATTTTGGAAAGTTTGCGGATCCTTTAGCTGACAAGCTTTTGGTGACATCAGCGATGATTCTCTTTGTAGAGTACGGCAAGATTGCAGCATGGGTTGTAATAGTTATAATCGCCAGAGAGTTCATAATCAGCGGCTTCCGTATGATTGCAGCTGAGAAGGGTGTAGTTATAGCAGCAGGCTGGTGGGGTAAGGTTAAGACAGCAGTTACCATGGTAACTCTTGTATTCTTGCTCTTTGTTACTGCTATAGGTGCTAATGACGGCAGCGGAACTGTTATATTCATAGTTGAGCAGGTGCTTATATACTTAAGCTGTTTCCTTACAATAATGTCGCTTATTGATTATCTTGTTCACAATAAGGGTGTAATTACCACATTCTAAGGAGAGCAGACATGGATTCTTACAAGTTTGACGATTATATTGATGACTGCACGTTGGATAATGTTGGATTTGCTGACATATACGAAGAGAATGAAAAGCTTAGCTTTTACATTATCATGCAGCTAAGAGAGCTTAACGCCACGATATCATTTGCAGAAAGCTGTACAGGCGGACTTTTGGCAGCTACGCTGGTTGGCGTATCCGGTTCGTCAGATGTGTTTAACGAGAGTTTTGTAACATACGCCAATGAAGCTAAGGAAGAGCGTCTTAGTGTTCCTAATGAGGTGCTTATGACTCATGGCGCAGTTTCAGAAGAGACAGCTAAATGTATGGCTATAGGCGTTTCAAACGCAGCTAAGAGCAACATTGGAGTAGGAATTACCGGAATAGCGGGACCAACCGGGGGAACAGCTGATAAGCCCGTTGGGTTGGTTTATATTGGAGTTACGGTTGAAGGTAACACACATGTTACTAAGTGTAATTTTAGAGGAGACAGGCTTTCGGTAAGGCTTAAAGCTGTCAATAAGGCGCTTAAGATGATTTGCGATGAGATTAAATAATTTTTTTCTTTTACTTTTTATAATTGTATGTTATAATCCCATTTGGAATACTTTAAATAGGGCATGCACATCTGTTTGAACTTTTTTCGAACAAATGTGCATATTTTTGTTGACAAATGTTTTTAAAAGGTTTATTATAGTATCAAGTTCCGAACAGAATTTCGGAGAGGGTACATTTTTATCAGTAAAGGAGATTGAATATGGCTAAACAAGAAGATAAGTTAAAAGCACTTGATGCTGCGGTAATGCAGATTGAGAAGGAATTTGGTAAGGGAGCTATCATGAAGCTCGGTGACAAGAGCAACACTTTTGTCGAGGCTACGCCTACCGGCTCGTTAAGCCTGGATGTAGCACTTGGAATCGGTGGTATTCCTAAGGGAAGGATTATAGAGATTTACGGACCTGAGTCATCAGGTAAGACCACAGTTACACTTCATATGATTGCAGAAGTTCAGAAGCGTGGCGGCATAGCAGGTTTCGTTGATGCTGAGCATGCACTTGATCCTGTATATGCTAAGAATATCGGAGTAGATATTGACAACTTATATATTTCACAGCCGGACAGCGGTGAGCAGGCGTTAGAGATTACAGAGACCTTGGTTCGTTCAGGTGCTGTAGATATCGTTATTGTAGACTCTGTTGCTGCTTTGGTTCCTAGAGCAGAGATTGAGGGAGATATGGGAGATTCTCATGTAGGTCTTCAGGCAAGACTTATGTCACAGGCTCTTCGTAAGCTTACTCCTGTTATCAGTTCATCTAACTGTACAGTTGTGTTTATCAATCAGCTTCGTGAGAAGGTTGGTGTTATGTTTGGTAACCCTGAGACTACTACAGGTGGTCGTGCTCTTAAATACTATTCAACAGTCAGAATGGATGTCAGACGCATCGAGACACTTAAAGCCAACGGAGAGAGTATCGGTAACAGAACAAGAGTTAAGGTTGTTAAGAATAAGATTGCTCCTCCTCATAGAGAGGCCGAGTTTGATATCATGTTTGGCGAGGGTATCTCTAAGGTCGGAGATATCTTAGATCTTGCTACTAACATCAATGTTGTTTCCAAGAGTGGTGCGTGGTATGCATACAAGGGCGACAAGATTGGACAGGGTAGAGAGAATGCTAAGGTTTACCTTAAAGAGAATCCTGCAATCTGTAAGGAGATTGAGGATGCTGTCAGAACTTACTATGAGCTCCCTGTTTCAGACACAGCAGCTACTGAGGAAGAGGCTCCTAAGAAGGCAGCTAAAAAGAAGGACGAGTAATATATGATTATTTCGGAGATTAGACCGATAGATTCTAAGAAGGCTCTCATCATTTTTGATGAAGAGCCTTCATTTAGACTATATAAGGGTGAGATTAGAAGATATCACCTTAAGGAAGGCTTAGAGATATCAGAAGATATATACCTTGAGATACTTAACAAGGTTATTAAGCCCAGATGCTTTAAGAGAGCTATGTTTCTCCTGTCTAAGAAGGATTATACTGTGCACAAGCTTAAGGACAAGCTTAATACAGCCGATTATCCAGAAGACATTATAGACAGGACAATTGAAGAACTTATATCTCTTAAGTATCTTGATGATATCAGATTTGCAGAGAATTACATCAACTTCAGACATGGAAGTATGAGTCTTAAGAATATGAGACAGAAGCTTATGTTGATGGGCATATCCAAGGATGATATAGAACAGGCGATATATAATCTTTCCGAATACAATATCGATATGGATTCATCGGATATGATTGCGGCTAAGAAGGACTTTTATAAGAAGCTTAAGCGTATTAAGGATGTAGATGAGAGAGTAGTCAGGAATAAATTATATTCATTTATGGCATCTAAGGGGTATTCGTATAAGATTACGGGTGAACTCATAGAAGAATTCGTTAATAACAACAATTATGACAAGAATTATTAGCTTTGCTTGACAATTCTGATAAAAATGTGTAGAATTGTTATGTTGTACTGTGTGCATTTTTTGTTTATTTTAGCATATATACAATAATTTCTTTAAGGAGGTGCTCTAAAGTGGGCTGGCTATGGTGTGTCATTACAGCCGTCGTTGTCCTCGTAATCGCCGTTCCTGTTACTTATAATGTTGCTATTTCTAAATATAAATCAGATGTTGAGAGCAAGATTGGAAGTGCAGAATCAAGAGCGAGAGGTATTATAGACGACGCGCTTAAGACAGCAGATGCCACTAAGCGTGAAGCAGCCTTAGAAGCCAAAGAAGAGTCAATTCGTGTTAAGAATGAACTCGATAAGGAATCTAAGGAGCGTAGAGCCGAGCTTCAGAGATTAGAGAAGAGGGTACTCGACAAAGAGGAAGCGGTCGAGAAGAAGTCTAATTCTCTTGAGAAGAAAGAAGCTAAGGTTCAATCTAAGGAAGCCGAGCTTGATAAGAAGCAGGTGGAACTTGATGAGCTTCATGTTAAGACTTTACAGGAACTTGAAAGAATTTCAGGTTTAACCTCTGAACAGGCAAAAGACCATTTGTTGAAAAGTGTAGAAGACGATGTGAAACATGAGATGGCTGTGGTTATCAAGGAGACTGAGGCCAGAGCTAAGGATGAGGCAGACAAGAAGGCTAAGAACTATATTGTTCAGGCTATTCAGAAGTGTGCGGTTGACCAGGTAGCAGAGAGTACAGTATCACTTGTACAGCTTCCTAGTGACGAGATGAAGGGACCTATTATAGGTCGTGAGGGACGTAATATTCGTACCCTTGAGCAGCTTACAGGAGTTGATCTTATTATTGACGATACTCCGGGTGCTGTTGTTTTATCAAGTTTCGATCCAATTAGAAGGGAGATTGCTCGTATTACATTAGAGAAGCTAATTGTAGACGGACGTATTCATCCTGCCAGAATTGAGGAGACCGTTGAGAAGGCTAAGCGCGAAGTAGAGAATCAGATGCGTGAGGCCGGAGAGTCTGCAGTACTTGAAGTTGGTGTAAGAGGAGTTAATCCGGAACTCGTTAAACTCTTAGGTAAGATGAAATATAGAACCAGCTTCGGACAGAATGTGCTTCTTCATTCTATCGAAGTAGCTCACCTTTGTGGGTTGTTTGCTGCAGAGATAGGTTTGGATGTTCGCATGGCTAAGAGAGCAGGTCTTTTACATGACATTGGTAAGGCTTTGGATAAGGAGATGGAAGGCTCCCACATTCAGATTGGTGTTGATTTATGTAAGAAGTATAAAGAGACACCGCTTATCATTAACGCAGTTGCCGCTCATCATGGTGACTGTGAACCGGAATCACTTATTGCAGTTTTGGTTCAGGCGGCTGATGCAATATCTGCTGCAAGACCGGGTGCAAGAAGAGATGCACTTGAGACATATACATCGAGATTAAAGGATCTTGAAGAAATCGCTGATAGCTTCAAGGGTGTTGAGAAATCTTTTGCCATTCAGGCAGGTAGAGAGATTCGTGTTATGGTAGTTCCTGAACAGGTATCTGATGCTGATATGGTTTTGATGGCTCGCGGTATTTCTAAGCAGATTGAAGAATCTCTTACATATCCGGGTCAGATTAAGGTCAATGTAATTCGTGAATCACGAGTTACTGAATTTGCTAAATAAGAGCAGAGAGGGTGTCACTGTTGTGACGCCCTTTTTTAGTTCGTTGTTTTTGGTAACGGTAGTTAACTTTTTGATGGAATTCATTTAAAAACATTTCTTTAAATTGGGAGATTGGTTTATGATTACTAAAGATGAGTTGGAGCATTATTTATATGATGCCGATGAAGAGCAATTAGAGGCATTGTATAGTGAAGCTCGCGAGAAGACCATTAAGGTATATGGCAAGAACATATACATAAGAGGACTTATTGAATTTACTAACTATTGTAAGAATGATTGTCTCTATTGCGGTATCAGAAGGAGTAATTCTTCTTTAAAGAGATACCGCTTAGAGCAATCAGATATTATAGATTGTGCAAATGAAGGCTACGAGCTTGGTTATCGTACCTTTGTGCTTCAGGGTGGAGAGGATCTTAGCTTCTCTGACCAAGATATCTGTGATATAGTTTACAATATTAAATCACTGCATAACGATGTTGCAGTTACCCTATCCATAGGAGAGAAAGAGAAGACAACATATAAAGCGTACTTTGATGCCGGGGCAGACAGATATCTTCTAAGGCATGAGACGGCGGATGAAGAGCACTATGCTAAGCTTCATCCTGAGGAGATGTCCCTGACTAACAGGAAGAGATGCCTTTACGATCTTAGAGATATCGGCTTTCAGGTTGGATGTGGCTTTATGGTTGGTTCGCCTTATCAGAATCCTGATACTCTCTATCAGGATTTATGCTTTATAGACGAATTAAAGCCTCATATGGTTGGTATCGGGCCGTTTATATCCCATAAAGACACACCGTTTAAGGACGAGGCCAATGGTACGCTTAAATCTACCAGGATTCTTATAGCTTTGTTAAGACTTATGAATCCGAGACTATTAATACCGGCAACCACCTCACTTGCCACGATTGCACCTAATGGTCGTGAGCTTGGTATTCTATCCGGCGCCAACGTTGTTATGCCTAACTTATCTCCGGTGAGATTTAGAGAGCTGTATGCACTATATGACGGTAAGGTATGTATGGGAGAGGAAGCAGCACAGTGTATTAACTGTATTAGGGAGAGAATATCTGATATTGGATATGAGGTTATTGTAGACAGAGGAGATTATAAGGCGTAGAATTAATCGGAGGATTGTAATAATGATTTATGACAAGAAATCTTTAAAAGCAGACGAGTTTATCAATCACGAGGAGATTATTGACACTTTAGAATACGCTGATAAGCACAAGAATGATACTGTGCTTTTGGACGAGATATTAGCTAAAGCTAAACCACACTGGAAGGATGGCAAGTTAGACTGTAAAGGACTTAATCACAGAGAAGCATCAGTTCTGCTTGCAACAGAGCTTCCTGAATATCATGAGAAGATTATTAATCTTGCCAAAGAGATTAAACAGGCATTTTATGGCAACAGAATAGTGCTTTTCGCACCATTATATCTTTCTAACTACTGCGTTAACGGATGCTTATATTGTCCGTATCATGTTGTCAACAAGACTATTCCCAGAAAGAAACTCACTCAAGAAGAGATCAGAAATGAAGTAATTGCGCTTCAGGATATGGGACATAAGCGCCTTGCTATTGAGGCGGGAGAGGATCCTAAGAACAATCCGATAGAATATATCCTTGAGAGCATCGATACCATTTACAATGTTCATCATAAGAATGGAGCCATAAGAAGGGTTAATGTCAATATCGCTGCAACTTCGGTCGAGGAATATAAGATGCTTAAAGATGCTGAGATTGGCACTTATATTCTCTTTCAGGAGACCTACCATAAGGAAGGATATAAAGCTTTGCATCCATATGGTCCTAAGTCAGATTACGATTATCACACCGAGGCTATGGATAGAGCAATGGATGGCGGTATTGATGATGTAGGGCTAGGAGTGCTTTTCGGTCTTGATAAGTACAGATATGAGTTCGCAGGACTGTTAATGCATGCAGAACACCTTGAAGCCGTGCATGGTGTTGGGCCACATACTATAAGCTTTCCAAGAGTCAAGCCTGCTGACGATATCGATCCTGATAAGTTTAACAACGGAATTGCCGACGAGATATTTGAGCGCATTATAGCTTGTGCAAGGATTGCCGTTCCATATACAGGTATGATTATCTCCACGAGAGAGAGTGAAAATGTCAGAAGATCTGCGTTAGAGATGGGTATATCACAGATAAGCGGTGGTTCGAGAACCAGTGTAGGCGGATATACGGAGGATGTAAGACCGCACGATACCGAACAGTTTGATGTATCCGATCAGAGAACCTTAGACGAGGTTGTCAGATGGCTTATGGAATGTGGATATATACCATCGTTTTGTACAGCTTGTTATAGAGCCGGAAGAACCGGAGACCGCTTTATGAGCCTATGTAAGAGTGGACAGATTCAGAACTGCTGTCACCCTAATGCTCTTTTAACTTTAAGAGAGTATCTTGATGATTACGCATCTAAAGAGACATACGATATCGGTATGAAGATGATTATGGATGAACTTGGCAATATACCTAATTTGAGCGTCAGAGAGAAGACCAAGGGATTCTTAGAGAGTATAGATGGCGGCTCAAGAGATTTTAGATTCTAGGAGAAAGATATGAGTGACCTTAATGAAACACCTTCGTCGTTGAGAATACAGATAGGAATATTCGGAAAGACCAATGTAGGTAAGTCATCCCTTATTAATGCTCTAACTAATCAGGATGTATCGATAGTTTCGGATGTCAAGGGAACTACCACTGACCCTGTATTTAAGAGTATGGAATTTGGCGAGCTTGGACCTTGCCTTTTTATGGATACCCCGGGCTCTTATGACGACACATCTCTATCGAAGAAGCGTCAGGACAAGATGGTTAAGATTATGCGACGAACCGACATTGCTGTTATTGTGGTAAATGACGAGTCTGACCTAGCTGATGAAGAACCAAGGATTGAGTGGTTTGATAAGAGGTCGGTTCCTGTGGTTATAGTTCAGAATAAGATAGATTTATCAGATTCACTTATTAAAGACGCAATCCATGTGAGTGTTAAGGATAATACAGGGATTACTAAATTATCTGAAGCTATAACTGACATAGGCAAGAAGATTTTACTTGATGTTGATAAGGAGATTACGGGAGAGCTATGTTCTTCGAAAGATGTTGTAATGCTTGTAATGCCACAGGATAGGTCGGCACCTAAGGGAAGGCTTATTCTTGCACAGGTTCAGACTATCAGAGAGCTTCTTGATAAGCATTGTATTATAGTGTCTGTTACTCCTGAAGAGATAACAGATGCCCTAGATTCACTTAAAGAATCACCTAAACTTATAATTACCGATTCTCAGGTCTTTAAAACGGTAAACGAATTGAAGCCGAAAGATAGTGTTCTTACTTCATTTTCTGTATTGCTTGCCGGCGTTAAGGGCGATATCGATGTCTTTAAAGCAGGTGCAAATGCTATCGACACTCTTAAAGACGGAGCTAATATCCTTATCTCAGAGACCTGCACTCACGCGCCTTTAGAGGAAGATATAGGAAGGGTTAAGATACCTAACTTAATCAGAAAGAAGAAGGGCATAGACATTAATGTTACGATTGCTTCAGGATGGGATTTTCCTGAGGATCTTTCTTCATTTGACTTGATAATACAATGTGGAGGATGTGTAACTAACAGGCGTGAGATTATGTCAAGAATCAACGATGCCAAGGCTTGTAACGTTCCTATAACCAATTACGGAGTGGCGATAGCTAAGCTTAACGGTATTAATATTTGATGGTTTCATGAAATATTCATATCAAAATTATTCATAATTAAACTAAATAATCACAAAAATAAGGATATTATTAACAAAAAAAGAAATTTATAATATTTCAACTTGTATTTTTTGCTCTACTATATTAAAATAGCATTTGTGACATTTTATGTTAAATAACAATTCTTATTTAAAAAGGTGGTTTTATTTATGTCTTTAGAGTTATCTAAGAAAGCATTGGCGGTTAAACCTTCATCTACTTTAGCAATTACAGCTAAGGCTAAAGAGCTTAAAGCAGAAGGAATTGACGTAGTTGGTTTTGGTGCAGGAGAACCTGATTTTAATACTCCTGATAATATTTGCCAGGCAGCTATCAAAGCAATCAATGAAGGATTTACCAAATACACTCCTGCTGCAGGTACAGTTTCTTTGAAGAAAGCTGTCTGCAAGAAATTCAAGGAGTTCAACGGACTTGATTACACTCCTGATCAGATTGTAATAAGTAATGGTGGTAAGCACTCACTTACTAATATTTTCAATGCTATTCTTAATCCGGGTGACGAGGTTATGATACCTGCTCCATATTGGCTTAGCTATCCTGAGATGGTTAAGATGGCAGATGGTGTACCTGTTACCGTTCATACTTCATTTGAAAATGAATACAAAGCTACAGTAGCTGATTTCGAGAAAGCATTTACAGACAAGACTAAAGCTATTGTTTTAAATACCCCTTCTAATCCTACCGGTATGTTATATACAAGAGAGGAACTTCAGGCTATAGCAGATTTTGTTGTAGAGAAGGATATATATATTGTTTCTGATGAGATGTATGAGTATCTTACATACGGCGAGGCTGAGCATGTAAGTATCGCATCTTTAGGCGAAGAGATTTATAAGAGAACAATCACAGTCAGTGGTGTTGCTAAGAGTTATGCTATGACTGGATGGAGAATCGGTTATTGCGGTTCGCCTCTTAATGTTGCTAAGGCTATGGCTGCTATTCAGAGTCATGCAACTTCTAACCCTAACTCTATAGCACAGAAGGCTACAGAGGAGGCTTTGCTCGGACCTCAGGATTCTTTGGTTTCTATGAGAAAAGAGTTCAACAAGAGAAGAGAGTATATGTATAACAGAGTAGTCAATATGCCTCATGTAACCTGTCACGAGCCACAGGGAGCTTTCTATGTGTTTGTTGATGCAAGAGAGGCTACTAAGCTTTCTTATAAGGGAGAGGTTGTAGGTAGTGCTGCTAATATCGCTAAGATATTGATCGAGGATTATAATACAGCTGTTATTCCTTGCGAGGATTTTGCTGCTGACGGACATTTCAGACTTTCTTATGCTATCTCAATGGAGATGATTGAGAAGGGATTAGACAGAATTGAGGATTTCTTAAATACTTTACAGTAATTAAAACATGTCATTCTGAGTTTTGGTGAAGAATCTTTAAGATCCTTCGTCATATTCGTTCCTCAGGATGACATTTGTATGATGTGTTTTTATGACATTGGTTATTTTGGTGTTGGTTTATCCGACACCTTTTTTATAAGGAGACACTATGGGAGCAGATGGATATAAGAAACTTGACAGGACCCTTGTACATAAGGGCGTTGTAGTATCATTTTACAAAGAACATATGAAGCTTCCCAACGGCAATGTGGCCGATTGGGACTATATCGCACATCCGGGCGGTGCGGCTTGTCTTCCTGTAACTAAGGATGGCGAGGTTATATTGGTATCTCAGTATCGTAATTCGCAGGATAGAATTACTTTAGAGATTCCAGCCGGCAAGAAGGATGGTAACGAGGCAAATGAAGTCACTGCGCTTAGAGAACTTGAAGAGGAGACCGGATATAGAGCAGACAAGATTACGCACCTTACAGACACTATTCCTGCGGTTGGATACAGTGATGAGGTTTTGGGTTTGTTTTATGCAGATAATCTAATAGAATCAAAGCAAAACTTAGATGAGGATGAGAAGATAGATTTGGTTAAGATACCGCTAAGAAAGGCTGTTGACATGTGCGTTAGCGGTGAAATCATTGATTCTAAGACTGTTACAGCTATTTTGATGTATGCATTTACGGTTGCGAAGATTACATATTAATACTTATTTTTAACCGATTTTTGTTGCTTTTACGAGTAATCAGTAATATAATAAAAGCACTGCGTTGTTTTAAGGAGGGTGTCAATTGGACGACTGTTTACAGTATTTCATGGATGACCTTATAGCTAGAGGCAAGAGTGCCAATACATTATCTGCATATAAGAATGACTTGGATAAGTTTATCGCATACCTTAAGAATGAAGGGATTACCGATATCGCAGACGTTTCTGAAACCAGAGTGAACAGCTACCTTCTTGAATTAGAGAAGAATGCATCAACAAGGACTGTTTCAAGAAATGTTGCGTCAATCAAGGCTTTTTTTAGATTCTTAGATCATAAGAGGATTATTAACAGTGATATATGCTATAACCTAAAAGGACCTAAGATTGTTAAGAGCAACAGGATAACCCTTTCAGATAATGAGAGAGAGCTTATATATAACGCAGTAGACGGAGACGATATTAAGAGTATGAGAGATAGAGCTATCATTTCCTTATTGCTCAATACAAGTATCAAGGTTTCTGATCTTGTTTTGATTCAGGTGAAGGATATCAATATGGTGGCATCTTGTGTTACTGTTTCGTCAAGCAACAAGGCTGTTACCTTGAATGACAAGGTTAAGCGGGATATATCTGTTTATTTAGAACAACATGACAATTATACCGATGAATCCTATCTTTTTTCAAGTAAGCAAGATAAGCCTTTAACAAGGCAGGGGGTTTGGAAGATGATTAGGGCATACGGTTTAAAAGCAGGCATCAACAAGAGTATCAATCCTAAGATGCTGACTAATTAATCTATCTAACAATGGAGGAGAACGTGATGGAAGATCAAAACTACACCGGTGTAATTGCGCCTGACAAGGTGCATGAGAACATGACTAATGCAGCAATTAACAAGGCAACTATGCCTCTTCACAAGCTTATAATACTTGGTATTATGGCAGGACTTTGCATTGCGCTTGGTGCAGAAGCGAGCTCTTGCGCTATGCACAGTATCGATAGCGTTGGAGTTGCAAGGATGGCAGCGGGTATTGTGTTCCCGGTAGGACTTATTGCTTTGGTTCTTGCCGGAGGAGAGCTTTTTACCGGTAACTGTATGATGCTTATGGGACTTGCTGACAAGAGGATTAAGGTCAGCGGTTTATTAAGGAACTGGCTTATTGTATATTTTACCAATATGATTGGCGGAGTTTTGATTGCACTTATTGTGTCGCAGACCGGACAGTGGGATTACACCGGCGGTCAGCTTGGCGCATTGACTATTAAGATTGCACTTGGTAAGGTTACACTTTCACCGTTTACAGCTATATGCTCAGGTATTATGTGTAATATATTCGTATGTCTTGCAGTATTGCTTGCAAGCTCATCTAAGTCTTTATCAGGCAAGATACTTGCTATTATCGTACCAATCGCAGCATTTGTTATCTCAGGATTTGAGCACTGTGTTGCCAATATGTATTACATACCTGCAGGTATTTTGGCAGCCAAGAATCCTGACTATGTTAACAAGGCAAATGAAGTCTACGGTATCACAGCTGATCAGCTCGATAAGCTTAATATCGGATCATTTTTCTATAATAACCTGTTATATGTAACCATCGGCAATATTATCGGTGGTGGTGTTATTGTAGGTCTTATGTATTATTATGCATTTGTCTATAAGAAGAATGCTAAGTAATAAATCATTTTAATCGAAAGGAATCTTATATATGGGTCTTCACACAGAGAAAGTTGTGCCGAGTGCACACGAAATCAGAGAACAGTATCCATTAAATGAGGAATTAGCTAAGATTAAGAGGGAGAGAGATTCTGAGATTAAAGATGTATTCACGGGAGCGTCTGACAAGTTTATTGTCATAATCGGACCTTGTTCTGCAGACAATGAGGATGCAGTGTGCGATTATGTTCAGAGGTTGGCAAGAGTTAACGAGCAGACCAAGGATAAGCTACTTATCATTCCTAGAATCTACACCAATAAGCCTCGTACGACAGGAGAGGGATATAAGGGTATCTTACATCAGCCTGATCCTGAGAAGAAGCCTGATATGGTACAGGGCATTATTGCTATAAGACACATGTTTTTAAGGTCATTAGAGGAGACACATCTTACTGCAGCTGATGAGATGCTTTATCCTGGCAACTGGAGATATATGGAGGATGTTCTTTCATATGTTGCTGTAGGAGCAAGGTCTGTTGAGAATCAGCAGCACAGACTTGTTGCAAGTGGTATAGATGTACCTGTAGGTATGAAGAATCCTACAAGTGGTGATCTTACTGTTATGATCAATGCTGTTATTGCAGCACAGGGACATCATACTTTCCTTTATCATCATGAGCAGGTCAAGTCAGACGGTAATCCTCTGTGTCACACTATTCTTAGGGGTTCTCAGAACCAGTATGGACAGAATACTCCTAATTATCACTATGAGGATTTTAAGATGCTTCTTGACCTTTACGCTAAGCATGAGCTTCTTAATCCTGCGTGTATAGTTGATGCCAACCATTGTAACTCGGGCAAGAAGTTCGACCAGCAGCCTCGTATAGTCAAGGAAGTGCTTCACTCAAGGAAGCTCGATAAAGATATTCACAACTTCGTTAAAGGAGTTATGATTGAGAGTTACATAGAGGACGGCAATCAAAAGATTGGAGAGGGTGTATATGGCAAGTCCATAACCGATCCTTGTCTTGGTTGGAACAAAACAGAGAAGCTTCTCTATGAGATAGCGGACAGATTATAATTTACAGCGTCGGAAGCGATTTCGGCGCTTTTTTGTTAATCTTCACTTAAAACAATAGGAGACTTAGAGATTGTATTGCCTTGCATTGAGCGTCAAAGATTAATTGGTGAGATGTATAAGCAGTCTATTATCCAGCATTCTTTGATGTGTAAACAGGCTGAAGACACTAGATTATTAACATTGGAAATAATAAAAAAATTAGAGGAGGATTAAAATGAACGGAGAAAAAGATTTATTGCAGGTATTATGGAGTGGAGCAGATGTATTAAGAGGTAAGATGGATGCGAATGAATATAAAACCTATTTATTAGGACTTGTATTTTATAAGTACTTATCTGATTCGTATCTTGCGAGAGCGTATGATTTGTTAAATGATTGTCAGCCAGATGATCTAAATGATGCGCAAAAAGAGTATGAGCAGATAATGAAAACAGATGATGCTGAGGATTTATTGAAGGAATTGCAGGCTTCGATGCATTACACCCTTGAACCGGATATGACATTTGTTAGCATGCTTAATGATGCTCAGAATAATTCATTCAATAGAGAAAAATTACAGTCGGCTTTTAATCGAATTCAGGAGTCAGATGAATTGTTTAATGGTCTGTTTGCTGATGTTGACTTGTATTCTAATCGACTTGGAACAGGTGATCAGAAACAAAGCTCTACAATTGCAGATCTTATAAGAACACTTGATGGAGCTGATTTGATTCATGCAGAAGGAGATGTTTTGGGTAATGCCTATGAATATTTGATAGGACAATTTGCATCTGAAACCGGTAAGAAAGCAGGTGAATTCTATACACCACACGGCCCAGCACAAATTTTATGTAGAATTGCGATGAATGGTCAGGAAGGTAAAAAGGGGTTGCAAGTCTATGATCCGTGTATGGGATCAGGCTCATTAATGTTAAGTTGCAGAAACTACTCTGAAGAACCTGATTATATTAAGTATTATGGACAGGAATTAATGCCTTCTACTTATAACTTAGCTAGAATGAATATGTTTTTGCATAGAGTTTTGCCGGAAAATCAGCATTTAAGAAATGCCGATACGTTAGATGCAGATTGGCCTACGGATGAGGAGACGGAGTTCGATGTCGTAACCATGAATCCACCATATTCGGCTAAATGGTCTGCTGCTGAGGGCTTTAAGCAAGATGAAAGATTTATGGACTATGGTGGTAAACTCGCTCCAAAGTCTAAGGCTGATTATGCCTTCTTGCTACATGGATTCTATCATCTAAAACAAACAGGAACAATGGCTATTGTCCTTCCTCACGGAGTTTTGTTCAGAGGAGCGGCAGAAGGTACAATAAGAGAGACTCTATTAAAGAATGGATCGATTTATGCGGTAATAGGACTTCCGTCAAACATGTTTTATAACACTTCGATCCCTACTTGTATAATTGTATTAAAGAAACACAGAGAAGGAAGAGATGTACTGTTTATTGATGCTTCAAACTTGTTTGAGAAAGAGAAAAAACAAAATGTAATGAAAGAGGAGCATATCAATAAGGTTATCGAATTATACAATGATAGGAAATCTGTTGATAAGCAAGCATATTTAGCAACCTTTGAAGATATAAAGAATAATGATTATAATCTTAACATACCTAGATATGTTGATACAAGCGAAGAAGAACCCGAAATAGATTTGAAAGGATTAACATCTAATATAAAAGCAACTAACGAGTCTATCAAGAAGGGAAATGCGGCGTTGCTTGATATGTTGAGTGAGTTAACCTTTAATAAAACCGAAACAAAAGAAGCTGTAGAGGAATTTATTAACGTTCTTAAGGAGGTGTAATGATGGTTAATACACCTAATATAAGATTTAAGGGGTTTACTGACGATTGGGAACAGCGTAAGTTTTCTGATGTAGTCGATATCGGTAGCGGAATGGATTATAAACATCTTGGTGAAGGGGATATTCCTGTGTATGGAACAGGCGGATATATGCTTAGCGTAGATGCTGCTCTCTCAGAAGATAAAGATGCTATCGGAATAGGACGAAAAGGTACTATTGATAAACCATATATTTTGAGAGCACCATTTTGGACTGTAGACACGCTATTTTATTGCATTCCCAAGGATGGATATGATTTGGATTTTACCAGCTGCCTTTTCCAAAATGTTGATTGGAAGAAAAAGGATGAATCTACAGGAGTACCAAGTCTCTCGAAAGTGATTATAAATAATGTTGAGACAACGGCTCCTTCGTATGAGGAACAGAGAAAAATCGGTGATTACTTTAAAGGAATCGACAACCTTATCACCCTTCAACAGCGTAAGTGTGATGAAACAAAAGAATTGAAAAAATACATGCTTCAAAAAATGTTTCCGAAAAATGGAGAAAGAATTCCTGAGATTAGATTTGAAGGATTTACTGACGATTGGGAACAGCGTAAGTTAGGTGACTTCGGTAAGGCTACAGGTGGAACATCTATTGAATCAGAATTTTCTGAAGGCGGAAAATATAAAGTTATTAGTATAGGTAGCTATTCAGAAGATAGTATTTATCGTGATCAAGGAATACGAGCAATTGAGTCAGAAAAAACAAAAATAAGAGTATTAAACAAAGATGACCTGACAATGATTTTAAATGATAAAACATCTTCGGGAAATATTATTGGAAGGGTATTACTTATTGAAGAATCAGGAGTTTATGTATATAACCAACGTACAGAAAGAATCGAAGTTGACCATGACAATTACGACTCTTTATTCATTTATGAAATGCTTAATGCTCCGCAGATTAGAGATAAGATAGTAAAGCAGAGTCAAGGAAATACACAAATCTATGTTAACTGGTCAACAATAGCGGAAACTGGTTATTTGGTGCCTCAAATAGATGAACAACGTTGCTTGGGAGAGTTTTTTTCTAATCTCGACAACCTTATCACCCTTCATCAGCGTAAGTGTGATGAAATAAAAGAATTGAAAAAATACATGCTTCAAAATATGTTTGTATAGTGAGAGGAGATAAAATGGGCAAAATAGTATTATATCATGGTACTTCTGATAAAATTATTACGCCTACCTATGGGCTTGGCGATAGCAAACATGACTATGGACGAGGTTTTTATCTCACTGAAGATTTTGAACTTGCCAAGGAATGGGCTGTCTGTCGTCCTGAGGAGAAAAATGGATGGGTGCATAAGTTTGAATTGGATACCGACGATTTGAAAATCCTTGATTTTCAGAAATTAGATATTTTAGCATGGTTGGCTGAACTAATGAAGCACAGAGATGCTTCAGATTCAAAGAGATATCAAATGTTAGCCGGTAAATTCATTGAAAAATATGGTGTAGATACTTCGGAATATGATGTTATCAAAGGATGGAGAGCAAATGCCTCATACTTCTATATTGCAAAAGAATTTGTACGTGATAATGTGGATATTGATATATTGGAAGAATTGTTGTCTCTTGGTGGACTTGGCATACAATATTGTATTAAGTCGGAACTTGCTTACTTAAAACTAAAAGAGATCGATGACGATTTGAGTATGGTTGACTATGATGAGTTTAATGAGAAGTACAACCTAAGAGACGCAGATGCCAGAAGGAAAATGCGTGAATTGGTTAATTCTGACAACAATAAAGTTACAAAAGTCTTTAGCACTTTATTTGAGAGGTGATATAAATGCAGGCATATCCAATAGATTATTTGAATGAGGTCGTGGAGAATCAAGGAAAACTGTTTGATTATGTTGCACAAACCTATCCCGACAAAGACACAATAGATTTCATACGGGTATATATGAACAGTAAGACGAGAAAAAGTATTGATGAAGCAAAGGCTTATGTGAATACTATGGACGCAAAAACACTGTGGGATTATTTCGTAAAGAATGAGAATTATGCTTTGAAACCAGGTAAGGCTATGGATGGATTTATGCCGGATTGGATAGGTGAGTTTTATGCTTATTATCAATGGTTTTACAATATGGCCAGCAAAGATGTTATAGAAAAAGTTCCAATTGATTTCCTGATGAAAGCTTATCATGGGCTTCATGATCTTGAGCTTGATTTGGCAGTTAAAAAGGTGGGTAAAGGCGGATGAAGATAATATGCTTTCATAATCCTGATGAAGAATATGGTTTTTTGAGTAATTGGTATCATTCAGAGTTTATAGTAAGCAAAATAGTTTTTTCTTCAATGGAGCAATACATGATGTACGAAAAAGCTTGTTGCTTTCACGATGAAGAAATTGCTTCGCAGATACTTAAAACGAAAGATGTGGCAGAAATTAAGCAATTAGGACGTGCGGTTAAGAAATATGATGAAAATGTCTGGAATGGCATGAGACAGCTTATAGTATATGAGGGCTTGATGGCAAAGTTCTCGCAAAATGAGGATTTGAGGAATCATTTGAAGGATACAAAAGATGCGATTCTTGCCGAATGTGCAGTTAAAGACAAGATATGGGGGATTGGGCTTTCGATGACTGATCCTAATCGCCTTGATAAAGATAAGTGGAGAGGACAAAATTTGTTGGGGTACACCCTAATGATGGTTCGAAGTAAGTTATAAAGACCTTGGAGAGGGTCTCTAAAAACTACTACTATATAATACGAGGAAGAGATGAGATGGCAGAGTTAGAATCAGTAATTGAGAAACGCCTAATAGACCAGTTGTGTAGCGGTGATTCGCAATGGACATATATGCCGGATTTAAGAACAGAAGATGATTTGTGGGGTAACTTTAAGTATATTCTTGAACAGAATAATAAAGCTAAGCTTAATGATACCCCGTTAAGTGAATCGGAATTTGCTAAGATTAAGAATGATTTGTCACATGCTTCGTTCTATGACGCCGGCAAATGGCTAGTTGGAGAAAATGGTAAAGTATATGTGCATGTTCAACGAGGTAATGAACAGCTTCACTTAGTTGTTCTCAATAATGAGCAAGTTGCGGGCGGAACAAGTGTATATCAGGTTATAAATCAATATCAGGCATTCAAAAACAATGAAGAGGATGAGCACGGTCAAAACAGGCGGTTTGATGTAACTCTTCTTATAAATGGAATACCTATGATTCATATTGAATTGAAGAATAAGAGTCATTCATATATGGATGGGTACCGTCAGATAAAGAAATACATTTCCGAGGGAAAGTTTCGCGGGTTGTTTTCTAATATACAGATGTTTGTGGTTAGTAACAGCGTAGATACTAAGTATTTTTCTGCGGCTAGAGATACGGAGTTGAATAAGAAATTTTTGACCGGTTGGATTGATGAGAACAATGATCCTGTTACAGATTATATTGATTTTGCAAGAGCGGTCCTTAAAATTCCAGAGGCACATGAAATGGTTACAAAGTATACTGTGCTGGATAACGATAAAAAGAAGTTGCTTATTTTAAGACCATACCAGATTCACGCTATTGAAGCAATGAGAAGAGCTTCCAAGAGCGGAAAGTCAGGTTATATATGGCATACTACCGGTTCCGGAAAAACTATGACATCATATAAGGCTACACGAAACTTATTGATGGATATCCCGTCTATCGAGAAGACGATATTCCTCATAGATAGAAAGGATCTTGATCTTCAGACTAAAGGTGCTTTTCAGTCTTACGCGGATAATGACACTATAGATGTTGATGACACAGAGAATGTTGGGAGTTTAATTAAGCGCTTAGCAGACGGTAATCGTCAGATGATTGTAACAACTAGACAAAAAATGCAAGTGATGATTAATCGAAGACTTAAGGAAGGCACTAAAGAGTATGAAAGGATAAAAGCACTTAAGGTAGCTTTTGTTGTTGATGAATGTCATAGAGCTGTAACGCCTCAGACGAAACGAGATATTGAAAGATTTTTTTCTAACTCTATCTGGTTTGGATTTACAGGTACTCCGATTTTTGAAGAGAATAAATATGAGCAGAAAGGAGATTTGGCACAAACAACAGAAGAATTATACGGACCATGTCTGCATAGTTATACGATAAAAGAAGCAATTCATGATGGAGCTGTGTTAGGATTCAATGTCGAAACCCTTGGACCTAAGGGGATAGATAAGGATGATGAAGAAAGCTATTATAACAGCGATAAACATATGAGAAATGTGTTGGATATTATTCTTAATCGTTCAATGGCTAAATTTGGTATGCAGAATGGTAAGGGTCAGACTTATGAAGCTATGTTAACGGTGGATTCGATTGCGCGAGCTCAGAAGTATTATGAAATGCTACTTAAGATTAAAAATGGAGAAGATGAGCTTAAGATAAGTGAAGAGGTAAAAAAAGCTCTTCCTGATTTTCCAAAAGTGGCAATAACATTTTCTGTATCGGAGAATGAAGAGTCGTCAATTTCTAATCAGGATGCCATGAAAAGATATTTAACCTATTATAACGGCTTATATGGTACAAAATATGAAATTGAAGGTTTATCAGCGTATAATGGTAATCTTAATGACAGACTCGCCCGAAAGGAAAGTAGATATAAAAAGAACAGAGAGCAACAGCTTGATATAGTAATAGTTGTTGATAGATTGTTAACGGGATTCGATGCGCCGTGTCTTTCTACGCTTTTTATAGACAGACCTCCTATGAGTCCGCAGGGATTAATACAAGCTTTTTCGAGAACTAATAGGCTATTTGATCAGGGAAAAGAATATGGTCAAGTTGTAACATTTAGATCACCAGAAGAGTATAAGAAGAAGATTAATGACGCGCTTGTTCTTTACTCTAAGGGAGGAATAGGTGATGCAATTGCTGAAGATTGGGATACAGTTTATGAGAATTTTAAGATTACTTTAAAGACTTTAAGAACATTTGCCCCGGTTCCGGCAGATGTTATGGGGATGTCTAAGAAGCAGAAGAAGACTTTTGTCCAGTTGTTTAGAGATTTAGATCACTATTACGCTCATTTAAAATCATTTTCAAAATTTGAACCTAAGATACTTGAGGAACTGGATTTTTCTCAGGAGATATATGAGGATTATGCAGCAGTATACAAAAATGTCTTAGAGGAAATAAAGCCTGATCCAACTAATCCTGACGATCCGGATGATTTACCTATAGGTGACTATGATTTAGTTGCATTTAATAGGTTTAAGGTTGATTTCGAGTATATTGTTGAATTGTTACAAGGTTTTGTTGATTTTATAAATCAGAATGATGAAGACTATGATGAGGTAGAATTTGAAAGGGAACTTGAGATTATTAAAGGTGTAATTAATGAGTATTCCGCAGATAATCCAAAACTGAGTGAGTTTTTCCTTCAGGTGCTTGATGAGATTGAACAAGATAGAGAAAGGTATATAGGAGTAGATGTATCTGTTATTCTAAATCAGATGAGATATGCGGCTATTGATAAGGAGATCGAATGCTTTGCAAAGAAATGGTATCTTGATTTCGAGGATGTGAGGTATGAAGCATTTAATTTCAGAGATGGTGAATTGGCTAATGAGAATAAGCTTAAAGAAAATGCTGATTACAGTGCATATAAAGCAAATACTCCGGATGCTTTACCAAAGTTTAGATTTAACAGAGAGTTGATTGATGATTTTAAGAATAATCTTATGCCAGAGATTAGTGAACTCCTTGGGTGATAACAGATAAAGCGTCGGAAGCGATTCCGGCGCTTTTTTTGTTATATTATTTGCGTGATAAGATTCTTTGTGATACAATAAGATGTATGTGTGCTGTTACAGATTATACAAGATGTTGGGGAAATGCAATGGAAGCAAGTAAGGTAGCTGAGTATCTTAAGCATTTGACGGAGAATTTCATAATATTTATCAAATGGGTGGCCATTGCTGTAATTATCGGTATAGTTGTAGGCCTGGTTGGTGTTTCGTTTCACAAGCTTTTGCATATGGCTGATGTCGTAAGGAATGACAATCCATGGTTTTTGTTCCTTCTTCCTGTAGGTGGTATAGTAATTGCCGGGCTTTATAAATATTGGATGAAAGAGCCTGATAAGGGTACTAACCTCGTAATTTCGGCTATTGCCTCTAAAGAGGATATAAGTCCTAAGCTAGCACCCCTGATATATGTATCTACCGTAATTACACATTTCTTTGGCGGCTCGGCAGGTAGAGAGGGAGCAGCTTTTCAGATAGGTGGATGTATAGGTAATCTTTTTGGCAAGTTGTTTAAGCTTGATGAGAGTGACAACCATACCATTATTATGTGTGGTATGAGCGCCGGATTTGCGGCACTTTTTGGAACACCTCTTGCTGCTGCAGTATTTGCAATGGAGATTGTAAGTGTCGGTGTAATGTATTATGCGGCTATTGTGCCTTGCTTTTTGGCGTCTTATGTAAGCTTTAATGTTGCGAGGTTATTTAATGTAGTTCCTGTAAGCTTTAGAATAGCTTATGTTCCGGGCATTGAGGCTCCGGTGATTGCTAAAAGTCTTGTGATTATGGTGCTTAGTGCATCTATAAGCGGAATATTCTGCTTTATACTTCACGAGAGTAGAAAGTATTATAAGAAGTATCTTCCTAATCCTTTTATAAGGATTGTTGTCGGAGCGGGTATGGTTATAGCGCTCACCTTGCTTCTTGGCACAAGGATTTATTCGGGAAGCGGTATGGATACGATTACAGCTTGTTTTGATATAGGATATGTTCCGTATTTTGCTTTCTTTATCAAGATGATTATGACTGCACTCACTTTGGGTGCCGGTTTTAAGGGCGGAGAGATTGTTCCGAGTCTTTTTGTCGGGGCAACATTTGGACATACTATGGGCGTACTTCTTAATCTATCTACTGACTTTGCGTCGGGGATAGGTATGATAGGAGTTTTTTGTGGAGTAACTAATTGTCCGATTACTTCACTTCTCCTTACATTTGAGATGTTCGGGTACAGAGGAGTTATGTATTATGCTCTTACTGTTGCCATCAGTTATATGCTTTCTGGTTATTACGGATTATATAGTTCGCAGAAGATTATGTATTCTAAGACTAAGACGAGCTTTATTAATATGAGAACAAGCAACAGCGCCACCCGTTTTGGTGGAGGTAGCAAGGAATAATGGAGGATTATATGAGTAGATTAATGAGAATGTTATCGGCATATGTTATTATCATTTGCCTTGTTATCAATATGTTTCCGATACCTGTTAATGCGATAGATGACCAGGAGGCCAAGAGTCTTACAAGAGGTATAGATGTTTCCTGGTTTAACAGAGATGTTGATTTTAAAAAGGTTGCCAAGCAGGGATATAAGTCGGTTATGATTAGAATTGGTGCGGGCAGTACATATACCGATCCTAATTTTGCAGATAATTATAAGAAAGCCGGTAAGGCGGGACTTTTAAGAGGTATCTATTATTACAGTTATGCGACCAATGTTAAGGAAGCTAAGGCAGAGGCGAAGAGGACACTTGCACTTTTAGATGGAAGGAAGCTTGAGTTCCCAATTGCATTTGATATTGAGGAAGAGGCTGCTTTTAAGACCGGTAAGAAGAATTGTTCTGCTATGGTCAAGGCATACTGTGAGATTATCAAGAAAGCAGGTTATGATCCTGCGGTTTATACTTCGACTAACAGTTTCAAACAGTATATAGATTACGATTCAATTTCTGCTTATAAGATATGGATTGCCAACTACGAATGCGATTATCCTGATTATCCTCACCCTTATTGGATGTGGCAGTATCAGCACAAGTCTGTAGCCGGCGCCAATACAGTTGGCGGAGATTGCGACCAGAATATCTATTACGGAGATTCCTTCGTTGAGGCTACCAAAGTAGATATTAGTGAGACCAAGCTTGATATTCAGTTAGGTGAAGGACTTCCTTTTGAGGCTGATTTAAGTGCTTCTGTCGGACCAGATGATGCGTCTAACAAGCATATTAACTGGTATTCTGAGGATGAGAGTATAGCGCTTGTTGATAACAATGGACATGTTACTGCTCTTGATAATGGTACAGTTAATATTGTTGCTTCATCCGTTAATGGAGTTGAGGCTAAGTGTGAAGTTACAGTTACTACACCTTCAACAGCGATTGAGATTATCAATGAAGATTTGACGATAGGTAAGGGAGAGACTATTGAATTGTCAGCAGCTCTTACACCATCTAATTCAACAGATGCATTTTACTTAAAGAGTTCGGATGAGTCGATTGTATATGTTAACGATGACGGATCACTTAAGGGTGTCAAGAAGGGTAAGGCTACGGTTACGGCGACAACAGACAGCGGTAAGACTACTGAGGTTGAGATTACGGTTAAGAAAGCCCCTTGGAGAGTGTATCATAACAAGCTTTACAAGAAGATTAAGGTAGGAGATACCTACAATATGGATATTAAGCTACCTAAGAATTCATATAGTAACCACATTGAGTATTACTCGCAGAGCACCAAGACTGCAGAGATAGATGACAAGGGTAATATTACCGGTAAGTCAGAGGGATGGTGCCTTATTAAGGCGGAAGCGTTTAACGGCAAGAGGACTTGGACCTTGCTTGTTGTTGAGAAGTAAGGAGGCATTATTATGAATCGAGTTATTTGGATTGTGCTTGATAGTGTTGGATGTGGTGAAGCACCAGATGCAGATAAGTTTGGCGATGTCGGTTCTAACACGATTCGTTCTGCAGCCGCTGCCGTAGAAGGTTTTGATCTTCCTAACATGAGAAAGATTGGTTATGGCAATATAGATGGAATTGAGGGCGTTGAGCCGGTTGATGAGCCTATTGGTGCTTACGGTAAGTGCTCTGAGAAGTCTATGGGTAAGGATACAACTCTCGGTCACTGGGAGATGGCAGGTATTATAACTCCTAATCCATTGCCTACCTATCCTGACGGATTTCCTGATGAAGTTATGGAAGCATTTATGAAAGAGGCTGGTGTTGGTGGTTATTATTGCAACAAGCCTTATTCCGGAACCAAGGTTATATATGATTACTGGGATGAGCATATGAAGACAGGATATCCTATCATATATACTTCAGGTGATTCTGTATTTCAGATTGCTGCGCATGAGGATGTTATTCCTGTTGAGAGATTATATGAACTTTGTAGAGCTGCAAGAAAGATTCTTACCGGTCAGCATGCTGTCGGAAGAGTTATTGCAAGACCTTTTATTGGTACAAGGGATGATTTTACGAGGACTTCTAACAGAAGAGATTTCTCACTTGTTCCATCAGATGACAACATACTTATGTATCTTAAGAATGCAGGACACAATGTTGCCGCGGTAGGTAAGATTGAGGATATATTTGCGGGTTCAGGCATAACCTCTGCAACACATACCAAAAACAATATGGATGGTATGGATGTGACATTTAAGTATATGAAAGAGATTGATGAAGGTCTTATATATACCAATCTCGTTGAATTTGATTCAACCTTTGGGCATAGAAGAGATGCTGTCGGCTACGCTAATGGACTTTTAGACTTTGACAGGAGACTTGGTGAACTTTTTGAATTAATGACGGATGATGATCTTCTTGTAATTACTGCGGACCACGGCTGTGATCCTTCATTTAAAGGGACTGACCATACCAGAGAATATGTGCCGGTTCTTATGTACAGACATGGCATGAAGGGTGTTAATTTAGGTGTTTCTGATACATTTGCAGATATTGCACAGACGATTTCTGATATGTTTGGGTTAAAGAAGTTTCCTGTAGGCAAGAGTTACCTTGACCTTTTGAAGTAGGAGGGCATTGTTATGAGGATGTACGACATTATCGAGAAGAAGAAGCAAGGGAAGGAGCTTTCTAAAGAAGAGATTGAATATATAATTAGAGAATACAGTGCTGACAAGCTTCCTGATTATCAGGTTTCAGCTCTTTTGATGGCTATATTCTTTAAGGGGATGACCATGGATGAGACGGTTAACCTCACTATGGCTATGGCCAACAGCGGGGATGTTCTTGATCTTTCCAAGATTAACGGTATTAAGGTTGATAAGCACAGTACCGGTGGGGTTGGAGACAAGACTTCATTGGTTGTTGCTCCAATTGTAGCTTCGCTTGGCGTCCCGGTTGCTAAGATGAGTGGAAGAGGCTTGGGGCATACCGGTGGTACGATTGATAAATTAGAGAGTTTCACAGGCTTTAAGACAGTCATATCAGATGATGATTTTATAAAGCAGGTCAATGATATTAAGATTGCCCTGGTCGGTCAGACTGCTAATCTTGCTCCTGCCGACAAAAAGCTTTATGCGTTAAGAGATGTTACTGCAACAGTTAATCAGAAGAGTCTGATAGCAAGTTCAATCATGAGCAAGAAGATTGCATCAGGCGCAGATAAGATTGTATTAGATGTCAAATGTGGTTCCGGCGCTTTTATGAATAATTATGATGACGCGTATGACCTTGCAACAATTATGGTTAACATAGGAGAGATGGTAGGTCGTGAGACTATCGCTGTCATTTCCGATATGAATGAGCCTCTTGGACGCTATGTAGGTAACGCTCTTGAGGTTAAAGAGGCAATAGATGTACTTAGTGGCAAGGGCGAAGAGAGGCTTACAGACCTCTGTATAACTTTGGCTTCTAACATGTATATGATGGGTTCTGACACAGATTCTTACGATCTCGCTAAAGAAGAGGTACTTCGAGTTATTAGAGAGGGCAAGGCTTTAGATAAGCTTGCTGAGCTCGTTAAGACTCAGGGCGGTGACGAGAATCAGGTATATCATCCGGAGACTCTTCCTAAGGCTCTATATTGTATGGATGTCTTAGCCGAACAGGATGGATATCTTGCTTCTTGCAAGACGAGTGAAGTCGGTATGACTTCGCTTATCTTAGGCGGAGGTCGAGAGACCAAGGAGAGCGAGATTGATTTAAGTGTAGGAATCAGAATAGATAAGAGACTTGGTGAACATGTAGATAAGGGAGAGCGTATCGCGGTTCTTTATGCAAATGAAAGCGAGAAGCTAGAAGATGCTAAGAAGAGATTCGTTAACGCTTATACATTTTCTGATACTGAAGTTAAGGCAGAGCCTTTAATCAAGAAGATTATAAGCAGAAAGGATATAATGGCATAGGTACAATGAAGATTGCGATTATTATTGTATGTATAGTAGCGCTTTTATGTCTTTGGGGATTTCTTGAGACCAGGTGTTTTATAATGCATCATTATGAATATAAGAGTAAGAAGATTCCAAAATCATTTGATAATGCTAAGATGCTCTATCTTGTTGATCTTCATAATGTGCATTATGGCAAGTTTAATACGAGGCTTAAGAAGAGTATTGAGAAAGCTAATCCTGATTATGTATTAATAGGTGGAGACTTCTTGTCCAAGAATGATGATACTTATGACTCGGCGATTGACCTTATAACTTGGCTTTGTTCTAAGTATCCTGTGTACTTTGTTAACGGCAATCATGAGACTAAGATGAAGCTTTATCCTGAAGACTACAAGGGGATATATAAAGAGTTCTACGAGATGGCTAAAGGAGTTAAATGTAACTGCCTTTCCAATCAGAAGGTTTTTATTACGAGGAGCGACGACAAGATAGTGCTTGATTGCTTGGAGATTTCTCTTGATCATTACGGTATGCGTGACAGAAAGGATCTAAGAGAGGAAGACATTAAGAGGGCTTTAGGTAAGGTTGATAAGAGATTTTTTAATCTAATGTTAGCTCACAGCCCAAGATATTTAGATGCTTACTCCGAGTGGGGAGCAGACCTTGTGTTATCAGGTCATAACCATGGCGGATTAGCAAGGATTCCCGGTGTTTGCGGAGTTATTTCTACTGAAGCAAGGTTGTTTCCTAAGTATACTAAGGGATTTTATTATAAAGGGGATACGACAATGCTTGTGTCTGCAGGAATTGGCGGGCATACGCTTCCGATTAGGTTTTTCAACCTGCCTGAAGCACTTATTATTACACTTAAGAAAGAAGACTGATTATGGACTTACAGTTTAAAGTTGAGGCATTTACAGGGCCTTTGGATTTATTGTTACATTTGATTGAGAAGAATAAGGTTAATATCTACGATATACCTATTGTTATGATTACGGAGCAGTATCTTGACTATGTTGCCAAGATGGGTGATGATGACATGGACACTATGAGTGAGTTCCTTGTCATGGCGGCAACTTTGCTTAGGATTAAAGCTAAGATGCTTCTTCCTAAAGAGACTAAAGAAGAGGAAGAAGTTACCGATCCTAGAGCTGAGCTTGTTGAGAGACTTATTGAGTACAAGAAGTATAAGTATGCTGCACTTGAACTTAAGGATATGGAGATTGATGCGTATAAGACGCTTTATCGTAAGCAGGAGCTTCCTAAGGAAGTTGTTGAATATATGCCGACTGTAGATGCTGCTGAAGTTATAAGCAATACGGATATAGATCTTGCAAGGCTTAATGACATTTTCAATGAGGTTATGAAGAGAATGACAGATAAGGTTGACCCTGTAAGATCCAAGTTCGGCAAGATAGAGAAAGAGAAGATAAGTGTCGAGGACAAGATTATTGATGTCAGGGCAAGGCTTAAGGGACTTAGCGGTATACATTTTAGGAGTCTTCTTAAAGCGCAGGCTTCTAAGCTTGAGTTGGTTGTTACTTTCCTTGCGATTTTGGAACTTATGAAGAGCGGTTTCTTAAGCGTAAGACAGTCGCATTCATTTGGCGAAATATACTTAGATTCTTTAGAAGGGTAGATTATGGGTACGAAAGAGTTATTAGCTTCGATAGAGGCGATATTATTTGCAATGGGGGAGGCTGTTCCTGTTAAGGATATAGCTGTTGCGATAGAACAGGACGAAGAGGTTACAGTCGGGTTATGTCATATGCTCATGGACAAGTATAACAATTCTGAGCATGGAATACATGTTATTGAGCTTGAGCAATCATTTCAAATGTGCACGAATCAGGAGTATTATGAGACTTTGACCAAGATTATCAATACACCTAAGAAGCATGTTCTTACTGATGTTATGCTTGAGACTCTCTCTATTATCGCGTATTCACAGCCGGTTACCAAGGCGCAGATTGAGAAGATCAGGGGCGTTAAGTGTGACCATGCTGTCAATAAACTATTAGAGTACAACCTTATCGAAGAGGTTGGAAGGTTAGAGGCACCGGGAAGACCGATGCTTTTTGGAACGACGGAGGATTTCTTAAGATCCTTTGGTGTTAGCTCTGTTGATGACCTCCCTGTCATTGATGAAGTTAAGCTTGAAGACTTTAAGCAGGAGGCAATCAAAGAGGCTGAACTTGAATTTAATGTCGAGGTGTAATAATGACCAGGGTTAGTAAAGAACAAAAAGAGGGATTAAAAGGAAGAATTAAGCGTAAAGGTAAGAGCGGTATTACCGCAGTTGTATTTGGTCGAGGACTCATCATTGTCTTGATGGTTCTATTGCAACTCTTTATATTCTTATCCATGGTGTTCTGGTTGAGCCAGTATGCTGTAGCTATCTACATTGGTTTTGTGGTTCTTTCTTCTATCGCTGTTTTGGCGATTATTAACAGTGATTCCAATCCTGCGTTCAAGGTATCGTGGATGGTTCTTATTGCTTTGGCACCTATCGTCGGTGCGGCTTTATATGTATTTATGTCCAATCAGGCGGGATACAGAACTATTCAGGAGAGGATTAAGAGAAAGAAGGTCGAAGCAAGACCTTATCTTAGACAAGATAAAGAGATTCTAAACGAACTTTATGAGGATAGTCCGCACGTTGCCGGGGTTGCAAGATATGTTAAGCGCGCTTGCGGTCATCCTGTCTATAAACACAGTAACGCAAAGTATTACCCTTTGGGTGATGATTTCTTGGAAGATTATATCAATGATCTTAAAAGCGCTACTGATTTCATTTTCATTGAATATTTCATAATTCACAATGGGTATATGTGGAACCGGATACTTGATGTTCTTAAAGAGAAGGCGGAGGTCGGCGTTAAGGTTAGGGTTATGTACGACGGTCTTTGTGCATTTACATCGGTTCCTATTAACTATGCCAAGAAACTTACCAAGCACAGTATTGAGTGTAGGGTGTATGCTTCGATGAAGCCTGCACTTTCGTCTGTTCAGAACAACCGTGACCATAGAAAGATTACAGTTATTGACGGGAAGATTGCTTATACCGGCGGTGTTAACTTAAGTGACGAGTACATCAACAAGATTGTGAGGTTCGGTCACTGGAAGGACTGTGCAATAAGGCTTACCGGTGATGTCGTGACATCTATGACCTGCATGTTCATGACTATGTGGGGAATAGATGACGCTAAGAATATCAAGAGAAATGTCTACGATGAGGAAGAGGAATATGACAGGTTCCTAAAGGGTGCTGGTATTCACTCTGACATTTCAAATGATGGCTATATGATTCCTTATAATGACAATCCATATGATGAGTACAATATCGCTAAGCATTTGTATTTGGATGTGATTAACAGGGCCAATGATTATGTCTACATTTTCACACCGTATCTGATTCTTGATAATGAGACGGTAGAAGCGCTTTGTTATGCGGGTAACAGGGGAGTTGACGTCGCTATCATTGTTCCTCATATTCCTGATAAGAAGTATGCATTTAAGCTGGGAAGAAACTATTACGAGAAGTTGATGCTTAATAAGGTTAAGATATATGAGTATACTCCGGGATTTGTTCACTCGAAGGTTATACTTGCCGACGATAAATACGCTATATGCGGAAGCTCCAATATGGACTTTAGGAGCTTTTATCTTCATTATGAATGCGGCGTTTATATGTACAAATGCTCTGAGATACTTGAGCTTAAGAGGGATTTTCTTGATACTTTAGAGAAATGCCAGAGAGAGACACTTATCACCGTTAGGAATTATCCTATCAGAAGTAAGATTGACGGGGCTATTTTAAAACTTATTGCTCCTTTGATGTAGATTGGTATGGAGGCGGATGCTTTGAGAAATGAGATTGTTAAGCTTCAAGAGCTTATGAAGCAGGAGAATATTGATTATTATTATGTCGTGACATCGGATTACCATGGCTCTGAGTATACGGCACCATATTTCTCTGTCAGAGAGTATCTTTCGGGATTTACGGGCTCGGCAGGAAGCTTGATAATTACCAGAGATGAGTGTTATCTCTGGACTGACGGAAGGTATTTTGTTCAGGCTAAAGATGAGCTTGAGGGTTCCGGTATCGCACTTATGAAGATGGGAGAGAAGGGAGTACCTAACATTCCTGATTTCTTAGCGGAGAATATGAATGATGGCGAGGCTCTTGCGTTTGACGGACGTACGGTTGCTGCTGACATTTGCATCAGGATAAATGATAAGTTAAAAGGTAAGGATGTTAAGATTATCAAGGATATTGACCTTGGCGGCAGAGTGTATGATGAGTCAGGGGTAAGACCTGAGCTTAAGTTCAGTGAGGTTAATGACTATCCAATTACATATGCAGGTGTAAGCAGGGGAGATAAGATTGCCGCGGTTAGGGCGAAGATTAACGAGGACGGCATCGTGTGTTATGTTATAACATCTCTTGATGAGATTGCGTGGCTGTTTAACTTAAGAGGTCATGATGTCCCTATGAATCCGGTGTTTATGTCATATGCTGTGATTTGTGGTGATAAGGTTTCGTTATATGTTAATTTAGACTCTGTTGATGATGAATTAAAGGCAGCTCTTAAGAATGATGGCATTGATTTATATGACTATTCATCATTTTACGAGGAGTTAAAGAACATTGACGCCCCGTTTTATCTTGATAAGAGTAAGGCAAACTCTGCTGCATTTGACTATGCTAAAGCTAGTGGCGGCGGACATATAAGATCGCTTATAGCGTTAATGAAGGCAGTTAAGAACGATACAGAGCTTGAAGGAATAAGAGATGCTCATATCAAGGATGCTGTTGCTTATGTAAGATTCTTAGCTTGGTTTAATGAGAGAGAGACTGACAGGTTTGACAGATTAGTTGATGATGAAGGAAATGTCCTGACTGAGATTGGTCTTTCTGACAGATTGGAAGCTGAACGAAAGAAGATGGAAGGTTATGTTGAGCCGAGCTTTGATCCTATATCTGCGATAGGAGAGCATGGGGCTATTATTCATTACAGCGCTGACGAGGAATCTGATGCTGAGATTAATACGGACACATTTTTATTGATGGATACAGGCTCTCAGTTTATGAGCGGTACGACCGATATTACAAGGACTACAGCTTTAGGTGATGTGACTCCTAAGATGAAGGAGCTATATACTGCTGTTCTTAAGGGCAATCTTAGGCTTATGAACACCAGATTTACCAAGGGTTCAAGGGGTGAGAATCTTGATATTGTCGCAAGAACTCCACTTTGGGAGCTTGGATATGACTTTAAACACGGAACAGGCCATGGTGTCGGTTGTTACTTAAATGTACATGAATCCCCTGTAGCCATAAGAAACAAGATATTTGATGACAGGGACAACTCGTGTGAACTTTTACCCGGTATGATAGTCTCTAACGAGCCCGGAGTCTACATAGAGGGAGAGTTTGGAATAAGACTTGAGAATCTTTTAGAGGTTGTACAGTTAGAGAGTACCGACTATGCTGAGTTTTATGGGTTTAGACCTCTGACATTGGTTCCGTTTGACAAGGAATCTATTCTTTTTGAGCAGATGAGCGCTGAAGAGAAGGAAATGCTTAATGACTATCATATCCTTGTATACAATACATTGAGGGACTACCTTGAAGATGAGGCGGATGAGGATGTGCTTGACTTCCTATTTGATGCTACAAGACCTGTAAGATAACTATAAAAGTGCCTAAGTAATGTATTTAGGCGCTTTTTTAGATGTTCATAAATAATTTAGCCGTTTTAAATAGTTTGTCTTGAACATTTGACACTTTGCGGTTATAATAGTACAAGCGAAAAATTGGTTTTTATCTTTTTTTTTGCGATAACAACCTAAAATAATATAATATGGAGGGCTAACAATGAGCAATTCAAACAATGTTTCAGCAAGAGAGAGAATAGCCTCTTTACTTGATGATTCAAGCTTCGTTGAAGTTGGAAGCTATGTTCAGGCAAGAAGCACTGACTTTAACGTATCAGCAGCTGACAATCCGGCAGACGGTGTTGTTACCGGTTACGGTGTAATCGATGGCAAGCTTGTTTATGTCTACAGTCAGGATGCTTCAGTATTTGGAGGCGCTATTGGTGAGATGCATGCCAAGAAGATCGCTAACATTTACAATATGGCGCTTAAGATGGGCGCACCTGTAATTGGTCTTATCGACTGTGCAGGATTACGTTTACAGGAGGCAACAGATGCCTTATACGGTTTTGGTTCTATTTTTAAGAAGCAGGCCTATGCATCCGGGGTTATACCACAGATAACAGGAATTTTTGGCAATTGTGGAGGAGGTTGCTCTATTATTCCTGCGATGAGTGACTTTACATTCATGACTAAGGATGCCAAGCTCTTTGTCAACAGTCCTAATGCAATAAAGGGCAATTCAGAAGAGAAGTGCGATACTGCATCTGCTTCTTACCAGGCAGAGCAGGCTGGTTCTGTAGATGGCGTATTTGACACCGAAGCAGAAGTGTTAGGTCAGATTAGACAGCTCGTGTCTATTCTTCCTTCTAACAATGAAGAGGATGCACTTGATGAGAATTGTCAGGATGATCTTAATCGTGAGATTGCAGGCATGGAAGGATATGTATCAGATCCAAGAAGTGCTTTAATCTCTCTTTCAGACGGCAATTTCTTCTTAGAGTCTAAGAAGGATTATGCAACAGGAGTGCTTACAGCATTTATCAAGCTTAACGGTGCTACTGTAGGTTGTATTGCCAACGCATCTGATGAGATGACTATCTGTCCTAACTGTACAGATAAGGCTTCAGAATTTATCAAGTTCTGTGATTCTTTCAATATTCCAATCTTGACATTGGTTAACGTTAAGAACTTCAAGGCTACCGAGTGCGCTGAGAAGCGTATGTCTAAGGCAGCGGGAAGACTTATATTCAACTATGTTAACGCAACAGTACCTAAGGTTACTGTTTATACAGGTGAGGTATTCGGTACAGCCGGATTAGCTTTTGCTTCTAAGACTACCGGTGCTGATATCGTATACGCTTGGCCTGATGCTAAATTCTCAACCATGAAGGCTGAGGATGCAGTGTCTATCATCTGCGCTGATGAGCTTAACAAGGCTAAAGACAAGAAGGCTGCCAAGGATGAGCTTGTTAAGGAGTTCGTTGACAAGCAGAGCAGTTCACTTGCTGCAGCCAAGAGAGGCTATATCGATGATATTATCACACCTTCTGCTACAAGAAAGCGTGTTATAGCTGCATTTGAGATGCTTTACACTAAGAGAGAAGAAAGACCTCTGAAGAAACATGGTACAGTGTAAAGGGGTGATTTAGATGTTGATGTTAGCAAGTCAAGGAGGAGATGCGCTTAATCCAACAGTCTCAATCATGATAGCCAATTCTTTGATGGGTATTTTGATTGTATTCTGTGTGCTTATTTTCATTTCCTTTATCATAAGTTTATTTAAGTATTTGCCGGGTTCCGGCGCAGCTAAGCCAAAACCAGCACCTGCTGCTCCAAAACCAGCTGTAGCGCCTAAAGCACCAGCTAAGGCTTCAGAGAATCTAGTTAATGATCAAGAGCTCGTTGCTGTTATCACAGCAGCTATATATGCGTATGAGAGTTCTGTCGGTGGAGCAAGTGTGAGTGGAGATCCACTTGTAGTTCGTTCTATCAGAAGAGCAAGATAAATATTTAGGAGGAATTATCTAATGAAGAATTATAAGATTACCGTTAATGGTACTACATATGATGTAACTGTTGAGGATGGAGCAGGCGGAAGTTCAGCTCCTGTAGCTGCCGCTCCTGTTGCAGCTGCACCTGCACCTGCTGCAGCACCAGCCGCACCTAAGGCTTCATCAGGTTCTGCAGGTAGCGTTACAGTTAACTCACCAATGCCTGGTAAGATTTTATCAATTAAGGCATCAGAGGGCCAGTCAGTTTCTAAGGGAGATGTACTTATGGTCCTTGAGGCTATGAAGATGGAGAATGAGATTGTAGCTCCTTCTGATGGTACTGTTGCAAGTATTAATGTTAATGAAGGTGCTTCAGTTGAGGCAGGAGACCTTCTTGCATCTTTGAACTAATCGATTACAGTATCGACTACTTTTATCAGGAGGTAATACCTAGATGGATTATGTTGTTAATACATTGGAGAATTTGGCCGGTCAGACAGCATTTACCACACTTTACTGGGGTAATTATGTTATGATCTTAGTTGCCTTCTTCTTCTTGTTTTTGGCAATAGCTAAAGGTTTTGAGCCATTACTTTTGGTTCCTATATCTTTTGGTATGTTGCTATCTAATATGTTCCCCGGCATTATTGCCGAAGGCGGACTTTTACATTACTTTTATATGCTCGATGAAGCGAGTATATTGCCTTCACTCATTTTCCTGGGTGTAGGTGCGATGACAGACTTTGGTCCGTTGATTGCGAACCCTAAGAGTTTTGTCTTAGGTGCTGCTGCACAGTTTGGTATTTATACCGCTTACTTCCTTGCTATGGCAATGGGATTTAACGGTAAGGAAGCTGCAGCTATCTCTATTATCGGTGGTGCGGATGGTCCTACATCAATCTTCCTTGCAGGTAAGCTTGGACTTGGTGATACACTTATGGGACCTATCGCGGTTGCTGCTTATTCTTACATGGCTTTGGTTCCTGTTATTCAGCCACCAATCATGAAGCTTCTTACAACCGATAAAGAGCGTAAGATTAAGATGGGACAGCTTCGTCCTGTTAGTAAGTTAGAGCGTATCTTATTCCCTATCGTTGTTACTGTAGTTGTTGTTCTTTTGCTTCCTACTACAGCACCACTTGTAGGTATGCTTATGCTCGGTAACCTCTTTAGAGAGTGTGGCGTTGTTAAGCAGCTTACAGAGACTGCATCTAACGCATTGATGTATATCGTTGTTATCTTACTTGGTACCTCAGTTGGTGCTACAACTACCGCACAGGCATTCCTTAAGCTTTCTACACTTAAGATCGTGCTTCTCGGACTTATTGCATTTGCATTCGGTACTGCAGCAGGTGTTGTTTTCGGTAAGATTATGTGTAAGGTTACCAAGGGAGGCGTTAATCCTCTTATCGGTTCTGCGGGTGTATCTGCGGTTCCTATGGCAGCCAGAGTATCTCAGAATGTCGGTTCAGAATATGACCCAACCAACTTCCTATTGATGCATGCGATGGGACCTAACGTTGCGGGAGTTATTGGTACTGCGGTTGCGGCCGGTACATTTATGGCGATATTTGGTGTATTTTGATTATTAATTGATTAATATATAGTTTAGGAGGATTATTTTATGGGTAATAAGAAGAATGGCAAGAAATCTTCTTCAGAGAATACTGCACCTAAGAAGGAGCAGGAGAAGGTTCAGGCTACTAATACCGAATCTAAGACAGTGGCTAAAAAGCCTGTTAAGATTACAGAGACAGTGCTTCGTGACGCACATCAGTCTCTTATTGCTACTCGTATGACCACCGAGCAGATGCTTCCTATCATCGACAAGATGGATCAGGTTGGATACAACTCAGTAGAGTGCTGGGGTGGTGCTACATTTGACGCATGTTTACGTTTCCTCAAGGAAGATCCTTGGGTAAGACTTAGAAAGTTAAAAGATGGCTTCAAGAAGACACCTTTACAGATGCTCTTCAGAGGTCAGAACATCTTAGGATATAGCCCATATCCGGATGACGTTGTTGAGTACTTCGTTCAGAAGTCAGCAGCTAACGGTATTGATATCATCCGTATCTTTGACTGTCTTAACGATCTTCGTAACTTAGAGACAGCGGTTAAGGCTGCTAACAAAGAGAAGGCACACGCACAGATAGCTCTTTCATACACTCTTGGTGATGCTTATACAATGGATTATTGGAAAGATATCGCTAAGCGTATTGAGGAGATGGGTGCAGATTCTATCTGTATTAAGGATATGGCTGGTCTTTTGGTTCCTGATCAGGCTACCAAGCTTGTTAAGGCTCTTAAGGCTGGTACCAAGCTTCCTATCGATATCCATACCCACTATACTTCAGGTATGGCAGCTATGACATATATGAAGGCAGTTGAGGCAGGTGCTGATATCATCGATACAGCTATGAGTCCATTGGCTCTTGGTACTTCACAGCCTGCAACTGAGGTTATGGCTCAGGCATTTGCAGGAACAGAATTCGATCCTGGATTCGATCAGAAGTTACTTGCTGAGATAGCAGATCACTTTAGACCACTTAGAGAAGAGTGGCTTGAGAGTGGCTTACTTAGCCCTAAGGTAATGGGTGTTAATGTTAAGACATTACAGTATCAGGTTCCTGGTGGAATGTTATCTAACCTTGTTTCTCAGCTTAAGGATATGCACGCTGAAGACAAGTTTGATGAAGTGTTAGAGGAAGTTCCTAGAGTTCGTAAGGACTTTGGTGAGCCACCACTTGTTACACCTTCATCACAGATCGTAGGTACTCAGGCTGTTCTTAATGTCGTAACAGGTGAGAGATATAAGATGCTTACTAAGGAGTCTAAGGACTTACTTGTTGGTAAGTATGGTCAGACAGTTAAACCTATGAATAAGGATGTTCAGAAGAAGGCTCTTGACAGTCTCGGAATGAAGAAGCCTATCACATATCGCCCTGCTGACGATATTGAGCCGGGCTTAGAGAAGTTCGAGAAGGAGATAGTAGAGTACAAGCAGCAGGATGAGGATGTGCTTTCATATGCACTCTTCCCACAGGTTGCAACTGACTTCTTTAAGTATCGTCAGGCTCAGGACACCGGTTTTGATGCATCTAAGGGTGATACAGTTAACAAGACTTATCCGGTTTAATTGATTAATACCAGATATATGCATTTGATAATGGATGTTGAAGCTTAATTGCTTCAACATCTGTTTTTAACTATATATTACAAATGGTGAGGTATAGATATTATGGACGAGAATATGAGTCTTATGGACAGGATTAATGAGAAATATCCTAAATTCAGCAAGGGGCAGAAGAGGATTGCAGATTTTATTAGAGAGAATTATGACTTAGCTTCGACTTATACGGCTGCTAAGCTTGGTAAGGAGGTTGGAGTTAGCGAATCCACTGTAGTAAGATTTGCATGTGAACTTGATTATGACGGATATCCTGAACTTTTAAAGGCTGTCGCATCTACTGTCAGAACTCATTCTACTTCTATTCAGAGGTTGGAGACTGCGTACAAGAGAAGTGAGCAGAAGGAAGATTTGCTTACAAGTATTCTTAACTCTGACAGGGCTCGTATCAAGGAGACTTTGGAGAATATTGATTATGAGATGTTTGACAGGGTTGTTGATGTAATCTCTAATGCTGACAGTATCTATATTCTTGGAGTTCGTGGAACATGGTATGTTGCCGGCCTTTTGGGACATTATTTCAGGATGATATTTGACAAGGTATATGTACTTGAGGGCAATGATAATATCGATACATTAGAGCAGATAAGCAGGATTAAGAGCAATGACTGTTTTATCGGAATAAGCTTTCCAAGATATTCACAGCGTACCCGTACTGCAATGAAGCTTGCTAAGAGTCATGGGGCTAAGACTATTGCGATTACTGACGGTGTTGAGAGCCCACTCTTAGAGTATGCAGATTATCCGCTTATAGCCAAGAGTGATGTAATGGCTATTGTAGACTCTCTTACAGCGCCTATCTCTGTTATTAATGCTCTTATTGTAGCAGTGTGTATGGAGAAGAAAGACGATCTTGAGAAGAGACTTCATGTATTAGAGGAACTCTGGGATGAATATAAGGTCTATGATGACCATATGATAGAGTAGGAAGGTTAGGATGTACGATCTGATTATTGTTGGCGGTGGAGCTTCTGGAATGCTTTCTGCTATAGGTGCTGCTAAAGCGTATATTGATCAAGGTGTTAATGATTACAAGATTGCAATTGTTGAGAAGAACGAGAAGCTTGGCAAGAAATTGTTTATCACAGGTAAAGGTAGATGTAATATAACAAATGCTTGTGATATAGAGGATCTGTTTAAGGCTGTTAAGAGCAATCCTAAGTTTTTGTACAGCGCGTTTTATACATTTTCAAATGATTCAATGATAGACCTTCTTAATGAGTTTGGACTTGATACCAAGGTAGAGAGAGGCGGAAGAGTGTTTCCATGCTCGGACCATTCGTCAGATGTTATTAAGGCTCTAAGCAAAGCACTTAATAAGTATGGTATCGAGGTTATGCTAAACTCTAATGTCAAAGATATTATTGTGGCTGATGATAGAGTAACCGGAGTTGTGCTTAACAAAGGAAGCATAAAGGCTAAATCTGTCGTTATAGCTACAGGCGGATATTCATACCAGACTACCGGTTCTACCGGGGATGGCTATAAGTGGGCTAAGAAGAGCGGACATAATTATGTCGAAGTAACGCCTTCTTTAGTTCCTTTTGAAACTTACGGTAGCACAGCCAAGGACCTTATGGGCTTGTCATTAAAGAATGTTGATGTAACTCTTTATAATGATGGCAAGAAGATATATAAAGACCGCGGAGAAATGCTTTTTACACATTTTGGACTTAGCGGTCCTTTGATTCTTTCTGCGAGTGCTGAATTAAAATCTAAAGACAGAGAGGCTATTAATGGCGGCAACCTTCATTTGTCTATCGATTTAAAGCCGGCACTTGATGAAAAGCAGTTGGACGAGAGACTTTTAAGAGATTTGGACAAATACAGCAAAAAAGAGTTTAAGAACTCGCTTAACGAGCTTCTTCCTTCTAAATTGATTCCTGTGATTGTAGAACTTTCTGGGATTGATCCGCTTAAGAAGGCATGTGAGGTAACTAAAGAAGAGAGACATAGGCTCCTTGCTTTGCTTAAGGACTTTAGGTTTAAGATTAAGGGCTTAAGGGACTTTAACGAGGCTATTATAACCAAGGGTGGGGTCAGTGTTAAGAGCATTAACCCAAGCACGATGGAATCTAAGCTTATTAAGGGACTTTATTTTGCGGGTGAGGTCATTGATTTAGATGCAGTTACTGGTGGTTTTAACCTTCAGATTGCATGGTCGACAGGATATTTGGCAGGCTATTCGTCTGCATTTGATAAATGAAAGGAGAATATTATGTTTAATATTGCTATTGATGGACCTGCCGGAGCGGGCAAGAGTACAATCGCCAAGGAGATTGCCAAGAAGATTAATTTCGTATATGTAGATACCGGAGCTATGTTTCGCTCGATGGCTCTTTATCTTTTGAATAACAATATCGATCCTGAGAATGAGGAGCTTGTGTCTTCTAGTTGCCCTGATATGGATATTACTATCACTTATGTTGACGGCGAGCAGCAGGTGATACTTAACGGTGAAAATGTATCCGGCAAGATAAGAACTGAGGAAGTTGGAAAGACTGCATCTACAATTGCTAAGTACAGTGCTGTAAGAACCAAACTTTTAGAGTTACAGCGTGCTCTCGCTTCTAAAGAGCAGGTTATCATGGACGGAAGAGATATCGGTACAGCGGTTCTTCCAAATGCTGAACTTAAGGTATATCTTACAGCTTCAAGTGATGAGAGAGCCAGAAGAAGAGTGAAACAGCTTGAAGAGAACGGTATGGCTGCAGATTTCGAAGAAATCAAAGCAGATATTATAAAGCGAGATGAGCAGGATATGAACAGAGAGATTGCTCCTTTAAAGCAGGCAGATGATGCCATTCTCGTTGATAGTTCGGATATGAGCGTAGAAGAGGTAATAGACCACATTGTATCATTATATCAGGAGAGAGCTTAATTGAAGGTAATATTAGCTAAGCATGCGGGTTTTTGCTTTGGAGTTAAGAGGGCTGTTGAGCTTGCATATAAAGAAGCAGGTAAGAAGCATGTCTACACTTACGGACCGATTATTCATAACGAAGAGGTTGTTGCCGACTTAGAGAGCAAAGGCATCAGTGTGATTAACACTATCGAAGACATAAAAGCAATTAACGAGCCTGATGCGACCATAATCTTAAGATCACACGGAGTCGGCAGGAAGGTTTATGAGCTTATTGAGGAGAAAGGCTTTCAATATGTTGACACGACATGTCCGTTTGTAAAGAAGATACATAAACTTGTAAGCGAAGTAAATCCCGATAACGTTAAGGTAATTATAACAGGAGATCCTAATCACCCTGAGGTAAATGCGATTTGTGAGTGGTGTAACGAGCCCCCTATTGTAATTGATAGCGTTGCAAATGCTGATAAATTAGAGCTTTCTAATGAGTTTCAATATAGATTGGTTTCGCAGACAACATTTAACTATAATAAATTTAAAGATATAGTTGAAATTTTATCAAAAAAAGGTTATTATATAGAGGTATGTAATACTATTTGTAATGCGACCGAAGAACGTCAGTCTGAGGCAGCAACTTTGGCAAAGAAAGTTGACGCAATGATTGTCATCGGGGGCAGAAATAGTTCTAACACCCAGAAACTATATGACATTAGTAAGGCGGTATGTGATCGTACTTACTATATACAGACACTTGTTGATTTGGATCTAACCTTGTTGGACTCCATTGGTAGCGTTGGTATTACAGCAGGGGCGTCAACCCCACATAATATTATTCAGGAGGTTCATGATAGCATGGCAGAAGAGAATTTTGATGAGTTGTTGGAGCAGAGCTTCGAGAACAAAAACAACGTTCGCAATGGTGCAACCGTTAGTGGAACTGTAATCAGCGTTAAGGAGGATGAGATTGTTCTTAATATTGGTTACAAGGCAGACGGAATCATTACCAGAGCTGAGTACACCAACGAGCAAGGCGTAGATCTTACAACTAAAGTAGCTGTCGGAGACACAATGAACGCTAAAGTAGTTAAGGTCAATGACGGTGAAGGACAAGTCCTTTTAAGCTACAAGAGATTAGCTGCGGACAAGTCTAATGAGAAGCTTGAAGAAGCATTTAACAACAACGAAGTATTAACAGGTAAGGTTGTTGAGGTTAGAGACGGTGGATTAATTGTTTCTTACGAGGAGTCAAGAGTATTTATTCCTGCAAGCCTCGTTTCAGACCAGTTCGAGCGCAACCTTTCTAAGTATCAGGATCAGGAAGTTAAGTTCGTTATTACAGAATTTAACCCACACAAGAGAAGAATCATTGGTGACAGAAAGCAGCTTCTTGCAGAAGAACATGAGGCAGCTAAGAAGGCGTTGTTCGAGAGAATTAACGCCGGCGATGTTGTTGATGGTGTAGTTAAGAATCTTACAGATTTCGGTGCTTTCGTTGATTTAGGCGGAGCAGACGGATTACTTCATATCTCTGAGATGTCTTGGGGACATGTTGAGAATCCTAAGAAGATGTTTAAGGTTGGACAGGAGCTTAAAGTTCTTATCAAGGATATCCAGGGTGAGAAGATTGCTCTTAGTCTTAAGTTTGACGACCAGAATCCATGGCTTGATGCTGAGAGCAAGTATGCTGTTGGTAACAAGGTTAAGGGTAAGGTTGCTCGTATGACAGATTTCGGTGCATTCATCGAATTAGAGCCAGGCGTAGATGCTTTACTTCACGTTTCACAGATTTCTTTGAAGCGTATCGATAAGCCAGCTGATGAGCTTAAGATTGGTCAGGAGGTTGAGGCTGAGGTTGTTGGTCTTGAGCCTGAGAATCATAAGATCAGCTTAAGCATTAAGAAGCTTTTAAAGCCTGAAGCTACTGATGCTGCTGAGGATGCAGTTGTAGAGGTAGATGCTTCTGAGGTTGAGGATGCTGTAGAACTTGAAGATTGATTTTTAGATTAGCAGTCATTATTGGGTGTCTATACCTCGCGGGTTATAGGCACCTTTTATTGTTTATTAGACGACCTAAAGTGAGGGTGTTGTATGTACGAATATAACGAGTTTTCAAAAGATGTATATAAATTAACGGGAATTGACCTTTCTCTTTATAAAGAAAGGCAGATGAAGAGACGCATTGATGCGTTGATTGCCAGACATAAGCTTCATGGTTATGAGGAGTTTGTTAAAGTCATCAAGACTGATAGGGATCTCTATGAGGACTTTTTGTCTTACTTGACTATCAACGTCTCTGAGTTTTATAGGAATCCCGTACAGTGGAAGACACTTGAGAACACTATGCTTCCAAGACTTATGAACGCTGCTAAGGGTCGACCTTTAAAGGTATGGAGTGCTGCATGTTCGACAGGTGATGAGCCTTATTCTTTGGTTATGCTTCTTTCTAAGTATATGCCTATCAATAAGGTTACTGTTGATGCTACCGATATTGACAAGCAGATTATTGAGAAAGCGCAGCAGGGTATATATAATGGCAAGAGTATTAAAGGACTTCCTGACGAATTTAAGACTAAGTACTTTGAACAGCTTGGAAGAGATTCCTTTAAGATTAGCGATGATGTCAAAAAGAGAGTTAATTTTAAACAGCATAATCTCTTGGCTGACAGATATCCTGTTGGTTATGACCTTATACTTTGCAGAAATGTTATGATTTATTTCACTGAGGATGCTAAGGATGTGATTTATCGTAATTTCTATAAATCACTTAATCCTGGCGGTGTGTTGTTTGTAGGTAGTACAGAGCAGATGCTTAAAGCGGACGAGATAGGCTTTAGCTCAGAGGCTTCATTTTTCTACATCAAACCTTGAAACGAGGGATAATATGCGTATTAATAAATATCTAAGCTCTATGGGAGTGTGTTCAAGGCGAGATGCAGATAAGGCGCTTGTTAATGGGGACATTACAATTAACGGTAATGTAGCTTCACTTGGAGATCAGGTTAATGAAGGAGATGTTGTCACATATAAGGGCAATGTTGTTGAGGACAAGCCTGATTATGTTCTTATTGCATATAACAAGCCTGTTGGGGTCGTATGCTCTACTAAAGAGAAGGATAATATAATAGACGCTATCAACTATCCTGTCAGGATATATCCGATTGGAAGACTGGACAAAGATAGCGAAGGATTGATCTTGCTGACTAATCAGGGTGAGTTTCATAATCTTATAAGTCATGCAAGATATGAGCATGAGAAAGAGTACGAGGTTATAGTTGACAAGACTATAACCTCAGATTTTATAGAGAATATGAGAAGTGGAGTAAGGATCTTAGACAAGGTTACCAAGCCATGTAAGGTTAAGAAGACATCTAAGAACAGTTTCAATATCATATTAACTGAGGGTATCAATCGCCAGATTAGGCGTATGTGTGATGCCCTAGGATACAGGGTTAGGTCGCTTAAGAGAGTCAGAGTGATGAATATTACTTTGGGAGACCTTAAGCCCGGTGAATATAAAGACATTAAAGGTGATGAGCTTGAGAAGTTAAAATCAATGCTCATGTGAGGTATTTATGGCGACAGATGACAGCAAGATAATTAGAATAAAAGAGCTTAACAAGATATTACGAGAGGCGTCTAAGGCGTATTACAGCGAAGACAGGGAGATTATGACCAACTTTGAATATGACGCCTTATATGACGAGTTAGTGGCGTTAGAAGAGGAGACAGGAGTTGTACTTAACGGTAGCCCTACTCAGAATGTAGGTTACGAGGTTTTAAGCGATCTTAAGAAGGTTGTTCACGAGTCTCCTATGTTAAGTCTTGATAAGACTAAAGATGTTGCTGCTTTGGCATCATTTGTCGGCAATAAAGAAGGTGTGTTATCTTTTAAGGAAGATGGTCTCACTACAGTGCTTACCTATGATGATGGTAAGCTTGTTCAGGCTGTTACAAGAGGTAGCGGAAGCGTTGGCGAGGATATCACTCACAATGCTAAGACTTTTGTTAATATTCCTTCTAATATCAGTTACAAAGGAAAGCTCATTATTCGTGGTGAGTCGGTTATCACTTACAGCGAGTTTAACAGGATTAATAAGTCGTTATCATTTGACGAACAATACAAGAACCCGAGGAATCTATGTAGCGGTACGGTTAGACAGTTAGACAGTTCAATCTGCGCCGCAAGAAATGTCAGATTTATTGCGTTTAACTTAGTAGGTATTGATGAGTCATTAGGACTTGATACTGTAGTTAAGAGATTTGAGTATTTAGAGAGCCTTGGATTTGAGGTTGTAGAGTATAAGCTTGTTACTAAAGATACTATTCCTGATGCTGTAGAAGCGTTCTCTAAGAGTATTCCTGACAATGACATCCCAAGTGATGGATTGGTGCTTTCATTTAACGATATCGCCTACGGAGAGTCATTAGGAAGAACAGCCAAGTTCCCTAGACACTCTATAGCATTCAAATGGAAGGATGAGACTGCAGAGACCAAGTATATTAAGACTTTTTGGAGTGCTTCAAGAACAGGACTTATCAATCCGGTTGCGACATTTGAACCGGTTGAGCTTGAAGGTACGACGGTTACAAGGGCGAGTCTTCACAATGTCAGTATATTTGAGTCATTTGAATTAGGAGAGGGAGATACGATTACGGTTTATAAGGCCAATATGATTATTCCTCAGTTGGCTGATAACCTTACAAGGAGCAATAAAGAGACAGTGCCTGATCTTTGCCCGGTATGTCATAAGGACACTATCGTCAAGGAGGACAATGGTGTTAAGGTTCTTTATTGTACCAATGATAAGTGTCCTGCTAAGCAGATTAAGAAATTTTCTCATTATGTTTCACGAGATGCAGCTAATATTGACGGTATGAGTGATGCTACTATCGAGAAACTTATCTCGGCAGGTTGTTTAAGCGAGCTCTATGATTTATATCACCTTGACAGATATGAGGATAGAATCGTGATGATGGAGGGCTTCGGAGATAAGAGTTTTAAGAACCTTATAAAAGCAGTTAATGACAGTAGAAGTATGACACTTCCTGCTTTTATATATAGCCTTGGAATCAATAATGTAGGTCTTTCTAATGCCAAGCTTATAGTCAAGCATTATAAAGGCGATTTAGATAAGATAAGACGTGCAGATATTGAGGAGTTAAGTAATATTGACAATATAGGTGAGGTTATTGCGACTTCGGTTCACGATTACTTTGGCAATCCGGAGTTGAATGATGTTGTTGATAAGCTTCTTGGCGAGGTTTCTATTATCAATGAGGATTATCCTGCTGAAGAGGATGCTATCTTTAGTAATCTTACATTTGTCATAACAGGAAGTCTTAATTCATACAGTAACCGCAAGGAGTTATCAGAAGAGATTGAGAAGCTTGGAGGCAAGGTGGCAGGATCTGTTTCGTCTAAGACGGATTATCTTATCAATAATGATGCGACCTCTAATTCTTCTAAGAATAAGAAGGCCAAAGAGCTTGGTGTTAAGATTATAACAGAGGAAGAATATATAAAGCTAAAAGGTTGATGGTGAGCGCTTATGAATATGTATTTGGACAGAAAGAGGGAGAAGAGGAGAGAGTTCTTTAGACAGCTTTTTAATTACGTGCTTACAGTGATTATTGCGTTAGCTTTGGCGTTTTGTTTTGTGCAATTTCTATTTCAGACGACTTCGGTTGTCGGAGATTCTATGTCGCCTGTTCTTGTTAACAAGGATGATGCTTTACTCTTTAAGGGAGCATATACATTTGGTTCTCCTAAGAGAAATGACATAATAAAGTTTACTGTAGAGAAGTCTGATAAGAAGCATGAGTACATTAAGAGGGTTGTCGCACTTCCGGGCGAGACGGTGCAGATAGTTGATGGAGTGCTATTAGTTGACGGTAAAGAAGTCAAAGGCGTTAAATTTACTGATACAATTGCTTCGCCGGGTATCGCAGAGAAAGAGATTAAGCTCGGCAAAAAGGAATATTTTGTAATGGGTGATAACTGCAATAACAGTGAGGATTCAAGGTTCTCAAATGTTGGAGCGGTTACAAAAGAAGAGATAAATGGTCGTATTATCGCGACTATTGATGGTTTCCACATCAATAAGATCAAATAAAAGAGGTAAGATATGGACGTACAGTGGTATCCCGGTCATATGACGAAAGCTCGTCGTATGATGGAGGAAAACATTAAATTAATAGATATAGTTGTTGAGATAGTTGATGCAAGAATTCCTATGAGCAGCAGAAATCCTGACATAGACAAGATGGCTAACAATAAGAAGCGTATCCTTCTTCTTAACAAGTCGGATTTGGCTGATGATGCTGTTACGGATAAGTGGGTAGAGCACTTTAAGAGTAAGGGCTTTTATGTATTAAAGCTTGATTCAAGGAAGGCTAATCAAGCCAAGAAGACTATGAAGCTTATTGAAGAGGCTTCTAAAGAGAAGATTGAAAGAGATTTAAAACGAGGTATTAAGAATAGACCTGTAAGGATAATGATAGCCGGTATTCCTAATGTCGGCAAGTCAACATTTATCAATTCATTGGCCGGTAAAGGTGTTGCAAGAACCGGAGATAAGCCGGGTGTAACCAAGGGCAAGCAATGGATTAAGATAGGCAAGAATATTGATTTACTTGATACCCCAGGTATATTATGGCCTAAGTTTGAGGACAGAAATATAGGTATAAGGCTTGCTATGATAGGCTCTGTCAATGATGAGATTTTATCTAAGGAAGAGCTTTCGGTTATGCTTATTGATGTTATTAAAGAGAGATATTCCGGTTCAATAAAGGACAAATATGAGGTTGATGAGATTGAAGACTCATATAAGCTTTTAGAAGATATTGCTATCAAGAGAAATTGTATTAAGAAAGGTGCTGCGCCTGATACATTAAAGGCTGCAGATATTATTTTGGATGAATTTAGAGGCGGTGTAATAGGTCGATTTAGCCTTGATACATTAGAGTGATAAGGAGACTTAATATGTCTGAAATTGATGAGAATTATTACGCGTTGCCCGAAGATTTTCGTATAAAGAGTCTTGAAGAGATGAACTCCCTTAATTACTCTAAATACGAGGGCATGATAACATATTTCGACAAAGAAAAAGATATTCCTGAGCCAATCAAAACCGTAGAGGAGCTCAATCAGGTTCACGAGAAGGCACCTATCTACTATGGTCGTGGCGGTGAGAAATACGGGGCTTCTGCACATCTTACCAAAGAAGCTCAGAGTAAGCATATTGTAGATACGGAAGCTAAGGCTATCATTAGAGAGACTGCAACTGATGGCGGTCACTCATACAGCTCAATGGGAGGTATTAACTCTGAATATCTTTCTTCTCTTTTGTTAGATGATGATTTTGATGAGGCTTTAGTTAATCATAATCAACAGCCTGTCAATACTGATGAAGATTATGATGACATTGAGGAAGAAGTTGAAGCTATCTTAGTGGATGACGATGATGATTTTATCATTCATGGTCAGGATTCCGCATCAACATTATCCCTTGATCAGACAAGTGTAAATGCTACGTATACCGCTCCTATAGAGGAAGAGCCGTATGTTGTGGGAAGTAACAATACCAGCACTTATATTCCTTCAAGGATGGAGCTGGCTAACAGCGTATCTGCAGGAGTCTCTTCGACCAACAGTGTCGCTTCAAGTAAAGTAAAGACCAAAGGCAAGTCATCAAGTGTTTTGCCTACTTTGATTTCATTTGGCGTTGCATTCATGGTGGCTTGTGTGCTCGCGCTTTTAATAGTGAAGTTTGTTGCCATACCGTCAATTCTTTCCGGTGATTCAATGAACAACACGATTATGAATGGAGATAAGATACTTATTGAGAAGGTTTCTTACAGATTCTCCAAGCCTAAGAGATATGACATAGTTGTATTTACCGGACCTGACGGATCTGACTATGTTAAGAGAATTATCGGACTTCCGGGTGAGGTTATAACAGCTTCAGAAGGCTATATTTATGTTAACGGACAGATGCTCGCTGACGATATATATGGTAAGGAGTTAATGAACACTTATAATTATGGTGATCTTGCAGGCGGCATTTATCTTGATGATGATGAATACTGCGTATTGGGAGATAACAGAAATGACAGTTTGGACAGTAGGAATTATGTTGTCGGTAAGTTGTCTTCAGAAGATTTTAAGGGTAGAGTATGTTTTAAACTTTGGCCTCTTAAGGCTATTAAGTGAGAGTAGATATGGAATCAATTAAAGATATTAAGGCCAAGCTTGATGTATCAAGCATTGAGGCTATTGACAGTTTTATTAATAAATATAAGGATGACGAGAGATCTGGTGTTACGGCTCTTGTCAATAAGGCGATTAAGAGTAAAGATGCTCTTAATAAAGAGTATGAGCGCCTTAAGATGATGAGAAAGTATGAAAACGAGAACTCATGGGCGACTAATATTGCAGGAGTTGACGAGGTCGGAAGAGGACCACTTGCGGGACCTGTTGTTACTTGTGCTTTGATTTTGCCAAAAGATGCCGATATATTATATGTCAATGATTCTAAGAAGCTTTCTAAGAAGAAGAGAGAAGAGCTTTATGAGGAGATATTAGACACAGCTCTTTGTTATTCTATAGGGATAAGAGAGCATAGCGTCATTGATGAGATTAACATTTTAAATGCTACATTAAGCGCTATGGCTGATTCCGTTAATTCTTTGTCTATTAAGCCGGATCTCGTATTGGTTGATGCCGTACATATTCCTGGTGTAGATATTAAACAGGAATCAATAATTAAAGGCGATGCCAAGTCGATATCTATAGCTGCAGCTAGTATAGTTGCTAAGGTTTATAGGGACAGGCTTATGGAAGAATATGCGGTTAAATATCCTGAATATGGTTTTGAATCTAATATGGGATATGGATCGGCTAAGCATATAGAAGCAATCAAGAAATACGGTCCTTGCCCAATTCACAGAATGTCTTTTATTGGCAACTTTATCTAACATTTGTTGTTACAGGTGGTGATTATATATGGAGATTATTACAACTGCACCGGCAGCAACCGCTGCCAAGAGCGGCAACTATAGTTCTGCTTCCGCGTCTTCTTCATATTCTAAAAGTGTTATGGCTTCACAGGCTTTAAGAAGCAGTGGTGGAGTCAGTGAAGTCAATATATCCGCTTTAGAGAAAGGCGATGTATTTAAAGGGGAAATCACCAATCTTACCGGAAAGTCTGTTACCGTATCACTAGGTAATGGTCAGACTTTAGCGGCAACATTAATGGACAATGTATCACTAAACATTGGTAACAATCTTTACTTTGAAGTTAAGGAGAATACGGGCGACAAGGTATTTATAAGACCTTTGCTTGATGAGAAGTTTTCACCTGAGAATCAGACTATTGAGAAGTCACTTCAATCAGCGGGATTACAGCTTAACGAGAAGAATATGGCTGTAGTTAAGGAGCTTATGGATGCAGGTATGCCGATAGATCGTTCTTCTATCATGAAGGTTTTACAACAGAGCCTTAACAATCCTGATGCAAGTCTTAAGACTATAGTTAATCTCTTAAGAGCTGATATTCCTGTTAATGATGTCAGTATTGAACAGTATGAACAGTACCAGAATCACGCAGCCAAGCTTAATACCCAGATAGATAATGTCAGCAATATGATTACATCTATGTATGAGAGTTTAGGCGGTGAGGAGAGCTTTGCAGGAGATATATTAAGGTTTAATCAAGGTATAATAGATGCATTTACGAATCACTCATTTGAAGATCCGCTGCCTAGCCTTCCTATATCACAGGCATTTGCAATGGATCAGGCAGAGATTGACGGGTTCTATAATCTTTCGCTTCCACAGTTGGATGCTGAAGGTCAGACTATCCTTAATTCTAACGGTACTCCTTATCCTGAAGGAGCGGTTTTATTGGATGCTAATGGCAATCCGGTATTAGAGCCTGACGGAAGTGTTAAACTTACAGATGAATTCGTTAATCAGGTAATGAAAGAGAACCCGGAACTAAGTCGTGAGCAGGTGATTGCAGGTATTAAGAGCGGTGAGATTCCTTTCAATCAGTCGTCAAGCTTTCCTAACGAGATACAACAGGCATTTGCCAATCAATTAAGGTCGATAGGGGTGAGTGAGGACGCAATCAAGATGATGCTTGACCCTAACAATTCCGCTGAGGATCTTATGAAAGCCATACATGAGTATGTTGAGAGCAACACTTCTTTGACGGATGATCAGATAAAGGGATTCTTCTCTTCAAGAGAGTACTCGGTTCTTGTAACAAGTGTAGCTGAGCATAACTTTAAGATGACGCCGGAACAGGTCAAGGATAAGAACCTTGTGGATGCATTCTTTACAAGGGTTGCAGAGACCAGTGAGAAGCTTGCTGACCTTGCAGGCGGATTTAGCGGTGGCCAGAATATGAGTGATGAGGCATCGAACATGAACAGGAACTTACAGTTTATGGAGATGCTTAACGACAAGTATACATTTGCACAGTTCCCACTGTCACTTTCTAATCAGGACACTAACAGCGAATTATATGTGTATACCAACAAGAAGAGCCTTAATAAGGATAAGAAGGATATAAGCGTTCTTCTTCATCTTGATATGGATAACTTAGGTTCGACGGATATTCATGTTCAGCTTAATGGCAATAAGGTTACAACCAGGTTCTATATGGAAGATAACAGGTCTGTCAATACCGTAAGCATGAATATAGATCAGCTAGAAGAGAAGCTTAATAAGCTTGGATTATCGCTTAATTCTGAGGTCGTTAAGAGAGAGTCTTCTAAGAAGGAAGAGGTAGAAGACTTTACTAAGGATTTCATCAATAAAGATATTCCTGAGACACAGACAATCAAGCGTTATACATTTGACATGAGAGCATAAGGGAGGAATATTTATGGCAGAGCGTAGAAAGAAGAGAACCGCCGTAGCCCTTTCTTATGAGCCGATAGAGGGCGCTCCTAAGATTGTTGCAGCGGGCGAGGGACATATTGCCGAGAAAATTATAGAGACTGCTAAAGAGTCTGACGTGCCTTTGTACAAGGATTCTAAGCTTGCTAAGACCCTTCTTAAGCTTGATATCGGAGATTATATTCCTGAAGAGCTTTACGGAGTTGTAGCAGAGATACTTGTATTTGTTGATGATATGGATAAGATTAAGGGCAAGCTTTTAAGATAGGAGTAATATTTAGTTAAGGAATTTCATTGTTAAAATTGTCATCCTGAGCGTAAGCGAAGGATCTTTGACCTTCTTTAGAAGGTCAATGCAACGGTATGTTTTAGTAATCATAAGTCTGTAAAAGCAATTATCCTTCATTGCATTCAGGATAAAGATTCTTCGCTACGCTCAGAATGACATGTATTTGGTATGTGTTAGTATGGTTTTTATTTAGCTTAATGACATTGGTTTGATAGGAGTAATATGGCTAATTTAAGAAATGTTGGAGATATCCACGAGGAACAGGTATGCAAATGCCTGGTACAGAACGGATATCACATATTAGAACGCAATTATAGAGTGCGTCAAGGCGAGATAGATATTATTGCAAATGATAACGAGTATCTTGTATTCGTTGAGGTTAAGTACCGAAAGGGCAAGATGTCGGGTGACGGATTTGATGCGGTCGATTATAAAAAGCAGAGGCAGATATCTAAAGTTGCCTTATATTACATGTCTTCACATAAGATTTCAGACAGCCAGGCTATACGGTTTGATGTGGCCAGTGTGTCTGATAAAGGGATAAATATCATAAAGAATGCATTTGACTTTCAATATATGACTTGAAAAAAGATTAAAACCACATTATACTGTAATGTGGTTTTATATTTGCCACAAGATTTGGAGGATTATTATGAGTAAACCGATGGTTGCAATTGTAGGAAGACCTAACGTAGGTAAGTCTACGCTATTTAACGCACTTGCAGGAAGCAATATATCGATTGTTAAAGATACGCCGGGTGTGACGAGAGATAGAATATATGCTGATGTCACATGGCTTGACGGAAGTTTCATACTTATTGATACAGGCGGTATCGAGCCTGATACCGGAGATATGATGCTTAAGTTTATGAGAGAGCAGGCAGAGATTGCTATAGATACATCTGATGTTATCATTTTCCTTGTTGATGTTAAGCAGGGACTCGTTGACGCGGACAAGAAGGTTGCCGATATGCTTAGGCGTTCCGGTAAGCCTATAGTTTTGGCTGTCAACAAGGTAGACAACTTCGATAAGCAGATGAATGATATTTATGAGTTTTATGAACTTGGACTGGACGATCCTATTCCTATATCTTCAGCTTCAAGGAAGGGCTTTGGTGATTTGCTTGAAGAGGTTGCCAAGCACTTTGATTTAGAGGCATTTAAGGAGGAAGAGGACGAGAGACCTAAGGTTGCCATCATTGGTAAGCCTAACGTTGGTAAGTCTTCGCTTATCAATAAGCTCATCGGAGAGAACAGGGTTATTGTATCAGATACTGCCGGTACAACAAGAGATGCCATTGATACTTCTGTGGTTCATGACGGCAAGGAATATGTATTTATTGATACAGCAGGGTTAAGGCGCAAGAACAAGATTAAGGAAGAACTTGAGAGATACAGTATTATTCGTACTGTGAGCGCGGTTGAGAGAGCGGATGTCTGTGTTCTTCTTATCGATGCAACTGAAGGTGTAACCGAACAGGATGCCAAGATTGCGGGAATTGCTCATGAGCGCGGCAAGGGTATGATAGTTGCTGTCAACAAGTGGGATGCGATAGAGAAGGACGATAAGTCGGTTAAGAACTTCAGTCGTGATATAGAGGATGTATTGTCATTTATGAGTTATGCTGAGATTATGTTTATCTCAGCTAAGACCGGTCAGCGTGTCGAGAAGTTATACGATATGATAGATATGGTTATTGACAGCCATTCAATGCGTATTAAGACCGGTGTATTAAATGAGATATTATCAGAGGCAGTTGCACTAAAGCAGCCACCTTCTGACAAGGGTAGAAGGCTTAAGATATACTACATGACTCAGGCTTCAACCAAGCCACCTACATTTGTCATGTTTGTAAATGATAAGAAGCTTACGCATTTCTCATATACGAGATACATAGAGAATCAGGTAAGAGAGACATTTGGATTTATGGGTACTCCTATAAGATTTATAATCAGAGAAAGGAAAGAACAGGAATGATTCTAAGTCGTATTATATCAGTGATTATTGGGTATGTATTTGGGCTTTTTCAGACTTCATATATACTCGGCAAGATCAAGGGGATAGATATAAGGAATTACGGCAGCGGCAATGCGGGTATGACCAATACTTTAAGGGTGTTGGGGCCTAAGGCCGGCACTATAGTGTTTATCGGAGATTTTATGAAGGCGTTTATATGCTGTACTATAATCAGGTTTGTTGCCATGTATCACGTGCCTGATATGGTTGGTGTGTTGGTGCTTTATGCAGGTCTTGGAGTTGTGCTTGGTCATAACTATCCTGTTCACATGGGATTTAAAGGCGGCAAGGGTGTTGCTTCTACAGCAGGTGTCATTGTTGCTATAGGAGACTGGAGGATAGTAGCGATTAACCTTACTATCTTTTTGGTGGTAACATTTGCAAGTAAGTATATGTCACTTGGCTCACTTACTGTGGTTACCACTACATTTATCTCGATTATATTATTCGGGCAGTTTGACAAGGTTGGATTCCCTGGATGGGAAGTTAAGCCGGATCATTTGATTGAAGTATATATTATGATGTTTATATTTGTGGCGTCTTGCTATTTTATGCATAGGGAGAATATCAAGAGGCTCGCTACAGGAACAGAGCGAAAGATTGGGGAAAAGAAGGAAGTCTAAAGGAGGATAAGATTATGAAGAAGATTGCTGTATTAGGTGCAGGTAGCTGGGGAACAGCACTTGCCATGTTACTTGATGAGAATGGACACAATGTCACATTGTGGTCTATTGACCCTAATGAAGTTGAGATGCTTAATACCAAGCATGAGCAGGTAGATAAGCTTCCGGGGGTTAAGGTTAGTGAGACTATCAGTGTTACTAATGACTTAGAGGAGGCGGTTGTTGGTAAGGATGTTATTGTATCTGCCGTACCTTCTGTGTTTGTAAGGTCAACAGCCAAAAGCTTGTCTAAGTACTACAAGCAAGGTCAGATTATAATCGATGTTGCTAAAGGTATTGAGGAAGATACATTGATGCGCCTCTCAGAGATTATAGAGGAGGAGATTCCCGGTGCTATTGTATGCGTACTTTCAGGTCCTTCACATGCAGAGGAAGTCGCAAGGCGTATTCCTACAACAGTTGTAATCGGTGCCAAGAATCATACCATGGCTAAGGATTTGCAGAATTCATTCTCTAATTCGTGGTTCAGAGCCTACACAAGCCCTGATATATTAGGAATTGAGCTCGGTGGTGCGCTAAAGAATGTAATTGCGCTTGCCGCAGGTATGCTTGATGGTCTTAAGCTTGGAGACAATACCAAGGCTGCACTTATTACAAGAGGTACCGGAGAGATTGCAAGACTTGGAGTTGCTATGGGTGGTAAGCCTGAGACATTTTCAGGATTATCCGGAATGGGCGATTTGATTGTTACATGTACAAGTGTGCATAGTCGTAATCATAATGCAGGTAAGCTTATCGGCGAGGGCAAGACCTACGAGGAGGCTATGAGTGAAGTCAAGATGGTTGTAGAGGGTGTATATTCAGCTAAGGCAGCACTTGCACTTGCTAAGAAATATGATGTTGAGCTCCCTATAATTGAGGGCGTTAACGAAGTATTATTTAATGGCAAGAGCGTAAAGGATGCGCTTCATGAGCTCTTCTTAAGAGACGTTAAGAGAGAACATGAGGACTTAAGCTGGCATTGATGGTTAGATTGGATAAGTTCCTTGCTGAGATGGGCAAGGGCACAAGAAGCGAGATTAAGAAATATATTAAGCAGGGAAGAGTCAGAGTTAACGACAAGGTTGTTAAGGCAGCGGATTTAAAGATTGATCCTGACTCTTGTCTGGTTACATTTGACGATGTTAAGGTAGCATATGAGGAGTATGTCTATTATATGCTTAATAAGCCTAAAGGTGTGGTTTCTGCAACTTCAGACAATCGCAATAAGACGGTTATTGATATCATATCCAAAGATGACAGGCGGCGTGACTTATTCCCGATGGGAAGACTTGACATTGATACGACAGGACTTCTTATAATCTCTAACGATGGCGAGCTGAGTCACAGATTGCTTAGTCCTAAGTATCATGTTGACAAATGTTACTATGCTGTTGTTGAAGGTATGGTGACTGAGGATGATGTAGACACTCTTAAAGAGCCGGTTAACATCGGAAGTGAAGAGGAACCGATGCTTACCATGCCGGCTGTGTTAGAGATTGTAAGTGCCGGAGAAGATAAGTCAGAAGTTTATCTTACGATTAAAGAGGGTAAGTATCATCAGGTTAAGAGGATGATGGCTAAGATTAATCATCAGGTTATGGAGCTTAAAAGAGTGACATTTGGAGGGCTTAAGCTTGATGAGAAGTTAAAAGAGGGCGAATATAGAAGGCTCAGTGAGGAAGAAGTTTCCATGTTAAAAGATCCTTCGGAACAAAGTTCCTCAGGATGACATAAAATAATTCTAGCGGAGCACAGCGTGCTCCATAAAATAATATGATTTAGAATTAAAAAGGTAATGATATGGATAAAGGCAGCTACGGATACATGAACAACTACAAAATGAAGCACGGTATCGCTTTACTTATTTATGCGGTGATTATCGGTGTGTTAATTGTCATCGGCAAGCTTAATGTCCTTGACAATGTCACCGTGTCAGCTGTATTGGTTGTGCTTGCTATTCTTATGGTGCTTCCTGCCGCTAAGCATTTCATTGCCGCAATTATCGTTATTAGTTATAAATCTGCAACCAAGAGTGATATTGATTATTTTGATGAGATTACCAAAGATATTAAGACGGGTATAAGTATATATGATCTGACACTTTCTTCAGAGGAGAAGATATACTATACTCCTTATATATATGTTAACGGCAATAATCTATACTGCCTCTATGTTAATGTCAACAAGGCAGGGATGGACACCATCAAGTCATATATCAACAAGATATTATATAATCATGGCTATGACATGAATATAATTATGTGTAAAGATGTTGAGAGCATGAATAAGGCGCTTTCAGAGGCTGTACCTGATGAAGATCAGGATGACAAGGCTCTTAACAATTTAAAAGAACTCCTTTTGGGGTACAATGTATAAAGGACATTTATGAAAGAGATAATTATTGATAAGAATGCAAATGACAAGCGCCTGGATAAATTTCTAACAAAGCTTTTATGTCAGTCGAGTAAGAGCTTTATCTACAAGATGCTTAGAAAGAAGAATATAGTACTTAACGACAAGAAGGCTACCGGTAATGAGATACTTAAAACCGGTGACATTATTAAGATATATTTTTCTGATGAGACCTATAATAAGTTAACAACTCCTGTAAAGGAGATTACATTTCCTGATATTCCAAGAGAATTTAGTGTAATATACGAAGATGAGGATGTTATTGTTATTAACAAGTGGGCCAATGTATTTTCGCAAAAGGCCAAAGACAGTGACATTTCCATAAATGAATACATGCTTAGTTATCTGTATAAGAATGGCAAGATTAGTGATGAATCCCTTAAGACCTTTAAGCCGTCTGTGTTAAATCGCTTAGACAGGAATACCACAGGTATTATAATCGGAGGATGTTCCTTGAAGGGAAGCCAGGTTTTGTCAAAGGCTCTAAAGCACAGAACGATAGATAAGTACTATCTCGCTATAGTTAAAGGCAGGGTTGATAAGAATATCAGCCTTAAGTCATATCTTTATAAGGATGAAGAGACTAACAAGGTTTATGTATCTGATAAGCCTGATATAGATAAGATGAGTCTTTATAAGCCGATAGAGACAGAATATGAGGTTATTAAGGCCAATGATAATATTTCCTTGATTAAGGTTCACCTTATAACCGGTAAGACGCACCAGATCAGGGCACACCTAAGTTATATAGGGCATCCGCTTGTTGGTGATATGAAATACGGCGATTCAAGTGTTAATAAGCATTACAGGGAGAGTTTTGGCATAACGAGGCAGATGCTTCACGCGTATGAACTTGATATACCGGATGACTTTGAGATCGAGAGCATCAAGGGTAAGAAGTTTATTATAGATATGCCAAAAGATATGCAGAGGGTATCTGATAGTATTAATTAGGAGAGATATATGGCTACATGGAATTCAAGAGGTCTTAGGGGTTCAACCCTAGAGGAAGTTATCAATATAACAAATGATAAGTTTAGGCAGTCTAATCTCGCTTTGGTTACTAAGATTCCTACGCCAATTAAGCCTGTTAAGATGGATTCTATGTCGCACAGGATAACATTGGCTTACTTTGAAGAGAAGAGTACGGTCGATTATGTGGGCGTGGTTCAGGGAATTCCGATATGCTTTGACGCCAAGAACTGCGAGAGTGATACATTTGCCATGTCTAATCTTCATGAGCATCAGCTTAAGTATATGCTTGATTTTGAGAAGCAGGGTGGTGTTGCCTTCTTCTTGGTTTATTTTGCCAAGAGGAATGTGTATTATTATCTGACATTAAGGGAGGCCACATATCATGTTGATGGTAGGGAAGAGTTTAAGAAGCATATATCATTTGATGAGATAGATAAGGACTATATTATACCGGTTGAGAAGAATCTGTATGTCAATTATCTTAAGATTTTGGAGAAAGATGTCAATTATAGGGGAATTTAGAGTTTGAATATATCAGACATTTGTGATATACTACTGTTTTCGGAGAAAGATTCTTCGCTGCGCTCAGAATGACAAGTTCTATGTGTCATCCTGAGGAACTTTGTTCCGAAGGATCTTAAAATATATATTAAGGAGATTTAGTATGGGTTTAGATAACAGGATTCATACCCCTGAGGGATTGAGAGATATATATGGTAAGGAGCTTAAACTTAAGTCTTTTATAGAAGACAGGCTTTTGGATGTATTAAAGCTATACCATTACGATATGATTGAGACGCCGTTAATTGAGTATTTTAACGTGTTTAACGGTGAGAAGGGTACTGCTTCAAGCAATCAGATGTATAAGCTCTTTGACAGGGAGAATAACACTCTTGTTATCAGACCTGATATAACACCTTCGATTGCAAGGAGTGTCGCTAAGTATTTTGCAAATGAAAAACTTCACATAAGACTGTCATATAAGGGACAGACCTTTATGAACAGACCGAGACTTCATGGTAATCTTAACGGAGTGACTCAGCTTGGTGCCGAGCTTATCGGAGATGACGAGAGCGCTGCTGATGGCGAGATTCTTTCTATGGCTGTTGAATCTATGCTTAAGCTTGGACTTAGTGAGTTCCAGGTTTCTGTTGGACAGGTTGATTTCTTTAGAGGAATCGTAGAAGAGTATAAGTTAGATGACGCTTCTAAAGAGGCGTTAAGAGACGCTATTGTCAATAACAAGATATTTGTTGTTAAGGATCTTTCTAAAAAAGCCGGCATTCCTAATGATGCGGTTGAGATTCTTTCAGGTATGGCGTCATCATTTGACAATGATGAGATGTTAGCAAAGGCTAAGGGTTGTGTAAACAACGATACTTCTTTAGCGGCTATAGAGAGACTTGAGAAGGTATATCAGATATTGAAGCTATATGGATATGAGAAGTATGTAAGTTTTGATCTCTCGCTTTTGTCTGATTATGATTACTATTCAGGTATTGTGTTTAAGGGATATACATATGGATCGGGTTCGCCTGTCGTAGGCGGTGGAAGATATAACGGGCTTATCTCTAAGTTCGGAGTGGACATGCCTAGTGTCGGATACGCATTTGTTGTTGATGAGCTTATGTTTGCTTTGTCTAATCAGAATCTTTTACTCTCAGATGGTGAAGACGGAATTATGGTTCTTTACGATAATGACGATCTTAACGATGCGATAAGTGCTGCTAAAGCCATAAGAGAGAAGGATATGAGCGTGCTTCTTATGAGAAAGTCTTCAAGAAGTACGATTGATGAATATATTGCTCATGCATTGACTCATGAGATATCAAAGATTGTCTACATTTCTGAAGATATTAAGCTTATCAATGCAGAAGATAAGTCAGAGAAGGCGTTGAGCCTTGATGATGTATTAGGAGGTGCCCTATGAAATATTTAACATTTGCTCTTGCTAAGGGCCGGCTTGCCTTTAAGGCTTTAGAGTTATTAGAGCAGACCGGCATCACCTGTGAGGAGATGAAGGACAAGGACACGAGAAAGCTTATATTTACCAATGAGGAGCTTAAGCTTAAGTTTTTCTTATCTAAGGCTACCGATGTTCCTACTTATGTTGAGCTTGGGGCAGCGGATATCGGTGTTGTTGGATATGACACTATCTTAGAAGAGGGCAGAAACATATACGAGGTACTTGATTTAGGATTTGGCAAATGCAGAATGTGCGTGTGTGGACCTGAGTCCGCAAGAAGTATACTTGACAGCCACGAGATGATTCATGTGGCTTCTAAGTACCCTAATATAGCCAAGGATTATTTTCATAATGTAAGACAGCAGACAGCCGAGATTATCAAGCTTAACGGTTCGGTTGAACTTGCTCCTATAGTAGGGCTTTCTGATGTCATTGTAGATATAGTTGAAACAGGAACTACTCTAAAAGAGAACGGTCTCACAGTATTAGAGGAGATATGCCCTTTGTCTGCAAGGGTTGTTGTTAACCAGGTTAGCATGAGACTTGAGCAGGAGAGGATTAGAGACATTATCACTAAAGTTAACAATGTGATAAACGGAGGTAATTAATATGCAAAGAGTTGAAGTTAAAGACGGAGATATAAGCTCAATATTAGAGAAGCTTATGAAGAGAAGCCCTAGCCAGTACCCTGAGTACGAGCAGACTGTTAAGGATATCTTAGCAGATGTTCTTGATAACGGTGATGAGGCTTTGTTTAAGTACACTAAGAAGTTTGATAAGGCAGACCTTACTAAAGATACAATTAAGGTTACCGAAGCCGAGATTAAGGAAGCATACGAGAAGGTTGATGATTCCTTGATTGAGGTTATGAGAAAAGCCCTTAAGAATGTTAAGGAGTTTCACGAGAAGCAGCTTACTAACAGCTGGTTTAATACAACTGAGAACGGTACATTGCTTGGACAGAAGATTACACCATTAGAGATAGTTGGTGTATATGTGCCGGGAGGTAAGGCAGCTTACCCTTCATCAGTTCTTATGAATGTTATTCCTGCTCATGTTGCAGGAGTTCCTAATATTGTTATGTGTACGCCTTGCGGTGCAGATGGCAAGGTTACACCTACTACTTTGGTTGCTGCTAAAGAGGCGGGAGTTGGCGACATTTTCAAAGTCGGCGGAGCACAGGCTATCGGAGCTATGGCATACGGTACCGAGTCGGTTCCTAAGGTAGATAAGATTGTTGGTCCCGGTAACATTTTCGTGGCGTTAGCCAAGAAGTCGGTATATGGACATGTAAGTATTGATTCAATCGCAGGCCCTAGTGAGGTTATGTGTATTGCAGACGAGACTGCCAATCCACACTTCATTGCTGCAGATCTCATATCTCAGGCAGAGCATGACGAACTCGCTTCAGCAACCCTTGTAACTACAAGCGTTGAGATTGCTGACAAGGTTAGCGAGGAGATAGAAGAGTATCTAAAGACTTTATCAAGGGCTGATATTATAAGAAAGTCTCTTGATAATTTCGGGTTCCAGCTTATTGCCAAGGATATCGAGCAGGCAGTAGCAATTACCAATGCTATTGCGCCTGAGCACCTTGAGATAGTAACTAAGGATCCTTTCTATGTTATGACTAAGGTTAAGAACGCGGGTGCTATCTTCCTTGGAGAGTATTCATCTGAGCCTTTAGGAGATTATTTTGCAGGTCCTAACCATGTGCTTCCTACTAACGGTACAGCTAAGTTCTTCTCACCGTTAAATGTTGACGATTTCGTTAAGAAGTCAAGCGTTATCTACTATAGCAAGGAGGCTTTAGAGCCAATTAAGGATGACATTATAGCATTTGCAGAGGCAGAGCAGCTTACAGCACATGCCAATGCAATAAGAGTGCGTTTTTAGGATATAGACAAATAATGGATATTTTTGTATACTGTACTTTATGGCATGCAAGCAGGTGTAATTGTGAGTGGTAAGATCCTTCGGGCAAGAGCCCTCAGGATGACATGATACTATTAGGATAGTTAGGAGGATTAGATATGGCAGATGAAGATAAAGAGAGAAAGATAAGCTTAGCAAGAAAGACGTCAGAGACTGATATCAGACTGGATTTTAGTCTTGATGGTACCGGCAAGGCCTCTGTCAATACCGGTATAGGTTTCTTTGATCATATGCTTGAGAGCTTTGCAAAGCACGGGCTTTTTGATATAAAGGTATCTGTCAAGGGTGATTTGGTGGTTGACTGCCATCATACTATCGAGGATACAGGTATTGTGCTCGGTCAGGCTATAAGAAAGGCTTGCGGTGACAAGAAGGGCATGAAGAGGTTCGGTTCGTTTCTGCTTCCTATGGATGACACGCTTATTCTGTGTGCCATCGATATTTCAGGAAGACCTTATCTTTCAGAGGATTTAAGGTTCACAACTGACAGAGTGGGATATTTTGATACAGAGATGGTTAGAGAGTTCTTCTATGCTGTATCATACAGTGCCGGCATGAATATACATTTTAAGCATATGAGTGGAGAGAACAATCACCATATTATAGAGGCGACATTTAAAGCATTTGCCAAGGCATTAGACGAGGCAACTCAGATTGATGAGCGTATAACCACAGTTCTTTCGACTAAGGGGACATTAGAGGGTTAATTACATTTACAAATAGGGAGCAATATATTTAGAAAGTGAGGACATATCATGGAATACACTAAACTAATTCCTACATTAAGTCTTAAAGATCCTATTAAGATGGCAACTTATTACAACGATTGCGGAGCTGACGAGGTTGCGTACTTTGACAGCCAGGCGTCTAAGGAAGGCAGAGAGCCAGATATTGAGTTAATCAAGAAGATTAAACGCTCTATAGATATTCCTCTTATATATTGCGGTGGCATCAAGAAGTTAGAAGATGCCAAGAAGGTTTTGTATGCAGGTGCTGCTAAGATTTGTATGAAGTCGGCAGCGCTTAACAATCCTGACATTGTTAAGGAGATTTCTGACAGATTTGGTTCAGACAGAGTTATTATTACTATTGATATGAGCATGGACGACCCTGTAGGTTGGGCTAAGAAGGTTAAGGAGTTGGGTGCCGGAAGATTGTTTTTGCTTGGCGCCGATACCGAGACTTATGTAGATAAGGCCAACGAGATTAGAAATGCAGTTAATCTACCTATTATGGTTTCTATTCCTTATGATGACTATAAGGATGTAGCTGGTGCTCTTTTATCAACAGGTGCTGAAGCTGGTGCTATTAACACTGAGGAGCTTTTGGATATTATGTCAATCAAGCAGGAGTGTGTTGATAAGGGTGTAGTTGTCAATACATTTAAGAGTGCCATTGAGTTTAGTGAGTTTAAGACTGATGATAAGGGGCTTGTTCCTTGTATTGTACAGAATTATAAGACAGATGAAGTGTTAATGCTCGCTTATATGAACGAGGAGAGCTTTAATAAGACTATTGCTACCGGTAAGATGACTTATTTTAGCAGAAGCCGTAACAAGCTTTGGACAAAGGGCGAGGAGAGCGGACACTGGCAGTATGTCAAGTCTTTAGAGATTGACTGTGACAAGGATACTATCTTAGCCAAGGTTTCACAGATTGGACCGGCTTGTCATACGGGTTCTAAGACTTGCTTCTTTACCGATCTTGTCCGTAAAGAGTATGATGATACCAATCCACTTACCGTATTTGAGGATGTTTATAATGTCATTGTAGACAGAAAGAAGAATCCTAGGGAGGGTTCATATACCAATTATCTCTTTGACAAGGGAATCGACAAGATTCTTAAGAAAGTCGGTGAGGAGTGTACCGAGATAGTTATTGCCGCTAAGAATCCTGATGCAGAGGAGATTAAGTACGAGATTTCTGATTTTATGTATCACTGCATGGTGCTTATGGTTGAGAGAGGTGTCACCTGGAAGGACATCACCGACGAGCTTGCAGAGAGAAGATAGGTTATAATGGGTGCGTTATGGACGAGTTGGATGAAATGATGGGCTTTAGTAGTCTTAACTTAAGCTACGAAGTACATATGCTTGATATAGACGGCGAATGTGTAGACTACAATGTGTATTTTGAGGATGCCGTCAATATACAAGACAAGGAAGATGAGATATCAGATGCTATTTCTGCTTATTTTGAGCAGGAATATGCTGATGAATACATTGGATATGTTGATGTATCTTCTGATGATGATAAGGTTAATATATATCTTGACCTTGGCAGTTCGGATGTTGATGGCACCGAAATCATTACAGGTGTTCTTAAAGCTGTAGACGGCGTAAGTGGTATTAAAGAAGTGCTTATTAATGAGGATTAATTATCATACAGAGAATAATAAACACGAGGAGAGTGTTACATGAAATCATTAAATAAGGCTTTTATGGAAGTTTATGGTGAAGCACTTGCGCCATACGGATTTAGAAAGGTTAAGAGCAGGCAACCGTATATTATAAGATTGATAAATGATGAAATTGTACATGTGTTAACAGTGATTAAGGAAGATACAGCAGATTACGAAACTAGTGGGTTTAGAATCTATGCCGGTGTAGCAACAGTGTATAGATTAAAGATTGATTTTGATGAAAAACCTTACTATTGCAGAGATTGGTTGGTCAGTATTGATAAAATATATCAAAATGATGATTATTTTGAAGACAGAAATGATAGGTTTATCGGTAAGTATGGATACATTTATGGTAAGAACGATGAAAATGCATTAATGGAATGTATGAGAAAATCACTTGAAGGAACTAAAGAAGTAGCATTAAGAGTTTTTGAAAAGATTAATAATCTGAAAATGTGTATCAGTTTTTGGAAGTGTTATAGTATGACAGTTTATACTGTTCATATTAACATGTTACTGAAACCAAGTGAATCAAGTGAAGGAGCTGTTTCATTGCTTGTATTTGACTCTTGTGAGGATTTTAATGCATATTTAAAAGATGAATCTGATAAGTATGATGAGTGTATGATTAATTCTATAAAAACAGGGGATTGGACAGGGACTGTTGGTTACTGGGGAGGAACGGTTGAAGAATACATTGCTAATAAGGATTCCGGAAGAAGAAAGGAAGTTAGAAGGCTTAAACAGGAAGGATTTGCATATTTCAAGAATGATAAAGAGAACTATAAGATTGCTATGGGTGAGCTAAAAAGAAGGAAATCTAAAAATTTAGAGTATATAAGCGATGTTTTGTTATAACGTGATTTATATAGTTAAGTAGTTAAAATATAGCTGTTTATATGTATTGCTTTTGAACAGGAACAGATTGAAAAATCTGGTTAATAAATAATATTGTACTGATATATAAGTTTTAGGAGGAATATTGACATGGAGAAGTACGGAGTTAATGAGCTTAGGGAGATGTATCTTAAGTTTTTTGAGAGTAAGGATCATCTCAGAATGAAGAGTTTTTCGTTGGTTCCACATAATGATAACAGCTTACTGCTGATTAATGCAGGTATGGCACCTTTAAAGCCATATTTTACCGGACAGGAGGTTCCGCCTAAGAAGAGAGTAACCACCTGTCAGAAATGTATCAGAACAGGTGATATTGACAATGTCGGTAAGACAGCTCGCCATGGTACATTTTTTGAGATGCTCGGTAATTTCAGCTTTGGCGATTATTTTAAGCATGAGGCTATTGCTTGGAGCTGGGAGTTTTTGACTGAGGTTGTTGGACTTGATAAGGATAGATTATATCCTTCTGTTTATCAGGATGATGATGAAGCATTTGACATTTGGAATAAAGAGATAGGTATTGATAAAGACAGAATCTTTAGATTCGGCAAGGAAGACAACTTCTGGGAGCATGGTGCAGGACCTTGCGGACCTTGTTCTGAGATTTACTATGACAGAGGAGAGAAATATGGATGTGGTAAGCCTGATTGTACTGTTGGTTGTGAGTGCGACAGATACATGGAGGTATGGAACAACGTATTTACCCAGTTCAACAACGATGGTAAGGGCAACTATGAGGAACTTGACAACAAGAATATTGATACAGGTATGGGACTTGAGCGTCTTGCTGTAGTTGTTCAGGATGTAGATTCCATTTTCGATGTTGATACTGTATGCGCACTTCGTAATAAGGTGTGCGAATTTGCTTCTAAGACTTATAAAGATAATTATGATGATGATGTAAGTATCAGACTTATTACAGATCATATCCGTTCGGCTACATTTATGATTAGTGACGGAATTATGCCTTCTAACGAGGGTAGAGGATATGTATTAAGGAGACTTATAAGAAGAGCTGCAAGACATGGTAAGAAGTTAGGAATTGATGACAAGTTCTTATATAAACTTGCTGACACCGTAATTGATGGTTCTAAGGATGGATATCCGGAGCTTTTAGAGAAGAAAGACTTTATCAACAAGGTTCTTCTTCAGGAGGAGGAGCAGTTCAATAAGACAATTGATCAGGGTCTTAATATCCTTGCAACCTACGAGGAGGAGCTTAAGAACAGTGATTCTAAGGAGCTTAAGGGCGAGGATGCGTTTAAGCTTTATGATACATACGGATTCCCTCTTGATCTTACTAAAGAGATATTAGAGGAGAAGGGCATAACTGTTGACGAGGAAGGCTTCTTAAAATGCATGCAGGTTCAGAAGGATACTGCAAGAAAAGCGAGAAAAGGCACTAACTATATGGGTGCTGATGCAACTGTATATGAGCAGCTTGACACAGGCCTTACGTCTGAGTTTATCGGATATGATAGATTAGAGGCTGATGGTAAGATTATTGCTTTATGTTCACTTTCAGAGGATAATGAGGCAGTTGTAGAGGCGTTAAGTGAAGGAGATACCGGCTCAATAATCACCGATGTGACACCATTCTATGGAACTATGGGTGGTCAGGTAGGAGATAAGGGTGTTATTGTTACCGCTGACGGAGAGTTTAAGGTTAATGAGACTCTTCATGTTGCAGGCTCTAAGATTGCACATGTCGGTGTTATGACCAAGGGTATGATTAAGTCGGGTGACACGGTTACACTTAAGGTAGACGCTGAGTTAAGAAGCATGACATGTAAGAACCATAGCGCTACTCACTTACTTCAAAAGGCACTTAGAGACACGTTAGGTACTCATGTTGAGCAGGCAGGTTCATATCAGGATTCTATGCGTACGAGATTCGATTTCTCGCATTTTCAGGCAATGACTCCTGATGAACTTAAGGCTGTTGAGGATGCTGTTAATCAGAAGATTTCTGAAGATATTTCTGTTAAGACAGAGGTTATGAGCATTGAGGATGCTAAGAAGACCGGAGCTATGGCACTTTTCGGTGAGAAGTACGGTGATGAGGTAAGAGTTGTATCAATGAGCGATTATTCGGTAGAGCTTTGCGGTGGTACACATGTTGCTTCAACCGGTCAGATTGGAAGCTTCAAGATTGTATCTGAGGCAGGTGTTGCTGCCGGCGTTAGACGTATTGAGGCTATTACAGGCAATAATGTCCTTAAGTATTATCAGGATATCGAAGATAAGCTTAACAAGGTAGCTTCAATCTTAAAGAGTAATCCGTCTAATGTTATTGAGAAGGCGGAGCATATTGTTAAAGACAACAAGGCTCTTAATTCAGAACTTGAATCATTAAAGAGCAAGATGGCTTCTTCTGCACTTGACAATGTTATGGATAGTGTTGTTGATGTCAATGGGGTTAAGCTTCTTGCGACAAGTGTTTCAGGTGTTGATATGAATGCTTTAAGAGACTTAGGTGACAAGCTTAAGGCAGATCTTGGTGAGGGAGTTATCCTTCTTGCAAGTGATGTTGACGGCAAGGTTAACTTGGTTGCAATGGCAACAGATGAGGCTATATCTAAGGGCGCTCATGCAGGCAATCTTATTAAGGCTGTTGCTTCTAAGGTTGGCGGTGGCGGCGGTGGCCGTCCTAATATGGCACAGGCAGGCGGTAAGAATCCTTCCGGTATTCCTGATGCAATTGCAGCTGCTGCTGAAGCTTTAAAGGCTCAATTATAGTATTTAACAGGGTGAGAGTATGAAGTTTAAGACTGTTTTTATTATATGTTTGTTTCTAGGTTCTGCGTTAATAGGCGCAGGACTTGGATTTTCCAAGATTTATCTTGATAAACAGATTAAACCTACTATAACCCTGCCTGAGACTGTCGTAATTTCGCATGTCTCAACAGATGTATTTGATTATATTGACTATTCTAAGGATGCTTCTTTTATGTTGACGGGATATATCCGTCTTGACAGGAGCATCCTGTTAAATTGTTATGACGCTTTTAACGAGCAGTTTCATTGTGACAATATCATGGGAGATGTAAGGAGTATCCTTACTCACCAGGGTACATGTCTATCTACCATAAACGGTACATTTGCAGGCGAATACGAAGCGCCTCCTGAGAAAGAATACCCATATGCAGGTAAGAAGTATTATAACGCTCCTAGTGAATTTGCAGAGGCAATAGGCAAATCTGCGATTACTTATGCTGCCATGGCCAATGACAGAGTTAATGACGGCGACTTTGACGGACTAGAGAACACCAAGAGGACATTGATGAACAACGGTGTTACATCTATTGGGATCGCTGATACATTTGAAAACAGATTCGAATATGAGGATATTGACAGTGAAGGTATTAAGATAAGGGTATATTCATATACCGAGAGTATACATAAGCCACTTGATAAGGCTTATTATTACTCGGTCAATATGTTAAATACCGACAAAGACGTAGATAAGCTTGTGAAGAGTGTTAAGGACTCTAAGAAGGGAATGTGCGATATTGCCTGTGTTTGTATATCATTTGCAAATGCTGACAACAAGATTACCACTCATCAGCGAGAAGTGACTAAGAGATTACTTGATGCTGGCGCAGATATTGTATACGCAACCAATCCTGATATCATTGAGCCTATGGAGATTAGAAAGACCAAGCTTAAGTCGGGTAAAGTCAAGTATCAATTTGCTTTTTATTCGTTAGGATGCTTGCTTAGCGGTGCAACGGGATCTGTCGGTAACGTTCCTAAGAATTCCGGAATTCTGGCTAAGATACATTACGATCAGGATAATATGAATACATTTGTCTCTGAAGTGTCATTTGCACCGACATACTGCGTTTCTTATCCGACTGTCGAGGATTATGATGAAGCGGGAATGCATGTTAAGGTCTTTGATATGGGTGGTATTTATAAGTATGTCGACAAGGGTGGCGTATCTAAGGGACGGATTAAGGTTAAATCCCCAAGAGTTAATCATCCTATACCTGATTATGATTCCAGAAATCAGCATCCGACTGAGGAACCTGCAACTACTGAGGCCAGAAAGAAGAGTGATATTCTCATTCCTGATATTACGGAGGCGCCGGCAACAACAACTGAAACGCCTCAAACTGAGGCTACAACGGAGGAAGATAATAACTCATCTACTCTTGAGACAGGTATTGCCGGAATCTTTATTAACAATGGATTTGGGCTTATAAGGGCTCACGCCGCCAAAAAGGAGCAGATTGTCGACGATTTCTACTTGGATAATCTTGCTACTTCTGATTTTAAGACTGTGAGTAGGTCTTATAAGAGTTGCGTTGATAGGTTGTTTTCGGGCACGGGATACAAGTATCGCGAAAAGGACGGATGGTTTTATCTAAAACCTTGAGCGCACATTCATCTTACCATATAAGTCACAGACCATCCGCTCATTGCATTCGCGGATGTCGCTTATAAATAAGCTTATGTCTGTGACTATATGGCGGGTGAATTGTATTCACCCGTAGTTTAAAATATAAAAATCATCTTACATGCAAGCATGACGAGTGATTTTTATATTTTAATCTATTAAGATGAATAATTCTAAAAAATATATTGACGATTTTTGAAAATATGGTATAATTGTTTCGGTGCTAAGGAATTCATTAAATTATAGATTATTGTTGTAACCCTCATAGCACTTTGCAACCAGCAATCGGAGGGAGGTTAGGTCAGGATATGTCAAATGTTGTAGTTAAAGAGAACGAAACATTAGATAGCGCTCTTAGAAGATTCAAGAGGAATTGCCAGAAGGCTGGCATCCAGCAGGAGATTCGTAAGCGTGAGCATTACGAGAAGCCAAGCGTTAGACGCAAGAAGAAATCTGAGGCTGCTCGCAAAAGAAAGTTCAAATAATCGAATTCTATCAGGGAAGGTGCAATTGCATCTTCCTTTTTTTATTTCACATAATAATGATGAATAATTCTGTATACTATATTTTGTATTTTTTCTTGTATGACAACACTAATTATGGTAAAATGATGTAGTATATTGGGAAAGGAATGACTATATGGAGAATATAGAGCGTACGCTTAAAGTCACCAACCGCCATATTCAGAATGTTTTCGGGCAATTTGATTCATATATGAAGAAGATTGAGGACAGACTTAACGTGTCGATGGTGTTCAGAGATGATCTTTTGAAAGTCAGTGGAGATGCTGGTATGGTAAGTAAGGCTATATCTGTCATCACAGAGCTTATGAAACTTTCTGAGAGAGGCAATGACATAACTGAGCAGAATGTAGATTATGCTATTGATTTGAGCCTTATTGATCACGAGGAAGAGCTTTCGGAACTCGATAAGAATGTCATCTGTCATACGATACTTGGCAAGCCTGTTAAGCCTAAGACTATAGGACAACAGCAATATGTCGAGAACATTAAGGATAAGATGATAACATTTGGAGTCGGGCCTGCCGGAACCGGTAAGACTTATCTTGCCATGGCTCTAGCTATTACAGCATTTAAGCAGAATCAGGTCAATAGAATCATTCTTACCCGTCCGGCAATCGAGGCGGGAGAGAAGCTTGGATTCTTGCCGGGTGATTTGCAGAGTAAGGTTGATCCGTATCTTAGACCGTTATACGACGCTTTATATCAGATTATGGGAGCTGAGACATTTCAACGCAATATGGAGAGCGGACTTATAGAGGTTGCTCCGCTTGCATATATGAGAGGAAGAACACTTGATAATGCATTTGTCGTGTTAGATGAAGCGCAGAATACAACACCAGCACAGATGAAGATGTTTCTTACCCGTATAGGTTTTGGATCTAAGGCTGTTATTACAGGTGATTTGACACAGAAGGATTTGCCTAAGGATCAGGTTTCAGGATTGGAGATAGCGCTTAAGGTGTTATCGCCTATAGACGAGATTGGTATCAGCCATCTTACAAGTGTTGACGTTGTCAGACATCCTCTTGTACAGAAGATTGTCAAGGCATACGAGGATTACGAGAGCAAGAAGGTCAAAAATCCTAAGCACGACAAGAATGACAATCAGAATAAGAGGCGATAGACATGAATGTAGAGATTATATATGACACCGAATACAAGCTTGACATTGAGGCTGACAAGATTATCAATGAAGTCGTCAAGGTAGCTATTGACGAGTATTACGGTGATGATGATATAGAATTATCGGTTACCTTAACCGATGACGAGGGTATCAAGAAGCTTAACAGCGAATTTAGGGAGATTGATTCTCCTACGGATGTGTTGTCATTTCCTATGTTGGAATTTGGAACTCCCGGTGATTTCGAGACTGTATCTGATGTTAGCGATATTGTCGATCCGGATACAGACGAGATAATGCTTGGTGATATAGTTATATCATTGGAGAAGGTTGTATCACAGGCTTTAGAATACGGGCATTCGAAAGACAGAGAACTTGCTTTTTTGGTAGCTCACTCGATGCTTCATCTTATGGGATATGACCATATGGATGATATTGAGAGAGAAGACATGGAGAAGAGGCAGGAAGATATACTTCAATTAGCAGGATATACAAGGGATTAACCCTTAAGTTTCAGGAGGTTATTATGAAGAACTTTAAACAACTTATCATTTTTACACTTGCGTTAGGACTTGTTTTAACCGGATGTGGTAAGAAAGAAGGCGCTACTCAGGCGAAGAAAGTCGATATGACGCTTTTTGAGACCGAAGGAAGTGTTGTTGAGCCTATCGATTACGATTTTATTAAGGGCAAGACTTATAGTCAGCTTACCGGCGAGCTCATAAGCGAGAAGGTTGCCAAGAACCGTATTGTTACCTGTATGATTAACAATATCGATCAGGCTATGCCACAGTCAGGTTTAAGCGAGGCTGATATCATGTATGAGTGTGTTGTTGAGGGTGGTATCACAAGACTTATGGGTGTATTCCAGGATTACAAGAAGATTAAGAAGCTTGGACCAGTAAGAAGTGCAAGACATTACTATGTTGATTACTCTACCGAATACAAGGCTGTTTATGCTCATTTTGGACAGACCAAATACGCTGTAAGAGAGATGAAGAAGATGAAGACCGAGGAACTCAGTGGTTTGAGCGCATTGGGTTACAAGGTATTCTACCGCGATAATACAAGAGTTGCTCCTCATAATGCATATACCGATGGTGAGAAGATATGCTTAGGTATCAAGGAAGCTAAGTTTAAGAATACCAACAAGCTTAAGGAGAACAGGTTTGATTTCAACTATGAAGTTGAAGAGTTAGAAGACGACAATGCTAAGAAATGTAACTATATTGATTTGAAATACAACAGTTACTCACACCCACATTTTGAGTATATTGATGGTAAGTATTATCGTTGGCAGTATAATACCAAGCACATCGATGATATTACTGGCAAGCAGCTTTGTTACGAGAATGTTATTATTCAGTTTGCCAAGTATTCCAATATCGATCACAACGGTTATCAGGATGTTGATCTTATAGGAGAGGGCAAGGGTTATTATTGTACAGAGGGCAAGTACATCCCTATTACCTGGGCTAAGACAAGCAAAAAGTCATTTACCAATTTCTTTACCAAGGATGGTAAGGACTTGAAAGTCAATCCGGGTAACACATTTATCAGTGTATTCCCTACTGCTGACAAGAAGAACATTTCATTTAAGAAGCCTGAATAATAGGAGATTTATATGAATGATGTTGAACTTATGAGTATGGCGGTAGAAGCCAAAGAGCGTGCATACTGTCCATATTCTAAATTTCATGTAGGTGCGGCTTTACTTACCAAGTCAGGTAAGGTATATCTAGGCTGCAACATTGAGAATTCTTCATACGGAGCTACCAATTGCGCTGAGAGAACCGCAATTTTTAAGGCTGTCTCAGAGGGTGAGAGAGATTTTGAGGCGATTGCGGTAGCCGGAGATAGCGTTGATAATTACACATATCCTTGCGGTATATGTCTTCAGGTCATCAATGAGTTTATGCCTGAAGGAAGAGTTATATTATCTAAGAATGACGAAGTTAAATCATTTGCACTTAATGAATTGTTACCATACGGTTTCAGATTATGATTACGGAGTGATACACTATTATGAGCGAAGCTAAAGCTAAAAGCAGTGCTGCTAATAACAATTTTATAGTACAGGGATCAATTCTTGGAATAGCTTCCATTATCGTAAGACTTTTAGGTCTTATATATCAGATGCCTGTAGCAAGAATTATAGGAGATCGCGGTAACGGTTATTATGGATACGCATACAATGTATATGCGGTTATATTGCTGATATCGTCATTTAGTATACCTATAGCAGTCTCTAAGATGATATCTAAGAGCCTTGCTTCTAAGAAGTTTAGAGAAGCTCAGAAGATATTTAAAGCTTCCCTTATACTTGTAGGTTCTTTTTCCGGACTTTTAGCTGTTCTTACATTTATATTCGCTCCACAATTATTAACTATGTTTTCCGACAATCAGGCAGGTGCTACATTAGCACTTCGTGTTCTGAGTCCTGTTATATTCTTATCAGGAATCTTAGGTGTTTTAAGAGGGTATTTTCAGGGGTACAATACCATGGTTCCTACCTCATTTTCACAGGTTATCGAGGGAATCCTTAATGCAATAGTTAGTATTGTAGCTGCTGCAATTATAGTTATTCCATATAAGGCTAATGCTGAGAAGACTGCGATTTACGGTGCTGCAGGTAGTACAATCGGTACCGGAATCGGTGTTTTATTTGGTCTTGCTTTTATGTTGTTCTTATACTCAGGTTTTTCAAGAGTTATTAAGAAGAGAGTAAGGCGTGATAAGCATAAAGTCACTATGGAGTATTCAGAGATTATTAAACTTATCTTTATTACTGTATTTCCGGTTCTTTTCAGTTCTGTAATATTTAATATATTGCCTGTAATCGATCAGAATCTTTTTGCAGGTATCTTAGAGAAGAAGGGCGTAGTTAGCTCAGATATCACCATACTTCATGGTATTTACAGCGTTAAGTACCTTAAGCTTGTATCTGTGCCTGTAAGTATTGCGTCCGCACTTTCGTCTGCAATCATTCCTGCAATTGTATTCAGCGTAAGCAATGATGACTTTGACGCTGCTAATACTCAGATTGACACTGCAATGAAGTTTACCATGCTTATTGCAATTCCTTGTACGGTAGGACTTATGGTTCTCGCAGAGCCTATTATGCTCTTGTTTGGTAGAGTTTATACACTTCCTATTGCAGTTCACGTTCTTATATTTGGATCAATTAATGTTATATTCAGTTGCGTGACGACTTTGACCAATGCTGTGTTACAGGGCCTTGATAAGATGAAGTATCCTGTCATTCATGGAATTATAGCCATAGCAGTTCATATTGCAGTCACAGTATATTTCCTCAACAAGAACTATGGTATCTATGCTCTTTTGATTGGTGGCATCGCCTTCAGTATTGTTATGTGGGTGCTCAATGCATTTATCATTTACCGTACAACGGGATATAAGAAGGTTCTCGGTAACAGATTCCTTCGCATCCTTTTAGCGGCTTTAGGAATGGGAATCTTGACATTTATTGTCTATTTCTTATTCAATCTGCTATTGGGTGAGGGACTTGAGTTTATCGGACTTGTATTGGCATTTGTTGTTGCATTAGCCTCATACCTTATGTTCCTTTATCTTTTCAATGCATTTACCTCGACTGATTACGAGATGCTTCCTTTGGGAGATAAGCTTTTGGCACTCGGAATCAAGCTTCGCCTCGTAGAGACAGAGGAGTTCCCATTTGAAGAGGAAGAGGCGGAAGTACTTACTGACGAAGAGCTTAAGGAGATAGAGGAGAAGAAGCAAGAGAAGATTGACAATATCAAGTCTAAACTTAATGTGTTTAAGAAGAAGGAGGATTCTTCCGATGAGGAAGATAAGCCTTCTAAACTTAAGAAAGACAACAAGAACAAGAGAAAGCACGGCGGCGAGGAGATGATTGAAGAGTCATCTTTAGGATATGATGATGAAGATGAAGATGCCGTTAATGTTATGAATTTCCTTAAGGATGGTGATGAATCCGCATCGGCATCTTCACAGTCACTCAATGTGGACAATGTATTATCTGATATTATGTCTGATATAGGCAAGGATTTTGAGGCGAAAGTTGATAAGAAATCCGAGACCAAGGAAGAGAAGAAACAGGTTAAGGAGCCTGCTGATAATAAATCAAGCATAGTTTCAATATTCGGTGCTAAGGATGAGGATGTTAATGTATCTGAGGTCCAGAACGAAGAAACTGAGCCTATTGTAGAGCCTAAGGATATTGAGCCTGTTACCGATTCGTTCGCTGAGTCTGGTGTTGATTTAGAAGAGGATGTCTTTGATGTTGATCAGGAACTTGATAAGATTGATTTCGACGAACCTGTTGATGATAGTGATGTTAAGATATATGTCAAGGACAATGATGCTGTTGACAACGCACCTAAGAGCGTTAAGGATGGTTTAGATCCTAATACCGAGCCTATTAATGTCGAAAAGATACTTAAGAAGTACCAAGAGCAGGAGAAGAAGGCTTCAATGGCATTAAGAGAGCAGGAAGAATTCAACAAGAATCAGGAGTGATTGTGAATGAATGATTTACTTTCCAAGTTGGTTTTATATAGGAATTTTGGTGAAGACAGTATATTATATGGATTTGCTGATGCTATAGATAAGGCTGACGCCAAGGATTACAATAAGAATGAACTGGTAGATGAGATATACTCATATGTTAAGAAACTCTTAGATCTTGCTACAGATTATGGTTTTGACGATAATCTGTGGCATAATTATCTTACTTATCTTCTAATCATGAATGAGAACTCATTTACTTTGACAGCAGAGAAAGTCGGTGCCGGCGATGGCACCGTCAATTATTTTGCAAAGAATGATTATAAGATATTTAAACAACTTTTTGATTACGATTTCTCTAAAGTTCAGGATGAGCTTCAGATTGATTGCTTTAGTGTAATATCTGATTATCACGCAATCAAGAAGAAAGAGAGAATGTATAACAAGAATGTCAGTGAGAAGGTTAGAAAGGTATCTAAACTTATAGAAGAAGCCTCAGATGAGAATCAGATATTTGATATTCTAACCAAGTTCTATTCTGACTTTGGATGCGGTATGTTCGGACTTAATAAGGCGTTTAGAATTAAAGAGAGAGAAGAGAGTCTAAAACTATTCCCAATCAATAATACCGATAATGTAACGCTTAATGATTTGATTGGCTATGATATCCAGAAGAAGATGCTTACAGACAATACAGACGCATTTGTTAATGGTAAGCCTGCTAATAATTGCCTTCTGTTTGGTGACAGTGGTACCGGTAAGTCGACTATGATTAAGGCAATCATTAATCAGTACTACGAGAAAGGACTTAGGATGATTGAAATCTATAAGCATCAGTTTAAGGACCTTTCAAGTGTTATCAATCAGATTAAGAATCGTAATTATAAGTTCATCATTTACATGGATGATCTTAGTTTCGAAGACTTCGAGATTGAGTATAAGTTCTTGAAGGCAGTTATTGAAGGTGGCGTGGAATCTAAGCCTGACAATGTGCTTATCTATGCTACATCTAACAGAAGACATCTTATTAAGGAATCATTTGACGACAGAAATGATATGAAGATATCTAAAGGTCTTCATCATTCTGATACAATCCAGGAGAAGCTTTCACTGGTCAACAGGTTTGGTGTTACGATTAGTTTTTCTAAGCCGGATCAGAAGAATTATTTTGCGATTGTTTTAGGACTTGCCAGAAAATATAAAGAACTTGATTATATGTCTGATGAAGATATATATAAGGTTGCCAATACATGGGAGCTTAACCATGGTGGCATGACAGGTAGGGCTGCAAGGCAGCTTGTTGATAATCTTCTCGGAAGAAGTGATAGTAATGTATGATGTATTAATAATTGGTGGCGGAGCTTCCGGTGTGTATTCGGCAATCCGTCTTTCTAAAGCAGGTTTAAATGTATGCCTGGTTGAGCAGGAGAAGGAGCTTTTAAAGAAGCTTCTTAAGACAGGTAATGGCAGATGTAATTTTACCAACTCTTATTACGATGACAACTCTTATAGGGGGGATGTCAGTCTTGCCAAGAGCGTAATTGATTCATTTTCCTATAAAGACACAATAGAGTTTATGAATTCTATCGGAGTTATGGAAGTCAGTAAGGATGGTTATTACTATCCCTATACTAACAAGGCTTCCTCTGTATCTGAGTTGATGATTAAGAATATTCCGTCTTCAGTTACTCTTGCTCTTGATATGATAGTGTTGGATATCAATAAGATGGTTGGTGACTATTATCATGTAACGACCTCTTACAAAGAATTTGATTGCAAGAGAGTTGTTATAGCAACAGGAGGTAAGGCCGGATATTTCTTCAAGAACAATGACAGTCAGGGGTATGGCCTTGCTACTAAATTAGGTCATAATATTACTCCGTTAAAGCCAGCTTTAACTTCGTTAAAACTTAGAGATACTGACATATACGACTGGGCCGGAATAAGGCTTAGAGCCGGTGTTACGATAACTAATGCCAAGAAAGATGCAGTATCTTATAAAGCCGTAGGAGAGGTTCAGCTTACCGATTACGGAATCAGCGGTATTCCTGTGTTTGAAGTGAGCAGATATGTTACGACGTCAGATGAAGAGTTGTATGCAGTAGTTGATTTCCTTCCTGATATTGATAAGTTAGAGGCTATAGCCTTATGTAACCGGATATTTAATAAGGATTTGACAGTAGTTGATGCATTGTCAGGTCTTTTTAACCCTGCAATTACATCTATTCTTATTGCAAATGCAGGTGTTATGCCTAATCAGCTTTATTCTGATTTATCACCTCAGGACAAAGATATGATATTTGAAATTGCTAAAGGCGTTTTTTTTAAGATTACTGGGTTCCAAGGATTTGATAAAGCCCAGGTTACTGCAGGTGGAATTGATACGACTGAGATTAACTTAGATACTTTAGAGTCTAAGTTGTATAAAGACATATATTTTGCCGGAGAAGTGCTTGATGTAGACGGTAATTGTGGCGGATATAACCTGCAGTTTGCATTTGCAAGTGCTAACAGATGTGTGGATGCAATTATCAAGGAGTTTAATGATGATACGAATTAACCAGTTAAAGACTCCAATCGATGAAAGTAATCTTAGGAGCGTTATAGCCAAGAAGCTTAAGATAAAGCCGGATGCATTTGAGTATAATATACTTAGAAGGTCTATAGATTCAAGGCCTAAGCATCCTCTAAGACTTATATATTCCGTATCGGTTGATTTTAAAAATGCTGATGATGAGGCGTTAGTTTTAAAACGCAGAGATAAAGACATCTTAAGTTATAATCCCGTAGTATACCAACCTGTATATGAAGGCGTTAAGCTACTTAACAGACCTATCGTTATAGGAATGGGACCTGCGGGGCTTTTTGCCGCTTATATTCTTGCTCTTAATGGGCTTAATCCTATTATCTTTGAGCGAGGCGAGAAGGTTGAAGACAGGTCTGAGGCTGTAGAGCGATTCTTTAAAGAAGGTGTTCTTGATCCGGAATCTAATGTTCAATTCGGTGAAGGCGGAGCGGGAACATTTTCAGACGGTAAGCTTAATACTACGGTTAAGGACAAGTACGGCAGACAGACGTTTATACTTAAGAGTTTTGTTGATTTTGGGGCACCTCGTGATATTCTTTATGATAACAGGCCACACATTGGAACCGATTATCTTAAGAAGGTTATTATTAACCTAAGAGAAGAGATTATAAGACTTGGCGCCGAGATTCATTATAATACCAGAGTTTCGTCGTTTATTGTTGATAATGGCAGTATTAAAGGCGTCAAGGACTCTAAGGGTAATGAGTTCTACAGCGATAATGTTATTCTGGCAATCGGGCACAGCTCAAGAGATACTGTAAGAGAACTCTATAAAGAGGGCGTAGCGATGGAAGCTAAGCCTTTTGCTGTCGGACTTAGAGTTGAGCATAAGAGAGAATTTATCAATCATACCCAGTATAATGAGCATGACAATCCTAAACTTCCTACGGCCTACTATAAGCTTACTTACCATGCGTCTAACGGAAGAAATGTATTCTCGTTTTGCATGTGTCCGGGTGGGTTTGTTGTCAATGCTTCGTCAGAAGACGGTCAGCTTGTTGTAAATGGTATGAGTGACTATGACAGGATGGAAGACAACTCCAATGCAGCGATAGTTGTATCTGTAACACCTGATGATTATCCGGATGATTCACCTCTTTCGGGGATTGATTATCAGGTTGATTTAGAGAAGGCTACATACAATCTATGTAAAGGCAAGATTCCGACACAGAGATATAAAGATTTTAAGGACAATGTTGTTTCGACCGGATTTGGTGATATTGTTCCTGTACATAAGGGAGCGACTGCATTTGCCAATTTAAGAGATATGTTGCCCGAATATGTCTCATCTGCTATAATAGATGGGATTGACTATTGGGATGGCAAGATTAATGGATTTGCATCGGATGATGCATTGCTTTCAGGCGTTGAATCCAGGACATCTTCGCCGGTAAGAATCGTAAGAGATGAGAACTTCTATGGCACTTTTAAGGGGCTCTATCCTTGCGGAGAGGGTGCAGGATATGCCGGGGGTATTATGTCTGCTGCCATTGATGGAATTAAGTGTGCTGAGAAGGTTATGAATAAGGAGCTTTGATTATGGATTATCGTAAAGTGTTAAAGGATAAGAAGAGGATAGTTGTTAAGGTTGGCTCGTCTACCATAGTTCATGAAGAGACAGGCAGAGTCAACTACGATAAGCTCGAGAAATTAGTTAGGATTCTGTGTGATATTAAGAATCAAGGCAAGGATGTTATATTGGTTTCTTCGGGTGCGATAGGCGTGGGCTTCAATGCTTTAGGACTTTCTAAGAGACCTAAGACTTTGTCATTAAAGCAGGCATGTGCCGCTGTAGGTCAGGGTCAGCTTATGATGATTTACCAGAAGATATTCTCTGAATATCATCAGACAACTGCTCAGGTTCTTTTAACCAAGAGAGTGCTTACCAATGACAAGAGAAGACAGAATGTTATCAATACTTTCTTTGAGCTTATGCAGCTCGATGTGATTCCTGTTGTTAACGAGAATGATACGGTTTCTACTCACGAGATTGAGTTCGGTGATAATGACACTCTTTCTGCGGTTGTAGCGAGTCTTGTCAATGCAGATCTTTTGATACTTTTATCTGATATTGACGGAGTGTATGACGACGATCCTCATGATAATCCTGATGCCAAAATGTTTGATATTATCAAGGATGTTACCGATGATATCATGAATATGGCTAAGGACAGCTCATCATCTGTTGGTACCGGTGGAATGATAACCAAGCTTCATGCTGCCAATATTGCCAATGCTTCAGGGTGCGATATGGTTATCACCAATGGTTCAGATCTTGACAATGTACCTAAGATTCTTAACGGTGAGAATGTGGGCACACTCTTTGTAAGAAATAAGATCAAGGATTTTGATATGAAGGAGTTTTTAAATGACTGAGGAGAAGATAGCACGAATTAACGAATTATACCACAAAAGCAAAAACGAAGGCCTTTCGGATGCTGAGAAGGAAGAACAGGCAAGACTCAGAAGAGAATATATTGACAGCGTTAGAAATAACCTTAGATCTCAGCTTGACAATGTGAGATTTGTCAACCCTGACGGCTCGATTGAGGAGATTAAGAAAAATGTTTGATAAGAGTAGTTTAAGAGAGCATATGCTTGATAAACGCATGTCTCTTGATGAGGATACTGTTAAGAATAGCTCAAGTGCAATTCTTAACAAGCTTATAAACCTACCCGATTATGACAACTCTGACACAATACTTGCATATTATCCTTTCAAAAATGAGATAGACACAATTCCGATTATTAATGATGCTTTAAGCAAGGGCAAGCGTGTAGGACTTCCGGTAACATTAGAAGATCATCAGATGGCTTTTTATGAGATATGGGATATATCTGAGGTTAAGCCGGGAAGATATGGTGTTATGGAACCTGCTATGGATATTCTGGTTGATGATAGTGATGCGTTTATGATAGTGCCGGGTGTGGCATTTGATATGCGAAAGAACAGGATTGGATTCGGCGCGGGTTTTTATGACATTTATCTATCAAGATATCCGGACTTATATACTTGTGCTCTTGCCTATGATTTTCAGGTGATTGATGCATTTGAAGCAGAAGAACACGATAAAGCGATGGATGTTATAGTTACCGAGTCGCAGCTTATTATTTGATAGGAGTAGTTACATGTTAAATGATATTGATTTTGACAAGATTGATATTAACGGAAGTATCCCTGAAGATGAGACTAACAGGCAGTATTATTACATAGCCAAATGTAGAGAGTATGTAAGCAATCTCAAGAAAGAGATTGGAAGAGATTTAACCTGTTCTGTTAAGACTTTTGGATGTCAGATGAACGCAAGGGATAGTGAGAAGATTCTTGGTATGCTTATTCTTATGGGGTACACACCTATTGAGAGTGAGGACGCCGATCTTGTGCTTTATAATACCTGTACTGTAAGAGAGAATGCTAATCAGAAAGTATACGGTCACTTGGGTTACCTTAAGAACAAAAAGAAACATAACCCATATATGATGATTGGTTTGTGCGGTTGTATGATGCAGGAACCACAGGTTATTGAGACGATCAGAAGCAAGTACAGGTTCGTTGATGTTGTTTTTGGTACCCATAACATTTTCAAATTCGCAGAGATTCTATATACAAGATTTGAGTCGGGTTCCATGGTTATAGATATCTGGGACAGAACAGATGAGATAGTTGAAGATCTTCCGTCGGAGAGAAAGTACTCTTTCAAGGCGGGAGTTAATATTATGTTTGGATGCAATAATTTCTGCAGCTTTTGTATTGTTCCTTATGTCAGGGGCAGGGAGAGAAGCAGGAATCCGCGTGATATTATAAGAGAGATAGAGATGTTGGTAGCTGACGGAGTGACCGAGGTTACTCTTCTTGGCCAGAATGTCAACTCTTACGGCAAGACTTTAGACGACAAGATGACATTTGCAGAATTACTTGAACTTGTATGTCAGGTTGATGGTTTAAAGAGAGTTAGATTTATGACATCACATCCTAAGGACCTTCCTGATGAACTTATTGAAGTTATGGCGAAGGAGCCTAAGATTTGTAAGCATTTTCATCTGCCTTTACAGTCCGGAAGCGACAGGCTTTTAACTGAGATGAACAGGCACTATGACAAGGCTACCTATCTTGAACTTGTTGACAAGTTGAGAGCTGCAATGCCGGATATATCTATAACCACAGACATAATCGTGGGTTATCCGGGTGAGACTGAAGAGGATTTTAATGACACGCTTGAGGTTGTCAGGAAGGCTCAGTATGACGCTGCATTTACATTTATTTATTCCAAGAGAAGCGGTACTGCTGCGGCCAAGAAAGAGCAGCTTGACAAGGATGTAGTTAAGGAGCGATTTGACAGGCTACTTAAAGAAGTTCAGACTATCGCAGCCGATAGAACCAACAGGTTTGAAGGCGAGGTTAAAGAAGTGCTCGTCGAGTCTGTTAATGACCATGAAGAGGGTATGGTTACCGGTAGGATGGACAACAATCTTTTGGTGCATTTTAAGGGAGATGAGTCTTTAATCGGCTCTTATGTAGATGTTAAATTAACTGACGGCAAGGATTTTTATTATATTGGTGAAGCGGTAAAAGAGAGGTAGATCATGGCTGAATTAACACCAATGATGCAACAGTATTTCGAGATTAAAAATGAATATAAAGATTGCATTTTATTCTATAGATTGGGTGATTTCTATGAGATGTTCTTTGATGATGCCTTAAAGGCGTCCAAGCTTTTAGATATCACACTTACAGGTAGAAACTGTGGTCAGGAGGAGAGGGCACCAATGTGTGGTGTTCCTTTTCATTCTGCGGACATGTATATTAACAAGCTTGTTAAACTTGGCCTTAAGGTTGCAATCTGTGAGCAGGTTGAGGATCCTAAGGCGGCTAAAGGACTTGTTAAGCGAGATGTTATAAGGATTGTTACACCGGGTACTAACATCACAGATCAGGATCTTGACGAGAGTAAGAATAGATACCTGATGTCTGTTTATATGGCTGACAATTCATTCGGAATTGCGGTATGCGATATTACTACAGGAGATTTCAGAACCACTGTAGTTGACTCTGCTGCTAAGGTAAGGGACGAGATTCATAAGCTTGTTCCTGCAGAGATTATCTGTAATAAAGCATTTTTAGAAAATGAAGACAATGCTGATAATATCAATTTCACATACATAAAAGAACAGTTAAATGTCGCTATAACTGAACTTGGGTCTCACTATTTTAACGAGGCTACTGCTGTTGATGCAATATTTAAACATTTTCATGTCAAGTCACTTGAGGGACTTGGCTTAAGTGATATGGGTGCTGGAGTGATTGCGTCGGGCGTTGCTTTAGAGTACCTTATAGAGACACAGAAAGATCAATTAGGTCACATCTTATATATTACCCCGTATATAACAGACAAGTTTATGCTCATTGATTCATCAACGAGAAGGAATCTTGAGCTTACTGAGACAATCAGGGAGAAGAATAAGCGCGGTTCGCTTCTTTGGGTTCTTGATAAGACTAAGACCGCAATGGGAGCAAGATTATTAAGAACTGATATTGAGCAGCCTATTCTTGATATTGACGAACTGAATGTAAGATATGACAGCATTGATTGTCTTAATCAGAATATGATGGCGAGGGAAGAGCTTAGGGAGTATTTAAGCTCGATTTATGATCTTGAGAGACTTATGATGCGTATAAGTCTCAAGACAGCCAACCCGAGAGATCTTATAGCATTCAAGAATTCTTTATCTATGCTTCCACATATCAAGACGGTTATCTCTGATCTTGACGAGGGTATATTTAAGAGTGTCAATGATGAATTTGATGATCTTAGCGACCTCTATCATTTGATAGACAGCGCGATTATTGACGATCCGCCTCTTGCACTTAAAGAGGGCGGCATCATTAAGGACGGCTATGATAAGAATCTTGATGAGATTAAGGATATCAAGACCAATGGTAAGGAATGGCTATCCAATTACGAGGCAAATGAAAAAGAGTCGACAGGAATCAAGAACCTTAGAATCAAGTTTAACAAGGTATTTGGATATGTAATTGAGGTAACCAACTCATATAAAGAGCTCGTTCCCGATTATTACATAAGAAAGCAGACTCTTTCTAACTGCGAGAGATATGTCACAGAAGACCTTAATCGTATAGCCAACGATATAACCGGAGCTGAAGACAAGCTTAATTCTTTGGAATATGAGCTCTTTTCAAATGTCAGAGATTCGATATTTAACGAAGTTAAGAGAGTTGAGAAGGTTGCTCATCTTATCGCTATGCTTGATGAGTTTGCTTCGCTTGCTTACGTCGCCGATCACAACAACTATGTCAGACCTTCGCTTAACGATGAGGGCGTAATTGATATCAAGGACGGTAGACATCCGGTTGTTGAGCTTATGATTCCGAATGATTCTTTCATTTCAAATGATACATATCTTGATTTGGATGATAAGAGAGTTTCAATAATCACCGGACCTAATATGGCAGGTAAGTCTACTTACATGAGGCAGACGGCACTTATTGTACTTATGGCTCAAGCAGGTTCGTTCGTTCCGGCGTCATTTGCCAATATTGGCATATGTGACAGGATATTTACTAGGGTTGGTGCTTCTGATGACTTGGCAAGCGGACAATCGACATTTATGGTAGAGATGAGCGAGGTCGCTAACATATTAAGAAATGCTACAGATAAGTCGCTTCTTATCTTGGATGAGATTGGTAGGGGAACATCGACTTATGATGGATTATCTATTGCCTGGTCAGTTGTTGAATACATTGCTAATCCTAAGCTCCTTGGTGCGAAGGCTTTATTTGCAACGCATTATCACGAACTTACCGAATTAGAGGGGAAGCTTAACGGTGTTAATAATTACTGTATTACCGTTAAAGAAGACGGAGAAGACATTGTATTCTTGAGGAAGATAGTTAAAGGTGGAGCTGACAAGAGCTACGGAATAGAGGTTGCAAGACTTGCCGGAGTTCCGAGTCTCGTGCTTATGAGGGCTAAGGAGATTCTTGATGGGCTTGTCGATGAGGATGAATTAACTGTAAAGACCGAGAATATTACTGTAAGTGAGGCTATGCAGCAGATTGATAAGGCAACTATGAGACAGATGAGTCTTTTCGATTTCGCAGGTCCTAATCCGGTTATTGAGAGGATTAAAGCGCTGGATGTAGACAATATGACACCTATGCAGGCACTTAAGGTACTTAGTGAACTAAAGAAAGACTGTTAAATGTGTCGTTTCTTTGAAATCAAATAATCATGTTAATAATTTTTCTAAAAAATCACAAAAATTTTAACGTTTTTTTGAAAAAAGTCTGTTCAAATTGCTGATTTTGTAGTAAAATATTTATGGATTTTTATTTAATAGGGAACTTGTTAACTGAATATTTTTAATGGTGGTGAATATATGAAAACAAGGCGGGGGCTTAGATTGCTTTCATTTATGCTTGCCTTTATTGTTGCATTTAATTTAAACGGGACAATTGTTAAGAATGCATGGGCAGCTTCAGGAACACAGATTAAGATTACTAAGAACAAGCAGATTGTTGATACTTACAACGGCGTAAGTGCTTATTATCGTCCGGGGGTTGGCGATGGTGCAGACGAGACCTACGGATGCTATGCTTACGTTGTAAGATATTATAAGGCTATATATGGCAAGACTGTATATAATCTTTTTCATAAGTGCACACCTCTCACCTATGGAGATTCATTTAAGGTTGTTTCTAAACCTAAGGTAGGAGATATATGTGCTCAGATTAAGGCTAATACCAATCATTGGTCTATAGTTAGGAAGGTTAATGGTGACAAGGTTACTGTTATTGACCAGAATAACAAGTGGGTTGTCGGTGACGATACATATGCATATAAGAATTATACATACGATGTATCTGAGGTTACATTCTACAGATTGGCATCTGTTATAGACGGTACTGCAACAACCGAGAAAGCTAAAGCAACATCTGAGAAGGCTAAGGTAGGAACTACTGAGAAGGCAACAACAACAGAGAAAGCTAAGGCGACTACAGAGAAGGCCAAGGCTACAACGGAGAAGGCTAAAGCAACAACCGAGAAAGCTAAGGCAACGACAGAGAAAGCTAAGGCGACGACAGAGAAGGCTAAAGCTACAACAGAGAAAGCCAAGGCAACGGTAGAGACCTCGACAGAGGCAACTGTTTCTATGAGTATTGTTGAGGGGAATCAGAAGACTATTACCAAGAAGGTTGTTCCGGCACTCTCTAAGACTTCAGCTTTTAAGTGGTCTACATCTAAGAAGACGATTGCCAAGGTTACCAATAAGGGATTAGTTACAGGTGTTAAGAAAGGATCTGCTGTAATTACAGGTTCTTTAAAGACCGGTAAGACGGTCAAGGTTAAAGTCAATGTTAAAGCTAGTAAGAAGCTTAAGCTTGTAAGTGAAGATGTTACGATTCCAATGAATTATAAGTGGAAGATAACGTCAAGTGAGAAGGATGTTACATTCACATACGAAAGCTCTGATACATCAATCGCTACTGTCAACAAGAATGGCGAGATTAAGAGCAAGAAGAAGCGAGGCAATACAACTATCACTGTTACAGCGAGTAACGGTAAGAAGGGTACATGCATCGTGAGAGTTTATTAGATATAATTATAGCACCAACTGTTTATGTTGGTGTTTTTTTCTAGGAGGGTTATAATGGCTGACATTAAAGCGTTCAAAGCAATCAGACCAAAGGAAGGGATGGCATCTAAGATAGCAGCTCTTCCGTACGACGTTTACAATCGTAAGGAGGCTAAGGAAGTAGTTAAGGGAGACAACGATTCATTTTTAAGAATTGACAGACCTGAGACACAGTTTGATGACGATCAGGATATGTATGCTCCTTGCATATACGAGAAGGGTAGAGAACTTCTTGATGAGATGATTAATGATGGCAGATACATTAAGGATGACTCGGAGTCTTATTACATTTATCAGCTTACAATGAATGGCAGGCCTCAGAATGGTATTGTGGCATGTGCATCTATTGATGATTACATCAACGGTGTTATCAAGAAACACGAGAACACCAGAGAAGAGAAGGAGCTTGACAGAATCAGACACGTTGACACTCTTAATGCACAGACAGGGCCTATATTCTTAGCTTATAGACATAATGAGACTATTGCAGATGTTGTAGCCAGAGTTGAGGAGAGTTCACCACTTTATGATTTTACTTCAGATGACGGTATTACTCATAAGGTTTGGAAGATAGACAGCGAAGATGATGTTAATCAGGTTTCATCAGCATTTGCCGAGATGGATGCGATATATATTGCTGATGGCCATCACAGATGTGCTTCTGCAGTTAAGGTAGGATTAAAGAGAAGAGAAGAGCATCCTGATTACAACGGAACAGAGGAGTTCAACTACTTCTTATCAGTTCTGTTCCCGGATGACGAGCTTATGATCATGCCTTATAACAGAGTTGTTAAAGATCTTAACGGACTTAGTTTTAATGAATTTACATCTAAGCTTAGTGAGCATTTTACGATTGCTAAGAGCGATGAAGTGCCTGAACCTAAGAATAAATCAGACATCTTTATGTATTATGATAAATCATGGTATAAGCTTACAGCTAAAGCTGATATAATTAATGATGATCCGGTTAAGGGACTTGATGTTTCTTTATTGCAGAATTATATATTGTCTCCGATTCTAGGAATCGATGACCCTAGAACTGATAAGAGGGTTGATTTTGTCGGAGGTATAAGAGGTACTAAGGAACTTGAATCAAGATGTAGCGATGATATGCTTATCGCGTTTAGCATGTATCCTACATCGATACATGAATTGTTTAATGTTGCTGATGCTAATCTTTTAATGCCACCTAAGTCAACATGGTTTGAACCAAAGCTTAGAAGCGGTATATTTATTCATGAATTATAGGAGGACTAAAGCTATGAGAAGAGATTATGGTATTTCTATTAATTGGGAGGAAGTTCATGCTATTTCACATGGTTTGCATGACAACCCTCATCACATTTTAGGACCACATCTTGAAGGTGACGGCCTCGTAATCAATGCATTTGTTAAGAATGCACTTAAGGTTGAAGTTATAAGAGAGGACAAGAAGGATGTCTTGGAGATGAGAGCATCCGGTATAGCTGATTTCTTTACTCTTAGTACCGATGACAAGAAGATATTCCCGTATAAGTTAAGAGCAACTTATAGAGACGGTAGCGTTTTTGCATATAAGGACGCCTATTGTTTCGAGCCTGTTATTGATAATCAGGAGCTTGCTTCATTTTCACAGGGAATCCTTTATGATGCCTATGATATCATGGGCGCACATAAGAAGACTATTGACGGTGTAAGCGGTGTATGCTTTACTGTCTGGGCTCCTAACGCACAGAGAGTGAGTGTTCTTGGAGAGTTCAACATGTGGGAGGGTAACCGTAACATCATGCGCAGAGTCAATGATACAGCCGTATTTGAGCTCTTTGTGCCAGGTGTTAATGTTGGAGATACCTATAAATTCGAGATTAGAAACAGAGACGGAAGAGTGTTTACCAAGACAGACCCGTATTCATTTTCAAATGAAATCTTCCCTTCAGATGTTTCTAAGGTTGTAGATCCTAATTTTAAGTTCAAGGACAGTGCTTGGATTAAGGCAAGAGACAAGAAGAAGAGACTTGATAAGCCTATGAACGTATTGGAGATTAATCCTTTTACATTTGACGATACTTTATATGACAGGAATTTTAAAACTCTTGCTAAGTCGGTAGCAGATTACGCTATTGACAACGGATACAGCCATGTTGAGCTTATGCCTATTATGGATACTATTAACGGTGATTCTTTAGGATATGAGACACACGGATTCTATTCGGTATCTGCAGTGCTTGGTCAGCCTGAGGACTTTATGTACTTTGTTGATTATATGCATAACAAGGGTATTGGAGTTATCTTAGACTGGGCTCCATATCAGTTCGGTAGAGAGAGACATGGTCTTGCTTACTTTGACGGTGACGCTTGTTACGAGGATTCTAATATGCTTAGAGCAGTCAACAGAGCGTTTGGTACTCTTAATTTCAATTACGGTCGTAAAGAGGTTTCTAACTTCTTGATTTCCAATGCTTTGTATTGGGTTGAGAGATTCCATGTAGATGGTCTTAAGTTATCATCAGTAGCTTCAATGCTTTATCTTGATTACGGCAAGAACGATGGCGAGTGGCTTCCTAACATTTATGGAAGTAATGAGAATCTTGATGCTATCGAGTTTATCAAGCATCTTAACTCAATTATGAATAAGCGTAATCCTGGTGTTATTATGATTGCTGAGGATTCAAGCTTGTTCCCTGATGTTACTGTTGATGTTGAAGAAGACGGACTCGGATTTGATTACAAATGGAATCTTGGCTGGTCTAATGATATGCTTGGCTATGCTGAGACAGATGTTGTTTCAAGAAGAAATGAAGCTAATGCGCTTACATTTAGCTTGTTATACGCATACAATGAGAATTACATGTATGGTATAAGTCATAGCGATGTTGTATTCTCTAAGCCATTCATTGATAAGATAGCAGGTAATGATATCCAGAAGAAAGCTTTTTATAAGGCTTGGTTAGGATATATGATGACTCAGCCTGGTAAGAAATACTTCTATGATGACGGTATCAAGGATGATGATTTAGTTGCTTATAAGAAAGCGCTTTTTGAGTTGTATAACACTGAGCCTGCATTTTCAGAACTTGACTATGATGATGTGGGATTTGAATGGATTAACACATTAAGAGCTAAGGATGGTTTGCTTGTATTTACAAGAAAGACCAAGAAGAAGGATGACACATTAGTATTTGTTGTTAACTTTTCACCTGAGGACTATCAGAGCTTTATGATCGGTGTACCATATAAGGGCAAATACAAAGAGATATTTAACTCCGATTCTGTTGATTTCGGTGGCGACGGCAATGTCAACTCTCGTATGAGACAGAGTTCCGACAAGGCTTGCGATGAGAGAAGTCAGTCAATTACTACAACTATTCCACCATTTGGAATCTCAGTTTATAAATACAATGTTTCAGCAAGCGCTGCTAAGACAACCAAGAAGACAACTAAAGCTGAGACTAAGACTGTAGAAGAAGAGACTAAGGAAGAAGTTAAGAAGACAGCTACTAAGACAACAGCTAAGAAGGCTGAGCCTAAGAAAGCGACTACAACTAAGAAAGCAGCCGCTAAGAAAGAAACTACTGCTAAGAATGCTGCAACTAAGAAAGAGACAGCAGCTAAGAAGGAGACAACAGCTAAGAAGGAAACAACAGCCAAGAAGACTTCTTCTGCTAAGGCTTCAGTTAGCAAGGTAGCTTCTGATACTAAGAAGAAAGCGTCAGATACAGCTAAGAAGGCATCAGACACGGTTAAGAAGGCTTCTGACACAGTTAAAAAGACTGCAGTTAAGAAGGCTTCAGATACCAAAAAGAAAGCATCTGATACAGCTAAGAAAGCGTCAGATACTGTCAAGAAAGCCAAGGAGACAGTTAAGAAGACTGCTTCTAAGTCTACCAAGAAGGCTGAGGCTAAGAAGGACGAAGAATAATATAGCATGGAGTTTGTTTAATACATGAATATATTAGATTTATTAGGAGTAGGCACTGTTAAACCGGCGAGCTCTGACTCTGTTTTAGATAAGGTCAGCGCTGATGCTAACATTGTCGAAGAGGTATCATTTTTTACATCTGAATTAAAAAAGTTGACGAACAAGGCAATTGACGCCATAGAGATCTATGGCGTCAGACTTATACTTGTGCTCATTTTTATATTTGTTTGCTTTAAGATAATCAACCTGATTGCCAAGGTTATGCGTAAGAGCATGGATAACAGGGAGGTTGACAAGAGCGTTGCCGGCTTCTTGTGTTCATTTACAAGAGTGGGACTTAAGGTATTGGTTATCTTAACTGCAGTTAACATCTTAGGTATTGCAATTACCTCGTTTGTTACCTTGCTTGGTACGGCCGGTGTCGCAATCGGTCTTGCTTTACAGGGAAGCCTGTCTAACCTTGCCGGTGGTGTTCTTATTCTTATTCTCAAACCGTTTAGAGTCGGAGATTTTATAAGAACTACAACTCCTGGAATGGAAGGCATTGTAACTTCGATTGACATTTTCTATACGAGACTTTTGACTCCGGATAAGCAGACTGTAATAGTTCCTAACGGCGCCCTCTCTAATTCGAGTGTAGTTAATGTTACTATGGCAGAGGACCGAAGAATAGATGTAAGTGTCACGATTGCTTATTCGGCTAACATTGGTGAAGCTAAGAATATAATTCATGATATCATTAAGTCTGATACCAGATATCTTAGTGAAAAGGGCGTAGATGTGTTTGTTGATGATTTGGCTGACAGTGGAGTGAATATCGGAATACATGTATATGTTGCAACAACCGATTATCTTACCCTTAAGTGGAAATTATTAGAGGAGATAAAGCTTAAGTTTGATGAGCATGGAATCGAGATTCCATATCAGACTATAGATATTAATATGCGTCAGGGGTGATGCTTATGGATATATTAGAAACATTAAAACAAAAGAGAGAAGTTCATCGGAAAGCAGTGCATCCTTTGGCTTCTTTTTCTTTAAATGAGAAATATACATATTGTTTCGGGCTTGCAATCTTAGCTAAGGGTAACATGAAGGTTATCAATGAACTTAGTGCGCCTTACAGGAAGATATGTGCATCACTTGATATAGGTTCTGATATCAGCGAGGAGATGATACTTGATATCAATAATCACTTTGATCAATCATTTGACTATCTTATACAGGTGCTTGAGATTAACAGCCGTATTTCCCTATGTTTTATGATTGATCTTCTTAAGCTTGCCTCATTTACCGATTGGGGTTCGTGGTATGCAGAAGAGATTGTCAGGCAGTTTTCTTACCTTCTTAAGATTTCTGACAATACTATGGCGTTTTTAAAGAAGTTTATGGCTGAGACAGGTGACACGACTCAGGCGCATTCCCTTGTTAAGAAGTATAGAGAGCAGGGAAATGATATCGACTATGAGCTTCTCTATTACATGAACGAGAACTACAGAGAGAATTGCCAGTATGAGAACCTTATATTAGATAAAGGCGGAGTGTTTAGAATTGAATCTCCGACTACTGTTACCGGAGATATTATTGTTACTAACGGAAGTAAGATTATTATCTCTAATACAACGCTTAAGATAGGTGGACAGATAAGAGTTAATTCCGGGCGAATAGAGATGAGAAACTCGCTAATTGAAGCAGTTTCGTCTCCAAGGAATTCGGATTTTCTGATTGATATACAGAGAGTACATGGTGTTATTATTAATGAGTGTACATTTGACTTGCATTATTTATGCTCCGGAATTAGACAAAGGGACGGAAGATTAAGAATCGACAATTCCTACTTTTATCGTTCTCAGGGTGGAAGGATGTTGTCATTTTCAGGATCGTTTTTTGAGTGTATAGATAGTTCGTTTGAAGAATGTTTAGATGGTGGTCTAACCTTCCAAAAGCGCGCTATAGTCGAACTTTTAAGATGTAAGTTTAACAACTGTTCTGCAGATCATGGTGGGGCTTTTCACTCTGCAACAACAGAGAGCGTTCACATTAGAGAATGTGATTTTAATGATTGTCACGCAAGTTTTATTGGGGCTGCCGTTTATTTTGAATTTAAGAGATATGGGCAGGAGATGTTCGGATGTACATTTAATAATGTTACTCCTGCTAAGGAAGAAGCTTTTAACGTGTATCGAAGGATTGATGACTGATGAAATCTACGCTGATGAGACTTAAAGAGAAGACCAAGACATGGCTTTCTCCAAAGCACGAATTTAATAGCGAGAGCACTGAGTTTAAGGAGTGCTATGCGGCTGCGGTTTTACTTCAGACGCAACTTTCTGATGCCATTTCACCACTTGATCATTTCGAGCTTTTAAGGCTTTTGTCTTTTGGACTTGGACTTGGTAAAGAGGAGGTTAAGTCAGCGATTATACTCTCTAAGAATAAGGAGAAGGTGTTAGAGAGTATTCTTGATTATTTAGATACCGAGAAGAAGAGAATTATATTCTTGATGGATTTATATATGCTTTCGTATGTCGGTGATGATTTCGGCGATAAGGAAGAGCAGGCTATCCTTATATACGGCGAGCTTTTCCATATGGGAAGCCAGGAACTTAAGCTTATCAGGGCTATGATTAAAGCGGCAATGGAAGAAGAACTGTCTGAGTGCATGAATATATATTACAGCATGGCACAGGTTAAGATGGACTGTTCATTAGAGAATATCAGATACTATATTCCTGAACTTGAATACACATCCGTTATCGATACTTCTGTGTTGTATCCGGGAAGAAAGGTTCACATTAATGGTCAATGCAGACTTAGGGAGACTCTTGTGGTCCCTAAAGGATGTCATATCATTTTCCAAAATGCTAAATTAAAGATTAAAGCGCCTATTATCGTTAACGGGGCGAAGATTGAGATTATTAACAGTGAATTTACTTATGATGGCGGTAACTTTGATTCCATGATTAAGCTTACCGGTGACAGTTCTTTGATTGTCAGAAGTTCTAAGTTCTACTGTAGGAATTACTGTGGAGTAGTTGATCAGAGTGCAGGATATATTGACCTTTTGGATGCTACATTTTATGAGAGTAATCTCAAGAGTGCCGTTAATTTCAGAGGAGATGAGATGATAGTTGTCAAATGTCATTTTCACAACTGTTATCTTAACGGCAATGGTGCTGCTATCAATTCGCAGGCTAAGAAGGGACTTATCGGATCCTGTGATTTTGAAGGTTGCTTTTCAGATTATGGTGGAGCGCTGTATGTTAAGAGCCCTGTTAAGATTATAGATTCAAGGTTTAGACACTGTCATTCAACTAAGCTTGGCAATTCCATATATTATCTTGGAGACGCCATGAAATATGTCAATAAGACACTCTACGAGAGTGATTATGAGGACAGAGCGGAGCTTGTGCAGAGATTTGATGATGTAGATGATCTTGTGGGAGTTAAGGAAATTAGCTGTTCTACTCATTTTGCCAATGAGATTCCTATTATGTTTTCTAACAGAATATATATACATGACTCTAACATTTACCTTAGCAATACGCTTAAGGCTAGCGGTGGAATGCTTATAGAGCAGTGTTTGATTAAGCCGTATGACTTTCAGGGCGAGGATCTCTTAGAGATTATCAACGGAAGTGCTGTTGAGATTAAGTCGTCTACATTTGACGGCAAAGGGCAGTATGGAGGAATATCGGCAACCGGAACGAGGTTAAGCCTGTTCTCTGTTACATTTAAGAATACCAACAAGGGAAGAGCGGTTTATAATTCAGTTGATCTTCACGCTGAAGACTGCATTTTCAATAATTGTAACGGTGGGGCTATATATGGAAGCAGGGCACTTATTAAGAATTCTACTTTTGTCAACTGCAGGGCTGAAAGGGGTGGCGCCTGTTATCTGGCAGGGTCTAAGGGGCTTATTAAGAGATGTACATTTGAGAAGTGTGTTGCAATGATTGAAGGCGGTGCTATAAGCAGATTCGGGAACTACCAGATTGAAGAATGTACATATGATGAGTGTGAGCCGTAACAATTTTTGACTTTATGTGAGGATGATAGTATAATATATAATTATTGATTTTACTTTTAGGAGGATTTTTTGATGACTATTTATGATGAGTTGGTAGCAAGGGGCTTGATAGCGCAGGTTACCGACGAGGAACTGATTAAGGATTTGATTAATAATGGAAAGGCGACATTTTATATAGGATTTGATCCTACTGCGGATTCTTTGCATGTAGGACATTTCATGGCTTTATGTCTTATGAAGAGATTACAGCTTGCAGGCAACAAGCCTATTGCACTTATCGGCGGCGGTACAGGTATGATTGGTGATCCTTCGGGAAGAACCGATATGAGACAGATGTTGACACCTGAGATAATTCAGCATAACTGTGATTGCTTTAAAGAGCAGATGAGCAGGTTTATCGAGTTTGGTGAGGGTAAAGCCATGATGGTTAATAACGCTGATTGGCTTATGGACCTTAACTACATAGAAGTTTTAAGAGAAGTTGGTGCGCATTTTAGCGTTAACAGAATGCTTACAGCAGAGTGCTATAAGCAGAGACTTGAGAAGGGCTTAAGTTTCTTAGAGTTTAACTATATGATTATGCAGGCATATGATTTTTATATGCTTTATCAGAAATATGGATGTAACCTTGAGTTTGGTGGAGATGATCAGTGGAGTAATATGCTTGCAGGTACTGAGCTTATCAGACGTAAGCTTGGTAAAGATGCATCAGCTATGACTATCAAGTTACTTCTTAACTCAGAGGGTAAGAAGATGGGTAAGACTGCCAACGGAGCAGTATGGCTTGATCCTAACAAGACTTCTCCGTTTGATTTCTATCAGTACTGGAGAAATGTTGATGATTCTGATGTTCTTAATTGTATCAGAATGCTTACATTCCTTCCTCTTGAGGAGATTGATGCTATGAATTCATGGGAAGGTGCTGAGCTTAACAAGGCTAAGGAGATTCTTGCATTTGAGCTTACCAAGATGGTTCATGGTGAAGAGGAAGCTAAGAAGGCTGAGAGTGGCGCTAAAGCATTATTCTCATCAGGAGATGCTGCCAATATGCCTGAGCATGAGCTTTCTGATGATGATTACTATGAGGATGGCAATATCGGTCTTTTGGATATCCTTGTTAAGTCTGGTCTTACATCTTCTAAAGCAGAGGCAAGACGTGCTGTTAACCAGGGTGGAGTTAGTGTTAACGGAGATAAGGTTACTGACGCTACGATTACATTTGCCAAGGATGCTATTAAAACAGAGCCTTTAGTAATCAAGAAGGGTAAGAAGAACTTTATTAAGATTAAGTAGTTCGTAGAGTGTTTAATTATAAGGGAGGAGACACTATGAATAGAGATAAACTTACTGTTGCACTATTGGTGACGGGACTTAATGACAGTTATACCGAGGCATTGGTTAAGGGTGTTCATTTGGCTTGTATTGAAAATAATTATAATCTCCTGGTTCTTCCGGGAAGTTATATCGAGAGAGAAGTGACAGAGAATTCTCCATCACCTTTTGATTATCAGTACAATACCATATTTAGCTATGTCAATGAATCTAACGTTTCGGGACTTATTGTTGCTGCAGGTAGTATTGGTGCTTATGCTGACAAGAGTCTTATGCTTGATTTTCTTGCTCAGTTTAAGGAAGTTCCTAAGGTGCTTGTTTCTTCAGACTATGAGGGGTTTGAATGCGTCAATTACGACAATGAGAATGGAATTATTGCAGGATTAGAGTATCTTATTGATACTTGTGAATGCCAGAATTTCGGTATTTTAAAGGGACCTGACGGTAATACCGATGCGGTTGCGCGTTTTAACGCATATATGAAGTATATGCTTAAACGAGGAATTGATATTTCTAAGCACAGTGTTGCGGAGGTTTCACTCTCTGACGACAATCACGAGGTGTGCAGGCAGTTCCTTAAGGACAATCCTGACGTAGAGGCCGTATTCTGCTGCAATGATTATTCAGCTCTTGATCTTTGCGATGAGATTAAAGCGTTAGGTTTGACACCTGGAGAAGAGATTAAGGTATTTGGTTACGACAATACAATACAGGGCGCAAGAGCAAACCCACCTCTTGCTTCAATTGCTGCTGATCCTACAGTTATCGGACGACAGGCAGTTAAATCTCTAGGACACAGAATGGCAGGCAACAAGATTGAATCAACTTATCTTCCTGCTGAGCTTGTTATCAGAGATACTATGGGTAAGGTTAGACCGGAGTTTCAGAGTTCAGATGGTAAGAAGCTTATTGCCGACATGGATGTAGATGAAGCATTTGATTACATTTTCTACAGATACAGAGGAAGCGGCGAGGATGAAGCTAAGAATCGTATCTATGACAAGTTCGTTGATCTTGTAACATGTATGGTAGATGCCTCTAAGTCTGAGCATGCTACTGAGGAGATTGTTAAGGATATCGAGTCTGCATTTGTTGATTTTATTAACTCTGATGCGGTTAATATGGCGGACGCAGATCATCTTGTTACATACCTTGAGCAAATGCAGTCGTCTATCGTTTATAACATGGGTATTGATGATGAGATTATCATTCAGTCGGTATTCCAGGATTTCTTTAGAAAAGTATTAAGAGCTGTAGCTCAGGATTTTTCAAGATACAGTGATATGACCAAAGCCAACAACAATAAGATGAGGCTCTTTGTCAAAGAGACGAGTAAGGTTTACCATGGCAATGATTACAGTTATGGTACAATGCTTTCTTATCTAGACTGGCTCAATGTTAAGAACGCTTATCTGTATATTTACGACAATCCTATTACTCATGCTATCGGAGATGTTTTTGAACCTTATGATGATATCAGGATTAAGGCTTATGTTAAGGATGGTTCTTTAGAGAGAGTTCCTAAGTCTCACCAAGCAGTGAAGATATACGATCTTTATAACAATGATTATATGCCGTCTGACAGAGATACAATGGTTGTTTTGCCACTGTTTTATGACAGGTTTGTTTATGGATTCATTGTTATGGATCTTACTGATGAAGTCTTTTCTCAGAGTGATTTTGTTGTTCATCAGCTTAGCTCGGTTGCGAGAATTATCAGTATGATGAAGCTCAACGAGCAGATTACCGCTAATCTTGAAAGTGAGAATAAGGCTTTAGAAGAGCAGATTAATCAAGAAGATCTTGTTGTTACCGGAATTCTTAACAAAGATGAATTCCTTAGTAAGGCTGAGGACATGCTTAACAACATCAAGTCATCTAAAGAGGATTTACTGTTTGCATATGTTGATGTTAACAGCTTGAAGTTTATAAATGATAAGTTTGGTTATACTGCCGGAGATTTTGCAATTAAGACTGTTGCAGATGTTCTTAAAGAGAATATTGGTGATTTGGGAGTTATAGGAAGAATTAGTGGTGATGAGTTTGCGTTTATTCTTTCATACTCAGGTGATGATTATGGACAAAGCTTTGTTAAGGATATTAAGCATGCATTTGCTGCGTTTAACCTTAAGAGCGACAAGCCTTATAACATTACAGTTTCAATCGGAGAGATGTTTGCAGGTCATGAATATGACTGGAGTCTTGATGAGTGCCTCACAGAAGCTGATACGAAGCTTTATGTGGCTAAGCAGTCTAAACCTAGAAAAGTTGTTAAAGAGACTATGTAATATATATAATATTGGCGCGCCTTTTGGCGCGCTTTGTTATTCCTTTTTACCTTTGATAAACATAAATATACCGGCTCCGATTATTATTATGCATCCAACAATGCTTGAAATGTCAGGAATTTCATTTAAGAAGAATAACCCTAACAATGATGCGAATATTATCTGTGTATAGTCATATACGGATATATCAGCTGCTTTGGCATGAGAGTATGCTGCTGTTATTGAGAATTGCCCGCAGGTTGCGGATATCGAGGTCAATAATAAGAATATGAACTGCACAAAGCTCATCGGTTTATATCCTGTAATCGAGAATGGCATAAAACAGAGTGTTGAGAATCCAGAGAAGAAGAACACTATATATGGTTTTGGTACACCTTTCAATGTAGCTCTTCTCATAAATGTATATGCGAATCCTGCACTTATTCCACTTATAAAACCTATTAGTGCCGGAAATGTTGTTATTGAGCCGACACCCGGCTTTAGTATAAACATTGCTCCTAAGATAGCGACTATTACGCATATCCATTGATATGGCTTAGCTTTCTCCTTTAGCACCCAATATGAGAATACAATCGAGAAGAACGGAGATAGCTTGTTAAGCATTGATGCATCGGCGATATTTAAGTGGTCTATTGCGTAGAAGTTAAAGAAGACTCCTATTGTTCCGAATAATGCTCGCATAATAAGGTCGTGATAGTTGCCTTTGCCTGCGGTAAACGAGATTTTATCTTTTAATAAGACCAATGATGCCATTATAAGTGCAAAAGCATTTCTAAAAAATGCTTTCTCGTATGTCGGAAGGTCGCCTGCAAGCTTTATAAACAGGTTCATGAATGCAAATGATAGCGCTGCGCCTAATATACATATGATTCCTTTTCTCTTTTCACTAAGTACTTTATCCATAAAAACACCTCATTATCCATTATACACACCTTGTCAAATACCTATTTGATATAAATTAAAAAAAACATGAAACTTTTTTACTGAAATTACACACTATTAGTATGTAAGACAATTTTATGGAAAGGATTGTTGATTATGAGCTCAGAAAACAACAATTTTTTTGAACTGGTTTATAGAGATACGAATACAGATGTACTTAAGTATATAGTTGCAAAATGCAATAATATGGAGGATGTTTCTGATATTTTCCAAGATGTGTATATGGAATTTGCAGATGTTTTGAAGAAAAAAGGAAGTCAATATTTTAAGAATCCAAAAGCATTTTTACTGCATTTGACTAAGACTAAAATACATCGCTTCTATAAATCATCATTATCGTATATTGAGAATAATATTGAAGATATCAGGAATGAGGTTGATATTGAGAATATTAATATCACAGTTGTAGAGGATGAGGTTATTACAAATGAGCAGATTGATAAGGCTCTTAGTTTAATTGGGGGTATGGATATGCTTACTCAACGAATACTTTATCTAAGATTTTATATTGATTGTTCTTTGGATGAGATTTCTAATAGTTTAAATATTAATGAATCGACCATTAAGAGTCGGTTATATCGCGCGCTTAGATATCTAAAAGATAAGATGGAGGAATGATTATGAATAATGATGTTTTTTTTAAGAGTGTATTGGGAAAAAATATGCCAGACACTGAAAGTGTATTTGAGATGTGCACTAAACATATAGATTCAGATGCTAGAATACGAAAGAATTATAATTATTCATTTTGGGTTAAATTAGTTGCATCGATTATTATTGTATTTTCTATATTGCTTATTACACCTATAGGAACACATGCACGAACTTTGATATCTCATTTTATAGCTATAGTTACAATAAATGATTGTAAGATTGAGTTTGATAATGATTCACATACAGTTTTTACTATCCCGAATGGGTGCAGCAAAGTCGAATTGGATGGAGATATATACAACACCAAAAGTTATACTTCGATTGATTCTTTAAAGCATGATACAAATATTGATATGCTAAGTTGGAATGGGTGTAAGAGTTATTCCGACATTCTGTTGGCAGTGAAGAATAATGAATATGCAAGGTTAAGCATTATATATCAAATCTTTGATAACGGTGATATACCTAATGATATTGAAAATGGTACTGTGACAGATGTTATGATTCATGGATATGTGCCTATTAAAGATAGTGTTACATTTAAGGATATAGCTTTAAAGGATAATGAATTAAAGTATTCAACTATTGACGATGAAGGGAATTTAGTCAAGTATAGTAAAAATGAAGAATATGAGTCTATTGAAAAATATTATAGTAATTCTCTTTCTACTGATATCACTGTAGTTTCAGATAAAAATATACTGGACTCGGATGAGGTTACCAATTATAAGCAGGGATATATATTTTTCTTTGTTTATGATGGAGTGCTCTATCAGGTAAATGTGGTTGGAGCTATTGATAATGCTAAGGGCGTTATTGAGTCTCTAAGTTAATAGAGATAAATGATTGTTATATGTGTTACTGGCAATTTGAGTTGTTTTATTCTTTGATAATAATTATTTTGGAGAACTGATTTGCAGCAATCCCAGATAGAGACAGTCGATTTGGCTGTCTCTTTATTCATTTTATATAGATTCATAAAATGGGGTATTTTTTTTAATAATTATATTATATAATAGTATCGATTATGCAAATGAAAATGATTGACTATGTGTTAACTAAAAGACACATCAATCTATAAATGTCATCCTGAGGAACGAAGTGACGAAGGATCTTTGACCTTCGAAGAAGGTCAATATAATTATAGATATGGAGGACAGTATGAAAGACGGATATATTAAGGTGGCGGCTGCAACCAACAAGATTACAGTTGCTGACCCGGTTGCCAACAGTAAAGAGATTATGGGGATTATGGATGAAGCTTGTAAGAAGGGGGTTAAACTCTTAGTATTCCCGGAGCTTTCAATCACCGGTTATACCTGTGGAGATTTATTCTTACAGAGACTGCTTCTTGATAACGCCTTAAACAGTCTCATAGATATTGCTGAACACTCTAAAGGTCAGGGTATGATTACAGTTGTCGGACTTCCTATGGCTATTAATGGCAAGCTTTATTCTGTTGCTGCCTTTGTTTATGAGGGTGTTATCCTTGGTGCCGTTCCTAAGAGCAACATACCTAATTACTCGGAGTTTTATGAGTTAAGGCACTTCTCTGAAGGCTTTAATGACATGGGAGATGTTATTATAGGTGGGCAGATGGTGCCTGTCGGTACTAATATTCTGTTCTCTAACATCCTTATGGATGAGATGGTTATTGCAGCTGAGGTGTGTGAGGACTTATGGGTTCCTAATTCGCCATCGATTGCCCATGCTCTTAATGGAGCCACAATTATTGTTAATCCTTCTGCAAGTGTTGAGACTACTTCTAAGGAGGCATATAGAAGAAACTTGGTTTCAATGCAATCTGCTAAACTCTTAAGTGCTTATATTTATGCAGACGCAGGAGAGGGAGAGTCTACAACTGATGTTGTATTCTCGGCGCACAATATCATTTGTGAAAATGGTACTGTTTTGGCAGAAAGTGAGCGCTTTAAGAATCAGATGGTTATCTCTGAGATTGACCTTTATAAGCTCGAGGCTGAGAGACGCAGGATGAATACTTTTTTAAGCACGCCAAATGTTGAATATAAGACTGTTCTTTTTGAAATGTCTGTTGGTGATACTGAGCTTACAAGGAATTATCCTAAGACTCCTTTTGTTCCGGCTAATGATAAGGAGAGGGAGTTAAGATGTGAGGAGATTCTTAATCTTCAGGCTATGGGGCTTAAGAAGAGGCTTGTGGCTGCGTATGCCAAGACAGCTGTTGTAGGTATTTCTGGTGGCCTTGATTCCACTCTTGCTTTACTTGTTACTGTAAGGGCATTTGACATGCTAAACCGTGACAGGAAGGATATTATTGCGATTACAATGCCTTGCTACGGTACGACTGACAGAACTTACTCTAATGCATGTAACTTGGTTAATGAGCTTGGTTGTACATTGAAGGAGATTCCTATAACCAAGGGTGTTGAGCAGCATTTTCTTGATATCGGGCACAATAAGGAAGATATGGATGTTACATTTGAAAATGTACAGGCAAGATACAGAACCCTTATACTCATGAATATGGCTAATCAGTCGGGTGGAATTGTTATAGGTACCGGTGATTTATCTGAGCTTGCACTTGGATGGGCTACATACAATGGGGATCATATGTCGATGTACGGAGTTAATGCGTCTGTTCCTAAGACCCTGGTTAGGCATTTGGTTAGATATTATGCAGACTATATGACAGATGGGAAGGAGACACTTAACAAGGTTCTTCTTGATGTTCTTGATACTCCTGTCAGTCCTGAGCTTCTGCCACCTAAGGATGGAGATATTTCACAGAAGACAGAGGACTTGGTTGGTCCTTATGAGCTTCATGATTTCTTTATGTACTACATGCTTCGTTTCGGATTCTCGCCTAAGAAGATATATAGGTTGGCTAAGTATGTTTTTGACGGAGATTATGATGATGAGACCATTCTTAAATGGCTTAAGACCTTTATAAAGAGATTCTTTGCGCAGCAGTTTAAGCGTTCTTGCATTCCGGATGGACCTAAGGTCGGTTCAGTTACGGTTTCTCCAAGAGGTGACTTAAGAATGCCTTCTGACGCGTCTGCCGCTCTTTGGCTTAGTGAACTTGATAATCTATAATAGGAGTAACGGGATATGAGGCTTATCCTTATGAAGGGTGGTGTTGAGACACTTACCTTCTTTGCAAATGAAATCGGCAAGTTCTTTATAGATAAAGGCTTTAAGATATTTTGGTATGATCTTGAAGATAGCAAGTCTTCGCTAAAACACCTTAAAAAGTTTATAAAGCCTAATGAGACTGCTCTTTTAACCTTCAACTTCCTCGGTGTATCCGGTGAGGATGGCCTTTTTGATGAAGATAGGGGATATATATGGGAGCTTTATGACATACCTATATTTAATATTGTGGTTGATCACCCGCTATATTATACGGAACGCTATGAGTTCTTACCGCCTAGGTATTATCAGTTTCACATTGACAAAGATCATGAGAGATACTACCTAAAGTATTATCCTAAGCTTAAATCAGGTGGATTTCTTCCGCTTGCGGGAACAAGTTTAGACTTTAAGTTATCTGATATAGATGAACATTTTAAAGGCAGAGATATAGATTGTTTATTTGCCGGAACTTACATGAATCCTGATGAATACATGAAGTATATAACGAGGATAAATGATGAGTACACTGCATTTTATCTTGGTATAGTTGATGATATGTATGCTAATCCTATGCGTTCTCTTACTGATGTTGCCCATGAGCATTGTTTAAGAGAGATGGGTGAGATGAGCATTGAAGACTGGAGGACATGTTATCAATGTCTTAATTTTATTGATCTATATGTAAGAGCCATCGGCAGAGAGAGAGTTATTAAGGCTTTGGTAAACAATGGGATTAAGGTTGACATTTTCGGGCATAGATGGGACGAACTTAAAGGTGCTGATATTGATAACATGGTATTTCATGGCCCTGTTGATTCTAAGACTTGTTTGGAATATATGAAGAGAGCTAAGATTTCGTTAAATGTTCTTCCGTGGTTTAGGGAAGGCGCTCATGATAGGGTATTTAATGCGATGGCTAACGGCAGCATTTGCCTGACGGACAGGAGTACATATCTTGATGATATATTCGTTGATGATGAGGATTATAAGGTTTATGATATTAACGATTTAGATGGTTTGGTTGATAAGTATAAGTCGCTGATTAATGATAAGGATAAGATGTATGATATGGCTGTTAACGCGTATCATAAGGCGGTTAATGGACATTTGTGGAGCGATAGGGCTGAGGTATTATATGAATTCATTATGAGTCATATTTAAAAGATTCTTCGCTGCGCTCAGAATGACAGGATATTAAGGAGATTAACATGGATTTTAAACAAATGATGACAATAAGGGTTAATGATGTTGAGGTTATTCTAAAAAACTACCTCCCTGCAGACGAGAAACTCACTTTTACCATAACAGACGCTATGAAATACAGCACCTTGTCTAACGGGAAGAGAATCAGAGCAATTATGATGCTTGAGTCTTACAAGATGTTTAACGGTGATGGTGATGTTATAAACCCTTTTGTTGCTGCGATTGAGATGATACACGCATATTCTTTGGTTCATGATGATCTTCCTGCACTTGATAACGACGAATACAGAAGAGGCGCATTAAGCACCCATGCGAAATATGGTGAAGCTATGGGTATACTTTGTGGGGACGCACTTTTAAATTATGCGTTTGAGACTGTGGCGAAAGCATTTGACATAGAATGCAACGAGAGAGTTGCAAGAGCTTTTAAGGTGCTTGCTACCAAAGCAGGTATTACAGGAATGATAGGTGGACAGGTTGTTGATGTTGAGACAGAGGGACGTGAGATTGACGCAGATACCATGATGTTTATTCATAAGAATAAGACTGCGGCTCTTATTGAAGCTTCTCTGATGATTGGCGCGATTCTTGCAGGCGCAAATGAAGACGAAATTGCGAAGGTTGAGTCAATCGGTACTAATGTTGGACTTGCATTTCAGATTCAGGACGACATCCTTGATGTAACAAGCACGACCGAGGAACTCGGTAAGCCTGTTGGCAGTGATGATAAGAATAACAAGAACACTTATGTTAAGTATAAAGGCTTAGAAGAAGCTAAGAGAGAAGTGGAAGAGATTTCTAATAATGCTATTGAAACGATTGATTCTCTTTCAGTTACGAACGAATTCTTAAGAGAGCTTATTAAGAGTATGATTACGAGGAAGAAATGATGGATAGAAGATTAGTTTTAGCAGTAATATTTATCCTGTTGGCAATAGTTGTATTTATTACAGGGACTAAGAGCATAAGAGGCTATTATTCAACCAAGAAGTCCGACTGGGTTAAGAAGGAAGCGTTGATAGCCAAGATTCAGGATAAGGATGTTGAGTCTACAGGGTTTAGTCTTAGAGCTAAAGGGGTTAAGCGTGTTAGGACTGTGCTTTTGAGTTATGCAGTTAATGGAAGAGAGTATCTTCTTCCTTATGATAATTTTGTATCGGGAATGAGAGTCGGCAAGGAAGTTACGATTGCATATAATCCTGCTTCTCCTGACCAATTCGCGTATAAGCCTAAACTCGGAGAATATATTGGGTATATTGTGCTTGCGCTAGGACTTATTGTGCTAGGAGGGTATATTATAGTACTTGTTAGGCGTGACTATGAGATGGAATAGTATAACTTAATTGTCATTCTGAGCGAAGCGAAGAATCTTTGACCTTCGAAGAAGGTCAACTATAACTGACGCGCTCGGCATATATATATCAACGCAGACCCGCTCTCGCTTCGGCAAAAACGTAGCGGTACTAAATTCGTGCTTCGTTTCACTTGCACTCATTAAGTACCGACGTTTTTACAGAGTCTGCTTATGATATTCTACATACCAAGCGCTGTGTATTAAAGCCTAACTGTCATTCTGAGCGTAGCGAAGAATCTTTATCCCGAATGAAATGAGGGATAATATAGTAGAAGATATGATGAACATAGCTAAAATGCAGGATTAAATATATTTAATTGCAAAATCTGAATAAAATCTAAAAAAACACTTGCAAAAATGAAAGAATTGTTATATTATACTTCACGATGGTATAATTAAGGCAAATAGGAGACTAACTATGTATAACAACATTCATGAAGAATGCGGTGTATTTGGTATTTATAAACCACATAATGCAGATGTCGCTAAAACTGTCTACTACGGGTTGAACTCTCTTCAACATCGAGGCGAAGAAGCGGCAGGTATAGCTGTCAACAAAGATCGTATCATCAAATGCGTTAAAGACCTAGGGTTGGTTAGCGATGTATTTGATGATGGTGTTTTCGACACTTTAGGTGACGGCAACATGGCTATCGGTCATGTTAGATATTCTACCAGTGGCAATTCCACTAAGGTCAATGCTCAGCCAATGCTTATCAAGCACATCAAAGGTCAGATGGCTCTTGCTCACAACGGTAACTTAACTAACTCATTAGAATTAAGAGAAGAATTAGAACAAAAGGGATGTATCTTCCATACTACAAGTGACACTGAAGTTATCTCATACATCATTACAGGTGAGAGACTTAATTCCCCTTCTATTGAAGAGGCAGTGACTAAAGCAATGTACAAGATTAAGGGAGCATACTCCCTTATTTTAATGTCACCGGCTAAATTGATTGCGGCGAGAGATCCAATGGGATTTAAACCTCTCTGTATGGGTGAGATGTCTGACGGTAGTATTGTCTTCTCATCTGAGAGTTGTGCATTCGCTACAATTGGTGCAAAATTTGTCAGGGATATTCTCCCTGGAGAAATCGTAGTAATTGAAAATGGTAACATAAGAACCATTAATGAACACATAGGTAGAGTCTCTCACTCGTCTATGTGTCTTTTTGAGTATATATACTTTTCAAGACCGGATTCAATCCTTGATGGTATTTCAGCTCATGACTTTAGAGAAAATGCTGGAAGGAGCCTTTCGATTGAGCATCCTGTTGATGCAGATATAGTTATCGGAGTTCCGGATTCCGGTTTAGAGGCGGCAAGAGGTTTTTCTAAAGAGGCCGGTATTCCTTATGAGATTGGTCTTATTAAGAATAAATATGTCGGAAGAAGCTTTATTGCACCTGATCAGGGTATGAGAGTTGACAAGGTTCACATGAAACTGTCTTCGGTTAGCTCGGTAATTAAAGGCAAGAGAGTGGTTTTAATAGATGATTCAATCGTCAGAGGTACAACCTCTAAGCAGATTGTTAAGATGGTAAGAGATGCGGGAGCTAAAGAGATACATATGCGTATATCATCACCTCCGTTTCTTAATCCTTGCTACTATGGTACAGATATTGATTCTAAAGACAATCTTATTGCATGTAAGTATTCTTTAGATGAGATACGAGATTACATCGGTGCAGACAGCTTGGGATATTTGAGTGTTGATGCTGCATTAAGCATTTTACATAAATTAAGTGAAAAAGATTACTTAGAACATGACGGAATGAAAGTGGATAGAGGTTATTGTACAGCCTGCTTTGATGGCAAGTATCCTACAGACATTCCAAAGGAAACTGACAAACTAAGATTTGAGATTTAAGGAGGAAGTTATGAATTCATATTTAATCCTGGAGGATGGAACAATTTATGAGGGTACTTCAATCGGTGCTGCTAAGGAGGTTATATCAGAGATTGTATTTAACACTTCTATGACCGGATATTTAGAAGTCATGACAGACCCTTCTTATGTAGGTCAGGCAATATGTATGACATATCCGCTTATAGGTAACTACGGAATATGCTTCGAGGATATGGAGTCAAGAGGACTCTGGCTTGATGCGTTTATAGTAAGAGAGTTATCAGAAATCCCAAGTAACTGGAGATCTGAGAACACAATCCAGAACCTCTTAAAGCAGTACGCAATTCCTGGAATTGCAGGGATTGATACAAGAGCGCTTACCAAGCATTTAAGAGATAAAGGAACCATGAATGGAATGCTTACCAACAAGCATTACGAGGGTGACGAATTAAAAGAAGCATTAGAGAGAATCAAGAAATACAAAATTAAAGATGCTGTTAAGATTGCAACAGAAAAGAATGTTGAGTTGTTCCCTGCCAATGACGACGATCATCTTAAGAGTCATAAGAAAGTCGCATTACTTGATCTTGGAGCTAAGAGAAATATCATTAGAAGCCTTAACAATAAGGGATTGGATGTTGTTTGTTATCCTTCAGATGCTAAGGCTGAGGACATAATTGCAGACAATCCTGATGGAATCATGCTTTCAAACGGCCCTGGAGATCCTAAGGACAACGAGGATGTAATTAAAGAAATCAAGAAGTTATATGACACAGATATTCCAATATTTGCAATATGTTTAGGACATCAGCTTATGGCACTTGCAACGGGTGCAGATACATATAAGCTTAAGTTCGGACACAGAGGTGGTAATCATCCGGTTAAGGACGTTGAGACCGGAAGGGTCTATATAACATCTCAGAATCATGGTTATGCGGTTGATATGAACACAGTTAATCCTGAAGTTGCCGTTGAGGCATACAAGAATGTTAATGACGGAACCAACGAAGGATTAAAGTATATCGGTAAGAATATAGTCACTGTTCAGTTTCATCCGGAGGCAAGTCCGGGACCAAAGGACTCTGAAATCTTATTTGATAAATTTATTGAAATGATGGAGGGATAATATGCTTAACAAGGATATAAAGAAAGTATTGGTTATAGGCTCAGGTCCTATTGTAATTGGACAGGCGGCAGAATTTGACTATGCAGGAACTCAGGCGTGTAAGGCATTAAGAGAAGAGGGCGTTGAGGTTATTCTTCTTAACTCTAACCCTGCAACAATTATGACAGATAAAGATATCGCAGATCATGTATATATTGAGCCTCTTACTATCGAGGTAGCTGAGAGCATCATTGAAAAAGAGAAGCCTGACTCTATTCTTCCTACACTTGGTGGTCAGGCCGGACTTAATATGGCTATGGCTCTTTCTGAGAGCGGATTCTTAGAGAAACACAATGTAAAACTTATCGGAACATCTGCTGAGACTATTTCTAAGGCAGAAGACAGACTTATGTTTAAAGAGACCATGGACAAGATTCATGAGCCTGTTGCTGCTTCTCAGGTTGTTAAGAGCATTGAGGATGGTTTAAAAGTTGCAAATGAAATCGGATATCCGATTGTTTTAAGACCTGCTTACACACTTGGTGGTGCCGGTGGCGGTATCGCTGAAAATGAAGAGCAGTGCAGAACAATTCTTGAGAATGGACTTCGTCTTTCGAGAGTTCATGAGGTTTTGGTTGAGAGATGTATCTCTGGTTGGAAAGAGATAGAGTATGAGGTTATGAGAGATGGTGCAGGCAATGTTATTACAGTCTGCTCAATGGAGAACCTTGATCCTGTAGGTGTTCACACCGGTGACTCTGTTGTTGTTGCTCCTACTCAGACTTTATCAGATAAAGAGTATCAGATGCTTAGAACTTCAGCTCTTAACATTATTACAGAGCTTGACATCAAGGGTGGATGTAATGTTCAGTATGCTCTTGATCCTGAGAGTTTTGAGTACTGTGTTATTGAGGTTAACCCAAGAGTTTCCCGTTCGTCAGCTTTAGCTTCTAAGGCTACGGGTTACCCTATTGCGAGAGTTGCAGCTAAGATTGCACTTGGATATAACCTTGATGAGATTAAGAACGAGATTACAGGCAAGACTTACGCGTGTTTTGAGCCTATGCTTGATTACTGTGTAGTTAAGATGCCTAGATTACCATTTGATAAATTCATATCAGCAGACCATCACCTCAGCACGCAAATGAAGGCTACCGGCGAGGTTATGGCTATTTCAAGCTGCTTTGAGGGAGCTTTGATGAAGGCTATAAGATCGTTAGAGCAGCATGTTCATGGTTTGATGTCATATGATTATTCATATGTTGATGACAAAGGTTTAAGAGCGCTTATTTCTGATACTGATGACAGGCGTATATGGACTGTAGCTGAGGCTATGAGACGCGGTATGAGTGCTTACGAGATTCATCAGTTAACTAAGATTGATGAGTGGTTCATTAAGAAGATAAGCAATCTCTTAGATATGGAGAAGCGTCTTTCTTCTGAGACTTTAGATGAGAACCTCTTAAGAGAAGCTAAACATATGGAGTTTCCTGATAGAACTATTGCTAAGCTTCAGGGTATTACCGAGGAAGAGGTTTACAATCTTAGAAAGAAGCTTGGTATAGTTGCTCATTTTAGAATTGTTGATACTTGTGCTGCTGAGTTTGAAGCAGAGACTCCATATTTTTACTCTGATTTCAACGTTGAAGATGAGGATATTCCTACTAAATCTGACAAAAAGAAGGTATTAATCTTAGGTTCAGGACCTATTAGAATTGGTCAGGGTATTGAGTTTGACTTCTGTTCGGTTCATTCAACATGGGCGTTTAAGAAAGAGGGATATGAGACAATCATTATCAACAATAACCCTGAGACTGTTTCTACCGATTTCGATACTGCAGACAAGCTTTACTTTGAGCCTCTTACCAAAGAGGATGTTAGAAATGTAGTAGATAAAGAGCATCCGGACGGAGCTGTCGTTCAGTTTGGTGGTCAGACCGCTATTAAGCTCAGTCAGTTCTTGACAGAGATGGGTGTAGAAATCCTTGGTACCAAGCCTGAGGATGTTGACGCTGCAGAAGATAGAGAACGTTTTGATGAGATTTTAAATGAAACAGGTATTAAGAGACCTGAAGGTTGTACTGTATTTACTGAGGATGAAGCTATTGAAGCTGCTGAGTCTTTAGGTTATCCGGTTCTTGTAAGACCTTCTTATGTCCTTGGTGGTCAGGGTATGCAGATTGCAATTAATGATTCTGATGTTAGAGAGTACATAAGAGAGATTAATAAAATCGAGCAGGAGCATCCTATCCTTGTTGATAAATACATCAAGGGTATTGAGCTTGAGATTGATGCTATCTGTGACGGCGAGGATGTATTGATTCCTGGTATCATGGAGCATATTGAGAGAACCGGTATTCACTCAGGAGATTCAATTTCTGTTTATCCTGCGCGTTCTATTTCAGAAAATGCTAAGAGTACGCTTCTTGATTATACTAAGAGATTAGCTAAGGCTTTACATGTAATTGGAATGATTAACATTCAGTTTATTGCTGATGGAGATGACATTTACATTATTGAGGTTAATCCTAGATCTTCAAGAACTGTTCCTTATATTTCAAAGGTTACAGGTATTCCTATTGTTTCTTTGGCTACCAAGATTATATGTGGTCATACAATTAAGGAACTTGGTTACACTCCTGGACTTCAGAAGGATTCAGGTTACTATGCTATTAAGATGCCTGTGTTCTCATTTGAGAAGATCAGAGGTGCTGATATTTCTCTTGGACCTGAGATGAAGTCAACCGGTGAGGCTCTCGGTATTTCTAAGGACTTTAACGAAGCTTTGCATAAGGCTTTCTTGGGTGCTGGCGTTAAGCTTCCTAAGTATTACAATATGGTTATTACCGTTAAGGATGAAGACAAAGAGGATATCATTCCTATCGCTAAGAGATTTGAGGCTGTTGGATATAATATTTACTCTACCAGAGGTACTTATAACGTGCTTAAAGAGGCTGGTGTTGATTGTATAAGGACGAGAAAGGTTGAGCAGGAGTCACCTAATATTCTTGATCTTGTTCTTGGACATGAGCTTGATATTGTTATTGATACTCCTAGGGACGGTGCTTCTAACAGAAGAGATGGATTTATCATCAGGAGAAATGCGGTTGAGACCGGAGTTAATGTAATTACTGCGATTGATACCGCGGAGGCGCTTATCACTTCGCTTGAGAACAGGAAGAAGAATATTAATCTTGTAGACATTGCAGAGATATAGTAAATAACAAGGTATTATTATGTCATTCTGAGCGAAGCAAAGAATCTTTATGAATACTCTAATATAAAGGAGAATAACTATGAGTGTTAAATATGTATTTGTAACAGGTGGAGTTGTTTCAGGCCTTGGAAAGGGTATTACTGCTGCATCTTTGGGAAGACTTTTGAAGGCAAGGGGATATAAGGTGACCATGCAGAAGTTTGATCCTTATATCAACATTGACCCTGGTACAATGAACCCTATACAGCATGGTGAGGTGTTTGTTACCGAGGACGGAACTGAGACAGACCTTGACCTTGGACATTATGAGAGATTTATTGATGAGTGTCTTGATAAAAATTCTAATGTTACTACAGGTAAGATTTACTGGTCTGTTCTTAACAAGGAGAGACATGGTGATTTCAAGGGTGGTACGGTTCAGGTTATCCCTCATATCACCAATGAAATCAAGGATAGATTTTATAAAGGTAAGGATGACAGTGATGACACGATTGCTATTATTGAGGTCGGCGGTACTGTTGGAGATATTGAGAGTCAGCCATTCTTAGAGGCAATCAGACAGTTCCAGACTGATATCGGACATGAAAATGCAGCTCTTATCCATGTTACTTTAATCCCTTATCTTAAGGCTTCAGGAGAGATGAAGACCAAGCCTACACAGGCGAGTGTTCGCGAGCTTCAGGGTATGGGTATCAGACCGGATGTTATTATGTGTAGAACCGAGCATCCGATCTCAGATGATGTAAGAGATAAGATTGCATTATTCTGTAATGTTCCTGTAAGTCATGTTCTTCAGAACCTTGATGTAGACTATCTTTACGAAGCTCCTCTTGCTATGGAGAAGGAGAAGCTTGCAGATGTTATCTTAAATGTTTTGAAGCTTGAGAATAAGGAACCTGATTTAGAGGATTGGACAGGACTTGTTGATGCTCTTAAGGCACCTAAAAATGAAGTTACAATTGGTATAGTCGGCAAATATGTAACCTTACATGACGCGTATTTGAGTGTTTCTGAGGCTCTTAAACATGGTGGAATAAGCTGTCATGCCAAGGTTGATATGAAGTGGATTGATTCTGAGGATATCACTGAAGACAATCTTGCTCAAACATTTGCAAATGTTGACGGAATTCTTGTACCTGGTGGATTTGGTAAGCGTGGAACAGAAGGCATGATTCTTGCTTCTAAGTACGCTAGAGAGAACAAAATCCCTTATCTTGGAATCTGTCTTGGTATGCAGATGGCGATTGTTGATTTTGCAAGAAATGTGCTTAATTTATCCGACGCTAACAGTTCTGAGTTTAATCCTAACAGTACGAATCAGGTTATACATCTTATGCCTGATCAAGAAGGTGTTGAGAATCGTGGTGGTACGTTAAGACTTGGCGCTTACCCATGTCATTTGTCTAAAGATTCTAAGTCATTTATGTTATATGGCAAAGAGGATATTTCAGAGCGTCACAGACACAGATATGAGGTCAATAACGATTATCGCGAGCAGCTTTGTGATGCCGGGATGATGATTGTAGGTAAGTCACCTGATGATAAGATTGTTGAGATGATTGAGCTTTCTGATCATCCTTACTTTATCGGAACCCAGGCTCATCCTGAGTTTAAATCAAGACCTAACAAGGCACATCCATTGTTTAAGGGGCTTGTAAGAGCTGCAATTGACAGACAGGATGCGTAATAATATGTATATTAAACTTCGTGGCAACTGCCGCGGAGTTTTTTATTAATCCGTTTTGTTGCTCTTATGTTGCGGTATATGTGATAAAATGGTACTATATTAACAATGTAATTGTAAGGAGGACGATGTTTATGCCTAATTTAGCACCGTTTGATGGATTTATTAAGAATAAGGATGTAGAGAGTGCTGTTAAAACCTTTTACAGCATGATTTTTGATGATGTAGAAGCGACAGCTGATAATCAAAGAACCTCTTATAACATTGAGCAGAGAGAGCTATGCAAGAATTTCCTTAATGAGATAACTAAAACTTCAGAGGGAACTAACGAGATAGCTCCTGATAACAAGGATTTTTTACTCGCATTTATGAACGAGTTCTCTAAGAAATATAATGATGTCGTTGTGAAGCTCGGTAAGAAGCGAGACACTTGGCGTGACATGCTTCTTAATGGCAAGGTTCAAGGCGCTGAGCTGATCAAAGGTGATAGAGATATTGCTCCTCTACTTGCTCATGATATTGTCCTTGAAAAAGAGACAGACGCTAAGGTAATTATGGATGTCTACAGGACGTTCATGGATAGCCTTAAAGGGAAGACTATAGATGGTAAGGATGCCGTATCGACTTATGATGATATTAATAAGACTATTGCCGATACAGTTAAAACATCTAATAAGGTTTATGATTTTGAATATGATAGATATATTAAAGATCTTACCAATGATAAGGCGTTTATGCCTGATGGTTATAGGGTTAATCCTGGACCATATATTGAGGGAGAGGAAGTGTTTAAGCGTCTTCCTAGTTGTATGTACACTATTAATTTTACCAGCGACTGGAAAGTTCTTGAAGATATGGAGAATGCTTACGATAAAACTATCAATGAATATCGCAGGCGTGAACAGGTTGTTAAGTCAAGTATCGATCTTTTAAAGCAGTTACTTTTAGAACTTAATAATAATCTTGGTAATGAAGATAAGTCTAAGGATTGCCAGGATACAATTAAGCTTCTTAACAATTATATCAAACTTAGTGAGCCTAATACCGAATACTCATATAATGCTATTAAAGACGCAACCGATGAACTCGTTAACTCTGCTAAACGTTTTAGTGATGAAATAAATAGCGCTTTTAACAGTGCTAAGAAGAATATTAAAAAGGGAGCACCTATTTATGATAAGATTAGTAAGACTGCAGAGCTTTCTAAAAACATATTCAGATTAACCGAAACTGTATCTAAGATTAATGAAGAACTTGAAGGTAAGGATAATACTCTTAAAGAAGTAAAAGAAGCTGAAATAGGAATTAAATATATAGTTAGGAAAAAGAATGCACTTAAGTATGAAGGAACTCGCTTAAAGGATGATAAATCGGATGGATTTAAAGATACACTTAATGCACAGATTAATCTTTTAAGTGATAGTCTCATTAAAGATTGTATCTTTAACAGTGATTACGAAGAGTTGATTAATGCTCTTAAAGATAATATAGTAATTGAATACAGACTTAGAAATGCGAGGAAGGAGGAGCATTGGAGTAGATACGACAAAATAGAGCCAAAATATAAAGACAGCATTAGGAGTATTAATACTCTCATAGATAAGTGTGTAAAGTTTGAAAATAACAATAAGTCAAATGCCGGAATTTTTGGCAAAGCAGAAGATAGAACTGCAGTTTTGGATCGTATTAAACTTAATGTTTCAAGAAAACCAAATAACCTTGATATAAGTAAGATTAATACTATTTGGAGTGATCAAATTAATGACCGAGATGAATTATGGTTAGTTCATACCGAGTATTTTAAGAATTCTCTTAAGCAAAATGGTAATCTTTTTTCTGAAAAGGATCGAGTGAGATTAGGTTTTAATATTGATGGTGAAGTTAACCAAGACGAAGAAGAATATGTTAAAGATCGCCAGGAACAGATATTTGATGATTGTACAAAAGATAATACCATAGAAGCTTTTAAAAGACTTGTGGAAAATATGAACAGAAATCGTATAAAGTCATTTGTAAACATGGGTAAAGATTATCTTAACATATACAATGCTCTAGAAGATGAGGAGCAGCGTGATTTAAAGGCTAGATTTCTTTTTTATAAAAGCCATGGCAATATTGATGCATTAACGGATGGAGAGATTTTAGTCCAGACTCAAGAGTATATTTTTAATAACATTGAAAAAACAGGAATAATTAATGAGGTACTTGCTGATAAGGATCTTACTTTTGATGGACTTTTCGACAAACTTGGTTTTTCTAAAGAAGATAAAGAACATATTATGAGTCAGAAGAATTTTAAAGACGTTAAGCTTGATGATAATGTTAATGATAAGATTGAAGCGTTGCCTAAACTTACTAGTTATGAGACAAATGCCGATAGCGCCCAAGCGTCTAAGATGAAAGAATTTATATCAAGTATCTTTTTAGCTGTACATACCGAGAGGGCAATGAATGATGAGATAAGTCGACTTTCTGAACAAGAATTAAAGTACTATAAATCAGCTGATATTAATAAAAAAGAAGAAGATTATAAAGAAGAGCTAAAGACTATTAATGATTGGATTAAACAAAAAGGTCAAAAGTATTCATATGATCTGTCGAAGATTAATTTGGTAGATAAAATCCAAAGGGCCAATGCAGTCCTTAATTGTAGAAAACTTCTAGGAGTTGATCCGTCTACAGAGATAGGCAGATTCTATCACAACAATTTGAAGAGTGAGAATACATACATAAGAGACTATCTTAAGAATGGCATGTCGGCTGATGATGTAATCGAGAAGATTGTAAGTGAGAAGAAGTATCAAAAACTTGTTGCGCTCAATCCGAAAAAAGTACCTGTTAACTATGATACTTATATTGAGCTCCATACAGCCGGAAGAGGAGGAGATACTCCTGAGCAAATGATTGAGAATCTCACTAAAACTATGGCTGCGGCATACTTACAAAAGAAAAACGAAAAGTTTGATGTAAAAAAGATACATAAAATTGCTGATCGTTTTAGAGAAATGTACAGTGTTGATGTACTTAAAGCTGACAATGCTACTCTTAGAGAAGCTCTTAGAGGCAAGCAAAGTGCCAAAGCAATGCGCAAGAAACTTCGAAATGTAATGTATAAAGTTGAGGATGTAAGAATTAACGAATACACATCGGATATGAAGAAGCTTCTTGACAATATGTGGAGTCCTGAGGGCAGATCCGAAGAATATAACAATCTTTATAATGCCGTACAAGCTGCTTCAGAGATTAATGGCCTTAATATTGCCGGCAACCAAAAATCTTTAAAGATTATTAAAGCTAATCGTGATATATTAAATGCAGCTGCTAAGTACATTAAGGGTAAGGAAAAGGTTAGAAGATCATCTGATGGTAATGCTCGTTTTGCCAATGCATTAGATTCTATTGCAGTTGTCTTTAAGCATGCACCTAGGACAGTACATCGTGTTTCTAAGATTGTTGATAAGATCAATAATGTGCGAGGTGCTAAAGCAGCTAATGATGCAGGCTTTATTAATAAAGAGACGCTTATGCACACTTACGGCGCTAACAGAGCGGAGAATGCCAAGAACGAAGCTGAGGCTGCTAAACAAGCCAAGAATAGTGCTAAGAAGAGAAGCCCTCAAGCACATTTATAATAATATAATTCATGTGGAGATGATTCAATGCGTTTAATATGCGGTGGTAGCGGTCTTGGTAAGACGACAGTCGTTTTTAATGAATTAATTAGTGAGTCTGTTAGGCACGAGGATACAAGATATTTTCTTGTCGTGCCTGAACAGGCTTCTTCGTTTTATGAAAAAGAACTTATTAAGAGGCATCCTAGACATGGTGCGCTTAATATTGAGATTCTTAGCTTTAACAGGTTGGCATATAGGATTGCTGATGAGTTAAATGCTGATTTAGGAGATGTCCTTGATGATATCGGCAAGGCTATGCTCCTTAGAAAAGTTGTCTACGATAACAAGTCTGAGCTTAAGATTTATCACAGAATGAATAACAGAGCCGGTTTTATTGACCAGTTAAAGTCAATTATATCGGAGTTCTATCAATATGAGATTTATGATGGAGATCTTAAAGCAGTTCTTAATGAAGACATTGATGATTATTTAAAGTATAAGCTTAGCGATCTTATACTTTTATATAATGCGTTTGTTAAAGAGATAGAGGGTAGATTCAGAGTTACTGAAAGCTTGCCTGACTATCTTGCGAAGCTTACCCCTGATTCTAAATTGCTTCGTGATTCTATATTCTATTTTGACGGTTTTACCGGTTTTACCCCAAATCAATATGTATTTATAAGTGAGCTTATGAAGGTGGTTAAGGACATTACATTTACCGTAACCGTCTCTAATAATGCATTTTCTAAAGAGGGTTCAAGTGATATGTTTAGGCTTAGTATCGATATGATCAACAAGCTTAAAACTATCTATCAGTCAGTCTGCCCAGGCAAAGATATCAAGACAATCAATCTTGATTATAAAGAAGAGTCATATAGACAGTATGGCAAGCCTGATTTACTTGCTTTAGAGACTGCGCTTTTCAGAAGAAGAATGCCTATTCCTTCAGGTATTGATATAGCAAATGTTAAAGGTTATGAGGCAGTAAGCACAAGAGCAGAGGTTAATGCCGTTGCAAGAGATATAAGAGATTATATTGATAATCATAACTTAAGATACAGAGATATTGCTATTATTAGTCCCGGTTTAGACGAATATAATGGCATTATTAAAGAGACATTTGACGATTATGAGATTCCTTATTTTATCGATAAGAAAGAGGATATTGTTAATAATCCTTTTATTGAAGGACTTAAGGTTTCGATAGATATCGCTCTAAAAGGTCGTAATGGCTTCAATAAAGATTCTGTAGAGAGACTTTTACAGACTAAGGTTACTAATCTTACAGATGATGAGGTATATGAGCTTAGAAACTACCTTGCTGAGACTGATTCATTTAGATATAACTATTTCATTAAGGGCTTTACAAGGGTTCCTAAGTATCTGTGGAACAATGATAAGGATGACAGTAAAAGAGCGTTAAAAGAAGAGAGAAAGAAGATTCTATTAAACAGGGTAAATGATATAAGACTTAAACTTGTCACTCCTTTACTCACTATTATTGATGCGGTTAAGAGTAAGGATAATAAGCTTATCATTGAAGAAATCTATAATTATACGGTTTCTCTTTCGTATCAGCAGAGATTAGAAGAGTATGCAAAAAAGTATAAAGATAAGGACATTAACCTTTATTCTCTATGGTCAAGGATATATCCTTCTATCATTTCACTACTTGATAAACTATATAATCTTGTTAAAGATTATGAGAATATGTCAGGTGATGAGCTTAATGACATAATGTGTGAAGGACTTGACGAGATTGCGATTGGTAGCACTCCGTCTACATTTGACCAGGTATTAGTGGGAGACCTTTTTAGGACAAGGGTTGATAACGTTAAAGTTATGTTTATGATTGGACTTAATGATAGTGTTCTACCTATGAGCAATTCATCTACCAATCTTTTAAATGATAAGGACAGAAGCGCATTTAAGGCAACTTCTCTTAACCTTGCGCCTGACAGGGTTGACAAGATTTATCAGGAGAGATTCTATCTTTATCTGATGGCTACTAAACCTAAAGATAAGCTTATATTCAGCTATTCAAGAATGAACTCTGAAGGCTCGTCTATGGCTCCTTGTTATTTTATCAAGGAGATTAAGAGGGTGTTAAATGATGTCAGGATTGAAGTGGTTGATGCTGAAGTTTATCTGTGCTCCAAGAATACCTTATACAGAAGTACGGTTGATAAGCTTGTGTCATATGAAAATGGTGAATCAGGTGTTTCACCTCTTAATACTATGCTTAAATATATCAAAGAATATGATGACGTGCTTCTTAAGAGACTTAATGAGGCATACAGTTATAAGAATCACGTTGCACCTATTAGCAACAAGCTTATTGACAGACTGTTCGGCAAAGACTTATACCTTTCAGTTTCAAGACTTGAAAAATACGAAGAATGTCCTTTCAGACACTATATTAATTATGGACTTAAGATTTCTGAAAACTATGACTATAGCTTTCAGAATAATGACTACGGTAATCTGTTTCACAGAATTCTTGAGATATACGGGTCAAGAGTTAGGGATTTAGGTTTATCGTACAGTGAGCTTAGTTATGAACAGCATATCAAGATATCTGATGAAGCGATTAATCAGGCTTTCTTAGAGCTTGATTATAGTTTTGATGAGAATAAGAGACTGCATTTTTATGAAGATATTATAAGAGATATTGCTGAGGATAACATTGATGTTGTTGCTTGGCAGAATAAGAGAAGTGCATTTACTCCGATTGGTTTTGAAATGTCATTTAACAAACATGGAGATTTAAATTCTCCTGTTATATCGCTTGATGACGGAAGAAATATCACGCTCACCGGCTTTATAGACAGGGTAGATGAATATAATGATGGAGATAAGCGGTATCTTAGGGTGATTGATTATAAATCAGGACGTACAACATTTAATATGACAAAGGTTTACTACGGATTACAGCTCCAGCTTCTTACTTACCTTAATGTTCTTAAGACTGATGGTTTAGGTGAAGCTAAGGCAGCATATTATTACCACGTAGATAAGCCGATTGTTGATGGAGTTACTGATGATGAGATTAACTACGACACCTTGTTAAAGAGGCATGATTATTACAAATCATACCTTGATAAGTTTAAACTTGACGGATTTGGTGAAGGTTCTTCGGATGTTTTATCTAAGCTTGAACTTCATGAACCTTCCGGTAAGCTTGATACTATAAATGTCACTTACAACAAAGATGGGGCGTTATCTAAGAACTCCTCAGTTTTTAGTGCTGATGATATTGATATTCTTCTTAAGTATCAGGAACATAAACTTAAGAAGATTGCAAATGATATGTTTAACGGAGATATATCGATATCGCCTTATGTTCTTGATAAGAAGACACCATGTGATTATTGCAATTATAAAGATATATGTGGTGTTAAGAAGTCTGATGGCAATGCCTTTAGAAAACTTACCAAGAAAGGAATTGACGATATAAAGGAGGTGCTTAACGATGAAGAAGTGTAACGGATATCGCATTCTTTCTGAAGAAGAGTGGAAAGAATACACCGAGTCTTCTATAAAAGAAGATGTTAAGATTACTGATGCACAAAATGCAGTCGTTAAGAAGAGAGACTCTAATATATTGGTCAGTGCTGCCGCAGGTTCAGGTAAGACATGGGTTCTTGTTAAGAGAATTATCGACAGACTTATCAGTGAGAGGATTGATATTACCTCGTTTTTGATAGTAACATTTACCAATGCTGCTGCTAATGAAATGAGAACCAGAATTGCCGATGAGATAAATGATGAGCTAAAGAAGGCAATCGAAGCCGGTGATGAAGACTTGGTTTCGTTCTTGAGTCGTCAGGCTGCCTTGGTTAATATAGCTGACATTTCTACAACGGATGCGTTTTGTAATACTTTAGTTAAAGAACATTTTATGGAGCTTGGTATCGATCCTTCTTACAGAATAGGTGACGATACAGAGATTAACGATCTTTCAAATGAGGCTATTTCTGAACTTATGTCTAATCATTATGACAGTGATGACGAAGACTTTATTAAGCTTGTTAAGAGTTATAAGAAGGGTAGAACCGATGAGAATATCGAGTCGTTGATTAAGGAGATATATGACTATCAGTCCTCTATGCCTGATGCAGATAAGTGGATTGATGACTGTATCAGTATACTTGATAATGACGACATGTATTTTGAGATTATTATTGAGCATGCCAAGTATTATATTGAGGCAGCTTATGATTACGCTAAAAAGACTAATGAATTTGTTCTGACTTTAGAAGCTGCAGACAAGAATTCTGCCGCAATAACTGAAGATATAATTATGCTTGATGACTATAAAAGCATGTTAAACAATGAGAAGGTGTCATATGTTAAAAGATATGACAGCATTTTTAGTGCGCTAAAGAATATACCTAAGGCAAAGACTCTTTCGTATAAGCCACTTGATGATAGTGATGCTGATAAGCTAAAGAAAATGAAGAAGCATTATAGAGATGATTTATTCAAGGGATCATTTGCATCATTATTTAGCAGTAACAGCGAGGAACTTATCTCAGATAAAAATACTATTAAACCTCATGCTAAGTTATTGTTAGAACTTTCTAAAGAGTTCAGATCAATCTTTGAGGGGAAGAAACTTGATAAACTGACATTTGAATTCTCTGACATAGAGCATATGGCGTTAAGTATTCTAAAGACTAAGAACGAAGATGGTGAATATGTTAACACTCCTGTTGCGGACGAGTTAAAGAATAACTACAAAGAGATTATGGTTGATGAGTATCAGGACAGTAACTTCTTGCAGGAGGAGATTCTTACTTCCTTAGTATCTGACAATATGTTTATGGTTGGAGACAGGAAGCAGAGTATATACAGGTTCCGTATGGCAAGACCTGAGTTGTTTAACTACAAGTACAATACTTACGGTCAGGATGACAAGAATACTCTTATTGAACTTGACTGTAACTTTAGAAGTTCATCTAATGTTCTTCAATCGATTAACTACATTTTCGATAAGATAATGCACGAGTCTATCGGAGATGTTGAGTATGATGAGGCTGCAAGTCTAAAGCCTGGCGCTTCATATCCTGAGGGAGTGTTCTCTCTTGATACACATCCTTGGCTTAAAGATAATGAAGATTGCTTTTACTATGACAATGATTTAGAGATTGCTATATATGATAAGGGAGCAGATTTGGCAAATGATGATGAAGCTTTAGATAACGAAGAATATGATAAAGCTGAGCTTGATGCAAGAACTATAGCTCTTAAGATTCACAATATGATGGATCCTAAACATCATTACCTTGTAAAAGATAAGAGCGTAAGTCCTTACGAGGCTTCAATGTACAGACCGCTTGAATATAGAGATATAGTGATTATACTTAGATCTGTAAGCGGTGTTGCGGCAAGCTACCAGAATATCCTTCAAGACAGCGGTATTCCTACAGTAGTTCAGAATTCAAAGGGATTCTTTGAGGCGAGCGAGATAAGCATGTTTTTAAGTCTTCTTGAGACGATTTACAATCCTGCTGATGATATTGTTCTTACTGCGACTATGAGACATTATTTTGGCGGGTTCGATATGGAGGAGCTTGGTTATATAAAGGTTATATTTGATCTTGCTCTTAAAGAAGAGATGGTTGAGTATGATTATGACATCGGAAGATATCATTTGTATGATAAGCTTAAGTTTATTGCGGATTGTGATATGAGCGATTTAACTGAGCTGATTGACGATTATGATGGACTTGAAGCATTGCACAACAAGATTATATCTTTCCTTGATAAGATGGATGAATATATATCATTATCAAGAATCATGAGTGTCAGTGAGTTCATAAGACATATATTTAACGATAGCGGATATCTTGATTATTGTCTCGCGTTAAGTGACGGTATCAAGAGACATGGCAATCTTAATATGCTTCTTACTAAGGCTTCTCAATTTGAGAACAATGGGTATAAAGATTTATACAGCTTTATTAAGTACATAAAGGCCAACAAAGAATATGAGATTGATTTCGGTGAGGCAAGTGTCCTAAGTGATAGGGATAATGTTGTAAGGATTATGTCTATTCATAAGTCTAAAGGTTTGGAGTTCCCGGTTGTATTTGTTGCCGGGATGGACAAACAGATTAATCTTATGGATTTTAATAATGACATGCTGCTCTCGATGGATTACGGTTTGGCACTTCCTATGATTGACTATGTTAAGCGAATTAAAAGAAAAACGATTATGAGCGATGTTCTTAAGATAGTCGGCAAGAAGGACACATACGGCGAGGAACTAAGACTTCTTTATGTTGCAATGACGAGAGCAAAAGACAAATGCATACTGACCGGAGTCACTAAAGATTACGATAAGCTTATTGAAAGTGTAAGCGAAGATGTCGGTTATGTAGATTTATATAAATCCTTGTCTTACCTTGATTGGGTAATGAAGTCGCTTTATTATAAGATTAATACTAAAGTTCCTGATCCATCTTCTTATAAGGATGCTATAATCAAGCTTTATCATTTGACAAATGATGATTTTAAAGAAGAGGTTAAAGCCAATACCGAGAGCAGAGAAGAGATCTTTAACGAGCTTTTGTCTAAACTTGATGATGTCAGTACTGATGATTTAATAAACCTTGATGAACAGCTTAGGGTAGACTATCCGTATAATGACTCAACCAGGCTTAAGACTAAGTTTTCTGTAAGTGAGATTAAGCATCATTTTATAGATAAGGTTGATAATGATGAGGAAGAGCCTGTTATGCTTGTTCCAAAAGTGGAAGAAGATGAGGAAGCAAAAGACATAAACATTATGAAGCCTGAATTCTTAGGTGGTGGAGCAGAAGAGAATATCGGTGCATTTAAAGGAACGGCTATTCATAAGTTTATGGAGATTTATGACTTCAATAATGGATATAGCGATGAAGAGTATGATAGAACCATTAAATCAATGAAAGATATCGGTATTGAAGATATTGATAAATACATGCCTAAGACTAAGCTTTCCAAATTCTTTGCAAATAATCTCGGAAAAGAGATGGCGAACGCTTCAAAATGTGGTAAACTCTATAAGGAGGCACAGTTTATTGCGGGACTTCCGGCAGTAGATATATATAAGGATTTGGATGTTGATGTAAGTAATATGGATGATGAGCTTGTAATGGTTCAGGGTATCGTCGATGGATATTACATCAATGACGATGGTTCGATTACCATAATGGATTACAAGACAGACAATGTTAAAGATTTAGATGCTTTAAAGTCCTTATATAAATCGCAGCTTGATTATTATGAGAGAGTATTAAGAACTCTTACGAACAGAGAGGTTAAGGCTAAGATACTTTATTCATTTAAGTTTGACGATTGCATTAGTGTGTGAGGTGGTATCATGGTTGATAATTTTGAGGCTGAGTATAAGAAGAAACTTGTATCTGTGGAGGACGCTGTTTCGGTCGTTAAGAGTGGAGACTGGATTGACTATACAAGTTCTCTTGGTAAGCCGGTATTGTTAGATCAGGCACTTGCTAAACGTAAAGATGAACTTCGTGATGTTAAGGTTCGTGGTAATCTGATGGACGGACCTATATGTGTTGCTGAGTGTGATGAGAGTAATGAGCATTTTGTTTATCACAGTTGGCATTGTTCCTCGTATGAGAGAAAGCTTTGTGACAAGGGGCTTTGTTACTATATACCTATGGTGTTTCACAACAACGCAGCCTACTATGAGTTCTTCTTGAACGTCAACGTTTGCATGGTTAGCGTAGCGCCTATGGACAGGCATGGATACTTTAATTTCTCCGTTAATACAGGTGTTGCTGCGCCTATTACAAGGATGGCTGATATTGTAATAGTTGAAGTCAATGAGAACATGCCTAAAGTATATGGTGGATATGATGAATGCATTCACATTTCACAGGTTGACTATATTGTTGAGGGCAAGCACGAGCCTTTTAACTACGGTAAGAGGATAGTTCCTACCGATATAGACAGAGAGATATCTAAGAAGATTATCCCCTACCTTGTTGATGGTGCTACCTTACAGTTAGGTATCGGTAGTATGCCTAACGCTTTGGGTGAGCTTATTGCAGAATCTGATCTTAAAGATCTTGGTATGCATACAGAGCTTTGTTCGGATGCATTTTTAACACTTTATAAGTCCGGTAAGCTTACTAACAGGGTTAAGAATATAGACAGGGGCAAGGGCGTGTTTGGTTGTGCGATAGGTTCTGAGGACTTGTTTGACTGGCTTAAGGAGAATCACGGCGTTGCTGCTTATCCGCTTGAATATGTCAACAGACCTAGTATTATTCAACAGATTGATAATATGGTTTCTATTAACTCGTGTCTTGCTGTTGATATATACGGTCAGGTTGCTGCAGAGAGCGCCGGTGCAAGACAGATTAGCGGTACGGGCGGTCAGCTAGACTTTCTTGTTGGAGCTTCAGCTTCTAAGGGCGGCAAAGCCTTCATTTGCATGAGTTCAACATATAAGGATAAGCAAGGCAATCTTCACTCTAGGATTGTACCGCAATTCCATGGAGACATCATAACATCACCAAGAAGTCAGGTATATTTCGTAACCACCGAATACGGTATAATTAACCTTGAAGGTCGCTCTACGTGGGAGAGGGCAGAAGACCTTGTATCCATTGCACACCCTGATTTTAGGGATGATTTGATTAAAGAGGCGCAGAAGCAGAATATATGGAGAAGGTCCAATAAGAGATAGCATTTGTCAAAATAACTAATCTCATGTGGACATATATCACAAAATGAAATTGATTGGATGGTAGAGTACAGAATCTTTTGTTATTTTTGTATAAACCATCCAATATTTTTTATTAAAAATTGTCAAAAATTCTTGAAACAATGATTTTATTATGATAGAATAATCTACAGGTGTAGTGGGTCATATAATGCATTGACTCTATATCTTGATGATTGCGCGTGTTGCGTATCATCAATATCTAAGGAGGTTTTTAGATGAATAGTTTATCTGTTAGTAACATGTCACAATCAGATCACAGTTTGATGAATCTTGCTGCATCAGGTAATAAAGGATTGTTTATACATTTCCTTAATGAGCAGTTAGAAGATGGTTTCTATACACTTGTTATAGATTACCTTAAGGACAATGATTTTGATTTGACGCAGATGAATGTCCCTGATGATGTCAGAGCTTCGTCTGAGAGATTATTTGCTTTACAGGAGTTTGTTAATACTTACATCAAGCAGGGAGACAAGTTTGAGATTGAAGATTGGATTGAGCCGCTTTATCGTCATGTTTACGGTGATCATAATCCTTCTGATATCGATTCTGAGATTTCTATTGGCGGTATTTATCGCTACAGTGTATGGCTCATTTATCTCTATCAGTCAGAGCGCTTTGAAGACGCTATGCGCTTGATTGGTGAGAAGGTCGCTCCGCAGCTTATCAATGGTTATTATCAGGCTGTCGAGGAAGAGGATCGCCCTAAGAATTTTGATAAGGCTGTTATGGGATATCTTGATCTCATCAGTGTTGTTATGGATATGGATGTTACTAACCGTACCAATTCTGAGGTTTATCTCAACAACCTTGAAGTATTCTATGATTACTTAATTGAGGATGACGATGTTGCCAACGACTACAAGATTCAGTTCTCAATGGGTATGTTCAATGAATATATCAAGAATCTTAATTACGATAAAGCATTTGAATTCTATGGTCTTAATGCTGAATATATACCTGTTGACAATCTCAAGGTATATGACAGTTTTAAAGATCTTATCAGGAATTGCGATAACACCAGAAATACCAACGTTCTTAACAGAGCGGTAGTTACTGCTATATCTAAGCAGGAGATTTATAACAGACGTATTGATGGCCTTATTGCCGAGGTTTCTATATTTATCAAGAAAGTATGCAGATACATAGAAGACGATCCTACCATGAAGCGTAACCTCCAGATTTTAGGTACCGGATCTTCATTATCTGACAAGAGCAATATATTCGAGGGACTTTATGAGTACAATCTTGTATTCTATGAGTGCGGAATTAAAGCGGTTGTTAACCAGGATGTATCTAATCATTCATGGGAAGAGAAGTATGAGATACTTGATATGCTTTATACTACTCTTAATGTATTGTTCAACGGTGACAATGTTTACGAGCTCTCTAACAAGATTGAGCATCAGTTTGTAGAGTGTAACTGGATTGGCAATTATATCAACGGTAATCCTGCTATGCTTAAGGGTCTCTTTAGTGTAAGAGAGAAGATTAAAGCATTTAAGATTCGTAAAGATACAATTATAGAGAAGAACAAGACCAACCTTGAGATTAAGGGAATGCTTGAAGACAGACAGAAGCATCTCGTATTTATGGCTGCAGACGATATGATTCAGAACGGCGTTGAGCACGCTAAGGTTCAGGTTATGAGCAGCTCTTACGATCCTAGAAAGATTGAGAAGCAGCTTTCTAAGACTTATGACAGCGTTGTTCTTTCTAATAAATATCAGACATCAACCAAGTCAGGCGGCTTCTTCGGAGGCGGCGGTGGCAACGATGATTTAAGGAAGCTTCTTTCAGATCCTAAGGTTGCCGATTGTGTATATAAATCAGAGTGGCTCTGGTATCAGTATATGGAGAAGGGACAGGATGCTGCTACTAAGGAAGAGCGCACATATTCTGTTGCTTATCTTATCAAGGCAGTCGAGAGTATACTTACCAAGTCTGCTCCTAGAGCTTCAGCTCCTTCTGGTGCTGCAAGTAACAAGAGAGTTATCGTTACCAAGACCGGTAAGGTTATTGAGCTTTCTGATGAGACCGGAGCAGGCGGAGCACCAGGCGGCAATGCATCATCTGCGCCTGATAGCAATGTTATCAGTTATATCAATAACATCGGAGATTACTTAGTAGTTAATTCACCTGAGCATACAGAGTATGTTCAGAGCTATATCAACGATCTTATCAGTACTCTAATGGATGTTAACTTTGACAAGGATTCATTCCTTACAATCTTTGAGGCTGATGATCTTAGAAGTAAGGCATGGAAGGTTATCAAGAAACTTGAGTTTGATATGGCTTAATTAAGCTTATCATTCATATTAATTAAGGCGATTTACTTTTCATAATTATCATTTTTCCTTTCTTATGACATACATGGCTGCACTTGTTGTGGTCATGTATGTCTTATTAGTTATTCGGAGGTATATATGTTAGAACGAAAGACTTTATATGTGCTTGATTATTACAAGAAGAATACTTTTATGGGCAGTGATGGACCTCTTTACTTTAGAATCTTTGGTGTCCCTGTGAGCGATGAGGATAAGACAATTAAGAATCTTACCGTAATTACATGGAAGGGACCTTTTATATTTGACAAGACTCCGGAAGAGGAGAAGAAATACAAAGATTTCCCGTATTCTGAGGAAGGAATGGAAGAAATAATAAAATATTTAGAAAATGAAAAAAATCTCTTGACATAAACTTCATGCTATGCTATTATACATCTTGTGCTGATGAGCACAACATATTTATTAGCGCGAGTGGCTCAGTGGTGGAGCGTCTCCTTGCCAAGGAGAAGGTCGCGGGTTCGATCCCCGTCTCGCGCTTTTTTTGTACCCAAAAATACTTCGAAAATGCCTTGTTTCATTGACTAAATATGCTAATTGTGGTATTTTAATATATGTGTTTAGTGCGTAAAAGCAGTAAAGTGATAAAGTGTTATTCATAACACATAATGGGAGGATTATTATGCCAGTTACTGATTATCTTGAAAGGAATTGTAAACTCTACGGTGAAGAAGTGGCTTTAGTTGAGCTTAATCCTACTATGGAGGACAATAGACGTACCACATGGAAGGAATATGATCTCGTTCAGGCTACGGAGTTTCAGCCATATAGAAGAGAGATTACCTGGAGCGTATTTGATGAGAAGGCTAACAGAGTAGCCAATATGCTTTTGGAAAGAGGTGTTAAGAGAGGAGATAAGGTCGCCATATTGATGTTTAACTCGTTAGAGTGGCTCCCTATCTACTTTGGTATTTTAAAGAGTGGCGCGATTGCGGTGCCGTTTAACTTTAGATTTGATTCTAAGGAGATTGAGTATTGTGCTAATCTCGCTGAGGTCAGTGTTCTTTTCTTTGGACCTGAGTTTATTGGAAGATTGGAAACTATTGCAGATAGATTTATAAAGGGTAGATTGCTTATTTATGTTGGCGATCATTGTCCAACATTTGCAGAGAGTTACTTAAGTCTTGTTGCTGACTGCTCTAGCAAGGCTCCTTTGGTAAGAATAGAAGATGAGGATGATGCTGCCATCTATTTCTCATCAGGAACTACAGGATTCCCTAAGGCTATTCTTCACAATCACGAGTCGCTTTTGCAGGCTGCACAGATGGAGCAGAAACATCACAGTACAGGAAGAGACGACTGCTTCTTATGTATTCCTCCGCTTTACCACACGGGAGCTAAGTTCCATTGGATGGGAAGCTTATGTGCAGGAAGTAAGGCAGTCTTACTTAAGGGTACTAAGCCTGATGTAATATTAAAGGCAGTATCTCAGGAACATTGTACATTGGTTTGGTTACTTGTTCCTTGGGTTGAAGATATACTTGATGCTTTAGATAAGGGTGAGCTTAAGCTTAAAGATTACGATCTTGATCAGTGGAGACTTATGCATGTAGGTGCACAGCCTGTACCTCCTTCACTTATTAAGAGATGGAAGGAATATTTCCCTAAGCATGACTACGATACCAACTATGGTCTTTCTGAGTCTACAGGTCCCGGCTGTGTTCACTTGGGTGTTGAGAATATTGAGAAAGTTGGAGCTATCGGAGTTCCTGGCTATAGATGGAAATGCAAGATTGTTGACGAGAACGGTGTAACTGTATCGCAGGGCGATGTAGGAGAGCTTTGTGTTAAGGGACCAGGAGTGATGACTTGCTACTACAACGATCCTGAGGCTACTAAGGAAGCCTTAAAGGATGGCTGGCTCTTCACAGGTGATATGGCGATGCAGGACGAGGACGGGTTCATTTATCTTGTAGACAGAAAGAAAGATGTTATTATCAGTGGTGGTGAGAACATCTATCCTGTTCAGATTGAGAACTTCCTTACAGCTTACGATAAAGTCAAGGATGTTGCTGTTATCGGTCTTCCTGATAAGAGATTAGGTGAGATTACAGGTGCGATTGTTGCTGTTAAAGACGGCATGGAGTGTACTATAGAAGAACTTGAAGAGTATTGTCTTGATCTTCCAAGATATAAGAGACCTAAAAAATTCATTCTTGCCGATGTTCCAAGAAATGCAACAGGTAAGATTGAGAAACCTCTTCTCCGTAAACTTTATGGAGCAGAGAATCTTGTTGCCATGGAGAACAAGAGTTGATTTTATGGAATATAGGGGCTGACATATAGTCGGCCTCATTTTCTTGATGAAGAGCAAAGGTGTAAGTATATGCGCAAGTTTTTATGGTTTATACTGAAAATGTTATATGTTGTTGTGATATTTGCTATTGTTGGCGGCTCAGCAGGACTTATGGGATATCATTTTGTAAAACATTGGCAGAGTACTGAACCTAGGACTTCGTATAAAGATACTGTTGTTAAACCGCTTCACAATGATTTTAGTTTCCATACATCATTGCTCGGGTATTCTTTCATCAGAAAATCCGTCCAGGAATATCAGGAAGAGAATACCAAAGATGCTATCGTTATACCTGGCCTTTACGGTGCTAAGACTATGCGAAGCGGAGTTAAGGATATATGTACCAATATGGTTCCGCAAAGTATATGCATAGCGGAAGATTATCTGCTGATTGGTGCATATTGTAAGACCGGGCAGCATTATTCTGTTATTTATGTGCTTGATAAGGATACTAACGAGTACCTTAATACTATCATTCTTCCGGCAAGATATCATGTGGGTGGACTTGCATATGATAGGGTTAATAAGCGTCTGTGGGTATCGGCGCATGATAAGCGTGCTCAAGTTAATGCGATATCATATTATCGACTTATGATGTATAGTTATGATAGATATAAGAAGCCGATTAAGTTCGACTCGGTTAATGATCTTTATTCTATACCGAGGAATTCGTTTCTTGCATATTACAATTCGAGTCTTTATATTGGGTATTTTCAGGTGAAGGACAGGAGTGTATTGCAGAAGTTTGATATTGATAATAGTACAGGTGAGCTGGTCAAGGTCAACAGTGCCAAGTATCAGGAGAGTTATCATGGTAAGTTGCCGCCTACCTGTGTTATGCCGTCTAATGTATCGATAATCAACTCCAAGGCTCAGGGGGTTGCATTTTCTAAATACAGGATGTTTGTTACTGAGTCATATGGCGTTACTGAGTCTAAGTTGGCGACATTTTCAATATTGACTGATGATATAGAGAATCAGGTATACACTAACGATAATGCTATAAGTGTGATTGAGCTTCCGCAGAAGCTTGAACAGGTTACTGTTGATGGAGATGACATGTATTCAATATATGAATCTGCTGCTTATGCATACAGATACTATTCATTTCCGAGTATAGACAGGGTTATCAAGATGAAGACTGATGATGTTATCAGGCATGGTGTTGATAAGGATGTATTTGAACGCATAAAAGCTTCAGAAGATGCTGCGAGCAGCGAGGCAAATGAAACCGTTATAGAAAGGTAGTTACTCATGAAGAGTTGTTTCAAATGGAATATACTTAGATTTGTTGTTATTTTCATATATTCTTTCTTATTCCTGGTCGGGCTTGAATATACTGCATTTAAAGATATTGAGCCTGTTGTAACCTGGTTTAAGGAGTATCCTTTATACTTTATATTGACTGCCGTTGCGATTTCGTTTTTATTTTTTGCATTTACCGCGTTATGTAACTTCTTCGTAGGTTCACTGCTTACAGGTATATTGGCATGGGTATTTGGAATGGTTAACTATTTTAAATACTCTATGCGTAAAGATTTTGTGACAGGAGACGATATATATAACTTCTTTCATGGCAATCTTGAATTCTCCAATTCTGATATAGATTATTCCAAGCATTTGTTTTATTTTTTAGGAGCCTATATATTTCTGACTCTTATTTCATTTTTTATAAATAAGGGTTTTAACAGTGCCAGAGATTTCAAGTACCGCTGGTATATGAGAACTATCGGTATGTTTGTCGGAGTATTGCTTACCGCGTCTACCTGCTTAATTGTTTATTTTCAGGAAAATATGAAAGATTTTATCGAAGGAAGCGAGTATATCGGCGGCAAATACGGCTTGATATTAGGCTACATTCCTTCCAACACAATGCCTCATATGGTGATTTCTAAAGATTACAAGCCTTTGCTTAATAAGGATTATGTAAGAAAAGGACACGATAAGATTGAAGGTAATGTTGATAAGAGTAAGACCAATGCTTTTATTAAGCCTAATGTAATAGTCATTATGAGCGAGTCTTTATATGACACCGATCATTTTGATAATGTTAAGTGTGATACGGATCCTCTAAATAATATTCACGAGATACAGTCTAAGTACGGTGGCGGAAGCATTGAGGTAGATATATTCGGTGGCGGAACTGCCAACACCGAGTGGGAATTCTTAACAGGAATGGGACATAAGTATTTCTCGTCTAATCTTATGTATTATAAGTACGGAGATGGAAGCGTTGAGCATAAATCAATGGTTTCTTACATGAAGGATATGGGCTACCATACGGTTGCCATTCATCCTTATAAGGGCTCATTCTTTAACAGAATAGATACATACAAGAGTATGGGATTTGACGAGACATACTTTAGAGAGAATATGACTCATACCAAGGAGCTATTCGACGTCAATATATCGGACTATGCGCTTACAGACGAGATTATAGAAAAGTACGAGAATGTCAATGCATCATCAGATGCGCCGTTCTTTAATTTCTCTATATCAGTCGGTTCACATAAGCCTTGCCTTGATTATGACGAGGGTAAGCCTTACGAATATAAGGAGCATCTTAATGTTCTTCCAAAAGAGGGCAATTTTGACACTACTTCATCAAGGGATTTAAAGAGGTATTATAACGCTGTATACGAAGCTGATGAGGCGTTTAAAGAGCTTTGTGATTATTTTGCAAATGTCAGCGAGCCTACTGTAATTATGATGTTTGGAGATCACGCTCCGCCTTTGATGGATGAGACTTACGCTGATGCTACGATTAAGGATCTCAGTGATGAGGAGCTCTATGAGACACCGGTTGTGTGTTACAATAACTATGGACTTGATAAGTTTGAAGTTAATAGGATTAATGCCAACTATTTGACAACCGAGTTCTTTAAATACCTTGATTTTCCACTTCCTAAGGCGTTAATTTATAATGACAACCTTATGAAGTATTGGTATCAGTGTAATAACAAGAAGGTTGTTAAAGATAAAGACGGTAATGATATAATCAAGATGTCCAAAGAGATGATGAAGCTTGAGAAAGCGACTCTTTCATTATATCAGGGAGAGCTTAGGAATAAAGAGTCACTTAAGGATATTTGGGATTATAAGGAATAAAATACGAATAAGAACAAAAATGTCATTCTGAGGAACGTAGTGACGAAGAATCTTATAAATTGATATTATAAAGATTCTTCGCTTCGCTCAGAATGACATATTTTTTTATGACATATTTTTTTATATCATATTTTATTCCTCTATATTCTCCTCAGCCAACTCTTCCCAAGTCTCATAAAGCATAGAAAGATTATCTAAAGCCTCTTGCCTCTTGATAGATAACTCGTTGAGCTTGGTGTGATCTGACATGTTCTCTGGAAGAGCAATCTCTTCATCTATACTTTCAATCAATGCTTCAAGCTCTGCGATTTTTTCCTCGGTCTTTTTAAGATCGTTCTTAATCTTACGTAGTCTAGCCTGTTCCTCTTTCATTGACTTCCAGTCGTCTTTGCTCTTGGTAGTCTCTTTGACAGCAGCAGAAGAGGAGTTGGCGGTTTCATTTGCCAAAGATAATTCTTTCTTCTTGTCTATGTAGTAGTCGTAATTACCTTTGTATTCGGTAAAATGCTTATCCTCAAGTTCAAGAATCCTGCTGGCTGTACGATTGACAAAGTATCTGTCATGTGAAACATAAAGCACAGTGCCTTCGTAGTTTAAAAGAGCATCCTCTAAGATTTCCTTCGACTCAATATCTAAGTGGTTAGTAGGCTCGTCAAGAATCAGGAAATTATAACTTCCAAGCATAAGCTTTGCAAGACTCACTCGTCCACGCTCGCCACCGCTAAGTGAAGAAATCTTCTTAAATACATCCTCACCGGTAAATAAAAACGCAGCTAATACATTTCTAATCTTGGTGTTGTTAAGGTCCGGATAAGCATCTGAAATCTCTTCAAAGATGGTGTTGGTATCAGTAAGGTTGGCACTAGCCTGATCGTAGTATCCAATCTTAACCTTGGTTCCAAGTCTTACCTTTCCGGACGTTTGATGAAGCTGCTTGGTAATAATCTTAAGAAGAGTAGTCTTACCTGTACCGTTTCTACCGATTATTGCAACCTTCTCGCCGCGCTTTATAAATATATCTGTGCTTTCAAAGAGAACATCGTTAGAAAATGCCATGCTCAAGTCTGTAATATCGATTACATCATTACCGCTTGCAATTGAAGGTTCAAGCTTAAGTGTCATCTTGGACTTAACTTCTGTAGGCTTATCAATCACTTCCATCTTATCAAGCATTTTAACTCTCGATTCGGCGCGTTTGATTGATTTCTCGCGGTTAAACTGTCTAAGTTTATCAATAACTTCTTCCTGATGCTTGATCTCAGCCTGTTGTTTCTCGTAAGCGTTAAGTCTAGCTTTTCTAAGTTCGGCCTTCTTATGAGCATAATCAGTGTATCCGCCTGAAAATGTAGTCGATACGCCGTTATCTAAATCAACAACCTTAGTTACAACCTTATCTAGGAAATATCTGTCGTGGCTGACAATTAAGACAGCACCGTTATAAGATGATAAGAATTGTTCAAGCCAAGCTATAGATTCAATATCTAAGTGGTTGGTCGGCTCGTCAAGTATGATAAGGTCAGGACTCATAAGCAGAAGTCTTGCGAGCTCAACTCTGGTCTTATATCCGCCGGAGAGAACGTTGATAGGCTTGTCATAGTCTTCCTCAGTGAACTTTAGACCTTTTAAGACACCTATTATATCACTTTTATATTGATATCCGTTAAGCTGCTCGAATCTGGTTGTGTAATTGGTATACGAGTTCATTAAAGACTCTAATTCGTCACCGCTTAAGGATTTCATCTTGATTTCAGTTTCTCTTATCTTGGCCTCGAGTTCAATAACCTCTTTTTTGGCGTCTTCCATCGCTTCGTAAATGGTAAGATTAAGATTGGTGTCAGGGTGCTGTGAAAGATAGCCTATGGTTGCTCCGTTCATAATGTGAACAGAACCGCTGTCAGACTCGTATTCTCCGACTATACACTTGATAAGAGTTGATTTGCCGGAACCGTTGATTCCGACTAAAGCAACCTTTTCTCTTTCTTCGATAATAAAACTAACCTTGTTAAGTATGGTAACATCAGCAAATGATTTGGTGATGTTTTGACAGTCAAGTATCATAATAAACCTCTTCTTTAAAGTATTTATACTATGATATATAAATTTCTTGATATCTTCAAGTGTAGTTTGACATTTTTTTCACATAATTTTATAATATATAAGACTATGTACGGAAGGAAGTGAGGTTTTGAAAGATAAAGGTATTTCCAGCGCAGTTACCAAGAGACTGCCGAGGTATTATAGATATCTTTCTGATCTCAAGGCTAGTGGTGTAGAGAGGATTTCATCCAAGGAATTATCGGAGAGAATGAAAGTTACCGCATCACAGATTAGACAGGATTTCAGCAATTTTGGTGGTTTCGGTCAGCAGGGATATGGATACAACGTAGAGAATCTCTGTACCGAGATTGGTAAGATTTTAGGATTAGATACCAAGCGTAAGCTGGTTATAATCGGAGCCGGTCATATTGGTCAAGCTTTAGCTAATTATCAGGGCTTTTCTAAACGCGGTTTTATACTCAGTGGTATTTATGATGCTGATGAATCCCTTGTCGGAAGCCATGTGGGAGAGTATAGTGTTAAATCCGTGTCTTCTCTTAAAGAGGACATTAAGAACGACGATATCAAGATAGCGGTTATTGCTGTTCCTAAGCATGCAGCGCAGGATGTCGCTAATATGGTATGTGAATATGGAATAACAGGTATTTGGAATTTTGCTTTAGTTGATTTAAAGGCTCCTGAAAGCTGCGTTGTGGAGAATGTCCACTTGGTAGAGAGCCTTATGAATCTTGCGTACAATATAAGCGTTAAGGAGTCATAGGATATGGGGCTTTTTAATAACGGCAAGAAGAAATCAGTAAGTATTAATCAGAATGACTGGCAGTTTCTAAAGGCTGTACAAGGCAAGGAACTGCCTATTTTAACATTAGATCCCAATTGGCATGCTTTGTTTGCCATGAGAGGCAAGTCTTTAGAGATTAAGAATCTTGAAAGAAGGCTTACTGATTTGCTGAAAGAGCAATCAAGGTTAACGGAAGCAAGTCAGAATATGTCCGACAAGAAGAAACAGCTTATGACTAACATTATTCACTCAATGTCTGAAGATGATGAAGTCAACAACAATCTTAAGGCGAAGCAGAAGAAGATGATTGAGAAGATCAATCAACAGGCTGTTAATAACGAAGACGAGCTTAGAACTATTCCAGACAGGATTAAGAGAGTGAATGAACAATTGCTTTTAGAGACCTTTAGACAGGTTTACTATGAGATTTCAATTAATAAGAACGATATAGCTGAACTTGAGAAAGTTATTGATAATTTAAGGGTTGAACTTAATCAGAAGATTATGGAGAAGGACGACAAGGAAGAGTACAATCATGGTGTTTTTAACACCATCAAGGAGATTGTTGGCATGAGTCCTATCAACATTTATGAAGAGACACACAAAAGTGCCAAAGAGTTAGGGGTGAGCAGGTCATGAAATACATTCTTGATCAGAAGCAAATGAAGACGCTCGATAAGCACTCTGTTACCAAACTTCAGATTTCAGAGATTTATCTTATGGAGCAGGCGGCGACTGCTGTCGTTGAAGAGATTGATGACAGGTATTCTGTTGATCACAGGGTATTGGTGGTTGTTGAAGGTGGCAATAACGGCGGTGATGGTCTTGCGATTGCAAGACTTTTAACAGATAAAGGGTACAATGTGTGCTGCTACAATGTAGGCCAGATTAAGAAAGTGTCAGCTTCATTTACAGAGCAGTTAAGACTCGCCAACGAGCATGGAGTTATTGTCTATGACAGTATACCGGCGTCGGAGTCATTTGACATTGTTATAGATTCAATATTTGGAATTGGTTTAAAACGCCAGATTAAAGGGGAACACGCTAAGGTTATTGAGTGGATGAACAGAATAGAGGCTGTCAAGATTGCGGTAGATATCCCAAGCGGTGTTCATTCTACTACAGGCGAGATTATGGGATGTGCTTTTAAGGCTGACCTTACAGTAACATTTGGCTACATGAAATTAGGTCTTACAATGTATCCCGGTGCCGATTTAGCAGGGCTTGTAGTTGTAAGAAATATCGGTTTTCCTGAGGAAGCGCTTATCTATGCTAAACCTACATACCTAACTTACGGTTCAGGCAAAGCGGCTGTCATGAATTCCATGAAGCATTTTCCTAAGAGGGCGAGCAGAACCAACAAAGGCGATTATGGTCATGTCTTGATGATAGTAGGTAGTGAAGGAATGGCAGGAGCTGCTGTTTTGGCGTGTAAGAGTGCATTAAGAAGCGGATGTGGTCTTGTTAAGGTGCTTACTGCCTCCTCTAACAGAGATATAATACTAAGTTGTATTCCCGAAGCAATTGTACACACATATGATGATATTGATGAGGCATATAAGGCGATTGACGATAACTGGGCGTGGGCTGATGCTGTATTGATTGGATGCGGTTTATCAAGATCAGATATGGCTACTGATATAACAAGAGCAGTAGTTACTTATGCTACAGCTTCTTCACCGAAGAAGCAGGTTATTATAGATGGTGATGCCTTATATATTCTTGGCAATAACAAGGATATCTTAGAGAGATATAAGAAGCTTGATCCTAACATGAGATGTTATCTTACTTTGACTCCGCACCTTAAGGAGATGTCATATCTTAGTAAGATGCCGGTTTCCGTTATAAGAGATGACATGTTTAAAGCGGTTAAGACATATATCAAAGAGAGTGGTTTGAGTGGTTTTGTCACTGTGGTATTAAAGGATGCGAGAACAGTTATTTCTACCGGCTCAGGTTTGTCTTATGTCAATATGACCGGTAATCATGGAATGGCTACAGCAGGAAGCGGAGATTGTTTAGCCGGAATGATGGCGTCTATTATTGCACAGGGTGTAACAAGACCTTCTGACTCAGAAGATAACAAATCACATGCGTCAGACAATCTTCTTCCTGATTTTGATAATCTTTGGATAAGACTTGCGACAGTTGCCTGTTGCTTACATGGTGCTGCCGGTGATTTCGCTGTTAAGAAGATAGGAACGGTGGCTCTTACGGCATCCGATATAGTAGAGTTTTTACCTGAAGTTATGAAATACTACGATGAATTGCACTAAGGAGAAGGTAATGGAAGAGTATTTAAGAGTATTTGCAAAGGTCGATTTAGATGTAATATATAATAATCTTGTTAATGTCAGAGCTAAGCTCAAATCTGACACCAAGCTTATGGCTGTCATCAAGGCCAATGCATACGGTCATGGTGCCAACATGGTAGCAAGACATGTTGAAGATATAGTTGATCAGTTCGCTGTTGCGATTATTGATGAGGCAAGAGAGCTAAGAAGAAGCGGTATCAAGAAGCCTATATTAATCCTTGGTTATACTGATGAGTCACAATATAAGGAGCTTGTAGAGCTTGATGTAGCTGCTACGATATATTCGTATGAGCAGGCTAAGAGATTATCTGATGTTGCTGTATCAATAGATAAAAAAGCCAAGGTGCATATCAAGATTGATACCGGTATGAGAAGAATCGGTTTCCTGGTTAATGATGACTCAGTTTCAGAGATAGAGAAGATTGCCAAGCTTCCTAACCTTGTTATGGATGGCATATTTACTCACCTTTCTAAGGCGGATATGGCAGGTGATGACAATATATCATTTACCAAGGCTCAATTTGACGGGCTTATGTATATGATTGACGAGCTTTCTAAGAGAGGCGTTATATTCAATATAAGACACTGCGCTAACTCAGCGGGAATTATGGATTTCCCTGAGTATCAGCTTGATATGGTGAGATCGGGAATCATCACATATGGATTATATCCTTCCGATGAGCTTGATGCGTCCCATATTGATATTAAGCCTGCAATGGAGCTTAAGAGTCATGTCATTCACATCAAAGAGATTAACAAAGGCGATTCTATAGGCTACGGCGGCACTTATGTTGCTGATGATGTAAGAAAGATCGCGACAATTCCTGTAGGTTACGGTGACGGTTACCTAAGAAGCCTTTCCAATAAAGGAATAGTATTAATAAGAGGCAAGCGTGCTCCAATTGTCGGAAGAGTGTGCATGGATCAGTTTATGGTTGATGTTACTGATATTCCGGACATTGAGATTAAGGATGAGGTGACGTTGTTTGGAAGAGACGGCGATGAATTCTTGCCGGTCGATGAAGTTGCTAATCTTGCCGGAAGCTTTAATTACGAGTTCTGCTGTGATGTTGGACTTAGAATTCCAAGGATTTATCATGTCAACGGTAGAGAGGATGTAGTCATTTCTTATATAGACGAATTATAGCAAATGTTGACGGACACATGTAATTGTGTTACAATCGCGAATGTTACTATAACTTTTAAGAAGGGGTGTTTATTAGCACATGTCTCAAGGTGGTCCCAAGCGGTTCTTCGGATTATTTAAGAAAGACAACGAAGAAGAGAACCAATTTGAAGAAGAGATTATTAACATTTTAAATGAAGGTCACGAACAGGGCGCTATTCAGAACCAGGAAGCTGAGCTTATAAGCAATGTTTTTGAGTTCACAGACAAAGACGCCAAGGATATTATGACAATACGTAAGAAGGTTGTCGGTGTAGAGAAGTCTTTGTCTATTAAGGAAGCGGCTGAGTTTATTCTTGATCAGAATTATTCGAGATTTCCTCTTTATGAGGAAGATATTGATAATGTAGTCGGCATTTTACATCTTAAGGATGTTATGAAGGCTTATTTTAAGCATGAAGATGTTTCTTTAGAGGATATTGCTACGGAGGCTTATTTTGTTCACGAGGCTCAGGATATATCCGATATGTTCAATATGATGCAGAAGACCAAGCAACATATGGCTGTAGTTGTTGATGAGTACGGTCAGACTTCGGGTATTGTTGCAATGGAAGATATAATCGAAGTTATTCTAGGTAACATTTTCGATGAACATGATGTTGAGGAGAGAGAGTTCGTTAGGCTTTCTAGACCTAATGAATACATTATCAGAGGCTCTATGAGGCTTGATCACATAACTGATGAGATTGAGGATTTAGTATTTCCTGATGAGGATATCGACACGCTAAACGGATTTATGATCAATCAGATTGGTCATCTTCCAAAGGAGAAGGAGAAGTATGATATCACATACGGCGGATACAGATTTAGAGCGATTGAGGTAAGAGATAATATGATTATCTTAGTCAGGGTTATAAAGCTTGATGAGCAACCAAGTTAAATGAATACAAAGAATTTATATATTTTAAGGAGGACGTTATGTCAGGACATTCAAAGTTTTCTAACATTAAGCACAAGAAGGAGAAAAATGACGCAGCTAAGGGTAAGATTTTTACTGTCATCGGTCGTGAGATTGTAGTTGCTGTTAAGGCAGGTGGACCTGATCCTGAGAACAACTCAAAGCTTCGTGATGTTATAGCCAAAGCTAAAGCCAACAACATGCCTAATGATACTATCGAAAGAGGTATCAAGAAGGCTGCCGGAGATGCCAATGCTGCCAATTATGAGTCAGTTACCTACGAGGGATACGGTCCTAACGGTGTTGCTATTATTGTAGATGCTTTGACAGACAATAAGAATAGAACTGCAGCTAATGTAAGAAGTGCATTTACCAAGGGTAAAGGAAGTGTTGGTACACAAGGTTGCGTATCATACATGTTCCAGGAGAAAGGGCAGATCCTTATCGACAAGGAAGAGTGCGATATGGAAGCAGACGACCTCATGATGATTGCTCTTGATGCAGGTGCTGAAGATTTCAACGAGGAAGAGGATAGCTTCGAGATTCTTACCGCTCCTGATGACTTTACTGCAGTGAGAGAGGCTTTAGAGAAGGAAGGAATCAAGATGGCTGAGGCTGATGTTACCAAGATTCCTGATACCTATGTTGAGCTTGATGACGAGGAGGCTATTAAGAACCTCAATAAGACTCTTGATTTGCTTGAAGAGGATGATGATGTACAGATGGTATATCATAACTGGGATGAGTAATAACGAATGAAATGACCGCCCTTTAGGGGCGGTTTTTTTATTTTAAGAATATTTAATAGTATACTTCACTTAAATGTAACAGTAAAATGATAAATTATTATAGTGAAATGCTTTATATAAGCCTATTTGAGTAATTTGTGATGTGGCTTTTTATAATTTCAAAAAGTGCCGATATATTATGTGAGTTGTAAATTAGGCGTATTGGCTATGTTTACAATATGTAGTGTGTATTGGTTGATATATAACGAGATTTAGTGTATAATAGATTAGTTATATTTAACGTGGAGGTTGGTATGATGAGATATAAGAACGGCTTTAATATATATAATAATCATTTTAGGGGGATTATAGCAGCGTTTTTAGTCTGTATTATGATTGTTTCAACTACAATCACATCTGATTTTATAACACCTAAGGCTGACAAAGCACCGATAGAAGGCAATTCTGAGAATGCCGGCATGTTTAACTATGAGGGTGCACCAAGCCTTTACGCAGGTGAAAGTATAACATTAACACTTCTTTCAGGAAGAGGATCTGATGTAGTTTGGTACTGTGACGATCCGGGGAACTACACATCAATTCGTACATCTGCAGATAACAACCAAGGAGATACTTTTTATATGGACGTTGTCGGTGGAACCAGTGAAGGTGCAGATGTAACTATTACAGCGATCAATGAATCTACACATCAATACAAGAGTATTACACTCAAGGTTTTGGCCAATAATATGTTTTGGTTCACACAGGGACCTGACCACACTAGGATTACAACAGGTAGTGTGGATCTTCCATATAACGGTAGTATCGTTATCGGTACTAATCAGCTTAAAGACATCAGTTTTACCAACACTACAGGATATGTTTACTACGAGGGTAGTGGTTCAGCAGGATATACCGTAAGTAACCAGGAGAGCGACACAACCACCAATCCTGAGAATCCTGTTGCATGTTCAAGTCAGTATTCATTTACCGATAATGATGGCTATGCTCATAGCATTACAATCAAGCTTAACATACACGTTATTGATACTATTTCTTTGTCACAGCAGAGTGATATTACGGTTTATAAGGGTAGTGAGAACGGGCCGTCTACATTTGACGTAATTGCGACGGTTACCAATCTTACAGAGAACATCTCATGGAAGGTGTATAGTGGCGACCTTACTGCAGATGCATGTCTTGCACTAGAGACAGCTGACCCTACCAGAGTTAACCCTGAAGGTATTACTCTTAAGACATCTACAACCAAAGCCAATTCTTCCGTTAACAGGCAGCTTAACGATATGGCTAATGTTTCAATTGACAAGGATCTTGATATATCTGTATACGACACATATACAATTCTTGTTTCTCAGCTTATTTACGGTGAGAGATCTATTAACGCTATATGTCATGTGCATGTATTGCAGCCAGCTACAGGACTTACTCTTTCACAGCATACGGCTAACCTTTTCCTTGGAGGTAACAACGAGCCTGCCAATTCAAGAGTAACAATCACCGCAACATTGGTGGGTGACAACGGTTTAGAGCCTAACGATACTACAATCATATGGCAGTCTACAGATAATAGCATTGTTGATATTACTTCTAACGGTACAGCCTGTACATTAACTGCAAAGCTTCCGGGTAGTTGTGTCGTAGTTGCTACCTCTAAACAGAATCCGTCTGCAACGGATGTAATCTATGTAACTGTTTCGCCTAAGGTCAGCAGTGTAGATATTACTGCCGAAGACATGACGGTCAACTTAGCAGAGCAGTACATTCAGCTTTTTGCAAATGTTCAGTCAAATGCAGTAGACGAGACAGTTGATACTGCTGATTATGACGCATATGCAAGTGCGCTTAACAAGAATGTTGTATGGTCATCCAACGACAAGAGTGTTGCAACTGTCGATATGTACACAGGTAAGGTTACGCTTTTGTCTGCAGGTAAGGTCACAATTACCTGTTCTTCAGCGGATGATACCAAGATATCAGATTCCATTATTATTACAATTAACGTTCCTGTTGCACAGATTTTCTTGCAGGATAACTATAAGAAGATAAGCGTGGGAGAGAGTTTTACGCTTTACTACCAATTGATTTCCAATTATGCTGGTTATGAGCCTTCCAACAAAGAAGTTACCTGGGAGAGTTCTGACGATCAGGTTGCGGTAGTTGATAATGACGGTAAGGTTACAGGTGTTTCGGGTGGTACGGCAACCATACTTTGCAGAGCTGACGAAGGTCAGATTACGGCTACGTGTACAGTTGAAGTATACCAGGCGGTTTCAAGAATTGATTTATCTGCTACATCAATGGAACTTAATGTTGGTCAGGAGGCAGTATTAGAAGCATTTGTCTATCCTACAACAGCTTCACAGCAGACCGTTTCATGGGAGTCTAACAAACCGGAGATAGTTTCTGTTACCGAAGACGGTGTTGTAACTGCCAATCAGCTTGGAGCTCCTGTTGTTATAACTGCGTATATTGTTGATAAAGACAGGACTGTTAAGGCTACTTGTATAGTAACTGTAGTTGTTCCGCTTACATCAATTACAGTATCACCGGCTACCAACAATCTTAAGAAGGGGGATACGGTGTTCCTGACAACATCAGTTACTCCTGAGAATGCTTCAACTAAATCGGTTGTTTATGGCAGTACGGACCCTTCTGTAGCCGTAGTTGACGCTAACGGACTTGTTACAGCCGTCGGAGGCGGAGATTGCTATATAACCGCCAGGTCAAGCGGTAACAGGGATATGATGACGAGTTCGTATATAGTTGTTGATGAGAGCGTTGAGGGATTGACTCTTAATAAATACACTAAGACACTTTCTAAAGGAAGTCAGTTCTTATTGGTTGCCAAGATCAAAAACAAGACTGCTACCAACCAGGATATTTATTGGAGTAGCACTAATGACAGTATTGCTACAGTTAATCAGAATGGTGTTGTTACAGCCAAGGGTTACGGAAGCTGTTATGTAACGGCTCACACCATGGATGGATCTAATCTGACAAGATCATGTAAGATTATTGTAAGGCGGTATGTATCAAGCATCAAACTTAAACCTTCAAAACTATATATAAAGGTTAAGACCAAAGCGACTATTAAAGCGACGGTTAGCCCGTCCAATGCAAGCGTTAAGACGCTAAAATGGACAAGTTCTAACAGTAAGATTGCATCGGTTACCAATAAGGGAGTTGTAACCGGCAAGAAGATAGGCAATTGTACGATAACTTGTAAGGCTACGGACGGAAGCGGAGTCAAGAAGACGATTAAGGTTTATGTTAAGAAGTCGCTTACTAGAGATATGATTACAGCTAACAGGATTTCATAGGAAGGAGGATAATATGAAACAGCATAAATTAACATTTAAGACGACAATTATTATTATATCTGCTGTTGTTGCATTTATCCTCGGAACAACGCTTATATATACCAAGTTTACAGGCAGTGTTACCGGCGCATCATCTTGGCCGGTTGGAGATCCTGATTTCTCCAAATACGAATCTATTAAAGTAGATAACGCGGATGATCAGACTTCTGTTGCTCCGCCAACATTTACAATAAGTAATGTTAAGTCCAATCACGGCAACAATTCAACAGTGAATATCAACGCAAATGGTAACGATGCTACAATCAATGGTATCGGTAACTTCGAGATTGGTGATGAATTTACAATATCTGCAGCAAGAACGGGATTTGTTGTAAAGAACATTAAGTTCACTTCTACAGATACGAGCGTTGTTAATGTTAGCGCAAGCGGTCCGGGTCAGTGTAAAGTTACTGTTGTAGGTCCGGGTTTTGGTAATATTCACTGGGAATATACTTATGAGAGATATTATATAGAGCAGACCTATGAGATTATCGGTACAAGCGGTGATGGCACACCTATATATTCAACCACACCTATTGATGTATTCCATGTCGAACCTAAGACAGCATCTGTTATTTCAGGTAATATTGAGTCTAACATCAATCCTTCAATCGACAACAAGTCAGTATTTATGAAGCCTAATGATACTCTTTATTTGCCAACTAATATTCCGGTTACTATTCCTTCTAATAGGGTATCACCTACTTATACCGGCGGTAACGGTATGGTACAGTCGTTATCTGCAATTAAAGGTGACAAATATTACACACTTGCTTTGACATCTAAGAATGTCAACCAGGAGGCAGAGATTAATGTCAAAGTTACAATTATGAATTCAACCGGTGGTGAGTTGACTTCAGATATAGTGAGGGTTTACGTTGTTGACACTTATGGATTGTTCCCAAGTTCAGCCAAGTATAACTGCGTTGATTATCAGAAGATTTCCGATTACGATTATCTGCCTGTCAACCATGAAGAGACATTTACAGTCAATTCATCAAGTAATAACACGATTGTTTGGACATATATTGATGAAGATGGTAATTCTACAAATATCGGTGATGGTGAAGTTACTCTTAAGGAAGGTTTAAGAGTTAAGACTAACGGTAACAAAGAGATTGTTGTTACTACAGACAGCGATTTCTTCGAGAATATGGATAATGCCAATTCATACACTTTTACCCTTCATACAGAACAGTATGATACCTCATCAGGTACAACTTATAAGGATTCTGCAACCGTAACTGTCACAAGACCTGTTATGGGTATTGAGGTTCATCAGTCAGGTACCGGTTATCTTATCAATAACAGACAGGAACTCTATACAGAGATTGGATATACTGTTAATGGTAATGATGTTACAATTCCTAAAGCTAAAGAAACCTTCTGTGCAGATACCGATGTACTTACCGCTTTGGTAGCAGGTTTAGGCGATGATCAGAACGGTAGCATTATGGGAACCAACGGAGAGACGGTTTCTGATGCATTTTCATTCAATTATACGCCGTACAACGGTAAAGTTAAGTGGAGTACAAGTAATCCAAATGTTATCAGCGTCGGTGGTATACAGACCGGTAACAATTACTCTACATGTAATGTTAAGGCGGTTGGAGCCGGTGAGGCGACAGTTCAGGCGGTTACAGAGGATGGAAGCTTTATGCAGACTATCCACTATATTGTAAGACCATATCCAAGATCTGTAACAATGAAAGATTCGACATTAAGCGAGAAACTTGGAGACTCGACATCTAAGCAGGTAACTCTTTTAGCTAAGGTTACTACAGACCTTGATGCCTATGACGACAAGAAGCCTGCTGAAGATGATTATGTTGATCAGAATCTCTTATGGGAGATTAACTCGGGTGGCTCTATTGGTTCGGTCGATCAGAACGGTATAGTTACATTTACCGGACCGGGAACCATTGTAGTCAGGGCAACATCTAAGGTTGAACACAACGGTTTTCAGCAGTACGCTCCATGGGCGCAATGTACGATTACTGTTGAACAGCCTGTTGAGAGCATTGTAATTACCAATAAACCGACAGAACCGATTGTTACAGGTGATGTCATTGCGTTAAAGACCAAGATTTTACCTACCAACGCTACTGATCAGAGCGTAACCTGGACATCAGCCAATGAATCGATTGTTAAGGTTGATCAGGATGGTAAAGTAACAGCTGTGGGACCCGGTTCAACAACAGTTCGAGTGCAGACCAACTCGGGTGCTAAGTATGATAGCTGTACGATTGAAGTTAAGCAGGTTGCTTCGGGAATTGCTCTTAACAGATCAGAAGCGACTGTAAGTAGGGGTAACAAGCTTACACTTATTGCAACTGTATATCCTGAAGACACAACAGATAAGACAGTTACATGGACAAGTAGTGACAAGACTATTGCGTCTGTATCAGACAAGGGTGTTGTAACAGGTATTTCTGTAAGCGACAAGCCTGTTATCATTACCGCGACAGACGTATATGGTAACTCGGCGGTATGTTACATTACTGTAACGGAGCCCGTCACGGGTATTAAGATAAGTCCTACGACTAAGACGATATATGTAGGTAATACATTTAAGATAAAGACCACACTGTATCCTCTTAATAATCCTTCACTTAACAAGACGGTATTTTATAAGAGTTCCAATGAAAATGTCGCAACTGTAAGCGCAGACGGAACGGTTACTCCACATCAGGGTGGTAGTGCTACAATTACTGTTACGGCAGAAGATGGAGGATATCTTGCAAGATGTAAGGTTACGGTTAAAGAATATGTTTCAAGCATTACATTAAATAGTAACGAGATTACAATTGCTGTTGGCAAGACCAAGACTCTTAAGGCATCTGTACTTAGAAAGACAGCAACCAACAAGAAGCTTAAGTGGACATCGAGCAATAAGAAGATTGCTTCTGTCACACAGGCAGGTAAGATTAAGGGTAACAAAGTCGGTAACTGTAAGATTACAGTTAAAGCCAAAGACGGAAGTGGAGTTAAGGCGACATGTAAGGTACATGTTGTAAGGTATTGTAAGAAGCTTAAACTTGCTAAGACTTATATTAAGCTTATTACCGGACATCAGTACAATATGCCTAAGGTTACAATACTTCCTAACAACGCAACCAACAAGAAGCTTAAATGGACTACTGCAGATCCTAACATAGTAAGCATCACAGGTGCTAAGATGTTTGCTGAGAGTGCGGGTACTGTGTACTTAACGGTTAAGACGACAGATGGAAGTAACCTGTCTAAGAAGGTTAGGGTAGAGGTTATTGATCCTATTCCTGTAACCAGTCTTAATATAACAAAGAGTGAGATTACGATGACACCTAACTCAAGCAATCAGTTAGAGGTTAGAGTTCTTCCTACTAACACGACAAGCAGTGTGATGTGGATGAGTGATGACAGGTCGGTTGCAACAGTTACAAGTAACGGACTTGTTAAGGCGAAAGGTCCTGGTATTACAACAATTACAGCTTATTGTAAGGATGAGGGTATGGAGTCTCAATGTACGGTAAGAGTAATTCAGATGAATCCTACATCGATAGCCATAGAACAGTATGATACTTACAACTTGAACGTAACTGCTGCAGATGGGCAGATTACATGGACGAGCAGCAACCCTAATATAGTTACTGTTACCAATTCAGGTAAGATTATGGGTATCAAGCCAGGATCTACAGTTATTAATGCAACATATAACGGTAAGACGGTAAGATGTTACGTAACCGTCAAATCAATAGTGTAAGGAGGTGGTTAATATGAAGAATATGATTAATAAGATTATTGCAATTGCATTGACATTTGTTCTCGTAACCACCTACCTGCCTGCTATATCATTTGTAGATACTAATGCTGCGGTTTCTAAGTTTACATTTGACGGAACCAATGCAGATGAGTACGCTAATCAGACATATATCATTTTTGATATGGTTAATGTTGATGGTACCAATGCACAGCTTAATGAACTGGTTAAGAAGGTTAGAGAGCTTCCGACAGCTATTACCTTTGAGTTCTCAAGCAAAGTAAGAGTAATCGGCAAGGGTGTATATGCTGAAAATGGCACATATACCGGTGTGTTTGAGAACATCTATAACCTTGCAACCGTTAACTTTGCGAAAGCTACTTCACTCACTGTTATTGAGAGTCAGGCATTTAGGAACTGTACAATACTTGCACAGTCGGTTTATAAGGCCAATAACAAGTATATAACAACTGCTATTGATTCCGTTTCTACAACTCAGGGTGTTAAGCAGCTTGGAACTCTTCATTTGCCTCCTAATCTTACTTATCTTGGAGAGGCTGTATTTGCCAATACCTTGATGTATAAGATTGAGATTGATAAGGCTAATGATTCGTATGAAAGTGTCGATGGTGTCTTATATAACAACACGTGTAATGAGATAGTTCTTTATCCACCGGCTAGATACGGTAATTTCTCAATTCCTGAGACCGTTAGTTCAATTTACCAATATGCATTTGAGGAGTGTTTGATCGGTAAGGTTATAATTCCTGCATCAGTGTCTAACATCGGTAAGCGAGCGTTTTATAATTCTTCACTTACTGCGGTTACATTTGCTCAGGATTGTACTATCAGTATTGGGAACGGTGCGTTTTACCAGGATCCGAAGGATGACAGATTTATCGGCATGAACAAGTGGGACGGTATTTCGCAGGTTACGATTTCCGAGACAACATACAATAAGAGTACCAATTATATCAATAATCAGGACAATACAGCATGCTTTACACCTTTCACTGAGAGTTCCGGAGCTGAGGGAAGCTTTGCTAAGGGTTGCGATATCTATGTTGAGCCCAATGTAACTGTAACCGGTATTCCACTTGTATGGACCGGAAGTGCCAATCTTAACTTCTATTGGGCTTCTAATGCGTTCTATACTATTGAGAGCCTATATTTGGAGAAGCATGGTGAGGTAACTTTCGAGAAGGGGTCATATGCATCTAACTCTATCACTGTGAAAGAGAGTGGCTCTTATGATCTTACAATCGGATATGTCAATAAGAACGGTAATTCTCAGACCAAGACAATTACGATTGATATCGATAAGATCGATTCATATGCACCATCGCTTGTAACTTATACTTTGATTGATGATGTATGTTACCTTCATTCATACGATCTTGAGTCGGGCCTTGATCAGATTAAATACGAGCTTAACAACAATGATGTCAGAAATTATACGTCTAACGGATTTACTTTAAGCTCAGGATATAATACAGTTACCGCTTGGTCTACAGATAACGTAGGTAATGCCAGTGAGAAGGTTACATTTAAGATCCCTATTGGCAGTGAGAGTAGAGGCATTAAGCTTAATATCAACTCTAAGGAGCTTGCCAAGAACAATACATTTACGCTTAAGACAACATTTACACCTGCTGATACAATCAACCAGGATGTCGTTTATACAAGTTCAGATGTCTCAATATGTACTGTTGATGACAATGGTGTTGTAAAGGGTATTAACTCCGGCTATGCTGTAATTACTGCTACCTCAGTCAGCGGAATGAAAGATAAATGTGCAGTTGTTGTAACAGAAGGCCCTTATGTCATGAGTGAGCTCGAGATGTACAAGACCAACAAATACACTCTTTATATCAATGATTTAAGAGATGATTATGATTATTACTTTGAATCTGATGATCCTTCAATAGCTTCTGTCAACGAGCAGACAGGTGTTATCAAAGCCAAAGGAATAGGAGAGTGTACAATCACTGCTACGGTTGATGCAGGTATGAGAGTATATAAGCTTCCTTGTACGGTTGTTGTATATGAACCGGAGGTCATAATTACTACAACACCTAAGTATATCAAGGTTAAACAGAAGTACAAGTTTAAAGCTTCTAAGAGCGGGCTTTCGGCCGGCATTAAGTGGACTTCAAGTAATAAGAAGGTTGCTACTATTAATAAGTCAACCGGAAGAGTAGTAGGAAGAAAGAAAGGTACAACCACAATCAAGGCCAAAGTCGGTTCTTACTACGATACATTCAAATTAAAAGTTAAGTAATCAATACCAGACATGTCATTCTGAGGAGCATAGCGACGAAGAATCTTTTAAGACAATTGCTAATATATAAAGAAATAGGAGAGGTAACAACCTCTCCTATAAATATATCAAATGAAGATATTAACTTGAACAACAACAAGTTAATATTAATTCATAAATAAGAACAAATTATGAACAAAGAAAAAATATTTTGTAAATATTACCTCTTTTTAGCTATCAATGCATAGCATCCTGATGTTGCTTTCTTGGTCTTGGTAACCTTAAAATAATAGGTTCCTGCAGGCATTTCTGATGTTGAATTAATGTACAAAAGTGATGAATTGGTACATTTAAAATTGGATGTTGATAGCTCTTTCTTACTGCTATCATATACTTCAAGCATAAAACTTCCCGATGTACACTCCACGTAAAATGCTAATTGAAGCTTAGTATCTGATGTGAGTTTAAGCTTATAAAACTCGCCGACTTTAGCTTTCTTATTGGCATCAAGCAGTCCCACAACAGTCTGATTAAGCTCCATAGACTTGGCGTTCTTAAGTGTTGTGCCGTATTTGGTAGGAACCTTAACCATCTTAGAATACAATTGATAAGATGCTGAATAATCGGAAGTAACCTTGATATAGTAAGTTCCCTTCTTAAGTGCAAATGTTGTATGGAAGTTGTTGGCGCTCTTTAGCGGAACAACTGCAGATAATTTACTCTTCTTGGTTGAATTATATAAGCACACATTGATGTTGGTATTGTTGGATGTAAGCTGTAATGCGGTATATGTTGAGACATTTACCTTATAATATACACTGGAAGAAGTGGTAATAACTCGCTTCTTAGTCCATGTCTTGTTAGTTAATGTCTTGCTTTCATTAATCTCTTGTGCGGTTGCCGGATTAAGAGTCGCCTTGATGTTAAAGTCCATCATTGATTCAACCGGGTCAGCGGATGCATCAGAACTTGCGTCAGAGGACGCGTCTGAGCTTGCGGTATCATTTGCCGAATCATCATATATTCCGGCAGGTGAGAAATACATATATATTGTAGTGTTTCCACCCATTGTCATATCTATCTTATGAGATGTCTCGGAACTTGGCAGAAGAGTGGTCTGTATAAGTCCGATATATGAATCGTCACTGTATATCCTTACAAGGTAGTCCTCTGTGAAATTGGTTAGATCGATGTCTAAGGATAAATCTCCGAGCGCTGCGATTGATACAGGTATAACAAATGAAGCATCGGATGAAGCCTGATAAGAGATAGTAACAGTCTCGTTATAGAATGTAGAAATCGTATCAAATACAGGCACATCTTTAACATTGACCGCATGAGCTATGTTAGGTTTATCAGGTATAACATTTACAAAAGACGCAATCATTGCAAATGCAATCAATAGCGATATATATTTCTTCATATTAATTCCTCCAATTCACAATAAAAACTGCACCAAAAGGGACTCGAACCCCTGACACACGGTTCCGGAAACCGCTGCTCTATCCGCTGAGCTATTGGTGCAAACATAGTAAGAATAGCATATTTTGTGTGTAAAGTAAAGGTTTTAGCCCCTTTACACTTGATTAAATCTAATAAAAATGGTAACATATCTAATGCTTATTAAAAATATTAATGTTAAATATGTAAAGAAGGTTATAATATGGATAGTAAGAAGCGTAAAGAAAAGCTTTTAAATCAGATTAATAAGGATAAGCGTCCTAACATGCCAAAGAGCGATTTTAAACCATATCAGAAGGGTACAGGCTCTAAAGCTAAGAAAGAAGCTGCAATCAAGAGTACTAAGCCTAAGAAGGAATCTAAGCCTGCATATACTAACGATGAGGCTCTTATGAGCAAGATTGCCAAGGAGAAGAAGGCATACAAGTCAAGAAGCGAGAAGAGTGCCAAGAACGGTTTTGACAGGTTTAAGATAAGAGCTACCAACAAGTGGAATGCTAAGTCAGACCAGGATAAGTATAAGTTCATCGGTGCCTGGGTGATAGTTCTTCTTATAGTAATTATTGTAGGAGGTCTCCTTATAAGTGGAGTATTCTCTAATAAGAAGAGTACGAAGAATAATGATAAAATAGCAGAAGAGACCAAGATTACAGAGGAAGTGACAGAAGAAGAGGCTACCACTGAGTTTGTAGATGACAATCCGCTTAAGGTGTGTGACAATACCGATGTTAAAGATCTTATAGTTAAGTATTTTACTGCTTTAAGAGATAATGATATCGAGACTTTAAAGTCTCTTGATATGTGTCAGACATCATATGAGTCATCAGCAAGCTACAATAACATTTCTAAAGTTATAGAAGATTACACCAATCTTGATGTGTTTACCATGAACGGTCCTTACGACGGAGGATATCTTGCATATGTAGTAACAGATATCAAGTTCAAGGGTGTTGAACACACCTGTCAGGGTATGTATAGAATCGTTGTCAGAAGAGATGGTGATGTTTTTAAGGTGGATACAACACCTGAAGATGATATCGAGGATGATGATGCATCAGACTTATTGACTCAGATGTCTCTTAAAGATGATGTATTGGAGCTTTATGATAAGGTTAATGCACAGGCACAGGCTGATTTAGAGGCTGATGCTAAGCTTAAGGAGTATGTAACCGGCACATTGAAAGGCTCATCATCTTCATCGGGAGCAAGTGAAACAGCATCTGAAAATGCTACAGAAAGTGCTACTGCAACTGAATAATTCATTTTAAAGAGCTTATAAAGTGACTCATCAAAATGAAGATGAGTCACTTTTTTTATTCAAACCTCTTGCAAAATAATAGATTTTTAATGTTGTTTTTTAATTTTTTTGCAAGATTTTAAATTTAATCTTGCATTTTTTGAAATGTTGTAATATAATATCGTACTAGTGAATGACTTTTGTCATTTTAAAAACATTTATCCATATTTAAGGAGGAATTTATTATGTCTTATGTTGATGAAGTTCTCGAGAAAGTTAAAACAAGAGACGCAGACCAGCCTGAGTTTTTACAGGCCGTAACAGAGGTGCTTGATTCACTTCGTCCAGTTATCGATCAGGATGAGGAGAAATATCGTAAGCTCGCTATCTTAGAGCGTATTACTGAGCCAGATCGTCAGATCATGTTCAGAGTACCTTGGTTAGATGACAACGGTAATGTTCAGGTTAACAGAGGTTTCAGAGTACAGTTTAACAACGCTATCGGACCTTACAAAGGAGGTCTTAGACTTCACCCATCAGTTAACCTTGGTATTATCAAGTTCCTTGGTTTCGAGCAGATCTTTAAGAACTCACTTACAACACTTCCAATCGGCGGTGGTAAGGGTGGTTCTGACTTCGATCCAAAAGGTAAGTCAGACAACGAGATTATGAAGTTCTGCCAGAGCTTCATGACTGAGCTTTCTAAATATATCGGTGCTGACGAGGATGTTCCTGCCGGTGATATCGGAACAGGCGCTCGTGAGATCGGTTTTATGTTCGGACAGTATAAGAGAATTAAGGGACTCTATGAGGGAGTTCTTACAGGTAAGGGACTTACTTACGGTGGTTCACTTGCTCGTACAGAGGCTACTGGTTATGGTCTTCTTTATCTTACAGAAGAGATGGTTAAGTGCCATGGCGATAAGATGGAAGGCAAGACAGTTGCTGTTTCAGGTTCAGGTAACGTTGCTATCTATGCTACTGAGAAAGCACAGGCTCTTGGTGCTAAGGTTGTAACTGTTTCTGATTCTACCGGATGGGTTTATGATCCAGAGGGAATTGATGTTGCACTTCTTAAGGAAGTTAAGGAAGTTAAGCGTGCTCGTCTTACTGAGTATGCAGCTGCTCGTTCTTCAGCAGAGTATCATGCTAAGGAGAACGGAGAGCACGGTGTATGGCAGTACAAGGTAGATATCGCTCTTCCATGTGCTACTCAGAACGAGCTTGATCTTGAGGATGCTAAGATGCTTGTTGCTAACGGCGTTCAGTATGTTGCTGAGGGTGCTAACATGCCTACTACTATTGAGGCTACTGAGTACTTCCAGGCTAACGGCGTTAAGTTCGTAGGTGGTAAGGCTGCCAATGCAGGTGGTGTTGCTACTTCTGCATTAGAGATGAGCCAGAACTCTGAGAGACTTTCATGGTCATTCGAAGAGGTTGATTCTAAGCTCAAGAACATCATGGTTGGTATCTATCATAACATTGATGATGCTGCTAAAGAGTACGGTATGGAAGGTAACTATGTTGCAGGTGCTAACATTGCCGGATTCAAGAAGGTTGTTGACGCTATGATTGCTCAGGGTGTTTGCTAGGCATTGAACACTTAACGAGCACAAACATAGTGTAGTGCGAGTTTAGTGAGAAAGCCCATCGTGACCCTTAATGAACACGAGTGTAAACGAAGTGTGAATTTAGTGGAGCGATGAACGTTGAACACTTATATATTATGTTTAATAGTCTTGCCACACTTAGTGTGGCAAGGTTTTTTATTTTATTGACCTTCTTACGAAGGTCAAAGATTCTGAGCATAGCGAAGAATGACAGGATAGAGAGTGTTTTTATTTAATCTAGATATTTTGTTACGCTTTTGTTATACTTTATCTGATACTATAGTTTACGTGATGTTGGAGGATTGTATGATAGTTGATATTCATGATGATTTCAATCTTTATAAGATAGCTAATTCCGGTCAATGCTTTAGGGCAATTGAAGTTAAAGAAGGAATATATCGATTTATAGTAGGGGATAATTTAATATATATGAAATCTCATGAAATCAATCCATCCAATGATCTAATTACTAAGATAGACATAAGCGTAGACGAAGGAGAGTGGAATAATGTTTGGTATAATTATTTTGATTTTGATACTTCTTATGTAGATATAAGAAACAGCATTAAGGATGATGATTATCTCTTGAATGCCGCAGGGTTTGGCAAAGGGATAAGAATCCTTAATCAGGAGCCTTTCGAGATGCTGATTTCTTTTATCATATCTCAAAGAAAGAGTATACCGGCTATAATGACATCCGTAGAGAGAATCTGTAAGCTCTACGGCAAGAAGATTAAGACGGAGTATGAAACTGTATATACATTTCCTGACGCAGATACATTGGCCAATGCTAAAGAGCTTGATACCTGTGGTTTAGGATACAGACTGCCTTATGTATTAGGCGCCGCCAAAGATGTAGCTTCCGGTTTGTTAGATTTAAAGGAGCTTTATTCATATGACGATGAAGAGCTGTTTAATGAGCTTAAGAAGGTTAAGGGAGTGGGAGATAAGGTTGCTAACTGTATATGCCTTTTTGCGTACCATAGGATAGCGAGAGCGCCTAAGGATGTATGGATAAACAGAGTAATCGAAGAAGAATATTCCGGAATCGATCCATTTCCAAAATACGATAAATATGCAGGCGTAATGCAACAATATATGTTTTATAATGCGAAGAATAACCCGTTATAGTTAAATGCTATAGCGGGTTTGATTTATATGCTAGACATTTGATATTCTTGGTGTTATAATCACCTTTGTGGAATTAGTAGCTATAAGGTTCTAAAACAGTTAATACTGTGATACGGATTAATAGGGAAGACGGTGCGAGTCCGTCAGAGCCCCCGCTGCCGTATATATGTGGATGAAAGTAGCAATATGCCACTGAGTATTTCGGGAAGGCGTTACTTTTAGATGAAGCACAACTCGGAAGACCTGCCTTATAGAGTGAGATATGACTTTTCGGTGGGAGAAGGAGTGTTTTGACTAGTTTTTCTTTTTATGGAATTCTATTCAACACAGGTCTTCTTGAAATCAAGAGGGCTTTTTCTATTTTCACTTATATTTTAATACGCGTAATATCGCGAGAAAGAGGTAATTAACATGAAATCATTCAAGAAATTGATTGCTTTGGTATTAACATTTGCAATCACATTAGCTTATGTTCCTGCTACAGCTAGTTTTGCTGATGGTCAGACACTTGTTGCAACAAGTTCAGCAAATGCATCTGAAAACGCTTCAGATAATGCTTCTAAAGACGCTTCTAAGGATGCAACAACAGTAGCAACAGCTACAACAGAGGCTGCTTCAGCAGACGCTTCTAAAGATGCTGCATCAGGCGATGCTTCTAAGGATGCTGCTTCTAAAGATGCTTCTGCTAACGCAACCGGAACAACTGAGACTGCAATTGTATCTATTACATTTGCAAATGCAGGCAAAGTAGTTGTAGGTAACGATGCAGACAAGACACTTTTGGCATCGCAGCAGCTTAAGGTAACAGATGCTGATAAAGATGGTAAATTAACTATTAATGACGCATTTTCTATCGCTGATACTACTTATAGCTTAGGTGGATTTGAGGCCACTGCAGGTTGGATTACTAAGATATTTGGTATAAGTACTTCGAATACTGGTATCTACGTTAATGCCGCACAGGCTAATTCTACACTCGATGCTATTACTGCCGGTGATGTATTAGTAGGATTTATTTACAAGGATACAACAGGTTTTTCTGACAAGTTACCATATTATACTCCAGTAAGTGTTACTGCAATAGCTAACGTTGAGACTGAGATTAACGTTAATTCTATTGGGTATGATTCAAGTTGGAATCTCGCAAAAGCTCCTGTAGCTAGTGCAGATCTTGTAACTGTTGATGCTAACGGTGAATTGGTTACCGGAATTGGAATTGTTGGTAAGACAGATGCAAGTGGTAATGCTAAGGTATACTTTGCTAATGCCGGAACTTACTATGTTACTGTATTTTCTTTAGATAATATTTATGTTCCTAATGTAATCAAGGTTACTGTTGAGGCTTCATCAGAGGATATCGCTCCAGTTCCTTCTGTAAAGAAGCCTGGTAAGGTTACATCATTAAAGGCTAAAGTTAAGAAGAACAACGCTAAGACGAAGAAGATTACTCTTTCTTGGAAGAAGATGGCTGAGGCTGAGTACTACAGAGTCTATATCTCTAAGAAGAAGTCTAAGGGATTTAAGCTTGCTAAGCAGGTTAGCAGTAATAATTTAACACTTGTTAAGAAGAAAGGTACTTACTATGTTAAGGTTAAGGCTTATAATTCAACAGGTGCAGGTTCTTACAGCAAGGTATTAAAAGTAAAGGCTAAATAATATGAATAAAAAGATATATGTCTTTTTACTCTTTATTACAAGTGCCGTCTATCTCTTATGTGGATGGACGGCATTTCGTAATGAAGGGGAATTAGGACTAAGGAATGTAACTTCATACGAAACTCCGACAGATACGCTTAATTCTAAAGGTGAGGTCATCTTTAAGACCGAAGATTATAATTACTTTGGAACTTCTATTAATTCTCCTGTTCTTATTGTTGGTGACTATATCTATACCGCTAATTCAAAGCTCCTATATAAGCTTGATAAAAACGGTAATGTTAAGGAGAAGTTTAATTTAGATAAGCCTGTTAATTCAACATGCAGAACTGTTTATGAAAATGGGAATATATATATTCCGCTTTCTGACGGTCTTATTGAAGCGGTTAAGGTAAATGGTGACAATATCACCAAATTATGGATTAGCGAGGAGTTTGGCAACCAGACGCTTTCTGATGTAACATTCTATAAAGATTATCTTTATTCTGCTACAACCAACGGCAATGCAAGTGAAGGTGTATTCTTTTGTCTTAATAAAAATGATGGCAAGACCATCTGGACATATAAGGGTGATACAGGTTATTACTGGACTAACTCGGTTGTTTATAAGGATAAGTTGTATTTTACCGGTGAGAACGGCTATCTGGTAATTCACAGTTTAACTGATGATACAGTATATGATACTGTTAAAATTACAGATAAAAAGATTAGATCAGGTATCACGATTGATAAGGATAATGGTGTATTATATATTGTTTCTAAGGATGATGGTCATATTCATAAAATCGTTTTGAACGAAGCAGGAGAGTACGTTGATCGTTTTGAGGCACCGTTAGTCACCAAAGCAGAGTACTGTTATTCAACATCTACACCAACTTTATATGATAACAGACTATATGTTGGCTGTAGCATGACCATGAAGGATGAGAACCCTAAAGGTGCAATTGCGATTATAGATAAGGATACACTTAAGACTATATATACCGCAGTCGGCAATGAATATGCAGAGATTAAATCGAGTCCATTAGTCAATGTAGTATCATCAGAGCCTGATATCAGATGTCATGTTTATGTTACTGAGAATAACAGGCCTGGCAAGCTTTTAACATTTGCAGATTATAAAGGAAATGATAAAGATATCAGTTTAGATGCCTTATACACGCCGACAGGAGATTATACGCAATACTGTATGGATTCGGTATGTGTGGATAGTGATGGTACTTTATATTACTCCAATGATTCAGGGGCTTTATTTAAGGTAGCTTATAAGGAATTTAAGGGGCTAAACGGGGTTAAGAAGGCTAATATTAAGAAGGTATCAAAAAAAAAGGTTAATATCGCATTTGAGAGCGATGACGAGGATACTGATACGCTTGTTTATGCCAAGTTTAACTCTAAGAAATATAAAAATGTAGCTGTAGTTAGTGGGAATAGTTATGCTTTGACATATAAGAAGCTTGTAGGTAAGAACAAGAGCTTTAAGAAGAAGGATACGGTCAGTGTGAAATTTAGAACCAGGTTAAAGTATAAGGATGAGTATATTTATTCAGGATATTCAAAAGTGTATAAATATAAGTTTAAGTGATTAGTTGACCTTCTTACGAAGGTCAAAGATCCTTCGCTTCGCTCAGGATGACATTTAGCTACGCTTTAGTACTCAAAGAGTTGATTTAGTATGACATTTAGCTACGCTTTAGTACTCAAAGAGTTGATTTAGTATGACATTTAGCTACGTTTTAGCATTCAAAGATCTGATTTAAGATGACAGTTTGTTTTTTTGTCATTCTGAGCGAAGCGAAGAATCTTTATCCCGAATGAAATGAGGGATAATAATATTAAGATAAAGAGGAAGTATATGAATATAGTTAAGAAAACAACGGCATTACTATTGTTGTCAATATTTATACTTGGGCTTACTGCGTGCAATAAAAGCAAGAATTCTAATAGCAGTATCGCTGATAATAGCATTAATATAACAACCGAAGAAGCAAATGATATAACCGAGGAAGTAACTGCTGATACTGTAACAGAAAGCACAGAAGATTCCGATGAAACCAATGATAAATCTAAAAAATCTTCTAAAGCTTCATCAAAAAAGAAATCTAAAAAAACAGCCAAGGAATCAACTACTGAAACAGATAGTATCGATAAAGAAATCAACAAAAAGACTACCACCAAAACAACCAAAGACAGTAGTAAAAACAGTAATAAATCAAACCCAAAAACTAGCAATAAAGAATCTCAAAAATCAAACGATAAACTAACTTGCTCACTAAAGATCGAGTGCAAAGAAATTCTTGATGGCAATATCGATAAACTGTCAGTTCCTAAGAGAGCATTAGTTCCTAAAGACGGGATAATATATGATAATGCAAGTGTTACATTTGAAAAAGGAGACACTGTGTGGGATGTACTTTCTAAGGAGGTTAAAAAGAATTCGATTCTGATGGAATACTCATATGTTCCGGTGTACAAGACCAATTATATCGAGGGAATAGCCGGACTTTATGAGTTTGACGCAGGAGACACATCCGGTTGGCGATATATGGTAAATGGTCAATATCCTGCCTATGGATGTGATAAATATAAACTCAATAATAATGATCAAATAGTATGGCACTATACCGTTAAATTGGATTAAAGGTGACGATATGTGGAATGGCAAGTCAATTAAAATGTGCGAGTTTCATCCTCTGACATTTTTTGTATATTTTATGGTTCTGATAGGCAGTATCATATTCTTAGGTAATCCCTATTTATATGTTACTGTTTTATCTGTATCTCTTTTAATCTCGATATATTTTGAAGGACTTGCTATTTTTAAACTATTCTTTAAATTGCTCATAATATCAATTCTGTTTGCTCTTATTAATCCTTTATTTTCTCATGAGGGAATGACTATTATAACATACTTTCCAAATGGAAACGCATTAACTCTTGAATCCATATATTTTGGAATCAGTATGGGTGTCTTATTTATATCTATAATGCTCCTTTTTAACGTTTTTAACAAGACGATGTGGCCTGACAGATGGGTTGAACTTTTCGGCAATATATCTCCGACATTTGCATTGATGATTTCAATGATATTCAGGTTTATCAACAGGTTCATTGTTATATATAAAGAGCTAAAGCTTGTCCACAAGAACAAGAGTCCGTTCTTTTATTTCTCTATGTTAGTTACATATGCTCTTGAAAGCTCAATAGACACTGCGGATTCAATGGCTGCAAGAGGATATAAAACCTCTAAAAGAACTCATTACAAAAGGCAGAAGATTAAGTCAGCAGATATAGCTATTATTATTGCAAGCATTTTATTTCTTGCTTTTTCAATCTATATGAATAAAACTTATAAATTTACTTTTTATTATTATCCAAACACCGGATTATATACAGACAGATTAAGCTTTATCGCTGTTATACTATCATATATTATTTATTCTATTATTCCATTAATTATTGAGATTACGGAGGATATAAAGTGGAGATTATTGACATCAAAAATATAACATTTTCATATCCAAATCAAAAAGAGCCTGCTGTAATAGACGCTTCTTTTACTGCAAATGAAGGAGAGTTTGTTATATTAAGCGGATATTCAGGGTCCGGTAAGACAACCCTTTTAAAATGCTTGAAACCTGAAATTACACCAAACGGTAAGGTTGAGGGTGAGATTGTATATGACGGACAGAATATTGCTGCTTATACACCTAAAGATATCGCATCTAATGTCGGCTATCTCTTTCAGAATCCTTATACTCAAGTGGTGACTGACAGGGTTATGTCAGAGCTTGCATTTTCAATGGAGAGCCTTTCATATAAACAGGAGCTGATGAACAGAAGAATCGCTGAAATCGTTGCTATTATGGGCCTTGAAGGATTAATCGATAAATCATGTGATGAGCTTTCAGGTGGAGAACTGCAGCTTATCAATCTTGCCTCGATTCTTGTTACTGAACCTAAGATACTACTCCTTGATGAGCCGACTGCAATGCTTGACCCTATAGCAGAAGAGAAGTTTAACAGTACAATTAAGATGATCAATAAAGAACTTAATATTACGGTTATCTATTCTACGCATAATTACAATAACTTGCTTGATATCTCCGACAGGCTTATTGTCCTTGATTCAGGCCATATTATTGCAAATGATACTCCTAAAGGTGCTTTGATAAGCCTTTTAGATAATGGACATAAAGATCTTTTAAATATTTATTTAAGAGCATGGAATCACTACGGAAAAGACAACACCTTTCCGCTTAATATGTCAGATTTAAAAGAACTTATTAGGTCTAACTATAAAAAACAGGATATTAAAATCGATGATTCAAACGATAACACTGAGACTGTAATAGAACTAAAAAGTATATATTACAGATATAACAGGAATTCTAAAGATGTTATAAAGTCCTTGAATCTAAAGGTTAATAAAGGAAATGTAATAAGCATCCTTGGAGGAAACGGCTCCGGTAAATCAACGCTTCTTTCCATAATTAATTCATCGAGAAGACCGTATAAAGGCAAGGTTAAGGTTAGTGAAATAACTTCTTTAATGCCACAGTTAACCGAGCTTATATTTACCAAAGATAAAGTAGGTTTGATGTTAAGCGACGACGCTAAGAATCTTGCACCTGACTTTTATGACAGATATAAAGACGCGCATCCATATGATTTAAGTGGTGGAGAGAAGGGGTTACTTGGATTTTTAACTGCAATTTCAAGCCCTTATGACATACTTCTTCTCGATGAGCCGACCAAGGGTATGGATAACAAGCAAAAGAATATACTTAAGGACTACATCCTAAAGGTTAAGGAACAAGAAAAGACCGTTATAATCGTCACACACGACATAGAATTTGCATCATATGTATCAGATAAGATAGGCATGATGTTTGACGGCAGTATTGTAGGAGAAGCATCACCTTTAGACTTCTTTAAGGACAACATATACTACAAGCCTTTTATATCAAGAGTTATGAAGAACATTGACGATTCTTTATATTTAGAGGAACAACTTTATGAACTATGAGCAAAGCCTTTATAAATTCAGACAATCGCATATCAGAAACAGGGAAATGACAACGATTGCTGTACTTACCGCTCTGGCTTTTATCTCAAGAATATGCTTTTATATGCTTCCTGAAGTTAAGCCGATGGCTGCGATAGTTATTATAACTGCCATATGTTACGGTAAATTTCCTGCGTTTTTAGTTGGAGCACTGACAATGTTAACTTCTAATTTTGCCTATGGTCAGGGACCTTGGACTGTTTATCAAATGCTTGGAATGGGTATGGTAGGCGTATTTGCAGGACTTTTTCTAAAGAACCAGGACCTTGAGAGCAAAAAGAGCGTAATCATAACCGCTCTCGTTGGTGGACTGATAACATTTGCAATATATGGGTTCATTGTGGATACCGGCACCATTTTCTTCTTTCAAAATGGCATAACTATAGCCAATGCAATAGCTATTTATACGGCAGGAGCTTTTTTTAATATGATTCATGCGGTGGGAACTGTTGCATTTATATTGCTGATAGGCAAGCCAATATTTAAGAAACTTAAAAGAATAAAGGTTAAATACGGAATTTTTTATTGACAATAAGGTCTAAAAAGAATAATATAGATTAAGTACAATTAACGAACAGTGAGGTTTGATATATTATGAAGAAGCTTATATTAGTTGTTTCACCACCTGCGTGTGGCAAGACTTTTATTTCTAAGAAGATTGCTGAGACTGCAGATCACATGGTTTATCTTGACAAGGATACTCTTATTCCTCTTTCTAAGATAATCTTTGAGGTTGGTAAGCAGGAGTACAACAGAAGTTCAGATTTCTTTGAGGAATACATCAGAAACCCTGAATATGATGTTATCTTGGATTTAGCGTATGATGCATTGAGATATGAGGATTATGTACTCGTTAATGCACCATTTACAAGAGAGATTCACAGCGAAGACTATCTTAAAGGTATGAAGAAGAAGCTTCATGACAAATATAATGCAGAGCTTGTTATCGTTTGGGTTAAGACATCTCCTGAGACTTGTCATCAGCGTATGATTGACAGAAATTCAGACAGAGATACCTGGAAGCTCGAGCATTGGGACGAATATATTGCAGGTATCGATTTTACAATTCCGGATCCTTTGTACAACAAGGATTGTGTTGATGAGCTCTTTATATTCAACAACTCATCAGAGAATGAATACAAGGAATCAATGCAGGATTTCATGAAAGAATTATAATATGGCCGCGGCTAATCGCCGCGGTTATTTAAGTTTAAGCATTTGGAGACTTATTATGGGCAATATCAATATATTAGATGATTTCACGATAGATAAGATTGCAGCGGGAGAGGTTATTGAAAGGCCTGCTTCCGTTATTAAGGAATTGGTTGAGAATTCAATAGATTCTAAGGCTTCTGCCATAACTGTTGAGATTAAGGACGGAGGTATATCCTTCTTAAGAGTTACCGATAACGGCTGTGGTATTGAGCCAGATGATGTTCCTGTGGCATTTATGAGACATGCTACAAGCAAGATTAAGGATTCGGCTGATCTATTAAGGCTTAGCTCGCTTGGATTTAGAGGAGAGGCTTTAAGTTCGATCGCTGCCGTGTCACAAGTGGAACTCATCACCAAGACCGCTACTAACATGACCGGTGTAAGATATATGATTGCAGGCGGCAAGGAGCAGTCTATTGAGCATATCGGATGTCCTGAAGGTACAACCTTCATAATGAGGAACCTTTTTTACAATACTCCGGCGAGACAGAAGTTTCTAAAGACGCCTCAGACCGAGGGTTCACATATTCATGAGCTTATTATGCAGCTTGCTCTGTCACATCCTGAGATATCATTTCAGTATATTGCCAACAATAAGAAGGTTTTCCATACATCAGGTAACAATAACCTAAAAGACATTATATACTCTGTGTTTGGCAAGGATGTCGCTAAGAGTGTGCTTCCTATTGAGTTCTCTAATGGAGACCTAAAACTTACCGCTAAAGGATTTATAGGTAAGCCTATAGTCAGTCGTGGCAATCGATCATACGAGAACTATTATATCAACCAGAGATATGTTAAGAGCCCTGTTATATATAAGGCTGTGGAGGATGCGTATAAGACGTTTACAATGATTCATCGCTTCCCATTCATTTGCATAGCGTTTGATATTGCGCCGGAGGCTATAGATGTCAATGTTCATCCTAACAAGATGGAGCTTAAGTTTGACAATGACAGACTTATGTATGATGTCATCAAGTCTGAGATTAGAAGCGTGCTTTTAAAACAGGATCTTATACCTGAGGTTGCCGTTGACAAGAGCAGGAAACCTGCTTACGAAAGCAACAAGAAGGGGCCACAACCGTTTGAGATTAAGAGGCGTGTTATGGAGGAGAAGGCGGAATATAATCCTGTTGAGCCTAAGTCAACAATATCTAAGCCTAGTGAATCTAGACCAACAGAACTTAAGACTTCTGAGCTTAAACCGCTGCCGTTTGTCAATAAGACTATTGAAGATACACCTGAGGTTAAGCAGGAAAATGCAAGCTCACCGGTTAAGGTTGTTGAGCCTAAGGCAGAAATAAAACCTATACCTGTTAAGAATGAAGATACTAAGTTTGAAAGTAAGCCTATTCCGATTAAGAATGAAGAACCTAAAGTTGATGCCAAGCCTGTACTTGTTGAGGTTGAAGACGCTAAGCCTGACGTTAATGTCGATTCTGAACCTGTAACCAAGAATGTTCAGCAGACATTTTATGAGACACCGCTTCTAAAAGAGGAGGCTAAGCCTTATCACAAGGTTATCGGCCAGCTCTTTAGGACATACTGGCTCATTGAATATGACAACAAGCTTTTTATTATGGATCAGCACGCTGCTCACGAGAAAGTCAACTATGAGCGCTTTATGAAGAGATACAAGGCGCACGAGGGCAGATACACTCAGGTTGTCAATCCTCCTATTATCGTGAGTCTCACTCCAAAAGAGATTGACGGATATGAACGTTTTAAGGATTATTTTTATGATATGGGATTTGATATCGAGCATTTCGGTGGAGATGAGTATTCTATACATGGTGTTCCTACGGATATGTTTGGAATTGCTGACAAAGAGGCATTTATAACACTTATCGATGAAGTATGCGAGGATATCAAGGATCACGATTCAGATACCATTATCATCAATATTGCTACCAAAGCTTGTAAAGCTTCAATAAAGGGTGGGCAAAAGATAAGTTATGAAGAGGTTGACAGCCTTATCAATCAGCTCATGGAGTGTGATTCGCCTTTTACCTGTCCGCATGGCAGACCGACACTTATATCAATGACCCAAAATGAAATCGAGAAGAAGTTTAAGCGTATTCAAGACAAGGAAGAGGGTAGATTATTTTGAACAATTTAATAGTTCTTACAGGCCCTACCGGTGTCGGAAAGACAGCTTTGTCAATCAGGCTTGCCAAGGAGCTTAACGGAGCGATTATAAGCGCTGATTCCATGCAGGTTTATAAGCATATGGATATCGGAACGGCTAAGATTATGCCTGATGAGATGGATGGAATAGAGCATTACCTTGTCGATTGCTTAGAGGTTGACGATGATTTTAATGTCGCAAGATTTAAGAATATGGCAAAGGATGCTGTTGATGACATATATTCCAAAGGGAAGTTGCCTATTGTTGTCGGCGGAACCGGGTTTTATATTCAGGCACTCTTAAAAGACGTCAATTTCGATGAAGCTAAAGGTGAAAGTGAACTAAGGCAGGAACTTTTAGCATTTGCAAATGAAAACGGTGAGATAGCATTACACAACCGATTAAGAGAGATTGACCCTGAGGCTGCAGATAAGATTCATCCCAATAATGTTAAGAGAGTTATAAGAGCGATTGAATTCTTTATGGAGAGCGGAGAGAAGATTTCTAATCATAACGAGAAGGAGTCTCTTAAGGAGTCGATTTACAATTACAGATATTTTGTGTTAACCAATGACCGCGATATACTTTACAAGAATATTGAGCTAAGAATTGACAAGATGCTTGATGCAGGGCTGGTAGATGAGGTCAAGAAGATTAAGGACTTGGGCTACAGTAGAGATTTGGTCAGTCAACAAGGACTTGGTTACAAGGAGATATGGGCATATCTTGAGGGTGAGATGAGTTTAGACGAGGCAGTAGAGATTCTTAAGCGCGATACTAGGCATTTTGCTAAAAGGCAGCTTACTTGGTTTAAGAGAGAGAAGGATGTAATCTGGCTCGACAAGCAGGTTTATAAAGATGACGATCAGCTTATGGCTGCAATTAGAGAGAATATAAAAGATTTTTGATACTAAAGGAGATATTATGGCTTTAATAGACTTAAAGACTATGGGTATAAGTGACAAGCTTATTGATCTTTCAGAGAAGGTTGAGGATAGCTTAGCTTTGAGATTTAAGGAGATAGATAAGAAGGAAGAGGTTAATCAGCTTAAGGTTTTAAAGGCGATGCAGGATAACAGGCTTTCTGAAGGTCATTTTGCTCATACAACAGGTTATGGATATAATGACATCGGAAGAGAGTGCTTAGAGGATATCTATAAGAGCCTCTTTAATACAGAGGCTGCTCTTGTAAGACCTCAGATAACTTGTGGTACTCATGCGTTAAATGTTGCCTTAGCTGCCAATTTAAGACCGGGTGATGAGCTTTTGTCACCTGTAGGCAAGCCTTATGACACAATGGATGAGATTATTGGAATAAGAGAGTCAAGAGGCTCGTTAAAAGAATACGGTGTAAGTTACAGACAGGTTGATCTTCTTCCTGATGGTTCTATAGACTACGACGGAGTAAAGGAAGCAATCAACGAGAAGACTAAAGTTGTCACTATTCAGCGTTCTAGGGGATATTCTAAGAGACCTACTTTAAGTGTTGAAGAGATTGGCAAGCTTATATCATTTGTCAAAGAGATAAAGCCTGATGCGATATGTATGGTTGACAACTGCTATGGGGAGTTGGTTGACGATTACGAGCCTTCTGATGTAGGAGCCGATATGACTGTTGGTTCTCTTATCAAGAACCTTGGTGGAGGGTTAGCACCAATCGGAGGATACATTGTTGGAACTAATGAGTGTATTGAGCAATGCGCGTACAGGCTTACTTCTCCGGGACTTGGAAAGGAAGTCGGTGCAACCTTAGGTGTTACACATACGTTATTTCAGGGGCTTTTCAATGCACCAAGCGTTGTTTCATCTGCTTTAAAAGGCGCGATATTTGCCGCAGGGCTGTATCAGGAGCTTGGATATGAAGTTTTTCCTAGAGTTGATGAGGTTAGACATGATATTATTCAGGCAGTTGATATGAAGACTCCTGAAGGTTTATGTGCTTTTTGTAAAGGAATTCAGGCTGCCGCTCCTGTCGATTCATATGTCGTTCCAGAGCCTTGGGCAATGCCGGGATACGACAGTGATGTAATTATGGCGGCAGGAACATTTATATCGGGAGCGTCAATCGAACTTTCGGCAGACGGCCCTTTAAAAGAGCCGTACACCGTGTTTTTCCAGGGCGGTCTTAACTATGGTCATGCTAAATATGGTATTTTAAAGTCTGCACAGTTTGTTCTTGACAGTATTTAATCAGTTGAGTGTTGTCATTTGCCTTAAATTATGATAATATAATGGTTTGGTGGGTTTATAATATTCACACTGGAGGATATATATATGGCGAGTACGGGTACTAAATCTAAATGGACATTATTGCTGTTATTGCTTGCAGGAGTTGTTCTTGGAAGCTTTATCGGTATTTTATGCGAGAAGGTTTCATTTTTATCATGGTTATCATACGGACAGAGTTTTGGCTTATCTAAGCCTTTTGTCCTTGATCTTGGTATTATGTGCCTGACATTTGGTCTGACTATTCAGATCAATCTTGCGAGCATTCTTGGTATTTTAATCGCTATTTTAATATATAGACTCATATAATACCTTTCATTTGCGCCTGGAGAGCGAAATGGAGGATATATGAATTACAACAAAATAACTATGAAGAACCTTCCTGAATCCGTGAGACCTTACGAGAGGCTTATGAAGTATGGGGCTTCTTCGCTTAGTGATGCTGAGCTTATTGCTATTTTATTAAAGTCGGGCACTAAAGATGAGAATGTGATTGATGTTGCCAAGAGAGTGTTATTAAGCTCTGTCGGTAATTACAGCGGGTTAGGTAATCTTATGTATATGGATTATCCAGATTTCATCAAAATTAATGGTATCGGTAAAGTTAAGGCTATTACACTCTTAGCCTCAGTTGAGCTTGGACGAAGGATTGCACTTGATAAGAAAGAGTCGTCGGTTAATTTCTATGAGCCTTCAACAGTCGCCGATTACTTTATGGATGAGATGGCTCCTTATGAGGTTGAATACTTTTATATGCTTCTTTTGGATGTATCTAATAAGCTGATTGCCAAGATTAACATATCTAAGGGTACTGTTAGCGAGACTGTTGCTTCCCCGAGGGAATGTATGAAGGAAGCTCTGCGATACGGAGCTGTCAACATTATTCTGATGCACAATCATCCTTCCGGTAATCCGACACCGAGTGCTGCTGACATTTTAATGACGGAGAAGATGAAGAGGGCCAGTGAATTGCTTGATATTAATCTTTTGGATCACATTATTATCGGCAGTAAGTGCTATGTAAGCATGAAACAGGAGGGATTAATTGATTAGGATTGAGAGGAGAACAAGGTGAGTCATAAAGATTTCGGTATAGACCTTGGAACTAAACATATAAAGATATCAAGATCACACGAAGGGATTTTGTACGATGCTAACAATGTTATTGCCGTCAATGAATTTGGCAATGTTATAGCGTACGGTGAGGAAGCGTACGACATGTATGAGAAGACACCTGAGTCAATAGTGATATCATTTCCTATATCTAAGGGAGTTATAGCCAATGTTACCGATATGACAAGGTACCTTCAGTGGATATTTGAAAATGTTTTTTCTCCTAAGATTGGTAAGAAGAACTTTTATATCGCGGTACCTACCAATATCACAGATGTAGAAAAGAGAGCATTTATAAGTCTTTTAGATGATGCTCCTATTAAAACCAAGAATATAAGTATAGTTGAGAAACCTATGGCGGATGCTTGTGGATTGGGTATTGACGCTCTTAACGATAAGGGTAACCTCATTGTTGATATCGGAGCTGCCACTACCGAGATTACTATCATTTCCATGGGCGGAATCGTATATAGCAGACTTTTAAAAGTCGGCGGAGATAATTATGATATCAATATTGCTGCAATGGTTAAGAACAGACTTAATACAATAATAGGTCTAAAGACTGCTTCAAGCATTAAGTACAGCATTTGCGATCTGACCAATGAGTGCAGAGATAGTGTTAATATCATGGGGCGTAACATAGTAAGCGGTTTACCTTCTGAAGTTACACTTCCTGCTGAATATGTATATGATTCTGTCAAAGATTTAGCAGACGAGATTGTTACGGCTATTAAGAATACCATTGAGAGAACACCGCCTGAGATATTTAAGGATATTTCGGAGAGAGGTATATTCTTAACCGGTGGTTCAAGCCGCTTAAAGGGGATAGACAGATTGGTTGCCGATTCTACCGGTATGAAGGTCAACCTAAATCCTAAACCTGAGGATACGGTTATCAAAGGTTTGGAGAGAATTATGGAGGATTCTAAGCTCAAACGACTTGCGTTCTCCAACATCAAATCAGAATATGAGTAGAATGAATAGGATGTGAAATATATGAACAACAGACCCGGCTTTGATATACAGCCAAAGATTGTGTTGTTGATTCTTAGCACTTTATGTATAGCGTTTATAGTTGTATCTAGCGTGTTCTCTTCATCGGTAACAGTTTTTAACGCAGTGTTTTCAACTGTTGTGGTACCTATGGAGGAGGGCGTCAACTCTATCGGTCGATTTGTTTCTAAGCGTATTAAGAGTTTAGAGGACGCGAGTGATTTAAGAGAAGAGAACGATAAGCTTAAAGCGAGAGTTGATGATTTAGAGAGAGAGCTTGCTTCTTTAGAGTCTGATCAACAAGAGCTTAAGAATCTTAGAGAATTATATAAACTTAACAAGGCGTATGAGTCATACGATATGGTCGGCGCTAGAATAATAGCTACAGATTCAAGTAACTGGTACAACAGTTTTACAATCAACAAGGGTGCTAAAGACGGCATAAAGGTTGATATGAATGTTATTGCGGGTAACGGACTTGTAGGAATAGTTAGCAATGTAGGTAAGAATTATTCCAAAGTCAGAGCCATTATAGATGATACATCATCTGTAAGTGCAATGTTTGACACGACCGCGGATAACTGTATTGTCAGCGGAAGCCTTAAGTCAATCAAAGACGGATATATTACCGTTGACCACATAACCAAGGGCGCTAAGATTAATGAAGGCGATATGTTGGTTACTAGTAATGTAAGTTCTAAGTATCTGCCCGGAATCACTATAGGTTATGTCAGTGATATAACACAGGACGAGAACGGACTTACCAAGTCCGGCAAGGTGGCACCTGTCGTTGATTTCAAGCATTTGCAGGAAGTACTTATTATTACAACTATGAAGGATACCGAAGACGAAGAATAGATTTTAGGAAGGCACATACCATGAAACTGATCATGAAACGTATTATTATAGTTACAATTTTAATACTGTTTAGCTACTTACTTCAGGTAGGTGTCTTTAGTTTTTTTAAGATGGCGGGGATTATTCCTAACATCATGCTCATATTAGTTGTTACATTTGCCGTAATGCGTGGCCGAATGGAAGGAATGCTGGTTGGCTTTTTTACCGGGCTTTTGCTTGACGGCTTCAGTGGCGAGATGATTGGTTATTATGCCCTTATATTTCTTGTTATGGGTTATCTTAACGGGTTCTTTCAACCTCTTATCTATTCCAATAACATGATGCTTCCGCTTATGATGATACTTCTTAACAGTGTTATTTACGGTTTTGTAGTATATGTATTTAGTTTTCTTCTTAGAAACAGACTTGATTTTAAGTTTTATGCCATGCATGTTATGATTCCGGAGACGGTATATACATTCTTTGTGGCGATATTTTTGTACAACATTTTTTATTATATTAATTTTAAGCTTGAAGGCGTTGAGAAAAGGAGCGGTATTTAATTGCTTGAAGATATTAAAAATGCAATACTCAATTTCATAAAGCATAGATTGTTTGCTCTTAGTCTTGTCTTCATTTTCCTGATGCTGATACTTGTTTACAGACTTTTTGACTTACAGATTATCAATGGTCAGGATTATCAGGACAACTTTACCATTACAAGTAAGAAGACTATTACAACCAACGGTCAGCGCGGCAATATATATGATGCCAACGGTAACTTATTAGCATACAACCGCCTTACATACTCTTTGACATTTTCAAATGATGACTCGATAGGAGAGATGGCGGCGAAAGTTGGCGTTAACGAGAGTGCAGTCAAGAATGAGATTATTAATCAAATGATAGAGATTCTCGAGAAAAATGGCGACTCGATTGTTAATAATTTCGAGATTAAGCGTAATAAGAAGGGTGAGTTGGACTTTAGAAGCTCCAACGAGACAACGATTCTTAACTTCAAGAAGGAAGTATATAAGACTACGATCGATAAGCTTACCCCGTTGCAGAAGATAGCATCCGCGTCTGAAGTCTATGATTATCTTAGATCAGAGGATTTCTTTAATGTTTCGGATGTTTATGACGAAGAGAGAGCATATAAGATTGTTGCAATCAGATTTCTTCTCTATATGAACAGATATAATCAGTATACACCGGTTACTGTTGCCATGGATATCTCTGAAGATAGTGTTGCTGCTATCAAAGAGGCTGCAGGCAATCTTCCGGGTGCCAATATCGAGACCGATTCGATGAGAAAGTATCGATACAGTCCTTATTTTTCATCAATTATCGGATATACAGGTATCATTTCCGAGGAGGAGAAGGAGCAGCTTAATCAGGACCTTGACAGCGAAGACAAGTATTACGGTAATGAGATTATTGGTAAGACCGGGCTTGAGCAGAGATATGAAGACATCTTAAGAGGGAAGAGCGGAAGCAAGACTATTTATGTTGATAACATGGGTAGGATTCTTCAAGAGGATGACAAAGATGTCAAAACCTCTAAGGCAGGTAATGATATCTACCTTACAATAGATGCCGAGCTTCAAAAGACCTGCTACGAGACTTTAGAGAAGCATCTTGCAGGTATCATTTTAAAGTATTTTCAGAATACCAATGTCAAAACAAAGACTAAGCCTATTAATATTACCACAACAGAAGTGTACTTTGCTTTATTTAATAATAATCTTCTTGATATCAATCATTTGAATTCCAAGAAGGCAAGTAATACCGAAAAGAAGATATATAATTCAATCAAATCATACAAAAAGAAGAAGCTTTCAACTATTAGAAATGAGCTCTTAAGCAAGAGAACCAAAGAGTCTTCTTTATCTGATGAATACCAGAATTATATGCTTTATATATACAGATATTTATGTGACAACAATGTTATTAAGGCCTCAGACGTAGACAGTAACGATACAACGTATCAGCAATGGAAGAATGATGAGATAGCTTTGGGTGATTTTATTGAATATGCCATTCATATGTCATGGATTGATAACTCTGAATTCAAGCTTTCGACCGATTATTACGATACTGATGAGATGATGCAGGCTTTAGTAGATTATATTATTTCTGAGTTAGAGAATAATGACGAATTCTCTAAGATGATTCTTGAATACCTTATTGATGACGGTAAGGTAAGTGGTAAGGAGTGTTGTTTAGTACTCTTTGATCAGGGTGTTTTAAGTAAGGACAAGGATCCTGATTACGTGAATCTTAAAGAAGGTATGATATCTGCTTACGACTTCATGTACAAGAAGATTAAGAATCTTGAGATTACACCTGCTGACCTTGCACTTGACCCTTGTTCGGGTTCAGTTGTGATAACTGATGTTAACACCGGTAAGGTTAAAGCGTTGGTATCTTATCCAAGCTACAACAATAACAAGCTTGCTAACGGCCTTGATGAAGAATATTATGCTTCGTTAATAGCAGATAAGACATCTCCATTCCTTAATAGGGCTACTCAGTCAAGTCTTGCGCCGGGTTCTACCTACAAAATGATTACTGCATCTGCAGGATTAACTGAGGGTGTTATAAATCCGGGAGAGAAGATTAACTGTAAAGGTATATATGATGTAATCAGCCCACCACCTAAGTGTTCCATTTATCCTGGAAGACACGGCAAACTGGATGTTCGCGGTGGTATCGAGAATTCTTGTAACGTATATTTCTTCGAGGTTGGACATAGGCTTTCATTAGATGAAGACGGTACAATTGATAATGATAAGGGACTTAAAGTTCTTTCTAAGTATGCCGCTATGTATGGACTTGATTCGACATCCGGTATAGAGCTTGACGAGATAAGTCCTCATATGTCTGACCAGGATGCCATTCGTTCTGCTATCGGTCAGGGTAGCAATTCATTTGCACCTGTACAGATTTCAAGATATGTATCTACCGTGGCTAACGGCGGAACCTGTTATGATCTCTCAATACTTGATAAACAGACCAACAACGAGGGCGAGACTGTTAAGAAATATAAGTCTAAAGTTTATAATGAGGTCAAGCTTTCAAACACCGTATGGGATGAGATTCATAAGGGTATGTATATGGTTGTTAACGGCAAAGCGCACGGTGATGATTTCAAAGAATTGTACACAAAAATTGCAGGTAAGACCGGTACAGCGGAAGAGGATTCCACAAGGTCTGCTCACGCACTCTTTGTTTCATATGCACCATATCAGAAGCCTGAGATTTCCGTTACTGTTGTTATACCTAATGGTTACGCATCATCTAACTCTATGCTTGTAGCTCGTGAGATATATAAATACTACTTCCATGATGAGGAAGCTAAAGCTAAAAAGCGTGCCGAGAAGGAAGATAGCACCAAGAATACGACCGAAGAGGATGATGACAACGACGAAGCGGTTATCCCGACCGGAAATCATATCGGTGATCAGTAGTTTTAAGGAGATTTTCTATGAATCAACCAGTTATTATAAAGGGCAATAAATACGGAATAACGCTTGTTTTGGATAATGAGCTTGCATTTCCTAAATTGTGTGATAAAATCAGAATGAAGTTCAAGGAGAGCGCTAAATTCTTTAACACTGATGATGAACTCGCCATCTGTTTTGAGGGCAGGAAGCTCGAGACAGAAGAGATGGATAAGATTCTTGAGATTATTAACGGTGAGGTGACTTCTCATTTCGGTGTTATTATCGAGATGGATGAAGTTCTTGAATCTCTCTTTAAATCTAAGATTGACGGTGAGGATAAAGAAGATAAGATCAAGGTAGCTTTACCTGACAAAGAAGATGAGATTCAAGACAACGAGGATGTCAGTGTTATTCCTAAACACGCACCTAAGGGAACTACAGGTTCAATTGACAATGTTTCATCCAATGTCAGTGAAGCGATATCTAATGATGATTTAGGACATTTTTATAGAGGAACTTTAAGGTCCGGTCAATCGATAGAATTTGCATCAAGCATAGTGGTAATCGGTGATGTCAATCCGGGTGCCAAGGTTGTTGCCAAGGGTAACATTATAGTTATAGGAAGCTTAAAAGGAGCTGCATATGCCGGAGTTAACGGCAATGCGAACTCATTTATAATCGCTCTTGATATGGACCCTATGCAGCTTAGAATCGGCAATCTATATGCGAGAAGCCCGGATTCTAAAGGCTTTTTAAAGCGTAGAAAGCAGACCATTCAGCAAATGCAGATTGCATATGTCGAGAACGAAAACATTTACATAGAACCTATCAACAGACAGGTGCTCAACAATATCATTTAATGTTATTTTAGCTGTATATAGCAGTTATTATATATTTTAATCCGCAATTATAGCGGGAATTGGAGGTTAAATTATATGTCATCAGAAGTTATAGTTATCACGTCCGGTAAGGGCGGAGTTGGTAAGACAACTACCACAGCCAATGTTGGTACCGGACTTGCTAAGCTTAACAAGAAAGTAGTATTGATCGATACAGATATCGGACTTAGGAATCTTGATGTCGTTATGGGATTAGAGAATAGAATTGTTTATAATCTCGTTGATGTTATCGAGGGTAACTGCCGCATTAAGCAGGCGCTTATCAAAGACAAGAGAGTTCCTAATCTTTATCTTCTTCCTTCAGCTCAGACAAGAGATAAGACTTCGGTTACTCCTGAGCAGATGAAGAAGCTTGTTGCTGACTTAAAGAGCGAGAACTTCGATTACATTTTATTAGATTGTCCTGCAGGTATTGAGCAGGGATTCAAGAACGCTATTGCTGGTGCTGACAGAGCTTTAGTTGTTACTAATCCTGAAGTATCTGCAATCAGGGACGCAGATAGGATTATCGGCCTTTTAGAGGCTAATGAGATGAAGAAGACTGAGCTTATCGTCAACAACATCCGTATGGATATGGTTAAGAAGGGCGATATGATGTCTATGGACGACGTTGTTGAGATTCTTGCTATCTCAATCATTGGTTGTGTTCCATTTGATGAGAATATCGTTGTATCTACTAACAACGGTGAGCCTTGTGTTGGTGATTCTTCACTTGCAGGTCAGGCTTATATGAATATCTGTAAACGTATTACCGGCGAAGAGATTCCTTTCCTTGATTTAGACAAGAAGGGCATCTTTAAGAAGATCGGCAAGATATTCAAGAAGTAAGGAGGGGTTAACTATGACTATTTTAGATAAGTTTTTTAAGAAACAGACCCCTGCCAGCAATGCTAAGGGTCGTTTACAAATGATGCTTGTAACCGACAGAGCTAACTGTTCGCCTGAGATTATGGAATCTATCAAGCGTGACATTATGGAAGTTTTGTCTAAGTACGTAGAGATTGATCAGGAGAAGCTTGATATTCAGCTTAATCAGCAAGGAGAGGGTACAGAGAATGGTTCTGTTCCTGTATTACTTGCTAACATTCCTATCAAGAGCATGAAGAATCGCAATAAGTAATACCAATTCCGGTAATACCAAGGAGTTTTAATTATATGTTAAAAACTTACCAGTTAAGAAATTACAATTTCACATTGCTTGTTTTGGTATTATTGCTCACATCTATGGGTGTTGTGTTTATTAACCTCGCTGATTCTTCATTTACCACTAAACAGATACTCGGACTTGTACTTGGTCTTGGTGCTGTTGTATTTATGTCTTTGGTTGATTACAATACGCTTTGTAAGTATTGGTGGGTATTATATATAGTTAACTGTATTGTCCTGCTGATGGTTAAACTTGTGGGATATGAAGTTAACGGTGCACGAAGATGGTTTAAGATACCTAAGTTTGGTACCTTGCAGCCGTCGGAGTTTGGCAAGATTATTATGATTATCTGTGTTGCCATATTCTTAGAGAAGCATAAAGATGATCTTAACAGGTTTAAGACACTTGCTAAACTCGCTGTTCTTTGTGCGGTACCGATACTTTTAATTGCGATAGAGACAGACCTTTCAACAAGTCTTGATCTCACTATCATTCTCACTATGATGATATTTGTTGGCGGGCTTAGTTACAAGATTATCGTAACTGTCTTAGCTGTTATGGTTCCATCGATTTACGGACTGTTATATTATGTTGATCACGCCAAGAATATAATCCTTTTAAAGGAGTATCAGGTCAGTCGTATCAAGACTTTCCTTCATCCTTCAGATGACTTGTCACAGGATGATGTATTACAGCAGAAGAACTCTGTTATGGCGATTGGATCCGGTATGCTGCAAGGTAAACAATGGAGTGAAGGCGGAATTACCGTTAGTGACGCGAATCTTGTATCAGAGCAGCAGACTGATTTCATTTTCTCAATCGTTGGAGAGAGATTTGGTTTTATAGGTTGCATTATTGTTATTGCATTTTTGCTGTTAATAATGTTACAATGTATAGGGATTGCTCGTAAGGCAAGAAATGTTTCCGGAATGCTTATAGCTACCGGACTTGCTTCAATGATATGTTTTCAGTCGTTTATCAATATAGGCGTTGCAACCCAGCTGCTTCCTAACACAGGATTACCTTTACCATTTGTCAGTTATGGACTGAGTTCCTTGCTCAGCCTTATGATAGGTGTTGGGATAGTATTAAATGTTGGTCTTCAGAGACGCAAATACTAATATGATTGGGGGACTTTTATATGAATATTGGACTTATCGCTCATGACGCCAAAAAGAAGCTTATGCAGAATTTTTGCATTGCATATAGAGGTATCCTATGTCATCATGATCTTTATGCCACAGGAACTACCGGTAGACTTATAGAGGAGGTTACCAACCTCACCATTCATAAGTATCATGCCGGACATTTAGGTGGAGAGAAACAGATTGGTTCACAGATAGCACAGAATCAGATAGATATGATTATATTCCTTAGAGATCCTGATTCACCTAATACGCATGAGATTGATGTCAATAACGTGCTTCATTTGTGCGATATACATAACATTCCGGTTGCCACTAACCTTGCTACGGCAGAGATGCTTGTCAAAGGACTTGAGAATGGTGACCTTGAATGGAGAGAACTTTATAAATAATAATTTGGGACGATTATCGTCCCATTTTTTAGGGAGTTATTATGTTTAAGAAACTCAATGTTAAAGCGACTTTGTTATCATTTGTCATAATGGGTGTATTGATTTTAAATGGATGCGCTAAGAAGTCGCTTACCAACGAATATACCAATTATCATCAGACCGGCAACTCTTTATCCGCCGGAGCTGTTATAAGCGAAGACTCGGTTAAGCAGGTAGAAGCTTTTTCCAATGATTTGGCCGTTTTGCCGGAATCATTTAAAAACGCTTTTGATATGACGGATACTAAGAATGTCGGAGAGCTTCTTTTGGTTAATGATGATACCAATGAGATTATTTATTCAATGAATTCGATGAAGGAGAGGGCTCCGGCATCTACTACCAAGCTTTTAACCGCATATATCACGCTAATGCATTGTGATATGAATGATATGGTTACCGTTAAACATAATATTACACTCGAGAGTGGAGCTGTGGCTCTTTATCTCATGGAGGGTGACCAGATAAGCGTTAAGAACCTTCTTTATGCGCTTCTTTTGGAATCAGCCAACGATTGTGCTGTTGTTTTGGCAGAACACATCAGTGGAAGTGTTGATGAGTTTGCTAAGCTTATGAATAAGACGGCCAACCAATTAGGAGCTACACATTCACATTTCAAGAATCCACATGGACTTGATGCTAAAGGACATTATTCATGTGCTTATGACCTTTATCTGTTCTTGAAGAATGATCTTGAGATAGAAGAGTTCAGAGAGATTGTTGCTACAAGTGAATACACTGTATCATATCTTAGAAACGGCGAGACCATCAATACTGATGTCAAGACCACCAACCATTATCTGACTAACGAAGTTGAGACACCAACTGATTTTACCATAATCGGTGGTAAGACAGGTACAACCACCAATGCTGGGCATTGTCTTACTTTATCTGCTTACAATGATAAGGATCAACAGATTATAGGTATCGTTCTTAATTCTACAGATGTCAATTCATTATATACAACGATGTCTGAACTGATTACAGAGAATTACGCATATACACATGATGCAAAAATTGAATAAGAGTTTGGGTGAATGGTTTACATAATTTCGTTATGTAAACCATTCTTATTTTGTACTTTTTTTATAAAATATGTTGTGTTTCTTGTTATTAAGTGATACAATATATTGTGATATTTTGTGTAGAATTGTCATAAGTGTAAATAGGGAGCTTTTTATGGCTGGAAACAGGAATTATAAACGCAGGAGGAAGCCGGCTGGTAAGCACTATAGGATTAATTTAGCTACAATCATAGCAATGGTTATATTTGTTTATTTTATAGCAAGATTTGCAATGACCATCACTAAGCCTAAGATTTCCACCTATGAGGTTACAGCCCAGAAGATATATGACACTATTACTACCAAGGCATTGGCAATCAGGGATGAACATGTCGTTTCAACTGATCAGGCGGGGTACATAATTTATTATGTTGCTGATGGAGAGAGAGTAGGTGTCAATTCCGGTGTGTATGCTGTAGATCTTTCAGGTAGTGTTTATTCGCAGGTGTCCGGTAAAGACAACGATATATCTATCTCTGATGATGATTATATCAATATCAAGAATGTCATCAAGGACTACAAGAACTCATATAAAGACAGTGCCTACGGTTCTGTATATGATTTTAAGTATTCGCTTGACAATAACATCATGGAGATAGTCAATGACTCTGTTATCAAAAAGATTAACAACCTTTCGTCTGATGATTCATTTACTAACAGTCTTAATAAGGTTGTTGCCAATGATACAGGGGTTATATCATATTGCTATGATGGAATGGAAGGTCTTAATATAGACAGTATTACTTCCGATTCCTTCAAACACATGGATACCGCTATGAAGCAGATTAGAAGTACTGATCAGTATAAAGCAGGTTCGCCTGTCTATAGGATTATTAATTCTGAGAATTGGCAGCTTGTATTGGAGCTTAGCAAGGATCAGTATGAACGCATTAAGAATGAAAAGTTCTTGACTGTCAATTTCCTTAAGGATGGCTTAACTGCTGAGCGTGCTGCTTCATTTTTCGAGAAGAACGGAAGTTACTTTGTCTCTTTGGACTTCAATAAGTACATGGAGAGATATATGGATGACAGATATTTAGATGTTGAGGTTGTCATCAATTCCGTAAGCGGGCTTAAGGTGCCTAATTCAAGTATTGTTGAAGAGGAACTATATGCCATTCCTATGGAATACAGTACTATGGCGGATGAAGCGATATCCGGTGTCACTTTTAGTAAGATTACAACAGATGATAAGGGTAAGGAGACTACAACAGTTATTGCTCCTAACATTTGTTATGTTGATGAGAAGAATAAGCTTTATTATGTGAGCAAGGTTGATTTATCTGCAGGAGATCAGTTGGTACTTGCTCCTCCGGAAGATAAAGAAGAGACTGCTATTTCCGGTGAGATTTATACAATCTCCAAGAAGGATAAGTTTAAAGGCGTTTACCTGATTAACAGAGGGTTTACGCAGTTTATAGTTATTAACTCATTATATGAGACTGATGATTTCTGTATTGCTGAGGATAAGACGTTATACGGCATTTCAGAATATGATCATATAGTTCTTAACCATAATTCGATCGGTGAAGGACAGAGTATTTATTAAGATTGGAAGTGATTGGGTTGCTTAAAGAGCAGCTTGAAGATGTTAAAAAGCGCATTGCAGAAGCGTGCGAGAGGTCTGGTAGGAGCATTGATGATGTTACTTTGATTGCTGTCAGCAAGACCAAACCGCTTAGCGATGTTGAGGAAGTTCTTGATCTGGGCACCAAAGAATTTGGCGAAAACAAGGTTCAGGAGCTTGTTGATAAATATGAACACATCAAGGAGCCTGTTAATTGGCATATGATTGGTCATTTGCAGACCAATAAAGTCAAGTATATAGTTGATAAGGTTAAGCTTATTCATTCCGTTGATTCACTTAAACTTGCCGAGACTATTTCTAAAGAGGCTGTCAAGAGAGATGTAAGTGTTGATGTATTGATTGAAGTTAATGTTGCCGAGGAAGAAAGCAAGTTTGGAATTAAGCTTGATGAAGTTGTAAGTCTGGTTAAGAGTGTTTCGGCACTTCCTAACATTTGCATTAAGGGACTAATGACTATCGCACCTTTCGTTGATGATCCTGAGGACAATCGAGAGGTATTTCGTTCACTTCATGATATGGCTTCAGAGATTGAGGCCTTGAATATACCTAATGTTTCCATGAAAGAATTATCCATGGGAATGACCAATGACTTTGAGGTAGCAATCGAAGAGGGCGCTACCTATGTAAGAGTTGGTACTGCGATTTTTGGAACTCGTAATTACAACATATAAAGGAGAAGTATTATGGGATTTTTAAACAACTTACTTGATTCAATGGGATTAAGAGATGAGGATTTCGATGACGATTACGATCTTGAAGAAGAAGAGTATGAAGAGGCTCCTCGTTCCGGTAGCGGACTTTTTGGCCGCAAGAAGAGAGAAGAGGATGACTATGAGGAAGAGTCATTTAGTAAGACTTACTCTACCAAGCCGACACCTCAGCCTCAGCAGACAGTAGCACCTACCAAGACTACTGCATTTAAGCCTAGGTCTACTTCTTCGTCAACATATCAGAATGTACCTAGAAGTAACACCAAGCTTGTGCCTATCAGCAATAGCGGTACTAATGACATTTTCATTATTAAGCCGGTTGATGATACAGAGTGCTGGACTGTTATAGATTATCTTAAGGAAGGCAAGTCAGTCATTCTTAACCTTGATGGTATGGATATTACTAAGGCACAGCATATTATCGATATTATCGTTGGAAGTTGCTATACACTTGAGGGTTCAATCAAGCAGATTTCTGCATGTGTATTTGTTGCCGGACCAAGCAGCGTAGATATCAGTGGTGATTTCTATCAGCAGGTTGTTTCAGGCGGCGGTTCGTTCATTGATTTGGCTAAGAGATAATTTAGGAGGTTATTATGCTATCAGCAGACGATATTCTTGATAAGAGATTTGAGAAGGGCAGAGGTTATGACAAGAAGGAAGTTGACGACTTTATGCAGAGCGTCTATGATTCATACCTTGAACTTCAGAAGAGAAATGTTGAATCTGAGGACAAAATCAGAAGTTTAAGTAGTGTTATTGAACATTACAAGGCTATTGAAGATTCGCTTCAGAAGGCTTTAATATTGGCCGAGAAGACTGCGGATGAGACTATACAGACTGCACGTCTTAAGGCAGAGAGTATTATAAGAGAAGCCAACAACAAAGCCGACGGCATTATACGTGAGGCTGAGATTAAAGCGGAATCATTTGCACAGGATTCACATTCAGAGCTTGAGGCCGTTCACAGTAAGACTATCGGTCTTATGCAGGAATATGTACGATATAAATCTCAGTTTAACAAGCTTATTCAGGATCAGATTGAGCTTCTTAACGGTTCAAGATTTGATATTCAGAACAATGATCTTTTAGCTTTCAAGAAGATGAGCGAGACCATCGCTGATGAAGAATATGCTGATACGATTCCTCTTCCTGATGTTACTGCTGAAGAGGCTAAGTCTACATTTTCAAGCGTTAACTTTGGAGATATAGAAGAGACTGATACCAATTATGAATCTGCAATTCCTGAGAAGCCTGATAGCGTTGAAGTGTTTAGAGGTATTAAGGCTGATGATGAGATCAACAAGCTTGATTATCTCAATGCAGCTGAGCGCCTTAACGAAGAGGCTTTTAAGAAGAGTGATGATGATAAATGAACTGTAGATGACATTCTTAATAACTATGTTAAATTACTCGATGATGATTTATAAACTATTATCTTCGGGTAATTTATTTTTGGAGGACATAATATGAATAGCGAGATACTGATTAATGCAGACAGATTACCGGTTAGATATAATGATAAACCATGTTATGATATCGTATTTAGAGATAGTTTTGATGACCTTGTGTCCGAGATAGATTCTGTTGTTAATCTTGAAGGAAGAAAGGTTTGTATTGTTACCGAGACGACTGTTTCACAGCATTATCTTGATGAGGTTAAAGGACATCTTAATGGTTCATCCTGTGATTTTGTGGGCGATTTTACATTTGCCGCAGGAGAAGCATCTAAAAATCTTGATGTTGTAAGGGATTTGTATGAGTATTTAATCCTTAATAGATTCGAGAGACGAGACATTCTTGTTGCTTTAGGTGGTGGCGTTGTCGGTGATTTAACCGGATATGCTGCAGCGACGTATCTTAGAGGCGTTGATTTTATTCAGGTTCCTACAAGTCTGCTTTCACAGGTAGACAGTTCGATCGGCGGCAAAACCGGTGTTGACTTTGACTCATACAAAAACATGGTTGGCGCGTTTCATATGCCAAAGCTTGTTTATATTAATATTGCTACACTTAAGACGTTGAGCAGGAGAGAGTATCTCTCAGGTATGGGTGAAGTTGTTAAGTATGGTATTATCAGAGACAAAGTGTTCTTTGATTGGATTATGGAGCATGCCGATGAGATTAAGGCATTAGATACCGAGATTGTTAAGGCTATGGTTTACAGAAGCTGCGACAACAAACGAGAAGTGGTAGAAGAGGATCCTAAGGAACAGGGTGTTAGGGCTTTACTTAATTTTGGTCATACTTTAGGTCATGCTATTGAGAAGTTGACTAATTTTAAGTTCCTTCACGGAGAATGCGTAGGAGTTGGAAGTATATTAGCCGCTGAGATTTCTAAAGATCTTGGTGATATCGATAACGATACAGTTAATGCTATAAAGGATTCATTTTCTACTTTTGAATTTCCTGATATTATTGAATATGATGTTGATGAGGTTGTTAAGACGACCAAATCTGACAAGAAAATGTCAAAGGGACAGATTAAATTTGTTTTGATTAAGTCTATCGGTGATGCTTACTTAAGCCTTGATGTTACCGATGACAATATGAGCAAAGTATTAAAGGAGTACAAAGATGCTAGAGGATAATAAGTCTAAGGCTAAAGTGTTTATACTTAGTGCTTTAACATTTGCCATATTATACGCATTGGACAGATTAAGTAAATACATGGCTGTAGTTAAGCTAAAAGACAATGAACCTGTCAAGTTTTTTGGCGATAGTTTTGAACTGTTTTATCTTGAAAATCAGGGTGCAGCGTGGGGGATACTTTCAGGAAAGATATGGCTGCTCATAATATTTACGGCGATAGTCTTATGTCTGCTTTTGTTTTTCTATTACAGAATCCCTAACGACAAGCATTTTCTTATGCTTAGAATCGCGTTGCTTCTTATTATTTCAGGGGCACTTGGCAACATTATTGACAGAATCAGATTTAAATATGTTATTGATTTCTTGTATGCCAAGTTTATTGATTTTCCTGTTTTTAATGTGGCTGATTGCTATGTGACAGTCGGTACATTTATGCTTATTATCGGATTATTGTTTGTGTATAAGGATTCTGAACTTGGATTCTGGTTTCTTGACAGCAAATCGGAGGAATGATTGTGGAAGGCAGAGAATTTACATTTACTGTTGATACTCCCGGAGTTAGGATTGATGCATTTCTAAGCAATGAGATTGCTGATTTATCGCGTTCATTTATCCAGAAGTTAATAGAAGATGAGTCCATCCTGGTAAATGATAAAGCGACCAAGAGCAACTATAAGATTAGATTGAATGACAAGATATATGTGTGTATTCCGGAACCTAAAGAGGTTGAGATTGTACCAGAGAATATTCCTTTAGACATTGTATATGAGGATGATGATATTATAATCATTAATAAACCTAAGGGGATGGTAGTTCATCCGGCTGCTGGCCATTTATCGGGCACATTAGTCAATGCTTTGATGTATCACTGTAAGGATAATCTTAGTGGTATCAACGGGGAGTTGCGTCCGGGAATTGTTCATAGGATTGACAGAGATACTACAGGGCTTATTGTTGCCTGTAAAAATGATATAGCTCATAAGTTTATCGCTGAACAATTAGCTGTTCATTCTATTACAAGAAAATATCAAGCAATTGTGTATGGCAATATCAAGGAGGATACAGGTACTATAGATGCGCCTATTTACAGACATCCTCAGGATAGAAAACGCATGGCTGTTGTTAAAAATGGTAAAGAAGCTGTAACTCATTATAAAGTTATTGAGCGGTTCGGAGATTATACTCATATTGAATGTCAATTAGAAACCGGTAGAACTCATCAGATTCGTGTACATATGTCATATATCAAGCATCCTTTACTTGGTGATGAGGTATATGGCAATCCTAACAAGAAGTTTAAACTGGAAGGTCAATGCTTACACGCTAAGACTTTAGGATTTATACACCCAAATACTAAGGAATATATTGAGTTTGATTCCGAGCTTCCGGAGTATTTTAATAAGCTTATATTAAGGCTTAGAAATGGTAATTAAAGGCTTTTTAATTTTATTGTAATAATTACCATATAACAATCATTTTATATAATTTTTTTATCAAAAATACCAAAAATCAGTTGAAGACTAGATAAATAAATAGTATAATGTATTTGTGACAGGAATCATTTCTCCTGTTATACTTTCTATCTAAGGAGGCATGTGGTATGATTTTTTCTGAATCAGATGACGGCGTTATCGATTTGAACGAGATCGAAGACGACGATGATGGAGTTCTTGATTTGAACGCTTTAGACGATGATGATTCTAAAGATACCAAGAAGAAATCCAAGAAATCTAAGAAGAGCGAGGAGGACACTAGCAAGATGACTAAAGAACAGAAGGCTGCATATAAGAAAAGAGAAGCTAAGATTTTAGAGGCAGAGCTTGATTTTACCAAATCAATAATTGATGATGATGATTTTGATGACATCTATAAGGACAATATTAAGTTCTTGCTTGAGATTGCTGAGAAGTATAAAAAGACTTTAGTAAAAGACGAAGATTAATTACTATGATAAGCAGGGATATTTTCCCTGCTTATTTTTCTTATTATTTATTTATAATAGTTAACATAATGAATTTATGTTAACTATTATAAATAGAACTAGATTGTACCATGTGTTTAGTTTACATAAATAATTTATGTAAATAGGAGGTGTTTTTATGAGTAAATCAATTATAACCATAGGAAGACAATTTGGTAGCGGAGGTCACGAGATTGCTGAGAAATTAGCTTCCAAACTTGATGTACCTTTTTATGATAAGGAGCTTTTGAAGCGTGCCGCTAAAGAAAGTGGATTATGTGAAGAGATTTTCGAGAACTTCGATGAGAAGCCTAGTTCCAGCTTTCTTTACTCATTAGTAATGGATCCTTATTCTTTCGGATATCCGGGCAACGGATATGAGATGCCGCTTAATCATAAAGTATTCCTTGCTGCATTTGACACAATTAAGAAGATTGCAGAAGAGGGGCCGAGCGTTATTGTTGGTAGATGTGCGGATTATGCATTACAGGATTTTGATAATGTTATCTCTATATTTATCAAAGCGCCTATTGATGACAGGATTAAGCGTATTTCCGACAAATACGAGCTTACTGAGCTTAAGGCTAAAGATATGATTTACAAGAAGGATAAGCAACGCGCAGGTTATTATAATTATTATTCTACCAAGAAATGGGCTGATATTAAGAGTTATGATCTTATTATTGACAGTAAGGTTCTTGGGATTGATGGAACTGTGGATTTGTTGGCGGATTATGTTAAGCGTGTTGATGAAGCGGATTAGTTATATAGTTATATTGTAATAAAACCGGCATTCTATGTTTAGAGTGTCGGCTTTTTATGATTAAGGCACTCACATGGATGCGTTACATAAACAGGCACGCTTGCGCTATGAACCTCGACGTAGCGGTACTAAACTCGTGCAAAGCACTCGTTAAGTGCCGACGTCTCAGACATGCCTGTTTATGTTTGACGCATTCATGTTCGGGTAGGTATAAATTTAGATATTATAAAATATAATGATTTATGTGTCATCTTAAGCGTAGCGAAGAATCTTGATATGTAATTATTTATGAATATTAATGATATTCTATGTAAATGTATAAGTTATATAAGATTATATACTTTAAATTGTTATTCTGAGCGTAGCGAAGAATCTTATATATAACAATTTATGAATACTATAACATAATCCTCAGGGTGGCGTGGCCACCGAAGTATGGTTTGGGGAATGAGTGAACCATGGATTATTTGGAATGACAATTAATATAATATGAATAACTATAAGCTGCCTGTTATATATTGGCAGCTTTTTTGTAAGTATTTATTGACTTTTAGCGTATTATGATATATTCTATATATATGGGTGCAATTATTCGTTAAACTCGCGTTTAACGAATAATTGGGATGAAGTTATTATACTCTCATAGCACAGATTCAGCAATATTTATCTAGTATAAGGAGGCAATCATGCCAACAGATAATGATTACTTTGATCAAAAGAATATCGAATACGAAAAAAAGATAAAAGAACTTTTAAAGGAACTTCCTAAGTTCTGTAATTCATTCTTTATTGCCATGGAGCCTAATAAGCTTGCAAGGACCCGTATGGCGTATGCATATGACCTTGTGACTTATTTTATGTATCTTAAAGGCAATATATCCACATTTAAAGATACACCTATGCATGATTTACCTTTAAGTCTTATCGAATCACAGACGGCTGATGATATCAGAGAATATATCAGCTGGCTTAGATTATATGATAATGGTGATAAGGAAATCACTAACTCGGAATGCGGTATGAAGAGAAAACTGTCTACTCTTCGTTCGTTCTACAAGTATATGTATCATAGTGAGAAAATCAAAAGTGATCCTGCATCCTTGGTTGATACACCTAAGATTCATGAAAAAGCTATTATCAGACTTGATATTGACGAGATTGCCAAGCTCCTTGATGAGGTTGAATCAGGTGATAATCTTACTAAGAATCAACAGAAATACCACAACAAGAACAAAGAACGAGATCTCGCTATTATGACTCTTCTACTTGGTACAGGTATGCGTGTATCTGAACTTGTTGGTATAGATATCAGTGATTTAGATTTTGATAACAATTGTGTTAAAATCAGACGAAAAGGTGGCAATGAAGCTATTATATACTTTAGTGACGAAGTTAAAGTAGCCCTGGAAGACTATCTTGATATCAGAGAGAATATGAATCCTCTTCCGGGTCATGAAGATGCACTCTTCCTCTCCCTTCAGAATAAGCGTATGGGAGTTCGCTCAATTGAGCTATTGGTAAAGAAATACTCTAAGTTAGTTACTACCCTTAAAAAGATCACTCCACACAAGCTTAGAAGTACATATGGCACTGCTCTTTATCAGGAAACAGGCGATATATATCTTGTAGCCGATGTACTTGGTCACAAGGATGTCAATACTACCAGAAGACACTACGCTGCTATTGAAGAAAACAGACGACGAAGCGCTGCTGATAAGGTTACACTTCGCGAGAAACGTAGCGATGATTAATCATAATAAGATTCTCCGCTTCGCTCAGAATGACAGGATGACTGTAGAATTATGTCATCCTGAGGAGCTTTGTGACGAAGGATCTTAACTCTAATACTCATCCAGGAAATGATGACGAACCATATTCTTCTTATAGGCAATCACTGTGTCTAAATTAACATTCTCTACACTTCTGAAAATGTTAGATTCTACAAATGGATTCTCTTTCTTAAGCGCTGCAATCAATTTCTTGGTCTCTAAGCGCTTAGATGATGTAGTTCCATCCTCATGGCAAGTCGAACAAGTCTCTGTAAAATGACATGCACATTGAAGAAAATGCAAATCGTTATAATCACGCCAAGCACATATATCATGCTCTCTGACAAGATATAGAGGTCTGATTAACTCCATGCCTTCAAAGTTAGTACTGTGTAATTTAGGCATCATAGTCTGAATCTGAGCTCCATATAACATTCCCATAAGTATAGTCTCAATTACATCATCATAGTGATGTCCCAATGCAATCTTGTTGCATCCTAACTCCTTAGCCTTACTGTAAAGATATCCTCTACGCATTCTTGCACATATATAACAAGGGCTTTTGTCTATGGTATCAACTGCATTAAATATATCACTTTCAAATATTGTAATTGGAATTCCAAGAGCTTTAGCATTACTCTCAATAAGTGCTCTGTTATCTTCATTGTATCCGGGATCCATTACAAGAAATGTAAGTTCAAAGTTACACTTTCTGTGCTTCTTTATCTCCTGGAAGAGCTTCGCCATAAGCATAGAATCCTTACCGCCTGATATACAAACAGCAATATGATCTCCTTCTTCAATAAGCTTATATGTCTTACACGCCTTGGCAAATGGAGTAAACAGTCTCTTATGATAAGTCTTCCTTATGCTCTCTTCTACCTTATGTTGCTTCTCTACAATGTCTTCTTCACTGGAAATCTTAGACCTTACATACCCAATATAGCCTCCGTTAAGACTATAGCATTCATATTCTTTTAAAAATGGAAATTCATCATCAAGGTCTAGAGTTCTGCGACCTATATCGCAGTAAAAGACAAGACTTTTGCCTGACGATATGCGCTTTATCTCATCTTCTGCATTATTGCTATCACTGTCAAAATCAATAGCGATTGCCCCCGGAATCATACCGTATGATCTAAGGCCTTCATCTCTGACATCTATCGCCACAATAGATTCTGTACCTAATCTGCTAAACTCTTCACATGTAATCTCATTCATTATCTTAATCTCAACATTCCTATAAATAGTATTCGATTCAAATGTATAATTATATAATCCTGTATCATTTAAAACCGAATATAATAGTACTATATAATCATTGTCATTTCAATAAGATTATCATCTTTAATAATAGGGAAATACTGAAAAGATTGCGATGAAGTGTGTACAGTCTTAGAGCATATCTTGGTATAAGGAGAGAAATGAAACTAGTCTCCGGGACATGAAGATAAGTACACCCTCTCCTATCACAATAAACGGATGGGGGTACGTTCTATTGAATATTGAGAAGTATTCTAAGACTGTAACAACACATAGGAATCCATCGCACAAGATGAGAGGCACTATAAGTGCGACTCTATATCAAGAAACCGGTAAGCCCGGCATTCTTGCAATAAATGAAAGGTGTCCCTAAACACACTTCCCAACCAAGCCTTATATGTGGCTTTAAATCGGGAAGTGAGTATAAGGGAAAATGATGTGAAACATGGCGGTAATTCATGTTTATTCTTTAGTATATCTTGGAATAACCAAGTGTCTACCCGCGGTAATGTCTGTGGTTGTCAGCGAATTGATTGATCTGACCTCTTTAATATATTCCTTGATGTTCTTATATTCATTGGAAACATTCTCTTCAGCGATAGACCATAATGTATCACCGGGCTCAATAGTAATGCTGACATAATACTTCTGTCCTACAGGCTTAGATGCGTTAGCACCTGTAACACCCCAAACAGTAAATGCAATAACTATTACAATTAAAAATGTTAAAAGGTACTTGATATTAGTTCTGTTAATCATGGCATATCCCCGCTTTCTTAATAAAACCATACAGTAGTTCGGAACTCTTGTTCTATATCGCATTATACAGAACAGCCGTTTTATTGTCAAGTACTTTTTCGTAATTTTGTTCGGAAAAATTGTTCGAGAAATTTCGGAACATTTGTTTACAAATGAAATAAGATGTGATATAATTACATCATGTTATTTATGTAATATACGAAAGGAGTTATTTGTATGAAAGGTAATATAACAGCTAAACAACAAGAGATTTTAGATTGTATCAAGAACGCTATATTAGCCAAGGGTTATCCACCTTCTGTAAGAGAGATATGTACTGTAGTTAATCTTAAGTCTACATCTTCAGTACACGCTCATCTTGAGACTTTAGAGAAGAACGGATATATCAAGCGTGATCCGACCAAGTCAAGAACCATCGAGATTCTTGATGACAGCTTCAACCTTGCAAGACGCGAGATTGTCAATATACCTATAGTTGGCAATGTTGCTGCAGGTCAGCCATTACTCGCAGAACAGAATATTGAAGACTACTTCCCTCTTCTGCCTACATTTATTAAGAAGAATGACACATTCATGCTTAAGGTTAGAGGCGACAGTATGATTAACTGTGGCATCTTTGACGGTGATTTACTTATGGTTGAGAAGACTTCTGAAGCCAGAGACGGCGAGATTGTTGTCGCAATCATAGATAGTGGCGCGACAGTCAAGAGATTTTACAGAGAGTCAGGTCATATCAGATTACAGCCTGAGAACGACTCTATGGATCCTATTATCGTCGAGAATTGCGAGATTTGCGGTAGAGTTCTTGGTTTATTCAGAACAGGCATCGAGTATGATGTTAAGCGTCTCTCAGAATTTGAATAATTCTTCATCAATTACATACCAATACTTAAAGCCGGAGAATCAATCTCCGGCTTTTATAGAATGATAAAGAGAAGTTATATGGGATAAAATCAGCATTTTATCCCATGAGTAAAGCTTAATTACTTCTTGACTGCTTCAGTCTCAATTATGAATTTAACTTCACCTTTAGCTTTATCACTTAATTTAGTAAATGTCTGATACTCCTCTCCTGCTTTCTTAACTGCCTCGACTCTGTCAAGAAGCTCCTTGAGGTCCTTATCAACAGTATCATAAAGTACTTTGATACCCTGCTTGTCGAACTCAATCATGCCGTCGTTAAGCTTATTAGAACCATCGTCCAAGTCTCCGATACCATCTGATAAGAGGTCGGTAGCATTTGACAAAGTCTTACCACCTTTAACAAGCTTAGTTGCTCCGGTTTTAAGTGCCAATATACCGTTCTTAAGCTGGTTAGAACCGGTTGAAAGCTTAGAAGTACCTGCCTTAAGCTTATCAGCTCCGTCATATATGCTGTTGGCGCCTTCATTTAACTTGCCGACACCTTCTCTAAATGAATCCGCTCCGCTTGAAAGCTTATCAGAGCCTTTAGCTAAAGCATCTGCGCCATCTTTTAATGTTGAAGCATCTCCACCCTCATTTTTATAAGAATCGCTGTAAGACAGGGCTTTGTCTACATCCTTCTGAGAATCGTCTAACTGCTTGTTAAGATATACACCGAGATCTCCTAAAGCACCCTTTACGCCATTAGCTGCGCTATCGCCTAATGCAGCCTGTACATTAGCTCCAATTGTTTCTGTAAGCTTCTTAGACTGTGCACTTGAAGGGTCGGCAGCAGCTGCTTTGATATTCTTAGAAACACCGTCTGCAATCTGGTTTCCGAGCATATCGGTAAATGTTGTATTGCTAAGGAGCTTGCTCAATGTAGGAATCTCCTCCTCAGTAATAACGCCTGCTTTTACTAGTTGTTTGGCAAATGCAGTCGCCTTGGCAGAATCTGAAACATTTGCCCTGATTGACGAACCGATTGTCTTGCCACTCTCTCCTACGCTGTCTGCAATAGAAGTGACGATTGAAGATGATGCAGTCTTAGCTGCTGTTGAAGCAGCTGTATTAACTGCGTCAGTCACGGTCTTTGAAAGAGAAGGAGCAGTCTTGGTTGCGATATATTCCTCTGTGTCTTTCTTACTTGTTGCAACTCCATCGTCAAATGTCTTCTTAAATGTATCAATGCCCTCACTTAAACCATCGGCACCACTCTTAAGTGAATTGGCACCTTTCTTGATAGAATCTGCACCATCATCTAACTGGTTGGTACCATCCTTGAATGACTTAGCACCTTTCTTTAACTCAGCAACACCCTTATCAAGATTCTTAGCACCACTTGAAAGGCTTGTCGCACCGTCATAAAGCTTGTCTGCTCCGTCACCTGCGCTGTTAAGTCCCTTAACGAGTGTCTTAACACCGTCTGAATACTCAGAGAACTTGTCATTAAGCTTGTCTGCGCCCTTCTTTAACTCACCGGTACCGTCAACCAACTGATTAGAAGCATCATTAAGTTCTTCCAAATCATCCTTAATATCATCAATCGAATTAACATTGGTAATATCGACAGTATCTAAAAGATTAGTAGAAATAACAGTCATTGTAATATCAAGCTTGAATTTATCAGCTTTAGCCTTAACAGTCACAGACTCAGGAATATCAACATCCTTGGTAGAATCAAAATCCTCTAATTTCAAGCTGTCTGAAAGCCCAGGCATCGCGTATCCGACAATTATGCTCTTATCGCCATCAGATATAACCTTACCGTTATCAACAGAAACATTTGAAAAATTCTTACCCTTAAGAATCATACCACTCATTACGGTAAACGGAATATTAACAGTGTATTCCTTGTTGTCAACCTTAACCTTCTTGGTCTCTTTGTTCTTATAGTCAAATGTTATCTCAACGTCACCACTCTGGCCCGCAATCTCCTCTGCACTAACCTTTTTACCATTTAATTTATAAGAAATATTAACATCAACAGGAAGCTCTTTATCTGTCGTTCCCTGATAGTAAATGTCATTGCCTTTAGCCTGCCATTTCATGGTATCAGCGGAACCCTCGTACTCTTCCTTACCCTTAACATTTTTAATGTCATTAAGATCGGAAGCGTCCTCTAAAACATCAGCGCCATTAGGGTTCTTAAGCCAATCAGAAACAGTAATCTCTGTCACACCACCATTGGCATCCGCCTTAACATAAACAGTCTCTGATTTATCAACATCGTCACCGCTCTTAGTTGAATCAACTACATCTATAAGCTGACTTTTATCTTCTTTGGTAGCGTTAGCGATAACATTTGAACTAGTTATACTAGATACGTTACAGAATGAAAATGCTACCGCAATCGCCATAACTATTGCCAAAACTCTCTTATAAACTGTCTTCATAAGTAAGACTCCTTTCTATCATTCATATTATGCTTCTATAGAAGTGTTCTTAGGATTAATATTGTTGTCCTTAGAAATAAATCCAACACTGGTCACACATATAACCTTGTCAAATATCATAAACATCGAAGGAAGGATAAGAAGCACAACAAACATACTTACAATCGCACCTCTTGACATCAGTATACATAATGAACTGATCATATCTATCTTCGAATAGAAACCTACACCGAATGTAGCCGAGAAAAATGACAGCGCACTTACAATAATTGAATCAATAGATGCGCCATGAGCAATCAAAACAGCTTCCTTCTTGCTCTTACCAAGTCCTCTCTCCTTCTTATAACGGGTAGTCATCAATATAGCATAATCCACTGTCGAACCAAGCTGGATAGTTCCTATAACAATCGAAGCAACGAACGGAAGCTTCGTACCAGTAAGATAAGGAATACCCATATTAATAAATATAGCAAACTCAATAGTTGCAACAAGAATAATCGGAAGTGATATTGATTTGAAAATGAATAATATCAATATAAAGATAACTCCGATTGAAACAATGCTAACCGTCTTAAAATCTTTATCTGTAATATCAATAAGATCTTTGGTACAAGGTGCCTCGCCGACCAACATACCGTTCTTGTCGTAAGACTTGATAATATCTGAAAGAACTGAGCACTGCTTATTAACTTCATCCGATGCAACCTTGTATTCAGTTCCTGCAAGAATCATCTTGTAATCTTCACTCTCAAATATCTCTTTGATTCTGTCAGGAAGCATGTCCTTAGGAATTGTAGGCCCTACAATGCTGTCTAAGCCGATAACAAATGACATTCCGTCAACATCCTCAATCTTATCGCACATTTCTCTGACTTCTTTATCATCAATTGATGAATCGATAAGTATCATATCAACAGCGTTCATGTTAAACTGTTCGGAAAGTTTTTCATTTGCCTGAATACACTCTAATTCCTTAGGAAGTGTCGAGTCAAGATTGTAATAAACTCCTGTGCTTTTGTAACAATATATTGCAGGAACGATAAGTACAATCAGAAGAACCGCAAATATAACATAATGCTTAGTTACAAATCTTGATGCAAATTCAAAACTTGGAAGCAAGGTCTTATGAGATGTCTTCTCAATCGCCTTGTCAAATATCATAATCATTGAAGGAAGCACGGTAACGCAAGCAACAACACCGATTAATACACCCTTAGCCATGACTATTCCAAGATCAAGCCCCAACGTAAAGCTCATAAAACATAGGGAAATGAAACCTGCAATCGTAGTAAATGAACTACCGAACACCGATGTAAATGTATTAGATATCGCATGTCCCATTGCTCTATCTTTCTCACCCGGATATCTCTCCTGATATTCCTTGTAGCTGTGCCACAAGAAGATTGAATAATCCATTGTAACTCCGAGCTGCAACACCGCGGTAAGAGCCTTGGTGATATATGAAATCTGTCCCATAAAAAGATTGGTACCAAGATTATATACTATAGCCATTCCTATACTTAACAAGAACAACAACGGGATAATAAATGAATCCATTGTAAGCGATAATACAAGAAATGATAAAGCAACCGCTATAGCAACATATATCGGTGTCTCCTTATCGCAAAGATCCTTAGTATCGGTAACCACTGCTGACATACCGCTTACGTAAACCTGAGTCTTAGTAAGCTTTCTGATATCCTTAATAGCTTGCATTGTCTCAGAATCAGAAGTTCCGGTGTCATAAGTAATCATCATCATCGTTGAATCACCGTTATTGAACTTGTTATAAAGCTCATCGGGAATCATACTCATTGGCATCGATAAATCTGCAAATGAGTCATACCACACAACCTTATTGACGTGGTCAACATCCTCAATCTTCTTCTTAAGTTTCGAAACATCCTGAAGCTCCATCCCGTCAACCATAACCATTGAAAAAGCTCCGGTTCCAAACTCATCAAGCATGATGTCCTGTCCAACCATAGTCTCTATATCCTTAGGAAGATATGATAAGATATCATAATTAACCTTAGTCTTAAGATAACCGATTGCAGCAGGAATAAGTAATATAAGCGAGATAATGAATATTGGAACTCTGAACTTCACAATACCCTTTCCTATCTTAACGCCCATAAAATACGCCTCCTTAAATAAATTCTCTTTATCAGCATAAATGACCAACGGTCATTTCTTGTTACCGGTATACTAACACAAAAATGACCATCGGTCAATATTTATTTTGACATTTTACAAAAAAAATGTATAATGAGATAATAAAGCAAATGAAAAGGATTGATTTTATGGCAGGTATAACCAAATCTAAGATAGAGGTTAAGAAGCAACATAAGCTTGAAACACTCTACAACAAAGCATTTGAATTATTTACAACCAAGGGGTTTTCTAAGACCTCAATCTCAGATATCGTGTCAAATGCAGGAGTTGCCAAAGGCACATTCTATCTTTACTTTAAAGATAAATACGATATCAGAAATAAATTAATTGCCAAAAAGGGGCAAGAGATCTGTAACAAGGCATATGAAGTTGTCAATAACAGTGAGAATGCAGATAAATTGGAAGACAGGGTTATAATATTTACTGACAGCGTAATCAACCAGTTCGTTGAAGACACTTTGATGCTTAGATTTATCGCCAAGAATCTTAATTACGGCGTGATTCATCAGGCCTTGGCAGATGAGACGGTCACTGAAGCAGGCGGATTTAATATTGCCAAGCTCTATCAGCATGTTCAAGAGACGACAGATGTAAGATTCAAGTCACCTGAGATTGCAATATATATGATTGTAGAGTTGGTGAGCGGTACATGTTATACTTCTATATTAGAAGAAAAGCCCGTCCCAATCGACGAGCTTAAACCACACTTATTTGAAGCGATAAGAGCCATAATGGCTTCACAGATAATATAATAAAGACCTGTGGGCACATTCCCACAGGCCTTTATATATCCTTCGCTTAACCTAAGAATCTTTATTCTTCAACATCATCAGACTCTTCTTCAGTATCTTCTCCGGCCAAAACCTTATCAAGCTCGACATCCTGAGAATTGTTAACATTGGCCTTGGCTAATGCCAATGTCTTCTCATCAGTATAATTACCCCAGAATACAATAAAAAGTAATCCGAGCACCAACGCAATCGCACCGTATATAAAAGGAATTGAAAATGTCCTGTCGTACTTAACAGTAGCTTTTAAATCCTCGTTACTGGTAAAAGCATTATGCTTGATAGTTACAGTTTCAGGTACTTTAGACTCATCACTATAAAATGTATTATTCATAAAATGCCAGGTCTTACCATTATATACAAATGTATAAACACCGTAATACAGTGTGTTCTTGCCGTCTTCCTGCTTAACACAGCTTCCTAAAGATGCTGTTGCTGTAAGTTTACAATCTTCATAACCCTTGTTACTCTTAACGCTAATAACTATACTTCCTACCGTACAAACTACTGCAACAATTGCAAAAAACAAGATAACAAGCGAAAACTTATGATAAAAACCTATTCTTGACTTCATAATGCCCCTCCAATAATATTATAAGCTATCTACAGATACTTCTATTCCGTCTTTCCAGATTCTTTCAAGATCATAAAAGCCTCTGTCTTCAGCATTAAATACATGAACAATAATATCACCATAATCAAGAAGAATCCATGTAGTAGACTGTCTTCCCTCAATTGACTTAGGAATGAAACCTGCTCTTCCAAGCATCTCTTCTACATTGTCTGTAATAGCCTGAAGCTGGTTCTTATTGCTTCCATCGGCAATAAGAAAATAATCAGCTATTATGGAAATATTAGAAATATCGATTATCTTAATATTCTTGGCAAGCTTGTCATCCATAGCCTTATATGCAAGCTTAGCCATCTCTTTGGAATTATTATGCATTGTTACTCTCCTGTTTCTTAATATAATATTCGTAAGTCTCTCTAGAGGCATCGTCAATAAGACTCTTCTTGCCCTCTAGGTACTTAAGCGTATTCTCAATAATCTTAACAATACAACTTGTTCTGTCATGAAATGCAAGGTGTCTCACTTCATCCATCCCCGGCAGTTCTTTTCTATTAGGTTCTATATAATCAGCAATAAATAAAATCTCTTCTAAAGGCGACATGTCAGCCTTACCTGTCGTATGGCATCTTATAGCAGAAAGAATCTCTTCATCATCAATCTCGTAATAATCAGCAGCAAACTCTGCTCCCAACTTAGCGTGAAGCAACTCCAGATTCTCCCTCTCGGCATCGGTAATCTCAACCTTATATTTCTTAGCCGCTTTAAGCTTCTCCTTGTCAGACAAACACTTAGCACTATCATGCAACAGTCCTGCAATAAGCGCTTTATTGACATCCTCGCCATAACACATAGCCATTGAAGCTGCAGTATATGCAACACCTAAGGTGTGCTCATATCTCTTCTTGCTAAGGTCGTCTTTAAGCCTCTTCTTCATATCATTAATATTCACTTTAGTCACCTCAACAATAAATTATCGCACATATTACAACAGAAATCAAATGTATAAGCTATGTGCAACAATATATTCGCTAACACTCTCGGGAACCAGTTCACTAATATCCAAGTTATTACGTACTCTGTCTCTTATATCACTTGAAGATATAATGGTATTCGGGCTTTTAAGCATAGTAATGCGATCATCGTACCCAAGCTCATCAATCTTCTTATTACATTTTAAAATGTCGTCATCCCCTCTCACAGCAACTAATATGTTAGCTAACTTAATAATCTCATCGGGATAACGCCATTTGTCAAAGTACATCAAAGAATCTGCACCCATTATAAAGTAGAATTCGTCTTTAGGAGATGCGCTCTTTAACTCTCTTAAAGTATCAACCGTATAAGTGGCACCTTCTCTTAGAATCTCAACATCAGAGTAAATGAAACCATCCTCGTATTTAATTGCAAGCTTAATCATATTAATCCTGTCTTCATCAGTTACTCCTTCAATACTTCTGTACTGCGGATGATGATTAGGCATAATTAGCACATGATCAAGCTGCTGCTCGATCAGAGCATGCTTGGCAATAGTTAAATGCCCGTTATGTATAGGATTAAATGTTCCACCCAATATACCAATCTTACTCATATAATTCCTTACTTTTTGGGAAACTCTATCTTAGGATCTTTGTTATTGCGCTTATAAAGAATAATCTTCTTACCGATTACCTTAACAACCGTAGAATGTGTACGCTCTGAAATGACCTCAGCTATATCCCTAGGATCATTGGCACAATTCTTTAAAACACCAATCTTGATAAGCTCTCGCTTCTCTAAAGCGGCAGCGATCCCTTCAATCATCTCAGGTGTCACACTGCCCTTACCCACATTAAATATAGGATCAAGAGAATGAGCTAAGCTCATAAGATGCGCTCTTTCTTTACTATTTAAAGACATATATATTCCTCACTAATCATAATATTCAAACTCAAGATCTGAAACCTTTACGGTGTCGCCTTCCTCTAAACCAAGTTCTTTTAACTCGTTAATAACGTTATTGTCTCTCATAAACTTCTGGAAGAACTCAAAACCTCTCTCATCCTCAAGATTAGTATATCCAAGCATCCTCTCAACTTTCTCGCCTGTTACACTAAATACATGAGGTTCAACCATTTCGCAAATGATAGAATCACCGCTGTGATCATTTCTCGTAATCTCAAATTCCTGCTCAAATATAAGAGTCTCTTTAGGGCACTCCTTAAGAAGCTCTAAAATGTGAAACTTAAGCTCTTTGATACCCTGTCCGCTGACGCAGGAAATCGGATAAACCTTAATTCCTGTAGGCTCAAACTCTTCTTTAATCTTGGCAATTGCAGTATCTACATCATATAACGCGTCAATCTTGTTAGCTGCAATAACCTGCGGTCTCTTTAAAATCTCAGGGTTATAGGCCTCAATTTCCTTATTGATAGCCTTGATATCTGCAATAGGATCTCTTCCTTCAACACCTGCAGCATCAACCATATGAACGATAACTCTACATCTCTCAATATGTCTTAAGAACTCAAATCCAAGACCGATACCTTCAGATGCCCCCTCGATAATACCGGGAATATCTGCAATACAAAAGCTCTCTTCACCCATATCTACAATACCGAGATTAGGATTAAGAGTAGTAAAATGATAATTGGCAATCTTAGGTCTTGCATTGGTGGTCGAACTCAAAAATGTAGACTTACCTACATTAGGGAAACCTACCAAACCAACATCAGCAATAACCTTAAGCTCTAAGGTAACAAAAAGCTCTGTAGCCTCCTGACCCGGCTGAGCATACTTAGGCGCCTGCATAACAGAGGTAACATAATGCATATTACCCTTGCCACCTCTTCCACCTTTAAGCAAATGCTGTGGCTCAGTCTTGTCTGCCATATCAAGAATAACCTTACCGGTCTCAAAATCTTTGATAACAGTTCCAGGTGGCACCTTTAAGACAATATCGGCACCATTCTTACCATGACACCTTCTCTTGCCACCCTCTTGACCATCTTCGGCTTTATATTTCTGTTTATGACGATAATCATTAAGAGTGTTCATACCCTGATCAACAACAAATATAACATCTCCACCGTTACCGCCGTCACCACCGTCAGGACCGCCGTCAGGCACATAAAGCTCTCTTCTAAAGCTTACATGGCCATCTCCGCCCTTGCCGGAGCTTATAAATATCTTAGCTCTGTCTGCAAACATAGTATTATCTCCATATCAATAACAAAAGGCTGCCGAATAATATCCGACAGCCCACAAATAATCAATTACTTGCTCTCAGCAGGATAGATAGAAACCTGTTTCTTGTCTCTACCCTTTCTCTCGAAGCGAACGATACCGTCTGTTAAAGCGAACAATGTATCATCACCACCGATACCTACATTAACACCAGGATGAATCTTAGTACCACGCTGTCTGTATAAAATGTTACCAGCCTTAACAAACTGTCCGTCTGCTCTCTTGGCACCTAATCTCTTAGACTCTGAATCTCTACCGTTCTTAGTAGAACCCATTCCTTTCTTATGTGCGAATAACTGAAGGTTTAACTTAATCATATCTACACCTCCTTTAAGGTAATTAAAAGGTATTCTTTGCCGTATTCACTAACCACCGTATCTAAACCTAATTTAAGAGAATCAATCAAAATCTTAACATCGTCACCGTATTCATCAGAAAATGTTACCGTGTAACGATTAGACTTGCTATCCTCATCCATCTTGAACTTACAATCTGTAAATCTCTCGATGGAATTAACAGTATTGATAAATATCATCGATACCGCTGAACAAACTATGTCATGTCCATGATCAGCATATCCGGCATGCCCTTCAAACCTCATCTTCTTAACAAGGCCTTTAGGACTCTCGTAAAATGTAACTTTAATCATAATTATTAAGCGTTAATCTTGTCGATTGTAAGCTTAGTATAAGCCTGTCTATGGCCGTTCTTCTTGTGATAGCCGAGCTTTCTCTTGTACTTGTAAACGATGACTTTCTTGTCACGTCCCTCTTCTACAACAGAAGCCTCAACGCTAGCACCAGCCACTGTAGGGTTACCGATCTTAACGTCAGAATCGCTTACCATAAGCACCTGATCGAAGGTATACTTGTCACCCTCGCTAAGACCAAGCTTCTCAACCTTAATGGTATCACCCTCGGAAACCTTATACTGCTTTCCGCCTGTTGCTATAATCGCGTACATATAGCACCTCCTAAATCAAATCTCGCCAGCTTACGGTGGCATAAAGCACTTAAACCTAACTGAGCGGCATACCTTGATATATTATCATCAGATATATATATTGTCAAGCATAATTTATAAAATAAGCAATAAGACAGGATAAAAAGATTATTCCTCTCTTATCCTGTCTTATAAATTACATGCTCTTAACTGTCCAGTCGCTATATTGCTTACTCTTGCCATTATAGTTATATGCCCTCACCTTGACATATAGCTTCTTGCATTTCTTAAGCTTTTTGGATTTAAGTGTAAGGCCGGTCTTTTTGGTATACTTCTTAATAATCGCATTCTTATCAGCTTCGGCATTGGCTAAAGACTTATATACTGCAATCTGATAGCCTTTAGCACCTTTAGACTTATTAAGAGATATCTTAAGCTTTGTCTTACCTTGTTTCTTTATTGATTTAACATTTACAGCATCAGGCAAAGCATCGCCTACAGTCACGTTGGTGGACCTGATAACTGTAGTATCGTCCTCCCTTGTAAGGATAGAGTATATGGTTGTTGTACCCTTCTTCTTACCCATGACTACACCCAAGCTGTTGACTTCGGCGATCTCGGGGTCTTCTGATTTATATGTAATTAAGTTAAATCCTCTGTAATAAGGATGCATATTCTTGCTGTCAAGGGTTATACCGAGGTTTGACAGGCTGCCTTTAGCTATTTTGATATTCTTCCTTACTTTAAAATCATCAGGAAGACACATCTTGTCCTCACTCTCAACAATAACCGTGGTGCTGGTTTTGCAGTTATTATACTCTGCAACAACTATATATGTACCTTCCTTCTCAAATGAAAATGTATCCGTCTCCTTAATAGGTATAAGGTGATTAATATCGCTTCCGTATGACCACTTTATTTTGCTTGAGCTTATACCTTCAGGATACACCCCAAGATAAGACAGCATATCAAAATACTCGGTACTTACTTCACCATCAGCAGACACTACAGGTACATAATACTTGTCAGAGTTAAATTTAATGACTGTATCGTTCTTATAATCCTTTTTGTTGATAAATTTAGCGTATATATCACGAGGCTTATATAATCCGGCATTTATACGCATATAAACTGACGAAGTCGGGTCGTATTGAACCTCTCCGCCTTCTTCATCGATAAAATACCAGCCGTCAAAAACATATCCGTTCTTAACAGGATCCTTTGGCATCTCGCTATCTAAGAATCTGAATTCTACAGGGTCAAAATGTACTTCAGCGACAAGCTTGTCATCAACATAAAACTTAGCAGGCTCAAAAACAGGGTCAACGCCTAAATAATCAATATCCCTGTCAGTTATACTTAAACCGTCGCGAATATCATCCTTAAACCTTTGAACCTCGTTATAATAATTAAGAGTGTAAGGGTCACCGCTTGCATTTTGGTAGTACATTACGCCGTTGTCGTCACAGCCTTCCTTCATATCAGAACCCATAAGGTTAGAATATCTCACCTGATAATTAGAAAGAGCATGGATATACATCTTTTTTGCGTATTGGTCGATTGTTCCGCCGTCCTTTATCGCATCAACCATCTCTTTTCTAAATACTTCCCATCTTTTTATCATATTATTCTTAAATTCTTTGTCATATTTAGAAAGAAACAACACCCACGGAGCTCTCTCTCCTATGTCAAATGCTGAATAATCAAGCTTAATCTTGCTGCTGCTCGTGCTGTCAGCACCCCAAGCAACATAGTCAAAGTCCCATATAGGTCCCCAATAAAGCTTGTCATTTCTGTCCTTATACATATATGTACTGCTTCCGGAATATGCGTCACCGTTCTTAGAGAATTCCTGAATCCAGTAATAATCAATAAGCGACTGCTCATCCATGTAGTCACGCCATGATTCCTTTGAAGCGTTATCGCTTGCATTCATGGAAGAATCTGCCGATGCGTCAGCCGATGTATCATTGACAAGCTTATCAATCTTATTTAAATAATCTTCTATATATTTGACCTGTGCTTCCTTGGCTTTTTCAGGATATTCCTCGTCATACTCAGGCTTGTCTATCCTGAATGTATTGTTGTCAATATAAAATGTAGGTGATTCATCCAAAGATTCAGTAAGCCATGAAGCACCCATGGTTAATATGTATCCTCCTGTAATTCCAGGCTCCTCACTCTGATAATCTTCAGATAAATCAGCGATATTAACATTGTTCTTGTCTATTCTTATCTGTTGACAAAGCTGGTAGCATCCGCAGTATTCACCTGATATTACAACATCAACAAAGACGCTCTTAACACTGTATTTAAGGCCTAGTCTGGCTGCAAGGTCATATGTAAACTTATTGCGAATCATGGTATAGTCATAATAGTTGGCGAGAAGCACCCAGTGCTTGCATTTGCCCATACCAAACATATCAACTGACTTGTCAAGCTTTACCTTATACGGCTTCTTGTCAGTCTGCCATGTAGAGTTACCGCGTCCTTTAAGGTAGTCAAGCTCATACGTCGCATCTTTAAAGGTATCATCACTGTATTCTGACTTATACCCGTCAGGCACCTGTACATTAAGATTGCCGTAGCCCGTCGTTGTATGAAGGGGAGAACCGTTGATTTGGTCGATTGTATTGACTTCCTTATCAAGATCGAAATCAAGTACAGGGTTAGATCCCTCAGTAAAGAACATACTCTCAAGATATAAGAAGCCCTTAACACCTGATTTATCAAGAATCTTACCTGTTGAATCTTTAGCACTGTCAGCCTCGAATCTTAAGTAAATGTGACCTTTGCCGGAAAGTGCAGCACCCCTAACATCAATCGATAAACTCTTGGTAGCCTCCAATTCATTGTCACCTGTTCTCTTGATATCAAGTGCGGCAAATGGTGTAGATGAGCTTCCAAAATAAAGATACCCCTTACCCTTAAGGTTCTTCTTGGCAAGCATATTATATACTACTCTTCCGACTTTATAATTGCCGAAATCATACTCTCCAAGGTCAATCTTGGTATTAGCTAAAACACCTGTATCTACGCTGTTGGTCTCTAAGCCTTCAACATCATCAAGAGTCTTAGATACCTTGTAGGTAATCTGATTTGGAGCACTGATACCCTTAGCATTAAACTCTTCTGCAAAATTATGTCTATAAAAAGCGTTAGGAACACCTAGTGCCTTAGCCTCATCAACAACATACTTTAAAGCCTCCGGAGAGTATTTAGGATTCTCTACAGTTTCTTCATCAGGATAACCCAGCTCAGCTGCGTTGTCACATTGATTCCAGGCATCTGCTTCCTCACCTTCCGCCCTAACATTAACTCTACTTGCAGGAGCAATTAAAGCAAATGTAAGCAGACACGCCATAAACAGCGCCACATATCTCTTATAACCGGTAACCATTATAAACAACACCTCCTAATTATTAGTTTAATTACCGAAACAAACCTACCTCCATCCGGCAGGAATTTTGTTCTTAATATTGCCGTTCAATGCTTTACCCCATCCGATAGGATAATTACTTACTGTAACAAGCACATATCCTTTCTTATCAGGCTCGTCTATCTGTATAGTCTCACCCTTTAAGAACTTATCAACTCTTATATCATCAGGTTCTAATACAATTACTCTATCACCATCAACCCTTCCCATAGCCATCGAAAGCGGCTGACTAGGCTCAAACCTGTTCTTCTTCTCATCACCCAAATACACACCAGATCTAAGAATCCTTAATCCTCTAACATCAGCCATATCCTTAGGTGAGAGATAAACTCTTTTGTCATGTATCTCAACCCTCTTGTTGTCAACTTCAAACGGATAATCCTTAAAGAAAGTCTCACAATCCTCGCTTATCTTGCCACCCTTATAAGGATAAGAACCGTATGACTCTTCATAATCCTCGTGATTGTAGTCAATTCCTAACTCATCAAGTTCAGCTCTCGTCCTCTTTCTAAGCAGCGCAAGGTAATGCCCCTCTCCTTTGATTCTGTGAGGCCATAACCTTCTGGTCTTCTTTAAATCCTCTAAAACATCACCCATGTCTTTATATTGCTCATCAACCCACTCCAGATGGCCGACATCAAACCCTTCATACATAGGCAGTTCAACAATCTCCATATAAGGACAACATTTAAGCAAATGAAGAATACTCTCCTCGTCTTCTAAAGGCGAAAATGTACAAGTGGAATAAAGCATCATACCGCCTTCTTTAAGAAGCTTGGCTCCGGTAACGATGATATCCTTCTGAATATCTGAATAATACTCGCATCCGGTCTGCTCCCAATTCCTAATAATGGAATTCTCTTTACGAAACATGCCTTCTCCGGAACATGGGGCATCGATTAATATCTTATCAAAGTAACATTTGAGTTTCTTTAAAATCTTAGCGGGTTCTTCAGAAATTACTACAGAATTCTTAATTCCAAAAAGCTCAATATTCTTAAGTAAAGCTCTAGCCCTGCTCTGAGAGACATCATTAGAATACAAAACGCCCGTACCATTAAGCTTAGCGCCTAATTCAGTAGACTTACCGCCCGGTGCCGCACACATATCAAGTACCTTGTCGCCCTCTTCAATAGGAAGCATAGCTGCAGGCGACATTGCAGAAGGCTCCTGTAAGTAGTAAAGCCCTGCTGAATAATACGGATGCTTAGACGGAGTGTATTTATCTGCGTCAAAATAGAATCCGTTGTCTGTCCACGGAACTTTGGTAAGCTCAAAAGGCGAAATCTTAAGAAAATCTTCTACCGAAATCTTTAATGTATTGACCCTTAAAGCCTGATACCTCTCTTCATCAAAACAGGCGAAGTAGCGGTAAGCTTCCTCGCCAAGTTGATCTTTTATTCTGTTAACATATGTCTCAGGTAATTTCATAATGTATATCCTTGTTAATCAATGAGTAATCTGTTAATTCCCCTCTAACATGCTCTGTGCTTTATAGCTCTGAGCTATCATATCAAGCTGCTTACTGTAATGTTTAAGCTCATCTAAGTCTGATTCAGTATAAATCCTATAAAACTCTTCCTGAATCTTCATGACCTCACGCTTGTTGGCAACTTTATAGAGATTCTGAATATTGTTGAGAATCTCAGACACAAGCTCGTCTTTCATATGGAACGAATTCTGCGCATCCATAATCTCGTCACGAACGTAATTCATCTCCTCGTCAAGAACAATAATAGCCTCAGAAGCATTGGAAAGCTTCTTCTTAAGGTGTTCTGGGATATTGCCTTTGTACTTGTATTGAAGTGAATGCTCAATAGTAGCCCAGAAATTCATGGCAAGCGTTCTAATCTGAAGCTCAGCCTTAATCTCTTTAGGACCCTGATTGGTATTAACCGTATAATAGACAATGATATGATAACTTCTGTATCCGCTCTCTTTCATGTGGCTGATATAGTCTTTCTCGCTCTTGATACGCATATCCTGTCTGTTTCTAATAATCTCAACCACTTTATCAATATCTTCTACGAATTGACAAATGATACGAATACCGGCAATGTCATCAATCTTGTCTTCGATTTCATTTAGCGAAATACCCTTCTTCTGTACCTTATCAAGAATACTCGAAATGCTTTTAACACGGCCAATAACAGTGTCTATAGGAGAATACTGATTGTAGTTTCTATGCTCTCTTATGATATGATTGAACTTAACCAATAGCTCATCAACAGCCAGATAATATGGATCTAATATCTCACGCCATAACTTAATGTCCATAGAATTCACCTCTAAAAAAAGCGCTTCATGTTAAACATAAAGCGCCCAATGTATTCCTTATCTTAACATCCTGCATTAATCTCTTCGATAATCTTAGGAAGAAGCTCATCTACCTTATCGTTGTCAATCTGGCAGGTACCGGCATTCTTGTGTCCGCCACCGCCATACTTAAGGCATAACTCACCGATATCAAACTTAGAAGCCTTGTTAACGATAGACTTACCAATCATAACAGCGGTGTTCTGCTTCTTGAATCCCCATGATACATGGATAGAAACCTGTGTCTCAGGGTACATAGCATATACCAAGAAACGATTACCTGTGTAGATAACCTCTTCGTCTCTTAACGGAAGAACGATAACCTTGTCGTGAATCTCAGCAATACGCTCGATCTGAGCCTTGAAAAGTTCCTGCTGTTCAAAATAAAGATCTACTCTCTCTTTAACATCAGGAAGCTTAAGTATATCCTGAATTGGATGCTCTACACAGTAATCAATCAAATTCATCATCAACTCGTAGTTAGAAACTCTAAAGTTACGGAAACGTCCAAGTCCTGTACGTGCATCCATAAGGAAGCTTAACAATACCCAATCCTGAGGATTAAGAATATCTTCCATAGTGAACTGAGCTGAATCAGCCTTGTCAACAGCAGCCATAATCTCGTCAGTGATTCTTGGAAGATTAGCAGCTCCACCGTAGTAGTTGTAAACAACTCTTGCAGCTGAAGGTGCGTCAGGCTCAATATAGTAATTGTCCTTAGGACCTCCAACACGAGTAATCTCACTCTCATGATGATCAAATGCAAGTCCAACACCAGGAACATATGGCAAGTTGGTTGTGATGTCATTCTCAGTTACTTCAATCTTACCATCCTGCATATCTTTAGGATGAACGAACTTAATATCATCAATAATATCAAGTTCTTTTAAAATCATAGCACATACAAGTCCGTCAAAATCGCTTCGTGTAATCAATCGTTTCTTGTCACCCATCTAATATTACCTCCACAATCTAATGTATTAGATATTAAAATTGCATAAAAATGCATCTCAATTACAACTATTTTACAACATAATGTAAGATTTTGCAACGAAAAACACTAAATATAGGTTAAATTTATTTAAAAATCTCATATAAAGGCTTTTTAACCTTCTTTCTCGTTATCTCAACCAGCCCTAAAGCCGTAATATCAACAACATTGGCGTGAATCGGATCGCTTTTAAGTTGGTTTTTAAGCTCGCTCATCAGCTTATCGTTGTAATCCTTACCGTTCATATCAATAAAATCAACAACAATAATACCTGACATATTCCTAAGTCTTAGTTGTCTTGCTACTTCCTTAGCCGCAAGCATATTAGTCTCAAATACATGCTTTTCTTTAGCCTTTTTGCCCTCGATACTCTTGCCTGTATTGACATCGATAACATTTAGTGCCTCAGTGTGCTCAATTACTAAATATCCGCCATTTTTAAGCCATACATTCTTAGATAAAGCAAGTCCAAGATACTTCTTAAGATCATAAAGTGCAGAAAGCCTTATATTCTCGTCATCATGAAACCTGATGTCAGCATCGCTTACTCTTACCTCGCAAAGCGCATTAAGTTCGTCATAAACCTCTTTATCATCGGTAATTACATAAGAACCTTCATCTGCTCCAACCTTGCCAAGAATAGAGTTATATTCATTCTTAGGGTCATACAGCATTTTATTAGATGGTGCAAATATTGCCGCCTCCATAATAGAATTAAGCTTAGACTTTAGAACCCTAGCTTCTTTAAGCAAATCTTCCTTATCAACATCAACTGCAGATGTCCTGATAACAATACCAAAAGACATGCCGTTATCAAGAGTTGTGTCAAAACTGCTAAAATAAGCCTTAAGTCTATCCTTATCATCCTTAGTAAGCTTTTTAGAAGCTCCGACTCCAGGAACATTAAGAGTAAGCACAAGGTTCTCTCCGAATATATTAAGCTTCGAGGTCGCTGACGCATTCTTTTGCTTGATTGCTTCTCTACTCACCTGAACAAGCATCAGATCTCCCTGATGTGGAACATTATCATTCTTGTTGTTTAAGAATACAGGGTTCTTCTCACCTAAATCATAATAAAGCGTCTCGTCATTTACCGAAAGAAAAGCCGCATTGATGTTTTTGACAATGTTGCTTACCCTCGCCGTATAAATACCGTCAAGTTTAACCTTGTTGTCATCCGCGATAACATCAATCTCAGCTATTTCTTTATTTTCAAATATAAAGACGAGCTTTCTATCTTCAATTGTCGTTATAACTGCGTGTTTCTTTACCATTTGTTCTTCTTGATGGTAAGCTTATTCTTCTTACCAAGCTTAAATACTCTTCTGCTGCCGCACTTAGTGGCAGAGTTACCTGTAATCTTTCCCTGATAGTTATAGGTACATACACAGTACTTCTTGATGTTCTTAAAGGTGTTATTCCTTATCACCATACTTTTATAGACATCCTTCTTGCATCCATGGTTAGTACCCATTGCATACTCGAAATTATCAAATGTACATCCCGAGATAGTTACATTCTTAGTCTTAGTGCCATCTTCCTTACCCATAAGGTCTGAATGTGCAACATTCTTGACAGCCGACTCAATCTGCAAAGCCTCGCACACCTTGTGATTACCGATAAACTTGCAGTCCTTGATAACAACATTTTTAGCTGCGCCAAACTCAATCGGATGAGCGTCATCCTTCTTGGTAGGCTTGAATGTAAATGTAACTCCGTCAAATGTTATATTCTGAACATGTGAAAATGTTACCAAAGAGGACACAATACCTGCCTTAGTTCCACCGTCTAAAGTACCATTTATAACCTTGATGTTCTTACCGCGCTTATATCCGCCTTTTTTGTAACCTTTAGCACTCTTAGAAAGCTCGACACTTCCGTCCTTACCGCCCTCTCTTCTTGGGTATCCAACCTGGATGATAGCCCCCGATCTCTTACAAGGGTTATGAATAGTGACACCGGTAAGATCAAGTGTTGTGTTGCTGTATATGTGAAGACCGTAAACCATGTTCATATATCCTGCAGGAGCCTTTACATAATATGGGTTATCAGCTGTTGCCTTATTCTTGGCTTCATTAAGACAATCCTGTATAGCACCCTCAGAACATGAATAAGCGGTAACATATACAACTTCACCCGGCTTAAGAGGCTCTGTGGTTGCAGGCGCCTCGGTAGTGTTCCAGTTATTGTTGTCGGTCCACTCAGTATTATTCCAATTGTTATTATTGTTATTGTTCCAATCATAATTAGTCCAATCATAATTGTTCCAGTCCTCGCCCTCTGCAACAACAGGCTGACTAGGGACAAACGACAAAACAACCGCAAACGCCAGTAAAAACGCAATTAATCTCCTCATAAACTACTCCTCCTTATAAGCTAATCAACTCATCGTTGTCATTTCTCTTAAACATATCAATTCTATGAATCGCTATATCTACAGGCTCAAGTGAGACATTAGCATACTTAGCAAGCTCATCAAGTACAAGATCCGGCTTGATATTGGTCTCGCTTCCGGATGCAAGTAACATAGAAAATGTAGGCGTATCATAAGTATCAGGAAGTGAGACACCATAAAGCACATTATCAGCTATCTCATCCGCCTCATTGTGGAATGGAATTACACCAAACTCCAACTTATAGATATAAGGCCTGATATCCATTTCTTTAACACTCTTCTTAGTCTTTTTAAGAACCCTTATCTCGTCCTGATTAAGAAAACTCTCCAAAGCATCTCCCATAGCGGTGAACTTAGCGCTATCAACTTCATCCCTTAGTGTTACCTTATAGCTACACGCAGCAACCAAAGACATCGCCTTCTTCTCATCATCCGGAAGCACTCTAAAATCAACGATTCTTAGAAACCTTGATCCCATCGAAGCATTTAATCTGTCAATCATAATCCTCTCATCATCAATGGTATTAAAATCAGCATCCAGATACTCTCCTTCAGATGTTACACCGATTCCTAAAGGTGATGCAAATGAAGTCAGCTGATGAGGATTAAAACCTTGAGAGTAACCTATATCAACCTCAGCCCTCTTAAATATCTTCTGAAAAGACCTTAACATATCAAGGTGTCCGACATATTGAAGAGGCCCGGTCTTTGCAAATTTAATTCTTACTTTCAATGCAAATGCCTCCTCTCCACAGTTTTAAGCAACCGCAGGCGTTACATCTGCTTCTGCAATTAGGAGTGACAACTCCCTCTTTGGCATTAATGTACTCCCTCTTAAGAAATTCCTTATCAACACCGCAGTCAATAACATCCCAAGGAAAGACCTCGTTAAGATCCCTCTCCCTTGTTGTATAAAACTCAATATCTATATTGTGCTTTTCAAATGCATCAATCCACTTGTCATAGTGGAAGAACTCCGTCCACGCATCAAAGAACGCGCCACTCTCATAAAGAGTTACTAAAGCAGGAGCAAGCCTTCTGTCCCCCCTTGCAAGAACTCCCTCAATAATGGTAGTAGCCTCGTCATGATACTGAAATGACATACTTCTGTGATTAAGCATCTTAGCCATGGTATCATTGACCAGATACGCCTTTCTTCTAAATTCCTCCTTGGTATCCATAGGAGCCCATTGAAACGGAGTAAAAGGCTTCGGCACAAAGAAAGATGCCGATGCATTGATATTAACGCGGCCGTTCCTCTCACTCTTTGGAATCTCATAGTAAGCTTCTGCTATAAGCTCTGAGAGTTCAGGAATTCCTACAACATCATCATCAGTTTCAAAAGGCTGACCAAGCATAAAGTAAAGTTTAACCTTGTTCCAGCCACCTTTAAAAGCATCAGACGCGCCGTTTATGATATCGTCAACCGTAAGACCTTTATTGATTGTATCTCTCATTTTCTGAGTTCCGGCTTCCGGTGCAAATGTCAGCGAACTCTTTCTGATATCCTGAACCTTGCTCATAACATCAAGAGCGAAAGCATCGATTCTAAGCGAAGGAAGAGATATATTGATATGTCTCTCATCACAATATTCAATCAAAAAGTCAACAAGCTCAGGCAACTTAGAATAATCAGATGAGGAAAGCGAACTAAGTGTAATCTCCTCATGTCCTGTATTCTTAAGCATTCTGATAGCGTAATCTTTAAGCCACTCCAAAGAACGCTCTCTGTTAGGACGATATATCATTCCCGCCTGACAAAACCTGCATCCTCTAATACAGCCTCTTTGAATCTCTAATGTAACCCTGTCGTTAACCGGTCTCATAAAAGGAACCAAAGGCGCTTCAGGATAATATGTATTGTCAAGATCCTCAACAATAGTCTTCTTAACTCGCTTAGGAACATCAGGATAAAGCGGGTCTATACTTTTAACCGTACCATCATCATTGTAAGTTACATCATAAAGCGAAGGCACATATATGCCGTCAATATGAGAAACCTCTCTTAAAAACTCTTCTCTGGTTCTACCCTCAGCCTTAAACTGCTTATATATAGGCAGTAAAATGTCATAAGACACCTCTCCTTCACCAATATAAACAAGATCAAAGAAATCAGCCACTGGCTCTACATTATATGTACAAGGGCCACCACTCATGACAATAGGATCATCCTCGGTTCTGTCCTTAGCATAAAACGGAATACCTGAAAGATCTAATATCTGTAAAATGTTGGTGTAGCACATCTCATACTGAAGTGTCATTCCCAAGAAATCATAATCTTTAACAGGAGACTGAGTCTCAAGTGAAAACAAAGGAATATTCTTCTCCTTCATAATCTTATGAAGATCAGGCCAAGGTGAATACACTCTCTCACAGTATGTATCTTCTCTTTGATTAAACATATCATAGAGAATAGCTATACCAAGATGACTCATCCCGACTTCATAGACATCAGGAAAACACATACATATCCTTATGTCCACATCGTCAGGGTTCTTTACTACCATATTAACTTCGTTACCGATATATCTTGCAGGCTTTTCAACCTGCATAAGAATATCATGACTTAGCGCGAGTTTATACATTGTTACCTCTTAATCAACCTACGTCAAATAATACGTTGTCTTTTTCTGTTGTTTTCTTGTCTTTAGAAGAACTATTGGCTTTACCTTTGTCAGGCTCCTCTACCTCAATTTCTAAATCCTCATCGGAGTCGTCATCCTCAGATTCATCAATCTGCTCTTCTTTTAAAACTTCATCTTTATCTTCTGCTTCTATCTCAGCTTCCTCTTTCTCAGCCTCTTTAACAGCTTCTTTGGCAGCATTATCGTCATTATCATCCTGCTCTTCTCCGTCATTTGAAACCTCTTTGGCATCTTCGTCATCATCATCAGCCTCATCCTCGTAAAGATCAGGATTCAGCTTCATATACTCTTCTTCGCTGATATCTTTCTTGTTAGCGTTATTAAAGAGGAACTCAGTAACATTTTCATAGGTTGCATCGTAAAAAATCTGATCCTCACCGTAATCAGCAACCAATTCGTCAACCGAATCATACTCGTAGTCTTTAGCCATGTCTTCCTTGTACTTCTTAAGTGCCGACTTGGTATAGAAAAGTGACTCGGTCTCGGCGATAGCGTAGATTATAAGTCTAGTCTCAACCTCTTCATCTATAGCCTCTTCAAATTCACCATCATCATAAAACTCAGCGATAAGCTCATCTGCAGTCATTCCAAACATCTCAGCCTGGTACTCTGCATCATCACGCATAGCCTTCTCGCAAGCTTCTTTAAGTTCTTTAGGCTTATCTTTTTTGAATTCTGAATTGTCCTGAACATCATAAACAAGCTGATCATGCACGTTGGTATCGTACTCTTCGCTCTTGGAATCGATAAGATCCTTCTTAATGCCTTCTCTGTACTCTGCAACATTCTGATAATCAGTGTTCTCTTTTACAAACTTATCGTTAAGAACAGGCAACTTCTCTGTCTGAAGCTTATTGACAGTGATTGTAAATATACCAAGCTCACCGGCATGCGTCTCACTCAAATCCTCAGGAATCTCGGTATTAACTGTGAAGATATCGCCAGGCTTTCTTCCAAGCATAGCTTCCTCAATCTCCTCGTTAAACTCACCGTTACCGAGCTGAATCTCATAATCCTGATATGCACAGTCCTCAACAGCCTTACCCTTAACAGTTGTAGAGTAATCAAAATCTATATAATCTCCTTCTTTGGCGCCTCTGTCTGTGATATCATTGTACTCAGCGTAGTCATTAAGCGAAGACTCAACCTCTTCATCAACCTCTTTGTCAGTAACCTCAACCTTGACATTATACGCGTCCAATCCTTTATATTCACCAAGAGTCACATAGTCAAGCGCCTTAAATCCAAGACCGCTCTTATTGGTATAATCGCCTTGAGTCTTCTTACCTCCGCATCCGGTAAAAAGTCCGGCAACCATCGTCATTGTAAGCAAAACACCTAAATACTTCTTCATAGTAATCTCCTTTTTATTTATTCTTAAAAATCGGAACGAAAGCCAGTGCCAGTAAGGCAAATGTTACCGCCACCTCAACAATATTCATCCGTCCGATAAGAAATAACACCGAAACTACCAGTATAACCAGTAGATATAGCCCGACAACCATCATAAAAAACTGTTTGGGAGACTTACCCTTAAGCCTCTTAACTATACGGTTATCGGAATGATTGTTAATATATTCCTCTAATCTCTTAAACATATCAAACACCTATATCGCAAGTTCAATATCCTTAGGAATATCAAGCTCTTTATATTTAGACAAATCAACGCCTTCAGCAATCATATCCTTAAGCTTCTTGTCTGCCAAAGACAAAAGCTTGCCATCCTGATAGATATCACCGACCTTAAAATTCATGATCCCACTCTGCCTTATTCCAAAGAAATCCCCCGGACCTCTAAGCTCAAGATCCTTCTTGGCAATGTAGAAACCGTCGTTAGAATCGGCAAGAACATTAAGTCTCTCCTTAATATGCTCGTCTTCCTTGCCATACATAAATACAGCATAAGATTGCGAATCACCTCTACCGACACGCCCTCTAAGCTGATGAAGCTGAGCAAGTCCAAACCTTTCAGCATTCTCAATCATAATAAATGTTGCGTTAGGAACGTCGATTCCAACCTCAACAACAGTCGTAGAAACCAGTATATCCACTTCTCCTTTGGCAAATGAAGACAGGACGCTATTCTTGTCCTCTTCCTTCATCTTACCATGCAGATAGGCAATATTAGCATTAGGAATCTCATCCTTAAGTGTCTCAGAATAGCTTATAACATCCTCCGCGTCGCTGTTGTCGCTCTCACATACCATCGGGCATATAACATAACACTGATGTCCCTTATTAATCTCGTCATGCATGAACTTATAGCTTGCTTTTCTGTAGCCAACACCCACGACACAATTCTTGATAGGCAGACGGTTAGCAGGCTTCTCGTCCATAACGGATATATCCATATCTCCAAACAGCATCATAGCAAGAGTTCTAGGAATAGGAGTTGCGCTCATTATAAGTACATGAGGCGAATTGCCTTTGTTGATAAAGCGTTCCCTCTGCTTAACTCCAAACCTGTGCTGCTCATCCGTAACAACGAGCGCAAGATTGTTGTACTTAACACTCTCCTGAATAAGAGCATGTGTACCGATAATAAGATCGGTATCGTGTGTAGCAATAGAATTAAGAACTTCCTTCCTCTCAGCGCCTTTAACAGAGCCGGTAAGCAAGGATACATTAATCCCATAAGGCTTTAGTATATCTTTAAGCTTCTTATAATGCTGTCTTGCAAGCACCTCGGTAGGCGCCATCATAGCCCCCTGATAACCGCTTAGTATAACAGTTAACAAAGCTAGTAACGCAACCACAGTCTTACCGGAACCAACATCTCCCTGAACAAGCCTGTTCATGGTATATTTGCCCGTAATATCACTTAAGATATCTTCATAAGTCTCTTTTTGAGCCCTGGTTAAATCATACGGTAAATTAGTGATGAATTTATGAACACGAGCATCTTCTTTTATATTAAAATTGTTAGGAGTCTTAAGATTGGACTCTTTCAAACGATTAAGAGACATTAAAAACTTGAAAAACTCATGAAATACTATCCTGTTCCTTGCAAGAATAAGTGTATCTAAGCTACCAGGAAAATGCATATTAATATACGCATCAGAAAGACGCATCATATCATTACTCTTTAAAAAGTCATCATCCAAATACTCTTTCTTGGCCTTAAAATAGCCCTCTAACTGCTTTATTGACTTAACAACAAGATTATTGCTTAATCCTTCAGTAAGCGGATATACAGGCTGAAAGCTGCCCTTAAGGCTCTCATATTCCTCTAATGTATAATACTTAGGATGATTAATAGTAAGCTTAGTGCCTCTCTTAGTCACTTCTCCTACGATTACATATTGCTGGTTGATATTGAAAACATTTGCCAAAAAGGGCATATTAAACCAGCATATCTCGTTGATGGTCCCCTCGCTGTCAACCATATCTATAAGGCACAGCTTAAGCCTTCTTGCAGGTCTTACAACCATCCTTGAATGCACCTTAACGCTTACAGCACATCTCTCTCCCAACTTCATCTTAGAAAATGTAGTCGGCTCAAGAAAACTCTCATAAGTCCTTGGATAATAGTCACCAAGATCCTTTATATTATTAACATTACATTTTAAAAAGAGGGCCTTGCTCTTAGCACCAACCCCCTTTAGAATGTCAACACTATCGTAGTCGTTCATATATAATCCTTCTATTCAACAGACAATATATAATAATAAACCGGCTGACCACCGTCATTCATCTCTACATCGCAATCAGGATAAGCTTCATCAAGCTTAGAAAGAAGTGACTTAGCATCCTTGTCAGAGACATCCTGACCTTTATATACGCTGATAAGTTCAGTATCCTCATCAACCATCTCTTTAATTAAATTAAGAGTTGTCTCCTCGATATCACTGCCGACAGTCTTGATTCCACCGTCATCCATACCCATGATATCCTCTTTATGAACCTCAATACCATTAATCTTGGTATCTCTGACAGCATAGGTAACCTGACCTGTCTTGACATTCTCGATGATACCCTTGAATGTCTCCTCGTTCTCAAAAACATCACCTTCAGGATTGAAGCAAATGATAGCTGAAACACCCTGTGGAACTGTAGTTGTAGGAATAATAACGATATTCTTGTCCTCGGTTAAATCTCTCGCCTGATTAGCAGCCATAATAATATTCTTGTTATTAGGGAAAATGAAGATATTATCGGCATTAACATGAGCAATTGCACTAAGCATATCCTCGGTTGAAGGATTCATGGTCTGTCCGCCTTCAACGAGATAATCAACGCCCAAGCCCTTAAATATCTCATTCATGCCGCGACCGATAGAAACTGCAATAATTCCCATATTCTTTCTAGGTTCATCGCTAAGATCCTTAATTGCAGCAAATTCAGCCTTGGCTTTGGCCTCATCATGAGCCTTAGCCTCAGCAAGCGCCTCAGGAGTAACATCCATATCAAGGTTAAGGCTGTCCTTAATAGAAGCAGCATGCTCCTTAGCCTCCTGGTGCTCCTCACGCATGTTGTCTATCTTCATATTGGTCAACTGACCATACTCTATAGCCTTCTCAAATGCCTGACCCGGATGATCGGTATGAACATGAACCTTGATATAGTCGTCATCATAGACAAATACCAAAGAATCACCAAGACCAAGTAAAAACTCCTTAAGAGAATCTCTGTCGGAATCCTTAATCTCATTGTCAAGCATAATAATAAACTCGGTACAGTAAGTAAACTTGATATCAGCGTCATAAGCCGAACCACGTCCCTTAGAAGGACCGTTACCACTCATAACACCGGCACCGCGCTGCTTCTTAACGCCATCGCCAGTGTTAAGGAGAGCAATCTCTTTGCCCTGAAGCTTGTATAAACCGCCGTAAAGCACAGTGATAAGACCCATTCCACCTGAATCTACAACTCCTGCTTCTTTCAAAATAGGGAGCTGATTAGGTGTGTTGTCAAGAGCCTTCTGTCCTGCCTCAACAACCTTGACGATAAACGCCTCTATATCCTTCTCGGAATCAACTATTCTGTTGGCCTCGTCTGCAATAGCCTTGGCAACCGTAAGAATCGTACCCTCTTTAGGCTTCATAACAGCCTTAAACGCAGATTCTACAGCGGAAGAAAATGCTTTGGTGATGATTGCGGTATCAATCTCGTCGTAATCCTGAAAGCATTTGGTAAGACCTCTTAAAATCTGGGATAAGATGACACCCGAGTTACCTCTTGCACCCTTAAGTGATCCTGATGAAATTGCCTTACAAAGCATCTTCATATCGAAGTTATCAGGAAGTGCCTCAACCTCTGATACAGCTGAGAGAATGGTAAGTGTCATGTTAGAACCGGTATCTCCATCAGGAACCGGGAATACATTTAATTCATTAATATAATCTTTCTTAGAGTTCAAGTTAGCCGCGCCAGCTAAAAACATATCTCTAAAGCTCTTAGCGTCAAATGTAGTAGCCAAAATAGTAAACCTCCATTAATCTAATCAATCAATTACACGAACATTATCAACACATACAACTATCTTGTTAACCTTAATTCCAAGGTTATGCTCAATATTGTATGTAACGGCATTGATAAGATTCTCTGTAACCGTTGTTATATTAACCCCATAGGCGACAATAATATGCATCTCGATGTAGAGCATATCATCCTTCATAACTACTCTAACGCCCTTATTGGCGCTCTCCCTCTTGAGAAGGTATACAATTCCGTCTGTGACGTTCATAATCGCCATACCCACAATACCAAAACAATCAAGCGCTGCCATACCTGCATGTTCAGCGATAACCTCCTGCTCGATTGTGATATTGCCTAATTCGTTCTCTATAACCTTTTTAGACATAGTCATTCCTCCATAAAAAGCCAAAAATATAAATAGATAAGACTTTATTTATCCTAATTATACATAATATTTAAAGAAAATGAAACAGATAAATTAAATTTATTGAAAATTTTACTTGCACTAACGACTACAATCTGTTAGAATGTGTAATGTTGTAGGTCTAAAAAGGCTTAAATCCGAGGTTTAAGGAGGTGCAAGTTCATGGCAAAGTGTGCAGTATGTGGTAAAGGTGCTCATTTCGGACAGAAGGTGAGCCATTCACACCGCAGATCAAATAAAATGTGGAAATCTAATATCAAGAGCGTTCGTGTCGCTACTGAAGGCGGCAGCAAGAAGATGTACGTATGTACTAAGTGCTTGCGTTCTGGTGCAGTTGAGCGTGCATAATTAGATTATTGATTAACTCCGGTAGGTTTATCCTACCGGTTTTTTCATTTTCACCAACATAAAAAAGGCTGCTAAAAAGCAGCCCATTAATTAATCTATATCCACATCTTCGTCTTCATCGGCAATCTCATCTGCTATCTCTTCGATAACCTCTGCGTCAGTCTTCTTGTTTTTGCCGAATCTGTCTAATATATCAGGAATCATATCCATAAGCTTAGTCAAAGTCTCCTGATTCTTAACATTTACAAGGCGTGTATGACCATTCTGAATCACCAGAATAGCGCTAGGTGTCATCTTACCACCCATACCACCGCCGGCTTTGTTCTTCTTGTCACCGTTCTCAGCATATGCACCTGCACCAACTCCGAAAGTAACATCAACAAGCGGAAGAAGTATGGTATCTCCAACCTTGGTAGGCTCTCCCACAACTGTCTTGGTTGAGAGAAATGTATCCATTCCGCTGAATAAAGTTCCCATAGTCTGATTAAAATCTGCTGCCATCTTAAACCTCCTCGTTTAAAAGGACTTATCGTCCTAAAATATGCTTAGTTCTCTTGATTGTTCGTATTGTATCAGGGCTAATAAGTATTCTTAAGGCACATCCGACAATATATATCAAATGAATCCTGCCCTTGATATGCACATCAGCCTCCATCACCTTGTCGTTAAAATCCGGAACAATCTCAAAATGTGGCGACAATACCGGATAAAATGCTGAAATAACAGCAAGAACCTCTCCTGTAGTGGCCGGATCGTCAAAACCGTAGTGTATATATCCCTTAACCTTATTAGGCAATATATGCTTAATTATCTTAAATGCCTGATTCTTTAAAAGGCTTACAGTCTTCTTGGTAGCCTCAGCGTCCCATAATCTCTTAAAACGCTTGCCTTTCTTATATGCTTCATCACCTTTAGCTTTGATTTCTTTAATCTTGGCTATAATTGAAGACACACTGTCTATTATATTGTGAATTAAAGCTGTTAAGCTGTCAATAGCATTTTGAACTTTTATTATACCTTTTTTAATGCCCTTAAAGAAGATTGAAATACCTTTAAAGAAGGCACCTATCCTATCAAAAATACTATAATGCTCGTCTTCGTACTCTTCATCAGGCGATATTTCATCTTCATCGCTATCAATCTCTTTATCAAGGAATTCTTCTACCTCATCAAGATGCTTTATATCAACCTTCTGCTCCTCATTAGGCTTAACATCTTCAGTATCTTCTAAAGGCATATCTCCCTTAGCAATATCATCTGACGATTCATATCCCTCTTCAATGTCATCTAAAGGTTCAAGATTCTCATCTTCTATCTTGGATGGATGATCATCAACAAGCTCGTAATCACTAGAATCAACCTCGTATTCAACATCATCCTCAGCATTATCAGCCTCTTCTTTATCATCTTTAGGTTTATCACTGTCTATTATACTAAAGAACAAAACCTTAAGCTTATAGTGAAGCTTATTAACAATGCTGAATGTTAGAAAGAATCTTATAACAGGCCAAAAGTAAGTGACTTTCACTTCGATATCCAAATCCTTACCTCCGCCATATACTATATCAGCCCTATATCTTATAGGCATGATAAGCACCAAAAGGATAATCAGTAATGCAAATGCAAGAATTGACAATACTATAATCAATAGCCATTTAAGAATCGCAAGAAGTATCATCAAAATCGTCAAGTGCTGATCACCCCCTTAATCTTTCATACCAAGAAACTTATTAAAATCAACATCTCCAAGTTCCTTGATACAATCCTCTGTCATAAGCTTAATCAGTTCGTATGCATCATCTTTGTCTTTGGCAATGCCGTAAACGGTAAGGTCCTTATAAACCTCATAATAACGCTGAAAAAGCAAATTATAGTTATAGATATCAAACACATCTATTCCGTTGGTGGATTCAGTGATAATATAAACGCCAAGGCATGGATTACCCGACTTAATCTTATCAATGACTTTATCCTGCTTTTTTAGCATTTGCTCACTAACATAGAGCTTAGAACTGATCTGCATAGATACCCTCTTTATTCTTCCATTATACTCTTTATAATATCAACAGAAGCGGCGAGTTCGCTTTCATCACTGCAATGAGTCAACGAGTACTTAACATACTCACTGACTTCATCCGGCGAGTTAAAGAATACAGGAAGATTACTAATAACCTGACTCATAACTGCACGATTGATAATCTTAGAGTGCGCCTTAAAGAAGTCGTCAAAACTCTTGATAACTTCTGCTTTCTTGTTCTCTAAGTACTCTTTATCAAGAGCAACACTCTCATCTTCCTCGTCTAAGTTGATGAATATACTGCTCGAAACAAGCTTCATTGAGAGATTAAGAGACTTAAGACCTGCATTATCACCATGCTCTGAGAAAATGTCACTAAGCATACCCTCATAACCCATGAGCCTATCCATAACATCTTCCTGTCTTCCCTCTAACACCTCAAGATACTCAGTACATCTCTCCAAAACACCAGAAGCATCTTCTAAGAAATTGTCTCTAATCTCGTATAACATATTAAGCGCATGCTTGGTAGATGCACTCTCGTCTGTAATATAAGGCTTTAACTCAGCCAAAACATAGGTATTGTTGACACACTCTTCCAAAATCATGAAAATGCCGACAGTATTGCTTAACTTATCAGCCCACTCCGTCAACAAAGTATTGATGTCGTTATACTTATCCTCGTCAATATCAGTATAATCAACTGAATTAAGACCTTCCATGAACTCCTTGATACCCTTGATATGCTCTAACTCTTTGTAGTCGGTATCGATAGCCGCAGATGTAGTTATCATGTAGATAAAATCATCAAGCGCCTTCTTGTCAGAGTCCTTATAAATATCAATACTGTCATTTAAAATGTCATAGAATCTCTTCTTGGTCATCCTTAACGGAAGCTCGGAAACCACAGACTTAATCTTATCATTGGTAATAACAGCATCTTCCTTGGCACCGAATATAAACTGATTAATCTTAGATTCAAAGAAACCTACATCCGGTAGCTCATAATCCTTAAACTTGTATTCTATTCTGTTAAGAACATGCTCATGAACAGTCAATGCATCTGCATACATTGTAACGATATCCATGATATCAATAATGTCTCCACGAAGCTTCTTTAAGGCATCAATCTGCTCTTCACCCTCAAGAAACAAAGCGTCATTGTATCTGGTAACTAGCTCTCTTGCAAATTCATATCCACCCTCTTCGTTGAGCATCTCAAATACAGTATAGTAAACCATACCGGACTGTATAGCAGCATAATTGTAGTATAAATTGGCAAAATTGGTTACATAATCGTCTAAATACTTATCGTATGACTTAGCTTTCTTAAGCTTATTTAACAGTTCTTTCTCATTCATAATTAAATAATAAACACTTTCATAATATTGGTGATTGAATACTTACCGTAGACACTTCCGGCAGTGATAACTACAACATCATCCTCCTCAACGAGTCTTGCATCCTTAACTGTATCAACGGCTACATTAAGTATCTCCTCAGAGTGTGACACATGAGGGGTCTTCATAGGGATAACTCCCCAATATATCTGCATTTTACGAAGAGTCGTATCAATCGGTGAAAGACCGATAATAGGGCATTCCGGATGGAACTTAGAAACCACTCTCGCAGTCTGCCCTGACATACTTGAGCAGAGAATGTACTTAGCATTAACATTCATTGCAGTAGCAACCGATGAAAATGCAACCGCACTCGACACATCCTGTGTCTCTCTAAATCTACGCTTCTTCATATGGAAATCCTGATCGAGATGCGACTCTGTAGCAAGCGCAATCTCAGACATAGTCTGAACAGACTCAACAGGATACTTACCTACTGCAGTCTCACCGGACAACATGATCGCGTCGGTACCATCATAGATAGCATTGGCAACATCAGTAACCTCAGCTCTTGTAGGGCGAGGATTTCTAATCATGGAATCAAGCATCTGAGTAGCTGTAATTACAGGCTTATAAGCCTTGTTAGCCTTCTGAATAAGCTCTTTCTGAATGAAAGGAACCTCCTCGGCAGGAATCTCAACGCCCAAATCTCCTCTTGCAACCATAATTCCGTCTGCTACCTCTAAGATAGCGTCGATATTGTCAACGCCTTCCTGATTCTCGATCTTAGCGATAACATCGATATTCTCAGCAACATTGTCCTTAAGAAGCTGCTTAATCTCTAGTACAGCCTCAGGTCCTCTTACAAATGAAGCCGCAATAAAGTCAATATTGTGCTTTAATCCGAAAATGATATCTTCTTTGTCCTTGTCAGTAATAAATGGAAGATTAACCTTGACATTAGGTACATTAACGCCCTTTCTATCAGAAACTTCGCCACCTGCGATAACTTCACAGTCTATAGTAGACTCTGTCTTAGAAGTAACCTTAAGTTCAATCAAACCATCGTCGATAAGAATCCTTCTTCCGATTTCGACATCATTTGGCAAACCTTTATATGAAACAGGGATAACGCCCTCTCCACCTGTAATATCTTCTGTTGTAAGTCTGACAAGCTGTCCATCATTTAAAGTAATCTTGCCACCCTCAAATACTCCACATCTTATCTCAGGTCCCTTAGTGTCAAGAAGTATTGCGATCGGTGTGTTAAGCTCCTTTCTAACCTGCTTAACAAGATTAATCATATGCTCCTTGTCAGCGTAAGTACCGTGTGACATGTTAATTCTGGCAATATTCATGCCGTGTGTCACTAATTGCTTTAAAACTTCTTTGTCCTCTGTATTAGGTCCTAAAGTACAGATAATCTTGGTCTTCTTCATCTATAAAATGCCTCCTTAAAGTATCAATTAACATGCTGATGTGTAAACAAATGGTTCTGGCAATATTCGTAATTGCCCTTACATTTGGAACAAAATCTGAATTCCAATGTTGGGTCGCTCTCTTCTGTAGCGCCACAAACTGCGCACTTATGTCTTGTAATTCCCTTAGGATTAATCATCTTGGTTCTTGCTTCAAACTCTCTCCTTCTCTTCATCTGCTTCCTAGAAGGTCTGGTACGTTTCCTTGTAGCCCTAAAGAATAAAAAGAAGTTGAACAGCGAAACAACAATCGAGATAACATATCCCCAGGCACCGAGCTTAACATACTGGAATATTTCGTACGCCATAAGCACATAGTAAAAATACGCTAAATACTTAACTTTTAGCGGTATTATAAACATAAACAATATCTGATGATCCGGATACATCAGTGCAAATGCCAAAAAGAGCGACATCAACAGATAATAGCTGGAGCCTACAATAGCATTGCTCTCACCTGTAATCAGGTATGAAACAACCCATCCTAAAAATGTACCTATCCAGGTAAACAATATTCCGCCAATCATGTAGACATTATAATAAAATGTCCCCCAAGTCTGTTCCATGCTCGTTCCGATAGACCAGTAAAACAGAATTGTTATAATAACCAAAATGCTGTAATCAGGAGGAATAAGAAGGAATGTAAATAATCTCCATATCTGTCCCTTCATAACCAGACTCATATCTAGGTTAAAGAACAAAAAAGACATTCCGTTGGTAAACAGCATAATCACGTATCCTATCGCGTACATCAGGCACAGATAGGTCGTTAAGTTCCTTATAGCATATCTTCCCCATTTTCTCTCAAGCTTAGAAAGAAAGGACTCATTACTCATATTGTATAAAACACTCCTTAAAACATATCTTTTATCTTCATAATGACGGCAACGATAGCCGCAATACCTATACCGACAGCAACCATAATCCAGAACCCGTAGGCATTACCGGACAAAGGTATACCATCCAAGTTCATTCCCGCAAATGAAGCTATCATCGTAGGAATACTCATAACGATGGTAAGCACGGCCAAGAACTTCATTGTGTTGTTGGTATTGTTGGAAATGATATTGGCATACGCATCCATTGTGCTGTCCAAAATTCCTGAATAGATGTTGGCCATCTCAAGCGCCTGCTTATTCTCGATGATGACATCTTCGAGCAAGTCTTCGTCTTCAGGGTATTTCTTGATCTGGTCAATCTTAATCATTCGCTCAAACACAGCTTCATTACCACGAAGAGATGTCGTAATGTAGACTAAGGACTTCTCAAGCTCTAAGAACTTAATCATATCTGAGTTCTTGGCTGAGTCCTGAAGCTGTAACTGAAGCTCGTCACTCTGCTTATCGATATATCTGAGGTGTTGAAGGTATATCGAAGCATTTCTGTATAGAATCTGCAGAATAAATCTGGTCTTCTTGAATGTATAGAAATTCCTGATTCTTCCGTCCATAAATGCCGTAAGAACAGGGGTATCAATAAGACATACAGTGAAGATAATAGTCTCTGTTATGATAATACCGCACGGAATGGTGACAAAGTACTCGTCACCGCTTCTCTCCTCGGTAGTCGGAACGTCAACGATGATAAGGGTGTAGTTGTCTTCAACCTCAATACGTGAACGCTCCTCTTCATCGAGTGCGGCTGACAAATGATCTATGTCAATGTTATGTTGTTCCGAAATCTCTTTAAGTTCTGTCGCGGAAGGTGCTGTAAGCGCTACCCAAGCGCCGTCAGTAATATCATTGATCTGATCAAACCCATCTTCCATTGTTTTAAAAATTCGAATCACACTAACACCTTCTTTATGTACATAGTCTATTTCATTATAGTTACTATCTTTCCACTTGTCAAACCTTAGTTTGCTAACTTACCAGAGGGGACAGACCCCACTGGTAAGTTAGGGCAGATTACCTAAGTACCCAAAGGGGACAGTCCCCATTGGGTACTTAGCGAAGAATCTTTTTTATAGCAGATTACCTATAAATTTTATGATTATTTGAATATATTTGTTAAGATGTTTTGTTGTATTTTGAGTCAATTTCTACTATAATATGTGTTCGGAAGTAATTCTATCTATAGAAAGCTAAAGAAAGCGAGAATCACAATGGTACGCAAATTGGGTATAGATATTGGTTCTACCACTGTTAAGGTAGCCATTATCGACGAAGAACACAACATTCTATTTTCGGATTACAAAAGGCATTTCGCCAACATTCAAGAGACTTTAAAAGAATTATTGGAGGATGGGCTTTCAAAGCTCGGTGACATTAAGCTCACCCCTGCCATCACAGGATCCGGCGGTCTTTCAATCGCCAAGCACCTTGATATTCCATTTGCACAGGAGGTAGTATGCGTTTCTGACGCGCTTAAAGACTACGCCCCTGAGACAGATGTTGCAATTGAGCTTGGTGGTGAGGACGCCAAGATTATATATTTCCAGAACGGTATCGATCAGAGAATGAACGGTGTCTGTGCCGGCGGTACGGGTTCATTTATCGACCAAATGGCATCTCTACTTCAGACAGATGCATCAGGTCTTAATGAGTACGCCAAGACTTATGACACAATCCATCCTATAGCTGCGAGATGTGGTGTGTTTGCTAAGACTGATATTCAGCCTCTTATCAACGAGGGTGCAACCAAGGAGAACCTCTCAGCATCAATCTTTCAGGCCGTTGTTAACCAGACAATTTCAGGTCTTGCCTGCGGCAAGCCAATTCGTGGTCATGTAGCATTTTTGGGCGGACCTTTACATTTCCTTTCTGAGTTAAAGAAAGCATTTATAAGAACATTAAAGCTTGATGACGAGCACACTATCGCACCTGAGCACTCTCATCTTTTTGCTGCTGTCGGTGCCGCTCTTAACTCTGATGAGGCCGATGAAGTATCACTTTCAAGCATTGTTAAAAAGTTCGACAAGCACATCAACCTTGAGATTGAGGTTGAGCGACTTGAGCCACTCTTTAAGGACCAGAAAGAATACGATTCGTTCCTTAACGATCACAACCGCTACTCTGTTAAGAGAGGCGATTTAAGTACATACGAAGGCGACTGCTATTTGGGTATCGACGCCGGTTCTACAACTACCAAGATGGCTTTGATCGGCGAAGACGGCGAACTTTTATATGATTTCTACAGCAATAACAACGGTTCTATGCTTAAGACCTGCGTTTCTGCGTTAAATGACATCTATTCCAAGCTTCCTGATTCAGCCAAGATTGTCAACGGATGTTCAACAGGATACGGTGAGCATCTCGTCAAGGCGGCGCTTATGCTTTCAGAGGGTGAGGTTGAGACCATCGCTCACTACTACGCTGCTGCATTTTTTAAACCTGACGTAGATTGTATATTGGATATCGGTGGTCAGGATATGAAATGCATCAAGATTAAGAACGGAGTTGTCGACAACGTACTCCTTAACGAAGCATGTTCATCAGGATGTGGTTCGTTCATCGAGACATTTGCCAAGTCACTCTCATACTCTATTGAGGATTTCGCGCATCTTGCATTATTTGCCGACAATCCTATCGATCTTGGTTCAAGATGTACTGTATTTATGAATTCCAAAGTTAAGCAGGCTCAGAAGGAGGGCGCTACAGTTGCTGACATTTCCTCAGGTCTTGCTTACTCAGTTATAAAGAATGCCTTACTTAAGGTTATCAAGCTCACCAATCCTAAGGACTTAGGTGAGAATATCGTTGTTCAGGGTGGAACATTTTATAATGACGCGGTTTTAAGAGCGTTTGAGAGAATATCAGGCTGTGACGCAGTAAGACCTGATATCGCAGGTATCATGGGTGCTTTCGGTGCCGCTTTGATTGCCAAGGAGAGATACAACCCTGAGGAAGATACCAAGATGCTTGACGCTGAGGCTGTCAAGAACCTTGAATTTGAGACAACAATGTCAAGATGTAAGCTTTGTACCAATAACTGCTTGCTTACAATCAATAACTTCTCAGGTGGTAGACGCTATATTACAGGTAACCGCTGTGAGCGTGGAGCAGGCGGTCAGCGCAAGAAGACTGATATTCCTAACCTCTACTCATACAAAATGAGAAGAATATTCGGCTACAAGCCTCTTACCGCAGATGTTGCCTACAGAGGCGAGATTGGTATTCCTAGAGTACTCAACATGTATGAGAATTACCCATTCTGGTTTACATTTTTCACGGAACTCGGCTTCAGAGTAAGATTAAGCCCTGTTTCAACAAGAAAGATATATGAGCTCGGTATCGAGAGTATTCCTAGTGAATCAGAGTGCTACCCTGCCAAGATTGCCCATGGTCATGTATTATGGCTTGTAAAGCAAGGCATTGAGAACATCTGGTATCCTTGTATTCCATACGAGGAGAACGAGACTCCGGACGCATGGGAGCACTATAACTGCCCTATCGTCACTTCATACGCCGAGAATATCAAGAACAACATGGAGGAGCTTGAAGAGCTTGACATCAACTTCATGAATCCTTTCCTTGCTCTTGACGCTCCTAAGAAGCTTAAAGAACAGTTATACAAAGCTCTTAAGGATACATACGAAGACATTACGCTTAAAGAGATTTCAAATGCTGTCAACGCCGCTTACGACGAACAGCATCAATGCAAAAAAGACATCCAGAAGAAAGGCGAGGAAGCCTTAGAATATATCAATGAGACAGGCAAGCTTGGAATCGTTCTTACAGGTCGTCCATACCATATCGACCCTGAGATTAACCATGGTATTCCTGAGCTTATCACAGGTTACGATATCGCAGTACTTTCAGAGGATTCCATCTCACATCTTGGCAATGTAGAGAGACCTCTTATCGTATCAGACCAGTGGATGTATCACTCAAGACTTTACAAGGCAGCTAACTATGCCAAGACTATTGATAACCTTGAAGTTATCCAGCTGAATTCTTTCGGATGTGGTCTTGACGCAGTTACTACCGATCAGGTTAACGATATCTTAAGTAATTCAGGTCGTATATACACCGTACTTAAGATTGATGAGGTTAATAACCTAGGTGCCGCAAGAATCCGTATTCGTTCGCTTATCTCTGCCGTCAAGGTTAGACACAGACATAAGATTAAGAAACATGTGGTGCCTAGCGCATATAATAGAACAGTCTTCACCAAAGACATGGCTAAGGATTATACAATCATTTGCCCACAGATGACCCCTATTCATTTTGATCTTTTAGAGAAGGCATTTAAGAAAGCCGGTATGAATCTTGTAACCTTACCGGATTCAGACAAATCAGCAGTTGATATCGGTCTTAAGTATGTTAACAACGACGCCTGCTACCCTTCTCTTATCGTTGTAGGTCAGATTATGAAGGCGTTAGAATCAGGTGAATATGACCTTAACAAGACTGCTATCATCATGTCACAGACAGGTGGTGGATGTAGAGCTACCAACTATGTAGGTTTCATAAGAAGAGCCTTAGAAAAGTCAGGCTACGGACACATTCCGGTTATCTCCTTCTCGGCAGGTATTGAGAAGAATCCGGGATTTAAGATCAATCCTACTTTGGTTAACTCAGCTATACAGGCTATCATTTACGGAGATCTCTTTATGAGGTGTCTATATAGAGTTAGACCATACGAGCTTGAAGAAGGCTCTGCCAACGAGTTACACGAGTTACTTAAGAATAAATGTATAGATGCTATTAACTCAGGCGCTAAGATAAGCACATTTAAGAAGCTTTGTAAAGAAATCGTCGAGAGTTTTGACGAGCTTCCAATGAAGGATATCAAGAAGCCAAGAGTCGGTATCGTCGGAGAGATTCTTGTTAAGTTCTTACCTTCTGCTAACAACCACCTTGTAAGGGTTTTAGAGGAAGAAGGCGCAGAGGCTGTGATGCCTGATTTAATGGACTTCTTACTCTACTGCTTATATAATGCTAATTTCAAGCATGATATACTCGGTAGAAAGTCAGCATTTACCAACAATGCCGCTACTGCATTCTTAGAGAAGTACAGGTCAGCTGCAGTTAAGGCTTTAGAGGAAAGTAAGCATTTTGAGGCTCCTGTCAAGATTTCCAAACTTGCAGAGTACGCCAAACCTTATGTAAGTAACGGTAACATGACCGGTGAGGGATGGTTCTTAACAGGTGAGATGCTTGAGCTTATAAATTCCGGCGCACCTAATATCGTGTGCTGTCAGCCATTTGCCTGCTTACCTAACCACGTCGTAGGTAAGGGTGTAATCAAGAGGCTTAGGTTAGAGCATCCGGAAGCTAACATCGTCGCAATCGACTACGATCCGGGCGCATCTGAAGTTAACCAGCTTAACCGTATCAAGCTTATGCTTACTACTGCTAAGAGAAACAACGATGAATAATCGATATTAACAATGATTCAATCAGGGACCTCCCTGAATAACAATAAAGAGAGGATTTTATTATGATTTCAGCTAACAACATTACTTTAAGATTAGGTAAGAAAGCACTTTTTGAGGATGTTAACATCAAGTTTACACCGGGTAACTGCTATGGTTTAATCGGTGCAAATGGTGCAGGTAAGTCAACATTCCTTAAGATTTTAAGTGGCAGATTAGAGCCAACCAACGGTGACGTTGTGATTGATCCGGGAGAAAGACTTTCAGTTTTAGAGCAGGATCACTTCAAGTACGATCAGTTCAATGTCTTAGATACCGTTATTATGGGTAACCAGAGACTCTATGACATCATGAAAGAGAAAGAGGCAATCTACGCCAAGGAAGATTTCACCGAGGAAGACGGAATCAAGGCTTCCGAGCTCGAGGAAGAATTCGCCAACATGAATGGTTGGGAGGCAGAATCAGATGCCGCTTCTCTTCTTAACGGTCTCGGTATTCCAACCGACCTTCACTACTCGCTTATGGAGACTCTTGACGGTAACATGAAGGTCAAAGTATTGCTTGCTAAGGCATTGTTTGGTAACCCTGACATCTTGCTCCTTGACGAGCCTACCAACCACTTGGATCTTGACGCTATCGCATGGCTTGAGGAATTCTTAATTAACTTTGACAACACTGTAATCGTTGTATCCCATGACAGACATTTCCTTAACCAGGTATGTACAATGATTGCAGATATCGACTACGGTAAGATTCAGCTTTATGCCGGTAACTACGACTTCTGGTATGAGTCAAGTCAGCTTATGATTAAGCAAATGAAGGAGCAGAACAAGAAGAAAGAAGAAAAGATCAAAGAACTTCAGGAATTCATTTCCCGCTTCTCTGCTAACGCTTCTAAGTCTAAGCAGGCTACATCAAGAAAGCGTGCATTAGAGAAGATTGAGCTTGACGACATGAGACCAAGTTCAAGAAGATATCCATATATCGACTTCAGACCTAACAGAGAGATTGGTAATGAGGTATTAACTGTCGAGCATCTATCTAAGACTATCGACGGCGTTAAGGTACTTGACAACATTTCATTTACAGTAGGTAGAGAGGACAAGATTGCATTTGTCGGACCTAACACAATCGCTACTACTACACTTTTCAGAATCTTAGCAGGCGATTTAGAGCCTGATGAAGGTACATATAAGTGGGGAGTTACAACATCATTAGCTTACTTCCCAATCGACAACACCAAGGATTTCGATTGTGACGATACTATCGTTGACTGGTTGACTCAGTTCTCTGAGGAGAAGGACGCAACCTACGTAAGAGGTTTCCTTGGAAGAATGCTTTTTGCCGGAGATGACGGCGTCAAGAAGGTTAAGGTATTATCCGGTGGTGAGAAGGTTAGATGTATGCTCTCTAAGATGATGATTAGCGGAGCCAACGTGTTGCTTCTTGATCAGCCTACCAACCACCTTGATATGGAGTCAATTACCGCTCTTAACAACGGACTTATCAAGTTCAAGGGTGTTGAGCTCTTCACATGTCAGGATCACCAGTTTGTACAGACAACCGCTAACCGTATCATGGAGCTTACCCAGACCGGTCTTATCGATAAGATTACCACTTATGATGAGTATCTTGCATCAGACGAGATGGCAAGAAAACGTCAGGTTATGAACATGATTGAGGAAGAAGAAGACTAGGAGGAGTGTAATTGGACCAAAGTTCAATACCGATGATTGTAACACTTATTTTTCTTATATTCTTATCAGCATTTTTCTCATCTGCAGAAACTGCCTTAACAATGGTCAGTCGTACCAAGATGCTTGCATTAGCCGAGGAAGGCAAGACTTCTGCAAGATGGGTTTTGAAGCTGATTAACAATCCGAGTAAGCTTTTATCAACAATACTTATAGGCAACAACATCGTCAACCTGTCTGCGTCAGCTATTACCACTATCTTAGCTACCAGCATTGGCGGATATGCTACAGGTATTGCAACCGGTATACTTACTCTTGTTATATTGATATTTGGAGAGATAACACCTAAGACGCTTGCTACAACCAAGAGCGAGACAATGTCAATGCTCTACTCTCCTATCATTTTATTCTTATTCTATGTTTTAACCCCTGTTATTTGGGTGTTAAATGCTATAAGCATGGGAGTATTCTTCATTTTACGAATTGACCCTGAAGCTAAGAAGGTCATGAGCGAGCGAGAGCTTAGATACTTAGTAGAAGAGAGTCACGAAGACGGCGTAATCGAAAAAGAAGAAAAGAAAATGATAAACAACGTGTTTGACTTTGGAGATACCAAAGCCAAGGACGTTATGACACCTAGAATTGACGTAGTAACCGTTGATATCAACGACAGCTACGAAGATATAATCAAGGTTTATGATGAGCATCATTACACGAGAATGCCCGTTATGGAGGACGACAAGGTTATAGGAGTCCTTAATATCAAGGATTTGCTGTTTGAATTGTCTTTGGATCACAAGGTTAACTTAAGAGAGATATTATGGCAGCCATATTTTACAACCGAGTTTCAGAAGACTTCCGATCTTTTAGCAGTTATAAGAGAAGCCGATTCTAATATGGCTATCATTCTTGACGAATACGGCGCTACTGCGGGTATCGTCACAATGGAAGACCTGCTTGAAGAGATTGTAGGCGAGCTTAGAGATGAATACGACTCCGAGGAGGAGAACGATCTTATAAAAGTCCAAAAGAATGTATATGAGGTTGACGGAAGCATGCGTCTTGACGATCTTAATGACTCATTAGAGCTTAATATAACCTCTGATGTATACGAATCTATAGGTGGTCACATAATTGAACTCTTAGATCATGTCCCTGAAGAAGGCGAAATTGCTACAGAAGGGCATCTTAAGTTCACTGTGTTATCAATGGATAAGAAGCGTATGAAACGCGTTAGAATTGAAGTATTATAAAAAACGGTCGATTAGGGACATCCTTAATCGACCGTTTTTATTATAATCTTACGCTTACGCCTTCATTTCTAAGATATTCTTTAACTTCTCTAATCTCTAACTCCTTATAATGGAATAACGAAGCTGCCAAAGCAGCATCTGCGCCACCGTCTGTAAGCGCCTCTTTAAAGTGCTCTAACTTACCGGCACCGCCTGAAGCTATAACAGGTATGGAAACCGCATCAGATATAGCTTTAGTAAGCTCAATATCATATCCTTCCTTAGTTCCGTCACCATCCATACTTGTAAGAAGAATCTCGCCCGCACCGAGCTTGTTGACTTTCACAGCCCACTCAACAGCGTCGATTCCGACATCAATCCTTCCACCGTTCTTATAGATATTCCAACCACTGCCGTCTGCTCTTTGCTTAGCGTCAATAGCAACTACCACACACTGTGAACCAAACTTCATTGCAGCATCGGATATAAGCTCAGGTGTATTAATTGCAGACGAATTAATTGACACCTTGTCAGCGCCCTCTCTAAGTATAGTCTTAAAGTCATCGACAGTTCTTATTCCACCACCTACAGTAAATGGTATAAATACAGTCTCAGCAACTCTTCTAACCATATCTACAACTGTGTTTCTAGCATCACTTGAAGCAGTAATATCAAGGAAAACAAGCTCATCTGCTCCGGCTTCATCATAAGCCTTACCAACCTCAACAGGATCACCTGCATCTCTTAAATCAACGAAATTGATACCTTTAACCACTCTTCCGTTATTGACATCAAGACAAGGGATAATTCTCTTAGTAAACATAGTTAACCCTCCAATTCCAAGAAATTCTTAAGTATATTAAGTCCTACAGTACCGCTCTTCTCCGGATGAAACTGACATGCATAAATATTGCCTGAATGAACGGATGCATCTATATCTACAGAATAATTGGTAGTTGCAGCAACTATAGACTTATCACGCGCATCGAGATAATATGAATGGACGAAATAAACATAAGAATCATTAGGAATACCCTTAAACAAAGGAGAATCCGGCTTAATAGTGAGTGAATTCCATCCCATATGAGGAATCTTTAGACCTTCTTTATCAGGAATCCTCTTAATCTGTCCTTTTAAAAGGCAAAGCCCGTCAACATTTGGCGACTCATCACTTGACTCAAACAAGAGCTGCAATCCTAAGCAAATGCCAAGAAATGGCGTACCCTTGCTCACAACCTCTTTAATAACATCAACGAGATTGTACTCAATCAGCTTATCCATCGCATCTTTAAATGCTCCAACGCCAGGCAAGATAACCTTATCGGCTGAAAGAATCTCGTCTCTGTCTCTCGTTAGGACAACATCGTATCCAAAGTGATCAACGGCTTTATAAACACTCATTATATTGCCTGCATCATAATCAATAATCGCTACCATCAGGTATCCCCTTTCATAGTAAATGTTAAAGTCGCCGATTATAAACCGGCGACATATAATCAGTCAAATGTAAACAAAAAGTCATCATTTATCATAGACATGCTGTTGTTCTCTTTAAGATTCATATGAGCTACATAGTCAAGTACAGTAGTCGTATAATCCTCCTGGTCAAGCTTGGTCCAAGCGTTAACAACCTCCATACTGAGCCCATATTTGTTCATGAGCTCCTTCTCGATTGTCGCGTGAAGTCCGTCAAGATCGGATGAAATACCCATAGCCTTGGCTTCTTCGTAATGCTCGTTATACTTTCTTATACCTTTGATAAGCGAATCAAGCGCGTTCTCGTACATCTCAAGCTTGGTAAAGTTGTTATATGAATCAATCTGTTGCTGAACGTACATAACGCATAGAATCTTGTCTTTAATCTCCTGATCTCTATCTTTGATGTCGACACCAACAATCTGATCATAAGCCTTACGATATTTCTGCATCTCAAAGTAGTTAGTAGCCCTTGCTATAACCATGTGGTAATTGAACTCATTAGTTCCTAAGACTACTGTAGCTGCAAGAACTGCAAGTATGACAAATGTTGTCACAACCTGCTTAGGATTAATCTTCTTCTCCTTAGCGTCCTCAGCCTCTTCCTCAGCAGCAATCTTGGCTTTCTTGTCCTTGGCGGCAGCCTTCTTAACAACTGCAACCTCTTTGGCCTGGCTCTTCTTAAGTGCCTTGGCCTCTTGAGCTTCTTTCTTCTTCTGCTCTTTCTCTTCCTTGGCCTGCTCTTTGGCAGCAATCTTGGCTTCCTTAGCAGCTTTCTTGGCAGCCAATTCCTCCTCGGTCGGGAAATCTCCCTCTTCAGGAGGACCAAAGAGAAGTAATACCATCTTCTCCTTAAACGACTTCTTCTCTTCTGCTTCGCCTTCTCCACCGCCATCATCACCGATGAACTGGTTAAGGTCTACATCCTGAAGAGACTCCTCGGCCGCACCTTCAACACCGGATTGTGCCACCTTCTCCATTGTGCCGACTACGTCGTCATTGGCAAATGCTTCCTCAATGTCAGCAATTATATCGTTAGGATCCTTCTCTTCAGGCTTAAGCTTCTTGGCAGCCTTCTCTAACTTCTTGGCTTCCTTAGCAGCCTTCTTGGCAGCTTTCATCTCTGCCTTTTGCTTCTTCTTAAGCTGTCTCTTAGAAAGAGTAGAATCGTCATTCATGAGATCGGTCTCATCATTAAGTCCATTGGTGAGATCTTCGGTAAGATCTATCTCATTAAGAAGATCATCGGATATATCTACATTATTAAGCTCTCCCATATCAACATTGGAGATATCTACCTTAAACTCTGCCTTAGACTCAGGAGCATCAGGAATTGAAGAAATCTCTGACCCGTCTAAGCCCGGCATATCTGAAACCTCAGCAGTACTTGCCGCACTGTCTATAATGGAATTCATATGCTCTATAGCATCAATAGACTCACTGCTGCCCTCATCTACCTGAGGCTCATCTGTTGTAATAGCGGCAGCTTCAACATCAGGTATCAAAGAACCAGCACCCTCTTCAGGCGCACTAACCTCAGGTTGCTCAGCTACTTCAGGAACAGCTTCATCTAAAGAAGGTGCTTCTGTTGACTCTGTACCCTCAGCGGACACTTCCGGCTCCGTACTATCAACGGGTGCCTCAGAAGCAGCCTCATAAACTGCCGGTTCCTCTGCTTGCTCTTCAACCTCAATAGCGATTGATGAATTGTCCTCAGTAGCGCTAGGTGCCTCAGAAGCACTCGCCTCTTCTTCAGAGAAAATGTCATCAAGCATATTATTAAGACGATCTTCTTCATTGGATGTATCTTCCCCGGAAGCCTCTTCAGAAGCTGCAGCATTAGCCTGTCTCATATATTCAAGCGCCTCGGCCTCAGCCTTCTCCTTCATGGTAAGCTCTTTCTCTTCAGACTTGTCTGAAGGTGCGGCATCTGAATCAGAACTGTCTGACGAGCCTGAATCGCCATCAGTGCCACCTAATGCCTTGTCCTCTTCAGCAAGCTCCTTATGAGCCTTCTCTTTGTTTTCAGGGCTCATGCCAAGCAAATCATACATTGCATCATTTGCATCGTCTAATGTATTAAGTTGTTCGGTCTCGGGATCGTAATCTGAAAAAATCTCCCCGAATTCAGTCAAATCACTAGCATCAGCCATAAATACATCTCCAAATTATATAATATATAACCAAATCTAAATATCCATAATCATTCAACATTGTACCACAAAATAAGGGCTTATGCAAATGCATAAGCCCTATATTTATAAATTATATTAAATTAGTCGTTACCATAGGTCTCCTTGATAAGATTATCCATAACACCAACAAGCTTACCAATCTCAGGCTTGGTAATCTGTGCGTTAACACCCAAGCTCTCTCCCTTACGACGCATCTCATCATTGATAAGAGATGAGAAAATCATAATTGGAAGCTTATCGAACTCATGTCTGTCTCTTATGAGCTTACATAGACGGTGTCCATCCATAAGAGGCATCTCTATATCTGTGATGACGAGCTTAACATGATTGTAAATGTCATCGCCCTCATTGTTCCACTGAACAAGCTTGTCCCAAGCTTCCTGACCATTGTTACACATAACAAGATTGGTATATCCCGCTTTGTGAAGCGAATCCTGAATAAGCTTGCTAAGAAGTGGAGAATCCTCGGCAATAAGTACTCTTGAGTCGTTACGCTCACGCTCTCCCATCTTGTCAATCTCTGACATCTTAAGAGAAGTCTCAGGACTGATGTCTGATACAATCTTCTCGAAGTCAAGAATGATGATAAGCTTATCTGTAAACTTCAAAATACCGGTTGATGCACTGTTCTCGGTTGAGTTAACGGTGCGATCCGGTTTATTGACCTCTGCCCATGATACTCTGTGAATACCAACAACCTGATGAACATGGAATGCGATATTCAAATTATTAAAGTTGGTTACAATGAGCATGTCAGTTGGATTCTGCACTGAAGGCAGACTAAGCGCTCTTGCAAGGTCTATAACGGTAATAATATCATCACGCGGCATAAACAGGCCTTCGATAAAAGGATGTGCGTTAGGTACTGGTGTAATCGGCTGATATGATAAAATCTCCCTAACCTTAGCTACGTTAATACCGTAGTGATTGTTACCTATCATAAACTCCAAAATCTCTAACTCATTAGTTCCACTCTCAAGTAAGATATTAGTCTCCATCAAAAGCCCTCCTATTGTTTCATTTATTGCAAAGCCACAGATGTCTCTGACTGGCCATTGCTGACATTAAATGTTGCGCCGTTGCTCGGCTTATTTATACCCTGAGGCACCTCAAAAATTGCAACTACATTACGACTCTTGCCTGCCTTGATGCTACCCTGGAATACAGAGATGTCATCATCAAGCACAGTAAGTAACGAATATGTAGTGCCTGTATCTAAGGTTACGGAATATCTGTAATTGTAATCAAGCATGTTGACAGTCTTAGTGTCCTTGCCTGTATTCTTAAGCTTAACCTTAACTATAAGAAGCTGACCACCGTTAATAGGCGTAATATCAGCACTACTTGCATTCTTGTCACCATATTTCTTGGTAAAATAGTAACCATTGTAGGTTGCCTTTAAGTTAAGCTTGCTAAATGCAGTTGAAAGATCCTTGCTGACATTGGCAGTAGGAACTCCGGGACCACCGTTACTATTACTTCCTGTGTTATCACCACTAGGCGAATTGCCGGAATCTCCTGAACCACCATCAGATGAGTTACTCTCTGTAGTTGCTTCTGCAAGTGTCTCAGTTGTAGCTACCACCTCTGTAGTAGCTTCTGTGTCCTCACCTGCATCAGAGCTCGCATCCGCACTTGCATCTGCGCTAACAGGCATAATAAGCCTTCTCTCATATCCCGGATCACCTTGAAGTACAGTATGAGCCGCATATTCTGCTATAAGTGAACTCTCTTCCTCAGTGAGAGGATTCTTGTCACCACAACCATATAAAACGCTAACAAATAGCACTGTGGCAAACAATAATACTATGCGTCTCATGATATTCCTCCTTCATACTTCTATATTTTAACACTAATTCACAAATCTATCAAGGAAAATGTCATACCAAATGAACAAAATATACAAAAATTTTCATAAAAAACTGACAAACCGCGTAAAAACTAGTAAATCCACCGTTAAACAACTACGCATCTACAGGCGATACATCACCTTCTTTACTTACATCCAAGTCGAAATAGAACCTGACGCCACCGTTAACATTTTCAACACCAAATGCTTTATTGTGTGCACGCATAGTTGCGGCAACAATAGATAAACCTATTCCGTTACCTCCGTATTCGCGACTTCTAGCCTTGTCAGCCTTGTAGAACTTGATAAAGAGCTTATCTATATCCTCATCCGCAATATGTTCTCCGGAATTCTCAATATACACCCTTAAGTTGTTATCGACAGACTCAGTATATATTCTGACCTTCTTGTCTCCCGACAAATGATTGAGCGCATTGTTGAAATAGTTAGTGATTACACCCTCAATACCGAATTCATCGGCCCAGCAGTAGGTATTAGGCGTAATATCGATACTGACAGTTGCCTCAGCCTGCTGTATAAGGATATCGGACATCATAACAACATTGCTGACAACCTCATAAAGATCAAATCTCTCGATAGTAAGCTGATTATCACCGTACTCAAGCTCAGTAAGGACAAGAAGATTCTTGACCATCTGATTCATCTTAGAAGACTCATCAATTATGACATCACAGTAAAACTCCTTGCTCTCTTCGTCATCGAGAACATTGTCCTTCAACCCTTCAGCATATCCTTGAATAAGCGCTATCGGAGTCTTAAGCTCATGAGATACATTTGAAACGAACTCTTTACGCATCTCATCAATCTCTTCCTTCTTCTCGATGTCCTTCTTAAGCTCGTTGTTGGCCGTTTTAAGCTCGCTTATGGTCTCCTCAAGCTTGTTAGACAGGTTGTTCATACTAGAACCAAGCTCGCCAATCTCATCATTACTGAACTTAGTCACCTTGGCATCAAAATCAAGATTACTCATCCTTCTGGCAATCTCAGCCATATCAGAAACCGGCTTAGCATAAGTATTACTGACGAAAAACATCATAATACTACCAAGCACAATCAAAATCAAGCCGACATACATAGTAAACCTGTTACATATCGCTGCGCTCCTTTTGATACTCTCTAAAGGCGTCTGAATAACAATTACATGCTCATTATCGAGCGTGCCAATCAGATCCAAATAATCAGAGGAAGTCCTGTTATCATGGGTCTTTTGGATGACATACGAGCCTTTATGCGTATCTGAAGCCTTGTGGTACACCCAGTCATCAGAGTTATGCTCGCTCGCCTCAACATTGGCAGCAAGAGAAAAAAGCGTCTCCATGCTTGCAAATCCTAAATATCCGTCATTGGATGTGGAATAGTCCGGCACAACATGGTTCTCGTCAATAAACCGCCCTATAACCACCTCGATATTGCTGTTGGTGTAATAATTCTTCGACAGTATATCAAATATCTTCTCCGACTCTCCTAGCATGCCGTTAATCTCGTCGTAAGAATCCATAAGAACATGCCTTACCTGACCGAGGTAGTATTTTTCAAGGAAAACCCTGCTCACAAGCTGTGTAACGCCAACAAAGCATATAAGAACAATTATAAGAGTAAAAGTAAGTTTGGTTCTAATTGAGCCCTTCTTCTTAGAAAATGACATTTAAACCACCTCGAATTTATATCCCATGCCCCAAATAGTCTTGATATAATCGCCTTTATCGCCAAGCTTGTTACGAAGCTTCTTGACATGAGTGTCGATAGTCCTCGCATCACCGAAATAATCGTAATTCCATACATTGTTAAGAATCTTCTCTCTAGAAAGAGCAACTCCCTGGTTGACAATAAAGTAGTTAAGAAGCTCGAATTCTTTATAAGATAGCTGAATAATCTCGCCGTCAATCCTGACTTCGTGCGCAGATACATCAAGCTCAATACCGCCGGCAATAAGCGTCTCATTGTTCTGCTCTAAGCCCGCTCTTCTAAGAATCGCCTCAACCCTTGCGACCAGAATCTTAGGGCTGAAAGGTTTAGAAATGTATTCGTCAACACCTAGCTCAAATCCCATGAGTTCATCTCTCTCCTCTGTCTTAGCAGTGAGCATAATGATAGGCACCTTAGAATACTGCCTAATCTCCTTGCACACTTCCCAGCCGTCCATCTTAGGCATCATAACATCAAGTATAATAAGGTCGATATCATTATTCTTAAAGAAAATGTCAACGGCCTCTTCACCGTCCGCCGCCTCAACGACCTCAAAATCCTTCTTAACCAGGAAATCTCTTACAAGCTTTCTCATTCTCGATTCATCATCTACAACTAATATCTTAAGCTGATTCATAAGAATCCCTCCTAATCGCATAAAAAAATATTCTGATGATAATAATATCATCAGAATATGACTAATCTGTGTCTTTATCAATTCCAAGTTCAACTTCCTTATCGGCTACAGCCGCTTCTCTAGCTTCGAGCTCCTCTTCCCACTCGGAATACTTACTGATAATCCTGTCTTCATAACCGACATATCCGGTATTCGGAGCAAAGAATGCTATAAGGAACATACCGACTATAATAACTATAAGTCCTACTATAAGAATATTCCTGCGCTTAACTGCTGACATAAGTTCTCTTACTTCCTTAAGAAGCTGATCGTGAGTGAACTCGTTCTGCTTCTTGGCTAAAGAACTGGTCTCTTTGCGCTCAACCTTTATGTTGGGAATATCGGTCTCTTCAACACCAAACTCATTGATAAGCTTAAGCCTGAGTTCCCTCATAAACTCAACACCGATAGGCGTTACAAGCATATTCTTAGAAACCAGTCGCTTATAAATCGTAAGAACGCTGTCCCTGTCACTAAGATCCATCTTGGTGCGTATAGATGTGATATTCTTCTGCTCTCTGACAGCTAAATTGTATTCTTCTCTTGTTGAAAATGAAAAACCGTCAACATAGAATGTATCCATATAATCTCCGCCTAATAAAGCTTATGAAGCCTCACCGCTTGCACTTACATCTCCTGCAGAAACGTTGATATTGTGCTCATTAGCAAGAGTAACAATATCTGCTCTATGCTGCTCAATCTTGGTCTTACCCTGAGTAATAAGCTCATTAGCAGCCTTAGCTCCATCTGAATCGTTACTTGTGATCGCATCATTAAGCTGAATCATACCCTCTAACTGATCCTTAGCGCCTGAAAGGTAAGTATCCTTAAGAGCCTTAACCTCCTCTGTTGCAGGTGAAAGAGCCTCTAAATCCTTAACAAATGTTGTATAGGTAGGAATAATCTCATCGTTAAATGCAGAAGCAATCTCCTTACGCTTCATATCTGCGATACCGTTAGAAACTTCATTGTATCTCTCAATAGCCGTTGCCTCATTGCCCTTGATAGTAGGCAAATCGGTCTCAACATACTTAATCAAGTCCTCCTGAACAGGATCCTTAGCCTCTTCACTACTATTAGACTTACATCCTGCCAAACTAAAAACCATTAAAAAAGCGAGCATAAGCGCGCAAAATCTCTTCATGATGTATTGCTCCTCATTATTTTATAGATTTAAGCATATAGCTTAATATGTCCAAAATGGACCAGAGGGGAATCGAACCCCTGTCCGAAAACATATTCACCCAAGTATCTCCCATTACAGTCTGTTGTTTAAATTCCCTGTGTCAGTCGCCAACAGACAGGCTAAAAACACAGGTAGCTTCATAATACCTCTTAACATTCAAAGCTTTATGCTAAGCGTTCCCCACCGTGTTTGAAGCCGGTACTTGGATTGGTAGGCACACCCAAGCCGACTGCTACCTAAGATTAGGCAGCGTAAGCTAATGTATTATCAGCGTTTAAATTTAATTCCGTCGGATTAACGTGGTGTCCGGAGTTCCACGAATGGCTGCTTAGACTTCAATATCCCCGTCGAAACCAGTACTAGCCCTGATTTTAAGCATACTGACGCGAGCACAAAGTTCACATCAGTACACTATATGATAACGCAAGAATTAAAATCAGTCAATATCATTTGAAAAAATCACTTAAGATTTCTGATCTTGAAATCCCTTGCTGCCTCTCTTGCCTGGTCTTTCTTGGCAATCGAGTCTCTCTTGTCATAAAGCTTCTTACCTTTGGCAAGAGCAATGCTTACTTTAACCTTGCTTCCCTTAAAATAAACCTTAAGTGGAACAATCGTGTATCCCTTAATCTTGATAGAGCCCAAAAGCTTTCTAATCTCAGATTTATGAAGAAGCAGCTTTCTCTTCCTAAGCGGATCCTTATTGAAGATATTGCCCTTCTCATATGGATTGATATGCATTCTGTTGATGAAGACCTCTTCATTGTCGATACTGATAAATGCTTCTTTGATGCTGCACTGTCCAAGTCTTAGCGACTTAACTTCAGTACCACAAAGCGCAATACCGGCCTCATAGGTCTCCTCTATAAAGTAGTCGTGAAAAGCCTTTTTGTTGTTAGCTATAAGCTTCTCACCCGTCTTATCTGCCATGTCTTCCTCCTAGTCCTCTTCTACAATAACAAAATCAATGGTTCTGGTTTCCATGTCGGCATTATCAACCTTGACCTTCACACTCTGACCTAAGATATACTCCTTCTTGGTATCTTTGCCGATGAGCTTATAATTCTCCTCATCATAGTAGTAATAGTCGTCAATAAGCGAATTAATAGAAACCATACCCTCTACGGTGTTAGGAAGTTCCACATACATGCCCCAGCTTGTCATTCCGGAAACAGATCCCTCAAAAACTTCGCCTATATGCATGGTCATATACTGAACCTTCTTTAACTTGTCAACTTCTCTCTCAGCCTCGTCAGCCCTTCTCTCATTCTTGCTCGAATTCATAGCGACATCATTAAGAATCTTCTCATAGTGAGCAATACGCTTGTCATTGAGTTTGCCATGAAGCTGCTCCTTGATGATTCTATGAATCTGAAGGTCAGGATATCTTCTGATTGGCGAAGTAAAATGACAATAATACTTAGCCGCAAGACCAAAGTGACCTGAGCAGTCAGTTGTATACTTAGCCTGCTTCATTGACCTAAGTGTAAGCCTTGAGATAAGCGCCTCCTCAGGTGTTCCCTCTATCTTGCCAAGAAGCTTCTGGAACTCCTTAGGGTGAATCTCCTCCTGACTAACCTTGATAAAGTAGCCGAAATTGGCAATCATGGTAGAGAGACTCTTAATCTTCTCTGAATCAGGTGATTCGTGAGTTCTATAGACAAACGGTAACTCAAGCCAATAATAATTCTCTGCTATAGTCTCATTGGCCATGAGCATAAAGTCTTCAATAAGCTTGGTTGCAGCGTTTCTTTCATAAGGCTTAATCTCATAAGGCACACCCTTCTCATCAAGAAGAATCTTGCTCTCAGGAAAATCAAAGTCAATAGAACCTCGCTTCATACGGCGGTCTCTTAAAAGCTCAGAAACCTCCTTCATAAGCTCAAACATAGGAACAAACTCATAGTATTCCGCAATAGTATCCTGATCATGATCGGTTATGATAGCATTTACCGCTGTATAAGTCATTCTGCGATCAATATTGACAATAGTCTCTGCAATCTTGTGGTCGTAAACCTTACCCTTCTCATCAATCTGCATAATGCAGGAAAGCGCAAGTCTGTCTACACCCTGGTTAAGCGAACAGATACCGTTAGAAAGCGCATGTGGAAGCATAGGGATAACCCTGTCCACCAAATAGACAGAAGTACCGCGCTTAAAAGCCTCCTTATCAAGTGGCGAGCCCTCAGTAACATACTCACTTACATCAGCGATATGCACACCAAGCTCATATCCCTTCTCGGTGCGCTTAAGATGTATCGCATCATCAAGGTCCTTAGCGTCCTCGCCGTCAATAGTAACCATCATGACGTCTCGTAAATCAAGCCTGTCAGAATACTTATCAGTATCGACGAAATTCGGAACACCCTCAACCTGCTTCATAACGCCCTTTGGATACTCATCAGGAATACCAAGAGCTCTAACTATGGAAATGATATCGACACCCGGATCATTGGCATGGCCCAAAATCTCGATAATCTCACCCTCAGGGTTCTTATCCTCCTCACCGTAACTGTGAAGCTTGACGACAACCTTGTGGCCATCAACAGCATTAAGAGTCTTCTCAGAAGGAATATATATGTCTTTATTGAACTTGCTTATATCAGACTTAACGAAACCAAAGTTGCCTGACTTCATAAATGTACCGACAACCTCAGACATACCTCTGGCAATAACCTTCTTAATAACGCCTTCTCTACGCTTACCTGATCTTGCCTCCTTGTTAATCTTAACAAGAACAGTATCATTGTGCATAGCACCATTGACAGCATTTTCCGGAATGAAAATGTCGTCCTTCTCGCCCTCAATCTCTACAAAACCAAAGCCTCTAGCGTTGCCGATAAATATACCTTCTACTACGCCCGCTTCAATCTTCATGTATCTGCCCTTAGAGTCTACCTCTAACTTGCCCTCTTCAACAAGCTCGGTAAGTATCTTCCTTAACACTCCACGGTCTTCGTTGTCAACCTGAAGTATAAAAGCAAGCTCTTTAAGCTTCATAGGCTTGTATTCAGGTTCATTGACAAAATCTATAATCATCTGACGTCTCTTATCATTAAGTTCCATATCCATATCAGTCACGCCCTTTCGTAATAATCTACTCTAATAATACCATAAATGCTTATCATTAGACACCCCTAAAATCATGTTTCCTTAAGCTAAGTACCCAATGGGGACTGTCCCCTTTGGGTACTTACGTGCTAAGTTCTCAATGGGGACTGTCCCCACTGGTAACTTAATTATTCGAGCAAACTGAATATTCCGCGGTCGTAAGACCGCCTATCCGGACGAGCGGTACCGCGAGTCCATGACAATGATACCGCTAATCCGAAATAGCGTACCGGTACTATAGTGAGTGCTTAGATAGGAGCTCTCTCATATTTGCTGTACCAGAATTAATAGTTTCTGAATTATGTACGATTCGATCCATGATAGCATCAGCTATTACACCTCCACCTAAGCGAGGATGCCATTCAGTCTGTTTGTATTGAGTACAGAAGATTGTTGGCCATGTATCATATCGTTTTTCAAATATCTCCAACAGATATTTAACTTCTTTCTCTGAAGGGA
>JHXB01000002.1 GCA_000621905.1 Lachnospiraceae bacterium NC2004
GAGTGGCTGTTGGATATCCCTTCAGAGAAAGAAGTTAAATATCTGTTGGAGATATTTGAAAAACGATATGATACATGGCCAACAATCTTCTGTACTCAATACAAACAGACTGAATGGCATCCTCGCTTAGGTGGAGGTGTAATAGCTGATGCTATCATGGATCGAATCGTACATAATTCAGAAACTATTAATTCTGGTACAGCAAATATGAGAGAGCTCCTATCTAAGCACTCACTATAGTACCGGTACGCTATTTCGGATTAGCGGTATCATTGTCATGGACTCGCGGTACCGCTCGTCCGGATAGGCGGTCTTACGACCGCGGAATATTCAGAGAGGTGATTGATATGACGGATACCATTAACACTTTAAGATTTTATATGGATGAAACTTCTGCACCATACTCAGATAAAGATAATCCATTTAGCCGAACAAAAGACGATGATGAATTTGATAAAATGATAATTGAAAAATATAAACTTACCACAAAAGAAATGGAAAATTTGGCAATAGAATAAAGAGAAATAAAAAACCACTCCGAAATTTCCTGTTACGGAATCCGAAGTGGTTTTTCTTTGCCTGGAGGCTTAACTTAATGACATTGACGAGAGTTGGCTCTTTTTGTGACTTCAGGTGACTCAAAGACTTTATGCTCTCTACTCCTATTATTGCGGCCTTGAAATCAATATGATATAATCTAGTCGTAAACAGATTACTTTGAAAACCTAATAATGAGTTATCTTTGAACTACTTACTTAAGTATATCATATAACAGAGGTGGGCGATGGTATGAGTGAAAGATTAACTTGGGAAGAGATAAAAGAAAAATATCCTAACCAGTATGTAGCGTTAACCAATATATATCCAAATGAATTTAATATACAAATAGCTGATGTTTTGTATGCCGAAACCGGAGAAGGGAATATGCAGATGTCAGAAAATGATATACTTGTAGGCGGCTTTGAAGGAAAGTGGGAAGTATGTGGTACTAATTTGGACGGAGGTATTGATATAGGAGTGTTAGGATGAAAAATATAACAAAGGGGTGATAGTATGAGTGAAAGATTAACTTGGGAAGAGATAAAAGAAAGATATCCTAAACAGTATGTAGCGTTAACTAATATATATCCAAGTGAATTTGACATACAGGAAGCAGATGTTTTGTATGCCGAAGCTGGAGAAGGGAATATGCAAATGTCAGAAAATGATATATTATTAGGTTGTTTAAGAGGTAAGTGGTACGCGTTTGGAACTAACATAGATTCTGCAATGGAGTTAGGGTGCTTATGAAACTAATAACAATAAATTTAATAAACCAATTTCAAAGACCGGTGGTAAATATCGGAAAAACTCTCGCTCTAATAGACACAGGCGCTTTAATACCTACTATAAGTCTAGGAAAAGAAGCAATTGAAGAGTTGAATGGGGTTTTATAACTAAATAATGCATCCATTAGCGGTTTTGGAGGAGAGATACAGTTAGATTACACAACGTTAGATGAATATATGGACATGGGAGCGATATCTTTATGAGAGAATTTACTTGTACTAAGGGAAGGAAAATGTATGTATAGAACAATTATTAAACTGGATTCCAATATCTGTCATTGGAGGCCCCTCTGGTCACTTAGCTTAATAATTACTCTAACTATCATGTCATCCTGAGCGAAGCGAAGGATCTTTGCCCATCGAAGAAGGGCAATATACTTAAGAATACTAAAAAAGGAGCCTTGTCGGCTCCTTTTTATATAGTATCTAGTTGCTATCTAATGTTGATTGAGATGTAGGATAAGGGGTAATTTCGTCAGTAATTCCAAGTATATAATCAATGCTTGTGTTATAGTATTTCGCCATCTTAATGAGGATGGATGTTGGTATATCATTTTCACCTGTTTCATACTTGGAATATCCGGTCTGGGACATACCAAGAACCTTCGCAAATTCAGTTTGATTCAAATCTGTATCTTCACGCAAATCGCGTATTCTTTGATATTTCATACACATAGTCCTCTATCAAAAAAAGTTGATGAAATGATAACATAACCTGAAATAGATTTGTTTAAGAAGTAAATCAAACATTATTCAAATACTCTTTAACTGTATCATATACTATTTTAGCGTTCTTAATCTGTTCTTCGGTCTGTGCTTTGCTCGCAATATACATATCATCGTAGTCGGATGCGTTTCTAATTATGGATGCATCATCAATCATGTATGAAATCTCCTTAGGAAATATACCAGTTTTGATATAGCTTCTTCTAAACTCCGCAATAATTCCAGAGTGTTTTTTAGAATCGAATCTATCAAGAGCAAGTACACTTCTTATTGAGTGAAAAATAGAATAGTACGCTCTATTATTAGTAGCGCGATACTCACCATTATTGTATAGTAATTCGGCTGTGTTTAAATCTTCCTTAGCTTTTTCGATTCTGTATCGAGACAATTCGATTCTTTCATCATTATTATGCATATCTTACTCCTTCTTCCTCGATAGATTGGTAAAAAGGAAGTACATTTTTAAAATGAGTGTATACTTCTTCACTTTGTACGATGGGTGAAAAAATTATGTTATAGTCGAATTCTGTATCAAGCTGATGTATTGCTGGGAGAATTCGATCTCTTTCAATAGCAATTTCTTCTTTGGATACCTTTAATAAAAGCAAGATATCCATATCACTTTCATCAGTGTAGTCACCTCGGGCACATGATCCAAACAGAATCACTCCTGCTAAAATGTCACCGTATTCTTTTTTGGCTTCAGAACACAATCTGGTCATGGCTAAATCTATTAATTCTTTATTCAAGTGAACCACCTCGCTTAAAACACATTATATACGCTTTCAGTATAACAAAGATTATCTGAAATGTTAACTGCTTTTTGTAGAATAATGGTTAGTGACATTTGTCACTGGAGTCATCCGCGTATTAAGTGACACATGTCACTATAAATCCATAGAGTAAAAACATATAATGAGCATGCAAGGTAAACAAATCATTAAAAACAAATTATAAAAAACAAATTATAAAAAACAAAATTTAAGGAGATGTTATTTATGAAGAAAACATTGGCAATTACTATCGAAACTATTCCTGTTATTGCGGCTATATTATCTATTGGGTTGATTGTATCACCATATAGCTCTAATGTAGTCAGAGGGGTGATTAATATATCGACATTGCTAGCGTTTATGGGATTTATCTTATTTTTCGTTGGAAGGAAGATAGATAAAGAAGATAATGTGGTTAGAATTATGAGTATAGCTGCATTATTATCCGGAGTATTTATGGTAGCTTTTTATATTGTAGCTATTATGGTGTTTGGGTTGTAAGTGTCTATTATTGACCTTCTTCTAAGACCAAAGATTCTTCGTTACTCAGAATGATACAAACGCTCCAGTAGGGATTGTCCCCACTGGAGCGTTTTTGTGGATGAACTGACACGCATATATACAATGTGCATTGACATGATGCGTATAATATGGTATCGTATCAATATAGAGAGGGTGATTCTATGATGTCTATATATCCGGCATGTTTCTTCAAGGAAGAAGATGGTTACGCTGTAGTTTTTCCTGATCTTAATTATCTTGCTACGAGCGGCAAGTCAGAAGGCGAAGCAATGGCTAAAGCAGTTGAATGTTTGGCAGGGTATCTATATACATCCCAAAATGATGGAGAGCAGGTACCTGAACCTACAGCGGTTGGTGATGTTTCGATAGATGAAGTTGCAAGAGAACTTCAGATAGATGTAGATTATTCATTTGTTAATATGGTTTCAGTTAACGTAGCTGAGTATGCCAAGATGCACTTTGAAAAGTCTGTCAGAAAGACATTAACGATTCCGGCATGGCTTAATGAAGCAGCGCTCGCTAAGGGGATTAATTTTTCTCAGACCTTAAGAGATGCGCTTATTGAGAAGGTTAGTGGATAGAATATAAAACGCTCCAATAGGGACTGTCCCTACTGGAGCGTTTTATATTTATGATGTGCCGTTTATTATATTTAATGCTTCATTAACCAATTTTTCGCTTATGTGCCTATTAGAACGTTTTATTCTTTCGAATGCATCTTCTGCTTCTTCTGATGTAATAATACCAATTTGAAAAGCCCGTATTATAACTCCTACACTTCCGGTTATAGGTAATTTCATATTTAAAGCAACTCTTCGCCCGGCCACTTCATCCATCATCAACAAATCTGCTTTTACTTCATCAGCGTAAATTATGGCTTCACTTTCTCCTAAATCCAATCCGGTTGCTCGTTGTAAAAAAGCAACTTGACTATCGTCACTTACTTTTACTATTTTTATGTAATCACTATTACGAATAATGTTAGCCTCATCTCTGTATGTATCATTACTTGTTACTTCAGAAAAAACAGATTCTGGAATTAAAACATCACCAAACATACTGCCAAGAATATCTAATTTATCCGCTTTCATCAACGTGATTAATGGCGTAGTATCTGATACAACAATCATTTAGCCACCTCCATCACAGCTTCTAATGTAGCTAAATCATCCATCAATTCTTCTGAAGTCTGATCTAAATAAGGTATTCCTATTGAATCATAAAATTCTATTAAATCTGTTTTGTGTACACCTAAAATCTCGGCAGCCCTCCCATGTGAAATCGTCAAATTATGAATAAATGGATATAAAAGCATTGCGTTTCTTTCGAATATGTATTCGTTGTTCTCTTCGTTCATATACGATATCATATCTTCAGGTATGCTTATTTGAATATCTACTGTTTTCATATAATCACTACCTTTCTCTGCTTTAAACAACTATGTCTATGCAATTTCATTCTATCATCATGGCTTTAAAACTTCAAGTAGAACAACGGGGATAGTTGGTTTGAAGAGTAAAAGTTAAGAGAAAACCATTGACCGAAACCAGCCGCTAGAATATAATGGTTAGCGATAGTTAGATTGCGAAAAATCGGAGGCAATAACATGCTTAAGAATTATACGAAGGAAGGCCAGAAATTACCGCTTTTCGGTGTTGGTCCTTATATAATATACGGTACAGCATTTCTTAATATTATCGGGATTATCCTGCTTGGTTACGTCTTTAAGATAGGGATTTTAGGTGCTCAGTGGACACTGATATTTCGCATCGCAGGAGTTTTATTAATACTCGCAGGCTTAACTGTTTGGTATATAGGCGCCCTGCGCTCTAACATGGATGAGTCCATAACAGAAAATAAATTACAGACCAAGGGTATTTACTCATGGGTGAGAAACCCTATGTACAGTGGCTGCTGGATTGCGTTATCCGGAGGTTTGTTGATGTGGCACAATGTATGGTTGCTAGTCTTTCCTTTAGTAGACTGGTTGATAATGACAATTGCGTTAATTAATACAGAAGAGAAGTGGCTACTTGATCTGTACGGTGAGGAATATGCTGAGTACAAGAAAAATGTTAACAGATTTATTCCGTGGAAACGCAAGATTAATTAATTTCATAAACACAACAACAGCGAAAATGGGGCCTGTCCCCATTTTTTTATTTACGTATTGACAAATGGTATATTTTTATGTATAGTCTGTATTAGGTTGTATAATACATAGAATACAAATGATACACATAATATTTCAGGAGGGATTCTTATGAACAATAATATTTCAAAGAAACAGATAACAATATATCTGACTGTAGCATTTGTCTTAGCATATATTCTTCAAATTATAGGCTCAATTTTTAACAATAAGGGAACTCAGACGGGGATACTTATATTTCAAGGTTGCCTGGCACTTGCGATGTTCGCTCCTCTTACCGGTTTATTAATAGCACGCATTCCTTTTAAGGGTATGGGATGGATTCCTCATCTTAAAGGTAAAGTTCGCTGGATATTCTACTCGATGTGGATTCCTGCAGTTCTTTGTGTGGCGGGAGCGATTGTTTACTTCGTCATTTTCCCCAACCATTTCGACCCTAATTTCACTCTCTTAAAGGAAAATATGGGTGACGAAGCAATGAAGCAGCTCAGTGAACAAGGACTTTCATTTGAAATGATGATTGGTATAACCTGCTTAATGTCTCTTACATTTGTTCCATTTACTAATACTCTTACTGCAATTGGAGAGGAGGTTGGCTGGCGAGGTGCTCTCTATCCTTATCTTAAGGACCGTTTCGGCAAGACTAAAGGAAGGGTTATCGGTGGAATAATATGGGGTGCATGGCACTGGCCTTGCATAATCATTACCAATTATAATTACAGTGAAGGATATATAGGTGCACCATTCTTGGCTCCGGTTGCATTTGTCATAGGTACTGTTTCGTTTGGTATAATAATCGATTATGCTTATGAAAAGACAGAAACCATATGGGTACCTGCACTTGTACACGGTGCGATAAACGGATGGACAATATATCAACATATTGTTAGTCCTGAGTATACCGAGTATTCTGTCTTAGGTCCATCGGCTTTCGGACTGATAGGCGTGATTCCTGCTCTTATTTATGCTATAATAATATGCATAAGATCATCAAGGGAGGAAGCACATGATAATTAGGATCGAAGAACTGTCTGATGTCCCGATTTATATGCAGATTAGGAACCAGATTGTCATGGGAATTTCTGACGGAGAGTTAAAAAGTGGCGAACAACTTCCTACTGTCAGAGCTTTGGCGCTTGAGATGGGAATCAACACCATGACTGTCAGCAAAGCATATCAGCTACTTAAAACCGAAGGATATATAATGACTGACAGAAAGAACGGTGCACGCGTACGAAGCACCATAGAACAACAAGGCACCATCAGTGAAGCTAATAAATCCGAACTGAAGAGGATTGTATCAGAAGCAAGGCTGTCGGGTGTTCCTAAGAAAGAACTGCTGGATTTAATCAAGGAATACTATGGATAGAGGGGGATTACAATGACAAGTTTTGTATTTGGTATAACCATGTTTGCATGTATAACGCCAATTCTTTGGATAGTCTTTCTCTTTATTTATCCAAGGGATATAAGCGGACACAAGTACATCTTTGGTGTCACTAACCGAGAAGAGTTTAAGAACGAACAGACAACAGCAGATATCAGCGATATAGTTAAATCAACAAGAACTCTTGCATTCAGAATAATGATTGCTTGTACAATTATCGCATTTATACTTCTGTTCTTTCACAGTATGGTAGTCAAGACAGCAATGTGGCTTTCATTTATCTACCTTTCAATAATGGGAATTATGTTGCCATATGTATCTGCTCACAATAAAATGATGACACTAAAAAGAGAGCTTAATATCACATCAAACCAAGGCGTAAGCTATGTTGACCTTAAGAACGCCGGCAGTATTCATGCACTTAGGCTTCATCAACTTATCATTCCTAACATTGTTGGTTTTGCTCTCTTTAGCTTCAGCATATTAGCAGATTTAGGATTGATAAACCTTGGTAATGATATCGCTGTTGCCAGTAGTTATCTTACTTCTCTAATCAGCGGCACTATGCTTTTTACCGGTATAATTATAACTTTAATCGCCATACGCACTGACAAAATGAAGAATGAAACCATTTCAACAGACAGTGATATCAACGCCAATTATAATCGTGCTAAGAAGAAAACCAAAGCCAATTTCTTTATTTCCTTTATGTGTATTAACTTATTCTTTATCTTAGCTGTAGTCAGTCTACTGTTTTTTAAATACTATAATGTGACTGCTATTATAATCAGTATAGCGTATATGATTATGTTGATAATCGTTATCATCATTTTCATAAAGAATAATAATAGGATTGATAAAATGTACGCCGATGATATAACTCTATTTACAGATGATGATGAATATTGGATTGGCGGAATTATATATTACAACCCTAATGATAAACGCATATTAGTTGAGACGAGAATGACTAGCGGAAGTACAGTTAATTTTGCCGGAACATTTGGCAAGGTGACAGCTGCCATACTTGCTCTTTCAATCATTGCTTCTATAGCAGTTATTGTATGGTCCGGAATGTTAGAGGGCACGCCTATTGATTTAAGATTAGATGGTGATGATATTATATGCCACCAGCTCAGAGATGAGTATGTGATTCCTGCTAGTGAGATAGAGAGCGTTGAGTACGGCAGTGACATTAACAAGAAGACAATGATACGCACCAACGGAGTGGGAATGGATTCACTTCTTAAAGGGAACTTTATTGTTGACGACGAAAAGGGATGCAAGATGTTCCTGAATCCTAACATTAAGGCGTATATACATATAAAGACAAATGATGGTACATCTTACTATATCTCAAGTGCAACTAAAGATAAGACTAAGGAGATTTATGAGACAATAAAATAGATAATATAACGCGTAACGCTCCAGTAGGGACAGTCCCTACTGGAGCGTTAAGATTCTTCGCTTCGCTCAGAATGACAGGGTAGCTAAATGTCATCCTGAGGAACATCGTTCCGAAGGATCTTAAATAATATATAGCCAATCTCATTATTATATGTTAAAATCATATGGATTATGTATTGTAATATGTATATGGATAGGAGATTTTATGAGTAAGACAACATTTAAGGGTACTAATGATTATATAGCTTCTGATGAGCTTATGAAGACAGTAGATGTGGCTATCGCTTTAGAGAAGCCGCTTCTCGTTAAGGGTGAGCCGGGAACCGGTAAGACCATGCTTGCAGAGGCAATCGCCAAGGCGCTTGATAAGGAGCTTTACATTTGGAATATCAAGTCAACGACCAAGGCGCAAGACGGTTTATACCAGTACGACACCATCCAGAGACTTTATGACAGCCAGTTCGGAGAGGAGGGTGTTGATGACATTTCTCATTACATCCAGCTTGGTAAGCTTGGTGAGGCATTTAAGTCTGAGAAGCAGGTTGTGTTATTGATAGACGAGATAGATAAGGCGGATCTTGAGTTCCCTAACGATCTCCTCTGGGAGCTTGACAAGATGGAGTTCTATATCCATGAGACCAAGGAGACAGTTAAGGCTGCTACAAGACCGATTGTTATAATTACGTCAAATGCAGAGAAGGAGCTTCCTGATGCATTCCTTAGAAGATGTATATTCCACTATATATCATTTCCTGAGGCAGATCAGATGGCAGCTATCGTTCACGCTCACTTTGAGAATCTAGAGGACAATCTTTTAAAGCAGGCGATGGATACATTTTACTGGATAAGAAGTATCAGAAACTTAAGAAAGAAGCCATCTACTTCAGAACTTATCGACTGGATAAGAGCATTACTAATCGGCGGTATTGACCCTGAGAGAATAAGAGCGGAGCTTCCTTTCCTTGGTGTGTTAATCAAGAAGGATGAAGATATTGACCTCGTTAAGGAAATGCAGTTATAAGAGGAAGATGTATGTTTATTGAATTTTTCTATATGTTAAAAGACAGAGGTCTTAATATCTCGACTACCGAGTGGCTTATCTTTATGGATGCGCTCGATAAAGGGCTTTCTAACGGAAGCTTTACCGACCTTTACTATCTTGGACGCATGACTCTTGTTAAATCGGAATCCGATTTTGACAAGTATGATATAGCGTTTAGAGAGTATTTTTATAAGGTTCAGGTGGAGGACAGAGTTCCGGCAGACATATTAAAATGGCTCGATAAGGAAGACAAGACAACAGACCCTCTGCAAAGAGAACTTTATGAGTATAAGACCGCTAAAGATGCCAACGAGGTTAAGCGTCTCTTTAAGGAGAGAGTTAACGAGCAGGATAGCGAGCATAACGGCGGTAACTACTGGATAGGAACAGCGGGTGGTTCTTCTTACGGCCATTCCGGTGTAAATGTCGGCGGTATCAGAGTCGGTGGTCAGGGCGGAATGAAGTCTGCATTTTCTGTCGCAGGAGAGAGAAGGTACCGAGATTTCAGAGAGGACAGAGTCCTTTCGATGAGGCAGTTTCAGGTTGCTTTTAGGAGACTCAGACAGTACTCCTCTAAGCTTGATGTACCTAAGACGGAGCTTGACCTTGAAGGAACGATAGATTCGACTTGTAATAATGGAGGCTACCTTAAGCTTGAATTTGACAGACCGAGGAAGAACACGGTTAAGTTAATGCTTCTTTTTGACTGCGGTGGCTCAATGTATCCGTTTAGTCAGCTGTCCAACAGTCTGTTTCAGGCAGTTCACAAGGCTAACCATTTTAAAGACGTTAAGACCTATTATTTTCATAATTGCATTTACTCACATCTTTATAAGACTGCGGAGTGTGAGTACGGCGATTGGGTAGAGTTAGACCACGTGTTTAGACACACCGACAAGGATTATAAGGTGATAATCGTCGGTGATGCCGCGATGGCGCCTGAGGAGCTTACCGATATCAACGGTAACTACAGAGGACCTAACAAGGGACTATCAGGTCTTGAGTGGTGCAGGTATTTTAAGACCAAATATAACAAGATTATCTGGCTTAACCCTAAGCTTCACAAGGGACTGTCATCCCAGCTTTCATGGATGGAGTCTGAGGCTGTGCTAGCGGAAGAGTTTAGAATGTACCAGCTCTCTGTTGAGGGGCTTAAGGAAGGTATATCTTATCTTATGGCTTCAAAATAGGGTTTAATTATTGTTTAATATATGGTATAATAATACACTGCGAAATGTTTATTGCGTTTCGTAAGTTGTGTAAAGCATGGGGAGAGTGCTTAGGAAAGGATTTAAAATGTTAAAGAAAGTACTTTTTGTTCTTGCAATTTTGCTGTCTGCAGCAGGCGGATGTTATGCGGGCAAGATGGCATCAAGTCTCGATCTTATGAATCGTGACACTGGTAAGACTATAAGCGATGTAGATTTAGGAGATATTCAGGTTACATCTGATACAGATATTATCAATATTTTGCTCATTGGTTCAGATACCAGAGCAGAGCTTGGTTCTGAGCAGTGGGGACGTAGTGATACGGTTATGATTGCTACTATGGACAATAAGCACAAGATGCTTAAGCTCACCTCACTCATGCGTGATATGGAGGTTGAGATACCGGGATACGGTATTCAGAAGTTCAACTCGGCATACGCATACGGTGGACCTGAGCTTTTGTATAAGACTATTGCAACCAACTTTGGTGTATCACTTGACGGATACGCAACAGTTGACTTTGAAGCATTTAAAGATATCGTCAACGAGGTTGGCGGTGTAGATATCGAGCTTGGTGAGACAGAGGCTAACTACCTTAACACCACCAACTACATCCGCAAGAAGAAATATCGTAATGTGAGCCCGGGATGGAACACCCTTAACGGAGACCAGGCGCTCGGTTACTGTCGTGTAAGAAAGGTTCCTAATGTTAAGGGTACCAACAACGACCAGGGTCGTACAGAGAGACAGCGTATGGTTATGGCTGCGATATTTGACAAGGTTAAGACAATGCCTATGTCTAAGTGGATGAAGATACTTGATGTTGTTCTTCCAAACATTACAACAGATGTAAGTAACTCACAGATAGTTGGTTATGCAACCAATGTTGTCACTATGGGTACAACCGAGATTACACCTTATCGTATCCCTGTTGAAGGATATTATGACGGCAGAAGCTTACATGGTAACGGTTCGGTTCTTAACCTTAACATGGAGGCCAACAAGAATTTCCTTCAGACATTTATCTACGATTACGATGGCAAGAGTGACTTGCCGGGTGCAACGACAGAGGTGGCGAATTAACTATGGGTAAGAAGATATTTAAGATATTTATAGTAGGTTTTTTTAAGGCTGTAGCGGTTCTTCTTTGTATGATACTCGCAGCAGTTGGCGGTTTTTTTGGAACTAAGAAGTATTATACGGTCAAGAATCAGAGAGCCAAGGAATCGGAAGCTAAGAAGATGATATCAGGTGCTAAGGTTGATGCGGTATCAAGAAACCTGATATTCTCGTACAATCCTGATAAGAATACGATTTCAAATGCAGTCCTTGAAGTTTTTGATACAGAGAATGAAGTCATGAGTTATGTGACCATACCTACAAGCGTAGAGGTTACCATTCCTGCAAGTATGTACAGAAAGCTTTTGGCTGTTAATCAGGAGATACCACAGATTTTCAAGTTCTATAAGCTTCCTAAGTACTTTGATAAGGATGATGATACCAAGTATGGTTACGGTGCCATTATCATGGCAAGCATGCTTGATATTGATATTTCTTATTATACTGTTGTTGATAAGTCTGTATTTGACCAGACATTTACTTCTCAGAAGTCAAGTGTCAAGAACGACGGTACTATCAAGGGATTTAGCTATTCAGGCAATACTACGGCTGTAGCTGATGACAGCAGCGCGCCTAGTGGTGACGATCCATACGCACATGACGACAGTTTTGTAAGCGCTTCGTCAGGCGTTACTTCTAATGCTTCGACTACGGATGCCGGCGCAGGAAGCGTAAGCAAGCTCGTTAATGTTGCTGTTCTCAATGATGATTTCAAGGCTCAGTTTGATTCGGTTAAGGGCGATGAAGTAGAATTCACTGATTTTATGACCGATAAAGTCATTCCGGATTATATGTCTAATCTCGACAGTAGCGATAAGTTAAGTTATGCTGACAGCTATATGAAGCTTGAGACATTTGACTATTACGCAGTACCCGGTGGATATCAGGGTAAGATTTATGTTATAGATTCTAAGAAGGCTTCTAAGTTGTTTAAGAAACTTGGTGTACCTAAGAGTACTGAGGGCGATGACTACACTGAGGAAGAGGTTGTAGAGAGCGTTCCTCAGATAAGTAACGTTCAGGTGCTTAACGGTTCAGGTGTACAGGGCCTGGCTGCTAAATGGCAGGCCAATCTTACCAACAACGGATTTAATGTTGCTACAATCGGTAATTACGATCAGAGACTCAGCGATACTCTCATTATTGTTAAGGAAGAGGGTATGGGTCAGGAACTTATGAAATACTTTACCAATCCTACTATCCAGGTCGGAGCTGTTCCGGATGGCTTAGATGCAACTGTTATAGTGGGGATGAATGACGCTAATATTCAGTAGTTATTTTTAAGACGGGTGGTTTAAATGGTTGGAGTTAATTATACTAACCGGCAATTATTTGAATATGCTAAAGAGAATTATCAGACTCTGATCTTTCACTGCGTCAAGCTTAATTCTGAAGGATATTGGAGCAAGCCTGAACAGATTCTTAAACAGACTGTCAATGAGCAGTTGGATCTCTATCTTCAGGCTTTGCTCGTTATATGTGCGGTAGAATGCAAGAAGTACGGACCTGAGCAGAGACATTTTGTGAGGTCTATACCGGATTCTAACCCTCTTAAGATAGGTGAGGACGAGAAGCTTTCCATGGAGCTTGTCAATCAGGCTAAGAAAGTACTTTCTGCACCACCTATACTTTTACAGCTCTTTTCTCTAAGAGACAGGGAGAAGAAGACTCAATTATCCATAATGTTTATGGATACCATGATTAACATTGTTATAGCACTCTCATATCTTGAAGAGAGAGAAGGCAAGGGCGTTGTCAGGTTTCTTCGCGCTTATCTTAGTCAGATAAGGGCGTTTCTTGGCAAGGACCTTATTTATCTTGCAGAGATTGATGAGCACTATGTTCAGCTTAAGATTCAGGCGCCTACATTTAAGACAGGATATCTTAGAGATGAGATGGAGTACGCTCATCATATTGTAGATTCGTCTAAGGCAATCGGAAGTGAAGTTACAACACCGAGCAACTCTTTAGTAACCAATAAGGTCAATGAGGATGCAGTATCATTTGACAAAGGTATAGATGATGTTGATACAGGCGATATAACATTTGAAGAAGAGCGTAATGATTATATTCCTAATTATGAGGATACGCTTGAGGATGATTACGAAGAACAGATTATATATAAGACTAACAGAGATGAGGTTGTAACCCCTAAGGAAGAGGTTGTAACCCCTGAAGTTGAGCCTAAAGAAGATGAGGCGGATGCTTCTAAAGAGCAGGTTAATGAGGAGTTAGAAGAGAAGCCTCAGTATGATAAGGATGAGATTGCCAAGGAGATAGCTAAGGCTAAGTTAGAGCTTGAGGAAGCCAAGGATGCTAAGAGAGCACAGGCTGTAGAGAAGCTTATGGAGCAGCTCGGGGAGCTTGTCGGCTTAGAGGGCGTTAAGCAGGAAATGCAGTCTTTGGTTAACCTTATTAAGGTCAGAAAGATGAGACAGAATTATAATCTTCCACAGATGGAGATGTCTTATCATATGGTATTTACCGGAGCTGCCGGAACAGGTAAGACTACGGTTGCAAGACTTGTGTCTGAGATTTATAAGGAACTTGGCGTTCTCTCTAAAGGTACATTGGTAGAGACAGACAGAGCAGGGCTTGTTGCCGGTTATCTTGGACAGACGGCGATGAAGGTTAAGGAAGTAGTTAGTCAGGCGTTAGGCGGGGTGTTGTTTATCGACGAGGCGTATTCTTTGTCGAGCCGCGATGCAGGTGACGACTATGGTATAGAGGCGATAGATACCTTGGTTAAGGAGATGGAGGACCATCGTAATGACCTTGTTGTAATTGTTGCGGGTTACGAGAAGGAGATGGATAGATTTCTTAAGTCCAACACAGGTCTTATATCGCGTTTTAATAAGTTTATTAATTTCCCTGATTACTCTAATGAAGAGCTTGTCGACATTCTTAAAATGATGGCAGACAAGTCAGGCATGACAATCGAAGATGATGCCTTAGAGCTCGTGCAGATTTACTTAGAGTGCATGACTCCTGAGAGCAAGAAGGAATTCGGTAATGCGAGAGGTATTCGTAACCTCTTTGAGAAGATAGTAACCAAGCAGGCTGACAGAATTGTATTGATGGAGAAGCCTAATGTAGACGATCTTAAGATTATTAAAGCTGAGGATGTTGATCTATGAAGATTTTTATGGTCAGATGGAAGAGTATATGTGAAGGACAGATGCTTAGGGCTATGAAGGCCCTAGGCATTGATGTTTATGAGTGGACTTATCCGGGAGATGATGCTGATTACAGTCAGGAAGCGCTTGACCAGCTTTCTTACGAGCTTGTTAAGGACAAGTTTGATTACATTTTCTCGGTGGACTTCTTTCCTCTTGTAGCAAGAGTTGCGCCGGTGGCTAAGATTCCATATATTTCGTGGTCTGTTGATTGCCCTGTTCTTCAGTACTATTCTAAGACGCTTTCGCTTCCTTACAATAGGATATTTTTATTTGATTATGCGATGTATCAGGAATATCTTTCTGTCAATCCTGATAACATTTTCTATCTGCCGTTAGCTGTTGATCAGCCTCACTATGACGAGGTGATAGCTACCATTACGGCTGAGGACAGGAAGAGATTCTCGGCGGACGTTTCATTTGTCGGATCTTTATATACAGAGAAATGCGCGTATGACAAGATAGAGGGACTTACCGATTATGCGAGAGGGTACGCGGAAGGCTTGGTAGAAGCTCAACTTAAGGTGTACGGATATAACTTTTTGTTAGAGACGATTTCTGATGAATTTGCCGATGAATTCATGAAGACGGTTGGAAGCAGCAATATCAACGAGGATTACAATATAGATCCTAAGGTTGCGATAAGCCAGATGTACTTGGGCGAAAAGGTTACTTCGCTTGAGAGAGTGAGGCTTTTAAAGTACCTTTCTGAGCGATTCAAGGTTGATTTATATACAATGAGCGACTGCTCTATGATGCCTAAGATTAACTTTAGGGGCAAGGCGGAATCTTATGTTGAGATGCCTAAGATATTCAATCTTTCCAAGATTAATATTAATCCGACATCCAAGACGATAAGAACCGGACTTCCACAGAGAGCGTGGGATATACTTGCTGCAGGCGGTTTTATGCTCACCAATTATCAGGAAGAGTTACCTGAGTTCTTTACACCGGGCGTTGAGGTTGAGACTTACGGAAGCTTTGAAGAATGCGCAGACAAGATTGCTTATTATTTGGAGCATGAAGAAGAGAGAGCGGCTATTGCCAAGGCGGGACACGACAAGGCGAAGGAGCTTCATAACTACATGATAAGATTTACTCAGATGTTTGACATGCTTAAATGACGGAGGTAATAAATTGGGCGATATTAAGAGATTGCTTTTGGTAAAGGGGTTTTCAAGATATAATGCACTTAGAGTATTTGCGGACTTTTTAAAGTCCGCTTTTCGTGATATGGGGATAGAAGTTGATGTAATCGGCGAGAATATAGATGATTTGGATAACGAGGTGCATGAAGCGTTAACTAAGTCTTATGACGCAATACTTGCACTAAACGGTGTTCTTGCGGATCAGGAAATGAAGGACGGTTCATATCTTATGGATAACTTTAATGCGCCGTTTTTCGCATATTATGTTGACCATCCTTGTACCAATGTTGAGAGGCAGCAGACTATTCTCAACAGGTATTATGCTTTTCAGGTGGACAGAAATTATGTCGACTTACTTCTTAAACCCAATCCTAACATAAGGGACTGCGGGCTTATATATCAGGCGGGCATCGAGAGTGATAGTGCTGGTAATTCATTTGACGAAAGAAAGGACGAAGTCCTTTTTGTCGGAACTTATAAAGGTCACGAATCAATACTTAAGGATTTAAAATCAGACAACAGCCCGTTGGGATTAATCAAACAGAAGATGGCGGAGACCGGTATTAAGGAGCCTTGCCACACTCTTGAGGCGCTTTATGACATCGCGATTAACGAGCTTGGCGCTAAGATACCTGATGAGGAGTACTATACCTACATATATGAGTGTCAGGATGTAGAATACTATCTTCGTTCGTATTTTCGTGAAAATGCAGTCAAGGCGCTTGTTGACAGCGGCATTCCTGTTACCGTATATGGAGGCGGTTGGGATGGCTTGAATGTCAAGGATAAGAGTCTTTTAAAATGCATGCCCCCATGCGATTTTATGGATTTTCCTTCCATAATATCAGAATACAAATATGTTCTTAACGTCCTCCCTTGGTCTAAGGCGGGCTTTCACGACAGAATCGCCAACACCCTTCTTAATGGTGCGATATCATTTACCGATGAAAGCGAATATATCAACGAAGAGGGAATGAACGATAAGTATCTTAAGACATACAGGCTTGATGACATGTCGACCTTGGTTAATGCTGTTAAAGACATGATGTCCGATGGCGATAGAGCTAAAGAACTTGCCAAAGCGGGACAGGAGTATGCGAGGCGTAACCACACATGGGCTAATCGCGCCAAAGAGATTGTTGACTTTATGAGCGAGCATACAATTGATAAGGAAGTAACTGATGTCTTTGGTGACATTGAGAATGAGTTCACCAAAAGAGGTTATCATGTGATGCTTCCAGAGCACCTTAGATGTGAGATAAAAGGTGAAAGACCTAGATTCTTACTTATTACGCATCAGTTTACAAGAACGGGCGCGCCTAATGCTTTGCTTAACCTTGCGGAGCGTTTAAGTCTTAAAGGCGACGTATTGTTTATGTGCCCTGAGCTTGGCGAGACGGTTAGAGATATTCTTGAATCGGGATATCCGGTCGTTATCGCGCCTAAATACTGGGAGAGAAAGTTCGTGTTCAAGGGCTTTTCTAGGAAGTTTGACATGGTTGTCTCCAACACTATCCTTAACTTCCCGGCTGTTATGATACTTGACGGTGCAGATGCACCTGTATATTGGTGGATTCATGAGCACGAGAGCTACTTTGAATACGGAAGGGGCGAAATCCCTAACCCTAATTCATTTAAGGCAAATGTCAAAACTCTCGCGGTGAGCGATTACGTTAAGAATATAATAAAGAAAGAGTTTGATTACGACGCGGATGTATTTATGTTTGGCGTAAAAGACTTTGGTGAGAATAATGAAGCTAACCGTAGCGTTGGCGGGCCTCTTCATTTTCTTGTAATCGGCCCGATATCACATGAGAAAGGTCAGGATCTTTTGGTCAACGCATATTACGATCTTCCTAATGGCGTGAAAGACAAGCTTAAAGTTACGTTTGTCGGAACCAAGTCCGGTGACGCTTTTTGTAAGCATTTTGCAAATGATATCGCTAAGGAGAAGAACCTTGAATACTTAGATGCTATGCCGCAGGGTGAACTGATGAAGCTTCTTGCCGGTTCAGACGGGGTTATTGTCTGCTCGAGAGTTGAGACAGTTTCTACCGTAGCGGTCGAGGCGATGAGTCTTGGTAAATGTGTTGTAGCAGGAGATTCGGTGGCTATCTCTTCTTATATAGAAGATAAGCGTGACGGATATCTTTATAAGACGGAGGACAAGGAGTCGTTTGCTGAACTTCTTAAGCGACTTACATTAGAAGGAAGAGAAGCAATTACAGGCGTTGGAGCCAACTCAAGAGAGATTTATGATAAAGAGTTTTCAATGTCTTCATTTGACAAAAGAATTAATGAGATTATGTTTGGCGATGCATAGAGGTATGCATTGCCGAACTCTTTAATTCCTCACAAAATATATGTTGACTTTAGACTTATCTTTATGTTATATTATTCAAGCGATGGAAGGAAGAAGACCTTAGGGCTTCTTTTTTTATGCTCATTAATTAAAGTAGGAGGTGGAAGTTGTGCGCGTTAAGATTACATTAGCATGTACAGAGTGTAAGAACCGCAATTACAACATGACCAAGGACAAGAAGAATCATCCTGACAGGATGGAGACTAACAAGTATTGTCCGTTTTGTAAGAAGCATACTTTACACAAGGAGACTAAGTAATAGGTTTTAGGGAGGTAGCATATGAGCGAATCAAACAAAGACCAGAAGAATAGCTGGTTTAAGGGTGTTAAAGCCGAGATTAAAAAGATCATATGGCCGAGCAAGAAGGATTTAGCTAAACAGACCGTAGTTGTCCTTGTATCAGCATTAGTTATTGGAGTTATCGTTGCTTTTATTGATATGGGTATCCAATACGGTATTGATGCATTGATCAACCTATAATTAACCGATTCAAGTAATCGTAGGAGGGTGATAAGTATGGCTGATGAAGCTAAATGGTACGTTGCTCACACTTATTCGGGCTATGAGAATAAGGTCAAAACCACAATTGAGAAGACAGTTGAGAATCGTAAATTGCAGGACCAGATTTTAGAAGTTATGGTTCCTATGCAGACTGTCATTGAAACCAAAGGTGACAAGAGAAAGGAAGTACAGCGTAAGCTCTTCCCTGGTTACGTTATGGTTCATATGGTTATGAATGATGATACTTGGTATGTTGTCCGTAACACAAGAGGTGTTACAGGATTCGTTGGACCGGGATCCAATCCTGTTCCATTGACCGAGGACGAGATTCGTAACATGGGTATTCTTCAGAGCAAGAAGGCTACCTTGGATATTAATGTTGGTGACAGGATTAGAGTCGTATCAGGTCCATGGGCTGACACAGAGTCAGTTGTGACTAATGTTAATGAACAAAAAGAGAAGATTTCCATAGATATTGAAATGCAAGGGCGCGATATCTCAGTTGAAATTGATTTCTCAGATATACAGAAGTTAAGTTAATGTCTGATATTCAGACGGTGGGAGGGTTACATCCCGCTATACCACATTTAGGAGGTGCGCTATAATGGCGAAGAAAGTTACAGGTTACATTAAATTACAGATTCCTGCAGGTAAGGCAACACCAGCTCCACCGGTTGGACCAGCACTTGGTCAGCACGGTGTTAATATTGTTGAGTTTACTAAGCAGTTTAATGCTCAGACAGCAGACCAGGGAGACACAATTATCCCTGTTATCATTACTGTATACCAGGATAGAAGTTTTAGCTTCATCACTAAGACTCCACCTGCTGCAGTATTACTTAAGAAGGCAGCTAAGATTCAGAAGGGTGCAGGTAACTCTATTAAAGAGACTGTTGCTACCATCAAGAGAGAAGAAGTACAGAAGATTGCTGAACTTAAGATGAAAGATTTGAACGCAGGTAGCATTGAGGCAGCAACCAGCATGATTGCAGGTACTGCTCGTAGCATGGGTATTAAGGTAGAAGATTGATTGGATTGAGGCAAGACGTTGCTCTGCCTTATTGATAACATTTGACGACTTATACTTATGAATATTGATATAAGTGGGAGGGTTTCTTCCCGATATTACCACAGGAGGTTTTAAACATGAAAAAAGGTAAAAGATATGTAGAAGCTTCTAAGATTGTAGATAAGACTACAACTTATGAAGTTGCTGAGGCAGTTAGTTTGGTTAAGAAGTCTGCAAGCGCTAAGTTTGACGAGACTGTTGAGGCTCACATCCGTTTGGGTGTTGATAGCCGTCACGCTGACCAGCAGGTACGTGGTGCGGTTGTGTTGCCACACGGTACAGGTAAGAAGGTTCGCGTTTTAGTATTCGCAAAAGGACCAAAGGCTGACGAGGCACAGGCTGCCGGAGCTGATTATGTAGGAGCTGAGGAGCTCATTCCTAAGATTCAGAACGATGGTTGGTTAGATTTCGATGTTGTTGTTGCAACACCTGATATGATGGGCGTCGTAGGACGTCTCGGTAAGGTTTTGGGACCTAAGGGCTTGATGCCTAACCCTAAAGCCGGCACTGTTACAATGGATGTCACCAAGGCTATTGAGGACATCAAAGCTGGTAAGATTGAGTATCGTCTCGATAAGGCTAACATTATTCACGTGCCAATCGGAAAGGCTTCTTTCTCAGAGGAGCAGCTTTCTGAGAACTTCCAGACTTTAATGGATGCTGTTGTTAAGGCTAAGCCAGCATCAGCTAAGGGTACATACTTAAGAAGCGTTGTTATTGCTTCAACTATGGGACCTGGAGTTAAGCTTAATACAGCTAAGTTTATGTAATTAACATTTATTCCATCGCATTATCATCGCGGGCAGCAAGTTTGTTGCCTGCGATTTTTTTATGTGTTATTATACTTTTGTATTGTCGAATGAGGAGGTGCCACATGATCAGTAATGTCCTTATGTTTAGAAGAGCAAATGTCTGCTATGACACTCTTAACATATTTACCGACAAAGTAGCTTCGTGTCTTAATAATCGCGGGATTAAGGTGGATTTTATTAACCTTGATTCTAAGGATGTCGAGGGTGAGATTTATAGAGTAATCAATAAAAGATATGACGCTTGTTTGACATTTAACTCTGTGGGGCAACACGGATTTAAGGTTAACGGGCAGTTCTTGCTCGATTACATGAAGGTGCCTTTTTATAATTACATAGTCGATCATCCTATGAGACATTATAAGCATCTTTGCGTGCCACTTAAAGACTATCACGTGTTTTGTCTTGATATGGGGCATGAGGAATATATATCTAAGCATCACCCGAATATCAAGTCTGTGCATACGCTTCCGCTTGGCGGCTGGGTTAATGAAGGTAAAGGGCTAAAGCCAATCGGCGACAGACGGTATGATGTTGTCATGACCGGTAGTTACTACAGCCTGTCAGATATTGAGGACACTATTCTTAAAGGCGACAAGCAGTTTATTGATCTTGCGATTGCGACGATTAATTATATGCTTGATAACAGGAGTGTGAGCAACGAGGAAGCGCTTGAAGCAGTTTTGGACGCGAACTCTATTGAGGTTGATGATTCAGCATTTGCAATGTATCTTAACAAGATTGACAGGTCTAATCACTATGTCAATGCCTATGTAAGAGAAGAGGTTGTAAGATATATAATCGATTCGGGAGCTAGTCTTCATTTGTTTGGAGATGGATGGGATAAGTTAAATGTTGACGACTGGAAGAATACAGTTATCCATAAAGGAGTTCCTTATACTGAGACAGCTGACATATATGCCGACGCCAAGGTTGTTCTTAATACGATGCCTTGGTTTAAGAAGGGGCTTCATGATAGAGTTCCTACCGCTATGCTTAACGGTGCTGTAGCTTTAACTGATACAACAGAGTATATTGACAACTTCTTTAGGACTGAGGGTGATGATGCTGAGCTTTTGACATTTGACATAGCTAACCCTGGTGAAGCGGTTCGGAAACTTAATCTTTTACTTAGTGATACTGCACTCCTTGAAGGTATATCCGAAAGTGGAAGGTTAAAGGCATTAAATGACTTGACCTGGGAGAGTAGAGTTGACCAAATGATAAAGATTTTTGAAGAAAATAAAATAAATACTTGACTTATAAGAGTTGTTGTGATAAAGTATGCAAGGATTAACCGCCGAAGACAGTAGGTGTCGTAAGACGTAACGCATGCAACCTACCGAGGATGTAATTTATTTCAATTATTTTTGGATTGATATTGCACTTCATGTTTTCGGACATGAAGTTTTTTATATCTTATTAGTCCTTTGGATGGTTAAAATATTTAAAGGAGGATAAAAAAGTGGCAAAAGTAGAATTAAAACAGCCTATCGTAGAAGAGATTAAAGAGAGCTTAAATGATGCACAGGCAGTAGTTTTGGTTGATCACAGAGGTCTTACTGTTGCAGAGGATACAGATCTTCGTAGACAGCTTCGTGAGAACGATGTAATTTACAAAGTTTACAAGAACACCATGATCAATCTTGCTATCAAGGATACAGAGTATGCAGACCTTGCTAAGGATCTTGAAGGTCCTACAGCTATGGCAGTATCTAAGACAGATGCTACAGCACCTGCTCGTATTCTTTGCAAGTTCGCTAAGAACGCTCCTGCACTTGAGGTTAAGTCAGGATTTGTTGATGGTCTTTACTATGATGCTAAGGGTATCGACACCTTATCTAAGGTTCCTAGCAAGGAAGAATTGCTTTCAAAGTTACTTGGCAGCTTCAAATCACCTATTACCAACTTTGCACGTGTTATCAAGCAGGTTGCAGAGCAGAAGGATAGCGGAGAGGCTCCAGCCGAGGCAGCAGCTGAGGCACCAGCGGAAGCATAATTATTTAGTTTACATTTAACATTTTTATTATTAATGAATTGGAGGATTATATCATGACAGTTGATGAGATTTTAGAAGGTATTGACAGTTTAACTGTATTAGAGCTTAATGATTTAGTATCTAAGGTTGAGGAGAAGTACGGCGTTTCTGCAGCAGCAGGCGTTGTAGTTGCAGCAGCAGGTGCAGCTGGCGGAGAAGCTGGCGGAGCTGAAAAGGATGAGTTTGATGTAGAGCTTACCGAGGTTGGTGGCGCTAAGGTTAAGGTAATCAAGGTTGTTCGTGAGGTTACCGGTCTTGGACTTAAGGAAGCTAAGGAAGTTGTTGACGGTGCTCCTAAAGTTATCAAGGAAGGCGCTTCTAAGGCTGAGGCTGAGGACATCAAGACTAAGCTTGAGGCTGAGGGTGCTAAGGTTACTCTTAAGTAATTTTGCTTTTGTTTTTTATCCTGCCTGCGGTATATTGCCGCAGGCTTTTTTATTGGCTATGAGTATTTAGTGAAGTCGGGCGGTTTGGTTGACTAAGAAAAATGCCTTTGTTATAATTTATTTGTTTAATAAGAATGATAAAAGGCGTGATATTTATGAAGAAGTTTATTAGAAAGATAGTTGTTTTAATTGTAATGGCAGTTATTATTGTGGGTGAGTCATCATTTGCCACAACTGCAAATGCTGCTACCACTTATACCAAAGCCAAGATTGATTCTACAATCACATCCAAGACCAAGTCTATTACTTCATACAAGAAGAAGATCAAGAATCTTAAGAAGAAGATTAAGAAGAAGTCTACCAAGGCGTCTCTTAAGAAGAAATACAAGAAGCAGGTTAAGACATACACCAACAAGATTGATGCCATAGAGTACGAGATTGTTGCGCTTCAGTATGCACTTACTACTGTTGTTACAGATATTTCCGTTGATCTTGATGGAGATCTTAAGTATGATGTCAACGAGGATTACATTATTACTTACTCGGTTGACAATATGTCTAAGAAGTATCCTAGCGATATCAAATGGGCTTCTAGCAATACTGATGTTGCTACTATAGCCGAATATAACGGTGACCTAACGCTTTCAATAGTGGGAGCCGGTGATACTACAATTTCTGTTGTTTGTTCTTCAAGCAACTTGATTACAACTCTTGATGTTCATGTCGATGAGCCGAATGCATATGTTGAAGATGTCAATGTAGCCTCAAGGAATATTACCATTTCCATGGGAGAAGACTATGTTGATAATTATCAGATTGTGTTTGCTGACAGCACTAAGCCTTATGATGAGGATTTGGGCTGGAGTTCATCTGATCCTGGTGTAGCTACTGTTACATGGGTTACAGATCCTAACGACAACACCAAGGGTACTTACACAATTCATCCTGTTGAGCCGGGCGTGGCAAGGATTTCAATCATTTCTGATTACAGCGAAGGCGGCACAACTATCGATGTAAAAGTAGTTGTTAAATAACCTCTTGACACAGAGTATTCATTGTGATAGAATACTATTCTGTATCGGTATGGGTTTTTATCTCTTAATACTATAACTTAATATTAATTGTTAGGGCGCGGTAGGGTTCTAGCGGTTTTTTGCGCTTTTTTACATGTGCGATTATAGGTATAGCGGGGATACTTATATATGATACGAATATTATATAAGAGGTGAAGCACTCGATGAAGAAAAGCAGAATCAACCTTATCAAAGCCGGCAAAGATGTCCGTATGAGTTATGCTCGTAAAAAAGAGATTCTTGATATGCCTAATTTGATTGAGGTACAGCGAGATTCCTATCAATGGTTCCTGGATGAGGGATTAATGGAAGCATTCAATGATGTAATGCCTATTGAAGACCGAAGTGGGGACTTTAGTTTGTCATACCAGAGCCACAGGTTCTGTTACGACGAGATTAAGTATAACATTGAACAATGTAAGGAATATGGCGTCACCTATGCCGTACCACTTAAAGTTAAATTAGCTCTTCGTAACATGAAGGAAGAGTCAGACGAGATCATAGAGAATGAGATTTTCATGGGAGACTTGCCTCTTATGACAGAGACAGGTACTTTCGTAGTCAATGGTGCCGAGCGTGTTATCGTAAGCCAGTTGGTTCGTTCTCCTGGAGTATACTATACTCTTGACAGAGACAAGTTCGGTAAGAGATTATTCAATTCCCAGGTTATTCCTAATAGAGGTGCATGGTTAGAGTACGAGACAGACACTAACGATGTATTTTATGTGCGCGTGGACAGAAATCGTAAAGTTCCTGTAACCGTGCTTATTCGTGCGCTTGGTGTTGGCACTGATGCTGAGATCAAGGAGCTTTTTGGCGAGGACAGAAAGATTCTTGCTACATTGGAGAAGGACATTTCAACAGATCAGAGAACAGGTCTTGAGGAATTATATAAGAAGATCAAACCTGGCGATCCATTTTCAGAGGACAATGCGTATAACTTGATAACAGGTATGTATCTTGACGATGGTAAGTACGATCTTGCTAAGGTTGGACGTTTCAAGTTCAACAAGAAGCTTTCTTTAAGAAATCGTGCTATTGGTCGTGTGCTTTCACAGGATGTAGTTGATCCATCAACAGGTGAGGTTATCTACGCTGCAGGTACAACTCTTACCAAAGAGGTTTGTGATGATATCCAGTATAAGGCAGTTGAGTACATTTTCGTTGAAGTTAATGTAACACCTGGTATGGGAGACAACTTCCCTAGCGAAGTTAAGATTCTCTCTAACATGATGGTAGATATCACAGAGTGGACTCCATTTTCTAAGGAGGATGCTATCGCTCTTGGTATTACTGAGGAAGTATATTATCCTGAACTCAAGAATATATTAGAGCAGGCAGGTGGCAACGAGACAGAGCTTAAGAAACTCATCACCCGCAATATTACTAAACTTATTCCAAGACATATCACATTAGAAGATATATTTGTATCAATTAACTATAACATCACCGTTCAGTACGGAATCGGTAACTTCGATGATATCGATCACTTGGGTAACCGTCGTATCCGTGCAGTCGGAGAGCTCTTACAGAACCAGTACAGACTTGGTCTCTCTCGTCTTGAGCGTGGTGTAAGAGAGAAGATGCAGACTATGGATGAGGAGAACATCAGCATCCAGTCGCTCATTAATATTAAGCCTGTAACAGGTGTTATCAAAGAGTTCTTTGGAAGCTCTCAGCTTTCACAGTTCATGGATCAGAACAACCCTCTTGCAGAGCTTACACACAAGAGACGTTTATCAGCACTCGGACCTGGTGGTCTTTCAAGAGATCGTGCCGGATTCGAGGTTCGTGACGTACACTATACACACTATGGTCGTATGTGCCCTATTGAGACCCCTGAGGGACCTAACATCGGTCTTATCAACTCACTTGCTACATACGCAAGAATCAATGAGTACGGTTTCGTAGAGGCTCCATACTTCAAGTGTGACAAGTCAGATCCTAAGAACCCTCGTGTTACAGATGAGGCTATTTATCTGACTGCCGATGAGGAAGATAATTACCATGTAGCTCAGGCTAATGCTAAGCTTGATGAGAATGGCTACTTTGTTAATGATAATGTAGCAGGTCGTTATAAAGAGGAGACAGCTGAGTTCTCTAAGGAACTTATCGATCTTATGGATGTATCTCCTAGAATGGTATTCTCGGTTGCAACATCGATGATTCCATTCCTTCAGAACGACGATGCTAACCGTGCGCTCATGGGTTCCAACATGCAGCGTCAGGCCGTACCTCTTCTTATTACCGAGGCACCTGTTGTTGGTACAGGTATGGAAGAGAAGGCAGCGGTTGATTCAGGTATCTGTATTCTTGCTAAGAGAGACGGTGTTGTTGAGATTTCTTCAAGTACCGAGATCGTAGTAAGACCTGATGATGCTACTAAGGAGAAGGATGTATATCATCTTACTAAGTTTGCTAGAAGCAACCAGAGTAACTGTGTTAACCAGAGACCTATCGTATTTAAGGGTGACAAGGTTAAGAAGGGACAGGTTATCGCTGACGGAGCATCTACCGATCACGGTGAGATAGCTCTTGGTAAGAACCCGCTTATCGGATTTATGACCTGGGAAGGTTATAACTACGAGGATGCCGTTCTTATGAGCGAGCGTATGGTTCAGGATGACGTTTATACATCAGTACATATCGAGAAGTATGTTGCAGAAGCAAGAGATACCAAGCTCGGACCTGAAGAGATCACTAAGGATCTTGCAGGACTTGGCGAGGACGTATTAAAGGATCTCGACGAGAACGGTGTAATCCGTGTCGGTGCTGAGGTTCGTGCGGGAGATATCTTGGTTGGTAAGGTAACTCCTAAGGGAGAGACAGAGCTCACTCCTGAAGAGAGACTTCTTAGAGCTATCTTTGGTGAGAAGGCCAGAGAGGTTCGTGATACCTCACTTCGTGTACCTCATGGAGCTTATGGTGTAATCATGAGTACACAGACATTTACAAGAGAGAACAAAGACGAGTTGTCACCTGGTGTCAACAAGTCAGTCAATGTATATATAGCACAGAAACGTAAGATCAGTGTCGGTGATAAGATGGCTGGTCGACATGGTAACAAGGGTGTAATTTCCCGTATCTTACCTGTTGAGGATATGCCATTCTTACCTAATGGACGCCCACTTGATATCGTGCTTAATCCTTTGGGTGTGCCTTCGCGTATGAACATTGGACAGGTGCTTGAGATTCACTTGTCTTTGGCAGCTAAGGTACTCGGTATCAACGTTTCAACTCCAATCTTTAACGGTGCTAACGAGGTTGACATTATGGAGACCTTAGAGCTCGCTAACGATTATGCTAACGAAGAATGGGATGTCTTCGAAGAGCGTTGGGGTGACAAAGTCGATGACGGTGTTATGGAATATCTTTCAGAGCACAGAGATCATAGAGAAGAGTGGAAGGGAGTTCCAATCAACAGAACCGGTAAGGTTCAGCTTAGAGACGGTAGAACAGGTGAGGAATTTGACAACCCTGTTACAATCGGTTTCATGCATTACTTGAAGCTCCACCACTTGGTTGACGATAAGATTCATGCCCGTTCAACCGGTCCTTACTCATTAGTAACGCAGCAGCCACTTGGTGGTAAAGCACAGTTCGGTGGACAGCGTTTCGGAGAGATGGAGGTTTGGGCTCTTGAGGGTTACGGAGCTGCTTATACACTCCAGGAGATTCTTACCGTTAAGTCCGATGATGTAGTAGGTCGTGTTAAGACATACGAGTCAATCATTAAAGGTGAGAATATTCAGGAGCCGGGTGTACCTGAGTCGTTCAGAGTGCTCCTTAAAGAGTTCCAGTCGCTTGCTCTTGACATCAATGTCTTAGATGAGAACGGTGAAGTAATCAAGATTCAGGAAAATGTTGATTACAGCACAAGAAACCCTGAGATGGTTTCAATGATTAGTGAGAGCAATGCTCGTACTCCTGACAAAGAGTCAGAGTACAAGTCAAGCAATAGCTTTGGCGAAGTTACAGTTTCTAAGGATGGAGACATTTATGAATCTGAGGACTTCGATGAAGTTATGGATGATGTAGAAGATTTTGAAGATATTGATGAATAAGAAAGGAGAAGGCATAGATGTCAGAAGCAGTAACAAATAACGATGGACAGTTAAAATTTGATGCGATTAAGATTGGACTTGCCTCTCCGGACAAGATTCGTGAGTGGTCAAGAGGCGAGGTTACCAAACCTGAGACTATCAACTATAGAACTTTAAAACCAGAGAAGGACGGTCTTTTCTGTGAGCGTATATTTGGACCTCAGAAAGACTGGGAGTGTCACTGTGGTAAGTACAAAAAGATTCGTTATCGCGGTGTAGTCTGCGACCGATGCGGTGTTGAGATCACCAAGTCAAGCGTCAGACGTGAGCGTATGGGACATATAGAGCTTGCAGCTCCTGTCTCACACATTTGGTATTTCAAGGGTATTCCTAGTAAGATTGCCCTTATGCTTGATATAACTCCAAAGGCGTTAGAGAAGGTTCTCTATTTTGGAGAGTATATTGTAGTAGATCCGGGTGAGACTAATCTCACCAAGAAGCAGGTTATCTCTCATGAGGAGTATGGCAATACAATCAGAGAGTTTGGTCCTGGTTCGTTTGTAGCTGAGATGGGTGCAGAGGCTGTTAAGAAGCTTCTTTCAGAGATCGACCTTGACAAAGAGGTTGATGCATTAAGAGAAGAGTTCGAGAATTCTTCGACCCAGAATCAGAAGAGAGCTAAGATTGTTAAGAGACTTGAGGTTATGGAGGCGTTCCGTAACTCTGACAACCGTCCTGAGTGGATGATACTTGATGTTATTCCTGTAATCCCACCAGATTTAAGACCTATGGTTCAGCTTGACGGTGGACGTTTCGCAACATCAGATCTTAACGATTTATACAGAAGAATTATCAATCGTAACAATCGTCTTAAGAAGCTTCTTCTTACAGATGCTCCTGATATGATTGTAAGAAACGAGAAACGTATGCTTCAGGAAGCTGTCGACGCTCTTATCGACAACGGTCGTAGAGGTCGTCCGGTAACAGGTCCTGGTAACAGAGCTTTGAAGTCACTTTCAGAGATGTTAAAGGGTAAGCAGGGACGTTTCCGTCAGAACTTGCTTGGTAAGCGTGTTGACTATTCAGGTCGTTCGGTTATCGTAGTAGGTCCTGAACTTAAGATATACCAGTGCGGTCTCCCTAAGGAGATGGCAATCGAGCTCTTCAAGCCATTCGTTATGAAAGAGCTTGTAGCAAGGCGTGATGATGTGCATAACATCAAGCAGGCTAAGAAGAAGGTAGAGAGATTAGAGGATGATGTATGGGATGTATTGGAGGATGTAATCAAAGAGCATCCGGTAATGCTTAACCGTGCACCGACTCTTCATAGACTTGGTATCCAGTCATTTGAGCCAATCCTTGTAGAAGGTAAAGCTATTAAGCTTCATCCGCTCGTATGTACAGCGTACAACGCGGACTTCGATGGAGACCAGATGGCTGTGCATCTTCCACTTTCTGTTGAGGCTCAGGCTGAGAGTAGATTCCTTATGCTTTCACCTAACAACTTACTTAAGCCTTCAGATGGTGGACCTGTGGCAGTTCCTTCACAGGATATGGTCCTTGGTGTATATTACCTCACCATGAACCCTGCCAATGATGATGATACCCCAGCCGGTATCAAGAAAGCTTACGCAGCATACGAGAAGGCACTTAGTGAGGCTGAAGAAGCTAAGAAGAGCAAGGATAAAGATGTTAAGGCTACTGCTGATGAGCTTTTTGCTAAGGCAGAAGAGAAGCTTGAATATGCTAAGAAACTTGATAGAACTTCAGAGGAGGTTCTTAAGAACGCTCCTATATATAAATCAGAGAACGAGGCGTTGCTTGCTTATGACAACAAGGCTGTAGGACTTCACGATATCATTCGCGTAAGACGTTATGGTAAGGATAAGGACGGCAATGACATTTCTCAGGTTGTAACTGCTACCGTTGGTCGTATCATTTTCAATGAGGTTATTCCTCAGGATCTTGGATATGTTGACAGAGAAGATGATGCTAACGCTTTAGAGTTCGAGATTAACTTCCGTGTTGGTAAGAAGCAGCTTAAGGCTCTTCTTGACAAATGTATCAACATTCACGGAGCTACAGATACAGCTGAAGTTCTTGATTATATCAAGGGACTCGGTTACTCATATTCAACAAGAGCAGCCATGACAGTTTCCGTATCTGATATGACCATTCCTGAGTCTAAGCCTGAGATCTTAGCTGAGGCTCAGAAGAAGGTTGACTTTATCAACAAGAGTTACAGACGTGGTCTTGTTACTGAAGATGAGCGTTATAAAGGCGTTATTGATGTATGGTTCAAGGCAGATGATAAGCTTGCCGGAGACCTCATCAAGGGTCTTGATAACCTTAACAATATTTACATGATGGCTGATTCCGGAGCCCGTGGTTCTAATCAGCAGATTAAACAGCTTGCAGGTATGCGTGGTCTTATGTCAGATACCCAGCAGCGTACCATTGAGCTCCCTATTAAGTCTAACTTCCGTGAAGGTCTTGACGTACTTGAGTATTTCATTTCTGCTCATGGTGCTCGTAAGGGACTTTCAGATACAGCGCTTCGTACTGCGGACTCAGGTTACTTGACTCGTCGTCTTGTAGATGTTGCGCAGGAGATCGTAATCAGAGAAGTAGATTGTGCACATGGTGCTGAGGAACTTCCGGGAATGTATGTAATTCCATTCCGTCAGGGTAAGAACGACTCAGAGGTTATCGAGAGCTTCAGAGATCGTATCCTTGGAAGATATGCAGCAGAGTCAGTATTTGACAATGATGGCAATATGATTGTTAAACTCAATCATATGATTACTCCTGTAAGAGCAGACAAGATTATTGCTGCAGGATATGGAGAGAAGGATCCTGAGACAGGAGAATACAGAGGAATCCGCATTCGTACCGCACTTTCATGCCAGTCTAAGAATGGTGTATGTTCTAAGTGCTACGGTGCTAACCTTGCAACAACACAGATGGTACAGGTTGGAGAGGCTGTCGGTATTATCGCTGCTCAGTCAATCGGTGAGCCTGGTACACAGCTTACAATGCGTAACTTCCATGCCGGTGGTGTAGCCGGTGGTGACGATATCACACAGGGTCTTCCTCGTGTCGAAGAGCTTTTCGAGGGTCGTAAGCCTAAGAGTATGGCTATTCTTGCTGAATTTGCCGGTGAGTGCCATATTCCTGATAACTCCTCATCAAGCGAGTCTAACCTTAAGCGTGAGGTTGTTGTTACCAATAACGAGACAGGTGAGTCTAAGTCATACGCAATTCCTGCTAAGCAGACTATCAAGGTTTCTGATGGTCAGTATGTTGAGGCAGGTGCAGAGCTCACTAATGGTTCATGTAACCCACATGATGTACTTAGAATCCGTGGCGTAAGAGCCGTTCAGGATTACATGCTTAGAGAGGTACAGAGTGTATACCGTCTTCAGGGTGTTGATATCAACGATAAGCACGTTGAGATTATCGTTAGACAGATGCTTAAGAAGATTAGAATAACTGAGTCAGGAGACAGTGAGTACTTACCTGGAAGCCAGGTTTCAGTTCTTGACTTTGAGGATACCAACAAGAAGCTTATTGCAGAGGGCAAGGCACCAGCTGAGGGAACAAGAATTATGCTTGGTATTACCAAGGCTTCTCTTGCTACCGATTCATTCTTGTCAGCAGCTTCATTCCAGGAGACCACCAAGGTTCTTACTGATGCTGCTATCTATGGTAAGACTGATCCTCTTGCAGGACTTAAGGAGAACATCCTTATCGGTAAGCTAATCCCTGCCGGTACCGGTATGAAGCGTTACCGTTCAGTTAAGCTTGACTCTGAGGAGACAAATGATGAGCCTTTCGATCTCGAGGCAATCGAGGCTGAAGCTGAGGCGGCATCAGAGAGTACAGAGGAATAATTCAAGTAATATAAAAATCCGGAAGCTTAATGCATCCGGATTTTTTATTGTTATTATTGTAAGATAGTTAAAATGAGTAATTATTTTTTGACCGGTTGGTTGATACCTTTGTGTGGCCTTGTTACTGACTTGGTCACGCGCTTCATATCATTTTGATCCTCTTTGGTCACATACTTGGCCTCTGCCTTGATATACTCTTTAAAGATAGTATCGCCTTCATTGTTTAAGACACTATTCTTCATTTCCTCAACGCTCATAGCACCAAACAAATCGGCAAAGCCTCTGGTTTCGATAATCTTATCGACGTTGTCAATGATAGAATCAGCTGACAACACATTTTTTAAGTTGCCACTACTTTTGATTTTCAGCATGTTCTTCTTTAAGGCATTCATGTATATCACTCCCGCGAGTGATTTTTTGAATTCATCCTCGCCGACACCTTCTCTATTCATACTCTCAGCTAAAAAAGCTATATTCTCATAGACAGTTTTTTTCGGGTTGAGAAATGTGTTAATAAACTTGTCGTTATAGAGTGAATTATTCGCATAGTTATATGCAACCAGTGCAACCTTAGACGCTGCTTCAATTCTTCCTTTTTCGTAATCATTTGGCTTCTTTCCGTTAAGATCATTATACTTATAAGATCTATATTTAGTTGCAGCCTTTCCTAACTTGTCAATCTGCAAAGCAAGCATATCTAAAAGTTCAGGAGACAATGTATTGCCGTCAGTTAATGCTTTAGTTAACTTTTTAAGAACAGGAAGCGTCTCATTGGCTATGGATTTCATATCCCTATATTGCTTAGAAGATCTTATAAACTTACTGTCTGCAGTATAGATTAATGATAGCGCACCAGTGAGGTCATCAAATTGCTTTTTGATTCCTTCACGCATTTTGGCTGATAAATCTTTATCGTTATCAAGCGCCTCATTTATATCGTTTGACAAATGATATAATACAACTTCTTCCTTATTGGCGGTCTCCTGCTTCATGGCAATCTCAACCGGGAATTCCTCTACATATTCGGTTTTTTGATAGTCGTATTCTCGTCCTTCTATATCGCCTGTTTTGTTAAGCTTGTCTCCAAGTACAAAGTTCTCATCATATTCTGATTTGATTAAATAGTATATGTTTGTCTTGCGGTTGCTATTGGCCGTAGTCACAGCGTCGTTTAGCGTGATGTTCTTCCATTCATCCTTCTTTATCGTCTTAATCGTGCCTTTTTCTATGGCATTTTTAAGAATAGCAAACCTGTCAAGTGCAACGTCGATCTCTTTTTCGGTAAGTCCGTCCTTATCAATGGAGCTTCTGTATGCCTCCGGATCGGTGTTAAGTATCTTTTGCGCTCTTTCTTCCGATACGAAAGGAATGTCAGAAATATCCGGTTTAAAATGAACCGATTTCAGTTCCGCTCCGTATGATTGGTCGTTATCAATGGCGATAAAATGTATACATTTAGGATCAGGACCTTCGCTGAACACGCAAATAAAGTTGTTACTATTTCTGTCAGCATTGCTGCTTAGATAATCATTAATCTGTATATCGGATAAATCCTTTAAAGCTTCGCCATCAAATACATCTCTTTTTAGCGGAACGCTACTCAGGTCTAAAGTAGTGACACCTAAAGCAGTTTCCATAAAGATACCGTCATATATTTTGTCGCCCTTCATCACCTGCATATTGGTAGTCGGAGCGATAACATTGGCACCACCTGTTGCCATACTTCCTTTGTAAAATGTTATACTTCTTGTATCTAAGAGAGAATCCTTATCCATTCCGAGATGCTCAACTTGCGCGATTAGGGCTATTTGTATTTTGTCTTTTGTTTCTGCTAAGAGTTTCTTTAATACGCTGTTAAATTCTTCGTTAGAATTTAAGAAGTCTGCTCTGCTCTTCGTGATTCCGGCATCTGTGAGCTCGATTGTGTCTTTCGAATCATTGTAAAAATAGCTTAAGTCCTGACTTATATAGTCAAATATTTGATTAAAGTCATCTTTCCACTCCGGATGAGCTTTTATATAATTATCAAATAATTTTCTAGCTTCTTCATAATCGTTAACATGAGTATGTCTTGTGAAGAATCCTGTAACGGTTTTTCCGTTTCTGACAAATGATATAGGTACTCTTGTCGAGCAATTGCCTATCGATTCGTCAAAATCGAAGCCTTCACCAGCCGTAACTTTGATAAGAGGAGGATCGTAAGGGTTGATTCCGGTTGGCTTGTCAATTGCTTCTGCTTTATGTTTAGGAAGCTCTATAGCCTTAGCTGTAATCTTAACACTGTTTTTCTGAGTCTGCTCCTCTATTACGTAGTCTTCTTTATTCTGACTTGCCAGTTCTATTTCGTGGAAAATGTTTATTCCGTAGCTTATTTGTTCAAAGCTATACTTATTCCAATCTTCGGAAGGAATAATTCTTGGGATGTCATCTTTAAGAACTCCTACTTTAACGTCCTTATAATATTCAAGGGACTCTTCGAGCTTACTCTTCAGGTCTTCGATATTACTCCATGTATCATCAATAAGTTCTTGACTTAATCCGCAATCTGACAGTATTGTTGACAATGTACTCTTCTCGAGATTCATTATGATGTCAGCGGTATTTTTATCAATAACCCTCATATGTTCAATATAATCATCGACATCAGTAGTATATAGATAAACATCCTCGGAATTAAACGCCCCTCCGATTCCGGTTACAGATATAGCACTAAGTGTTTCCTTGCCGTTAATGTTAGTGAAGTTCATGTTGATATCTGAAAGTACGCTGTCTAAGTTACCTGTCAAGAGGTTTAAAATCTGCAGATTAGAGATGTCTCTTAGTACAAGTGGATTGTTAAATGCAGTCTTATCTACGCTATAGATTTTAGAATTAGGATTAGAAGCATTTTCTCCCGGGGTACTTGTTATCAATACACCGGAGATGTTCTTGCTATTCTTTTTGTCAGCGTCTCCTGCGGTTATTGCCATAGGAGTTGCATCAAAAACAAGACCCGTCTTGTCCGCATCCGGGATGAGGAATTTGGCAATTCTTGAATATGCTAGCATTCTCTTAGAGAGGGGGGTGAGAGGTTTTGACTCGTTTAATTCTTTGGTTGTCTTTTTATGTACGGTTTCTATAAACACACCATCGGATTTGGTGTCATCAAGCTTGTTTACACTTAAATAAATGTTGTCGCCGGTTTTATGTGATTTAAGAGCGTTATAGTCTGCCTGAACAAATGTAGACCTTCCCTTTTCGATAATCTCAGGCAAGGTTAGTTTGTCAGACGCATTAGCAAAATCGATAGCAGCGTAATCTTTATTTAAAGCATCGTAAACAAGGTGCTTAATTGCATCTGCTTTATCTTTGTACTTCTTATTATCTAACCATTTATAATTCTCGTCTTCAAATAATTCAGAAGCTGCTTTCTTGCATCTTATATAGGCGTCTTTTAATAACTTTAAGCTGCCTTCGTCAGGAATCATATATTCTCCGTTCTCGTTAGGCGTAAGGAAATTGTCCGATAATGCGTACAATCCATCCAATGCTTTGTTGAGTTCGTCAAATTTTTCGGTTGTATTAGTTTGACCTCCGAGTAAATAAATTTTGAGACTCATTAATCTGTAGTTCTTTCTTATTTCTGATAAAGTAGTTGGCATAATTATATCCCCTTTCTAAATAGTTTAATTAATATAAATATCAATTCCGGTATAGTTCGGTTTCTTACATAATAATACTACAAATATAACAAAAGTGTAACATTTTCTCTTGACATTTGACTAAATTAATAATAATATAGTATGGCGTGCCGAGAGCACGCTTTGTTTAAGTGCGCTTAACGCGCGTCATTTCATAAATAGGAGGTGAAAACATGCCAACATTTAACCAGTTAGTTAGAAAGGGAAGAAAGTCTTCTGTTAAGAAGTCTACAGCACCTGCTCTTTTAAAGGGTTACAATTCGCTTCAGAAGAAGCCTAAGGATTACCCTTCTCCACAGAAGCGTGGTGTTTGTACAGCTGTTAAGACAGCTACCCCTAAGAAGCCTAACTCAGCTCTTCGTAAGATCGCCAGAGTTCGTCTCTCTAACGGTATTGAGGTTACAAGTTATATTCCAGGTGAAGGTCACAACCTTCAGGAGCATAGCGTTGTACTTATCCGTGGAGGAAGAGTTAAGGATTTGCCTGGTACAAGATATCATATTGTACGTGGTACATTAGATACCGCAGGCGTTGCTAACAGAAAGCAGGCTCGTTCTAAGTATGGCGCTAAGCGTCCTAAGAAATAATTCTTAAACGAACTGTTAAAATTAGTGCTGGATAAAGCGGTATGTTTTTCATATATATAGTTCTATATAATATCGAATAAAGCGTTTTCATTCAAGCACGAACGGCCAGTCGGGCCGAGTACCGATGAATTAATTATTATTAAGGAGGGAAGAACCGTGCCACGTAAAGGACATATTCCAAAGAGAGAAGTATTAGCGGATCCAATTTACAAGAACACGATCGTTACTAAGCTTATCAACAACATCATGCTTGATGGTAAGAAGGGTGTAGCACAGAAGATCGTATACGGAGCTTTCGACCGTGTAGCTACTGAGACCGGCAAGGATGCTATGGATGTATTTACAGATGCAATGAATAACATCATGCCTGAGGTTGAGGTTAAGGCTAGACGTGTTGGTGGTGCTACATATCAGGTTCCTATTGAGGTTCGCGCTGACAGACGTCAGGCATTGGCACTTCGTTGGTTAACTTTATTCTCACGTAAGAGAAGCGAGAAGACCATGGAAGAGCGTCTCGCTAAAGAGATTATCGACGCTGCAGGCAACACCGGTGCTGCTGTTAAGCGTAAAGAAGAGATGCACAGAATGGCAGAGGCCAACAAGGCATTTGCACACTACAGATTCTAGTATTAGGAGGATAAAGATTTGGCTGGAAGAGAATATCCATTGGATCGTACCAGAAATATTGGTATTATGGCTCATATCGATGCAGGTAAGACCACATTGACAGAGCGTATCCTTTATTATACTGGTGTTAACTATAAGATCGGTGAGACTCATGACGGCGCTTCAACCATGGACTGGATGGAGCAGGAGCAGGAGCGTGGTATTACTATCACATCTGCTGCTACAACTTGTCACTGGACACTTGAGGATCATCATAAACCAAAAGCTGGTGCATTAGAGCATCGTATCAACATCATTGACACTCCAGGTCACGTGGATTTCACCGTAGAGGTTGAGCGTTCACTTCGTGTACTTGATGGAGCTGTTGGTGTATTTGATGCTAAAGCTGGTGTTGAGCCACAGTCAGAGAACGTATGGCGTCAGGCTGATACATACAATGTACCACGTATGGCATTCATCAATAAGATGGATAAGATGGGTGCTGACTTCTTCATGTCAGTACAGACTATTATTGACAGATTAGGTAAGAATGCTATTCCTGTTCAGATTCCAATTGGTAAGGAAGATGATTTCATCGGACTTATTGATCTTTTTGAGATGGAAGCATATTACTATAAGAACGATGAGGGAACAGATATCGAGATCACTACTATTCCTGATGACCTTAAAGATGAGGCTCAGAAATGGCATGACAACTTAGTTGAGAAGATCAGTGAGCTTGATGACGATCTCTTAGAGAAGTTCTTAGAGGGTGAGGAGCCTACTATCGACGAGCTTAAGGCTGCTCTCCGTAAGGGAACAATCGCTTGTGAGGCTGTTCCTGTATATTGCGGTTCCGCATATAAGAACAAGGGTGTACAGAAGTTGCTCGATGGAGTTATCGAGTTCATGCCAGCTCCTACAGATATTCCTGATATCACAGGTGTTGATGAGGACGGCAATGAAGTAACTCGTAAGTCTTCAGATGACGAGCCTTTTGCAGCTCTTGCATTTAAGATTATGGCTGACCCATTTGTTGGTAAGCTTGCATTCTTCAGAGTTTATTCAGGTACATGTAACTCAGGTTCATATGTACTTAATGCCACTAAGGGCAAGAAAGAGCGTGTTGGACGTATCGTACAGATGCATGCTAACAAGCGTTCTGAGATAGATAAGGTTTATTCAGGAGATATCGCTGCTGCTGTAGGTTTCAAGACTACTACTACAGGTGATACAATCTGTGACGAGCAGCATCCTGTTATCCTTGAGTCTATGGAATTCCCAGAGCCAGTTATCGAGCTTGCTATCGAGCCTAAGACCAAGAACGATCAGGGTAAGATGGGTGAGGCGTTAGCTAAGCTTGCTGAGGAGGATCCTACATTCAAGGCACATACAGATCAGGAGACAGGTCAGACTATTATTGCCGGTATGGGTGAGCTTCACCTTGAGGTTATCGTAGACAGACTTCTTCGTGAGTTTAAGGTTGAGGCTAATGTTGGTGCACCTCAGGTTGCATACAAAGAGACATTTACCAAGCCTGTTGATATTGATTCTAAGTACGCTAAGCAGTCAGGTGGACGTGGTCAGTACGGACACTGTAAAGTTAAGTTCGAGCCTATGGATCCTAACGGTGAGGAGACATTCAAGTTTGAGTCTACCGTTGTCGGTGGTGCTATTCCTAAGGAGTACATCCCTTCAGTTGGAGAGGGTATCGAGGAAGCTGCTCAGGCAGGTATCTTAGCTGGATTCCCTGTACTTGGTGTATATGCTAACTGTTACGATGGATCATACCATGAGGTCGATTCTTCAGAGATGGCATTCCACATTGCCGGTTCTATGGCATTCAAGGATGCTATGAAGAAAGCAGATCCTGTACTCTTAGAGCCTATTATGAAGGTTGAGGTTACAATGCCAGAGGAGTACATGGGTGATGTAATCGGAAGTCTTAACGCTAAGCGTGGACAGATCGAGGGTATGGACGATATCGGTGGTGGTAAGATTGTACGTGCATTCGTACCATTGGCTGAGATGTTCGGTTACTCAACTGAGCTTCGTTCAAGCACTCAGGGTCGTGGTAACTACTCAATGTTCTTTGAGAAGTATGAGCCAGTACCTAAGAATATTCAGGAGAAGATTGTTAACGAGCATGCTAAATAATGCTTAGTAACATTTTACTTGAAATATTAAGCAAAATATAATATAATTCTAACTAATCGTGGTTTTTCCACAATCCTTTCGTTAGTTTGGCGCATTGCGCATATTCGACAGGATACTATTAATTGCCAATAAGGCACAAAAGGAGGATATTTTAAAATGGCTAAAGAGAAATTTGACAGAACCAAACCGCACTGTAACATTGGTACCATCGGTCACGTTGATCATGGTAAGACTACTTTGACCGCAGCTATCACCAAGGTATTGGCTGAGAGAGTTGCTGGTAACGCTAAGGTTGATTTCGAGAACATCGATAAGGCACCAGAGGAGAGAGAGCGTGGTATCACCATCTCTACCGCTCACGTTGAGTACCAGACAGAGAGACGTCACTATGCTCACGTTGACTGTCCAGGCCATGCTGACTACGTTAAGAACATGATTACCGGTGCAGCTCAGATGGATGGTGCTATCCTTGTTGTTGCTGCTACTGACGGTGTTATGGCTCAGACCAAGGAGCATATCTTGCTTTCACGTCAGGTTGGTGTTCCTTACATCGTTGTATTCCTTAACAAGTGTGATATGGTTGATGATGATGAGCTTATCGAGCTTGTTGAGATGGAAGTTACAGAGCAGCTTGAGGAGTATGGTTTCACAGATTGCCCAATCATCAAGGGTTCTGCGCTTAAGGCTCTTGAGGATCCAAACGGCGAGTGGGGTGACAAGATCATCGAGCTTATGAACACTGTTGATGAGTATATCCCAGATCCACAGCGTGAGACAGATAAGCCTTTCCTTATGCCAGTTGAGGACGTATTCACTATCACAGGTCGTGGTACTGTTGCTACTGGTAGAGTTGAGCGTGGTACTCTTCACCTTAACGACGAGCTTGAGATCGTTGGTGTTAAGGAAGAGGTACAGAAGACAGTTGTTACCGGTATCGAGATGTTCAGAAAGCTTCTTGACGAGGCTCAGGCTGGTGATAACATTGGTGCTCTTCTTCGTGGTATCAACCGTGATCAGATCGTTCGTGGACAGGTTCTTGCAGTTCCTGGTTCAGTTAAGTGCCATAAGAAGTTTACTGCTCAGGTTTACGTTCTTACTAAGGACGAGGGTGGACGTCATACTCCATTCTTCAACAACTATCGTCCACAGTTCTACTTCAGAACAACTGACGTAACTGGTGTTTGCGAGCTTCCAGCTGGAACAGAGATGTGTATGCCTGGTGATAACGTTGAGATGACTATCGAGCTTATCCATCCAGTTGCTATGGAGCAGGGTCTTACATTCGCTATCCGTGAGGGTGGTAGAACAGTAGGTTCTGGTCGTGTAGCTTCAATCATCGAGTAGGCTTTGAACACTTAATGAGCACGAAGTGCGAATTTAGTGAGAAAGCCCATCGCGAACCTTAACGAAATCGAGCGTCAGCGAAGGTTGAGTTTAGTTGAGCGATGATACCTTATATCTAGATTATATTAAGGCTCCCGAGCGTTTCGCTCGGGAGCCTTTTTTGTTGAATTAAAGTGAGAAAAATGTTACAATATTGGAGTATTTAGAACGCTAAAAAGGGGAGTGTACTATGAGTCAGGATAGAAACGAGAAATTTATCATACTGCTTGCTACATTTAGCTCAATAGGCTTAATTATCGAGAATGTTCTTATGCACTGGGAATATTGGGTGCCGATAGTAGTTGCTTTTGGGTTCGTGTCATTATGGATTGTACATCTGTCAGACAAGCTTGAATATAATCCCAGAATAATATATTACTTTTTCTATGCCGTTCTATTGGTGTTCTACTATGGCATTCATAATACTTCACTATTCGACGTAGCTCTGGTCACGGCTTTGGTTATGATTTCGTATTCGATTCTAAACAAAGTCTTCATGATGAGGGTTTTATTGGCAGAGTTTTTGGTCATTTTAGCATTCCATCTTTTAAATTTATCAGGTGATGTTGATATCACATACGATAAGTTAACTGTTTCAAGATTTTTACTTCATATCATAGTAGTATTGCTTGTCTACTTCGTTACTACCAAAACAATCAGTGACAGGCGTGACATTATCGAAGAGAGCGCTTATAAGGACGAGCGCATTGACAAGTATGACAAGGATATGGAGGACTTCCTTTCTAACATTTCCCATGAGTTAAGAACACCTGTTAACGTTGTTAACGGTATGTCGGATCTTCTCATCAAGAGAAGTATTACGGAAGCGGAATCAATCAAGAAGGCAGGAATAAGGCTTGCGTACCAGATTGAAGATATTCAGGATTACACAGAGTGTAAGAGAGATAAGGTCTTGCTTGAGGAAGAGGACTATATGTCACTTTCTCTTATTAATGATGTAGTTAACAGCTACAACCTAATTGACGGGCACGAGAAGCTTGAACTGGTCGTTAATCTTGATCCTAAGACTCCTACGATGATGAAGGGAGATATCAGGAAGCTTCATAAGATATTCAGACATTTGCTTGATAATGCCGTTAAGTTCACCAGACGCGGCGGAATCTATGTAAGAATGTATTCTGAGACTACAGATTATGGTGTTAATCTTTGTATAGAGATGACAGATACCGGTGTCGGCATGGATATTGAGTCAATTCAATCTATCTCCGAGGGTATGTATCAGGTTAATAAGAAGCGTAACAGAAGCACGGGTGGTGTTGGACTAGGACTGTTTATTGTCTATGGATTTGCACATTCAATGGGCGGTTTTGTCAAGATAGAGAGTGAGAAGAAGCGTGGAACCACGATAAGAGTCACAATTCCTCAGAAGGTTGTTAACGAGGAGGCATGTCTCAAGTTGGCTAAAGGCTTTGATGAGGCAATTATATTCCATGTTAAGCCTAACAAGTATAAAGTGCCTAGACTTCGCGATTTCTATCGTATTATGGCATCCGATCTTGCAACAGGTATTCGCGTGCCTTTGTATTCTGCAGAGACAGTATACGATGTTGAGCGTCTGAGGGATAAGATGAACGCCAATTATGTATTTATGGGCGAGGATGAATACCTTGAAAATGAAGGCTATTTCGAGGTGCTTGCAGAGGAAGGTGCTGTTCTTGTTGTGTCTGCAGGCCCTGATTTTAAGCCGGCTCCTGACGCGCCTATTATAGTTATGCCTAAACCTCTTTATGCATATCCGGTGCTTAAGATATTGAACGGAGAGTGTAAAAAGGGTGGCGTAGGTGATGTGAGCACTCAAAAGAAGGTTGAATTCAATGGGGTTAAGGCTTTGGTTGTTGATGACGAGCCGATGAATCTTGTGGTTGCATCCGGAATATTTAATGATTACGGAATGATTATTGACACCGCCGGAAGTGGTAAGGAATCTATCAAGAAGTTTAAAGAGAATGATTACGATGTAGTATTTATGGATCATATGATGCCTGAGATGGACGGTGTTGAGGCAATGAAGAATATCAAGAGCATTGCCGGTGAAGAGGGCAAGTCAATAGTAGTCATAGCTTTGACTGCCAATGCTGTTTCAGGTGCAAGGGAGATGTTTATAAGAGAAGGATTTGACGGATTTGTTGCAAAACCTATTAACAGATCAGATTTTGAGAGGGTAATGTTAAGAGAACTTCCGGAGTATTTGATTGATAGGGGAGGTGAGAAGCTATGATAGGCAGATTGATTAATACCTTTAGAGATGCAATAAGTGATTACAACAGGGACTTCTCAGAGCGTATATTCCTTTGGTTTACATTGATATCAGAAATAGTTGTGTTTATAGCACTTATCGGAGATTTTTTTACAGGTGAGAATAGAGGAGAGATTATAACTCTCATTGCTACTCTTATATTTGTTCCCATTTTGTCATTTGTATGCCTACATGTTAATAAGCTTAATGTAGCGTGCGTTGTTATAGTTTTAGGTCTTATATTTGTTATACTTCCTGCATTATTTTTGTTCGGCGGAGGAATAAGAGGCGGAGGAATTATATGGGTTATATTCGCATTTTTATATACCGGATCGGTGGTAAGCGGTAAGCTAAGAGTCTTTTCATTCTGTTCACTTTCAGTATTAACGATTGCGGGATATTGGCTTGATTATAATCATCCAAGATACATAGCTCAGCACACTAAGGATGTCTTCTATATCGATTCATGTATATCAATCGTTTTAGTAGGTATCATAGTGTTCATGATGAGCTCTGTCCAGAAGGCACTTTTTATAGATGAGAACAGAAGAGCAAGAGAAGCTGCTCAAAAAGCTGAAGAGCTTACCAAAGCTCAGAACAGGTTTTTCTCAAGCATGAGCCACGAGATCAGAACTCCTATCAATTCTATATTAGGACTTAATGAGCTTATACTTAGAGATACAAGCGCATCTGAGGAGGTAGTTAAGGATGCGTCGGGTATTCAGGGTGCAGGTAAGATGCTTTTGGCTCTTATAAATGATATTCTTGATTTCTCCAAGATGGAAGCCGGAAGTATGGATATAGTTCCTGTCGATTATAAGATAGGTGATACGCTCTCTGAGATAGTTAATATGATATGGCTTAGAGCACACGATAAGGGACTTGAATTTAATGTTTCGGTTGATCCTAAAGTTCCTACGACCTTATATGGTGATGAGGTCAGAATCAAGCAGATTATCATTAATATTCTTAATAACGCTGTTAAGTACACCAAGAGTGGATCGGTTGAATTGCACATAGAGTGCGAGAATATCGAAAAGGACAGCGCTGAGTTAAGCATTTCTGTATCTGATACAGGAATGGGAATCAAGAAGGAGGCACTTCCTTATCTGTTTGATGCATTTAAGCGTGTTGACCAAGAGAAGAATAGAATGATAGAAGGTACCGGATTAGGACTCAGTATCGTTAAGCAGATTGTGGAGCTTATGGGCGGTACCATCAATGTTAACAGTGTTTACGGTGAAGGTTCAACATTTACAATTAACATTAAGCAGGGTATATCAGACAGAACTGAGATTGGTGAGCTGAATCTTCATAATCAGAAGGCTGTAAGGGTTAATGAATACGAGAGTAGTTTTAGAGCTCCTGAGGGTGCGATTCTTATTGTTGATGACAATGAGATGAACCTTGAGGTTGAGAGTAAGCTTCTCGTTGATACTGAGATGGTTATTGATAAGGCGTTAAGCGGTAAAATTGCGCTTGATATGGCGACAACCCGTCATTATGATGTTATCCTTATGGATCATCTTATGCCAGAGATGGACGGTATTGAATGTTACGAGAAGATTAGGAAACAGTCCGGAGGACTTAACAGAAATACTCCGATAGTAATTCTCACTGCTAATGCGGGAAGCGAGAATATAGACATGTATAAGAGAGCGGGATTTGATGGCTATTTGGTTAAGCCGGTATCCGGAGAATCGCTTGAGAAGACGCTTATTAAGTATATACCGTCAGAAAAGGTTATCTTAAGTGAAAAAATGATGAGTATGCACGAAGACATAAATGCCGCGGCTGCATACAAGAGTAAGGTACCTGTTATGGTTACGACGACAAGTATGTGTGACCTTCCTCATAATATCATTATAGAGAACAACTTAAGTATTTTACCGTTTGAAGTACATACTGATGAAGGTGTATTTAAAGACGGAGTGCAGATGGATGCAAGTGACCTTGTTCGTTACATTGAATCTGGCGGTAACGCTGTATCTTCTCCGCCTGATGAAGAAGTGTACACCGAGTTCTTTGCAGAGAATTTAAAGAAAGCACATTATCTTATTCATATAGCGTTGACTACAAGTATGAGTCTGGATTTTAGGATTGCTTCTGAGGCAGCGAAATCATTTGACAATGTTATCGTAATTAACTCTGAGTGTCTGTCGAGTGCGACCGGTATACTTGTTATGATTGCCAACAAGCTTGTTCAGCAGAATCTTTCTGTTGAAGAGATAGTTCAAGAGCTTCAAAGTGTTAAGAAGCGTTTGAAGTGCAGTTTTGTAATAGACAAGACCAAGTATATGGCCCAGAGGGGACTTGTATCCGATAGAGTTCATAAGATGGCTGAGGCACTTGAATTACATCCTTGTCTCACGTTTAAGAATGATAGGTCAACTATAGGTGGCATATGGATGGGTAACAAGAAGAGGGCGTATAACAGCTACATCAAGAAAGCATTTCCTGTAGATGTTATTCCTGACTCTGATGTGGTATTTATCACCTATGTGGATGTTCCTATGAAGACATTGTTGTGGATTAAGGACGAGATTCGTAAGTATGCGTACTTTGAGCATGTAGTGTTTAAACAGGCATCAGCAGCTATTTCTGCTAACTGTGGTCCTGGTACATTTGGTATTTTATATTTCGTAAAGAGTAATAAGTCTTACAACTTAGGTTCTTACTTTAGTGAGGATATTATAGATGATTACGAAGAACCGGAAGATGATGAGATCTTAGAGGATGAGATTGACGAGACGGCTGCATTTGACGAATATTCATACTCAGAACCTGAGATTGTATCAGAGTCTGAGGCTGAGAAACCATGGTATTACAGTATTCCTAACATTGATGCGGATATTGCTATTACCAACAGTGGTTCTGAAGATGCGTTTAAGACGGTGCTTGAGATATTCTACGACTCAATCGATGAGAAATATAAAGAGCTTGATGGATATTATACATCTGAAGATTGGGAGAATTATACAATCAAAGTTCACGCTCTTAAGAGTTCGGCCAAGCTTATAGGTGCGATGGAGCTTTCTGAGGAAGCGCAGCGCCTTGAAAATGCAGGCAAAGAGAAGAATATCGACTATATCAGCGAGCATCATACTCCATTTATGGAAGAATACTTGAACTTCAACGATGTGCTTAGCGAGATTTTTTCTAAGGATGGTGCTGAAGGAGCTGAGGATGCTAAGCCGGTTGCTGATGAGTTCTTGATAGAGAGTGTCTATGAAGGACTTTTGAGCGCAGCGGAGGCCATGAATCTCGATGAGGTTGAGGAGATATTAAATGAACTTAAAGACTATGCTATTCCGGACAGTGAGAAAGACAAGTTCGATGCGATTTATAAGAGCGTTGATAACTTCGACTATGACGGAATAATAGCAGCTCTTAAAAGTTAATTGAAAAGTAAGGTGCTTATATGGACAATATTATTAAAATAAACGATGCCGTTAACGGCTTCGCATGGGGTACTTTCGGACTTTCACTTTTGATTGGAACGGGTCTTATCTGTACAGTAATTACGGGTTTCTTTCAGATTACACACCTTAAGCATTGGTTTAGTAAGACTTTTGGTTCAATCAGAAAGGAAGGACGAGTCATCAATGATGCCGGCGCGTTATCACAGTATAGGGCGTTTTGTACGGCACTTTGTGCTACGATAGGAACCGGTAATATAGCGGGAGTATCTACTGCTATATGTATCGGAGGTCCTGGTGCTGTTTTCTGGATGTGGGTTGCCGCTTTCTTTGGAATGATGGTTAAGTATTCAGAGAATGTCCTAGGATTATATTACAGGCGACGCAACAGTGAAGGTGCGTGGTCCGGTGGCGCGATGTACTATCTTCAGGATGGTTTAGGTTCTAAGAAACACTGCAGATTGCTTGGAAGGATTCTAGGTGTGCTGTTTTGTTTATTCACAATGCTTGCCTCATTCGGTATAGGTAATATGAGCCAGATTAACAAGATTACAATTAATTTTGAGACGACATTCTTGTCACGTGTTCATGTCGGTGAATTTATGGGTCGTCCCGGTGTAGACTGGTTCATCGGTTTGGTGTTAATGGCAACGACTGCATTTATCTTAAAAGGCGGATTTAGAAGGCTTGCAGCATTTTCTGAGAAAATGATACCGCTTATGGCAATTGTATATGTGGCAGGATGTTTGCTTGTAATCCTGATACATTATTCAGCTATTCCGGCAGTGTTTGGATCGATATTTAAGTTTGCTTTGGGACCTGCGGCAGTTAAAGGTGGAGCAGTGGGTAGCGCAGTGCAGCTTGCATTTGTCACGATTAAGAACGGTTGTAAGAGAGGTGTGTTCTCTAATGAAGCCGGACTTGGTTCTTCGGTTATGGTTCACTCTAATTCGAGTGTAAGAGAGCCGGTCAGACAGGGAATGTGGGGTATTGCAGAGGTATTTCTTGATACTATCGTAATATGTACCATGACTGCGGTTGTTGTCTTAAGTTCAGGTGCAATCGATCTTAAGACGGGATTGGTTAAAGAGGGAATCAATGATGCAACTTTGGTTGCGCAGACATTTGGCAACACATTCGGTAAGCCGGGTGAGTGGTTTGTTGTTATTGCAATCACGTTGTTTGCATTTACAACCGTTATGGGATGGTCAATTTACGGAGCGAAAGCTACAGAGTATCTTTTTGGCGTGACTTGTGCTAAAATATACAGGGTTATATTTATTATGTTGATAATATTTGGTGCGGTGATGGAATCCAATCTCGCGTGGGACATCTCCGATACATTTAACGGTTTGATGATGATTCCTAACCTTATTGGAATTGTATCATTATCGCCGCTTATTATAAAACTGACCAAAAACTACATGGACAGAAGAGTGAAGGGCAAGGATATAGAACCGATGCTTTCTTATGATTCTGACATACAAAAGGAGGCTTGTAGGGCAATAAGTAAAGGTGCTGATTGATTACGAAAGGAGGATGGTTTGATGAAAGATATAGTACGTGAGAAGATGACCAAGATTCTCTTGGGAGAGCTTACATATACGTCTTCTAATCTTGCATTGAACATGCTTATTACCAAAATGCAGAAAAAAATATTAGATGATCCTTCCAACATGGATGCGTGTATGGAGGAGATAGAACAGTTCGCAGCGAAGAGTCCGATAATAGCGAAGGTGGATTTTTCAAATATCGCTAAATTGTAGGAGTATATTTACTGTAAGGAGGTTTTTTATATGTTGATTACACTTGAAGAAACTATTGAGTTGATTAATTCCGGTAAAGCATTACACATTGCAGCGGATGATTCGCTGTTATCTAAGCTCCCTAAAGGTAATTGGATAGGTGGAACAACACCATATTTCATAGCAGAAGAAGGTGGAATAACTACCAAAGATAAACTCTTTGTAAGCGTAATTGATTACGCTGAGGAAGTACGTATCGCATCATATGGCAAATACAACGTTTTTCAGATTGTTGAAGAGTGCTATGACAATGGACTTACAGTGATTATTCTGCCATATGGCTCTGATGTTGCTGCTAAGTATGGCAAGGATGCTCCGGAGGTTGAGGAGCTTTTGATGCATCCGACAGTCGGATGGATATCGGGAGCAGATCTTGCTAGCAATGATGTTGCTAAAGTTTATAATGGAACAACAGGTGAGGCATATACAGATAAGGCGGTTGTTCTCTATATCAAGCTTCCTGAAGATAAGGCGGCACTTATCAATATCATTAATATATTTAAAGATGACAAGAATGATCCGGTAATAAGATTTAAAGATAATGATTTAGGCGTTAAGATGTGTAAAGTTAACGGGCAGGAAGTTAATTTTGCCGAGTATATCAAGAATAAGGGCATTGACGTAGGTATGCCTTTGGTTGCTGACTATAACGGTTCTTACATCAATACATCGATTAAGGCTGTCAGTGATGACAGAGTTGATTTTTATGCACCTGTATTTAGTGATGTGGATTATCGTTTTGCTGTTAAGATTAACGATTACGCCGGCGAGTTTAGAGATAAGGTTAATCAGGCAGGAGACAAGAAGCCTGTGTTCACATGTAACTGTGTATTGAATTACTTAAACGGTAATTTGGAGGGTGAGAAGCTTAATCCGTACGTAGGGCCTGTTACATTTGGAGAGGTGGCATATCAGTTGCTTAATCAGACATTGGTATACTGCGAGATTTTGTAATTATGTGAGTGTTGTTGCTATTGTAAAAATCAGTATTTTTTGGTATACTGACTTTTACAGTAGCTTTTTTTATTAAAGGAGGAATTATTATATGAAGATTAAGAAGATTGTTGCTCTGGCACTTTCGCTTGCTTTGGTTTTAGGGCTTTATAATCCTGTTAACTCTAAGGCAGCAGACAGTTCTCTTTCTCTTAAGGGACAGGTTTATACAATCAATGCAACTACAACATCTACTACTATCCAATGGCCTAATGTTGTCGGTGCAAGTCAGTATTTGATTTCGTATGCTGATATATCAAAGCTTTCTAAAGACGCTAATGGCAAGTACATTGGAGAATATACGAATATAACTGTTGGTGCCGAGACTACTAAGTACAAGATTAAAGGTCTTGGAAAGGCGAGTTATTATGTTACTGTTGCGCCTATAGATGCAAGTGGATTAACCGGTGAATTAGGAAGCACATTTGTAACACCTAAGAAGACCAAGATAGTAGGCATTTTAGCTGAAACTACTGGTGCTTCTGCGGGCGATTACAGTGTTAAAACAGGATGGAATTATCCATTGGCAGAGGGTGTTCAGGTTCAACTTGTGAGCGCAAAGGGTAAAGTGGTTCAATCTAAAACATTGACAGATGCCGAAGCTGAATCTATGAATGATACTTACACATTCTATGGAGTTAAGAGATCATCAGCATACTATGTTCGTGTAAGAGGATATAACACCTTTACAGGTGGTGAGAAGAAAGGTCAGAAGTACTATGGCCCATGGTCAACCGCTTCTAAGACATCTATATTCGCGCCACTGCCAACCATCACTTCACAGAGCAAGGATGTTAAGAAGAGCTCAGTTAAGATGAAGTGGAAGAAGGTTAAGGGAGCTGTTTCTTATACAGTTTACGGTGGTAAGACCAAGGATTCTATGAAGAAGAAGAAGACTCTCAAGAAGACTTCATACACAATCAAGGGTATTAATACCAGAGGTTCAGCTGAATCAGGCGGTTATTATGTTGCTGTAGTTGCCAATGTTAAGATTAAGGGCAAGAAGAAGAGCTCAGATAAGAATTGCTACATTCATGCATGGACTTATGTATACTAGGAGCGATAGAATTGTTCGGATATGTTCAGATTAGAAAACCGGAACTGAAGATTAAAGATTATGACACTTACCGCAGTTTTTACTGCGGTTTGTGTTCTATTTTAAAGGATAATTATGGTATCTTAGGTGAGGTGACCTTAACCTATGATATGACATTTTTGATTATATTGTTATCTTCTGTATATGGCATGAAAGTGACTAAATCTCAGGAGAGATGCATCGTGCACCCGGCTAAGAAGCACAAGGTGTCTGTCAGCGAAGCTACTTCCTATGCCGCGCATATGAATATAATTCTTAGCTATTATCATTTTATTGATGATCTTAACGATGAAGGTTCTAAGAAGGCTTATGTAGGAAGCAAGCTATATTCATCTCATTTTAAGAAGGCGGCTAGAAGGTATCCTAAGAAGGCGGAACTTATAAAGCGAGGCTTTACTTATTTTTCGGAGTTGGAGAGTAAGAACCCTTCGATTGACGAGCTTGCTGATGCATTTGGCAAGATTATGATGGTGCTTTTTAACTACAGGAAGGATGCATTTTCTGATTATATGAAGAAGTTAGGGTATCACCTTGGAAGGTTCATATATATTATGGATGCGTATGATGACCTTGAAGATGATATTAAGAAGGGATGCTTTAATCCCCTTATCGGGTATGATGGTGATATTGACTCTTACGTCGAGGAGCTTCTTATGGCGGAGATATCAGAGGCTGCAAGCTTCTATCAAGCGTTGCCATGTATAGAATATAGTGATATATTAGGTAACATAGTATACGCTGGTGTTTGGAACAGATTTGACAAGATAAGATTGGACAAAGGAGATAGATAACATGAACGATCCATACAGAGTACTCAATATTTCGAGTAACGCGTCTGATGACGAGGTTAAGCGTGCGTACAGGGAGCTTAGTAAGAAGTATCACCCTGACTCATACGCAGATAACCCATTAGCAGATCTCGCAGAGGATAAGTTTAAAGAGATTCAGGAAGCATATAAAGAGATTATGGATATGAGAGCGGGTGGTGGCAATTCTACCTCAGGCTCATATAATGCGGGAGGACAGACCTACAATCCATACGGACAGGGGTTCCAGGGACAGCAGGGGTTCCAGAGTCAGTACAATCAGAATCAATATGTGAATTTTGGTAGGAATTACGGAAGAACTCCGGGACGCATGAGTAGTGATGATGCCTGCGATTTGTGCTGTAAGCTCTGGTGTGCAGACACAATGTGTGAATGCTTGGGAGGTGACCTCTGCACATGCTTCTAAAGAGCAGGGCGGTAGCATTTGCCGGAATGGCTACGGCGTTAGCCGTTATTATCGTGACGATTGCGGGATATATAGATGTAAGCACATTATTTCTTTTGGCGTTGGCGTCTTTTATTGGTGGGATTGTTACGAGGTATTTTAAGGTTAGATATGGTGTATTATTCTTATTAGCTTCTGTGACTTTATCGTTCATCCTAGCGCCGCAGAAGATGTATGTGTTGACTTATTTGGCTATGACAGTTTATGTTATTGTTGAAGAGAGTATTGATTTAAATAAGAGTAATGAACATAAGACATTTAGCCTTGTTAAAGAATGGATTATCAAGGCTTTGGTATATAATGTATTGTTGGCTGTTATTATACTGGTTAATTATTATTTGCTGGGATTCGATATGTATAAGTTCAGCGGGGTATACCGGGTTGTTATGTCTAATCTGGCTTTTGGCCTGCCTTTAATGATACTGGTTCTTGAACTGATGATGGTTGTGTTTGATAGGGCGTATGTATATTTCATGAGAGTTATCGATCATAGATTGCTCAACAGAATGAAGTAAGGAAAGGTTCGGGTTATATGATTAAGTGGATTAAATCATTTTTAAACAGCAATGAATCAATAGAGAGCAAGGCCTTTAATGTTATACTATTTGTTGGACTGACTGTGTCAATTATCTCAGCAGTCACCACTTACTTTGAGGGAATCGGTCTCTTAGCTACCATGTCTACTCTTATGTGCGGTGTGCTGGTTTTGATTGTTATGTTTACCAATTATGTGCTAAAGCTTGAATATCTGTCTAAGGTGATGCTGTGCTACGTCATCAACTGTTTTATGATGCCTGTAACCTTCTTCGCATGTGGTGGAATCGATTCAGGAATGCCTCTATATATGATATGTGGGCTTTTTATCATTGCACCTCTCTTGACAGGAAGAGCAAGGGGGATATGTTTTGCCATTTCGATGGTGGTTCACTTGGGAAGTATTATGCTTTCTTATAATTATATGGCGGGTGCGAAACCGTGGTTTCAATATCACACTAACATATTGACAACGCTCGATTTAAAGGGCAGAATTGTTGATGTGATGGCATCATTCTTGCTAGTCGGATTGTTTTTGTTCTCTGCTTTAGTGATGATGCTTAAGGCATATGTTAAGCAGAGGGATATCAGAGAAGAGCTTTTAGCTAAGTTGGATGATTTGTCTAAGAAAGATGAACTTACGAAACTATATAACAGGAGAGAGCTTTTTAACCAATTAGAAGATGCGGACTTGTTTAAAGAGCCCGATTACACAGTTGTTATGATGGACATAGATCATTTTAAAGTGCTTAATGATACATATGGACATCTCTTTGGTGACGAGGTGTTAAGAGAGGTTGCAGGTGTATTAGGTGCAGCTGTCAACGAAGAAGTGGGTGAGATAGCCGCTAGATATGGTGGCGAGGAGTTCGCGTTGATTCTTAGAGGGTCAACGCTTCAAGAGGCGTCTAAAAGAGTTGATGAAGTGCGTGTTAAGATAGGTGAGTTGAGGTGGGAAGAGTTACCCGATGTCAGGGTGACGATAAGCGGAGGCGTTGTGCCCGCTTATGGTTATGAGAATGTTACCGTGCTTATGTCGGCAGCGGATGAGCTGTTATATGACGCCAAAGAAGCCGGCAGAAACAGGGTGTTTGTCATGCAAGGGGGACTTTGATTAAGAAGAACATACATACATGGAATGAAAGGATTAGCTTATGAAATACATTTTTTCTAATATTCTTAAGCATTGGCCTTTTGTTATTCTGATTACTATTTTGCTTTTAGGGCAGGCGTATGGTGATCTTGCGCTTCCTAAGTATACTTCGGATATTATAGATACGGGTATACAGAATAAGGGACTAGAGCATATTCTCCCTGAGAAGATAGTTAAAGAAGAGTACGAAAAGGCGCTTTTTTTAATGCTTGATGATGAGAAGGAGAAGTTTGTCAACTCTTATGTTGAAGACGGAGACTGTTATAAGAGAGTTGACTTAGACAAGAAGGAGTTGTCCGAATTAGATGAGGATTTACTTCTTCCTATAGTCATAATTTATCAGGCTGAGAATAGCGATGAAGCCTCTAAGTATAGTGGCGAAATGTCTCCTGATATGTTAAATGACGACGTTATCTTAAAGATCAGAGAGAGCTTTACGAAGATGGCAGATACTGTCGGAGATAACACGCTAAAGGCAATGGCGATAGCATGGGCATCATCTTGCGAGGCTGAAGCGGGAGTTGATGTAGATAAGAAGCAGAAGGATTATCTTTGGAAGTCATGTTTCAAGATGATTGTTATGGCGCTTTTAATCGGTGTTGCTATTGTGTTAGTGTCTTTGTTTTCTGCGATTGTTGGTGGTCGAATCGGAAGAGATCTTAGAGAGCAGGTTTTTACCAAGGTTTTATCATTTTCAAATGCTGAGATGGACAAGTTCTCAACCGCTTCACTTATCACGAGAAATACCAACGATATTCAACAGGTGCAGAATGTCAGCACAATTTTCCTTAGGATGCTTTTATATTCTCCGATTCTTGGAATCGGTGGAATAATTATGGTTTGTCGTGTTAAGGCGGGCATGGGCTGGATTATATTACTTGCAGTGCTTGTTGTGATTGTGATTGTATTGGTGTTGCTTGCTGCAACTCATAAGAGGTTTAGACTTCTTCAGAAGCAGGTCGACAGAATTAACCTTGTTGCAAGGGAGATGCTCACGGGTATAAGTGTAATCAGGGCTTTTGGTCGTGAGAAGGAGATAGAGGATAAGTTCGATGCAGCCAATATCGACCTTACCAAGACTCAGCTTTTTGTTAACAGAGTTATGTCTTTAATGATGCCCGGCATGTTTTTGGTTATGTACGCAGTCAATATTCTGATCGTTTGGGTTGCGGCACATAAGATAGACGAGGGTATTATGCAGGTTGGTACCATGACTGCGTTTTTGACATACTCTATTCAGATTATATTAAGCTTTTTAATGCTTTCGATGATGTCTGTTGTACTTCCGAGAGCGGGAGCTGCAGCTGAGCGTATCAACGAAGTAATAAATACGGATGCTACAATATATGATTCAGATGAGGCTAAAGAGCTCTCTGATATCAAGGGCGTTATTGAATATAGGGATGTTCACTTTAAATATCCTAATGCCAAAGAGGATGTACTTGACGGAATAAGTTTTAAGGCTGTGCCCGGAACTACGACTGCAATAATAGGAAGTACGGGTTGCGGTAAGTCAACACTGGTTAATCTTATTCCGAGATTATATGATGTCACATCGGGTTCGATAACATTAGATGGCGATGATATCAAGAATATTAAGTTAAATGATTTAAGAGACAGGATAGGATTTGTTCCTCAGAAGGCGGTTCTTTTCTCGGGAACGATAGAGAGTAATCTTAAGTTTGGCAAGAAAGATGCGACAGAAGAAGAGATTAAGGATGCAGCTAATGTCGCACAGGCTTCTGAGTTTATAGACTCTAAAGAAGAGGGATATGAAAGCCTTATCGCTCAGGGTGGAAGCAATGTTTCGGGCGGTCAGAAGCAACGTCTTTCGATTGCGAGAGCAATTGCTAAAGCACCTAAGATTTATGTGTTTGACGACAGCTTTTCTGCACTTGATATGAAGACTGATGCCAACCTTAGAAAGGCGTTACAAGACAAGTCTAAAGACAGCACTGTAATAATAGTTGCACAGAGAATCAGCACTATACTTAATGCTGATCAGATTCTCGTGCTCGACGAGGGCAAGATTGTAGGAAAGGGAACTCATAAAGAACTTTTAAAATCTTGCGATGAATATTTAGAGATAGCCAAATCACAGCTTTCAGAGGAAGAGCTTACCGGCACTCTGTTAGGAGGTGAGGCATAATGGCTGAGAATAACGAAGATCTTAAGAAGGTGACAGCCAAACGTCCGGGCGGCGGGCCTCATTCAAGGATGATGGGTGGTGAGAAGCCTAAGAATTTTAAAAATGCTGTATCTGACTTATTAAAGTACATAGGCAAGGACAAAATCAAAGTCATGATAGTTATGATATGTGCGGCAGCTTCGACCGTGTTTACAGTTGTTGGACCTAAGATTATGGGTATGGCAACAACAGAGCTTGCTTCAGGTCTTATGAGTAAGATTAGTGGCAGCGGGGAGATAGCATTTGACAAGATAGGCAAGATTCTTATTCTATCATTGGCTCTTTATGCGGTGAGCGGACTCTTTACACTTGTTCAAGGATTGTTGATGACAGGGGTTACTCAGAGACTTTGCTATCGTATGAGACGAGAGATTGCCGAGAAGATTAACCGCATGCCGATGAAGTACTTTGAGAGTCGTACTTATGGTGAGGTACTTTCAAGAATTACCAATGATGTCGACACTCTCGGCATGAGTCTTAATCAGAGCGTTACGACCATGATTACATCTATTACAACGCTTGTCGGAATCACGATTATGATGCTTAGCATTTCACCGCTTATGACACTCATTGCGATTGTAATTCTACCGATTTCAGGTATGCTTCTCGGGATTATTATGAAGCATTCTCAGAAGTATTTTAAGCAGCATCAGGAGTATTTAGGACATATCAACGGACAGGTCGAGGAGGTATTTGCGGGACACAGTATCATCAAGACATACAACAAGGAAGAAGATACAATAAAGACTTTCAAAGACACCAACAAGGTGTTATATACTTCGGCTGTTAAGTCTCAGTTTTATTCTGGACTTATGATGCCTATTATGATTGTTGTGGGTAACTTAGGATACGCAGGTGTCGCTATATCAGGCGGATTGCTTGCAATCAAAGGAACCATAACCATTGGAGATATTCAGGCGTTTATTCAGTATGTTAAGCAGTTTACACAGCCTATCACTCAGATGGCTCAGGTAATGAATCAAATGCAGTCGATGGCAGCGGCAGCTGAGAGAGTTTTCGAATTCTTAAACGAAGAGGAAGAAGTTCAGGTTATAGATGATGCCAAGTCTATTGCAAATGTTGATGGGGCGGTATCATTTGACCATGTTGCCTTCGGATATGATGAAGATAAGATTATTATTCACGATTTCTCAAGCGATGTTAATGTCGGCCAGACAGTTGCGATTGTGGGACCTACCGGTGCAGGTAAGACCACTATGGTTAAGCTCTTGATGAGATTCTATGATGTCAACAAGGGCGCCATTAAGATTGATGGCAACGACGTCAGAGATTATAATATGCGTGATGTGAGAAAAGCATTTTCAATGGTGCTACAGGATGCATGGCTCTTTAACGGCACGATTATGGAGAATATCCGCTTTGGAAGAAAAGAGGCAACTGACGAGGAAGTAATTGCTGCGGCGAAGAAGGCGCACGCTCATCACTTTATTTCGACTTTGCCTGAAGGATATGATTTCGTGTTAAATGAAGAGGCGAGCAACGTCTCACAGGGTCAGAAGCAGCTTATCACCATTGCGAGGGCGTTTCTTGCTGACAGACCGATTCTTATACTTGATGAGGCGACATCGAGTGTCGATACAAGAACAGAGGCAAGGATTCAGCGTGGTATGTACAATCTTACCAAGGGCAAGACGAGCTTTGTTATAGCTCACAGACTTTCAACGATTAAGGATGCAGACCTTATACTTGTTATGAAGGATGGAGATATTGTTGAGAGTGGTAACCATGGCGAACTTCTTGATAAGAAAGGGTTCTATGCGGAGCTTTACAATAGTCAGTTTGCTAACGGTTGAAACGGTTGTCTATTGTATTTTATCAGTCAAAAATGTATAATTGTATAGTATTTGAATAGCAAGGAGGATTTAGACATGAAGGTTATATTGACAGAGGATGTTAAAAAGCTCGGTAAGAAGGGCGATATAGTAGATGTTAAAGATGGATATGCCAAGAACTTTATATTGGCACAGAAGAAAGGCGTTATTGCCGATAGCAAGAATCTTAATGATTTAAAGCTCAAGGCGCAGAATGATGACAAGGTTGCCAAAGAGAAGCTTGCCGCTGCCGAAGAGATGGCTAAGACCTTAGAGGACAAGCAGGTTACCATGAAGATAAAAGTTGGTGGAGGCGGAAGAGCCTTCGGTTCTATCTCAACTAAGGAGATTTCAGAGGAAGCTAAGAAGCAGTTAGGTTTAGAACTTGATAAGAAGAAGATGGTTCTTCCTGTACCTATCAAGGATCTTGGAACCTACAATGTTCAGATTAAGCTTCACGCTAAGGTTACCGGTGAATTAAAGGTAGTAGTAGAAGAGCTATAATGAGGAGGACTTATAATGCCGGATGTTAATGAGAATCTGATCCGCAAGATTCCTCCACATAGCGAAGAGATGGAGAATGCCGTTCTTGGTATTCTTTTGGGAGAGAATAGCGAGGAGGCGGCTGAATTTGCAATGAATCAGCTTGTTCCTACAGATTTTTACAAGAAACTTAATGCTCAAATATTTGACGCGATGAGCAAGTTGTTTAGACAGCGTAACGCAATCAATGTTCTTACGACCTTAGACAAGCTCAAGGAGTCGGAGTCGGTTGTTTCTGAGGAAGAAGTTAAGGACTATCTTAACAGACTTTATCTTACAGCGCCTATGTCCACCGATATCAAAGTGTATGTGCAGTCTGTGAGGGACAAGTCAACATTAAGAACATTAATAGCTACTTGTGATAAGATTTCAAATGATATCTACATGGGAGGCAGAGAAGCTTCCGATATATTTGACCAGGCGGAGTCTGATTTGTTTACATTTTTACAGAACAGGCGAGGTGTCGAGGAGTTTGAAGATATAAGCACCATTATGGCAAGGATATTTGTGTCTATTGGCGATACGATGAGGCAGAAGGGCAGAATTACCGGTGTGCCTACAGGGTTTATCGACCTTGATGATGTGCTTACCGGACTTCATGGCTCAGAACTTATTCTATTAGCGGCGAGACCTGCTATGGGTAAGACTGCATTTGCACTTAATATCGTGGCAAATGCATGTATTGATAAGGGTTACGCGGCAGCAATATTCAGTCTCGAGATGGCGAAAGAGGAGCTTTTAAAGCGTATCTTAGCTATGCGTTCAGGTGTGACCTCCGATAAGATCAGGACAGGTACGATTGACAATGCAGAGCTTGAAATGATATCTGAAGCCATTTATAAGATTTCGGACACATCTTTGTTTGTCGACGATACTCCTGGTGTAAGAGTGTCTGATGTAAGAGCCAAGTGCCGTAAGATTATAAGAGAGAAGGGAAGGCTTGACCTTATTGTAATCGATTACCTTCAGCTCATGCAGGGTGAAGGAAGACAGGATTCAAGACAGAACGAGGTTGCTTCTATATCTCGTAATCTCAAAGGTCTTGCTAAGGAATTTAATGTTCCGATTTTGGCGCTTTCACAGCTTAATCGAGCTGCTGAGTCAAGAGAAGGTCACAGACCTATGATGTCCGACCTTCGTGAGTCAGGTTCAATCGAGCAGGATGCCGATGTAATCTTGTTCATTCACAGGGAAGATTATTATGTTCCTGATACACCTAAGAAGGGTATCGCAGAGATTATAATCGCTAAACAGCGTAACGGTGCTACCGGTACCGTAGAACTTGTATGGATGGGAGATAAGACTCTCTTCCACAATAAAGAAAAGGCTAGAAACAGGGTTCACGAACCCGACTAAATAAACCCGCCGGTTTCGGCGGGTTTTTCTTAGAATTTAAATGTATCTCTATATTCTTTAGAATTCATAAAGTAATTATATATCGCATCGCTGTCATCATTTTCAAGCATGGTCTTAAATGAATCGAGCATGTCAAGATATTGACCTAAGAAAGTAAGAACAGCGTCTTTGTTAGACAGCACTATGTTCTGCCACATTTCAGGTGATGAGGAGGCAATCCTCGTCATATCTCTAAAACCGCCTGCCGCAAATTGTTTCATATACTCTTCTTTGGTGTCGTGTTTCTTGACTGTGTTGACGAGAGCGTATGAAAGTATATGAGGCACATGGCTTATCGCTGCAGCAGCCATGTCGTGCTCGCTCGCCTTTAAAACGATTGACTTACTCTTGGTTGCCTTGACAATCTCAAGCATAGTGTCAATACATTCTTTAGGTGTGTCATCGGTAGGTGTAAGTATGTAATAAGCACCGTCAAGTAATTCTGCAAATGAATTCTCGTAGCCGGACTTTTCTGTTCCCGCCATAGGATGGCCACCGACGAACTTATCTGTCAATCCCTCTTCAATTATAGCTTTCTCAATGTCACCCTTAACGCTTCCGACATCCGTTATAAACGCCCCATCTTTAAGGATGTTTTTAAGATTAGACAGATATGAAATGTTAATCATAACAGGTGCGGCAAGGTAAATGATGTCGCACTCGTTAAAGCCTTGATCTATATTAGGTACGAGTTCGTTTAAGGTTCCTTCATCGACAGCGAGTTTAAGCCCCGGTTTAACATCGGGATAGCGATTGTTGAGTGCTATCATTGTAATATCAGGGTAAGCAGCTCTTAAACATCTTGCAATACTTCCTGCGATAAGTCCGAACCCGATAAATCCAATCTTTTTATTGTTAAGATCCATTAAATCACCTCTTACTTCAATATTTTAACGCATTAAAGTGTGTTCGTCAAATGTCTTCCTTCCCATTGTACCTTTTTACAAAATGTTGTATAATGTACGATATGTTTACACAATATAAAGAAACGAGGTTTTATTAAAATGAGTGATTTTCAAATGTCAACCAAATGTGTTCAGGGTGGTTATACCCCTAAGAATGGCGAGCCAAGACAGATTCCTATCGTTCAGTCTACTACTTTTAAGTATGACACAAGTGAGGATATGGGTAAGCTCTTTGACTTAGAGGCTACAGGATACTTCTACACAAGACTTCAGAATCCTACTAACGATTATGTAGCTGCTAAGCTTTGCGAACTTGAGGGTGGTACAGCTGCAATGCTTACTTCATCAGGTCAGGCTGCTAACTTCTTCGCGCTTTTTAACATTTGCGAAAATGGAAGCCACATCGTTGCATCTTCATCAATCTACGGTGGAACATTCAATCTTATTCAGGTTACTATGGCCAAGATGGGCATAGATGTTACATTTGTATCACCTGACTGTACTGAAGATGAGCTTAACGCTGCATTTAAGGACAATACAAGAGCGGTATTCGGTGAGACTATTGCCAATCCGGCTCTTACCGTTTTAGATATAGAGAAGTTCGCCAATGCTGCACACGCACATGGCGTGCCTTTGATTGTTGACAACACATTCCCTACTCCTGTTAACTGCAGACCAATCGAGTGGGGAGCAGATATAGTAACACATTCAACTACCAAGTATTTAGACGGACATGGAGCTTGCGTCGGTGGAGCAATCATCGATTCAGGTAAGTTCGACTGGATGGCACATAAGGACAAGTTCCCTGGACTTACAACTCCTGACGATTCATATCATGGAATCACATACGCAGAGAAGTTCGGTAAAGAGGGTGCATTTATAACCAAGGCAACCGCACAGCTTATGCGTGATTTTGGTTGTATTCAGGCACCACAGCATGCATTTATTCTTAACTTGGGTATAGAGTCACTTCATGTGAGAATGCCTAAGCATGTTGAGAATGGCCAGGCAGTTGCAGAGTTCTTAGAGAGTAGCGACAAGGTAGCTAAGGTAAGCTATCCGGGCCTTGCTAGCGATCCATATCATGAGCGAGCCATGAAGTACTTTGGAAATGGTGGTTGCGGCGTTGTTTCATTTGAACTTGCAGGCGGAAGAGCTGCGGCAGAGACATTTATGAAGAATCTTAAGTTAGCTGCTATCGAAACACACGTGGCAGATGCGAGAACCTGCTGCCTTAACCCTGCAACTTCAACACATAGACAGATGACAGATGAGCAGCTTGAGGCTGCCGGAATCCCAGCAGGATTAGTAAGAATGTCTTGTGGATTAGAGGATAGTAAGGATTTAATTGCAGATATCAAGCAGGCGCTTGACGCAATCTGATACGGAGGAAGTAATGGCAACTACTAAGGATTATGGTGCTGACAGTATTAGAGTCTTAGAGGGACTTGAGGCGGTTAGAGAGAGACCCGGAATGTATATCGGTTCGACCGGTAGAAAGGGTCTTAACCATTTGGTTTACGAGATTGTAGATAATGCTGTGGATGAGCATCTTGCAGGCTTCTGTGACAGGATTGAAGTCACATTGGAGGCAGATGGCTCAGCTACGGTTAACGATAACGGTCGTGGTATACCTGTCGGTATGCACGAGAAGGGTGTGTCTGCGGAACGTGTGGTATTTACTACACTTCACGCGGGCGGTAAGTTTGACAGTGATGCATATAAGACAAGCGGCGGACTTCATGGTGTAGGTTCGTCGGTTGTCAATGCCTTATCAACTTATCTTGAAGTCAAGGTTAGTCGTGAGGGCAATGTATTCTACGATAGATATGAGAAGGGCATACCTACGATAGAGCTTGAGAAGGGACTTCTTCCTGTTCTTAAGACTACGAGAAAGACAGGTACCTGGGTGCATTTTCTTCCTGATCCTGATATATTTGACAGGACAGATTTCTCGGGAACAGAGATGAAGAGCAGGCTTCACGAGACGGCTTATTTAAACCCTAATCTCACAATCATTTTCGAGGATAAACGTAAGGAAGACAATGACCATCATGAGTATCATGAGCCGGACGGACTTATCGGTTTTGTAAGAGAGCTTAACGAGTCGGAAGAGGCGCTTCACGAGCCTATCTATCTTTCGGGTGAGGCAGACGGAATCATGGTTGAGTGTGCGATTCAGTATGTCAATGATTTCCACGAGAATGTACTTGGCTTCTGTAATAACATTTTCAATTCCGAGGGTGGTACTCACCTTACCGGTTTTAAGACGATATTTACTCAGGTTATGAATACTTACGCCAGGGAGATTGGTATCCTTAAAGACAAGGATCCTAATTTCACCGGTACCGACATAAGAAACGGTATGACGGCGATTGTGTCTATCAAGCATCCGGATCCGAGATTTGAGGGACAGACCAAGACCAAGCTTGATAACCCCGACGCTAACAAGGCGGTTTCAAGTATTATAGGCGAGCAGGCTGTGCTTCATTTTGACAGGAATCTTGACGAACTTAAGAGTATTTTAGCAAATGCTGAGCGTGCGGCTAAGATTCGTAAGACCGAAGAGAAGACCAAGACTAACATGCTTAGTAAGCCTAAGTTTTCATTTGACTCTAACGGCAAGCTTGCCAATTGTCAGAGCAGAGACCCGAAGGAGTGCGAGATATTTATAGTCGAGGGAGATTCTGCGGGCGGTTCTGCTAAGATGGCTCGTGACAGGATGTATCAGGCTATCATGCCAATCAGAGGTAAGATTCTTAATGTTGAGAAGGCAACCATGGACAAGGTTCTTGCCAACGCTGAGATTAAGACTATGATTAATGCCTTCGGCTGTGGGTTTTCGGAAGGCTACGGCAATGATTTTGATATAGAGAAGCTTAGGTACAACAAGATAGTAATTATGACAGATGCAGACGTCGATGGCGCTCACATTTGCACATTGTTACTTACATTGTTTTACAGATTTATGCCTGAGCTTATATATGAGGGACATGTCTATGTTGCGATGCCACCGCTTTACAAGGCGATTCCTTCTAAAGGCAAGGAGGAGTATCTCTATGACGACAGAGCGTTAGAGAAGTATCGCAAGAATCACAAGGGCAATTTTACGCTTCAGAGATATAAAGGTTTAGGAGAGATGGATGCGGAGCAACTTTGGGAGACCACGCTTAATCCTGAGAACAGGCTTCTTAAGCAGGTCGGTATCGAGGATGCCAAGCTTGCGTCTCATACTACCGCGCTTTTGATGGGTAATGATGTTCCGCCTAGAAAAGCGTTTATCTATGAGCACGCTTTGAACGCAACTATCGACGCGTGATATAGATTGGAGGGGCTTTATGAACAATGATTGGACTAAATGGTTTGATGTTGATGAGGAGACTAAGGCGCTTGCGTCGAGCATCAACAGTGGGTTAGATAAGGCCAAACGCTATGACCAGGAGTTTCATCGACCTTTAGAGAACAATCGTAGGTACAAGGAGTTTAATAAGGAGCTATTAGCACTTGGAGACAAGGCGAAGGAAGCACCTTTAGGTGTTGGACTGTGCCTTGCCGGAGGCGGTGCTAAGGGTGCGTATCAGATTGGAGTTTATAAAGCTTTGATAAGCGGAGGAGTGTCGTTCTCTGCTTATTCGGGAGCGTCGGTTGGTGGAATTAACGCCGCGCTTTTTGCGGCAGGCGGTGTGCCACTTTCTGATACCATGTGGGATATGATTAACGAGAGTCTGCTTTCGGTTAAGGATATCGTTACTCCTGATTTATCCAATGACATTGAGCTTGAGCTTATGATTAGAAAGAGCGGAGTGTTAGACGAACTTGACATTGATGCTCCTATTGCGAGCGTGACTGCATTTGACGAAGTGAGCGGGTATCCTAAGGACGCGATTCTTAATTCTAAGAGCAAGGACGACAAGCTTAAGTGGATTATGGCGACTGCGGCATTTCCTATTGCATTTGAGAAACAGATTGTTGACGGCAGTACGCTTGTTGACGGCGGAATACCTGTATTCGGCAATAATGTGCCGATTTCTCCGCTTTATTATATGGGTGTCAGAAAGAGTATCGTAGTTCACCTCTCCTCTAAGAATGAGGCAAGGTCTAAAGTGTCCTTAGATTTATTCAATAATAAGGCCAATGAAGAAGAATACTTTACGGGACTTAAAGCTCTTCATATCTATCCGAGCGAGGATCTTGGTAATACGTTTGACGGAACGATGAATTTTACGAGAGAGTATCTTGATCATATTGAGGATCTCGGTTTTAGTGATGGAGTTAAGGCACTTTCTTCACTTGATGTTATTGATGAGGAATTGGATGCTGATGCAGAGCTTCATTTTGTGGATGGTGTCAGGTATGACAGTTATGTGCAGGTGTTAAAGAGTTTGTGATTATAAATGTCATCCTGAGCATTAGCGAAGGATCTTTGTCCTTCGAAGAAGGACAATAGTTTTAAATTATCCCTCATTACATTCGGGATAAAGATTCTTTGCTTCGCTCAGAATGACAAATTTAGTTTGTATAAAATATATCGAGTTTAGGAGGGTTAATATGTTATTATCTGAGCTTATTAAGGAACTTGATTATGAGATTGTAAAAGGGAATGCCGACGTTGACATAACAGAGGTGTTCTACGATTCGAGAAAGGCAGTTAAGAGTGGACTTTATGTTGCCATAAGCGGGGCTGTTGTTGACGGGCACAGCTTTATTGACCAGGTTGTAGAGTCAGGGGCAGCGGCTGTTTTGGTTGAGAAGGATATCGAAGTCTCAGGCGATGTAGCCGTTATAAAGGTTGCTGATACAAGGCTTGGACTTGCATGCGTTTCAGCAGCGTATTTTGGACATCCTGCTTCCAAACTTAAGACTATAGGTATAACAGGTACCAAGGGCAAGACAACAACGACTTACATGGTTAAGTCAATCCTTGAAAATGCCGGAATTAAGACCGGTCTTATCGGAACGATTGAGACTATAATCGGAGATAAACATATTCCTGCATCTAATACAACTCCTGAATCGTACGTGGTTCAGCAATCTTTTAAAGAGATGGTTGATGAAGGAATCGAGTGTGTTGTTATGGAGGTTTCTTCTCAAGGTTTGATGCTTAACAGGGTGGCAGGATTTACATTTGACTATGGAATATTTACCAATCTTTCTCCTGACCATATAGGGCCTAACGAGCATAAGGATTTTGAGGATTATCTCTCGTGCAAGGCGAAGCTTTTTAAGCAGTGTAAGGTTGGTATCTTTAACGGAGATAGCAAGTATTATGATGATATCGTTAAGGATGCAACTTGCGATATATTGACATTTGGTGAAGGCGAGGGACATGATTACAATGCTTCTGATGTGAAGCTCACCAACAACGAGGGCGTTTTGGGTGTTTCTTATAAGCTTGACGGCAAGCTTAGCGGTGAGGTTGATGTTCCTGTTCCGGGTGATTTCAGTGTGTATAATTCGCTTACTGCGATTGCAATATGCGATGCTTTTAATGTGTCATTTGACAAGATTAAAGAGGCGCTTTTAAGTGTCAGAGTTAAGGGTAGAGTTGAGCTTGTTAATGTTTCGCCTAGATTTAGCGTTATGATTGATTATGCGCACAATGCAATGAGCTTAGAGAGTCTTCTTACGAGCCTTAGAAGATACAATCCTAAGAGGCTTGTGTGTCTCTTTGGATGCGGAGGTAACCGTTCAAGAGACAGAAGATTTGAGATGGGCGAGATTTCTTCTAAATACGCTGATCTTACAATAGTTACTTCCGACAATCCTCGTAACGAGGAGCCTTCTGCGATTATTGAGGATATCTTGGTTGGTGTTAAGAAATGTGACGGCGAGTATGTCACCATTCCTGACAGGAAGGATGCAATCAGGTATGCGATTGAGAATGCTGTTGATGGAGATGTGATTATCCTTGCAGGTAAGGGGCACGAGGACTATCAGGAGATTAACGGAGTTAAGCATCATATGGATGAGAGAGAGATTGTTGCTGATGTTAAGAAGGATGGCAATTTTATAAAATGATATGAATGATGTATCATTCATAGTTGGTGGTCTTCTACAATGGTAGGAAGGATATGCCGGAGCAGACTGTGTTAGAACTTAAAGATGCATTTATAGAAGGTGTAGATCCTGAAGATTGGATCATAAAAGACTACTTGATGATTAATAAATCGGAGGTGACGCTTATGTGTTTAACAGAGTATAACGAAGCAGAAACCATGCAGATGTTTAAAGAGGAAGGTAGAGAAGAAGGTAGAAAAGAAGGTAGAGAAGAAAAAATCCGTATATTTGTTGATTTAGTTAACGATGAGATATTAACAATCGAGGAGGCAGCTAAAAGATCAGGAATGACAGAAGAGGAACTTAAATCCAGAATAGCAAAGTGATATACTTATTTTAGAAGAGTGACCCAACCTCACACTGCAATAAGGCGATGGGAGGTTGGGCATTGATTTAGTTGTATTCAACACCTTCAACAGTCACTTTAGAATTCGAATTAAAAATCTCATACATGGTTTCTTCATTGGGATCGTCAAACGATTCCGTGCTACTTCCGTCGTTTGAGGTGTTGTTATCAATTACTTTATATTGTTTGTGATTGATATTGTCAAATGAAGTGGAATTAACATTTTTGCTGGTGTTGAATTCTAGATTATTATTTGCAATAGTGTTAGATGTATTATCTGTTGATTTTCCGTTTTTGAGATAGAAATTTACAACAATTATAGTTAATAGACATATGATTATTATCGTTAGAATAGCGATTGATCCTTTTTGTTCATAATCATTTAACCTCGTTCATTTGTTTAAAAACAGTATGCTCCGGAGCTATAGCATTTGCTTGTTGCGGTAATTATATTACATAACCATTCAAGCATGGCTTCCTCCTTTCTATTACGCATCTTGCTAACAATTCTGTATGAATCATAGTAAGAGTAATAAGTATTATATTTTTATAATCTGGGAATACCAGACTGAAAGCAAATATAGCAATCATAGATATATAAATGGTTATCTTGATTCTTCTGGTAGTTTTTTTGCTTAATATTCCTCGGTTTTTACTAGGAAGTGGTGCAAAAAGCCAGTCAATAATAGCACACATAATCCATAGACTGTTGTTTAGTTCTTTATCAATATGCATAGATAAAATTATAATAAGCACAAAGAATAACATTGTGTGTAAGTAACATCCAGCATAACTGTTATGATGTATTCCACCAATTCTGCTCCTTATGAGCACAACAACGAAGTATGATACTATAAATTCTTTTAGTTTTTCAACGATGACAGCAAAGATTATAAGTGAAATCAGTTCCGCAAGTTCGTAAATCACAACTGTTAATTGATATTTAATAATACTTATTTCATCAGAATTTAGAACGGTTTTTCTTTTTAAAAATGAAACTGTATAGTTAACTATGGTGTTACACATATTAGAGCCTCCAATTAACTAATTACTAATCTATTCGCTAAACTATCATATTCATTTGCTGAATACAAGCATTCTGCGTAAGATGTCGATTTGACGACATGAAATGTCAATTTGGGGACTCTTCTTTTTATGAGTGAGGTATTTACTCGTTTTTTTTCTTGTGATATAATTTAATAACCGATTAGGAAGTTTGATGTGATGAATACCATATATGGAGGTGGCTTAGTTATTGTAATGGAACTAAGCTTACTTGTTATCACATTTTATATTCCGAAAGGGGGAATCTGTATGATTAACAGAAACCACAAAGACCGACTATTTTCGTTTATATTTGGAAATGAGTCTAGAAAAGAATGGACATTAAGTCTGTACAACGCTGTAAATGATTCGCATTACAGCAACCCTGATGATATTGAGATTAATACGTTGGATGACGCGCTTTATATGGGTATGAAGAATGATGTATCATTCATAGTTGGTGGGTGTGTGAGCTTATATGCACATCAAAGTTCGTATAATCCGAATATGCCACTTAGAGAATTGATATATTTGGGACATCTTTTAAGCAAATATGTTAAACAGCACAAGCTAAATATTTATAGTGAAAAACAGATTAAGATTCCTGTTCCTAAGTTGGTGGTCTTCTACAATGGTAGGAAGGATATGCCGGATCAGACTGTGTTAGAACTTAAAGATGCATTTATAGAAGGTGTAGATCCTGAAGATTCTGATGTAAGTGTTAAAGTGCGTATGCTAAATATACACAGTGATAAGAATCGTAAGATTATGGATGTGTGTAGACCATTATATGAATATGCAGTATTTGTAGACAATATCTATAAGTATAAAGAAACATCAGATATAGAGACTGCAGTGGATATGGCATTATCTGAGATGCCTGAAGATTGGATCATAAAAGACTACTTGATGATTAATAAATCGGAGGTGACGCTTATGTGTTTAACAGAGTATAACGAAGCAGAAACCATGCAGATGTTTAAAGAGGAAGGTAGAGAAGAAGGTAGAGAAGAAGGTAGAAAAGAAGGTAGAGAAGAAGGTAGAGAAGAAAAAATCCGTATATTTGTTGATCTAGTTAACGATGAGATATTAACAATCGAGGAGGCAGCTAAAAGATCAGGAATGACAGAAGAGGAACTTAAATCCAGAATAGCAAAGTGATATACATATTTTAGAAGAGTGACCCGACCTCCCATTGCGTTAAAGCAATGGGAGGTCGGGCTTATATAATTAAATTATCATTTTGTGAGAGTACGAGTTTATTACCAGATATTTTATATATTACAGTACACAGTTCATTTAAGTCTTCTTTATTATGGCTTGTTAGGATTATGGTGCATCCTTTGTTGTTTAAATCTTTAATCAGATTTTTTAATAAGATTACACCTTTTTCATCAAGTCCATTGAAAGGTTCATCTAGCAGCAATAATTTAGGTGATTCCATAATAGCTTGTGCTATGCTCAACCTTTGCTTCATTCCAAGAGAGAATTCACCAACCTTCTTGGTGCTTTTGGGATTGAGTCCAACCATTTCAATGTATTTCTTGATATCATCATCTTTAATTATATTTCTGATTTCAGCGATTGTTTTTAGATTGTCAAATGCTGTAAGTGTAGGTAAGAATCCTGTACAATCAAGGCTCAATCCTATTTCATCAGGGAAGTTTCCTTTTTTAGTTGTATTTCCTGATATATAGACATTACCTTCGGTAGGAGACATAAGACCTGAAATAATCTTCAAAAGTACACTCTTGCCTGAACCGTTTCTTCCTTGGAGACCGACTATTTCACCCTCTGATATGGTTAGGTTTACATTGTTAAGTATAGTTTCGCCCTTTAGATCTTTTGTTACATTGATTAGTTTGACTGATTCCATGGTATCCTCCTATTAATTGTTAAATGAGATTATTTTCTCTTGCAAAGTATATATAATTCTATAAAAGACCAATAAGATTGTTCCAAGATAGATTACAGAGATAAATATAGATAAAAGACTGTTGTTTAAAACGGTTGATATTGAATAATTATTTTGAACGAATGGAATTAGAATGGCAACATTATCGACTACACCAGCTATGTTTGAAGACAATAAGTAAGTAACTAACAAGATGATAATTGCTATATCAATTCTGCTTATAATAATATATAGTAGCACTGCTGTTATTGCTAAGGTAAATGTAATTACAGTGTATTCTGCAATAATAATCATAATACTGCTGCTCTTTGTAATAGTATCATATATACTTTCTTTTCCAATCCCTTTAAAATAACGTGTAAATAATATGCACATAATATAAAGAATTATATAGTAAATAAAAGAATATACCGTGCCTTGCAGCGCCATTTTGACAACGAGTTTAAGAATGCTTCCGCTTTTTATGTAATAATAAATCGATAGAGTAAAAATGTGCTCAATTATATAATTAATCAGGTATATTAATATGGGAAGAATCAACAAAAGGTTAATAATCATATCTCTGACATTTCCAGGTGCAAATCCTCTGAACACAATGAATGAGAGAGTGTTATCATTGTGATAAATGTTTTTGAACAGAATGTAATTTGTATTAATAATAAAAAATGAAACAATTATCAGTTCCGGGATTGGTGTTGTATAGTTTCGCTTTGCTGTTAGCTCTTTTAGTATAATTCTAGGAGCGTAGTTAATTCCTAAATCATTACTGGAAAATGTAAAGATTAATATTATTAAAACTGTTATTATAAGTACCCAATATATCGTTTTACCATAAGTGGAAACATATTCACTTGCAATAATGTTGTAAAAAGGAACTAAGCCTTTTATACTATATAAGCTTCCTTTCCAAACCAATGCTTGTATTATATATAATATTCCGCAAATAATCATACTTGTTCCGGTGCTTGATGTGACTACATAAACTGCGTAATATAAAAGCATATATAATAATCCAGAACAGAGGGTCAATAGATTGATAAATACATATTCTTTTGAAAATGAAATATTGAATCCAGCACTTAATGAGATGACGATAAGCATTATATTTATATATACTACAAATGAGAAAGCCAATGCGGATGCTTTTGATATATAGCTCTCTGATAGCTTGTACCTGCTTTTATATCTGATTGCAAATGCAGGATTACCGTAATAATCTTTTGTAATCTGAGATGCAGTTATTATGAAGGTAATTGGAATGTAGATAACTTGAACTAATCCTTCAGATAAAAAGTATGTAACAAAGCCATCAAAGGATGTTTTTGTTTCGTTACAGTACGAATATGTGATGTAGCATTTTTCATAGTATAGGAAAAACATGAGAAAAATTAATGCTACAAGGGTTGAGGTTTTATTATATAGTTTTAGTATGCGGAACTTGGTGTTTTTCATTTGTCTTTAGACTCCCAACTATATATATGCAGTAAAATACAATAAAATACATTATATACATTAATGTTCTTATTCCGTAGTAAGGCTTATCATAATCGTTTATATCATATATAAAACTTCCTGATATAAAGTATAAGGAAGTATATCGCACATTGAGATATGTAATTGCATAAACTACAAATGGTACAATTGTTACTATAACAGAGTTGTCAATAAAAACAGAAACAGTTAGACCGATAGAGGCATATGAGGCGGTAGCTAACGAAGTCGTCATCATTATGATCATTGAATATAATAGTGGGTTATTAATTGCTATATCAAAGAGATAAATTGTATCGCAGCATGACTCAAGAGTAATATTTGTCAACCCTTTTAACGGAATTAGAATGAGTACAAGAATTAACTCTGGGATTAACAATGTAAGGGCTGCGACTATGTAGTTGCATACGAATTTGGAAGAGTAATATCTCAATTTGCCAATCTTAGATTGCATTAGTGCTCCAAATCCTGTTTTACGTTCTATACAGTTAGAATTAACCCAAGGTATACAGCCAATGATTGTCCAAAATAGAGCTATGTATGCTATGGAATTTCCGAAGAATGTCCATAGCAGGGTTTCGGAAAAATCATAGTAATCTTCTGTAATCATTTCGAAGCCACCAATTGTAATTAAAACCATTACAATTAAAAGACTTATTAAAAATCTTTTGTTGAAAATAGAACGTTTTAATTCTAATGTAAAGTATCTCATATTAATCTCTCCATGATATAAAAGGCTATGACTTCACTATTCGTAAACTATCATATTCATTTGCTGAATACAAGCATTCTGCATAAGATGTCGATTTGACGACATGAAATGTCAAAAATTCAACTGCAACGGTATTGAAGTGGCTTCGGAAATCAACTATAATTAACACGAAATAACAGATGTCCAAATAAGGGAGAACTGACTATGGGCGAGGATATATCATTTAAAAGAATACTGATATTAGAAGACGACATGAATCAACAGAATATTCTTAAGAGTATAGTCTGTGATTATTTTGAAGCCATTGAAGTACATACTGCATCCACATACGATGAAGCATTGCATATAATAGATTTGTTGTATTTTGACATATTTATGTTGGATATTTCTCTTGGTGACAGTGAAGAAAAGGATGGTGTCGATTTCGCAAAAACAATCCGAGTAAAACAAGATTATAAGTACACCCCGATTATATATATTACTTCTGTCTCAGATAGACTGGAGGAGGCGCTTAATAACACACATTGCTATGCGTACATAAAAAAACCTTTCACGAAAGATGATATAATCAATAAAATCGATGACATGTTGCACGTCCCTCGAGAGATTCCTACCCTCGATATAAAAGGTATAGGTGCATTTAGATTTAACATTTCAATCTCTGATATAACGTTTATTGAAGCTGAAGGACATACAATAAGTATCAACACGTATCATAATCGATATGAAACTAAGTCGTATACCTTGAAAGAAATAAAGAAAATGCTGCCTGATTACTTTGTATATTGTCATAAATCGTTTCTCATAAATACAACCCAAACCATCACCTATGACTCTGTATCGGCAATTATAAGAATTGATGGTGCTAATAAACCTATTCCTGTTGCAAGAAAGTATAAAAAAGACTTAAGAGAAGGTATTAAGCCATGAATGAATGTGCGGTATTGTTTATAAACTACCTTATGGAGTTTATAGAAAGAATTCTAGTTTTGCTCCCTATATCTAACCGGATGAAAAATAAGAATATAATGCTTAGAATATTGTTTGTTGCCATATTTTCACCACTGGTTAATACAACTATTGAAATATATGTGACAGATTTTGTAGCCTTGTACGTACTTCAGATAATTCTGGTAATTTTAGAAATAGGGATTATATTTGGATTTTCATTACCCGATACTATAGTTCAGTTTTGTTTGCAGGACATTATAATAGCAATCATACAATTTCCGATTGCGTACTTAATTGAAAATGGTATAAAAGGCGTTGCTGAGTGCTATATAGGTATAATAGGCAATGCCTTGACCATTATTGTAATTACTATAGTGTTTAGTTTGATCGATGTTAAGTATTACTTGAACGTTATAAGCAGTAATAGATTATCGTTCAATCTTATTCTTATGAATATGGTTATTCTGTTTGAAATTGAAAATATTATTTTTAAGAATTATAAAGCGGATTATCATGAATATCGTATTTTGCTGTTAGTTTGCGTAATAGTAATAGTCTTGTTAAATTACATTGTCATCAACAATGAAAGAAGAGTCATCGTTGCTCAAAGTGAAAGAGAATTGTATAAAAGGGATGTTGAGGTCATGCACGCGCTGATGGAAGAGTTGAGAACCAGACAACATCAATATGATAACAGGTTTCAAACTATTAGCGGACTTCCGTATATACATAAGGACTATGAATCACTAAAAAACGCTCTTACCGAGTACAACGCTTATATAAAAGATGACTACGATGTTATAGAAGTGTTACAGCTTAATTACCATCTAGTTGGAGCCTTTTTGTTTAGCAAATTAAAATATGCCAGAACTCAAAGTAAGCCTTTGCATATCACAATCAAAAATGTTGTCTTGAATACTAAGGCTAAAGAGCCGGATATTGTAGAAATTCTGGGTGTTTTAATGGATAATATGATAGAAGCGTCTGATAATAAAGGTAAATGCGAGCTGATACTTGATAGTTATGATAATCATCTTGAGATTGTTACAATTAATAAAGGTCCCAAACTTACGTCGGATATACAGAATAATTTGTTTAAAAGGGGATATTCAACCAAAACCAATACCGGTAATAGTCAGCGAGGGTATGGTTTGTACGCTTTGTCTGAGATTGTAAAGAAATATGATGGTAGGGTATATGTTGATAACGAGTATTCTCCGGATGGGAATACTACCTATATAACATTTAAAATTGTGATATGATTATCGTATATTATATTAAGGATAATCCCCTTCAAATAGTTGTATTTGTTGAATTTCTTTAATAATTAAGTGAAACTAACACCTTCATTGTGCAAATTCCACTAGATTTTTCTTGCTTAAAAGCGGTTACTATTATATAATGTTATTACATGGCGTCGAAGGGTTGCACGTAAGTTAGATTAACATAACCCCAGCCAAATATTAAGAAAAAGAGGTAGATATAGGCTATGAAATTTGGACATTTTGATGATGCGAACAAAGAATATGTCATCACTTCTCCTAAGACTCCATATCCATGGATCAACTACTTAGGAACCCAGGATTTCTTCTCACTGATTTCTAATACAGCGGGTGGATATCATTTTTACAAGGATGCGCGAATGAGACGTATCACACGTTACCGTTACAACAACGTTCCGGTAGATATGGGAGGACGCTACTTCTATATTAACGATGGAGGAACCGTATGGAACCCTGGATGGTCTCCTGTTAAGACAGAGCTTGATTCTTACGAGTGCCGTCATGGTATGGGTTACACCATCATTACCGGTAAGAAGAACGACCTTGAGGCAGAGGTAGCATTTTTCGTACCTAAGGATTTCAAGGGAGAGGTTCAGAAGGTTACTCTTACTAACACAGGTTCAGCTTCTAAGACATTTACACTCTTCTCATTCTTAGAGTGGTGTCTCTGGAATGCAGAGGACGATTCAACCAACTTCCAGCGTAACTTTAACACAGGTGAAGTTGAGGTAGAGGGTAACACCTTATTCCACAAGACAGAGTATAAGGAGCGTCGTGATCATTTTGCATTCTATACTGTTACCAATGCAGATATTGATGGATACGATTGTGATAGAGAGAGTTTTGTAGGTCTTTACAATGGTTTTGATAAGCCAGATGTTGTATTTGAAGGCAAGAGCAAGAACTCTAAGGCAGATGGATGGAGCCCAATTGCTTCACATAGCCTTAATATTACACTTAACGCAGGTGAGAAGAAGGAGCTCGTATTTGTTCTCGGTTATGTTGAGAATGGCGAGGACAAGTGGAATGCAGACGGTTCTATGAAGAAGGACACTGCATATAAGATGATCGAGCAGTTCAACACACCTGAGAAGGCAGATCAGGGACTTGCCGCTCTTAAGGCAGACTGGGATGCACTTCTTTCTAAGTACACAGTTAAGACTCCTGATGAGAAGGTTGACCGTATGGTTAATATCTGGAATCAATATCAGTGTATGGTTACATTCAATATGTCTCGTTCAGCTTCATACTTCGAGTCAGGTATCGGTCGTGGTATGGGATTCAGAGATTCTAACCAGGATCTTCTTGGATTCGTTCATCAGATTCCTGAGCGTGGTAGAGAGCGTATTCTTGACCTTGCTGCTACACAGTTTGAGGACGGAGGATGCTTCCACCAGTATCAGCCACTTACCAAGAAGGGTAATGACGCTGTCGGTGGTGACTTCTCAGACGATCCATTATGGATGATCCTTTCAACAGCAGCATATATGAAAGAGACCGGAGATTTCAGTATTCTTGATGAGAACGTTCCATATAGAAATGATGAGTCACTTGCTAAACCTATGATGGATCATATGAAGCAGTCATTCTATCGTATTGTTAACAATGTTGGTCCTCACGGACTTCCACTTTCAATGCGTGCTGACTGGAACGATTGCTTGAATCTTTCATGTTTCTCAAGTGTTCCTGGAGAGAGCTTCCAGACATATACTTCGCCTAAGTACGGTGATGACAAGTATTCTAAGGTAGCAGAGTCACTCTTTGTTGCTACATTGTTCTGTTATGCAGGTCCTGAGTACGTTAAGATGTGCGAGATCAAGGGCTTGGCAGATGAAGCTAAGGCTGCACAGGCAGAGATTGACAAGATGAAAGCCAATATCGTTGAGCATGGTTATGACGGCGAGTGGTTCTTAAGAGCATACGATGATCTCGGAAGAAAAGTTGGATCTAACGAGTGCGAGGAAGGTAAGATCTTCATCGAGCCTCAGGGATTCGCTGTTATGTCTGAGATTGGTAAGGATAAGGGATATGACATCGCGACACTTAACAGCATTGATAAGTGGCTTAATTGCGAGCATGGTTTGGTTCTTAATCAGCCAGCATTTACCAAGTACTATATCGAGTACGGTGAGATTTCTACTTATCCGGGCGGATATAAAGAGAACGCCGGTATCTTCTGTCATAACAATGCATGGATTATCTGTGCTGAGGCTTATGCAGGAAGAGGAGACAAGGCATTTGAGTACTATTCTAAGATTGCTCCTGCTTTCCGCGAGGAGAAGTACTCAGATCTTCACAGAACAGAGCCATATGTATATGCTCAGATGATAGCAGGTAAAGATGCAGGACGTTTCGGTGAGGCTAAGAACTCATGGCTTACCGGTACAGCAGCATGGAATTTCGTAGCTATTTCACAGTATATCTTAGGTATGATTCCTGATTATGATGGTCTTAAGGTTGATCCTTCTATTCCAAGTGCTTGGGATGGATTCACAGCCAAGAGAGTATTTAGAGGAGCTACCTACAATGTAACAATCAAGAACCCTGACCATGTATGTAAGGGTGTTAAGTCTGTTACAGTTGACGGCAACGCTATTGAGGGCAATATTCTTCCTGTGTTTGAAGAGGGTAGCACTCATGAGGTTGAAGTTATCTTAGGATAATTATTATAACTACAGTGATTAAGGGATGTCTCAGGGCATCCCTTTTTATGTTGAATGAGACTCTTCAATATGATATAATTTCCATATAAAATGTGGGGAATTAACTAACAGAATAATAAGGAGGCACTATGAAAGTCAGAAGAATTAAGATCTCTATAAGGATTACTGTTGCAGTTATCGCTCTTTTACTGTTATCAGATATCGCTATCGGACTTGCGGCTTACACTAAAGCCAAGAAGTCTCTGTTTTCACAGATTCAGAACAATGCAGTTAATATAGCTCAGTGTATTGCGGCGTCTATTGATCCTGCTGAACTTGCTTCTATCAAGGAAGGTGATGATGCCGACGGAGGAACTGAAGCATACAATTCTATTCTTGATGAGTTGACACTCTTTTTGGAGAATTCGGGAGTTGAGTATTGCTATACAATCGGGCTTAACGATTCGGGAGTGCCTGTATTCTTGGTTGATTCAGATCCTGAGGAGCCGGGTCTTCCGGGAGAAGATTTCGGTGATGATTCTGAGGATGTTATGAATGCATTTGCCGGAGAGACTACAGTCAATGATGAGCCTTATACAGACGAGTGGGGTGTACATCTTTCTGCGTACAGCCCGGTTAAGGGAGACGATGGAGTGGCAGGACTTGCTGTTGTTGATCTTAATTTCGATTGGATCAATGCTCAGACTAGAGGTATTGCCAAGATTATCATTATAATTTGCGTATTAGCGTTTGTATTGGGAGTGTTTGGTCTTGTTATAATGAGTACGATGCTTTCTAAAGGCTTTAAGACACTCAACAACAAAGTAGTTGACCTTACGAGTGGTAACGGAGATTTGACAAGGAAGATTGAGATCAGTTCCGGAGATGAATTTGAGGTTATCGCTGAGAATATGAATCTGTTTATCGGTCAGGTTAAGACTTTGGTGTCTAATGTTGCCGATGCGTCAGGATTGCTTAGGAGTTCAGGTAGTGAGCTTAATTCCACTATAGAGGGTAATGTTGACGCGGTTATTGGTATGAATGACAGTATAGAGAGAATCAGTTCTAGCATGGTTGAATGTAGCGCAAGCAGTGAAGAAGTGAGCGCAGAGCTTTCCAATACTACAGGTAACGTAGAGAGATTCCTTGAAGGAATTGTTGATATGCAGAAGCTTTGTGATAAGGAGAATACAGTTGCCAATGACGCTAGAGAAGAGGCTCTTGTTCACAAGAAGACTGCAATAAGTGAGATAGAGAAGATTCAAGCAGAGATGGCTGTTGCCTTAGAGGGCGCTAAGAACATTGAGCAGGTTACGGATATTGCGGTTAAGATTAGCGAGATTGCTTCACAGACCAAGATGCTTTCTCTTAATGCTCAGATAGAGGCTGCAAGAGCAGGCGAGATGGGTAAGGGATTTGCTGTTGTTGCGACCGAGGTTAACCGACTTAGTACCGCTATCGCAGAAGCTGTTGCGGATATGGATATTATCAGCAAGGATGCGGTTTCGTCATTTGAAACGCTTTCTAAGTGCAGTGTTGAGATGTCTGACTACATTTCCAATAATGTTGTAGCTGATTACGATTCATTTGCAGAACTAGGCGAGAAATACGGAGTCAGCACATCTTCACTTCTTAACAGTATGGAAGAGTTGAAGGGCCAGAGCGAGATATTTGTAAGATCGATAGAGGATATAGATACTGCAGTTTCAGGCATTGCCAAGGCTGTAGCTTCAAGTGCCGATGAGGTTAAGGAGCTTGCAAGAGCGAGTCAGGATATGGCGGACAACATGAAGAACCTTAAGAGCATATCCAATGACAATGAGACTCAATCCAACGAACTTAAGGATACGGTTGAGCAGTATAGGTATTAATATGAGCAATATTTAAGGGAGGCATTTAGCCTCCCTTTTTTAGAACTCTTCTTTAGTTTCGCCTTCAAATACTGTGGTTGCGGGGCCGGTCATCCATACTGTGTCGTTGGCTCTGTCGTAAAAGAGCTCTAGGTCGCCACCTAGAAGATGTACTGTCACATGCTCGTCTGTATGTCCGTTAAGCACTGATGCAACAACGGTTGCACATGTGCCCGTTCCGCAGGCAAATGTCTCTCCTGAACCTCTCTCCCATACACGCATATTGACTTCATTTCTGTTAAGTATCTGCACGAATTCGGTGTTAACCCTGTCAGGAAACATCGGATGGTTCTCAAACTTAGGTCCAATCTCGGTAAGTTTTAAAGAAGCGGTATCGTTAACAAATGTTACCGCGTGTGGATTGCCCATCGATACGGCTGTAATGTTGTAGGTCTTACCGTCAACATCTATAGGCTCGTTAATAATCTCTTCTTTGTCAAATGTAGCCGGTACATCTTTAGCCTTTAAAATAGGCGCCCCCATATCTACTTTGACTTTAGAAACTTTGTTGTCCTCTATTGTAAATGTCAAAGTCTTGATTCCTGATTTGGTCTCAACTGTTATCTCTTCTTTGTCGGTCATTCCATTGTCATAGAAGAACTTGCCGACGCAACGGATTCCGTTACCGCACATTGCGCCTTCTGAACCATCGGCGTTGTACATTATCATTCTTACATCTGCTACATCGGATGGGGCGACGAGAATCAAACCGTCAGAGCCAATTCCTTTGTGCCTGTCGCTAAGGACGATTGCTGCCTTAGCAGGATCATTTATATGTTCTTTAAAAGCATCTACGTAGATGTAGTCGTTGCCACAACCATGCATTTTGGTGAATCTCATATCGGGATACCTCCTTATATAATTGCTGTTGTTAGTTTACTCCATATTCGTATAAAGTGCAAATATTATTATCCCTCACTTCGTTCGGGATAAAGATTCTTCGCTACGCTCAGAATGACAGGAGAATAAGCGTAACCCCGGTGGCTCCGCCACCCCGAGAGATTGTAAGAGTATAATATATTGTTTCGTAGGGCGCACATGCGTCTCGTTACTTAATACAGAGTACGGCTACACGTATGCTTAAGTCGGACTCTATAAAAACGTCGGTACTTAATGAGTGCAAGTTATACGCAGCACGAATTTAGTACCGCTACGTTTTTACTGAAGCGAGAGCGTGTCCGACGTAGCATTGTGTTGCCGGGATCGTCAATTCAACTGAACCGAGAGGCGTCCCGAAGAAATAATATATTATGCTCTATTTACAACCTCGCTGTAAATTCGACTTTATTCGACCTTATTCGACCAAAATCCAAAAAATTTTCAGTAGAGTTTGATAATATTAATTCTCTCCTAAACAGTATATACTTAATTCAATGGAAACAAAGGAGGGTTTACTATGAATAATATCAGACAATTTAGAGAAGCAAAGGGAATGTCGCAAAAGGATCTTGCTTCCGTTTTAAATGTAAGTCAACAGGCAGTATATAAATACGAAAAGGAACTTAGTTTTCCAAGCGTGGATGTCTTGCAGGCTCTAGGTAGATGCTTCAGTGTCCCTGTTGATGATGTTATGGGACATCCCGGAGTAGAAATAAGCAAGGAGAGAGTCAAGTACAGTGTTGAGCTTGACAGGGATGAGTATTTGCTTGTAACTAAGTATCGCTCGCTATCCTTAAATAAGAGAAAGACCTTCAATAAAATGGTAGACAGCATATATAACGCATATAATGGGATGTTTGATTAGAATTGTCAGATATTATTAGCACTCGAATTAAGAGAGTGCTAAAATTCACACTTTAGACACAGAATAGACACACATTAAACACAAACTAAGTCTATTATACAATACATAAAGAAACAAAAGTAACAATTCTTAGCAGACTGATACCAAGACTGCTAAGATAACATGACAAAGGAGGAATTATTATGTTAGCACTTCAACCATTATTTAAACAACCATCTATATCAGATTATTTTGATTGCTTCGATCACTTCTTCGACGCTCCGGCTAAACCGGTATTCGCTCCTGTAAAAAGTGATATTTATGAGAAAGATGGAGCGTATGTGTTAAGCGCCGAGCTTCCGGGATTTACCAAGGAAGAGATTAATATCGACATCAAGAACGACGTACTTACGATTACCGCTTCTCATACTTCTGAGAATGATATCAAAGATGAGTCAGATAATCAAGAGGCTAAAGATGAGAAAGATAAAACCGATAGTAATGTAGTCAACTACATTTGCAAAGAGCGCAGCTCAATGTCTTATAAGCGAAGCTTTAATGTAGAGGGTATTGATGTTGCCAATATTAATGCCAAGTTAGAAAATGGTATCTTAGAACTTACCCTTCCTAAGAAGGCACCTAAAGAGCCTGAGAAGATTACCATCAATGTAGCATAAACAATACGTTTGCATAAATTTTACCTCTATTATGTAAGTCCCGGCGAATAATTCGTCGGGATTTATTTTTTAATTAAAACTTGCGTCTTTCTGTAGATGTGGTAAAATAGATAGGGTATGCTTTCATACCATTTAGGTGTTAACCGGCTTGCCGGGTTTTTAAAAAGGAGATTGATACTATGAAGTTTAATTATTTTTTTAAGACATCGCTTGTCTTAGCTTTGGCTATGTCGTTTTTGATTGGTTATATTCCTGCCAATTCAACTGTCGCTAAGGCTGATGCCGAGTACGGCGATACCATGGTTACTTTGGGCTCTGATCTTAATGCAGACGAGAGAAAGACTGTACTTGGCCTTTTAGAGCTCACTGAGGATGATTTAAAGACTATGACTGTTCTTGGTATTACCAACCAGGACGAGCATGATTATCTTGATGATTACCTTCCTGCAAGTGTTATCGGTACCAGAGCACTTTCTTCTATCAAGCTTGTTAAGGCTGAGGATGGAACAGGAATCAAGGTTACAACTAAGAATATCAGCTATTGTACAGATGCTATGTATGTCAATGCTTTGGCTACAGCGGGTATCAAGGATGCTTATGTTACTGTTGTGGGACCATTCAGCATTTCCGGAACAGCGGCTCTTGTAGGTACTATGAAGGCTTACGAGGAGATGACAGGTGAGGATATCAGCGAGGATGTTAAGGATGCTGCTACCAATGAGCTTGTCGTTACAGGTGAGATTGCAGAGATGATTGGTGATTCTGACAAGGCATCAGAGCTTATGGGTTATGTTAAGAACGAAGTTCTTGAGAATAAGCTTAAGGATGAGGATGAGATTCGTAAGGTCATCGAGGAAGCTTCAGATGAAATGGGTGTTACTTTAACAGATGATGAGGTTGAGAGCATTATCTCAATTATGAAGAAACTCGGAGGATTAGATATTGATCTTAACTCTATCAAGGACCAGGCTAAGGGTCTTTATGACAAGCTTGAGGGACTTGATATCGACACCGAGAAGGCAGAAGGTGTCTGGAACAATATTGTTTCGTTTTTCAAGGGAATATACGACAAGATTATAAATGCATTTTCGTAAAATGAATTATCAGGAGGATTATATTAATGGCTGCAATTAATGATATTAAAGTTGAAGGGTACGATTGTGTTGAGTTAAATGCCGGAGAGTACAAGGCTATATTGGCACCGGGTATCGGTAATAACATAATCAGACTTAGGGAGAATTCCAAGAATGTTGATGTTTTTAGATATGATGAGGAACATCCATATACGGCTCCACTTAATAACCCTGAGACATACGGATATCCATTCCTATATCTTCCTAACAGGTTGGATAACGGTAACTTGAAGACCTCTGATGGGTTGTATCACATGCCTATTAATGAGGGCGGGCCTTTTTATAACGCTCTTCATGGCTTCCTTCACAAGAGAGCATACCATGTAGTGGAGAAGGAAGTACTTGGTGAGGATGCATGTAAGGTTGTGTCTGAGTATAAGTACGATGATAATGACGAGTATTATCAGTATTTCCCGGTAGCATTTACTGTGAGAATGACATATACTCTTTCGGCTACTGATGGGCTTTTACAGGAAGTTGAGATGAGAAATGACAGCGATAAGATGCTTCCTGTCGGTTTCTGTTCTCATACATCATTTAAGGCGCCATTTATCGATGGTACCAATCCTGATGACTATGTGGTTAATGTACCTGTTGTCGAGAGATGGGAGCTTAACAATCGTTGTCTTCCTACTGAGAGAATCAGAGATTTAACTGAATATGACAATACATACAATTTAGACGGTATGAGGGTTACAAGTAATATGGACAACGACCTTTATACGGCAGGTATGAATGTACTTGATGGACAGGATTTTTACGGCGCTTTTGCTACCCATGTTCCTACAGGTACTAAGATTTGCTATGAGGTTAGCCAGCTTTATAAGTTCTGGTGTATATGGAATGACAGGGGCGTTAACGGATACTTCTGCCCTGAGCCATGTACATGGATGATTAATGCACCTAATCTTGATATGCCTAAGAACAGGACCGGATACTTTGAGATCAGGCCTAATGAGGTATATGAGTGCTGGGAGCATATATTTGTTAAATAATTATATTTAAGGAGAGTTTGATGCAGCTAGATAATATTGAAGATCTACTAAATCAAATAATATGGCTGAGGCCCAGTGATGAGATAATCGACAGCATTATCGCATTCGGCCCTCCTGTTGTTATAGGAATCCTTGTTTTTGGACTTATACATTGCTTCTTCGGAAGGATAATATTCCGTTACGAGATGGCACTTATAGGAGCCGGAGGTCTTGGTGCTGCGACTTATATTGGCTTAAAGTATCTGGTTCACTATGACGATACGACGGCACTTTACGGGTGGACAGCATTTGCGGCATTTATGGGATTCGGAATGATGTTTACGGTGTCAGCGATATTGATATTTATGTTGACACTTATTGCTATGACCGGGTATCTGGCAGTTCAGAATACAATACAGTGCTGGAATATGTCACCGGCAATGATTATTATCATTGCAGCCGCAGTTGCGTTGATAGCCGGAATTCTTTACAAGCATGTTTTGATATTCCTAAGCGTTATAATCGGAGCGGGATCCGCAGGTTTCATGTGTGGAAGAATCTTCGACGACGATTTCTTTGGAGTTATTATAACTGTTGTATTCGGACTTTTGGGCTTGTTTGTACAGTATTGGATGTACATCAAGATCAGAAGACGCGAGAAACAGCTTGATGCAGAGGAGAAGGAAGAGAAACTTGCCAAGAAGATTGCCAAGAAGACCAAGGTGGTTGATCCGGCAATCGAGGGAGTTGATTCGGTTCCTGAGACTCCGGTTGATTATTCTAAGGTGTTTATGTCGCAGACAGAGGTTGATAATGCTACTGAGATTCCGACATATCTTAAAGCCAAGGATGATGTCAAAGCCAACGAGATTAAGGAGAAGGTTGTGGATACCGTTAAGGACGATATCGATAAAGCGCCTAAGACACCGCCGGTGCTTAAGGATTCTGAGTTTAAGGCACCACCTATACCAAGGTCAATGAAGTCAATCAAGGATGAACTTAAGGCTGACAGTAAGCCTGATACCGCTGATGATTTTAGGACTACAATAACTGATACCGGAACATTTTCTACGGGAGATGTTGTGAGCAAGGTTACTAGAAAGAGTTAATGATTATGCCGGACGTTATGTCCGGCATTTTTAGTATTTATCAGCGTAATCAGTTCCTGTCTCACCCTTGATTGACAGGATAATTGAATCGGGGTCTTCTTTCATTTTCATTAGTGTGTCATATGCCATTAAAATCATGTATGACTGGTTGGACTGATAATCGTATTCGCCTCTGTCCATGTGGCTTTTGAAGTGATCAATCTGCCATACCAATATATCTGTAGCAGAATATCCTTTGATACTGACTGAGTCCATGAAATCATTATGTTCCATATAGTATCTTAATTCCTCGATTATATCATCATATCTGCTTAGCCTTTTAATGAAATCGTCATAGAATTCTTGGGTAAGGTTGGCTTGGCTTACAAGAGCCGCTATCCATTCTTCAAGAGACATATTATCACCTCGCGTTTTTAATACTTTAATTATAGTATTTTTAAATGTATTTTTAAAGGGTGGAATTATTCAGAAAATGAACGATTTTTGTTGATAATTGGGCATAAATATTGTATTGTTATATATGAGGCATTCCACATCATATAGGTGTATGGACAGTTGGAATGTACTAAATAATGTGACTTTTGGCTATATCCAAGGAGAAGATTATGCCTAATATAGATGTTGTTAAGGAGATTTATCAGAATAGTTCGCTTCCTGAACTGGTGCCTGTTGGTGTTAAACGTGCAGTCAAGAAGGTTATTAAGCCCGGCTCTGATGCACTTGGAGTGTCATACAGAAATGCAGAATGGATGATAAAGAGAACGGGATACGGCAAGGAGAAGGTTAGAAGAAGCGGTTATAGGCGTATAAAGAGTGACACCATTGAGATAGTAACCACTTACGCCAATCGTGCCAGAAGAACCGAGGAAGAGATCAATAAGATATTAAAGAAGCGCTACTATAGATTTGAGCATATGATTGTTTTGAAGGATCCATATTATCAGGTTCCTTTGTCGGCAGTTGTCATTTTCTATACTAAGGAGCCATGTGGTGTAAGATATACCGTTAAGGGTAAGACTAAGAAGGCAGACTTTAGTGCGACTCTTGCGCCTTGTTCTGACCACCTGGTGCCTGTTTTGGGACTTTATGCTGATTATGACAACAAGGTTCTTATAGAACTTTTAGATAACGCAGGTAAGGCGATTAAGAGCAGAACGATAACAATAAGAATGAGACCGCTTCCGGGCATTCTTCTTGATGTTATCAAGGTTGGTAAGCATAGTGCCGATTCGGCGCATCCTTTAACGATGATTTCCGGCGGACATGATATCAGGACTGTGGTTTTTGACGAGTTTGGTGATGTAAGATTCTTCCTTAGAAGACTGACCAAGGCATACGGCGTGTTCCCGATGAGTAACAGTCACATGGTTTATTCGGAGAAGTGGGTTGATGTTCCGAGTTATTCTGTGTCACAATCTGGTATGATACATGATATGGATTACCTTGGTAGAGTGCATAAGACCTACTTCAGCAAGTACGGCTTCCACCACTGCGGAATTGAGAAGGAGGAAGGCGGTAACTTCCTTATAGGTTCGAGTTCATTTGACGAGCACGGTGAAGATTCGATATTAGAGTTAGACAGGGAGACGGGAGAGGTTGTTCAGCTTTTCTGTATGCGAGATTATTTTGAAGATAAGTATAATCTCGGTAGTGATTATATTCATGTTAACTCAATCAATTATATCAAAGAAGACAATTCCATCATAGTAAGTATGCGTAATATTCACTCTGTATGTAAGTTTGATTACAGTACAAGAGAGCTTAAGTGGGTTCTTTGTCATCCTGATGTTTTGAAGGACACTAAGGCAGAAGGCAAGGTATTAAGATGTGACAAGGATATCAAATGGCCATTTCAGCAACATGCAGCATATCAGCTTGATGAAGATTTAGACGGCAATCCTGACACTATACATGTGATACTTTACGATAATCACTGGGCAAGGAGAGTTCCGGTTGATTGTTATGACAATGATGAAGAGTATTCTTATCTATCGATATACACAATCAATGAGAAAGAGATGACTGTTGATTTAGAGAAATGCGTAAGAGTTCCTAATTCAAGAATCAGATCTAATGTTATATTAGAGTATGACAAGAGAAGAATATTCAACCACGGTGCCGATCTTATTCCTCCAATTGACGGCAATAACGGAGTTATTGAGGAATACGATTATGATACCGGAGAGCTTCTTAATCAGTATTTTGTTAAACCGGGATATTTTACGGCGTATGAGTTTAAGCCTGATATACAGGCTCTTGCAGACAGCATTTTATCTAAAGACAATTATGTAGTCGGAGAGACAATCCCTGTTGAGCCTCTTAATGAGAGACCTGATATAAGTAATCCTAAGAAGCTTGAGGTTAAAGATCAGGATGATGAAGAGGAAGATTATTTCCCAGAGGAGGCGTATCCGGGTCAGTTTAAGAAGGCGGGTATTTACGCTTCGATAATGAAGAAGGATATCGATATTAAGTTCCAGGAAGATATACTCTTTGTTAAGTTGACTGATCATACGGTTGATTACATTTACTTTTTGGGTGATAAGGAAGATTATTATATCGATCTTACGACTACTTATCAGACGGATTCTAAGTTTGTCGGCAAGATATATGAGGTTCCGTTTAGACTTAATAAAATGAAAGGCGGCACCTATCATATTTATTACAAATATAAAGGTGAGATTTACGATTCTGAAGATGAATTTACAATAATCTAGGAGGCAATTATGAGAGAGTTATCGCATTTGGATAAGCTTGAAGCTGAGGCGATATATATTATGAGAGAGGTGGCGGCAGAGTGCGAGAAGCCGGTAATGCTTTACTCTATCGGTAAAGATAGTTCGGTTATGCTGCATTTGGCAATGAAAGCATTTTATCCTGAGAAGCCGCCATTTCCTTTCATGCATATAGACACCACTTGGAAGTTTAGAGAGATGATTGAATTTAGAGACAAGATGGCTGAGGAATATGGTATTGAGATGATTACCTACATCAATGAGGAGGGTGTCAAGCAGGGCATCAACCCATTTGACCATGGATCAGCTTATACCGATATTATGAAGACTCAGGCTCTTAAGCAGGCTCTTACCAAGTATGGTTTTACGGCTGCATTTGGCGGAGGAAGAAGGGACGAAGAGAAGTCTCGTGCTAAAGAGAGGATATTCTCATTCAGAAATACCGAGCAGGCTTGGGATCCTAAGAATCAGCGCCCTGAGATGTGGAAGTTATTTAATACCAAGATTAAGAAGGGTGAGAGCATAAGAGTGTTCCCTATCTCGAACTGGACGGAGACTGATATCTGGCAGTATATTAAGAGAGAGAATATCAAGATTGTTCCTCTTTATTATGCCAAGGAGAGACCTGTGGTTTATCGTGACGGTAACATCATCATGGTTGATGACGACAGGATGAGACTTAACCTGGGCGAGAAACCTGAGCTTAAGAAGGTCAGGTTTAGAACCTTGGGGTGCTATCCTCTTACAGGAGGTATAGAGTCGGATGCAGATACGCTTGATGCGATTATTGAAGAGACTTTGTCTGCTGTATCTTCAGAGAGGACGAGTCGTGTAATAGACAATGAGGCAGCAGGAAGCATGGAGAGAAGAAAGAGAGAGGGCTATTTCTAATGCAAGGATTACTTAAATTCATTACATGTGGAAGCGTTGACGATGGTAAGTCTACACTGATAGGGCATATGCTATATGATGCCAAGCTTATATATGCGGACCAGAAGAAGGCGTTAGAGCTAGATTCTAAGGTTGGAAGCACAGGAGGAACCATAGATTACTCTTTGCTTCTTGACGGTCTTATGGCTGAGAGAGAGCAGGGTATTACTATTGACGTTGCGTATAGATATTTTACGACAGATAAGAGAAGTTTTATCGTCGCAGATACTCCGGGACACGAAGAGTATACAAGGAATATGGCGGTTGGAGCTTCATTTGCAGATTTAGCTGTAATACTTGTCGATGCTTCTAAGGGTGTTTTGGTACAGACCAGAAGACATACTAGAATCTGTAATCTTGTTGGTATAAGGAATTATGTATTTGCGATCAACAAGATGGATCTTATTGAATACGACAAGGATACATTTGACAAGATAAAGAGAGATATCAAGACTATGACTGCGGAGTATGATCTTGATAGCATATATATCATACCTGTGTCTGCTACTGAGGGTGACAATGTTACTCATAAATCAAGCAAGATTCCTTGGTACAAGGGCAAGTCGCTTCTTAATTATCTTGAGGATATTGACGTCAGAGGTAAGCTTGACGATGCCGGATTTATTATGCCGGTGCAGAGGGTTTCAAGACCTGACAGGACTTATCGAGGATTTCAGGGGCAGGTTGAGGCCGGAGAGATTAAGGTTGGAGATGAGATTACGGTTCTTCCTTCTAACGAGCAAGCTCATGTTAAGAGCATCTTGATAGGTGATAGGAAGAGCGACGATGTAGTTCAAGGCGAGCATTGCTCGATTGAGCTTGATAAAGAAGTTGATGTTTCAAGAGGTTGTGTTCTATACAAGGACCGCGAGTTAGAGGTTAGTAAGGTGTTCTTGTGCGACCTTTTGTGGATGGATGACGGACATTTGGTAACGGGTAAGAACTTCTTCCTTAAACTTGGAACGAAGCTTATTCCAGCAAGTGTTACAAGTATCAGATATAAGATTGATGTCAACGAGGGTACGCATATTCCGGTTGACAGAATCTATAAGAATGAGATAGCAAGATGTGAGATTGTTACTTCTGACAAGATTGTACTTGATGAGTTCGAAGATTGTCAGGATCTTGGAAGTTTTATATTAATCGATAGAATTAATAACATGACTGCGGCAGCGGGTGTTGTTATTCATTCGATGAGGCGTAGTGACAACCTTCACTGGCAGGAGCTTGATATCACGAGAGAGTATAGAGCCAAGTCTTTAGATCAGGAGCCTAAAACCATATGGTTCACAGGTCTTTCGGGTTCAGGTAAGTCGACACTTTCTAACGCTCTTGAGAAGAGACTTGCAACTATGGGCAAGCATACGATGCTTCTTGATGGAGACAACATTCGTATGGGACTTAACAAGAACTTAGGTTTTAAGGAGCAGGATCGTATAGAGAATATCAGGCGTATTGCTGAGGTAAGCAAGCTTATGAACGACGCCGGTCTTATAACGCTTACAGCCTTCATTTCCCCATATGAGAGTGACAGGCTTAGAGCTCGAGAGATTATCGGTAATGATTCATTTGTTGAAGTATATGTTGCGACTCCGCTTGAAGAGTGTGAGAAGCGAGATGTCAAGGGACTTTATCAGAAGGCAAGAGATGGACAGATTCCTAATTTTACAGGTATCACAAGTCCTTATGAGCCACCTTCTGACCCGGAGATAACCATCAATACTGTCGGAAGAGATATCGAGGATTGTGTTGATGAGATAATCGCATTTCTTGGAATTGAATAATTATGTGATTCATAATATAATAGTATGTTGATTAGCTGTGAACGGTTACGGTTAATCGACATACTTTTTTTAGGAGGCTTTATGGGTAAGAAAGTTATGATTGGTATGTCCGGAGGAGTTGATTCTTCTGTTGCGGCATATCTTCTTATAAAGCAGGGATACGAGGTTGTCGGATGCACTCTGCATATGTTTGACTCGGAGAATTCGTGTTGTGGAATCGACGGCATTTACGATGCCAAGATGGTGTGCAACAAGCTCAAGATTCCGCACAAAGTCTTGCATTTTAAGGAAGTGTTCTCTGACAAAGTTCTTGATTACTTTGTAAATGAGTACAAGCGAGGATACACGCCTAATCCATGTATTCAGTGTAATCGTTACGTGAAGTGGGATGCTATGCTTAACGAAGCTTACAACATGGGATTTGATTACATTGCCACAGGTCATTTTGCAAATGTTATCGAAATGCCAAACGGGAGATATACTTTTAAGAAAGCCAAGTCTGCTGCCAAGGATCAGACCTATGTGCTTTACAGTCTGACGCAGGATATGGTTAAGCACACTCTGATGCCTGTTGGAGATTTTGAAAAGAGTGAGATAAGAGAGATGGCAGATGAATTGGGACTTATTAATGCAGATAAGCCGGACAGCCAGGATATATGCTTTGCTCCGGATGGCGACTATCAGGGATTTATGGTCAGAGAGAGAGGTTATTCAGAACAGACGGGTAATTTCGTTGATGTTGAAGGCAATATTCTTGGAGAGCATAAAGGCATCTCTCATTACACGATAGGACAGAGAAAGGGTCTAGGAATAGCGTTTGGAGAGCCGAGGTATGTTACCTCGATTGATCCTGTAACAAGAAATGTCGTTCTTGGAAGTAATGAAGATCTTATGACTACCGAGCTTAGGTGTACCAATGTCAATTCAATGGCGTATGAGGAGTTTAAGGTAGGACAGGAGGTATTTGCCAAAATCAGATATGCGGATAGGGGCGCTAATGCTATTGTTAAGTCATATGACGGTAATGTCATGGAACTTGAATTTGAGCGTCCTGTAAGAGCTGTAACTCCGGGGCAGGCGGTAGTAATGTATGAGGATGATATTCTTCTCGGTGGAGGATACATCGTACATTAAAAAATAGACGATGTTGTGCAAAGTGACGAGTGCTAATTTTTGGTGATAACTAACTAGAAAACGAGCGTTATCCGTAAAATGTAACGCTCGTTTTATGCAAAACATACAAAAGGTTATAATATTCTTGTATGCTTTTTTAATGTAAAAACTATTGCATTATTATGATAAATGGAGTATTATTACATTGTCGGTAAGCAATTACCGACGCACTATATAACCCCTTATAATTATTTATACTCCCCTCATGAACAGTCGCCAATATGGCGGCTGTTTTACTTTTTATTATTTTCTTATCATTACTTATCTCGACATTATTTTGCCGTAATGATATAATTATTTCATCATTCAATACGAGGTTACAATTCAATGAATATATATGAAGTTATAGCACCATGCCATTTTGGTATGGAGGCGGTTCTAAAAAGAGAGATATATGATCTCGGCTACGATATAAGCGAGGTTTCTGATGGTAAGGTTACATTTTTGGCAGATGAAGAAGGTATTGCAAGAGCCAACATTTTCCTAAGGACCACAGAGAGACTGCTTATTAAGGTGGCGTCGTTTAAGGCAACTACCTGGGATGAGCTATTTGAAGGCACCAAGCAGGTAGAGTGGGAGAAGTTTATTCCCAAGAATGCCAAGTTCTATGTGGCTAAGGCTACTTCTATTAAGAGTAAGTTGTTTTCACCATCAGATATCCAGAGTATTATGAAGAAGGCTATGGTTGAGCATCTTAAGCCGGTTTATGGACTGTCATATTTCCCGGAAGATGGAGACACATATCCGTTAAGAGTCACGATTATGAAGGATGTTGTGACTATCGGTTTGGATACGAGCGGCGAGTCTCTTCACAAGAGAGGGTACAGACAGTCAGTCGTTAAGGCGCCTGTCACCGAGACGCTAGCTGCTGCTCTTATCATGCTTACGCCTTGGAGAGAAGATAGAATATTGGTTGATCCTTTCTGCGGAAGTGGTACATTTCCTATAGAGGCAGCGATGATTGGTGCCAATGTTGCTCCCGGTATGAACAGGCATTTCTTAGGAGAGAGTTTTACCAATATTATTCCTAAGAAGCATTGGAAAGAGGCGTTTCTTGAGGCTAACGATCTTGTGAGACTTGATGTTTCTATGGATATTCAAGGGTATGACATTGATTCGGATGCAGTGAGAGCAGCTCTTGATAATGCTAACAGAGCGGGAGTCGGAGACCTTATTCATTTGCAGGTAAGAGATGTCAAGGATCTTAATCACAGAAAGAAATACGGATTTGTTATATGTAATCCTCCTTATGGAGAGAGGTTAGAGACCAAGGAGGATATGCCGAAGCTTTACAGCACCATGGGGGAGGCGTTTAAGAGGCTTGACTCCTGGTCGATATATCTTCTCACTGCATTTGAGGATGCGGAGAAATACATAGGGCGTAAGGCTACTAAGAATCGCAAGATTTACAATGGTATGATGAAGACCTATTTTTATCAGTTTATGGGGCCTAAACCACCAAAGAAGAAGGAGATGTCGGAGACTTGAAGATGAGAGGGTTGAATCTCTGTCTGATTATTATATGCATGTTATTTGTTTTTTCGGGATGTGGCGCTAAAGACAGTGACTTACAAATGAAGGACGATAAGGCATCAGAAGATGCTTCAGAGGATGCCGGAGTATATAACTTAGTTGATTACAGCGTTGTTGACGGAACGGTGACAACGGTGAGTAAGGCGACTCCGGGTCAGAGTTATATAGAAGATTATAAGACATTTAAGAAATGTGAAGGGTACATGTTCACGGTTGATTTGCCGGAGAATGTGAGTCAGGATGCGATTGAATATAAGGATGATTACGCGACTAAGAAACTCGTGATTACCTGTCCTTTAGAAACATTTGATAGCAATCTAATGTTAGAACCTAAGGGGATTTTGAATTATGTTTCCAAATTCAAATGTAAGCAGGTTGATAACTCTCTTAAGCTGACGGTGACATTTGCCAAAACTTTCTGTTTTCATTATTGCATTAAAGATAATGTTTTGTATGTAAAGTACGGGTCTGCGTCTAAGTATTACGACAGGATAGTATGCATTGATTTTGGTCATGGCGGTGAGGATATAGGTGCTATGACATATGATGGAGTTTATGTTGAGAAGAATGTTGTCAACGGTGTTATGAAACATTTGGTTAAAGAGTACACTGAGCAACAGCAGACATTTGCGTTTTTTACAAGAACTAAGGACAACAATATGAGTCTTAGAAGAAGGGCCAATCTTGCCAATGATGTTGGTGCGGATGTGTCGATTTCTTTGCATTGTAATTTCTATGCATATGACTGGAGTGTCGGCGGTGTTGAGACAATGTATAATCTCAATGACACCAATACGCCTTTTAACAGCGAGTGGCTTGCCACTAAAGTTCAGGAGAAGTATTGTGCGGCGGTAAACTTAAGTGACAGGGGAATACTTGACGGTAGTGACCTTGCATTTTTAAGAGGTGCTAAGATGCCGGCGTGTCTTCTGGAGATGGGATTTATATCGGGTTGGAGCGATCAGGAGACTTTGTTTGGTGACGAAGGACAGCTTAAGATTGCGACAACGGTTAAGGATGTTTTGGAAGAAGCAGTTGATGAAATTAAAAGAGAAGGAGATAGCAATGAGTAAAAGGATTATTGTTGCAACAGGTAACGAGGGTAAGTTAAAAGAAGTTAGGGAGATTTTGTCGGAGCTTGATTATGAGATAGTTTCGATGAAGGAAGCCGGAGTTTTTGAGGATGTGGATGAGACGGGAACCACATTTGAAGAAAATGCTTTGCTTAAGGCGAAGGCAGTTCTTAATAAAGTCAACAAAGATGATATTGTAATTGCCGACGATTCAGGTCTTGAGATTGATTATTTAGGCGGTGAGCCTGGAATATATTCTGCGAGATATTTGGGACATGATACGTCTTATGATTACAAAAACAGCGAGATTCTTAAGAAGTTAGATGGGGTTCCTGATGAGAAGAGAACAGCAAGATTCGTGTGTGCAATCGCGCTTGTTTCATTTGACAAAGAAGTCGTAAAGAGAGCCACGATCGAGGGTATAATAGGACATGAGATTGCGGGTGAGAACGGCTTTGGATATGACCCGATTTTCTATGTTCCGGAGTATGGTAAGACGACAGCTGAGCTTAATGCTGATGAGAAGAACGCTATAAGCCACAGGGGTAAGGCTCTTCGTGCTATCAGGGAGGAACTTTGATTTGGCTAAGATGAAGATTCTTATAATGAGTGACTCGCACGGCGCTGACCTTAACATGCAGAAGGCTATTAATCAGTTTGGCGAGATGGATATGCTTATACACCTTGGAGATATAGAGGGTGGGGCTGACTATCTCAGAGCGATTGCACCTTGTGATCCCGATAATGTCTATATTGTAAGGGGTAATTGTGATTATGATTATTCTTTGCCGGGAGATCAGATTATTGATATCTGTGGGTTTAAGGTGCTTCTTACTCATGGACATCATCACTATGTTGCGCCGTATGAAGGCGGGTGTGATCAATTGAGGCAGTTCGCAGAGGACAATGAGTGTGATATTGCGATGTTTGGGCACATTCATGTTCCTGTTATTGATACGACTTCTAAGTGTACGCTTCTAAATCCGGGCAGTATAAGTCGCCCGAGACAGTCGGATAGGAAGAAGACATTTATGAGAATGGAGATAGACGATAAGGGATTGCCTCACTACAGTTTAGGCGAGATTAATGATAGAATAGGGAGCTTTTTCAAATGAAAAAAGGTGATATCGTAAATGGTACAGTTAAGAGCTTATCATTTCCTAATAAGGGAAGGGTCGAATTAGAGGACAGAGTTGCGTCGGTTAAGGGTGTAATTCCGGGACAGGAAGTTTCGGTTAGGATTAAACGCGCTAACAAAGAGAGGTGTCAGGCTACGCTTCTTGATGTTGTTAAGCCTTCTCCTTTAGAGAATGCGAATCCGCCATGCCCGCATTTTGGAGTGTGCGGCGGATGCTCATTTCAGACCATGTCTTATGACAATCAGTTAAAGCTTAAATACGATATGATATATGAGCTTTTAGAACCATATATTGTCAAGAATAACGCTGAAGTAGAGGGGATTTTAAAGAGTCCTAAGGAACTTCATTATCGCAATAAGATGGAGTTTACTTTTGGCGACGAAGTTAAGGGTGGACCTCTCTCTTTAGGTATGCATAAGAAACACAGCACCTATGATGTTGTCTATACTAATGAGTGCAAGATTGTAGATGATGATTTTAATCGTATAGTTACGGCAAATGTTGAATATTTTAGAGATAAGAATATCCCGTTCTATCATAAGATTACTCATGAGGGTGTTTTAAGATTTCTTATTGTCAGAAGGTCGGAGACTACTAAGGAACTTCTTATCAATCTTGTTGTTACGAGCCAGAATCCTCAAGTTGATGAGGAGGATTATATAAGGATGCTTACAAATGTTAATCTCGATGGTGAGATTGCGGGCGTGCTTATAACATTTGACGATTCATTTGCAGATGCTGTTGTTCCTGATGAGACAAGGCTTATATACGGAAGAGACTATATCGAGGAAGAGATATTGGGACTTAAGTTTAAGATTTCTCCGTACTCATTTTTCCAGACCAACACTAAGGCGGCCGAGGTGCTTTACAGCAAGGTCAGAGATTATGTTGGAGAGACTAAGGATAAGATTATCTTCGATCTATATAGCGGAACCGGAACGATAGGGCAGATATTAGCGCCTGTTGCTAAGAAGGTTATAGGGATTGAGATTATTAAAGAGGCTGTCGATAAAGCTAATACCAACGCTAAAGAGAATGGTCTTGATAACTGTGAGTTCATTGCGGGAGATGTGTTTGAGATGCTTGATACGGTTTCTGATAAGCCGGATATTATTGTGCTTGATCCGCCGAGAGACGGGCTTAGCAAAGGGGCAATCAGCAAGATTATCGGCTACAACGTGCCGGAGATTGTCTATGTTTCATGTAAGCCGACTTCGCTATTAAGGGATCTTGAGCTTTTTGAGGAGGGCGGTTACATTTTAAGTAAGATGTGTATGAACGAGCAGTATCCGCAGACGTATCATACTGAGGTAGTGGCAAAGTTGGTTAAGAGGAGGTAGTTTATGGCTATAGTTGGTGCTTTTATGGTTCCGCATCCACCGATGATTGTGCCTGATATAGGGCGTGGAAGCGAGAAACAGGTGACAGATACTTCAAGGGCTTATGAGCAGGTTGCTAAAGAGATTGCAGCACTTGAGCCTGAGACTATTATTATAACAAGTCCGCATTCGATCATGTATGCGGACTATTTTCACATTTCACCGGGCAGAGGAGCTAAAGGGGACTTCACTGAGTTTAGGGCGCCTAATGTAACATTTGACGAAGAATATGATAGGGAACTTGTCACTACGATTGATGAACTTGGTTACCAAAGGGACTTTCCTGCCGGAACTTTAGGTGAGAAGAATCCCAGACTCGACCACGGAACTATGGTTCCACTTTATTTTATAAGGGATAAGTACATGAAGGGCAAGATAATCCGTATAGGCTTATCGGGACTGCCTCTTACCGAGCATTATAGATTTGGACAAATGCTAAAGGAAGCGGTTGAAATAACTGGCAGACGCGTGGTACTGGTAGCTAGCGGTGATTTGTCTCACAAGCTTCAGGATTATGGACCTTATGGTTTCGCACCTGAAGGACCTGTATATGATGAGAGGATTATGGATGTTTGTGGACGAGCAGCTTTTAATGAGTTATTTGATTTCGATGAAAGCTTTCTTGATAAGGCGGCGGAATGTGGGCACAGATCTTTTGTGATAATGGCAGGGGCTTTAGATGGCGTATCGGTTAAGACTAATGTTCTCTCTCATCAGGATGTTACCGGTGTAGGTTACGGAATTATATCATTCTATCCGGATGGTGAGGATGATAGCAGACATTTTCTTGATTATTATCTTGATGAACTAAAAAGCAAGATTGCTGATGACAAGATTAATGCTGATGAGTATGTAAGACTTGCTAGGATGTCTGTTGAGTATTACATTAGAAATGGCGTGCCTTTAGAACTTCCTAAAGGGCTTCCTAAGGAGATGCTTAGTAAGAAGGCGGGAGTTTTTGTTTCTATTCACAAGCACGGATATCTGAGAGGATGTATAGGAACAACCGGGCCGTGTGAGCCCTCGATTGCACAAGAGATCATTGCAAATGCTATCAGTGCTTCCACAAGGGATCCGAGATTTGATCCTATAACTGAAGATGAATTGGAGTGGCTTGAGATAAATGTTGATGTTCTTGGAGAGCCTGAAAGCATTTCTTCTGCTGAGGAGCTTGATGTCAAAAAATATGGAGTAATTGTAAGTAGCGGGCACAAGAGAGGGTTGCTTCTTCCAGATTTGGATGGTGTAGATTCTGTTGAACAGCAGATTGATATTGCAAGAAGAAAAGGGGGGATTCTTGAGGGTGAGAAGATAGCCCTCCAGAGATTTGAAGTTGTAAGGCATAGATAGCGGATGTAAATGGAGCATAATGTATTATTTCTCCGGGACGCTGCTCTTACAATCCTCAGGGTGGCGAGGCCACTGGTTTTAGCTTTTTTGGTGTCATTCTTCGCTGTAACATGCATAAATATGCGGAAAACTGAATAATTATTCTTGTTGACAGAACACACATTCGCAATATATAATATATATTGTAGGTGCTATCTGTAATGGTAGGTGGTTTGCCTCTGTATTGACGTGCTTGATGCACGGCTTCCGTGAAAGGAGGTCGAAGATATGCGGAAAGATTACGAAGATTGGAGGACACGCGATTCTTGATTGACATTATAGATGTTATAGCAACTTCGATATGTGCTATTGTAGCCGTCGTCGAACTTGTCTGTAACATTTGTGGTAAAAAGAAAGAAAGCAACCACCCCGACCAAGGTTAGTGTTGCTTTCTTAAAGTAACTAATAATCGAGGTAAACCATCTATCAGATAGTACCTCTTTTGATATAAAAAATATAACATCTTTTCAAAAATGAGTCAAGTGTAATTAAGAAACGTAATTAAGAAATGATTCTGATATTGAAGAACTTGATAAGTTTGGAGATATGTATAAAGATATTGTTGACAGGCTAGAACGTGATGTGGCTAATCAGCTCTTGTCGCAACATTCTTATCATGTTATAATAAGGTTAATTAATAAGGTTTCATATAAGCTTAATATGAACCATTGTAATGTTCAAAAGAAGGTTGGTGATATTATGGGTGGCAAAGTTTTGGATCTTGATGTTATAGTGGCTAAGAGAGAAGGACGCGCAGAAGGACGCGCAGAAGGAAGACAAGAATCCATCAATCTTTTGGCGGATAATTATATGAAGGAGGACCCTTCGTTGACTAGAGAGGAAGCAATTATGATGGCAACATCTATATTAGAACCGGATGCTGTTATGTAGTAGATTTGATTGTTGGAAATGCAATAAAGTATTATATGGTGTCTGCTTCATAGTGGACACCTTTTTTAGTACAAAATTGGCGATTTCGGCAACGCAAGGGTTTACGTGTCATGACTTCGCGCAGCGTAGAATCTTAAAGGGGTGATTAGGTATGAAATGTCAGGTGTGTTTTAGGCAATGTGATATAGATGAAGGTAAGGTTGGGTTTTGTGGTGCTAGAACGTGTTTGGATGGTAATATTGTTGCTGACAATTATGGCAGACTCACGTCTATTGCTCTTGACCCGATTGAGAAGAAGCCACTTAATCGATTCTATCCCGGAAGCTATATTCTTTCGGTTGGTAGTTATGGGTGTAGTCTCAGGTGTCCGTTTTGTCAGAATTATGAGATTTCGTGGTCGGATATGTCGTTTAAATTTAAGGAGCGAGCTGATTATTATTCGCCTCAGGAAATTGCAGATATCGCTAAAAGATATGAGAGTCAGGGCAATATAGGTGTTGCATTTACATACAATGAGCCGCTTGTAGGGTACGAGTTTGTTAGAGATACGGCTAAGTTGGTTAAGGCTAATGGAATGAAGAATGTGCTTGTTACGAGTGGTAACGCAAGTCTTTCGGTCCTGAGCGAGATTGCGCCTTATATCGATGCTATGAATATAGATCTTAAAGGATTTAGTGACAGCTATTATAACGACATCATTAAAGGGAAGCGTAAAGCTGTGATGGATTTTATTGTTGAGGCTTATAAGTCGAGTCACATAGAGATTACTACACTTATTATTCCAGATTTAAATGATAGCGATAAGGAAATGCTTGAACTTAGTTCTTGGATTGCGAGTATTGATCGTAAGATTCCTCTTCACATTTCCAGGTTCTTTCCTACATTTAACATGACAGATAGAAATGCTACTAGCGTGGAGTTGATTTATCATCTTGCAGATGTGGCTAGAGAGAAACTTGATTATGTTTATACAGGTAATTGTTGAGCGGATGTGTATTGAGCATAATGTATTATTTCTCCGGGACGCTGCTCTTACAATCCTCAGGGTGGCGAGGCCACCGGCTTTAGCTTTTTTGGTGTCATTCTGAGCGGAGCGAAGAATCTATTAGGATCCTTCTGGAGTTTAATAGTTTATACAGGAAAATGTTAGTTTTACGCATAATATGACTACTTGTTATATTATGCGTATTGTATTATACTTAGTTATAAGAGTAATTTTTGCAAGATGTTTTGGAGGATGTATGATGTTTATTGTTAAGAGATTTATATGTGGGTTACTTATTTTAGTTTCATGTATTCTTGTTTCGACTTGCTTTGTCGAGGGACTCAAGGTGCATGCAGCCGACAGAAAAGAGTATGTTACGAAGATTAATACTGCTAAAGATAAGGCTTTAAAGGCAGATATACTAGGTGTTGAAGGAACTGTTGGGTGGTCGGATGGACATCAGATAAGGCGTAACATCCTTGAAGATAACATTTCCCGCACAGCTCATATGGTTGAATATATTAAAGAATCTTCTGCGCAGAGTGATGTGACTTTGGACTATTGGTTTGATATTAAGAAAGATATCAGATATTACTATGACAATGACAGGAAGCAATATATGTTTGAGCCACAGCCCTATTATGCTGACTATAAAAGTTATCTCAATCTTGAGTATTATCTTGACAGTGAAGATGTTGACGGAGCTGACATAAGCGGTGATGCAGTATATAAGGCAATCGGAGATGAGCTTGTTATAAAGTATAATAAAGATGTTTATGTTCGTGGTGATGATACTGTTGTCAGCTCAGATGGTAAGGCAGTAGATTGTTTTGTGGTGTCTCATTTGCTTGAATATGAATCTCCGAAATTAACTGTTATTAATACCGATAAAGATATGAATAACAAAGCTGATGAGGACAAGCTAAAGGAAATATTTGATGAATATAAGAATACAGTGTATCAAAGTTTCGGGGTTGATTATCTGATAGGTAAGGATGATGGCAAGATTTATATGATTAGAAACTACACTAACAAAGAAGGAGATTTGTCGGAAGAGACTACTGTTGATTTTTATTATCCTACCGATAATGTTGTTATCCCGACAGATTATACGAAGGCACCATCGCTGATAAAGAACATTCTGATTGATTATAATGGGATGTATTATCGTTCGTCATACGAAGGCAATAATACAGTATTGAAGTTATATTCATGTAAGACTAAGAAGGCGAAGAAGCGTAAGAAACTTGTTGTTCCTAATACTGTGAAGTATAATAATCGCTCATATAAAGTTATAGGTGTTGATTCTAAGGCATTTTTCTATAATGAATATGTACAGAATATTGTTCTTGGAGCAAATGTTACAGAGATTGGGAAGGAAGCATTCTTTGGCTGCTCTAAGATTAAGAAGGTTACTGTTAAGTCTAAGCATCTTAAAAAGATTTCTAAAGAGGCGTTTTATACCGATGGTAATAAGTTTACACTGAAGGTACCTAAAGGTAAGAAGAAGGCGTACAAGAAGCTTTTCGTCAAAGCTAAGTCAAGTAAGTTTATTGTAAAATAAGAGGCAGATCCTTCGTCGCTGCGCTCCTCAGGATGACACGGTGTTGATTAAATCCATAAATGTCATTCTGAGCGAAGCGAAGAATCTTTTAAGATCCTTCTAAAGTTGAATAGTTTATACAGGGAATTGTTAGTATTACGCATAATATGACTACTTGTTATATTATGCGTATTGTTTTATACTTGTTTTTAACGGGTATAGTCATGACTTTGTTAAGCGAAGAATCATAAAGGGGTAACAGTAATGATATTACAATTTATAATAGATAATATTGTGTGTGTAGTTCTAGTTACACTTGGTGTGATGGCGTGGACAATTACGATTGGTGCGAGAATATCGAGTAAAAAGCAAGGTCGATATGTGTCGGGAATTCCGGCTGTCGGGGGCATTCTTGTTATTATAGGTTTCTTGTGCTCTAAGATTAAATGGCTCGCTCTTATTGGACTTCTTGATTTTGACTTATGGTATTTGATATCAGAAATGTTTTCTTTATTGAGATATACCAGAGATTATGTTCCGCCGGAAGAATATGATGGTGGAAAGGTTGTTATGTATAGTAATTATAAGAATGGATTTGAGGAGTTTCGTTATCCTTCTGAATATCCCGGATCCTGTGAGGTGCATTATGTTAGAAGATACATAATAATAAGTAAAGAGGGTAAGTATACTTTACTTAGATTGGAGAATGATATAAGAATAATTAATCGCGTGGAGTGTGATACAGTTGAAGCCTGTATAGCACAAGCTTCTAAGAAAGCTAAGTTCAAAAAACGTATGGAGAAATGATGATAGTTTTGTAGAATGTAACAATATTAGTTTACGATAATATATATTTCGGGGTGTAATATGTTAGATGTTTTGATTGTTGAAGATAATAAAGAGATAAGTGGTTTGTTATCTGATTTTTTGAGAAAGAGTAACTATACTGTTTCGGTTGCGGAAACAGGTGAGAAGGCGATTAAGCTCTTTGAGAACTACGGGGCTAAGTTGGTTATACTAGATCTTATGCTTCCGGAGGTTGACGGCTTTTATGTTTGCTCTAAGATTAGAGAAAGCTCTAATGCACATATTCTTATAGCATCTGCTAAGAAGGACAAGGATGACAAGCTTAAAGGGCTTAATCTCGGTGCTGACGATTACATTGAGAAGCCTTATGACATAGATATTTTGCTTGCGAAGATTAACGGGATATTCAAGAGAAAGTATGCACAAGATATAATTACAGAAGGCAACTTGAAACTCAATACGGTTACTCAGACGCTCAGTGTTAACGACCAAGATATCGAAGTTACAGCTAAAGAATTTGAACTCCTAAAGCTTCTGATTGAGAACAAGGGTGTGACTCTTAAGAAGGAATATCTCTTTAACACAGTTTGGGGTAGCGACAGTGAATCAGAGATACAGACTCTTACAGTCCACATTAAGTGGCTTAGAGAGAAGATTGAAAATGATCCTAAGAAACCTGAACACATACTTACGGTATGGGGTGTAGGTTACAGATTCGAGTAAAGGACAAGAGGTTTGAACAGTGAACAGATTTAGGCGGGCGGTCAGCGTTATCATTTTCTTAGAAGTGATAATTATGATCGCACTTAACATTATCTATATAACGAAATATAAGCATGAGGGAAGGTATTACCGCGTAGAGGCAGAGCGTGTGGTAAGGCTTCTTGAGAGCGATGACAATTATCTTGATGATCCGGCAAACGTTGACGTTACCGGCTATAATCGTGTTATACGAGTGTCGATTTTCAATCCTGATGAGATATGTAACAACGATTATGTTGTTGAGAAGGTAAAGGGCCGACTATATAGGATTGAGTATAAAGCGAGCAATGACAACAACGCATTTGTCTTGATGAACATAGGAATGGCGTCTGGACTTATTCTCACAATAGCCGTATTTATATATATTGGGGCCAAAGTTATTGCGCCTTTTGATAAAATGTCATCGATGACCGAGGAGCTTGCTAAGGGTAATTTAACTACTCCAATCAAGGAAGAGAAGAACAGATTTTTCGGAAAGTTTTTGTGGGGCATGGATATGCTTCGCGAAACTTTAGAAGATTCTAAGCTCAAGAATCTTGAATACCAAAAAGAGAAGAAGACTATGCTCCTTTCTTTATCTCATGATATAAAGACTCCGTTGTCAGCAATTAAGCTTTACTCTAAGGCACTGTCTGAAGGCATATATGACACCGAAGAGAAGAAAAATGAAGCTATAACCGGCATTCTTAACAAGACCGAAGAGATAAGAGGTTATATAGACGAGATTTACAATCTTTCACGAGATGAGTTTATGGAGTTTGAGATTCATGTTTCTGAGTACTATCTTCGTGATGTCATGGAAGGAATTACGGCATATTATAAGGATAAGCTAAGTGTGCTTCACACCGAGTTCGATATAGAAGACTATGACAACGTCCTTCTTCACTGCGATAAAGACAGGCTCGTTGAGGCACTGCAGAATCTTATGGAAAATGCAATCAAGTACGGAGATGGTAAGAAGATTGCAATATCATTTTCTGAGGAAGAGGATTGCAGACTCATTACGGTAAGCAACACAGGAAGCAGCTTAGATGAGAATGAGATTAACAACATTTTCGATTCTTTCTATAGAGGTAGTAATACAGACAATATTAAAGGTAACGGTCTTGGGCTTTATATTGTTAAACAGCTGATGACTAGGATGGATGGAGATGTATTTGCGCATATTGCAAATGATATTTTTAACATCACATTGGTTGTAAGGAAAGCTTAAAATAGGACATTCGAAGATTATTTTCGGATGTCTTTTTTTATTTAAGGATTATTTAATAATTGATTCTGTATCATAACATCATAAGATAAAGTTTTTGTCGGGAGAGTGATTCCTGATAGGATTTCTTCAGAAAGGATGAATATTATGTTTCTTAAGATTTTAAAGAAGGACTTAAAGAGAAGTAAGACGATGAATATAATTCTTTTTCTCTTTATAATCTTAGCAACTTTATTTGTGTCGAGCGGCCTAAATAATGTTGTATCGGTTGTTAATGGTATGGATTATTTTGCCGAGCAGGCTATGGGTGAATATGATGATTATTTTCTTTTAGTCAGCGTCGGTAAGGATGATTCTAAGATGCGTAAAACTTTAGATGATTCTAAGGCAATTGAGGGTTATAAGTACGATACATATTTTCAATATGATGAGTATGTAAAAAATGAAAAAGGTAAGAAGCTCGACTGGGCCGGTATGATTATGATTGAATCTCCTTCGAGCACTTATATTAAGCTTTTTGATAAAGATAATGAACCTATAACCAAAGTTTCTAAAGGTCACATTTACCTCTCTAGGAAATTTATGAGAAAGTTTAATGTAGAACCCGGGGACAAGATATATACCAAGCTTGGCAAAAATGAAAAAGAATTTATAGTGGACGGACTGCTTAAGGATGCATTTTTAGGATCCGAGATAACAGGTGGATATAGATTCTTTATGAATGAAGCGGATGCTGATCTTTACTTTAATTTAGAGGAAGCTAAGGACAGGACGGAGCAGTGCGTATATATTAAGTCTTCCGATATAGAGACCGTCAGTAAAGATACTGCAGATATGGAAGGAAGTGCGGGCGGATATTCAAGAAGCATGTTGACTTTAACAAGAATTGTCGAATTGATAGTTGCATTTGTGATAGTAATCTTAAGTGTATGTCTTATCATAGTATCTTTTGTAATTCTCAAATTCTCTATAGGTTTTACGATGCAGGATGATTTTAGGGAAATCGGAGTTATGAAGGCTATCGGAATAAGAAACTTTAAAATCAGAACCCTGTATCTTGTCAAGTACAATGTTATGGCTCTATTAGGAACGATAGTCGGACTTGTTATCAGTTTCCCGTTTGGTAATATGCTACTTAAAAGCGTATCTGAAAATATGGTTTTAGGTAATACATATGGTGAAGTGGTAAATATACTTGGAGCAGTCTTGGTATTTGCAGTAATTATATTGATGGCGTTTCTTTCAACAGGTAAGGTTAAGAAGATGACGCCTGTAGATGCTATAAGAAGCGGCGATACCGGCGAGAGGTTTAGAAAGAAGAGTGGGCTTAGAATCAGTAAGAGTCACTCAAAGAATTTCGCTTATCTTGCGGTAAATGATATCGTAAGTAGCCCCAAACGATATCTGAACATAATTATATCGTTTGGCGTGTGTACATTGTTCCTGCTTGTTCTTTCTAACTTTACAGCAACGCTTGACAGTCCTAATATGGCTCCGCTAATGAGCCATCCGGCAGATGTTTATCTTGATAAAGAGGATCCTTGGGTGCTTGATATTGACTCGTTGATTAACAGATATCCGGATGAACTCAAGAATTCAGACATAAGAGACAAAAAGGAATTGACTTTAGGTTACCTGTCACAGTTTGAACATGGTAAGGATATGTATGAAGATTATCTTAAATTGGTAGAGGATAAACTAAGTGATAATGGAATGAGTGCAAAGGTGTTTAATGATGTTTCGTATGTTTATCCATTTACATATAAAGGCGAAGAATATAGTTATAATTTCCTCCAGATTGCCGGTGACAGATATGGTGATTACGATATAATAGAAGGAAGCGCACCTTGCAATAAAAATGAGATAGCAATTACCAAGACGGTTAGTGAGAGTTTTGGAATCGAAATCGGTGATGCCATAGAGATTGATTTTGACGGAACTAAAGAGAAATGCACCGTAACAGGAATGTTTCAAAGTATGAATGGCCTTGGGAGCCTGATAAGACTACATGATGATGCACCTACATCTCTTTCTCATTATACAGGATGCATAAATACAGAGATTGCATTTACCGATAATCCGACTTGGGACGAGATTCAAGAGAGAAAAGATAAAATAAAAGATATTTTTAACTCCGGCAAAGTTGACGACAGAAGAGAGTTTGCGGTTAATAATATGGGTGCTTTAGATGCTATGAAAGCGGTAGAACTTCTATTTATGGTAATTACTGTTATAGTAGTAATCTTAGTTACGATAATGATGGAGAGGAGTTTTATAGCCAAGGAGACCAAACAGATTGCTATACTTAAAGCAATGGGATTTAGAGACTCTGAAGTTATTAAATGGCAGGTTGTAAGATTCGGAATATTAGCAGTGATTGCTTCGTTGATAGCGATGGTTGTTTCAATTCCGGTGACTGATTTAGCAGGCGGCGCGGTATTTAAGATCATGGGAGCCACATCAGTAAATTGGGTGCACAGTATGTCTTCGCTTGCTAAGTATCCTGCAATTCTTGTAGTTGTTACAGTGCTTGTAGCGTTTATTACCTCGCTTTACACAGGCAAGGTTAAGGCAAGAGACACAGCAAGTATAGAGTAGATTTATAGCAATGTGAATAGTAATGTCATCCTGAGCATAGCAAAGGGAATCTTAAATAGTAATGTCATCCTGAGCGCAGCGAAGGATCTTAAGAAAAGGAGAATAGATTATGGCAACAGTATTAGATGTTAAAGATTTATGTAAAACCTATGTAACCGATAAAAGACAGAATAATGTTCTTAAAAACGTTAGTTTTAAAGTTGAAGAAGGAGAGATGGTTGCTATCATGGGTCCGTCCGCTTCAGGTAAGTCAACGCTTCTTTATAGCGTATCAGGAATGGATGAGGCAACCAGCGGAACAGTATTGTTTAACAATAAGGATATCACCAAGCTTAAAAAGAATGAGCTTTCTGATGTCAGATTAGATGAGATGGGATTTATCTTTCAGCAAATGTTTATGATGAAGAACCTTACTATCCTTGATAACATTTTACTTCCCGGACTTCAGAGCAAGAAACTTGACAGAACAAGAAAAGAAGTTACCGAGTATGGTGAGAACCTTATGCGTAAGCTTGGAATTATCGAGGCGGCGGACAATGACATCAACGAGGTGTCAGGTGGTCAGTTACAACGTGCCTGCATTTGCAGAAGTCTTATTAATAAGCCTTCTCTACTCTTCGCTGACGAGCCTACAGGTGCTCTCAACCGCTCTTCATCTGATGAGGTTATGCAGGAGCTTAAAAAGATAAATGAAGAAGGAACGACGATTATGATGGTAACACATGATTCCAAGGTGGCTGCTAAGTGCTCTAGAGTGCTTTATATCAGCGACGGTAACATTGAGGGCGAGTTCTATAACGATGCTGAGAAGAATGACAGAGACAGAGAACGCGCGCTTAATAACTGGCTTATGGACCTTGGATGGTAGAATACTCCTCACGATAAAACACCGACTATATTAAAATAGTTGGTGTTTTTCTTTTGTTTAAGGCAAATGTGTGATATAATCTTCATATCTTTTTGGTTTATGGAGGAATTATGGAATACGAAAAGGGTTTAAAGAAGGTAGAAGACTCTAAGACAGAGTGGATGAAATGCATACAGTATGAGGACATTAACGGTGTCGGAAGGCTTTTTGGAGGAAGACTTTTGCAGTGGATGGACGAGGTTGCGGGTATCGCTGCAATCAGACACGCCGGAATCCAGGTTACTACTGCGGCTGTTGACAATCTCGTGTTTAAGAGAGGAGCCTACATCAACGAAATAGTTCTGGTTGAGTCGAGAGTTACATATGTCGGAAGAAGCTCGATGGAGGTCAGGGTTGATGTTTACGTAGAAGATAAGGAGACCGGAATGAGATCGCCTATAAACAGGGCGTATTTCACTGAGGTTTGTATTGATGAGGCGGGCAAGTCAATTCCTGTGCCTTACGGACTTGAACCTGAGACAGAGGCTTATAAAGCAGAGTATGAAGGGGCTAAGAAGCGTATAGAGATGAGAAAGCACAGAAAGAGAGAAGGCTTCTAATGTGCCTGTAACATTTTCTTATACTCACTCTTGACGCATTTTATTTAGAGTAGTAAGATTATATATGTGTTTATGCGAGAGGCATATTCTAATCACAGAAAGGAAGTAATGAGATATGGAGAAGAAAGATATCGACTGGGGTAATATCGGTTTTGGATATATTAAGACCGACAAGAGATTCGTATCTAATTTTAAGGACGGCAAGTGGGATGAAGGTGCATTGATTGATGACGATACAGTCACCATCAGTGAGTGTGCCTGTGTTCTTCAGTATGCACAGACCTGTTTCGAGGGACTTAAGGCATACGAGACAGAGGATGGCAGAACAGTTATTTTTAGACCTGACTTAAATGCAAGCCGTATGGCAGATACTTGTAAGAGACTTGAGATGCCTGTATTCCCTGAAGATAAGTGGGTTGAGGCTGTTAAGAAGGTAGTTAAGGCTAATGAGGCGTTCGTACCTCCTTACGGTTCAGGCGCAACTTTGTATCTCAGACCATATATGTTTGGTAGTAACGCTGTTATCGGTGTTAAGCCGGCTGAGGAATATCAGTTCAGAATCTTTGGAACTCCTGTAGGACCTTATTTCAAGGGTGGCGCTAAGCCAATCTACATCAGAGTTTCCGATTTCGACAGAGCAGCACCTCATGGAACAGGACATATCAAGGCCGGACTTAACTACGCAATGAGCCTTCATGCAATTGTTGATGCTCATGATAAGGGATTTGCTGAGAATATGTACCTTGATGCTGCTACAAGAACTAAGGTTGAAGAGACCGGTGGTGCTAACTTCATTTTCATCACTAAAGATGGTAAGCTTGTTACACCTAAGTCTAACAGTATCTTACCTTCAATTACCCGTCGCTCTATCCTTTACGTTGCAGAGCATTATCTTGATATGGAGGTTGAAGAGAGAGAGGTTGAGTTTAGTGAGGTTAAGGACTTTGCAGAGTGTGGACTTTGCGGTACTGCTGCAGTTATCTCACCAGTTGGTAAGATTAACGATCATGGAACTGACATTGAGTTCCCTACAGGTATGGATGAGATGGGACCTACTCTTAAGAAGCTTTATGATACATTGACAGGTATCCAGATGGGCAGAATTGAAGCTCCTGAAGGATGGATTGTTGAGATCTGATATTGAATAGTATATTAATCATTTAAGCCTTGCATTTGCAAGGCTTTTTTGTATAATTAAAGGAGGATAAGAAGAGAGGAGAATAATATTAACATAGAAATCATAAGGTGATTTTTTCAACTATCGTATATATTAATATTAGGGTGATGATATATGTTTTGGCTTATTTTATTTGCATTGGTTATTGCTGTCAGCATAATCGGAGTTATATATATGTTGGTGGCTATCAGCAGATTTAGTCTCATAGCGCGCATCGATAAGAAGTGGATGCGTGCTTTTTTAGCATTTGCAATTATAGGAGTGTGCGGTGCGGTAATAACATTCCTATTGACATACACGGATGCGATTATTGTATTTTTACATGTTGTTTGTTTCTTTTTGATTTATGGATTTATATTTAGAATTATAAAGAGAATCAATAAGAAGGAGTTTAAGATATATTGGCAGGGATGGCTTGCGATAGCTACGTCAGTTATCTATCTTTCAATCGGATACTATCTTTGCAACAATGTATGGCAGACTGATTACAATCTTACGACAGATAAGAATATTGCAAATGTTAAAATAGCAATGTTTGCCGACGCCCATATGAGTACAGTATTTGATGCGGATGGATTTTTAAAACGCATAGAAGAGATCAATAAAGAGAAGCCGGATATAGTACTGATTCCGGGAGATTTTGTTGATGACTCTACAACCCGCGAAGATATGATAAATGGGTGTAAGGCGCTAGGTAAGATAAATGCACCTTATGGTGTATGGTTTTCTTACGGCAATCATGACGAAGGATATTATGGGAACAGGGAGTTTACATTTGCAGATATGGAAGAGGAGATGAAGAAGAACGGAGTTGGTGTTCTTAAGGATGACGTGGCTTATGCAGGTGATTTATGCATAGTCGGACGTCTTGACGGCACCAGAGGTGAGAGACAGTCAATCAATGAATTGCTTGCAAATGTTGACGATGACAAATACATTATAGTTCTTGATCATATCCCTTCTGACTATGATGCGGAAGCGGAGTCGAAAGCTGATCTTGTTGTGTCAGGACATACTCATGGTGGTCAATTACTTCCGGTTAATCGCGTGGGAGAGTTGCTTAATATGAATGACAGGACCTATGGACATGAGAGAAGAAATGATACTGATTTTATAGTGACTTCCGGGATTGCGTGTTGGGCGATGAACTTTAAAACGGGAACCAAATCAGAGTATACAATTATAAATGTCAACTAGAAAATCACCTCAGGATGGCATAGCTACCCTGGGGATTTTTTATACCCTTTTTTGCTCTTTTTTCTTGATTTTATGCGTATATTTGTATACAATAATCAGTAGATGATTATTGTATACAAAAGGGCGTGATTCTTGTGGATAGTATCAATTTAAGAGCGTACGGCAAGATTAATTTAGGACTTGATGTTGTGGGCGTCAGAGAAGACGGCTATCACTTAGTATCAATGGTTATGCAGTCGGTAAGGCTGTTTGATAAATTAACGATAACGAAGAGTGATGAAGAGGGCATAAGGCTCACAACCAATCTTGATTTCCTACCGGTTAATGACAATAATCTTGTTGTTAAGGCGGCGAGGCTTCTTATGGAGGAGTTTGATGTCAAGAAAGGTGTTGATATATACCTAGAGAAGCATATCCCGGTTGCTGCAGGTATGGCCGGTGGAAGTTCTGATTGCGCGGCTGCTCTTTATGGAATCAACAGGTTGTTCAACCTTAAGCTTAGCACTAAAGAACTTATGGATAGAGGTGTGACCTTAGGCGCCGATGTTCCTTACTGTATTATGAGAGGTACTGCACTTTCTGAGGGAATCGGCGAGAAACTTACAAGGTTAGCACCCATGCCGGATTGCTATATCGTTATAGCTAAACCGCCGGTTTCAGTTTCGACCAAGTATGTATACGAGCATATAGACAACGAGGGAATTGATGAACATCCTGATATCGCAGGCATTATTAAAGGTTTAGAAGACGGGGATTTACATGCTATTACGGACAGGCTCGGCAATGTGCTTGAGAAGGTTACCGTTAATATGCATCCCGAGATAGATAAGATTAAGCAAATGATGATAGATGAGGGCGCATTGAACTCTCTTATGAGCGGCAGTGGCCCTACTGTATTTGGAATATTTGACGACAAGGCTAAAGCTGATAAAGCCAACAAAGCTATATTTACCAGTGGAATTGCTAAGAGAGTATATACGGTTGTACCGGTTAATGTTAATAACTAATAAGGAGGGCATGATATGGCTTATGATAATCTTAAGTTAAATGTTGACGATTATTTACCGCTTAGAGATGTTGTATTTAACACTTTAAGACAGGCTATATTAACGGGAGAATTTCTTCCGGGTGAGAGACTTATGGAGGTTACTTTAGCTGACCGTTTAGGAGTCAGCAGAACTCCTGTAAGAGAGGCAATCAGAAAGCTTGAACTTGAAGGCTTAGTAATCATGGTTCCAAGGCGCGGCGCTCAGGTTGCGAGCATTACCGTCAGCGATTTAAAGGATGTTTTAGAGGTCAGATGCGAGCTTGAAGAATTTGCGGCTAAGCTTGCATGCGAGAGAATTACCGAGCTTGAGAAGAAGACTCTCAAGGACGCCGAGGATGAATTTGAAAATGCAATCAAGAAGAAAGATCTTAAGATGATTGCAGAGAAGGATGTTGCATTTCATGATGTTATATTTGATGCAACCAAGAATAAGAGACTTCTTCAGATGGTCAATAATCTAAGAGAGCAGATGTACAGATATAGAATCGAGTACATCAAAGATTTTGATTATCACGAGACATTGGTTACTGAACATAGAACCATCATGGACAGCATTATAACAGGTGATGTCGATACCGCTAAAGAGGCGATGAGGCAACATATTTACAATCAGGAACTTATAGTTATCAAGAATTTAAAGAAGCAGGAAGACGAAGCTAAAAGCATATAGTTTTTATTATATATGAGGTCAGAATATTGGATAATAAAGGTAAACTTTATCAAATCAGTGATAACACATCAGAGCTTGCAACGCTCATATCATACACTCTTTTAAGTGTTATTTTATCGGGTGAGACTGTGCTTCTTTCATGGGAGACATGGGTCATCCCTCTTTTGTATGCAGGAATCATAGGATCGTGGATATTCTATCTTGTTCGTATGTTTGAGACCAGGATGAGATTATGGATAGATGCGATACTTATGATGTTTGCAATGTTTTTCTATGGAATCCATTTGACAAGTGTATATGATCTAGCCCCTGTGCTCGGAGTTGTTATGATGATATTTGCCATAGTCGACATTCCGGGGCTTATATATATGGCGATGATTAATTACTATGCAATCATGCTTTTTGATCTTATCCAGATACTTAATATGCATGTTAAGTTCGATGCGCTGGGTGTTACGAGGACGCTTCTTCATTTGCTCCTTGTGTTTATGTTTGGAGTATTGGCCCTTAATTTTTTAAAGCGTAACAAGAGGGAGAGGGAGCTTTACAACGAGATTATAGGGGACTTAGAGGAGACCAACAGAAGAACGGAAGATTTCTTAACTAACATTTCTCATGAATTCAGAACTCCAATTAATGCCGTAACCGGTATAACTTCAGTGTTAGTCAATAAAGTTAAAGACAAGGATGTTTTAAATGATGTGATGTCTATTCAGACTGCGGGATACCGCCTTATGGAGCAGGTTGGAGATATCCTTGATTATACAGAGGTAGACACGGGACATTTTACACTGAGTGAAGATGTCTATATGATAACATCCTTGGTAAATGATATGGTAACCGAGCGTAGATTATCAGCTGATGTTGACGATAAGGAATTGATTGTCAATGTCGATCCTAACATTCCGGCTCAGCTTTACGGCGATGGCTCTGCAATCAAAAAGATTATCAGAAACTTAATAGATAATTCCGAGAAATTCACCAGAGACGGCGGTATTTATGTTCATATATACACTCTTCCTAAGTCGTATGGAGTTAACCTGGTGATAGAGGTTGAGGACACAGGTATCGGAATTGATTCATCTGAATTAAGGCGTATCAAGGAGAGATTTTATCAGGTTAATTCTTCGAGAACAAGAAGAGTAGGAGGACTGGGACTTGGACTTTCTGTTGTGTGCGGATTGACAAGACTTATGAGTGGTTTTGTCAAGATTGAAAGTGTAAAGGATCAGGGAACGAAGGTATTGGTTAGTCTTCCTCAGAAAGTTGCCGATGCCACCCCTTCGGTAATGCTTGATGACAAAACAGAACTTTGTATAGCTTACTTTGCTGACATGGAGAAATACAGCAATCCTAAGGTGAGAGATTTTTACATGCATACTCTTCACAGTATGGTTAAAGGATTTGGAGTTAAGCTCTACAATGTAACATCTTATGCAGATTTAGAAGATCTCATGAATAAGTATAATCTCACTCATTTGTTTGTGGGTGTTGACGAATATTTGGATTATTTTAAGGAGATCAATGCACTTTCTGATAAGCTTAATATTATAAGGTTTACAAGAGAGAATATCATTTCGGAAGCTAACTCTAATATCACATCAATTACTTTGCCATTTTATTCTTACAGCATTGCTAAAGCTTTATCGGCAGTTACTTATGATGACGAGGTATTATATACGCACATGACTTGTCCTAATGTCAGGGTTTTGGTTGTTGATGATGAGCCTATGAACCTTATGGTTGCCAAGGGTATATTTAGGGATTACGGTATGACCGTAGATACTGCGTTAAGTGGTATGGAAGCAATCGACATGTGTGATGACGAAGATTACGATATCATTTTCATGGATCATATGATGCCGGATATGGATGGAGTTGAGACTCTTAAGAGACTCCGAATCTTAGAGACGAGGATTTCTAAGAAGTTCACAGTGGTAGCCCTTACAGCAAATGCTATCAGTGGCGCAAGAGAGATGTTTATGTCGGAAGGATTTGACGGATTTGTAGCTAAGCCTATCGACAAGATTGAATTAGAGAGAGTGATAAAGAAGGTTCTTCAGAGCGATAAGATAGTTTATGACAGCGTTGATTCCGAGGACGATACATTAGAAGCTGAGAATGTGACAGATACTAAAGAGGTCGATAAAGATGAGCCTAAAGACTGGATTGAGGTATTGAACGAAGCGGGAATTAACACTGAAACAGGTGTTATGTATTGTGGCGGAAGTAAGGACTTTTATGTATCAATTCTTAAGAAGTATATCGAAGAGTCTGAGGAGAAGATTGCGTCGAGCAATAGGTACCTTAAGAATGAAGATTTCGACAATTATAGGATTGTAGTTCATGCAATTAAGAGCACATCTAAGATGATAGGTGTTGATGATATGTTTGATGAGGCACTTAAGTTGGAGACTGCGGTTAAAGAGAGTGATTACGAGTATATTAAGAACAATCATGATACCATGATCGAGCATTATAAATTAAAGGTTAAGCTTATATCTGAAGCTTTATGATGTCTGGAGGAGTTATATGACGCCTAAGAGTTTAATAACAATTTTATCAGACAGAAATCGTTCGCTTGATGAACGAAGATATATAGTTCTTACGGTTTTTGCGACCTTTGCATTTTTAGCGAGTACTATATCTAACTGCCTGATTCATGAGCATACGGTTGAATGCGTGGTACACGCGGTAATGACGCTTCTTACACCGCTTAGTCTTTTCATTTGCGTTAAAATTAACAAATACGGCATTGGGGTGTTTTTTGCGGTTTTTGAGATATTATTTGTTATGATGCCTGTGTGCTTTTTCTATGGTGGTGAAATAAGAGGTGGATTAATTCCATGGTTTGCTTTTTCATTTCTTTATATAGGTATGGTTACCAGGAAGCACTTTAGGATATTGGCATTACTCGGATTGATAATTGAGAGTTATGTGTTCTTTGTGGAAAGCTTTCAGGGGAGTATAATTGTTAATGTACATTCCTATGCGCAGTTCTATGGTGATACATTAACTTCAATGTTTATAGTAGGTATCTATATCTTTGTCGCTTGCTGGGTTATTGGTTACATTTCCGAAAAAGAAAGCGAATATGCAAGGCATCAGGCTGAGCAGATTGAGGAGTTGAACCGCAGTCAGAACAGGTTCTTTTCAAGTATGTCGCATGAGATTAGGACTCCTATCAATACAATAATCGGGCTTAATGAAATGATATTAAAAGAGGCTGTAACTGATGAAGTTGCCGAAGATGCCGCAAGCATTCAGGCGGCTAGTAAGATGCTTCTTACCACCATCAATGATATTCTCGATATGTCTAAGATTGAGTCAGGCAAGATGGAGATCGTTCCTGTGGTTTACAAATTAGGAGATCTCTTGTCTGAGGTTGTCGGCATGGTGTGGATGAATGCCAAGGAGAAGGGATTAGAGTTTAAAATCGATGTAGATGATTCTATTCCAAGAGAGCTTTTTGGTGATGAGGTTCGTATAAAGCAGATATTAATCAATGTACTTAACAATGCTGTTAAGTATACAGAGAAAGGATCGGTCTCTTTAGCTATCAGATGGGTTAAGGGTGATGACAACAAAGCTGATATCATTTTCACAATAAAAGATACGGGTATAGGTATCAAGAGGGAGAGTATTCCTTATCTTTTTACTGCTTTTAAGAGGGTTGACGAGACCAAGAACCGCTATATCGAAGGCACAGGTTTAGGACTTGCCATTGTCAAAGAATTTGTCGATCTTATGGGCGGTGAAGTCAGTGTCAACAGTATATATACCAAGGGTTCAGAATTTGTTATAAGAATTCCTCAGGGTATTTCAGATGAGAAAAAGATTGGAGAGGTTTTAATCGAATCCAAGAAGACGATGGCTAAGAGTCAGCATTTTAAGCATATTTTTGAAGCACCTGACGCCAGAGTTTTGATAGTTGACGACAATGAGTCTAACCTTATGGTTGCCGAGAAGCTTTTGAAGGACACTAAGGTCAAGATCGATACGGCACTTAGCGGTGAGGAGGCATTGAGGTATACAATACACGAGAAATATGACGCCATTTTTATGGATCATTTGATGCCGGAGATGGATGGTATTGAGTGCTTTCACGCGATTCACTCTCAGGTAGGCGGATACAACAAGACGACACCGATTATTGCATTGACGGCAAATGCAGGAAGTGATCTTAAAGCATTATATGCCAGAGAAGGTTTTGAAGGATATGTGCTTAAGCCTGTGACGGGCGAGGTGTTAGAGGCTGAGCTTGCCAAGCATCTTCCTAAAGAGCTCATTAAGTTTACCAATGATGTTTCTTACGAGATGAGAGCAGAGGTTGCGAAGAGTGATGTTAAGAAGAATATTATTATTAGTTCAGACAGTGTGTGTGACGTTCCTAAGGCAACGCTTGAACACTACGAGATTCCTATTCTGCCTTATCACATATATGTAAGGGACGGAGATTTCCTTGATGGCCTTGAGGCAGAGTCTGACAGTGTGCTTTCTTATATTGTTGATGAGGAAGAAGAGGTTCAGACGGATGCGCCGAGCGTTGAAGAGTACGAGGCTTTCTTTGCTGAACAGCTAAGTCGCGCTCACAGTGTAATACATATAACAATGGCCAAATACGCAAGTACAGGATATGAAAGGGCGCTTGAGGCGGCATCAACATTTGACAGCGTAACCGTTATCGATTCGGGACATTTAAGCGGCGGAATGGGTATGGTTGTTGTTCACGCTGCGAGAAGAGCGAGAGAGGGTGCTGATGAAGATACGATTATAAGCGAGCTTGAGGTGGTTAAGAAGCGCGTTAGGACAAGTTGTTATGTCGGCAACACTGATTATCTCTGCAAGAAGGGATGGGTGGGCAAGACTGCCAATCGTGTTGCCAAGACTTTGTCACTTCACCCTGTTATGGTTCTTAAGAGAAGTAGGATGAAACTCGGTGGATTTAGGGTCGGAGATTCCGAGAGATCAATTGAGAAATATGTCAAATCAATGCTTGATACATTTAATAATATCGACAAGAGTATGATACTGGTTGAATATGCCGGTGTTGATGATGATGTTTTAGAGCACGTTAAGAAATGTATAAAAGATAACATAAAATTCGAGAAAATTGTTATTCAGAAGGCATCTTCGACGATTGCAGCCAACTGCGGAGAAGGTGCTGTCGGGTTGATGTATCTCATGGAGCGGTAACATTTGACAATGAGGCATATCTACCTTATAATAAATCGGTTAAGTTATTTATGAAAGAGAGGCATTATCATGAGCACTAAAGTTGCGATTATTTTTGGAGGACAGTCTTCAGAACACGAGGTTTCCTGTATTTCGGCTGCCACTATTATTAAGAACATGGATACTTCTAAGTATGATCAGGTTCTTATCGGTATCACTAAGGAAGGTAAGTGGCTTTTTGTAGAGAATGTGGGAAGAATTGAGGACGGCAGCTGGGTTGACGGTCACAGAACCGCTGTATTTTCACCGGATGCCACCAAAAAGGAGATATTAGTGCTTCATAGAGATGGTACATATGAGTCTATCGGAATAGACGTTGTATTTCCTGTTCTTCACGGTCTTTACGGTGAAGACGGTACTATTCAGGGATTATTTGAGATGGCTGGACTTCCTTACGTAGGATGTGGTGTTCTTGCGTCTGCCGTTTCAATGGACAAGTTGTTTACCAAGATTATAGTTGAGCATCTTGGAGTTGCTCAGGCTAAGTTCGAGGAAGTAAGAGCTTATCAGCTTAGAGAGGACTTGGAAGGAACTTTAGACAGAATAGAAGCAGCGCTTCCTTATCCTGTTTTTGTTAAGCCTTCACAGGCGGGCTCGTCTAAGGGTGTAAGTAAGGCAGCTAACAGACAGGAGCTTATTGACGCGTTAAATGTTGCAAGAGAGCATGACAGCAAGATTCTTGTTGAGGAGACTATCAACGGTCGTGAGATCGAGTGTGGTGTTCTTGGTACTACTAATCACGCTGAGGCTTCTTGTGTCGGAGAGATTCTTGCAGCGTCCAATGCAGCATTTTACGATTATGACGCTAAGTATAACAACGCAGATTCCAAGACTGTGGTTAATCCTGAGTTGCCGGATGGTAAGGCAGATGAGATTAGAGATTATGCTTCTAAGATATTCAGCGCTGTAGATGGTTTCGGACTTGCAAGGGTTGACTTCTTCCTTGAGAGAGAGACCAACAGAGTTGTATTTAACGAGATTAATACTTTGCCCGGATTTACTTCAATCAGTATGTATCCAATGTTATGGAACGAGATGGGCAAAGAGATAAAGGTACTTATAGATGAGCTTATAGAGCTTGCATTAAAGAGAGAACCTAAATAAAGGAGATACTTATGCAGCAGGCAATAGGTGTTTTTGATTCCGGTGTAGGCGGCCTTACTGTAGCAAGAGAGATTATGAGGCAGCTTCCGTATGAGAGCCTTGTGTATTTTGGAGATACTGCAAGGGTGCCTTACGGTAGCAAGTCAAAAGATACTGTTATCAGGTATTCTAAGCAGATAGTAAGGTTTCTTATGACCAAGAATGTCAAGGCGATAGTTGTTGCGTGTAACACAGCTTCGGCTCTTGCACTTGATGAGTTACAGGATGAATTTGATATACCGATTATTGGTGTTATTAAGCCGGGCGCAGTTGCGGCGGCTGAGGCGACAGTTTCTAAGAATGTCGGTGTTATTGCAACGGAGGCAACCGTTAAGAGTGGGTCATATAACCTATGTTTAAGGGAGCTTGATCCTCAGATTACGGTTGTTTCAAAGGCGTGCCCGCTATTTGTTCCACTTGTTGAGGAGGGACTTTTAGAGGATAGAATTACCGATGATGTCATTCAGAGATATCTTCATGAGCTTAAGGATTATCAGGTTGATTCGCTTATTTTGGGATGTACTCATTATCCTCTTTTAAGAAATGCAATCGGTAGATATATGGGCGAAGAGGTCAACTTAATTAATCCTGCATATGAGACTGCCAAAGCGCTTAAGACGCTGCTTGAAGAGAAGGACATTCTCAACAGGGATGTCAAGACGCCGGCTCTTTACGCTTTTTTTGTAAGTGACGGTGTAGATAATTTCATCAAGTTTGCAGACAGGGTATTGCCTGTTGATGTTAAGATGACAAGCTTAGTTAATATAGAGAGTTACTGATGAAAGATAACGTAAATATATCAATCAGAAGTGAATATATAGGTCAGGAAGGCTCGTTGATGGAGCTTTCATTTGACGGAAGATATCATACTAAAGGAGATGCTCATTATATTATATATGAGCAGATTGATGAGGATAGTAATAAGCCTGTTAAGAGCAGGATTAAGATTGCAGATGATGCGGTCAATGTTGTCAGAAGAGGGCAGACTTACTCCAATATGGTATTCTTAAAAGGTGAGGAGCATATCTCAGATTATATAACTCAAGTTGGCACAATGAAGATGAGAGTTATGTCTCATGTTGTGGATATTGATTTTAAGGAAGATTATATAGGTATAAAGCTTGAATATGATCTTGAATTAAATGATCAGTTTATATCTGTATGTAAGATGGATATAGACGTGAGTTCAAGATAGTTGTTAGATTAATTGTTAGCAGAGGAATGTCATGATTAAGCAGAATCAGCGATATTTAAACGGATTACATGTAGTTTTAGATATAATAGTTACAATAGCTTCATTTGTACTGGCATATTATGCGCGTTTTGAACTTCCTTATTTTGCTCCTAAGCATAGGGAGGGAACTATAGGCGTTTATTATTTTACGCTTAAAGACTACATTTTCCCAATAACTAAATCTCCACTTCTATATATCGTTATAGGGTATGTGATTCTATATTATTTATTTCATCTTTACGCTCCTAAGCGTTTCTTAAGCCGCAAATACGAGCTTTTCAATATCATCAAGGCCAATGCGGTAGGTTTGATGATTATATTCGTGTTCTACTATCTTTTTAAGCTTGATGATTATTCAAGATGGCTTATGATATTTTTCGCGTTTATTAACATTTTCCTGACTACTCTTTACAGGAATATTATCAGGAAGACGCTGGCTATACTTCGTGAGGGCGGTAAGAATCTTAAGCATATTGTCATGGTGGGATTCTCGCCTGCTGCGACTTCCTATATTGACAGGATTAAGCTTAACCCTCAGTGGGGTTACAGGATGCACGGAATATTTGACGATAACATGAAAGAGGGAGACAATTATCGTGGAGTTCCATGGATTGGAGGCATAGATAAGGTTGAATCTTATCTGGTTGAAAACAATCTTGATGAGACAATTATAACGCTTGATATCAAGGAGTATAATAAATTAGAGCGTATAGTCGGCATTTGCGAGAAGAGCGGAACTCATACCAAGTTCGTTCCGGACTATTATAATTTTATTACAACCCAGCCTTATATTGAGGATCTTAGCGGGTTGCCGGTTATCAATATTAGAAACGTACCTCTTTCCAATACGCCTAACAAGCTTGTTAAGAGGCTGATGGATATTGTGGGTTCGATAGTGGCTATTATCTTGTTTTCGCCAGTTATGCTTGCGGTTGCTTTGCTTATTAAACTTACATCTAAGGGACCGATTATATTTAATCAGGTCAGAGTCGGACTTCACAATAAAGAATTCAATATGTACAAGTTTAGATCGATGAGAGTTCAGACTGCCGAGGAAGAGAAGAAGGGATGGACAACTAAGGATGACCCTAGAGTTACCAAGATTGGTAAGTTTATAAGAAGAACCAGTATAGATGAGTTGCCACAGTTCTTCAATGTATTAAAGGGTGATATGAGCCTTATAGGGCCGAGACCTGAGAGACCTCAATTCGTAGAACAGTACAAGGAAGAGATTCCTAAGTACATGATTAAGCACCAGGTTAGACCGGGTATTACCGGATGGGCGCAGGTCAACGGATTTAGAGGAGACACGTCTATCAAGCTTAGAATTGAGCATGATATATATTATATCGAGAACTGGACTGTTGGTTTTGATATAAAGATACTGTTTTTGACAGTGTTTAAAGGCTTTGTTAATGAAAATGCATACTAGAAAGGAAGTGTAATTATGTGCGGTATTGTAGGTTATGTAGGTAATAAGGAGGCGGCTCCTATTCTTCTTGACGGACTTGCCAAGTTAGAGTACAGAGGTTATGACTCTGCGGGTGTTGCAGTTTATGACGGTCAGTCATCGACTATCGAGATAGTTAAGGCGAAAGGAAGATTACAGGCGTTAAGGGATTTAACAGGTGATGGAGCCAATCTTTCAGGTAATATAGGTATAGGCCACACGAGATGGGCTACACATGGTGAGCCAAGTGTAACTAATGCTCATCCACATTCTAACAAGGATAAGACCATTTGTATTGTACATAACGGTATTATCGAGAATTATCAGCCTCTTAAAGAGAAGATGATAAACAGAGGATATGAGTTCGTATCAGAGACTGATACCGAAGTTGTTGTTCATATGCTTGAGCATTATTATAAAGGCAATCCAATTGAGGCTATTGCAAGGGTAATGCACAGAATCAGCGGCTCTTACGCACTTGGAGTTTTGTTTAAGGATCATCCGGGTGAACTCTATGCTGTTCGTAAAGACAGTCCTTTGATTGTAGGTTCTTCACCTGAGGGCAATTTCATTGCTTCTGATGTTCCTGCAATATTAAAGCATACAAGAGATGTATATTTCATTGACAATTTAGAGATTGCTAAGCTTACTGCTGACGGAATAACATTTTACAATGAAGACAACGAAGTGATTACCAAGGAACTCACAACTGTAGAGTGGGATATTGAAGCTGCCGAGAAGGGCGGATATGAGCACTTTATGCTCAAGGAGATTTATGAGCAGCCTAAGGTTGTAGGTGACACAATCAGTCCTAGAATCGAAAATGACAATATTGTTTTAAATGAGATTAATATGACTGATGATGAGATAAGAGCGCTTAACCGTATCTACATCATCGGCTGTGGTTCAGCATATCATGTCGGCATGGCTGCTAAATACATGATTGAGCAGACTGCAAGAATTCCTGTTGATGTTGATCTTGCATCAGAGTTTAGATACAGAGATCCGATTATGGATCCTAATTCTATGGCGATTATTATCAGCCAGTCAGGTGAGACCGCAGATTCGTTAGCAGCATTAAGAGAGATTAAAGAGAAGGGTATCAAGGTTCTTGGTATAGTTAATGTTGTCGGTTCTTCGATTGCGAGAGAGGCAGACAATGTTCTTTACACATGGGCAGGACCTGAGATTTCAGTTGCAACTACCAAGGCATACTCTACTCAGCTTGTTGCATGCTATATGTTAGGTATTCATTTTGCTAAGGTTAGAGAAGTTATAGATGAAACTCAGTATCGTGAGATGATTGAGGAGCTTAATCTTATTCCTGACAAGATTCAGTCTATTCTTGCTGACAAGGAAGACATTCAGCGCTTTGCTACCAAGTATGCAGGTGCTAAGGATATGTTCTTTATCGGTAGAGGACAGGATTACGCTACAGCAATGGAGGGGTCATTAAAGCTTAAAGAGATTTCTTACATTCACTCTGAGGCTTATGCTGCAGGTGAGTTGAAGCATGGTTCTATATCTCTTATCGAGGATGGAACGTTATGTGTAGCTATTGCAACCCAGCCTAAGCTTGTTGAAAAGATGATAAGCAATATCGTAGAGGTTCAGAGTCGTGGAGCTTATGTGTTCGCAGTTTCTACTGAGGGGTCAGGAATGAAGGACACTGCTGATTTTACAATATCTGTGCCTAAGACTCTACCTTGCTTTTCTACATCACTTTCGGTTATTCCACTTCAGCTTTTTGGCTACTATGTAGCTGTTGCTAAGGGATGCGATGTTGATAAACCTCGTAACCTCGCTAAGTCGGTTACGGTTGAATAAAATTTAAAATATTAAGAGAGGATTATTATCATGAAAGAAAAGAAAAGAAGCTCGTTTAGTAGTCAGTTTGGCTTCGTCCTTGCTGCTGCAGGTAGTGCGGTAGGTTTGGGTAACATATGGAGATTCCCTTATCTTGCTGCTAAGGATGGTGGAGGAACATTCCTTGTTATCTACATTGTCTTAGCGATTACCTTTGGTTTTACCTTGCTTGTCAGTGAGGTTGCAATCGGTCGTAAGACCAAGCAGAGTCAGTGGACAGCGTACGGATTGCTTAATTCCAAGTTCAAATGGGTTGGAACCGTTGCGAGTTTAGTTCCGTTTCTTATACTTCCTTACTACTGTATTATTGGTGGTTGGGTATTAAAGTACTTTATTGCTTTCGTTACAGGTGATTGGGCAAATGCAGCCGATGACGGATTCTTTACAGGATTCATTACAAGTGAAGTTTCACCGATTGTATTTGACTTTATTTTCTTAGGTGCAACTGTACTTGTTATTTATATGGGTGTCAACAAAGGTATCGAGAGAATTTCTAAAGTTCTTATGCCGGTTCTTTTGGTTATGATAATCGGTATTTCAATATTTGCACTCACTTTGGATGGTGTCGGAGAAGACGGAGTTGCAAGAACCGGACTTGACGGTCTTAAGGTTTATCTTATTCCAAGTTTTGCAGGAATGAGCGCCAAGGACATAATGATAGTAGTCATGGACGCTATGGGACAGCTCTTCTACAGTATAAGCGTTGCTATGGGTATTATGATTGCCTATGGTTCTTATGTTAAAGATGAAGCTAACCTTATGAAGTCAGTTAATCAGATTGAGATATTTGATACTCTTGTTGCTATTTTGGCAGGTGTTATGATTATTCCTTCAGTTGTAGTATTTATGGGACCTGAAGGTATGGGTTCAAAAGGACCTGGACTTATGTTTATAGCTATGCCTAAGGTATTTGCAGCTATGGGTAGCGCGGGAAGAGTTATAGGTATTATATTCTTCCTTATGGTACTTTTTGCAGCTCTTACAAGTTCTATGTCAGTGCTTGAGGCAATCGTTTCGGGACTTATGGATAAGTTCCACTGGACAAGAAGAAAGGCATCTGTTATTGAGGGTGTTATAGCTTTTGGTATCGGTGTTGTTGTATGTTTAGGATACAATGTTCTTTACTTCAATATTAAGCTTCCTAATGGTTCAGATGCTCAGATTCTTGATATTCTTGACTACATCAGTAATAACATTTTCATGCCTGTTGTAGCTATAGCTACCTGTATTTTGATTGGTTGGGTTGTTAAGCCTAAGACAGTTATCGATGAGGTTACCAAGAATGGTGAGAAGTTCGGTAGAAAAGGCTTATATATTGTGATGGTTAAAATCGTTGCTCCTATAATGCTTATATTCTTACTTCTCGGATCATTTGGATTGTTTGATTAATTATATTAATTACATAGTCATTTTAAAAGTGCGGATTATTCCGCACTTTTTTTAGGTCACAAAAAACATCACAAATTGACATATTTTAATCAAAATTTGAACACAATTTAAACACAAACCGCTGATAGTATAAGTAACGTAATAAGAAATGAGGTTTTTATACGGCTAGATTCTAGCCGGTTAAGAAAGGAGTTTTTAATATGAATGACGAATATCAGAACCAGGACGTGAATAATCAGGGCGGCAATCCTGAGAATATCACTCCTAACAATAATCAAGAGGACACAACTTATCATAGAAGTTATGTTGGAGAGGACAATCCTAATATGAGAACTTATGTTAACGAGACTACTCAACCAACATACAATAACCCTAACATGAATCAGCAGGGAGGAAATGCTTCATATAACCAGCAGGCTAATAATCAGCAGGCTAATCAGAGACCGGGATTTTATGCTAACTATGATCCTAATGGTGGAGGAGTTAATCACACTTATTATCAGAACAGCACAACCTCTAGTCAGGCGGGTAATTTTAACCAGTATAACGGTCAATTCAATAATGTGAAGCCTGCCAAGGTTAAGAAAGAGAAGAAGCCACATCCGGTTTTAAAGTTTATCGGTAAGGCGGTAGCATTTGGCTTAATTGCAGGTGTGATTATAGTTTCAATGATGTTTATTGGTTTCAAGTTTAACAAGAATGATAATGTTGCTACAACCAAGAATACAGAGACTACTAAGTCTGACACAGGTACAGTTAAGACCGCAAAGGGCAACGGTGACGCGTCAAGCGGCTCAGTTGCTGACATAGTAGAAAATGATATGCCATCGATTGTTTCGATTACAAGTACATTTGACGCATCAAGAGGTAACAATTTCAGCGATTTCTATTATTGGTTTTACGGTGGTAACTCCAACGGTAATTCTGAGCAGGTTGGAAGCGGTTCAGGTGTTATTATAAGTGAGACTGATGATGAGCTTATGATTGTTACCAACAACCACGTTATTTCGGATTCAGCTTATGGTGATGCTACTAAGGTTCAGGTTACATTTTCTGATGATAAGATTGTAAATGCAACTGTTAAGGGAACAGATTCAGATGCTGATCTTGCTGTTCTTACCGTTAAGAAATCAGATATGGAGTCTTCAACTCGTGATAAGGTTAAGATTGCGGTTATCGGTGATTCAGATGACCTTAAGGTTGGTGACCAGGTTGTTGCAATCGGTAATGCTCTAGGATATGGGCAGTCGGTTACAACAGGTATTGTAAGTGCTTTAGAGAGAGAAGTTCAGCTTGAGGATAAGTCTATGACTCTTCTTCAGACAGATGCAGCTATTAACCCTGGTAACTCAGGTGGAGCTCTCCTTAACATGAACGGTGAGCTTGTAGGTATTAACTCAGTTAAGTATGCTTCAAGCGAAGTTGAGGGTATGGGATATGCAATTCCTATGGCTACTGCACAGCCTATCATCGAGGACCTTATGAATTACGAAGAGGTTTCAGAGAAGGATGCTGCTTACCTTGGAATATATGGAAGCAATGTCAGCAAGGAGCTTACTTCTAACTATGATATGCCTGAGGGAGTATGGGTTACTAAGATTACCAAGAATTCTCCGGCAGCTAAGGCTGGTATTCAGCAGAGAGATATTATTACCAAGTTCAATGACAGAAAGATTACATCCATGAAGAGTCTTCAGGCTCAGATTGCTAAGAAGAAAGCCGGAACTGAGGTTACTGTTACTGTTATGCGTCAGGGACAGGATGGCGAATATGAAGAGAAAGAGTTTAAGGTTACTTTAGGTAAGAAATCTGAGGCTCCTACTATTAACAGCAGTGATGATAATAGGAATAGTAAACAGGTTCCTGAGACCCCTGATGAGGATGAAGGACAGAATCAGGCTCCTAATCAGGAGCAGGATCCTTTTGGGGATGAGATGGATCCGTTTGAGTATTTCTTCGGAAATTAATGGGCGGAATTTATAATATATAAATGGCATTTGCATAAAAAGTATTGATTTTTATAACAAAAGTGATAAGATTATAACGTAACAGGATTAAAGAATATTAATTCTGTTGCGTTATTTTTGTTAAGCCAAGGGGGCGTGATGGCTTCGGAGCATATTATTATTATGCGTATTATGTGGAGGAGGATTTTATAATGAACAAACACACATTTAGTAGCAGGATGAAAATGATAGTTGCTTATATTATGGTTGTTGCAGTGCTTATGTCACAGCTTGGGATAAGCGCGTATGCAGATAATATAAGTGGTGACGCGTCAAGTGATGCATCAACCAATGCAGAAGCGGTAGTATCTAAAGATGTTAATGCAACAACGGAGTTGCCTAAACAGGAAGTAACCTCTGAAGACGCTTCTTCAGAAGCTGTTAACAGTTCGGATGGATGGGAATTTAATTACGAAGTGTATGATGAAGAGGTTACGATTAAGGGTATAAAGAGAAGATACACTTCCAACCTTGTTATTCCGGCTTATATAGATGGATATCCGGTCAGGGATATAGATTATGAGGCATTTTATAAAGAAGAGATAGAAAGCGTTGAATTGCCCGATACGCTATATTCTATAGATTCTTATGCATTTGCATATTGTAATAATCTAACAGAGGTAACAATTCCCAAAAATGTCAATTCATTAGGTTGGGGAGTGTTTACTGGGTGCGAGAGTCTTTCTAAGATTACATTTCTCACCAAAGCTATAAAAAGTATCCCCTCAGAAACATTTGAATACTGTAAAAAGCTTACAAGTGTCAGTATTCCGTCTTCCGTAAAGTCAATAGATAGTTTGGCGTTCTACCGTTGTACTTTGCTTAATAAGGTTACATTTAATGATGGTTTAAATCATATCGGAAGTTACGCATTTGAGGATTGCTATGCACTTACCGAGCTTAAGATTCCTGCGTCAGTTAGGGATATCGGGGAGAGTGCATTTGAGAATTGTTCAAAAGTTAAGACTGTTACAATAAGTGGCAAGAAAACTAAATTAGGAGTGAGATGTTTTGCCAAATGTAAAGCCCTTAAAAAGATTTCGATTCCTTCCAATATGTGTACGGTTCCGGAAAGTGCTTTTTATAATTGTAAATCATTAAGCAGCGTGACGTTCAACAGTAAGCTCAAGATAATAAAGAAGAAAGCATTTGCAGGTTGCGAAAAGCTTAAATCAGTTAAGCTTCCCGGTAAGTTATATGCCATAGGTGACGGAGCGTTTGAGGGTTCAGGACTAACTTCTGTTAAATTCGACAAAGCTCTTAAGTACATTGGTAATGGTGCGTTCTGTGGTACCAAACTCAGCAAAGTTAAGTTACCCGGTAAGGTGGCATACATAGGTAACAGGGTGTTCAAGGATTGTAAGAAATTAAAGACTATAAGCATTCCAGCAAGTGTACAGGGTCTTAATCCGGGAGCACTCGGAGGATGCTATAGCTTAAAGAGTATATCAGTTTCGTCAAAGAATAAGAAATACAGTTCTAAGGACGGAGTGCTATTTAACAAAAATAAGAGTTCCCTGCTTCAGTATCCTATGAGCAAGAAGAGTAAGTCATATTCTGTTCCTGGTTCGGTTAAAACAATAAGAAGCAGTGCTTTTGAGGGTAATCCTTATTTGAAAAAGTTGAGTGTGGGCGCCCATAGCATTCACAAGAATGCATTTGCCAATATGAAGAGTCTTACTACTGTGACGCTAAGAAGTGGAGTTGGAGTCATAGAAAGAGGCGCATTTGAAAAAGATAAAAGACTTACCACAGTTAATATGGCGGGATCGGTTAAGAAGATATATGCGTATGCATTTGCATATGCACCGATAAGAAAGATTATGATTCCCTCCGGGATAACCAAGTTAGAGGTGAGCGCTTTTTATCAGTGTAACAATCTTGCTGCTTATACAGGAAGCGGTAGCAGTACATATACTGTGAAAAATGGAGTTCTATACAGCAATAAAGGCAAGACGCTCCTTCGATATCCGCCTAAAAAGAAAGGCACTTCTTTTACTGTTCCGGCAAATGTTACTCGTGTTGCTTACGGTGCGTTTAAAGATGTAACTGCACTTAAGAAGCTGACATTTAATAAGAGTATCAAAAATTTAAGCAGCAGTTCGATTGTGCACTGTAAGAATCTGCAACAGATTGTTTTTGCAGAGGGAACCAAGCTTTCTTCAGGTTCTTACGCCGTATATGATTGTGATAGGCTTGCGGTTATTGTAGGACCTAAGAATTATATTCTTACCTATATGGCTAACAATGCCAATGCGACTCTTATAACATTATAGACTCTTAGCAATATTATAATTTAACCCGCCCCTATTAGGGGCGGGTTGCTTGTATAATTATGAATCAAAAAATTGCTGTCCGTCGTCTGTGACTAAGCGCTCTGTCTTTGGATATTCAAAGATATCGCTGTTAGAAGCGTTGGCTTCAAGATATGTGACGAACTCGCCTGCGTACCACTTAGCCATGTTGAGATTGTGCATTAGGTAATGTCCGCAATTCTCGGCTGTGGCACCAGGTACTTCTTCTGCCTTGTCTACTGACTTAAACGCATTAAGAAGTAACTCATATATGTCCTTAGGAGCACGGTTACCTTTTAAAATGAGATAGAAACCTGTTAAGCACCCCATAGGGCCCCAGTAGATTACCTCGTCCTTCCAATCGGGCTCGTTCCTAAGATAAGTTGCAATAATGTGCTCAAGTGTGTGCATTGCCGCAACATCTATAACCGGCTCGCGGTTAGGTTTCTTAAGTCTGATATCGTAGGTTGTAACCTTGTAGTCTCCTAAAACATCAACCCTGCTTGTGAAAATGCCGGGTACAATTCGTGTGTGATCAACTGAAAAACTCTGTATTAATTCCATATTGTATCTCCTTTATCCTATTGTCTCAGGCTCAGGATAAGTCTCGCCAAATGTATCTACAGTGACTTTCTTCATCTTCTGCTCCTCTAAAGGCTTGTCAGAGAAATCTGTCTTGGTTGATGCAATCTTATCTACAACATCCTGACCTTCTGTGATCTTGCCAAATGCAGCATACATTCCGTCAAGGTGAGGAGAATCCTCATGCATAATAAAGAACTGTGATCCTGCAGAATCAGGCATCATAGATCTTGCCATTGAAAGAACACCCTTGGTGTGTTTAAGGTCATTGTTAAAACCGTTCTTGGTGAACTCGCCCTTGATAGAGTAGCCCGGATTACCGGTACCGGTTCCTGTTGGGCAACCGCCCTGAATCATAAAACCTCTTATACAACGATGGAAGATAAGTCCATCATAATATCCCTTATTGATAAGTGAAATGAAATTATTGACAGTGTTAGGAGCAATCTCAGGATATAACTCTGCCTTCATGATGTCTCCGTTCTCCATCTCGATAGTAACTATTGGATTAGCCAACTTAAAAATCCTCCTTAAAAATGTTATATATTTAGAACGCCCACAATTGTGAGATTCTGTGCATTAGGATCGTCCTTAAGATTGATATATGTAGGATTCTTGATATCTCCCTTAAGTAGCTTAACTAACGGTCTTGTGTTAGCGTCCTCGAAATTCTTGACAACCATTGCAGGAACTCCGTTGCTGAGCATAACGCACATACTTACAGGATATGCGCTTACCTTTCTTAAGAACACTCTTACAACTTCAGGGTCAAATAAGAATCCTGAGCCACCCATGATATACTCAATTGCATCCGATGGAAGGATAGGATCGTGGTAAGGACGCTTACTTATAATAGCGTCGTAGCAATCGGCAACTCCAATAATTCTTGCAAAGAGGGAAATGTCATCGCCCTTCTTGCCATGTGGATATCCGGAGCCGTCAATTCTCTCGTGGTGTTGCAAGATGCTCAAGTACACCTGTGGCGAAATATTATTACAATCGCGCATCATACGGTATCCGTATGCCGGATGTTTCTTGAGTTCCTTGAATTCCTCATCTGTTAAATTGTCTTCTTTTTCGAGAATGGCTTTAGGAATGCGTTGCTTACCGATATCGTGAAGCATGCCGGCTAGGCCAAGCTGTGTAAGATCTTGGTGTGAAAGACCCAAACCGCAACCAATCGCAACAGCGATAATACTTACATTAACACAGTGGTAAAATGTATATTCGTCATAGATCTTAAGATCCATCATATTAATCATGGCGTTGCGGTTGCCGTCGATCTCAGTTACCATGTTGCCGACAGTCTGGTTGATGTTGGCCAAAGTCTCCTCAAAGTGCTTGTGATCTTTCTTCTCGTCGAAAATGAAAAGGTCTTTAAGTCTGCCGATAGCTTCCATCCTGATCTTCTGACTTACGACATCGTCAATATCTAGATCATCGGATATTCCGTCCTTGATATAGAGTCCCTGGAAACCGAGTGATTTGATTCTGTTAATATATTCAAGCTTAATAGGTTGCCCCTTCTTAAGCATTCTCTCGTTGTTAGTACCATAAAGTGATCTTCCGAGCACCATATCCGGTTCAAGTAAACTAACATCTATGTATCTCATGTGAGAATCCCACCTTCAAGCATATTCATACCACCATTTTATAACATATAGAGCAAATTGACAAGGAATAAATCAGAGTGTATATTAACAAAAAACGGTATGGTTTTTATACATTATGGAAAGGGAGTCGGTTTAATATGAAGAATAACCGTAAGCATTTGCCAAAGATAATTGCTCACAGGGGAGCGTCTGCTTTAGCCGAGCATGAGAATACATTAGAGTCATTTGAGATAGCGATTGATTTAGAGTGTGATATGGCGGAGTTTGATATAAGAAAGACCAAGGACGGTAAGCTCATTGTGTTTCACGACTCATGCATTTATAAGGAAGAGCATATGAGATTTGTGCCAAAGCCTTTGACTACATTTACTAAATCTAAGAGGTATTATAAAGCCAAGAAGAGCCCATATAAAGGCAAGAAGATTGACAAGCTCACATATGAGCAGATTAATAAGATTGCAGGTAAACAAGGGTATAGAGTTCCTTTGCTTGACGAAGTCTTAACCTTGCTAAAGGGAAAGATATTCCTAGATGTTGAGATTAAGGAGAGCGGGTTTGAGGATGAAGTTATAGACGCTATCGTTAATCGCTTCGGTTACGGATATGACGCCTTCTCCATCAAATCTTTCAAAGACGCCGTCTCTAAGCGCGTTAAGAAGATAGATTCTAACATCACTACGGGTTTGTTGGTGGGAAGGTCAGTTCTTACTGTTGGAGAGAGGCTTAGCGAGTACTTTCCGGAGGCGAGGCTTAAGAAGTGCAAGGCTGATTTCATATCTCCTAATTACGTATATTGTAATCCGTTTTTCTTGACAAGAATGAGGTTGGAAGGGCGTAAAGTCTATCCCTGGACTGTAAATAACCGTAGAATAGCCCAATATTTGGCTTTATTTAACGTGGAAGGCATAATTACAGACCAACCAGATATTGTGTCTAGGAAAATGCTGGCAAAATAGACTAAAAACCTTATAAATTCAACAAAAGTCAACGTTTTATAGGTTGTGCCTTTTGTATACAATAACCAATAAAACACAACATTTTGTGAACAAAATGTTAAGTTATTTTTTTAACAATCTTGTTGAAACTCTTTAGTGGTAGACCTTTCAAGAAGTTGTCTGACAACTCGAAAAAAATTTTTTGAAACAACATGTAGACAGTTGAAAAAGAAAGTGATACTATATATTGTGCATATTGCTTTTGGGGTGCGATTCATTATAACAATAAAAGGAAGGGTTTATTCAATGAAGATTATCAAACGTAATGGCGCTGAAGAAGTTTTTGTTATCGACAAGATTGTCAATGCTATTAGAAAGGCTAATCGCGAAGTTGAAGGCAGTGATAAGCTTGACGAGGCAACTATTAAAGAGATTGCTTTGCAAGTCGAGAAGGATTGTCTTGCAATGAGCCATGCTCCCGGAGTCGAAGAGATTCAGGATATGGTCGAGAATCAGATAATGCAACGTCAGGCATTCAAGCTTGCAAGAACTTATATTACATATCGATACAGAAGAGCGCTTGTACGTAAGTCCAATTCTACAGATGATCAGATACTTTCACTTATCGAGTGTGACAACGAGGAAGTTAAGCAGGAGAATTCCAACAAGAATCCTGTTGTCAACAGTGTTCAGCGTGATTACATGGCCGGAGAGGTTTCTAAAGATATCACCAGACGTATTTTATTAGATGAAGACATAGTTCAGGCTCATGAAGATGGTACCATTCATTTTCATGATATGGATTATTATGCACAGCATATGCATAACTGTTGTTTAGTTAATTTGGAAGATATGCTTCAGAATGGTACTGTTATTTCAGAGACTATGATTGAGAAGCCACACAGCTTCTCAACAGCATGTAATATAGCCACCCAGAGTATTGCACAGATTGCAAGTTCTCAGTATGGTGGACAGAGTATTTCACTTGCTCATTTGGCACCATTTGTAGATATCAGCCGCCAGAAGTTCAGAAAGATTGTTAAGGATGAGCTTACCAAGGCAGGTATTGAAGCCGGTGAAGACAAGGTCAACGAGATCGCAGAGATGCGCGTTATGGAAGAGATTGAGCGTGGTGTTCAGATGATCCAGTATCAGGTTATCACATTGATGACCACCAACGGTCAGGCTCCATTTGTTACCGTATTTATGTATTTAGATGAGGCACCTGAGGGACGCACAAGAGATGATTTAGCGCTTATTACCGAAGAGGTACTTAAGCAGCGTATACAGGGTGTCAAGAATGAGAAGGGTGTATGGATTACACCTGCATTCCCTAAGCTCATCTATGTTCTTGAGGAAGACAATGTACACCCTGACAGCAAGTACTATGAGCTTACCAAACTTGCTGCTAAATGTACTGCTAAGCGTATGGTTCCTGATTATATTTCAGAGAAGATCATGAAGCAGCTTAAGAACGATGACTGCTATGCATGTATGGGATGCAGAAGCTTCCTTACTCCTGACAGATTTACTGAGGCAGGTGTCGGCAATATTGCTGATGCTAAGAATTATGACCCTAACAAGCGCAAGTACTATGGAAGGTTTAACCAGGGCGTTGTTACTCTTAACCTCGTAGATATCGCTTGTGCATCAGAGGGAGATGAAGAGAAGTTCTGGTCTATTATGGATGAGAGATTAGAGCTTTGTAGAAAGGCTCTTATGGCAAGACATGAGAGACTTAAGGGTACTTTGTCAGATGTAGCTCCTATTCTTTGGCAGAACGGTGCGCTTGCACGTCTTAAGAAGGGCGAGCCGATTGACAAGCTTTTATATCACGGATATTCAACAATTTCACTTGGATATGCCGGACTTTGTGAGATGACTCGTCGTATGAAGGGTGTATCACACACAGAGCCGGAGGGAACAGAATTTGCCTTGAAGGTTATGCAGCGTCTTAACGATGCTTGCAAGAAGTGGAAAGAAGAGACAGATATTGACTTTAGTTTATATGGTACTCCATTAGAGTCAACTACTTATAAATTTGCTAAGTGTCTCCAGAAGAAGTACGGAATTATTCCGGGCGTAACAGACAAGAACTACATAACCAACAGTTATCATGTTCATGTTACTGAGGAGATTGACGCATTTGAGAAACTCAAGTTTGAATCTCAGTTCCAGGCTTTGTCACCTGGTGGAGCTATAAGCTATGTTGAAGTTCCTAATATGGAAGACAACATTGACGCAGTACTTACAATCATGGAATATATCTATGATAACATTATGTATGCTGAGCTTAATACCAAGAGTGATTACTGTCAGGTATGTGGTTTTACAGGACAGATTCAGATTGTTAATGATGAAGATGGCAAGCTTGTATGGGAGTGCCCTAACTGTGGTAACCGCAATCAGGATATGATGAATGTAGCCAGAAGAACCTGCGGTTACATCGGAACTCAGTTCTGGAATCAGGGACGTACTCAAGAGATTCAAGAAAGAGTGCTTCATTTGTAATAACATTTGACTATGTAATCGAAGCATCGGAGATTCCGGTGCTTCTTGTTTTTTAGGAGTTGATTTATGTATTATTCAGTTATAAAGAAGAATGATATCGCCGACGGCGTAGGGGTTAGGGTGTCGCTTTTTGTAAGTGGATGTCCGCATAAGTGTGATGGTTGCTTTAATTCAGATACTTGGGATTTTGAATACGGACAGCCTTTTACAGATGATACAATAGAAGAGATTATATCTTACTTGGCTCCGGCTCATATAAGAGGGCTTACTTTGCTTGGAGGTGAGCCGATGTTTAAGAGTAATCAGGCGGCGCTTTTACCTTTGCTTAGAAGATTTAAAGAGACTTATCCTGACAAGGACGTATGGTGCTATACAGGATATGATTTTGATCAGTATATTATGCCGGTTATGATGAAGGAATGGGAGGAGACTGCAGCGTTTTTATCGTATATTGATGTGTTGGTTGACGGACTATTTATCAAGGAACTTAAGGATTGGAGTCTTAAGTTTAGAGGCTCCGCTAATCAGAAGATAATAGATGTAAAAAAGTCCCTTGAAGTAGGTAGTGCAGTGTGGCATGAAGATTTTGTTTTTGATAAGAGAGAACCCTGATTTAGAGGGTTCTCTCATTTTGTAAAAAAATAAAATATTTCTTGCTTTTTTTTTACTAAAATTGTATAATAATAATTAACTATAGGGTAGTATGCTCTTTTATTACCTTATGGTGTCGTGAAGGAACACGGCGTCACTAAAGACTGCGCAGTATCTTACAAGGAGGTAAGGCTTATGAATATCAATGGAATTGGTAATTACGCGTCTTATAACTTCTTTCAAGTTTCACGTGAAGACACTGCCAAGACTAATCAGACTGATGACATTAAGTTACAGCTGGCTAAGCGCCAGAAAGTAGACGAGGAACCTGGTACTGATAAGCGGGCAGATTCCACTAAGAAGCTGAAAGAGCAACAAGAACAGATGAGAGCAGAGAAACAACAGTCTGCTCAGAAGAAACTCGATGACACGTATTCTAAGTTGAGTGATCGTGCCAAGGAGTACCTTAACAATCTTAAAGAGCGTTATGGTAATATGGATATCTATGTTGCTGATGATGTAGATAACAGCGATACTCAGACGATTATGTCAAGTGGAACCAAGGAATACAGCGCTATGATTGATTCGGAGACCTTAGAGGCTATGGCTGCTGATGAAGACGTTGCAGCACAGTACGAAGAATTAATCAATACCTCGATTGGTGAACTCGAGGAAGTCAAGGATGAATTCACCGAGAAGGGTCTTAATATTGGTGCCGTTGGCATCTCTATCAACGAAGATGGAGAGAAGACTTATTACAGCATTATTGACGATTCACTTTCATACTACGATAAGCAATTAGAGGAGCAGGAAGCGAAACGTGCCAAGAAAGCTGAGGAAGCTAAAGCAGAACGCAAGAAAGAAGAGCATGAAGAGGAACTCAAGAAACAAGAGAAAGCTGAGGAACTTGAGAAAGAGCGCAAGGAAGACGAGGCTAAGCGTAAGGAGTTCATGGACAAGCAACTTAAGAGTCAGCATGCGTTGATGACAGCAGGTACTATTGAAGAGCTTAAGAGTAAGCTTCAGGGCGAGGTTGATAAGATCAACACACTTAAGCAAGGCAGTGTATTTGTTGGAGCGGGTATTGATGCTTCCGCCTAAACGATTTGATACGTGCCATAGAGACTGAATTACGGTATTTCCTGATTTCAGGTTACTATAAGTATTGAATTGTACGCCCCGGTTTTACCGGGGCATTTTTTTGTATATAATTCACAAAATCATTGAACGATTTAAGTGATTATGATAAAATATTAACATATTGATTGTGATCGAACACATAATATTTAAGGAGGTTTTTTAGATGAAGGACGTTATGATTACAAGCGGTTCAAGTATTGATGGTTACAAGGTCGTTGAGTATATTGATTTTGTTAATCATTCAGCTGTATTTGGATCTAACTTTGTTCAGGAACTTGCTGCTAACATCACAGACAGTGTTGGTGGAGAGGGTAACTCTTTGAGTGATAAGCTTAAGGAGGCGACAGAGGCTGCTAAGAAAGATTTTATTGGTATTGTCAAGGAGAAGGGTGGCAACGCGGTAATTAACATGAAGATTAGTTACTCTAACCTTTCAGGTAGCGTTGCTGCAGTTATGTTCTCAGGTACCGCAGTTAAGGTAGAGAAGAATAAAGGTACTATGAAGGAGCATGTCAATGACATAGCGGTATCTAACTACTTTGCTCGTAAGATTGTTAGACCTATCGAGGTAGATCTTCATATAGACAATAATCAGACATATATGTCTCTTAAACTTCACAACTACGAGATGGCCAAGATTACTGCCGTTAAAGTAGACGTAGAGTTTACTGACATTTATGGTGAGACTACTTTTATTGACAATATAGATTATACATTTAACCAGGACATTAATATTCTTATCGAGACTGACAAGATACCTATTGATTTTGATTTCAGAAAGGTTGGCTTGCAGGTCGGAGCCAAGGTATTCTTAAGAAAGTATGTTAAGGATATGAGAGTTGTTGAGGTTGCAGATCAGAGTATCGACTCAACTCTTACTTCGGAGGAACTTGGAATCTTCAAGAAGAACAGAGGAGCAGATGCTGTTGATAAGTATCGCAAGACAGACACATATTGGAGATGTATCTGTGGTGCTATCAATCTTCCTGGTGATACACAGTGTTCTATGTGTAATCGTGATGAGAAGGATATGGGTTATACATTTGACTATGAGTCAATGCTTCTCACTATGGAGAGTGCAGATTCAGCTGAAGAGATTAAGGATATCTTTATGCAGTATATTCCTAATATCGATTCCGGCTCAAGAGTTGAGCTTCTTGAGATTCTTCAGTCTTCAATCAATATGGAGAATCAGAGAGGCAAGGGTACTATGAAGTACAGTCTCTTAGATAAGCTTAAGAGGAAGTTCGAGCTTTCATAACTACAATACTATGAGCGGGTTACCTTAGCTAACCCGCTCATTTTTGGAGGAATATATGGCTACTGTTTCCGTTGCTATGATTGTCAAAAATGAAGAGAAGATTCTTGATAGATGCCTGGATAGTTTGCAGGGAATCTATGATGAACTAATAATTGTCGACACAGGTTCTGTTGATAATACCAAGGACATTGCACATAAGTATACCGATAAGGTGTATGATTTTGAATGGTGCGATGATTTTAGTGCTGCGAGGAATTATGCATTTTCTAAGTGTACAATGGATTACATCTATACCGCGGATGCAGATGAGGTATTAGATGATGAGAACAGGGAGAAGTTCGTCAACTTAATGAGCGTCATAGATCCTGAGATTGAGATTGTGCAAATGTATTATGATAATCAGTTGGAACATGGAACCGTATATAATTTCAATAAGGAGTACAGGGCTAAACTTTACAAGAGAGAGAGGCACTTTACATTTATAGAGCCGGTTCACGAGATGGTTAGACTTGAGCCGCTGGTGTTTGACTCTGACATAGCAATCAAGCATATGCCTCTTTCACTTCACTCTAAGAGGGACTTTTCGATTTATAAAAAGGAGATTGAAAGAAACGGTAACTTGTCTAAAAGGTTAAGGTCAATGTATGCCAGAGAGTTGTATGTCTCGGGAGATGATGAGGATATTAATGAGGGAGCAGCGTATTTTTATGATGCCCTTATGAATGGTGTCCTTAAAGATGACGAGATTAAGATGGCAGAGTCGATTATTGCGAAGTCTGCAAGGATTAACAATGACTTGGTTAAGCTTATGACCATGAGCCTTCACAATGTTGCTGACGGTAAGGCGTCAAGTGAAGTATGTTATGAGTTGGGGCTATATTACATGAGCATAAATGACTATAACGAAGCATTTTTGTGGTATTATAATGCGGTTTATGAGACAGAGCCTGAACTTTCTATTCATGTTCATACAGACTGGTCACTAAAGAATATGGCTGAGTGTATGAAAGAGTTAGATGATATAGATAGCTATAATCGGTATATGGCACTTTATGATGAGGCTATAAAGGGTCAGGAGGAATCTTTTTCTTGACATAGGTGAGGCGATATATTACAATCATACTCACCATCTATGTGTATTATTACACTCTTAAGATTATATACATATCTAATCTTATTTTCTTCGAACTTAACAAGTGAATAACGAATGGAGGACACATGATAGTTGATTTAACTGTGATGCTCTTTTTGGCATTTGCAAGCTATTATGATTTAAAACACTCTAAGATACCCAATCGGCTTATAGTCGTATTTGGGCTTTTTGGCGTGCTTTTGAAAATGTTAGGGCTTGTTTTTGATTTGTCATTATTATTCTATGGAACTTTTGAAATTAAAGGTACTTTAGTCGGCGTTGTTAGTCCGCTTCTGATACTGCTCCCTCTATGGCTTATAAAAGCGATGGGGGCAGGTGATATTAAGCTTATGATGGCACTTGGAATGACAGTTGGGACAGATATTTTTGTTATCGGGTTTTATTCATTTGCAGTAAGTGCGATGGTGGGACTCTATTATCTTGTTAAACGCGGAGTTCTAAAAAAGAGGTTGTTTGCGGTTGCTGAGCTTATGGCATTGACTGCAAATGAAAAAAGAATTGTAGAATATAAGGACGGCATCGGAAGTAAAGACGCTGTGATGATAGCATTTGCGCCATGTGTAATGATTGGAATGGCGATATTTTTGATATTAAAGATAGTGAACGGAGGGATAAATTGAAGAGTGTTTATATATGTTTAGAAGATAAGGTATACCTGATGAACCTTGTAAATGCAATTAACAATAGGGCAAAAGGAAGGTTTATCGTGATAGGAGTTAATGATGTTGATGATTTAGGAACGATTAACGGAGATCTCCTTCTTTTACAGGAGGGGATTGAGTTGGGACAAAGTGGGACTACCGTGGAACAGTGTGGAAATAAGGCGGAACGAAGTGGAATTGCCGTGGAACAGAGTGGAATTAACGTGGAACGGAGTGGAATCAAGGTGGTACGGCTTACCGATAGGGAGGTTTTAGGTGATGGAGAACTTAAGCTTTATGATAAAGTCTCTGTTTATGTTGATAAGATAACAGGGCTTTTAAACATTAAGGAAAATGATGAGGCTTGCGGTCTATCGTGTGCCATTATCTCTTTAGTCGGGCCTGATAGGTATCTTGAGTATGTGAATTGGGATAAGTCTAAGTTGAATGATGATGATAAAACTCTTATATGGGAGCTTTTGGCACTTTCTAATTATGAGGTTGACGAGAAGAATAGTGGTACTGAGTCGCTTTTTTATAGCATTAAAATGCGGGATGATACGGCTTTTAATAGTATCAATGATATTTTGATTGATTCAGACGGGATACCTGTATTAAGAAGTCCTGCTTACTTTAAGGACATAAGGGAGTTAGACAGAGATGATTATAGATATTGTATTGATCATCTTATGCGTGAGTTTAAGCGGGTGTATGCGTTAGTTGATGTTGGATGCTTAAACGAGGCAGCGGACATTAATGAGTTTGATAAGATTGTCGTCCTTAGTGATAATGAGGATGATAATCTTACGAAGAATCTTAAGAGACTGTTCTCGATAATCAAGATTCCGAATGAAAAAGTCGAATATAAGGTGTTGTAAAAAGTACGAAAAAGTACGAATTTGATACCCTAAAAGGTCGAATAAGGTCGAATAAAGTCGAATTCGACCTTTTTGAAAATTTTGTAAAATGCCTGTTTAAGGCAGTAGTTACAAGGGATTGCGGCTTTTGAAAGCGAATATCTTACCAAAAACAATATTGTCATTTAATAAAAAAATCTTATAATCATATTTACCATCTTTAAGCGGGTATAAATCATACCCTTCGAAACTTATATAATTCAAATATTATCAATTTAATAAGGCAGGAGATATCTGTGGATTACGAACAACGAATAGAGTTAGAAGTTTTAAAGCAGATTGACAAGACGAGAGAAGTATCCGACGAAGAAGTGCTCGCACTCATTGATGAAGTGATACTAAACGCACAGTATGACGGATACAAAAGCGTTGCTGACAAGATTAGACTAAGGTCTAATGTCTTTAACAGCATGCGAGGACTTGATGTTTTATCGCCTCTTTTAGAGGATGAAAATGTAACAGAGATAATGATTAACGGTACCGATAACATTTTCATTGAAAAGAGCGGAAGAATATATAAGTCTGAGCTTCGGTTTAAGAGTGTCGACAAGCTTAATAACGTCATTCAGACAATTGTTGCGGGATGTAACAGAGTTGTCAATGAAGCCTCTCCGATTGTTGATGCAAGGCTTTCAGACGGAAGCAGAGTGAATGTGGTTCTTAAACCTGTTGCATTAAACGGACCGGTTATGACAATCAGAAAATTTCCAAAGGAAGTAATGACTATGGAGAAGTTGATTGACATTGGGTCGTTAGATAGTGATATCGCCGAAGTTTTGTCGCTGTTTGTTAAAAGTGGCTACAATACTGTGATTTCAGGCGGTACAGGAACAGGCAAGACAACATTTTTAAATGCGCTTGCGTCATTTATTCCTAAGGACGAGAGGATAATTACGATTGAGGACTCGGCTGAGCTTCAGATAAGAGGAGTCGACAATCTTGTCAGTCTTGAGGTTAGGAATGCCAATGTTGACGGCAGTCGTCCGATTACGATGAAGGATCTTATAAAGTCATCACTTAGGATGAGACCGGACAGAATTATAGTAGGCGAAGTCAGAGGAGAAGAGGCGCTTGATATGTTGCAGGCTCTTAACACGGGCCATGACGGTAGCATTTCAACCGCGCACGCCAACTCTGCGAAGGATATGTTAAGCCGCTTAGAGACGATGGTACTTATGGGAGTAGATATGCCGATGAAGGCGTTAAGGGCGCAGATTGCATCTGCGGTGGAGATTATAGTGCATCTTGGGAGAATGAGAGATCATTCGAGAAGAGTTGTAGAGATAGTAGAGGTGCTTGGTATGGAGGATGATGAGATTATGTGTAGGACATTATTTAAGTTTCAGGAAGATAATTATGATAATGAAAAAGAATTATTAGACGATGAAAATGATTGCGAGTCTATGTGTGCTAATGAGGGTACTCATGTAGCGGTGCTCGGTCAACTTTACAAATGGCACGAACTAAGTCAGGTGAGTAAACTTAAACAAGCCGGATATTATGAAGAATTTAAAAACATAATGAATCGAATTGACACAAGCGATAGGGTTTCTGTAACTCCTTATTACGGCTGAGGACGTCTATGAATAGAGTGAAGAATCTTTTGATGTTTATTATACCGGCGGGAGTAATTTCGATTCTTTTATACGATTCGCTTCTGGCTGTTCTTCCACTTTTTATACTGTACCCCGGATTTATAAAACTGATAAAAAAGTCAGAGTATAAAAAACGCGACTATAAAATCTCAAAGGAATTCATAGTGTTTTTAACTTCTATGAGTGGCGCGCTAAATGCAGGGTATGCTCTTGAAAATACATTAGAGATTATAAGAGACGATCTTATAAAAGAGTTCTTATCTGACAGTATTTTGGCAAATGAATGTGACAGAGCAATTAATATGATAAGCCTCAAAATGAGTTTTAACAATGTCATGTATGATATGGCAAAAGAGCTTTCTAACAAGGATATAGATACATTTGCAGAAGTACTTTCAATATCTAAAAATGTTGGCGGTGACTTGATAGAGATGATTGATTTAACTATAAATCAAGTGAAAGACAGAATCGAGACTAACGAAGATATAGCCGTTTTAGTCTCTGCTAAAAAACTTGAAAAGAACATTATGCTGATGGTGCCATTTTTTATGATAACGTTTCTTAGGATGTCTAATCCGGGATATTTAGATCCACTTTATAAGAACGCATTTGGAATTATAGTCATGAGTGTATGTTTGGTTGTTATTATCATTTGCTATATTATCTCTGAAAAGATTGTAGATATAAAGGTTTAGGGAGAATGAGATGTATCTGGTTATATATGTTTTAACTATGATTATATGTGGTGTTTTATATGTCGTAAGTCCTAAAAAGCTGTTTGCTCGTTTTGAAAATACACTTAAGAATAACAGTATACTGCTTAAGAAAAAGCACTTGATATCGGTTGAAAATGACAGAGATATTTATAACTGGTGGGAAGATAAAGTTATCCGGATTATTAGTCTAAGTCTTTTGTTTGTCATGGCTATAAGTCTCGTTGGAATAGCAGATATTTTAGTTAATGGCAAAAGGGACGGTGGAGAGATAGCTATCAATCGTCCGTCTGAAGATGAGGATGATATTGATGTTTCACTAAGCGCATTATATCAGGATGAAACAACTGAGAATATTAATGTGACAATATCTAAGAGAGAGTATACATCTAAAGAGCTTGATGATTTTTTTGAGGATGGTTTTGACGCAGGTTTTAAAGAGGCACTAGGGTCAAATGAAGATTATGACAGGATTGATTCATCTCTTAATCTGATTAAACATTTGCCTGATAATCCGCTTAATGTCGAGTGGCAGATTGAACCTGATGATGTGTTTGATCAGAGCGGAGAACTTGTAAAAGAGATTGATAAAGAGATTGTTGGAGAAGTCACATTAAAACTTAAATATGGTGATGATATAAGAATCAGAACCAAGAAAATGATTGTTTATCCGAAGGTTTTAAATAAGAGTGAAATAAGGAGTAAGAATCTTAAAGATGCGATAGGAAAGATTAACGAAGATAACCCTTCAGAAAATGTAGTGAAGATACCAAGGATTATTGACGGGACTTTGTTAAATGATGTCGAAGATAAAGATACGTCTTATGTGTTTATATTCCTTATAGTTCTCGTACCTGTACTTTTATACATGAAGGAGAAGCAGGAGTTAAGCAAGCTGGTAAAGGAAAGAGAGAGTAAACTGTTAGAAGAATATGCGGAATTCATAAGTAAATTAGTACTTTATCTAAAAGCAGGAGGAACTATTAAAGGATCGTTTGCCAGAATGGTGGACAACACTCATGACGAAGATGACCCGTTGTATATCGAGATAAATGCAATGGTAAACGAGATTAATTCCGGAGTATCCGAAAATGTCAGCTACGAGAGATTGTCTAAGAGACTTAATTTGCCATGCTATGTAAGGTTGATGAATCTTTTGATTCAGAATCATTCAAAAGGAAGCAGAAGGCTTCTTGATATGTTAAAAGCCGAAAGGGCGACTGCTCTAAAAGAGCAGAGAGATTACGCCAAGAAGAAAGGTGAGGAAGCATCGACTAAGCTTCTTTTTCCTATGATAATCCTTCTTGTTGTTTCAATGGTAATAATAATGGTTCCTGCGATTCTTTCGTTTGGAATATAAATGGCAGGTTAGTAACATTTGACATCTGTCAAATAACAAGAAAGGAGGAAGGATAATGCCGGGTTCGATTAAGAGTTTGGTGAACTCTTTTTGTGCAGAAGAAGACGGAATGGGAGTTGTTGAAGTGATTCTGATAATCGTTGTTTTGATATCTCTTGTGATTATTTTTAAATCACAGATAACATCACTTGTTAATTCCATTATGTCGAGCATAAAAAAGGACGCGGAAGGCGTCTATAAAGGTTCATGATAACAGGGATATAAGCGAGCTCATATTCAAAACCGGCAAGTCAAAGCATAGAGCTAAGGAGGCGAAATATGCGAACAATAATATACAAATTAAATTACATAAATAACAAAGGCAATATTACCGTCATGCTTAGCCTCATGCTTTCTGCCATTCTTATCTTTATGTTGACGGTGTGTGAAGGGATGCATATTTATTTGCAAAAGAGCAGATTGTCGAGGAGTGTGGTGATTTCCGGGGAGTCGACGATGGCAGATTACAATAGATTCTTATGGGATAATTACGGGGTTCTTGCACTTGATGAGGGATACGGAACAGATAATTATAACGCACTTCCTTTAAGATATAACGAGTATATGCTTGAACAGGTTCCGGAATATAGCACCTTTAAAACAGCGCTTAACAGGTATTTGATTGATGAGGTAAATGTCGAGGACAGAAGGTATCTCGTTGATGATCCCGAATACATGCTTAATGAGATAAGGGAGCTTATGAAATATCAGGTTGCAGCTGACGGAATTGAGAAGATTATCGATGTAAAGGATAAGGACAATGAAGAGGACATAAAAAAGGCTAGAGAAGATGTTAAGGAAAGCAAGAAAAAGCAGGATGAGTGGAAAGAAGATGATAAAGATAAAGAGGAGGAGTCTCCGGCTAAAGAAGAGGAAGTAAAAGATCCCAGAAAAGAATTCCAAAAGATTCTTGATAAAGGAGTGTTAGCTCTAGTTATAGGGGAGAATAGCGTCTCAGATAAGGATTATGGGTTAAGGGATATATTTGATGATGAGAGTGTTATAGATAAGAGTAAGTCTAAAGACAAGAAGATCAAATTTGAAGATGCAGATGAACTTAGCGATATGCTTGACAGCCATAAACTTAACAAGAAAGGTAACGATCTAACTAATCTTGCACTTACGATTCAATACTCTAAGGACTATTTTGGTCATTATGAGCTTGATGGTAGTTCAGACGCAATGTGTCAGATGGAGTATCTTATCTGTGGTAAAGAAAATGATGCTGCCAATCTAAAATCAACTGTTGACAGGATTGTGGCACTTAGATTTCCAGCTAATTATCTTTATGTTGTAAAGAGTGTCGAGCATAACACTGAGGCTCGTGAGTTGGCAACAGCTTTGGTGGGTGCCACAGGGAATGTAGGACTTATAGAAGTTGTGACATATCTTCTTCTTGGAGTTTTGGCATACTCAGAGACTATAATAGATGTAAGAAGTCTCTTAAAAGGAGGCAAGGTACCTTTAGTTCATAACAAAGAAACTTTTAAACTTAATTTTAAGAATTTTATATCAACGCTTATCAGCAAGGCGGATAACGTTAATAGTGTTAAGGTCGGTATGGATTATGAAGATTATCTTACTCTTATGATGATTACAATGCCCGACTCTAATCTTAAGTACAAAAGAATGCTTACTCTTATGGATGCTTTGGGTAGACAGGATGATCCTGGTTTTTCTATAAATCGGATGCTTTTTTCTTACAAGGTAAATGTTAAAGCGTCGCCGGTTTACGTGTTTCCCAATGTAATACCTGACACTTCATATTCATTTGAAAGGGTTATATCTTACTGATGAGAAGGGGGCTTTTAGTGATGTTTTTATTGATTGATACAGGCGTCATAGTTAATATGTGTTACATCCTTTCAAGGTATCTAAAAAAATATGCTCTCCAGGCACAAAGCACAATAAAAACATCGCTAAGAGCCTCCGATAAAGGCTCTGTAACATTAGAAGCAGCTCTAATCTCGCCGATTGTATTATTTGTCCTATATGGGTTTATTATACTTGGACAATTGATTTATGTTGATGATGAGGTGAGTAAAGGTATCAACGAAACTTGCAGGTATATTGCTAAAGATGCCTATGACAAGGAGGATTATAATCCGTCTGTTATCACCCTTTTGAAGTTCAGAGAATACGTTGACGAGAACAAGCTTGCTATGGTTGATGGTGGTGTATCGGGCGTCCTTATCTCGTGTAAAAAATCAGACGACGATATTTTACATCTTAATGCCTCTTACAAGGTTCACATCAAACTTCCCTTAATCGGTAACTACTCTTTTAACATGACCGATACATCAGCCGTGAGACCATTTGACGGATATGACCCTGATAAAGTAGGAGATGAAGATGAATATGTCTATGTCGCCGAGACGGGCGGAGTTTATCACACTGATATGAACTGCACTTACATAACTGTCAGGATAGTTGATAAAGATGACGCGTCTTTAAAGGGCAAAACATATTGCCATCATTGTAAGAATCACCATGCTTCCGGGAAGTATGTAACTGTTTCAGGAAGTAAGATACATAAAGACATAAATTGTAGTTCGCTAAAAAGAACGGTACATTTAGTTAAGAAGAGTGAGATAAAAGGACTGCCACTGTGTAGCAAATGTGCGGGAGGTGTTAAGCATTAATACTATAGAAACTGCAATGATTGTGCCGATGATTTTCTTAATAATATTTGCAATGTTTGAGGTGTCATTTTTCTATCTGGACATGGCAAAAGTAAGCTCCTATGTATCAAATGCTTCATCATACATAAGCCTATCAACAGGTAAAACTGAGGATGAAGTTATAGGAGATTATGATATCGAAGAAAGAAATAATCTACCTCTTTATGACATCGATTATATTGAAGACGAGATGAGACTATCTGACAGGGTGGATAAGGAGCTTGATGGTAAGCTTCTTCTTTTAAAACCCACTAGATTAGAGACAGAGATTACAGGCGGAAAGGTTGTTTATAAAGGAGATTATAAGGCGAGTCATCCGCTTTTTGAACGGTTTAATGTAAGCTCGTTTAAGTACAGTTTAAATCTTACAGTTGAGTTAGGTGACTATTCTAATGATATCAGAAAGAAGAAGGTTTTAAAGAAACTAAAGGAGTTAAAGAAGAATGAGTGAGACATATAAGGTAACTAACATGCGTGACGGATTTCTTGACTATGTGCGTGTTGAAGGCGTCGACTATTCTGGCAATTACGAGTTAAAGATTATGCTTTCTAATGAGATCAAAGGACTTTTAAAAGTTAAGAATACGCAGGATGAAATCAGATATATCATTAACGGTTATGTTGATTTTAAGACGGCTTTTAAAAGGAGTGCCAATGTAAGCGGGTTGATTTCATTTGTCTATAAAAGGATGATTGAGGTTCTCAAAAACATTGAGGATTACACGCTAAAACCAGAGGGGATATTAATATCACCGGGTACTGTCTTTGTAAATGAAGATACGAGTGAAGTTGCCTTTATATATGTTCCCGGAGCGAATTTTAAAGTTAAGGAGGACTTTATAAGTTTTACCGAATATATTATGAAGAACATGAATCACATGGATGACGAGGCTGTGTTAATTGGGTATGGAATATACTCTATAATCAGACAGGAACACTATGAAATCAACGATGTAGCCCGGTTTATAGACGAGCACAGTAAGAAGAAACAGGTCAGGTTAAAAACTGAGATAGTCTCTGATGATAAAAGCAATAAAGAAACAGATGATGCTATTAAGGTGGAAGTAAATAAGACTAGGAATGTTACAAGAAAGAAAATGCTCAATCTAAAAGAATTAATTAAGGTGGCGACAGAGGATAAACATAAACTAAGGCAAATGATTATTGTGACAGGAACCTTCGTTGCTGTTGCCGTACTTACAGCTTTAGATATCGCATCGGGATTATAAAATATCACAGGTATTCGGGATTATACTCGATTTACCTGTGATATTTTGGTATAATTGGAATAATATGAACACTTAAATCATAGAATCGAGGAATAGACATGGTCAACGCTTTACAAGACTTCTTTCAAAGAGAAGGCTTTAGGGGAATAGGATATAGCGGCGGAGTAGCATTTTACAAAATGTATGATGATGAGATGCTTATAGTGCAGCTTGTGGCTCAAGAGACGATAGCTTTATTAGACGCCGATAAGCTCATGAAGCAGAGGACGGAATTTGAAAACACCATGAGAATGAATAACAATATAATGCTTCCTATGAGATTCCTTACTCTTGTGTGTATAGACAGCGAGCCGAGTGAGTATTTTAAGGATTTGTCTGCTAATATACCGGGCTTTTGGATGGCATCTGTTAAGAGGGAAGAGCTTATAGTGTACGAGAATCAAAGCCTCAACTATCATGGCCTCTACGACGATATTAATGACTTCTTGTCATCCGGAGTTATAAAGGAGATCAGGACAAGCAATCTAAAAATGATTAAAGAGAATGCGCAGCCCGTTACACTAAGTCTGCTTGTTCTTAATATAATAATCTATCTTTATGCGACTGTTCATGGTGATGTTATGAGCGCTAACTATATGTTTAGCATAGGCGCTATTACCTGGGATTCGATATTGGTGGATCACCAGTATTTCAGACTTGTCACATCGGCATTTTTGCACTATGGATTTGAACATCTGTCGAGTAATATGGTATCCCTTTTGGGTCTTGGAATAATGCTAGAGAAACGTATCGGGCATGTCAGATTCTTCATTTTATACGCTCTCTCCGCAATTCTTGCAAATGTTACTTCGGTCTACGTGTCGTACCTTAAAAGCCAGGTTACTCCTGACTATTATGCAGTTTCTGCCGGGGCGTCGGGGGCGATATTCGGAGTGATTGGCGGACTTATTGGAGTTGTTATTCTAAAGAAACGCTGGGCGAAGAACAGAGCTGATTTTATAGACATCAGTTTAAAGAGTATATTAGTCATGGCATTCTTTTCTGTATTTGCAGGATTCTCAAGTGGAGGAATAGACAATGCCGCACATGTCGGCGGACTTATATCGGGCTTCATAATTGCTCTTTTACTTGCGATTAAACCGCAAATGTAATAAAATAGTATAGATATGTAAAAACTTCATCTTTGAAGGGAGATTCCTATGAAGATTACTATTGTTTACGGAGGACGCGGACTTATCGAGGATCCTACGTTATATGTTATAGAGAAAGTACACGAGGTCTTGGACGAGCTTAGAGTCAAGACTGAGAGGATTAACCTCTACGAGGAGAGAAATGTAATATCCACAATGCCTGCATCCCTTAAGGATTCAGATGCGATTATTCTTGCATGCTCACTTGAGTGGTTTGGAATGGGCGGATATATGCAGGAGTTTCTTGATGCATGCTGGTTATACGGCGACAAGGACAAGATCAATACAATGTATATGATGCCGGTTGTTCTTTCAACAACCACAGGCGAGAAGGATGTCTTGGTGTCTTTAGAGAAGGCGTGGGAGGTCTTAGGTGGTAAGGTTGCTGACGGAATATGCGCTTATGTTGACGATCCTGTCAATTTTGAAATGAACAGAGATTACGCCAAGATGATAGAGAAGAAGACGGAAGGCTTATATAGAACAGTCAATCAGAAGGTAGCTACATTTCCTTCGTCAAGCACTGTTATAAGAAACAAGGTCCAGAAGGCCAAGTCTTTAGAACTCACTCCTCAGGAGAGTGAGCAGCTCTCTAAATTTGTCTCTGATGATGCTTATGTCAAGAGACAGAAAGAGGATATCGAGGAGCTTGCTGCAATGTTTAAGGGAATGCTCGACTCCGGTGAAGATATCGAGACAGATATTTCATCAGATGCGATGGACTTAAGCGATAACTATACTCCTGCTAAGAGGGAGACCAAGAAGAAAAGCAGAAGGATAGAACAGGATTCCGTTATGGAGGAAGTGGTGTCTAAGAAGAGTGTAGAGGTCAAGGAAGTTGTTAATGAAGAGCTTCCGGACACTAAGCCTAAGTCAAGACAGACTTCCAACAGGCAGAAAGTTAAGGCACAGATGATTCCTAAGTCGTTCAAAGACAGATTTATGAAGAATTATCATCCTGAAGCCGGATTTAGTGCGGTTTATATTATAACGGTTACCGATAAGGATCAGAGTATGCGTATAGCGGTTACTCCTTCAGAATGTAGCGTTTCTGCTACGACAGAGGAGAAGGGCGATGTTGTTATGAGAGTTTCAACTGCTGTATTAAATCGCATAACCATAGGTGAGATGACCTTCCAGCGCGCATTTATGAGCGGTGATATGAAGGTTAAGGGCGACTTTAAGACCTTAAGAACCATGGACCAATTATTCAAGTTTTCATAAAGAGGTATTACTATGGCTTACCAGGCTTTATATAGAAAATGGCGTCCTGACAACTTTAATGATGTCAAAGGTCAGGACCATATTGTCACTACCTTGAGGAATCAGGTGACATCTGCCCATATTGGGCATGCGTATCTTATGAATGGTACGAGAGGTACGGGTAAGACTACGATTGCCAAGATATTTGCCAAGGCTATTAACTGTGAGAACCCTATGCCGGATGGAAGTCCTTGTAATGAATGTCACATTTGCAAGGCAATTACTGAGCAGAGGTATCCTTTTGTTCACGAGATAGATGCGGCGTCCAACAACGGCGTTGAAAATGTCAGAGATATTATTAATAATATAGTCTACAGCCCGACAGAGGGTAAGTATATTGTGTACATAATAGACGAGGCTCACATGCTCTCTACCAGTGCATTTAACGCACTTTTAAAGACGTTAGAGGAGCCACCTTCGTATGCAGTATTTATCCTGGCGACTACCGACCCTGAGAAGTTGCCTATTACGATTCTTTCAAGGTGTCAGAGATACGATTTTAAGCGTATTACAATAGAGACCATAACAGCACGACTTAGTGAGCTTATGGTCAATGAAGGCATCAGCGTAACAGATGACGCGCTCAAATATGTCGCAAGGGCAGCGGACGGCTCAATGCGTGACGCTTTGTCTTTGCTTGACCAATGTATATCATTTTATCTTGGTCAGGAGCTTGATCTTGCCAAGGTATGTGAGGTCTTAGGGGCAGTTAACATCGAGGTGCTCTCTAAGCTTTTTAATAACATAACGGATTCTGATGTCAAAAGCCTTATGAATTACATTGAGCAGCTTGTCATGGAAGGCAGAGAGATGACGAGTCTTGTCAATGATTTTGTGGCATATCTTAGAAATCTTCTTGTTACCAAGGAGTCGCCTGATGTCACTGAACTTAAGGAGCTGCCTAAAGAACAGTACGACATCATAATGAATGACTCGGCTAAAGTAGATTTAGAAACACTTATCAGATATATAAGGGTTTGTTCGGAATTATCCGGCAAATTAAAGATATCCACACAGAAGCGTATAGATGTTGAAGTGGCATTTATCAAACTTGCCAAACCGCAGATGGAGACCGATATAGGTAGCCTTCATTCTAGGATTAAGGAACTTGAAAAGGAAGTAGAAGACCTTAAGAGCATGATATCTAACGGTCTGAGTGTTGCGCCTCAAGTTGCTGCTACAACTTCCGCAGTTGAGGAAGAGGAACATATAACGCTTAAAGAAGCGATAAAAGATCTTCAACCGGCGGATCAAGCTACAATTGAGAAGCTTGTAAGGAATTATAACGAATTTAGGGAAGCGTTGAATGAGGTTTCACCGGTCACTAATCAGACCTTAAATGTTGCTAAAGTGAGTGTGTCAGAGAATCCGGGAGAGATTAAGTTTATCTTTGGTCATAAGACAGCTCTTCTTACAGCGGAGACTAACAAGGATGCATTTGTCAAGGTACTTAGTGACTTTACCGGAAGAGATGTTAAAGTTGCGCTTGTACAGGGGAATTTTGAAGACCAGAGCAAGAAATATCGGGATCTCATAAAATGTGAGATTGAGGAACAATGATTATATACTTTTTATCAAAAAAGAGTTATACTATAAGATAGTACAATTAGGAGGTATTTATTGATGGCTAAACGTGGAGGCTTTCAGGGTGGTATGCCCGGCAATATGAATAATCTTATGAAGCAGGCTCAGCGTATGCAGAGACAGATGGAGGAGAAACAGGGTGAGCTTGAGAATGCTACATATGAGGCTTCATCAGGCGGCGGAGTTGTTAATGTAACCGTATCAGGTAAGCGTGAGATTCTTTCAATCAAGATGAAGGAAGAGGTAGTAGATCCTGATGATATCGAGATGCTTGAGGATCTTTTGGTTACTGCTATCAACGAGGCAATGCGCAAGGTTGATGCTGCATCAGAGGCAGCTATGAGCGGTATTACCGGCGGACTTAATCTGCCATTTTAGTCTGAGGAAGGATTGAGATGGATTATTATAGTTCATATATTACCAAGCTTATTGAAGAGTTTTCGAGACTTCCAGGTATAGGAAGCAAGAATGCTCAAAGACTTGCCTTTCATGTGCTTAATATGCCTAAAGAGCAGGTTAAGCATTTAGCTGATGCTATTGTTTCCGCTAAGGAGAATGTTCACTATTGTTCATGCTGCTGTACTCTTACAGACAAGGATATCTGTCCGATTTGTGCGAGTGAGAAGAGAGATCATTCCACTATCATGGTGGTTGAGACATCAAGAGATCTTGCGGCATATGAGAGAACTAACCAGTACGACGGCGTTTATCACGTCCTTCAGGGGGCGATTGATCCGATGAAGGGTGTCGGAGTAGCGGACATAAGGCTTAAGGAGCTTGTAAAGAGGTTAGAGAGTGACGAGGTTAAAGAAGTTATCGTTGCGACTAACCTAGGTGTTGAGGGTGATGCAACTGCATTATATTTAAGAAATCTTATTAAGCCGCTAGGCGTTAAGGTTTCAAGGATTGCCAGCGGTGTACCCGTAGGTGGCGATCTTGAATATATTGATGAGGTTACGCTGCTTAGAGCTCTTAATGGAAGAGTCGAGCAGTGACTTATAATAAATAATATGGAGGTATGGATATGAAAAGAATTGGTATGTTAACCAGCGGCGGAGATTGTCAGGCACTTAACGCTACCATGAGAGGTGTTGTTAAGGGACTTACCAATCTCTACAAGAAGGATGTTGAGATATACGGTTTCCTTCAGGGGTATAGAGGCTTGATGAGAGATGAGTATAAGCTCCTTAAGTCAGAGGATTTTTCGGGTATACTTACTAAGGGCGGAACTATACTCGGAAGCTCGCGTCAGCCATTTAAACAGATGGGTATTCCTACAGAGGATGGAATTGATAAGGTTCCGGCTATGATAGATACATACAAGAAGCACAAGCTTGATTGTCTTGTTGTATTAGGTGGTAACGGTTCCCAGAAGACTGCCAATCTCTTGAGTGAGAACGGTTTAAATGTTATCGGTCTTCCTAAGACTATTGACAACGACCTTTGGGGAACAGATATGACATTTGGTTTTCAGAGTGCTGTTGATATAGCTACCGAAGCTATTGACTGTATTCATACCACAGCGTCTTCTCATAACCGTATCTTTATCGTAGAAGTTATGGGACATAAGGTAGGATGGATTACTCTTCACGCAGGTATTGCGGGTGGAGCTGACATCATCCTTCTTCCTGAGATTCCATATGATATCAAGAAAGTTTGCGATGCGCTTGACAAGAGAACTGAGCAGGGCAAGGGCTTCTCTATTCTTGCAGTTGCTGAGGGCGCTATATCTAAGGAGGTTGCTAAGCTTCCTAAGAAGGAGCGCAAGAAGATTATTGCTGAGAGAAAGTATCCTTCTGTAGCTTACGAGATTGCAGAGCAGATTAGAGACTACTCAGGCAAGGAAGTAAGAGTTACGGTTCCGGGTCATACCCAGCGTGGTGGTAGCCCTGATCCGTTTGACAGAGTACTTTCAAGCAGATTCGGAGCGTATGCGGCAGAACTTATCAAGAAGCAGGAGTATGGTCAGCTTGTTGTATTAAAGGGCAGCGAAGTTACTTCAATTCCGCTTTCAGAGAGTGCCGGCAAGCTTAAGTACGTTTCACCTGACGATGATATAGTACATGATGCAAGACTTCTTGGAATTTCATTTGGTGATTGATAATTATTACTCAGCCTGCGAGTTGTCTTGCAGGCTGAGTTTCTATAATGATTGTTGGTAAGGAGCTATCATATGGGTAAAAAGAGAAGAATAGCGGTCCTTATGGGACAACCGGAAGAAGAATACCAGTCTCGTTTTTCAAAAGGCTTTATTAATCACGCACACAGAAACGATTATGATGTGTGTGTGTTTGCTATGTTTCTTAAATATCAGGAGAATGAGGTTAAAGAGAAAGCGGAGTCTAATATCTTTAACCTTATTAATTATGACCTTTTTGATGGCATTGTAATCCTAAAGGATACGATTCAGACGACAGGTGTTGCTGATCAATTAGAGGAGCGACTTCATTCGTCTTACGATAAGCCTGTTATTGTCATTGAAAGTGAGAGCAAGTACTTTGATACCATTAGTTCTAATGGATATTTGGGTATGTATAACATGGTTTCTCATATGATCGAGGAACATGGATATAAGAAGATTGTATTTTTGGGTGGAAAGAAGTGGCACAAGCATTCTATCGAGAGAGTGAATGCATATAAGGCTGCCATGAAAGATCACGGTATCAGCTTTGATGAAGCTAAGGATATAATGTATGGCGATTTCTGGTACAAGAGTGGTGAGCAGTGTGCTGACAAGCTTTTGATGAATCGTGATAACCTTCCGGAGGCGGTAGTTTGCGCCAATGACTGTATGGCTATTGGGTTGGCTAGAGTTTTGGCTAAGGAGGGAATCAGAATTCCGGAGGATATTGCTATTGCCGGATATGATGCTACTGAGGAGGGCAGGACGAGTCCCGTTCCTATCACTTCGGTTTCTGTTCCGTCTTATGAATGTGGTAAATATGCATTTGATTACATAGATTCTAAGATTAGAAATTTTGAAATTGAAGAGAAAGAGATAGTCGGAAGCATTTCCATTGGTGAGAGCTGTGGATGTGAGAGTGCCAATGATTATCTTATTTCCGAGCGAAGAACTACCTGGAGTACAGATGTTTCAAGAGGTGGTTTCCTTTCAGCTATTAACAGCATGCCTGATGATCTTTTGTTACAGAATAACCTTATGGATTATCTTGGCACAGTGTATTCTTATGCATACCAGATCAGTGGTGTGAAGAGTTTTCATTTGTGTCTTAATTCTGCATGGCGCAATATGGATGAGGATTATAGGATATCCTGCAGAAATGATGGCTATTCCGATGAGATGATTTATGCAATCAAGTACAATAACGATGGTATGAATGGCTTAATTGGATTAGATGAAACATTTAAAGTTAAAGATATTCTTCCTGATTTGTTAGAAGACAGCGATGAGGCTAGAGTTTTCTTCTTTGAGCCTATATTCTATGAAGATCAATGCTACGGCTATGCGGCAATAGGATGGGGAGAGAACGGTTTCTACGCAGATGACTCGTCAAGACTTTGGATGGGAACTGTTTCCCGTGGTTTTGAGATGCTTAGAAGGACCACCGTTCTTAATTCGTTATTAAAGGTTGCTGAGACTCAGACACAGGCGAGAAAGTTCGATAACATACTTAATGCTGTTATGGAGAATTTAAGTGACGAGGAGAAGGGTGAACTTAAGCTTGTTGAACATATATTAGATGACAACCTTTTAAAATACCATTTTCAGCCTATTGTCAATACGAAGGATGGAAGTATCTACTCGTATGAGGCTTTGATGAGAGCTGATACGGAGCAGTGGATTTCACCACTTTCTATTATCAAGTACGCTAACATTCTTAACAGGATTAACGACGTTGAGAAAGCGACGTTTATGAACGTGTTGAATATTGTCAGCGACAAGAAGGATTTGTTTAAGGATCGCAAGGTGTTTATAAACAGTATTCCTGGTGTGAGAGTCAGCGACGAAGATTTATCACATATTGAGGGTATGTTAAAATCATGCGCGGATACAGCTGTTGTGGAGCTTACGGAAGAGGCAGAACTTAGTGATGATGAGCTTGAGAAGACCAAGAATTTCTTCAAGATGCTTAATATTCAGACTGCGGTAGATGATTACGGAACCGGTTATTCCAATGTTACTAACTTATTAAGATATATGCCTGATTATGTTAAGATTGACAGATCACTTCTTACTAATATTCACAATGAGCCACAGAAGCAGCATTTTGTAAGAGAGATTATTGAATATTGTCACGATAACAATATTATGGCTTTGGCAGAGGGTGTTGAGACTACTGAGGAGCTTCAGAAGGTTATTCATCTCGGAGCCGATCTTATACAGGGTTACTACACCGCTAAGCCTAATGAAGAGATCATTCCAAAGATTGATGACAAGGTTAGAAATGAGATAAAGAGGTATAGACAAGAGTTTGTTGACGGTGTATCAAGAGGCGGATATATAGCCGGTAAGTCAGGTCGTATTTCTCTTAGTAAGCTTGTTAAAGACGGATGTACTGACATCGTTGTCGGTGAAGGTAACATGGTATACAATGACCTTAATATCGTTGGTACGCCGGGCACTAAGACCAATATTCATTTGATAATTAATCCTGATTATAAAGGTAGAATTCAATTAGAAAATGTATTCTTTACCAACTCTAAGAATCAACCTTCGATAGAGATTTCGGAAGGTGCTGATGTAACCTTGATTCTTAAGGGTGTTAATGTTCTAAAAAACGGCGGAATACAGGTTAAAGAAAATGCATCCCTTACATTAGAAGGTGACGGAGATATGGAGATTACTGTTGATTCTAATGAATACTATGCAATAGGCAATGACATGAATTCTAAGCATGGAGATATATTCTTCAAGCATGACGGCAAGGTCAAGATTCGTTCTAACGGTATGAAGGGCGTGTGTATAGGTTCCGGATTCGGAGGTAATATTTCGGTTACAAGCGGGCAGTTTATTATCGATTCAAGTGGCGTGAGCGCTGTTGTAATCGGAGCATATACAAGTGATGTTAACATGAATATCACCAGCTGTCTGATGGAATCGGAGATTTCGGTGACGGATGGTGTGTTTATTGGAAGCCACGATGGTGATGTGAATATTACTATGTCTAAGGCACGAGTAGAGTCTTATGTTGGCGGTCAGAAGATGGCAGTTGTTGGAACTATTAATGGAAAAAAGGCTGATGTTGCTTTACGAGAGATGAGTATCGAAGCCGGAATCAGGTCTGATGATTCAACTTGCTTAGGTGCTAATTACGGAGAGAGTAATATTTTAATTGACAAGGTGGGAATGAACATTGACTCGATGGGTAAGAGAGCTCTTATATTTGGTGGACACGATCAGTATACCAGGGTTGAGATGAGGAACTCTCACATGAAGACGAAGGTACATAATACTTTAGACTTAGATACTTACGCTAAGAAAGAAGACTTCGTAATCATCAACAGTCGTGGCAAGTTCCTGATTAATGATGAGCCTTTAGAAAGAGATATGATTTACGATATCAAGATATAATGGTTAGCGGCGATTGATAATCGCCGCTATTTTTCTGCTGTTTTTAAAAGTATTTAAAAACTTTTCTCTAGTGTTACGCTTTTGTTATATGCAACATGTTATTATGTAATCACAATAGTACTAATGATTGACCGGGGAGTTATATAAACCCTATAATCCCAAAAAGCAATTTGCTTCCCGGTCGTATCTACCTAAATAATAAACTTGAAGTATTAATTGATAGATTGTAACAGATAATCATTTATTATTAAATGGAGGTGGCCGTTATGAACGCACTCACAATTATAGTAATCGGTGTAATCGCAGTTGGTATGATGGTTGGATATGTAAAGGTTTTTGCAAGAAGATTTTTAGGATTGATTATTACCCTGTTCGCATTGGTTCACACAATTTATTATGGGCCAACACTTGCTCAGTACATAATTGATAACACCAAGATAGATAATGCCGTAGAGAAGAAGATAAGTGCATTTGTTCAGAGTGACATCAACACTAAAGTTGCAAGAGATATAAGCATTGCAACCGGGGTTGCTTCTGATAAGGTTTCTGTAAAGAAGATTAATAAGGCAGCGAAGGCAACCTACTATGTTGACCCAATGCAGAGTGCAAGGGCTAACATTTTTAGATATGCAGGCTTCCCGACAACAATCAACAACATGCTTGTAGCAACAGCTGAGAAGTATGACAGAATGTACATCAAAGAAGACAATTTCGCAGACTATGTAGCAATCTTCATCGTAGAAAGAATCGTTAAGATAGCAAGTGACTTGGCAATATTCTTAATCATAGTTATAGGCTTCCAGATTTCATTAGCATGGTTAGAGCGCAATAAAGAGAGCAATGTCAAGTTAATCGGTAATATCCACAAGGTTGGAGGTGCCTGCCTCGGAGGATTTACGTCAATGTTAATTATCTGGATACTTCTTGCAGGATTAGAAGTAATCCCTTCCAATATTAAGACAGATGTTTCAAAGCAGATCGATGACAGTATAGTATTAACAGCAATTCAAGATAATAACTTGGTGATGTCAATGTGCAAGAACACCGACATCACCAAGGATACCGTAGGTGAGATAATCACCGACCACCTTAACTAACATAGAATACTCCATAGTCCTGTCGATTTCGTCGCACTTTGGCAGGGCTTTTTTTGTTTGCTCAGGGGACAGGCTCTGTGTTCATACGCTAAGTTAATCGTTGTCCCTTTTATGGCGATGTGATAAAATATAAGGTGCGATATTTTACGAAAGGGATGCATATAATGAGTGATTCTCAAAGGACAAGATACGAAGACTCAAGCGAGAGAAGAGTAAGGCAGATGCGCAAACGCTACAGCAGGCGAAGAGCATTTGTCAAGCGTGTAAGACGCTTTATCAGAAGTCATTCTAAGGGTAACTCTAAGAGAGCTGAAGAGTTTAGAAGAAGAGATGACGAGAGATTAGAATATGCCGAATTAAGATCGAGAAATCGCCTTAAAATGATAGAGGAGCACATGAGAAATGCTTCTAAGCTTACGAGGATAAGGTACATTGTCGGATGCGGCATTGTATTGATAGTGATAGCATTTGCATTGGAATTGTTTCTTGAAGACACTATGCTTAGACGAAGCGGATTGATTGAGAATACTCCTTTGGAGAAGATTGTGGAGGCGTTACCATCTAAGGAATACAAGGACTACGGTGATGTCACTGAAGATGAGATACTTTGGAAGAAACTTATGAAGCATTTTGACAATAACAAGACAGCTACTCTTGGTGTTATGTGCAACCTTAATTCGGAGTCAAGATTTAAGGCTAACAATCTTGAAGATTACAACAATGAGCTTTGGGAGATGGATGACGAGGAATACACCAAGAAAGTTAACGATAAGATTATCGATAAGCAGGATTTCTTAGAATCAAGGAATCTTGAATATACCAATGGTTATTACAACCAGTACAATGAGTGGGTCAATGTTGACGGTGGATATGGTTACGGTCAGTATACGGCCTACGGCAAGAAGGAAGGATTATATCAGTACGCAGAGCAATGGTTTGGTCCTGATGGCAAAGGAGAGAAGTACAAGTTTAATATAGCCGATCCGGAGATGCAGGCAAGCTACATCGTTCATTTGCTCGAATCAGATGAATATAAATCGATGGATAAGGAGATAAGAAATGCCAAGACGGTAGTAGACGCTTGCTATATATGGCTTAAGAAATATGAGATTCCATACGATCCGTATAACGACGGATACTACACGCTTGCATTTGACAGAGCGTACGCCAAGGATGCGATAGAAGCTTCCTGCGACGCTACCCCTAAGAAGAGCGATAAGAACGGAGACACTGATAATGAATAGAAAGATAATATACCTCGTGCTGTGTGTTATAGCGGCGTTTGTGCTTCTGACTTCATGCAAAAGAGCCGACGAGCCTAAGAAGGTTAAAGTGCCTGACACGCTGGAGGATTTTAACGATAAGAATGTTACTGTGGGAATTGTGGATGGATATATCTACGAAGATATCGCCAAAAGGAAGCTTCCTAAGGCGGAGATTAAGCATTTTTCTACAAGAGAATATGCATACAAGGCACTTGTTTCGGGAGTTATAAGTGGTGTACTTGATGATGAGCCGATTATCAGAGCGGTTACAAGAGGAACTGATGCGGTTGACGCGATTGATGGGTATATCGAACCTGCGGATTATGCATTTATCTTTCCGAAGAATGACAAATGTGACACTATAAGGAAGAGGTTTGATTCGTATGTTGAGCTTTTGCAGGGCAATGGCGCGACAGAAGGACTTGACGAGAAATGGTTTGGCAACAAAACCACCAACAAGCAGAGTATGGATGTGTCTAAGCTTCCGGCAACCAATGGTACGCTTGAATTTGCGTTTGACGGAGAGAATGTTCCGTTTGAGTATATGTCTGCGGGACAGGTGGTTGGATTTGAGATAGATATCCTTTATGGATTCTGCCAAAAGTATGGATACGGTTTGAAACTCAATCAGGTTCCGTTTAACGATATGCTTAATGGAGTAGAGAGTGGAACCTACGATATTGCGTGCAGCGCGATAACTGTGACTGACGAGAGAAGCGAGAGGTTTAATTTTTCAAGACCTTGTTACACCGGTGGTGCAACAATCTGTGTAAGAACAGATGCAGTTACAAGTTCGGATGCCGATGAATCAAGGGGCGTTATCGGCCATGTTAAGAGTACTTTTATCGAAGAAGACAGATATATCTTGATAATAAAGGGTGTTTTAACCACGATTTTGATTGTCTTTGTATCTGTGTTTATAGGTAATCCTTTGGGATATATATTCTTTATCCTAAGCAGGAGAAGTAATATTGTTGTAAGAGGCATTGTAAGAGCGATTATCTGGTTTGTTCATGTAACTCCTGTGATTATGATTATAATGCTGCTTTATTACAAGTATTACAGGGATTTATATATCGGTGGGGTGCTTGCGGCGATTGTCGGCTTCACACTCGCATTCAGCAATGAGATATATCGTATGGTTGAGAGATATTCGGGTATGATTGACGACGGAGAGTTCGAGAAGAACTATCGACTCTGGTTTAGCAAGAGTTCTGAGTTTTTCAACACTCTGATGAAGAATTACGGTAAGGAAATGATAACTGATTTCAAGAACATTGTTGTCAGACTTATCAAGGCGACTGCAGTTGTCGGATATATTGCGGTTGACGATATGACGAGGACATTTGACCTTATCAGGAAAGACAGCTTAGAGATTACGTTGCCACTTGTCACAACCATGATTCTTTATATTTTGATTATTGTTATTGTCACTAAGCTGTTAGACAGAGCAGCTAACAGGAGAGTTAAGAAGATGGATATCTGATTCTAAGTGTTTGTTATGCTTTTGTTATGTATCATTTGATATAATGGGTATGAATTAGAGGTTGTAATCTATAAGGAGGTATATTATGGGAGATCCGAAGATTAAGAAAGATGAACAGAAGACTCTTATGGAGCTTTTGGATGATACCATTTTTGAGTTAACCGGCGTTCTTGGTTCGCTTAAGAGTCAGCTCTCATCAGAGACTAGATATACTGAGGGGGAACAGGTTGAATCATCGCCTGTGGTTATCAATATCCATAAAGAAATAGGAATGGTTGAGAGACAGCTTAATTACATTAAGACCACCAAAGAGCACTGCATAATTTTATTGCAGGAGATTGAGGACGAGAAGAAGCGTAAAGAGATGGAAGAGACTCTTAAGGGTGTTCTTATCGTTGGTGCTATCAACGAGTTTGTCAGAAAGAAGATTGCCATGGAAGAAGAGGAAAAGGAGCATTTCATGACCTTTGAATATGACTACAAGGCTGAGGAAAAGCACGTTGTTGATGAGCTCTTTAAGCGCAAGGTATATAAGTATGTAACCAAGGAAGATGTCGAAGCGATTAAGCAAGATAAAGAGCTTAACGAGATGGTTAAAGAAGACCCGTATAAATTAGAAAAAGAAGCGTTGTTCCACAAGGATAGATATGAGCGTATGATGGAACAATACATGATAGAGTGTAGCTTTAAGAATTATGGAGAGACCTTCGAAGAGAAGGAGAGGAATTTTATTGGGCTCTTAAAGATTCCTAATGAGTTTGAGAAAGCTAAAGAGACTATTGAAAAAGAAGTTGAACACGATAAAGAGGTGATTTCTAAAACACTCACGCCCGAGGAGCTTGAGACATTTGATACAATATGTGATGAGATAAAAGACCTCGCTAAGATTACAAGAAGAAGGCAGCAGGAATTTGTGACGGGTAAGAGTAGTTTTAAGAAGGGTAACGGATATACAGAGAAGCTTATTAAGAGGGAGAAGGATCTTTGTCAGAAGATTTCGGCTTTTAAGGCGCAACTTGAGGCGAAGAGTATGAAGCTTTTAGCAGATATGGACATGACCGATCCCGATATGATATATGTTAGAGATCATATGGTAGCTCCGCTCACCTATGTCTCGATGTTTGATTCACCAATTAAGAATCAAAGTAAACGAGATGCATGTTTCTTAGAGAGCAGAGGAGTGCGTATAAGAGAAGAGAGGTGGGATGTATACAAGAATATCCCATCTAAGAGAAATCTTGTCAGGGCTGCTACCAGGAGGGTCAGTAGAGCAGAAAGCATTGCGCTTGCCAAAGGTGAACGTTTTGAGCAGAGAAGTGAGGGTAAAGGAACCAATATTCAAGCGCTTGCCAGTCTTGCCAATGCAGCTTCCAAAGCAATAAACTATTTTCATAATATTAATAAGGGCGGTGAGATGCCACCTTCTGATATGCATATGGTTAAAGAAAGTATGGCTACTATCATACTTTTCCAAGTGCTGTCTGACGAAGAGCGTGCGGTTGGTCGCGGGGTTCCTACTCCTAACAGGGATGCACTTTGTGAGAATGGATTTTTCGTAAAGAATTATACAGATGAGTTTGTGGATATGGCACGAAACTTTGCACAGACTAAGGCGTTTGACAAAGCGATTAATAAGATTAAAGGTAAGAATTTCGAAGAGAAGGTCGTACAATTCTTAACTACTGATATTGAAAAGGATATTGCTAAGAAGTTTGTGGGCAAGCCCGTTTTAGGGGGCCCTGAAGCCAGTTTGGATGTATCATCCATGGATAGAAGCTCTTCGATAAGTATTTAATATTTTTTGCTGCGGCGTATGTTATGCGCCGCAATGATTGAGGTAGATTAATGAAGGTAGAATTAACTGAAGTAATAGACAAGGTATATAGTATCCCACCGCTTTATGCGCTTATAGTAGCGGTAGCATTGCCATTTGTGGTGATAGCGGTTGGGTACCTGATAGGACTATTTGGCGAAGCGCTTGCCACAATCCTCGGAATGATACTTCATCCAAAGATATCTAACTTTGTGGTGAATAATGTATTCTTTCCGGGTGTGATGCTTCATGAGCTTGCACATGCATTCTTTGCTGTGTTAACGAGAGCGGAGATTACGGAGGTTGCGCTGTTTAAGAAACAAGGCGACTCTTTAGGGCATGTTGCATTCAGAAATCGAGGCAACAGATTTATGGTGATGCTTCAGAATATATTTGCATCATCGGCACCTATGTGGGTAGGAGCAGTTGTGGTTTACGGATGCTTTCACTGGATTGGGATTCTTCCAAAGAATATGCTCGTTTTAAAGATTGTTCTCGGATATATTGGAGTGTCGATGTTTTATCACATGACGATGAGCTCAGCAGACATCAAGATATACGTTAAAGGAATACCGCTATTTATCCCGTTGTTGTTTGTAGTGGTGCTTATACTAAGACTCATAGGAATACTATAAAACTCAAGGTTATAATCTTGAGTTTTTTTGTAAATGTTACGCTTTTGTAATGACTGACAGCATATAATAGCATTAATAACAGAGTAATTGGAGGGATTATTATGCCAAAAGTTGCACCGCTTTCAATTAATAACATAATTATTGATGAGTATACTAAGTTGCTTAATAATTTAAAGCAGGTTCAAACTAATACATATAACAAGTATAAGAAGGGGTTGGACGCGCTTTTGCAGTTGAAAGTCATTGCTGATGAATATGGCGCGGTTAATGAAATAGGTGGCTATAAGACGATTCCGACCTCCGTTGCCAGGAATATCAAGGATCTTTACTCTGATGCGATTAAAGACTTTACAGGAATTATTAATGAACTTGATAAGAATAAAGGAGCTAAGAAAGGTGTTGCTAAATTAAAGGTATATCTTGGATATATTAAAAATGACGCTAAGAGATTAGACAATATGAACCCTGAAGATAAGCTTTCTCTGCCGCTCACACTTTATAAGTGCGATCAGGAGAGAAAGTATAATTCGGCTGTACAGGGTGGCAAAAAGACTCCTTCATTTGACGAGTATATAAGAGTGTACTCTCTTAACCTTCCTAAGGGAAAGGTAGCATATAATTTTACGGAAGAGACAGTTATGGAAGGCCAACTCGGTGCAGAGTATGGTCGTGTTTGTCGTGAATATAGAGAGAAGGTTCTTAATGAGTATATTAAGCTTACTCCTGAGAAATTAAAGGCGAAGTACGAGCAATTAGTGAGGAGTAATCCAAGAACTTACGAGTACGAAGACACTGATGAGTATGATAAGTACAATAATATTGATTTCAAAATTAGAAATACAGGCGATGTCCTTGCAATCGGCAACTATTTAATAGACAATAAGGATAGATTATCATTTCCTGAGAAACTCAGACTCGAGAATCGTATACTCAGCCTTAAGAAGATGGAGGCGCTCAACAAAGATATTGAGGATAAGATGGCTCACGGAAACGATTATGTTAAGTACGCCAATGTCAAAGAGGACTATGGCAACGGCGGATATGATATAGAGATTAAGATTCCGCAGGAGAGCTACCAGAGTAGTGGCAATGGCTGTTGGTCTTGTTCTTCGTTGATGATGCTTAAGAGTCGCGGTATCAATAATGTTACTCAGGAGGATATAAGGGCGTACAGGCCAAAACTTGGCGAGAATGAGCAGGTTATTGATAATCACAATATGGATCCATTTGAAGCGGAGGTTCATAACATTGATAATTATAATAAGGACGAACCTAAGGGTATCTTCGAGATGGGAGATGCAGTACTTAGTTTTGCTCCTAATAACATGCTTCGAGAGGTTACGATATCTCCACTTTCTCTTGAGGACTTTACCTTGCATAACATGACTAAAGATAAGTATGTTGACAATGTAGTTAAGTTTATGGAGAAGCAGATTGTTCATTCTATTAAGGAGGACAAGTCTCCACTTAGTTTACATACAGGCAATCACTATATCACTGTTGTCGGAATTACTAAGAAGAACGGTAAGCTTTACATGAAATACAAGGACTCACTTCCGGGAGTTAATACCCATCCTGATAAAGTGTATGAGGTGGACTTAAAAGATTATATTGGTAAGAATTTTTATAATGGTAACGTGCCTGCTAACTTCAGGGGGATTACACTTACTTGGATGTCGAAGATTGAACTTGCTAAGGATGGGCACACAATCCATGGTATTCCAAGTGAGTATGTATATATGAAGGATGACGGCACCCTTAGCCTTCAACCGGAAGAATACAGAGTTTTTTCTCAAGCGGATAAGCTTGATACTAACAGGGAAGGTATAAGGATTTATCGAGGCTCCGGCAACGAGGAGGCTGTAGTTGATAACAATATTTCTACATTTACCAAAGACGGAATTAAGACAACAGAGAGAGTCTATATTAAGCCTAAACTTAATCCTACATTTCTTAAGGACATGGCATCTAAGAGAAGCGACGAAGAGGAAAAGAGACTTTATAACATTGATAGGGATTACTATGACTTAAAGGGTGATAAGAGAGCGAAAGACGATCCTGCAGCAAGAAAGGCAATTGATGACTATCACAAGAAGTACGGTGTTAAGAATGCTATCAAGGTTAATGTTGACCTTAAGAACGCCAAGCCTGTATTAGAGAAGGTGAAGGATAACAAAAAGCGTTATGTGGATGATTCTTCAATTAAGACAGGCAAGAAGACCGTCAATAAGATGTTTGTTAAACAGTTAAATGTTGCCAAAGAGATGATTGAGGAGGACAAGAAGAGACAGCTTGAGGATCAGATCAGTTTCAACAAAACTAACCAGGCTAAAAGGCACGAAGAGAGGATGAAGGCGGAGCGTAAGAGAGTTAAACCGTTTAAGGATAATGGCAGGCCTTTGTCGGGTGAGGAGTTTACTAAATCAGTTCAAAAGTCATATGATAAACAGAATACATCTCTTGATAAAATGATGTATGTTCTTAATCTGTATGCGACTGATTGTGTTAATTGCGGCATTATTCAAAACGCTCTTCATATAACAGATGAGAATCATAAGCATGAACAGTTTAATGCAAATGAGATAGCTGCGCTTATAGTTAACAATAAACCTGCTATAGAATCATTGAACAAAGATATATATGATGCATGTAACGTGTTTATGGATGAGATTAAGAATCGACCTCTTAAAGAGATATATATGATTGTTGGCATGGTTAACGCCAAGCTTTCTATGGATATGATTGATGAAAGAAGGAAGATGTTAAAGAATCGAGACTTGCTTAGAGGCGAGCCGGATAGAGAGGCTAAGATTGATTATATCTTAAAGAAGAGAGATGCGTTGCCTGCTAAAGCTATATATACAGCGATGAGTTCTTTTAGAAATAAATATCTTAGTGATGTTTCGGATAAATTGGACGTGATTATTGATTCCGGCGTTGATGAGCGAGGAATTCTTCCGGATTTTGTAGTTAATCCTGAGCTTTTGAGGAATATGACGATAAAGGAATATTTCGATAAAATTGGACTTGATAAGGAAAGGTTAGACAACTTTGTTTTGTCATTTAAACATGATGATAATCAAAAAGTTACCGCAGAGTCTAATGCCTACAGTGTATTTAGAAATGGCTTTGTTACTTCTTATGTTCCTACGTCCCCTGAAGCGGCTCTTCATAAGTTGAGCGATAAAGTGTTTGATGCGAAATTTAGGAAGTTTGTATACAATAATCTGTATCTGAATGTTATTATCGACCAGTACAAATCAATTGGTGAGAAGATGTACCTTAACACTTTGAGTGAAGAGGATAAGAAAATGTATCCTAAAGGGTCTGATTTGCTTAGTGATATGACGGCGTATTCTAAACCTATTCTTGAGTGGAGAAAGAACAAAGATATAGATATTCTTGTTGGGCAATACAGAGTGGAAGACGCCAATAAGATGGTTGAATCGTTTATTTCACAGACCTATGGCGAGAAGTCTCTTGGCATGACGAGCAGCAAGGAGTCTAAATACTCTAAGCTTTACTCTAACCTTTCATCGAACAGAAAGACATTTGGCAACTATATTAAGCTACATTCGGGGTTCGATGCTGTTAAGGGTGAATATGATGAGGTAAGAACTAACCTTGCTAAGTGCTTCGCTGCTACTAATATGAAGAATGACAAGCAAGAGTTTTCTGTAAAGAACATCAGGAAGGTCGCTGAGAAGATTAAGAACAGCGTGTCTTTTAAGAAGCTTGATAACCGGGATATTAATATAGCGCTTAGAGACCAGAAGTATCTTGATGAGTTGAACTCTAGAATTATGAGAGAAGAAGAGCTTATTAAGAATTTGACGGATGCGCTTAAAGGGGTTAATAAGAATCTTGATGAAGCTGCTCTTAAGGAAAGCAATCCTGATAAGATGATAGATGGCAAAAAGGGTGCATTAGATGCTGATAAGGCAGCTCTTAACTATGTAACTAAGCAATACCTGATTGAGGCTAGAAAGTCTTCTACAGGAGTTAAGGAGCTTACTGATCTTGTTAATAAAGTCAAGAGTGGCGAATTTAAGAAGAGTGTTGATAAGCTTGCCCATAACAAAGCGTTTAAAATGGTTGTAAAAGACAGCCCTAAAGATTACTATTCTGCATGGAACAATGGTAATGATAAGTTAAAGACCTGCGTTGAAGCATGGAAAGAAGGCGTTTCGGGAGTAGATGACATTACAGAGCAGATTAAGGGGATTAATAATCCAAATGTCCAGTATGAAATGCTTGCCGACTATGTACTTAAGCAGATATTAACTGAACCTGGCAATGAACGTGTCGGAATGGCAATTGTTACAGATAAGCTTTCGTATCGTGATGCATTGAATGCAACGAAGAAGAAGCTTCAAGATATGGGGACTATTAACCAGGTTGCCAACGAACCTGTTAATTGGGATTGGATTAAGAAGAATATCGAGGATGGAACGCTTAAGGACAATGTTGCTGAGTCTCTTTCTGAGATTGCTAAGGATGCCAAGAGGCCTGATAAGTTTGAAACTAAGAAGAATGTTACCAAGAAGGCGGTCAAGAACAGCGGTGTAGGCATGGGAGCTATGTGATTATAATATAAAAGTAGCAGTGGCACTTAAGCCACTGCTACGATATATGTTACCTGAAATCCTCGTTGATGTAGGCGTATCTGTAATGATCTCTGAATTCGCCTTCGAGGTATATGCTTTTGAATTCATCGCCTTCAAATACAAAACCCAGTCTCTCTAGGACGCGGATTGATTTCTGATTATCGGTTCGCACTCTTGATTCGATGCGGTGAATCTCCTGCTTAGAGAGGATGTGTTTGATTGAAGCGGCACAGGCCTCAGTTGCGTAACCGTTGCCCTGCATGTGCTCGTCTAAGTCATAGCCGAATATTACGCTAAAGTAAGGCATTTTTCGAATCCTTACAAAGCTTATTGACCCGATTATAGTGTCAGGGTCCTCCTTTAATGAGTAGTAGTAATAATAGGATACGCTGTTCTCGATGTTCTCCATCTCCTGCTGTAGAATGCGCTCTTGAACATCGTGAGTGTAATATGCATCAGTTCTTGCTGGCTCAGCATGAGAGAAGAAATCGCGGTTTCTGCTGTAATAATCTAATAGAGCATCGGTGAATTTGACATCGGACATTCTTATTAATAAACGTTCTGATTCAAATGAAACTGACATGTGGCAGACCTCCGTATATTGAAATATTCGTTCTTTTGATGGCATGAATATTATATATTATAATTATATTTGTGTCAAAAATCACATTTTACATGGATGACCTGTTTTGACACAGGATATTTCTTGTATTATAATAGAAAGAGTGTCAAATTATAGAATGATTTTTAACTTCGTCAGAAAGGTAGTTAATTATGAAAGAGAACAATAAGAAAAACACTAAGAATACTAACAAGACTGCTAAGCCGACTAAGAAGAAGTCGAAGGCTGACAGCACTAAGGGTGCCAAGAAATCGTCTGCTAATAAGGCCGATTCTAAATCTGTTAAGGCTGACAGTAAGAAGGGTGTTAAGAAAGGAACCGGGAAGGACTCTGCAATTAAAGACGTCAATAAGAAGCCGATTAATAAGAAGATTGTGTTTATTGTTGCAGCGGTTGCGATTATTGCGATTGTTATCGCAGCGTTTTTTGTAAGAAGGACTGTCTTGAGACATAAGGTTGCCAAGAATATGAATGTTCAGCTTTATGAAGGAACAGATTATCCGGTAAGTTTTAATGATGATGGGTCAACCATTAAATATACTTTAGACGGAAGTAAGACTCCTAACTTGAAGTGGAATGTCATAGTAGACAGAGATGAATTTGTAAGTGCCGAGGCTGAAAGTGAAGAGGTTGATGGCAAGGTCACATATAATGTTTATCCTCTTAAAGGTGGAAGTACTGATATTCATTTTGTTAGAAGTATGAAGGTTGCTGACGTTGAGATTAATGTTGTAGATATTAAAGCTACCCTGTATGTTGAAGAGAATGATAATTATACCGAACTCACTATGGCCGGAGAGTTAGAGTACACTAAAGGTCCTGATGTTATTGCTGAGGATTCTGAATCTCCTGTTATTATCAACAATGCATCTTCGGACGCATCGGCAGATTCTGAGTACGCAGATTATGATGAGTTAAATGGTAACGCATCAGAAGGCGATATTTATTTCGTTAAAGGTTCAGAGGATTGGAAGTTTGAAAGCACCGATGGTTTGGTTGATATAACTTACTACCCATATGGTAAGGGCGAGATAGCATATATTGAAAAGGGATCAGGCGCCGTTAGGGAAGAGAATCCTGAAAGCGGTGATATGCCGGGCAAGGAAGAGAGACTTGGCAAGTCCAAGGTTTCAGAGAACGCTACTCCTGAGGGACAGTCAGTTGAGGATAAGAAACCTAGTCCTGCAGAAGGAATTACAGCCGGTGATTTTACTCTTACCAATGATAAGCTTGGTGTGACTGAGAAGTTCCATGTTGAATTTACTGATAATGGAGTTATTATTACTAAGGTTGAGGATTCTAAGAAGGATAACAAGAAAGATAAATAATAAGGTTTGTTACGCTTTTGTTGTAAAGAGAGTGGTATGATTACAGCAACGTTTTAACAACAGTTGTAATCTGGATTTATTAGGAGTGATTATATGAAGAAACCGGAACACACTAAGAAGAGGATAACGTCTAAATTGGCATTTATGATGGCAGCGGTTATGACCATTTCATCAGCTGGCATAACCAATTCCGGAGTGAACAAGAATGCCAAGAGTTTATTTGATAAATCAGTAGTTCACGCTGAGGGTGAGGCATCTGCTGATGCATCCGGCGATGGAGGCAATCTTCTTGATGCCAAGCTTGGAAGGGTTGAGTTCTGGGAGTGGAATCAGCTCACCAAGAAGAACTTTGCCCAATATATGGATGACGGCGAGGCGCACGCTTCGATGCTCTTTTATTATGATACGAATACATACAGAAATAAGAATACATGGTCTACTATGGAACCGGTAGGCTTTATATCTACTTATGATGACAAGGATCATATTCAGAGAGGTTATAAGGATCAAAACTGGACGCAATATTGGGATCCTTATACAACCGATCAGGACAGGTGGAATACATTTAAGAATTCCGCATTTAGCATAAGCTGTTCAAACGGCAACTTTTTACAGGGATTTGCCGAGGATCAGAGTAAGATGATCAAGATGGATGCGCTGGGCAAGTCGCTTAACGGCACAGGCTATTATAAGACCAAGAGGTTCTTTACATCCGGAGCAAACGGATCGTTTGGTGTTCCTTATATTAAGAGCAGAAGATCCGGTACAGATATCATCGGAAACTTGAAATCCGGCGGACATTGGACGCAATGGTGTAGTGAGATAAGCCTGTACCTTCAAAGAGGTTCCGAGAAGGGCGAAGCCGGTGCGGGACTCAATATGGGTAGTAGAAGTACAGATACATATGTAGAATGCTGGAAAGGTCAGGAAGGCAAGCAGCCTGCGATTGTTCTTTGGAAGGGTACATCCGGAGGATCAAGCTCCGGTGGAGTTCACGATCAAGGTAAATGCTTTACTATGCATCCGTTCTCAGGTGATGAGAATTCCGAATTCTGGGTTGGAAGATGTATGGTAGGAATGGATCACGACCAGATTGACTATGCTAAGTGTGATGACAATGATCACGATGATGATTATCGTACAATCCCATCTCTTGCGGTAACCAAGTCGGGATATATGGTGGCATATGATGCCAAACCGTTAAATGGTTACGGCGGCGGAACGGTTGATGTAAAGAATTTCAGTACTCAGTGGAGTGACCATCTTGTGGCTCGTAACATTTTCTGGAATGAAACACCAAATGTCTACGGCGTATTCAAGTGGTTTGTAGGTACAAGGCACGTATTTACATGCGTCAATTCGCTGACTATTCCTAAGGGCAAGATGAAACCATATACAGCTAAGGATATGCTTAATACTGAGAATGACTCGGATTCTACAGAGGGTATTATTATTCCTAAAGGCGAGGTTCTTACAATTGATGGTGGAACAGTAACTATAGAGTGTAGTGTTATTAACAATGGTAAGATTGAGATTAAGAACGGTGGTAGCCTGATTGTTAAGAAAGGTGGATGCATCAGCTCATTTACCGATAAAGTTGATGGCTCTATTACTTGTGACGATGGAAGTATTGTAGTGATGCCCGGTGGTAAGCTTCTTGCTACAGATGGAGATGTTTCCTTTACTTCATCTTCGACATTGGTTAACTATGGTGCTACCTCTATCAGAAAGATTAACATGGATGGATCATGTAAGCTTGAGAATCGTAAAGATGGTATATTCTTCTTAGGATTAAAGCGTAAAGATAACTTGACACTTATGGATGGAGAGGCTATTACTAAGACTAGTGTTGGTAACACAGAGATTATTGATGGACGAGAAGAGAATTTGTTTATAGACAAAAGAACAGGTGAGAAGGTCAGAGTTGAATATCGACTTATTTCTACGTCAAACGGCAAGGCTGCTGTCATGTCTCAGGGTCAAGCTATACAGATACCTTGTGTGTATTACACATATACGGTGAAAATTACAAGTGAAGTGGGTGTTTCTAAGGGAGAAGTAACAGTAGAGCTGTGGTTCGCACCGCAATCAGGAGGAGAGATAATAGCTAACGAGTTAGCTAGGAATAAGTTAATGCAACAGTATGGATTGGCAGAAATAAAGGCCGGAGGAGTTGTGTGCAATTACAGTACACCGCCTACGGTTATAAATGAGAAGACTGCAACATTTAATTCAAAAGGTAAAGGAGATAGCAGTTTGCTTAATGGTGTTACAATAACTGTTCCAAAGTATTGATTTTGAATAGTGTTAAGCGGCGGATGTTGGTCCGTCGCTTATTTTTGTATATAAATTGACACGTTGATTACTATATATTATAATATAACGAGTGTCTTTATGCTCATTTTTAGTAGATGTTGTACTTTATAATTATAAGGATAGACTTTTTGTGGAAAGGGTGAGGATATGATCACAATATCGGTTGATGACCAGATTCAGGTTGCTGAAGAGATTATAGACATGATGGAAGAGATAGATCCTAATGGTGAGCATACCCCGTTTGGAGATCCTCATGACGCACTTGAATACATAGAGGATGTTAAGCCTGATGTTTGTTGGCTTGATATAGAGATGCCGGGGATGTCGGGACTTGAATTGTCTATGGAGATTAAGAAGGTTTCTCCGCTTACCAATATCATTTTCGTAACCGGACATGAGAAGTTCGCATATCAGTCATATCAGTTGCATCCGAGTGGATTTATACTAAAGCCTGTAACTAAGGCTGCTTTAGAGAGAGAGCTTGCCAATCTCAGAAATCCGGTTGAGATGAAGAGAAACGGCCTCATCAAAGCGCAGACATTTGGCAATTTCGAGGTGTTTGACCGAGAGGACAATCCTGTTAAGTTCAAAAGAAGTCGTAGTAAGGAACTTCTCGCGTATCTTATAGACAGGCGAGGCGCCATGTGTACCTTAGGAGAGTTAGTAGGTATCCTTTTTGAGGACAGAGAAGGAGACAAGGCTCTTAAGAATCAGGTCAGAGTGTTTGTGTACAGCTTGAAGGACGATTTAAAGCGCATAGGAGCTGAGAAAGTACTTGTCAAAGGCTGGAATGCCTATGGTATAGACGCATCGCTTATAGATTGCGATTACTTTAATTTCTTAGAGGGTGACAATGCTGCTGTCAATTCCTTTATGGGTGAGTATATGATTCAGTATTCATGGGCAGAGATGACCATGGGCGAGCTTATTATGAAGCCTGGGTACGACGATTACTATTGATTGATTATTATGAAGGAAGTTTCGTATGGATGGAAAGCTTGATTTAAGAAGTACAAGAGCATTGCCGTACTTTATGATTGCTTTGACGATTGCAATTGTGTTTGAGATGATTGGCATTATGTTTGATATCATGACAGACGATTTTATGCTCACAGCAGAGTACTTTATATTCTCGTTTGTTGTAGGGTTATACTTTTGCTCATATAGACTTTCGGCAAGGTTTAAATGGATGCAATATGCTTCGGTAATGTTTATGTGTTATGTATTGATATCTGTTTTTGATAATATATTTTTATGGATTTATCAGTTGGCAGATTCGTTTACACCTTTATTTGTTATTTCTGAGATCTTTAGCTCTGTGCCTGATATTTTTCTGGTTCTTGGCATTGGTTTCCTGATCAAGTGTGTAGTAGAAGAATATAAGGCTATGGGGATGAAGAAGGAATCTGACAAGAGCAGTAAGTTGTTAAGGCTTTGGATTATTGCTCAGGTTGCTGATATGATAGTGATTGATATGATGTTGGACATCAATAATGTCTTAGGCCATCATACGAGTAACACGACATATATTATAGTGGTAGCTACCGCAATTCTATATACAGTGACTTTGGTATGGATATGTATATGCATAAGAAAGTTCAGTTATGACGTTTATATGGATTATTACAATAAACGCAGTAGATAGGGGGGCGGTTGAATGGTTGAGATAGAAGTAATTAAAATTATTAATTCAGTTGCCACTCTTATGTCGATTCTTTTGGCAGGTATCACGCTTGTAGTTGCAATGCAGCTTAGGAAACATACCAGAAGGATAGGATGGTTTATAGTTGCAATCTGTAATACTATCGGAGGACTTTCGTTTCAGATTACCGCTGAAAGCGCATCTCCTGAGAGTGCAGCGGTATATATTAGATTCGCTTATGTCTTTTATGCATTTGTTGCTCCGGTTTTCGGATTATACTTTATAGAGACTGAGCGAGAGGAAGGACAGAAGTGGGACGGATATTTCTGGACCGCACTTCATTCGCTTTTGGCAATACTCGTGTGTATTATTTCGGTGTATTCTCCTAGAAGTTATCAGACTTACATGACTATTATGATGCAATTTTCCGTTATTCTGGTAATGTTGCTTTTATCATCTAAGAGTATTATAGCGAGTGTCGGATTTGTAGTAGGAGTATTATTCCCTATGACGACATCGATAGTGGGTATGAGGGTTGCCAATATAGATTTAACAGGATTTGGTCTGACTATGTTGCTGCTTTTTGTATTCTTCTTATATCAGATGGATACAGAGCGTGACCTTATGGTTAAGCAGATGGAACTTTCCAACAACAAAGTATCGCTTTTGATGGATCAGATTCATCCGCATTTTATATATAATGCCTTACAACAGATTGCGCTTCTCTGCGACGAGGAGCCGGGGTCAGTCAAGGAAGCAATCATAGCATTTTCGGGCTATTTAAGAAAGAACTTGGAGTCCCTGACCAATGAAGGAATGATTCCTTTTACCGAGGAGATGGAGCATGCCGATATATTCATAGAGCTTGCCAAGATATTGCCTTCTAAGGATTTTGTGGTTGAGAAGAGATTTGAGGTTACAGACTTCAAGATTCCTGCACTTGTGGTACAGCCTTTGGTTGAGAATGCCATCAAGTACGGTATAGGTATGAGCACTGAGGGAGACAAGATTCTTATAGAGACTAAGCTTGAAGGCGGTTATATTGTTATAAGAGTGGCGGATGACGGACACGGTGTGAGAACCGAACTTTCTACGCAGAAGAAGCACAAGAGTGTTGGTACCAACAACGTCAAAACCAGACTTAAGATACTTTGCGATGGGGAGATGAGGATCAATCGCTCGGATTCCGGTACGGAGGCAGTGATAAGAATTCCTGAAACTAAGGCCAGGAGCTGATTTCAGGGATGTAACAAATTTTTTGTTACACTTTGTAATTTTTTGTTACACTTTTGTTATACTTACTTTGCTACAATATGTACATAAGATAAACAAACCGCTAAAACGGCGTTAAATGTAAGGTTTTAGCCGGGAACAATCAAACCAATCTAAATATTATATTTCCAAGGAGGAAGAGATTATGATGAACAAGTTAATGACAATGACAAACAAAATGATGGTAACAGCAACACAGGCGTTAAGCAACACAAAGGCTATGAAGCTTATGTCTATGCTTCTTGTTGCAGGAGCAGTAGTAGCAGCTAATATCAATTTAGCAGCAGCTGCAGCACAGAGCAATTTCAACTCAATTGTACAGCCTATCGTTGGACTTTTGAGCAAGTTCGTTACTCCAATGTTAATGATCGTCGGAGCCGGCGGCGTGTTGTTCTGCATCGTATTAGGTGTTAAGTATGCAACAGCTGAGGAGCCACAGGAGAGAGAGAAGAGAAAACAGGCACTTAAGACTGCTATTATCGGATATGTACTTATCTTTGTACTTATCGTAGCATTGAAGCTTTCTATCGGACCTCTTACAACATGGATGAACGAGTCACTTCAGGGCGCACAGTCTGCACCAGAGGTTAAGCTTGACGGTAAGTAATAAATAAGAACAATTAAAGTAGACGCAGACAGGATATATCCTGTTTGCGTCGTTTGTAAAGTTGGTTAATGGATTGGTTGGTATTTATTGGTTTTTCTTATATCTAAGGAGTAGATAATATGGATGGTGGATTGAAGAATTGGCACAAAGTTGCATTGAATGTAATGGTGTTCCTAATCCTTGTGGGAGTGTCAGGTTTCCTGATAAGAACCGTAGGAGGAGCTTTGCCTGATATTATAGCAGGTAAGGGCGTGACCGTTGACTTTAAAGTTCTTCTTGAATTAAGAACATGGATATTCGGTCTTATAGGAGGACTTGTAGTCTTTGTTGTGTGGCTTTTATCCGGAAGCAACTTAGATTCTTTGATATTCAATACAGGCAATATGCTTGGTGGCAAAGGTAAGCCTGATGTTGTTAAGGGATCCTTAGAGAACAGCAGATTCTTAACAGAGAAGGAAAGGGATAAGTATTTCCCATATCACACATACAATGCGCTTAAGAATGTCCGAAAGGATGGTATTCCTGTTAGAGCTGTCCTTGACAGAAAGAACAATTTAGATGTCAATTTTTTACCTGGTGCCCATTCACTTATTATAGGTGCTACCGGTTCCGGTAAGACGACAACATTCATTAATCCAATGATTCAGCTCTTAGGAGCAACGGCAGCGGGAAGCTCAATGATTATGACAGACCCTAAGGGAGAGCTTTTTGACCTGCATTCAAAGTTTTTAAAATCAAGAGGATACAACGTGCTTTTGCTTGATCTTCGTGATACATATTCTTCATCAAGATGGAATCCGCTTGACGGAATCTGGGACATGTATCAGCAATACGTAGAGGCCGGCAAGGGTATTAAGTTCCATAAAGATAGCATGTCCGATTACCCTGAACTCAGACGAATGGATGGTGAAGGTGCGGACGGCGAGCCATGGGCAGAGTGGAGAGGAAGAGCGTATGCAGACCTTACACATTGCCAAGATGATGTTTCAGTCACAAGACAGCAGTTTTATGACGAGATGTACGAGGATCTTAACGATCTTATATCGGTTATATGTCCTATCGAAAATGAGAAGGATCCGGTATGGGAGAAAGGTGCAAGATCCATTATCATGAGTACATGCCTGGCTATGCTCGAGGATTCTGAGGATGAGCGACTTGGCATGACGAAGGATAAATTCAATTTCTTCAATATTAACAAAGCACTTACCAATTCCGAGGATGAGTTTGCTACATTGAAGTCATATTTTGAAGGACGTAACAAGCTTTCACAGGCATATACCTTGTCAAGACAGGTTATGTCAGCAGCTGATACGACGCTTTCTTCATACATGTCGATTACATTTGACAAGTTAAATATGTTCAATGATAGAGGTTTGTGTGGTCTTACATCAGCTACTGATGTACAGGCAGAGAAATTTGCAGATGAGCCTACTGCTTTATTTATGAAGATTCCTGATGAGAAGGATACAAGACATGGTCTTGCAGCTGTTTTCATTCTTTGTATGTATAAGGCTCTTATCAAGGTTGCGTCAGCAAGAGAAGACCTTTCGCTTCCAAGGAATGTATATTTTATACTTGATGAGTTTGGTAACATGCCTAAGATTGAGAAGTTCGATAAGATGATCACAGTTGGTCGTTCTCGTAAGATATGGTTCAACATGGTGGTTCAGTCTTATTCACAGCTTAACAATGTATACGGTGAGAAGGTTGCGGACATCGTTAAATCTAACTGTGGTATGAAGATGTTCATCGGTTCCAACGATATAGGAACTTGTGAGGAGTTCTCTAAACTGTGTGGTAACATGACAGTTCGTACTACATCTACTTCAGCAAATGTTGGTGGTAGAGCAGGAGATCTTAACTTGTCTTCACAGACTCAGGTTAGACCGCTTATTTATCCATCTGAGCTACAGATGCTTAACAATAAGGAGAGTACCGGTAACGCTATTATAGTAACGTTCGGTAACTTCCCGTTAAAGACTAAGTACACACCTAGTTACTTATGTCCGTATTATAAGATGGGACGTATGGATATGGATGAGCTTAGAAGCCATATGTTTAGAGCGGATGAGGTATTTTACGATCTTGATGAGCGTAACGAAATCATACTTGGCAAGAGTGATGATGATGCGGAGGAAAGTGCATAATCCATGAAGAAATTATTTAGCGCTATATTTATTATTTTCATAACGATGGCTATGTGTTTTAACACAGTTTGTGTTAAGGCGACTGAAAGCTCCGATATAGACAGGTCTAAGTACGAGGATTATTCCGGAGAGATCGATTTGATTACCGGTTTACCTAAAGAAGTTGCGGAGACAGAAGACGTAAGTACCAGCGACGTAGTAACATTAAGTCGCGGCGTGACATATGACGGTGCCACTGGTATGTACGGCTACGAGATATCAGGTGGAACATTTACATGTAGTGCATTTGATGGAATGATTACCACAGATGCAGTAAAGATAGCTATTGAGTCAGAAAATGATACAAGCAATATAGAAATATACAGGGATGGTAAAAAGTACGATGCAATCCCTGAAGTAATAGAAGATACAGGTAGTTATTCGGTTGTAACGTGGAATGAAAGCAGTGAGACACAGCTTTTGACATTCCAGATAGTAGGTGGAGTTACAGGTAGTATTAATAAATATGTAATGCCGGACGGATTTAATGTATCCAAAGTTTATCTTGACGGTAAGGAGATCAAATCTAACCGCGGAATGGTAGATATGACTGAGGAAGGCAGGTACGAGGTTGATTACAGATGTGTTTTATCGAGAGTCACTTATAGTCTTTTGATAGAGGTTGATCACACACCTCCAGTTGTGAGCTTTGACGGAATAGATTCCAAGAACAAAGCCGACGGACCTGTTACGGTCAACGGTTTAGCAGAAGGAGATTCTATTGTTATCGTAGATGGCAAGGGCAATAACGATTTAAAGCTTACTCTTAAGAAACAGATTATTAATCCGGGACATTACCATGTTATAGTTACTGACAGAGCTGGCAATTCTATCGAGAAAGAGTTCACGATTAATGTATATTTCAATTTGAAAGCATGGGTATTCTTGCTGATACTTGTTTTGGTACTTCTTGGCATAAGTACAGCTTTGTTGGTATCAAGAAAGAAGCTTAGGGTACGATAAGCTTTGTGTAGGAGTGGATGTTATGGTTGCATTATTTGATTTTGATTCAATTAAAGATCAGATCGTTTCGGGACTAGAGGCCATATTTTTTAGTATATTTTATTTGGTAGAGATTATAATTCTCGGTTTTTTACACCTTGTAGAGTATGCGATGGAGATTTTCACCGGAGAAGAAGAGATAATATATAGAGATGAATCAATGCCTTTGATTAATGTGTTCTTTGAACATGAGACAATCAGAGGAGTATATTCTGGTATTGCAATAATAGGTATTATGTTTGCATTTGTATTTGCAATCTGGAGTGTAATTAAGAGAATATTAGATTTAAGAGGTAAACAGCAGGGTGTTACTATCGGAACTATCATCGGTAATCTCATTAAGAGTATCGTGTTGATATTCTCGATGACAGCTGTTGTATACATATCAATTTATACGACTAATGTATTGGTAAGTACATTAAGTAAAGCTATTAAGAATAACTACGAGTTTACGCAAACGGAAGACTCTATGACATTTACGGAAGAACAGTACGCGGCTATGGGACGTATTATCAATACGCTTGGTAACTACTCCCTTAACCCTTCATATAGATCCAGATATAACTTAAATGCTTGCTATAATGATATAAGGGGAGATTTACAGTTTCTTGACAGGCAGGGAGTATTCAAGTTTAACTATAAGTCATATAATAATGATGGTGAAACCGAAGAAACCTGGCAGAGTGTTATGCAGTTGCTTAGAGAGGGCTATTCAGTCAACAAAGAAGCAGCTCTTGATACATACGATGATGGTTTGACCAATGCCATCCTCGACTCAATAGAGATACTTAGAGCTAATCCTAGGTTAAGGGCGTTAACAAGTATAGAAAGAGGAGACTTTACCGAGGAAAGCAAGAGTGAGATCGGTGACGTTCCGTTAGACAGGATATTGTTCCTTTCAGGTACAATGGGTACTGTAGGTGGTCTTGCAGCAGCAAGAGACGATGCATACAATGAGCATCCTTCTTTCTTCGATTCGGTAAGATTTCCGTTTTATGTAGGAGATAAGAGCATATATAGTAGGGATGCAGTATTGAAATCATTTACGCTCAGTCCTATCCACATGAATTATGTGATGGTATACTTGGTAGGATTGGCATTATTAAGAGAGATGGTTGTCATAATCATAACCTGTGGTGTTAGAATATTCAACCTCTTGGCGTTGTATATCGCATCACCATTAGCGATAGCTTCAATGCCACTTGATGACGGAGGTAAGTTTAAACAGTGGTCGACAGCGTTTGTTGTACAGTTACTTGGAATTGTGGGTATGATTATTTCGATGCGACTGTTCCTTGTATTCTTACCTATCATTTGGAGTCCGGATTTACAGATAGGTGATAACGGATTTGAAAATGTGATGCTTGGTACCATAATCAGAGCGATTATTACATATTGTTCATTGGAGGCTGTTTCTAAGGTTAACGGTATCTTTACAGGTATCTTGGCTGATAACGCAGGATATCAGGCTATTTACGCCGGTGATATGCGTAGTAACTTTGAGCAATCCGGTCTTGGAAGAGCTACAGGCAAGTGGATGACAGGTTCCGGTTTGATAGGTGCAGGTGCATCTGCAGTAGGTAATAAGATTCAAGGCAAGAACGCCGATGGATCTAAGAAAGAGAAGTCAGAGGCTGAGAAGCAAGCAGATAAGAGAGAAGCTAGCCGCGAGGCAGCCAATATTAAGAAAGATCTTGATTCTATCAAGAAGAATAAGGGCAAAGATTCATCAGGTAAAAAGAGATCAGAAAGTGATGTTAAGTTTATGCAGCATAAGCTCAAACATCTCGAAGCAGGTCACAATGTCAAGGATTCCAACGCAATGGCTAAGGAAGATATGAGACAGGATAAGTTGGATAGAGATAATGATGTTAATAGCATGGCTGACGACATCAGAAATATGGACAAGAATGACTACGGCCCGGGTGGCGGTGGAATAGGCGGCAATGGTAACAGGCGTCAGCCACCTCCGGGACCGCACGTTGATCTTCCAGGTGACGATGATATTCCAAACAATGAGAATATTCAGGTTTAATACGATTGTCATTAACTTTTAGATATCCCATCCCGGTTAATTAAACTGGGGTGGGTGATAGTGCTTTATAAACATTTTTTGATTAGGTGGATGTGTATATGAGATTAATTCCGGGTAGAACCAAGGTCAAAATCGAAATATTTAAAGGAATAACCCTAGCCGATGTCGGTATAGGGCTTGTTGCTGCGCTTCTTATAGCAATGTGCGTTTCTTCTTCATTGCCGGGGAAATGGATTGTAGCAAGTCTTATCTTATCTGTTGTTGCGACTTTATTGGTTAGGTTGGATGACGACCCTCTTTATGTCTTTGTATGGCATATGATAAGGTTCAAAGCATATCCAAGGAACTACAAGAAGAGTGGAGTTGTTGAAGAACAAGCAGTAGGAGAGGAAGATAATCAGGACTCTATAAGTCCGGATGAGCTTAAAGCAATTATCAAGGAAGAGAACAAGATACTTAAGAGTAAGACTGCAACCAAGGAAGAGAAGGATGCGGTTTGGTTAGCGAGAGCTGAGAGATCTGCTGCTGCCAAGAAGAACAAGGACAAGCAGGCCGAATCAAAGAGTGAGCCTATTGATGAACTTATGCCATTTACCGGCATAAATGATGATTTTATTGAATATGATGGAGAGTATTATGGCTCTGTTATTGAGATAGACCCGGTTGAATTTAGATTCTTTTCTAAGTATAGAAGAGTTAATTCCATCGAGTCTTGTTTTGGTAAAGTATTAAGAGGCATGCAAGGCGATTACGGTGCCAATATCGTTAAGGTTCAAAGACCGATTATTTATGATGATTATTTAAGAGCTGAGTATGACAAGTTAGACCAATTAAAGGCTTCTTACGAGAGTGGTTTATTTAGTGAAGAAGAGCTTAAGGCCAGAGTTGAGATTCAGTACGACCGAATCAACGAAGTTAGAGATTTGTGTAATGAAGATAAGGTTATTGAGCCTTTCTATTATCTTGTATTGTTTGAGTCAGACAAGAGAAGACTTGATATTGTCACCAGACAGGCTATTTTGGCTTTAGAGCAGGGTGAACTTGTAGTAAGAAGACTTGACAATAAGGGGTTAGCTCTCTTCTTAAAATACACCAATGGTATAGATTTTGATGAGAAAGAGATTGATCGTATTCCGGAAGAAGACTGGGTTAAATGGGCTATGCCTGATAAGCTCAAGTTCAATATGAGAACGGTTCTTGTCGATGGCGTAATTACCCATAACTTAAGAGTAATCTCTTATCCGACAGTGGTTGGTGATGCATGGTTGGCAGGTGTTATGTCATTTCCTGCATCTAAAGTTGTGGTTAAAGTTACTCCTATGGACAATGCCAAGTCAATAAGGGCTATTGATAGATCCTTATCAGAGCTTCGTGGTCAGTTTATGACGACGTCACTTGATTCAAAAGTTATAGAGCTTCAGGAGCATATCGACACATTGTCTTCTCTTCTTGTGACTTTACAGCAAGAGAATGAAGCGTTGATGTCTGTTGATATCTATGTTACAGCATATGATGCAAGTTCAACCCAGGACAATCCACTTTATAACGAAGGATTTAGTACGGTTATGCCGTATGTAGCCGATATGAAGAAGACTATCAGGAGAAGCTTTAATGAGTCCGGAATGAAGCTTGCGGGTATGGATTTTATGCAGCTTCAGGCATTTATCGGTTCACAGGTTTCTAACTATGATCCTATGATTAAGGAAGCAAGGGGAATTCCTACCAACACAATCGCTGCGTCATTCCCTTGGATTTATGCCCATATTTCTGACAAGGGCGGAATTAAGTTAGGTTCAGCAGGGGGAGTTCCTGTATTCATTGACTTCTTTAGAAGAGATAGCGAGAGAATTAATTCCAACATGGTTATTATTGGTAAGTCAGGTTCAGGTAAGTCTTATGCTACCAAGTCACTCCTTACCAATTTGGCATCAGAGGATGCTAAGATTTTTATTCTTGATCCGGAGAATGAGTATTCAGAGCTTGCCAACACTTTGAAAGGTAAGGTTATAAATGTTGGTAACGCGACGCACGGAAGGCTTAATCCTTTCCACATTATAACTGCGCTTGATGATGACGAGGCCGGTGTAGACGGTGGCGGACCAAGCGGTAGTTTTACTACGCATTTGCAGTTCTTGGAGGAGTTCTTTAGACAGATCCTTCCTGATATAGATAAGGATGCATTGGAGTACCTTAATTCATTGGTTGAGAGATTGTATCTCAACTTCGGAATCACACCTGAGACTGATCTTTCTGGATTTAAGGCCGATGATTATCCTATATTTGACGATTTATATGACGTTGTTTTGCAAGAGTTTGAGAGAACTAATAACGAGTATTTAAGACAGCTTTTAAGATCGCTTGTCAATTATATCTCCAAGTTCTCGACAGGCGGAAGAAATGCCAATATTTGGAATGGTCCATCAACTATCACTACTGATGAGAACTTTTCGGTATTTAACTTCCAGTCAATGCTTGCGAACAGAAATACAACAATTGCCAATGCACAGATGCTTCTTGTATTGAAGTACATTGACAATGAGATTATCAAGAATAGAGATTACAATATTAAGTACGGCTTGAAGCGTAAGGTTGTAGTTGTTATCGACGAGGCACACGTATTTATTGATACCAAGTTCCCTGTTGCTCTTGATTTCATGTTCCAGCTTGCTAAGCGTATCCGTAAATATAACGGTATGCAGATTGTTATTACATAGAACATTAAGGATTTCGTAGGTAGCGAGGAGATAGCAAGAAAGTCAACTGCTATTATTAATGCATGTCAGTATAGTTTTGTATTCTCGCTTGCTCCTAATGATATGGATGATCTTTGCAAGCTTTATGAGAAGGCGGGCGGTATTAACGAGCGTGAGCAGGAGGATATCGTAAGCGCCAAGAGAGGTGAGGTATTCACGATTATGAGTCCTACCTCGAGATCTTCGTTCCTTGTTGAGGTTCCGGATTCATTTGTAGATATGTTTGAGAATCAGGAATTCGAGACTAACTATTTCTTTGGTGCCGACGGTATTAAGGATTGGGAAGATTTTGTTGCTGACAGTCGCGAGGCTCATGACAGCAATTATGAGGAACGTAAGTCCGTTGAGAATGAGAAGCGTGAGAAGGTTGAGAAGAAGTCTACATTTACTTTCTCTGAGATTACTGAAGACGAGGCATTTAAGCTTGGTGAAGAAGACGATATTCTTAAGGCGTTTGACAAGGCTGAGGAGAAGTTAAGCTCAGTTGATAGATTTATCCAGGCGGAGGAAGCTGTCAATCGCAAAGAATACGAGATGGCTATGGGACGCTTTGGAAGTATCTCTCTTGCAGAGATTTCTGAAGATGAGTACGAAGAGGAGACCAAGGAAGAGTCTAAACAGGAGGTTTCAAGCGGAAGTATTTCATTTAGCGAGATTTCTTTTGAAGAAATTGCCGACGAGACTGAGAATAACGAAGACAAGGCTGAGGAGAGTAGACCTCAGGTTAATGTTCAGGCTCAAGAGAGTAAGACTCAAGCTAATGTACAGGCTCAGGACGCCATATACAGTGAGAAAGACCTTGATAACAAGCTTTCAGCTATCAGAGAATCGCTTAAGAAGGAGATGGAAGATGAGCTTGTAGAAAGAATCAAATGGATTACACTCGGTGCCGGTATAAATACCGGTGCTCAGGTCGCATTAGCAGGCGGAGGCGGAGCTACTGTTGCTCAGCCTGTCACTGCGTTTGCAAGAGAAGAAGCTCCTATTTCTACAACCGAGACCGTTAAAGAGGATACACTTAGCAGTCTCTTTGGAGTTGACGAGGATGATTCACTCTTTGGAAGCGCATCTAGTGGAGATGTAGGTTCATTTGTTGATGAGGACGATGAAACAGATTCATTCTTCGATGATGAAGAATCACTCTTTGACGAGGGTTCTTCTGAAGGCGGGTTTGATATTGACAGCGATGATGATGAATTTAACTTCGACTTTGATGATAATGATGAAGACGACGAATTCAGCTTTGATGATGATGATATGGATTCAGACGGTCTGTTCTCTGATGATGAGTCAGAAGAATATGAGCCGGCTCCATTCCTGTTTGCAGAGCTTTTAGCAGAAGCAGCAGAAGAATATGCCAATATGGGTATTGAGGAGCGTATGGAAGAGATGGGAGAAGACGTTATCGAGATAACAGTAGAAGAGCTCGCATCTTACATCAAGGAACAAAGGAAGAAGAAATAAGCATTTTAGGAGGAATGAGCTATGGACGTAAAGTTGGTTGACCGCGGTGAAGATGGGGAACTCCTGTTGGCAGGAGACCTTGACACCAAGACGGCAAGAGATGCTGACGCGCTCTTTATGCAAATGGCTGACAGATTCAAGAACATATGCCTCAATATGAAGGATCTTGAGTATGTATCGAGTGCAGGTCTTCGATCAATAAGGAATCTTTATATCAAGATAAACCAGAATAGTGGCAAACTTACACTTACCAATGTTAACGATAATGTTATGGAAGTGTTTGAAATGACTGGACTTGCAGGACTTTTGAATATAAGATAACAATTTTTTTGTAAAGTGTTGCACTTTTGTTATACGGTGTCTGTTATATTGTTAGCAGGTAATATGTAACCGTTGTAGTTTTTGGGACAAAAGTCAAGAATAGAGGATGCGTTATGAAGAAAAAAGGTATTTTTAAGCGAATGTTGGCAGGATTGCTGCTAATCTCATTTACATTATCATACGTGCCCGCTGAAGGTGTAACAGGCTTTGGTATTTTTGCAGGTAAGTTATATAACTTAACCACCAAGGCTTTTGCAGCGAATGCGTCGGGTGGCAATATAGGAGAGGGAACAACCTATAGTACTAATAATGCTGATGGTGGTGGTCCTAGGGTTGCTGATGATGCTGGGACAACCCAAAGTACTAATAATGCTGATGGTGGTGCTCCATCGACCGAAGAGGATGATGATCTTTATGATGAGACAACAGAATATCGAATCTCACCAGATTCGGTGACAGCGTCTTATGATGCATATAATAAGATGGATGGATGGAATGGAAGAAAAGTCCACAAAGCTTCTGACAAGACTTACGCCATTACAATTTCAACCGGTGCAACCGCTGGTAAGTCACTCTTGTTCTTTGGAATCAGATACAAGGCAGAGGATGGATCTACCAGAAGACAGTATGTATTTCCACAGGTTGATGCATATAACAGAACTGAAGCTATGCTCAACTATTATGCTGACGGATCTAACATTACCAATACATACGGTAAGAGTGTTATTGAGAAGTACAATTATACCGAGAAGGTTAAGCCTGTTACTTCTTTAGATTCATGGACTACAGTAGATTATGCGTTTGAGACAGAGGCTGTAATTAAAGAAGTCTTAAGCGTTGAGGTTTATATGGAGACTGGAGGTGTTGATTCTAAGACTGGCGAGGTTACTAAGTCAGGCTGGAACGGCCAGGGTATTTCTATTTATAAAGTTAACAGTTATAAGGGATACGAGGAGTATGGTCTGGTTTCAGGTCAGCAGTTTCTTGATTTTGAAGGTTATTTGATTGCGGAAGTTCAGAATCCTACCGGAGATACTTTATCTACTTCGGGTGTTGACAAGATGTTTGTTGTTGGTGAAGGTAGCAATACCAACGCACTTAAACTTACTACATACGATAATAAGTCCAAAGTTAAAAAGTTTTCCGGTGAAGATGATTTATATTCAATCAGACTTGATATTGCAGACATTTATGGAGCCGGAATTGAGGAGTTTACTAATTATAGCGCCAACAAGATTGGTACGAATGATAACATAATGGAAAACATGGTACTCGAAGTTCAGTACCAGGATGTTAATAACTGGACCAGAAAGGTCTACTTACCTGTGCTCTTAAGTGCATACGGAATGATAGGTGAACAGCTTAAGGGCGAGGTTATATATGGTTTCGGATTAAGAGGCGATACCATTGCATTTGAAGGTAAGCTTCCGGGATATAAGTCGTTATTATCAACTACGATGTATACCGGTAGTATGGCTGAATCTAAGCTCAATGAGAACGGAATATCCAATAATAGAGCTTTAAATTCGGCTGTAACGGGAGATTCTATAAGTTTAGCCGGAATCTCGATATATCAGGGTGGATGTATGCCTTACCTTGGAACCGGTACAGCAACGGATGGCAAGCAGTATAAATGCTCCACTGTAGAATACCTCTTTGGTTCATCTGTACCAATGATGTATTATACTACAACCGATGATAAAGGTAGAAGCATTTCGAAGAATGGTAAAGATCAGATTACCATGATTAAATACAACTCCAAGAACCCACTTATTGCTGCTAATTCGGGTGAAGGAAGATATATGGTTACGGTTAAAACAGCCAATGAAACCGGTGCCGGAACCAATAACAACGTTAATATGAGATTTTACTATACCGATTCTAACGGAAGACAGCAGGTTACTGCATATAAGAGTATTAAGAAATCGGCAGCCAATTACATGGGTGATTGGAAGACCGATAATAATACTGATTTTATATCTGGATCAGGCTTAGAAGAAGGCGGTAAGGTTTCTTATCTGTTAGACGAGGATGATATCTTAAGTTTTGTAGGAATGCAGGCTTCAATAGATGGTGGAGACGTTTGGATTATGGACAATGTCTATATATCTTATGTCGAGTCATATGATAAGAGACGTGCATATCTCAAAGAAGAGACTAGCGGAGGCTTAAAGAGTAATTTCCGCTTGGAGAGAAACTGTGTAGCCGGAGTTGTATTCGAGCTACAGCAGTGTAGAGCAGTTGTTGCTGACGATAGTACAACTAAGGTGGATGTCAATGATATTCTTCATCCTTCTAGTAAGAAAGATGATACTGATGACGAAGGAACGGGCATCAATAAGAAGAAGACAAACGGAGATGAAACTACGACCGCAAGTGGCAATCCAACCGGACAGGTGCCTAAGTTTACAGGACTTCAGGTGTTCCCTAACAGAACTTATACTATATCGTTTAATTCAGAGGAGACTCTTGATATTAGAGATGTAGATTATTCGACAGTTAAGTATAATATGACATATGATCAGACCAGTATTGATTGGGGATTCTTTAAGAAACGCAAGACCTATTCAATAGGAGTCAATGTAGCCAAGGATGATATAGCGGACCTAGGCAACGGTGATGCAGGAAGTTCGAACCACTTCTACTTCCAGCTTGTATTTGCAAATGGTAACAGTGCTTATGTACTTGCTAATCAGCAGATGACTTCTGATGGATTCAGGTCAGGTGTTACCGAGAGATTCTCGATATCAACCAACCAGGATTACGGTGCAATCAAGGGTATTAGGATTATTCCTGAGGATCTTTCAACAGCAGCGGATCCATTTGATAAGCTTAACATCGACAGCATAGATATATCAGAGGATACGAACGGAGGATGCTATGTAACATATGTTATAGATGACATAGGCTGGATTGATATTGAGTACTATGATGAAGAGGAGAAAGTTAGTCTTAGAGGACGAAAGGGAAGAAGTCAGAACGAGATTGCTAAGTATTTCCCATTGTCTTACACAACTACCTCCGTTAAGGTTCTTTGTGAGATGGCATTAGGCGGATGGGAAGGAGACACCCCTCAGTTTGTAGGAACTGTTAAGGCGGATGTCATCTACGAAGACAAAAATGGTGTTGAGAGAAGACTTACTCAGGATATTGTAAGACAGCTTGCTGAATACTATGAGATTAAGGCAAGCGCAGTCGAATCTACTAATGGTACGAAAGAACGGTCGGGAACTAATGCCGATGGTACGGGCTACACGTCAGTACCGGATTGGATGTTTAGACCGAACCATACGGATAGATTTACCTTAGATCCGATACCTAACTTGAAACGTATTAAGAGTATAGAGCTTATAGCGACTACGCAGAATGGTTCTCCATCAGTATGGAATGTTAAGAGTTTCTCACTTTCTCAGGTACTTAAAGATGGCGGATTACAGCATACTGCTAACGAAGAGCTTTACAGAAATATGGATACGACTCCGCTTTGTACAGTGAGAACTGATGAGAATAGCGGAAGCGAGTACATAGAATCTACCAAAACAGAGATTGGACAGCCTGGATCAATCGGACCGATTGTATTCCCTGATCATGAGTTTGTATGGGAAGCAGATGACATTGTAACTCCGGTAACTCGTATGCCAGATACGACAGATGATGAGTTTAACATTTATGTTTATCCAGCAGTCGGATCTATTAAGGAAATTAAGAAGAACGAGAAGCTTGGAAGCAAAAAGAGAGCAGTTAAGGCTTCGGTTGATTATGATACTCCATTTTCTAAGTTGATGACAACCGGAATGAAGGAGATGACACTTGGAACGGACGCCATGGGCAATGTGATGTACTATGCTAAGGGTGTAAATGCCAAGAATACAATTAACTTAAGTAAGATGAATGTAAGTTGTTCCAATAACGGTATTTTGTTCAACCATGCGGTTGTTCAGCATTTGAGAAATGGTGTTGTTATAGGTTCATACGCATATTCACTCTTCGACCAGGCCGGAACTTACGGTGGAGCTCAGGGCTCATTAGAATTGAATAACCGTTTTAGTGATGACACTGAAGAAGATGTATTTATTGCAATAGATGAGGATACCAAGAAGCAGGCTTTGGTTAACGAAGCTAATGATGTTGCTGTATCATTCTTCTACACATCAACAATAGATGATGTAGACGGCGATAAGTCAGAATATCAGTCTCCATACATTTACCTCACCGATTTGGGAATATATAACATTTCCGGAGGTATGTTTGTAGATGTTCACTCTAAGATTCCATACGTTAAGGAGATTACAGGATATACGATTACAGCTTATGGAGCAATTAAGGGTAGAGTTAACGGAGCTTGTGCTCAGGTTAAGAATGTACCTAAGGATGCTAACGGAGTAGCGGTTTCATCTGATGCAGCTAACTCTTATGCAAGCCAGAGAAGTTACACATCATTTAACAGATGCTTTGATCTTTCAGGCAAGTTTACTAACCATAAGGCAACTTCACATAAGTGCTATGGTGAGAATGGCGTTACTCCTGTTGAGGTTACATTTAACACTTCAGGCTCATCAATGACTCTTAAGGATTCTAAGAAGTCTAAGATAAGCATGAACTTTAACTACACTAACTACTTAGGTGTTACTGAGGCGATATTCATTGATGATATAACTAAGTTTATTGACAATGACACCAATAGGTTTGTAGCTAAGGAGACACAGACTATCAGATTCTTCATTCCTGAAATGAAGGATAAGATGAACATAACATCTGCAGAGGTTTACTTCGAGGATGAAGATGCCTATTGGACGATAGATGATGTCAATGTAGTATTTGGATTGGGAGCTGACACAATCGGAAGAGTCGGCGAGCAGATATTCAGAGGCGACAGTGACGAGAACATAATGAGATTTAACAATATCAAACTTACAACCGATGTATCTACAAAGGATGATATGGTAAGAGTTGAGGATCATGAGTATTCATTTGTTGCTTACGGTGGAGATGTGATTACCGGTACTGCTAACATTACAGGTACTACATCTAAGGCAGGAGTTGTAGTTAAGGCATACAAGATGGTAGGAGATACGCCGGACGAGTTGAAGGGAGACGAGCTTACATCTACCAAGAACACATTTAAGTTCTCTGTTCCTAAGAACAATACGAGCGAGATTGTGAAGTACAAGATTGTAGTTAAGGCCAAGGATGATCCTACAATAATGGATGTTATCTACATCACTGTTCCGGGTAAGACTTCATCTAGCAGTAGCTCAGACACTGATACAACTAATCCGTTTACTCCTTCTACAACTGAGGACATTGGGGACGGAGATCCTGACAGTGAATAATTACTAAATTAAGCCTAATAGTGCCAGCGGTAAGGGTGCCCTTATCGTTGGTGCTTTGGGCGTTAATGTGTTTATACACAAATATTATATGAGGTGATAAGAGTGCGTAATAGACGTAAAAAGCGTGATATAGGACCATTTATGACCGAAGTTAAACATGCATTACTTTATCATGTTGAGATAGATACTGACGGAAGATTTAAGATAGTTGAGAGAGCCAGGTTGCAGACTTGGGGACCTGCTGAGGGAGAACATAAGATTCTGACTGTTGGTATCACCGAGAGACAGTATCTATATACTTCCAATCAGAACAACAATAAGTCTATTTTTAATGCAAGGAAGACTTTGGAGAGTATGGGACGAGGGGTTAATCTTACATCCAAAGACAATATTGTAGCGGCATTGGTCAAACATTTTATATTCTATCCTGTACTGATTACATTTTATGAAAATGACGAAGGACAGTTAGAGCTTGGCTTGTATACCGCAAGAACATTTACGGCAGGACTTGCGATATTGAGAGTTAGAAAGAGATTTGAAAAGGCTACCAAAGAGATGTTGGAGCTTGTTCCTAATGAGAAATCGGAGGGAAGGTACTCTAGGATGCTCAAAGCCGTTATAGAGGCACTAGGTTCCCTTAAATACAAGAAAAAGCCTAAACAAGCTGTGACTGATGATGAAGATTATGAGGAGGAATACTCTGAATCAGAGGAGTATGACGAATCTGATGAGTATTACAGTGAGGAAGAAGATATGGAGAATGGAGGCGAGTAATCATGGACGAGATTAATTTGATTCATTTAGGTGGAGATAATGATGATACACCGGAGATAGATTACAAGGTGAGTGAGGATGGGCATACTCTTACCATCGATGCCACAGATGAGGCATTAGATCCCGTTCAGGATTTTATAATGGATAAGCTGATTGCACTAGGATGTGATAAGAAGACTTTGCTCCAGATTCGTCTTGCTGTTGAAGAGATATTTGTTAATATTATTTCCTATGCGTATCACCCTGAGATTGGTAAGGCAGAGGTTGTATGTGAGGTTAGCAAGGATCCGCTTTGTGTTACAATTGAGTTTATGGATTCCGGTAAACCGTTCGATCCTCTTCAGTATGAGGATGCAGATACATCTGGTCAGATGTTCCTTGAAAGACCGGGCGGATTTGGAATTCACCTTGTGAAGAACACTATGGACTCTGTTGGATATGAATACAAAGAAGGCAAGAACATCTTGACAATCAAAAAGAATATCTAATTTAGATATATGTTGCTCTTTTGTTATATATGCTTTGTTATAATATGAGCAAGATAATTAGATAATCTTGTTTCGGACGAAGCATAAAGGAGGAAATGTTATGAAAGATGAAGACATTTTATTAAATGACCAGGAATTAAACCAGAGGAGAAATAACTCTGTAGGTGCAATTAATGACAATAATAATGACCTTGACTATAATGTTGATAATATCGAGAATGAGGTCAATAATCAGAATAATAATAACAATAATGGTGAAGAGCAGCATGATAATAATGAGAACCATGATAACAATGATTTAGATCAGAATCTTAATATTAACCAGGAGCAGGAGCATGCTAATGAGCATCATGAGGAGCATCAGCAGGAGAACGAGCAAGTTAATGAAGAGGTTAATAATGAGAACAATGTAGAGGAAGAGAATGCAGTCAACCCTAATGTTGCCGAGATAGACAGACTCAAGAAAGAACAGCTAAGATTAAAAAAAGAGCAGGATGAGCTTAGGAGAAGGAACGAAGAATTAGAAGCTGAGAATGCTCTTCTTAAGGGTCAGGTTCCTAAGAAGAAGGGCAAGTTAAAGGAAATCAATGACGATAGAACTGCTGAAGACAAGGGATATAAGCCACAGAGTGGCGACGATAAGTTCGCTAATATGGTAACTGATCAGGCAGGTAAGGTTAATCGACTTAAGCATTTGACAAGGAAGATGACCTTAGGCGTTGTTGGACCTTACGGTAAGAGCTCAAGCAGCTACAGAAAGATTGCTAAGGATTTGAATGCTCTTGATCAGTTCATGAAAGAGATTGACGGAAGAACTAATCTTACTGCTGAAGAGATGGAGACATACGATAAGTTGTCGCTTAACGTATATAGATCATCTAAGGAATACCTTCTGGGAAAAGCAATGGCCAATACCGTTGAGGCAGATGAAGAGGGTATAGATGTTATGGTTGGCACCGATGAGGTGCATATGAGTCCTAAGAATGAGTATGAGAGAACTCGTATCAGAACCATTGAGAAGATTCAAAATGATATACAGGCTATGCGTGAGGAGATGTTTGCCAATCAGATTGCTGCTAAGAAGGACGAGATGAACAAATCATTTGATCAAGGTAAGATGGAAGAAGAGCTTGCAAGGGAGCAGATGGTTGGCAAGGAAGCTAATGCTGAGCTTAAGTCTTCAATGGAGCAGTCTGTTGCTAAAACGCTCTTCTATGACAATAGAATCAAGAGCCTTGAAAAAGGCAATGACTTTACTGTTAAGCCTGGAGAGACATTTGTCGGAGCAATGAATCGTCTTGACAAATCAGTAACTCCTACCGAAGACGATATTAATAATATCTTAGAGACAGATCAAGCTCAAAAGATTGTTGAAGCCGGACTTGCTAAGCAGAAGGAAGGCAAGGGTATTACAACAGCTGAGATTGCAGAAGCTATTAAAGCCGGTGAGATGAAGCAGGGGGATGCTATCAGAGAGCAGAACCATAACGCGCAGAATCAGCGTAATATCAATAATCCTCAAGCTCAGAAGAAAGATCCTGTTCTTGGACAGAATCAACCTGCTCCAATGTAAGCTGTTAATATTTAATTTGATTATATGCAAGCCGAAGCGTGCTTCGGTTTGCTTTTTGTTGTTATTATGGCAAATGATGGAGGTACTTTGTTACCATGTCTTTTAGTTCAACACCATTCTTGTTTATGTTTTTGCCTGTGACATTTATGCTTTATGCAGTAATTTGCAATCAGATAGCAAGAAACGCAATATTAATTATGGCGAGCCTGATATTCTACGCATATGGCGAGCCGGTTGCGGTTATCATAATGATAATCTCAATCATACTTAATTACATATTTGGAAGAATAGCATCCACTGATAAGCACGATAAACTGGCGGTGTTTTTGGCAGTGCTTTTAAATATCGGGCTTTTGGTAGCATATAAATATACCGGATTCTTTGTCAGCATATTCAATGATGTTACGGGAATGAATGTGGCGGTGCCCGATATCAGGCTGCCGATAGGTATATCATTCTTTACATTCCAAGGACTTAGCTATGTAATTGATGTTTACAGGAATAAGAGCAGTGTTCAGAAGAATCTGTTTTCGGTAATGCTTTATATATCGTTTTTTCCACAGCTTATCGCTGGTCCTATAGTAAGATATGAAGATATTGCTTCACAGCTTAAGGTTAGGGAGTTTAGCATTGACAGGATAAGCAGGGGACTGAATAGATTTTGTTTTGGACTTGGCAAGAAAGTGCTTATCGCCAATCAGATGGGATATGTTGCAGATACAGTTTTTTCATACGATCCGTCCAATGTTGGAACGTTGCCTGCGTGGATAGGAGCTTTTTGTTACACTTTGCAGATATTCTTTGATTTTTCCGGATACAGTGACATGGCGATTGGCTTAGGATGTGTGTTTGGATTTGATTTTAAGGAGAACTTCAACTATCCGTTTATATCTCCAAGTATACAGGAATTCTGGAGAAGATGGCATATATCGCTCTCAACCTGGTTTAAGGAATATGTGTATATCCCGCTTGGCGGTAACAGGAAGGGTAACTTAAGAACAGTGTTTAACAAGCTTTTCGTGTTCTTTCTGACCGGATTTTGGCATGGCGCCAATTTTACATTTATAGTCTGGGGTATGATACATGGAATTTGCCTGATGCTAGAGACTTACCAGATTGTTCCGACTAAGAAGAAGTGGTTTAAGTATGTAGGTCATATTTATACCATGCTAGTGGTCGTGTTGGCATTTGTCATATTTAGAGCAGATTCGTTGACTCAAGGGTTTGGTATTATAAAAGATATGTTTACGTTTAATGAAGGAGTGCATTCTGCAAATGTTGCCGTTATAGCGTGCATATCTCAGTTGTTTGTGATTACTTTTATACTTGCAATACTATTATCAGCTCCGATATGTCGCTATATCAGGGGCAAGGTTGAAGCTAAGGGTGATGCTAAGGTATATAATTATCTTTCGTATACAGGTTCATTTGTAATATTCATTATGTCGGTTTTGACGCTTATAAGCAGCAGTTATAATCCGTTCATTTACTTTAGGTTTTAGGGGGTGGCATAGTGAGTAAAAGATTTAAAGTAATATATATTATACTTATGCTTTTAGTTTGTGCGCTTCCTATGGTGCTTATGCCTTTTATCAAGAGTGATGTCAAGATTGAGAAGCGAGAGCTTAATAAGTTCCCTAAGTATGTTGACAAGGGGAAGCTTAATGAGGACTTCTCAAGTGGCTTTGAAGGATGGTTAAATGATAGGATTCCGCTTAGAGCATATATGCTCTCGGCGTCCAATTATCTTAGGACTGAGCTTTTTAAACAGCCTTCGTCCAATGTTATCTGTGGCAAGGATGGATGGCTTTACTATGAGAGCGAGAGCAAGGACTATATGGACAGTAATGCTCTTAGTGATGCCGATATTAAGGCAGCGGCTGTGAGTCTTTCGCTTATAGAAGAGCATGTTAGGGCTAACGGCGGGCAGTTTACATTTGTCATAGTTCCTAATAAATCAAGTGTTTATCCTGAGTATATGCCTGAGTGTTATGAGAAGGCTGATGCTAATAACCTTACCAGGCTTAATGATGCGCTTGATGAGGCCGATGTTACGCATGTTGATTTAAAGACTTTGCTCACCGATAAGAAGGATGAGGGACTTTATCACAGGCGTGATTCGCATTGGAATTACAAGGGTGCGCTTATCGGATATAATGCGATTCTTGACAGCCTAAATAGAGAGCATAAGACCTATGACGATATTGAGCTTAAGAAGACGAAGACGTGGCGCGGAGACCTTGACAAGCTTCTTTATCCAGCCGGTGGGTTTATGGACTATCAGTATGAGTATGATATTGATTATAACAGTATTATGTTTACCGGTCCCGGGCAGGGTGGACCTAAGGAGAGGCTTCTTAATTACATGAGTGACAAGGAGCAGGGAGATGACATGATAATCGCCAAGAGCAAGGTCGTTAAGGACGGCAGTTCACTTTACATGGTAAGAGATTCCTTTGGCAGGGCGCTTCTCCCGCTTATGATAAATGCTTATAAGGACTCAACATTCAAGAGAACGAGGAGTCCTGACATTACAGCGATACCTGAGCGTAGTGATTTCTGCTATGAGCTTGTGGAGAGGAATATCGACCAACTTGTGGAAAGTGCTCCTTTTATGTATGCACCTAAGCGCGAGAAGATAGATGTCGGGTCTTATGATAAGTGTGACGGGGCGGAGACATTTTCCAAAGCGGAAAGCTATGGATTAAGGTTATACGGCAAGCTTCCTAATCAGGGAGACGCATCCCTTGAAGAGAGGCGTGTATATATAGTTCTTGCAAATGATAGAGAAAGCTTTACTTATGAGGCATTTCCTATATATGATCAGGCACTGATGAAATCGGCTGACCAAGGGGACAGACCCTGTGGCTACTCGGCGGTTATATCACCTGATGAGGAACTTAAGGGAGAGTATAGTGTAAGTATTATAACCGGTGGCAAATGCTACCAAGCAGATAAAGTGACAATTAGCTAAGTTATCAATGGGGACAGACCCCACTGGTAACTTAGCTGCTAAGTTACCAGTGGGGTCTGTCCCCATTGATAACTTAGCTAAAATTATATAATAAAAAAGGAGAATCAATTATGAAGAAACTATTTATGACAGCAATTATGGCAATGATGTTAGGTGTTTTAGCAGGATGTGGCGGTAATTCGTCATCAAGCGCAAAAAGCTCTGCTTCAAATGATACTACTGAGGCTAAAAAAGAGGCAGCTGTTGATGATTCAGCACCTGACACCGGAGTTGAGGGAGCATATGTGTTATTTAACGGTGTTGAACTTAAGGCAGGCGGTAAGTTCTCTGTAGTTAAAGATCAGCTCGGTGAAGTAGCTAAACCTGATGAGACAATCGAGCCTTGCGATGGTGGTACAGCAGGTACAAGAATAATGCATTATTACACAGGAATTACCATTACTGAGTATGTTGATGATGATACAATGGAGTTTATTGAGGTGAACTCAAGAGACGTCGGTGAAGGTGATGCTGCTCTTGGCGGTACCGTAAAACTTGGTGGAACTGCAGACGAAGTAACAGCGCTTCTTGGTGATACTACTGACAAGGATGATACATACCTTGGATATAATTTCAATGATGTTATGATTCAAGCCTCATTGAATGATGGAAAGGTTGAGAATATCTCACTTGCATATTATAACCACGAATAAATGGAAATGTTGCGAGATATCAACTCTCGTGATATAATTTTTAATGTATTGTTTTTTTAGATAGGTAAGAGATATTATGAGGAATAATCGAATTGTTAATCCTATATCCCGGGAGATGCTTGATTTAATCATGTCGCTGGGATATAAGAAGGTCGTGCCCGATGATCAGGCTGTATTTGATCCGTATTATGATCTAATGAATGAGCCATGGTCAGCGTCTACTTGTTTTCTCAATATGATAGCGTGGGGAGATACGCTTCCGGTATATTATAAGATAGAAAATGATATGATTATATCTCTTTGTTATGAGTCAAATGAAGGAATGTTGGTTGGCATTCCCTTTATCGGTCATTACGATGAAGAGTCCTTTAAGAAATCATTTGACATATTAAGACATGATTTTGGGGTCATCAAAGAGAAAGTCGTAATGATGGATATTACGGAATGGATGCTTCCGTATTTCGAGAGATATGAAGGGTATGACTTTGATATAGAAGATAATAGGGATTATATGGAGTATATCTACTCTGCTGAATCATTTGAAGCAGGTCTTGATATGCAAGATGACAGATATCGCTATAATTATTTTAAACGAAAGTATGATTACGAGATAGTTGAGATTACCAAAGACAGCTTAAACGAGATAATCGAGTTTATGGACAGTTTGTGGTGTGGATCTAAGAACTGTGTCGAGTGTCACTTTGGATGTCTTGTTGAGGTTACCAAGAGGGTTGTATCTGCATTTGACAAGATACACGCTAAGGGAATACTTGTCAGGGTTGACGGCGAGATGGCAGGTTTTTGCATAGTGAGCATGCGTATGGGTCAGGCCGTTTACCAGTTCAAGCATGCAGTCAACAAGATGAAGGGTATCAACGAATACCTCTTAAAAGAGTGTTACGATCGATTTTTAAAAGGTTGCGATTACATTAATTATACTGAGGATTGCGGCATAGAGAGTCTTAGAAGATATAAGATTCATCTGTGCCCGGAATATTCACTTTTATCAAGACTTACACTTATTGAAAAAGAATAGGAGACTATCCGAATGCAGAATTCAGATAAGAAGCTTAGAAACAGAAGAATACGATTAATCATAAAATCTATACTGTTTGTGTTTTCACTTGTTACGGTAATATGTTTATGGAAATGGATGTTTGTCAGCCCATTTAAATCGTTTGCGCTTGAGAGTCCGTACACAAGTGCTTCTGATGAATCAGGCAATTTATATGTCATAGATAGATCGAATACCAGAATTCTTAAGATATCTGAAGATGGCGAACTTTTGTGGAAGATAGATGGAAGTGATAAAACATTTGACAGTGCTGACAATATAGCCTGTGACAGCAAGGGCAACATCTATGTTCATGACACCAAGATTGCTAAGGGCGTAAGGCTTGCGTCGGAGCGTGTTCTTAAGTTTTCTCCTGAAGGTAAGTTTATTGAGACAATCAAAAGATGGTCATATGAAGGTCATCGGAACGAAGATGGCGACGAGAGAATGAGGGCTGCTGTCGTTGGAATGTGTGGTACAGATTCTGCTGTCATTTACATTCATAAAGGCGAAGCTGCTCTACACCTGGTTAACAGCGATGACATGGCGGTTAAGTCTTTTAATCTTGAAAATGCAGACGACACCGTGCTTAGCGCTACTTATGACGAAGCGAGTGGTACCTTATGGTACACAACATATGATGGAAGATTACTTCAATATGTAGATGGTGTCAACGATAAGCTTTTATTTAACAGCGATAACGTTGAAGGCAGTATTATAAGAGGTGTAAGCTACGGCGATAACACTCTTTATGCAGCAGATATCGGTTTAAGAAATATCATAACTATTGACGTGGCAACAGGCGCTAAGGATGTATTAGAACCTGAGGGAGACATATCAGAGAGAGAGATTACATATTTTGTAAATGCGGACAATAAAATAGTCTCTACTACATCATATGGCGTATCAGTATGGACCGACGGAGAGTATGACACTTATTATGATGTTCAATTATCCTCTAAGTTGAAGGTATTGACAGCTATACTTTGGATAGCGATTTTTATTTTTGCAATTACTACTGTTATAAATGTAGTTGGTTTTATAGTATTTATAATCAGAAGAGCGACCAAGTACATGAGAATTATTCTTGCGATTATTGCCGGCGTTATTGCAATGGGAATACTTTTCTTAGGATCGGTTTATCCTAAGTTTCAGGGACAGTTGCAGGCAGAGGTATATTCAAGAGAGAATCTTGCTGCTACGGTTACGGCAGAGAAGCTTCCTAAGGATTCATTTCTAGCACTTTCTAAGCCTTCGGATTTTATGAATGACGATTACAAGGCTGTCAAAAATGCAGTAGAATCGATATTCTTAGCGGATACAGAAGATGCTAAAGACATTTATTGTTCTTTATACAGAGTCATTGACGGAACAATCACACTTACATACTCGCTTGAGAGCACTTGTGTGGTTTATCCGTATGATTGGGACTATGAAGGTTCTGACGAGCAGGAGATATTAGAAACCAAGGAAGGTAAGACTTACGTTAACAGAACAAGTTCAGGTAGCTTTATATTTGTATTACAACCTATTTTGGACGATGAGGGTAACTCAATCGGATTAATAGAGGTTGGTAAGGATTTAGCCGGTTTTGAGAATGACAGTAAGGAAATGCTTTTAACTCTTATCATCAATATCATTGCAATGACAACAATTGTAATATTGTTTGTTATAGAGATGTTCTATTTTGTAGCTGGCAAGACTAAGAAGAAGGAAGATGAAGATGAGAAGGGTGAGGAAGACAGCGTTGTCCCTGCAGGCATACTGAGATTCGTTGTATTCCTGATATGTTTCTTTACGAATCTTACTACTGCAATTCTTCCTATCTACGCTATGCGTATAGCTGATAAAGGAATGTCGTTTGGACTTAGTCCTGAGTTTCTTGCCGCTATACCGATATCAGCGGAAGTAGTTGCTTGTGCACTGTTTTCGTTTATTGGTAACAGAATTATCAAAAGAATCGGAGCTAAGAAGACGGCTCTTATAAGTTCAATCTGCGTTACACTCGGATTGGGGCTTAGGGTGATTCCTAATATATGGGTGTTGGCGCTTAGTCAGGCGATTCTCGGTGCCGGTTGGGGAACTCTGGTTCTCATGATTAATATTTTAATTGCAGCTCTTCCTGAAGATGAAAGAGACAAGGGATTTGCCTATTACAGTGCTGCCGGATTTAGCGGTGCTAACTGCGGTATAATCTTTGGAGGTTTCATCATTCAGTGGCTTCCATATTCTACAATGTTCTTCATAACTGCAGTATTTAGTGTAGCTCTTATATTTGTTACAAAGACTTATCTTTCAAAGACTGTTGTTGATGATGAAGAAGAGTCAGAAGAAGAGACAAGCAATGTTCCAATCAGAAAACTTGTGCTTAACCCTAAGATACTGGGATTCTTTATAATGATGTTAGTACCGGCTGCGGTTGTCGGATACTATCTTAACTATATGTATCCTATTCTTGGTGAGGAGTGGGGTCTTTCAGAGACATACATTGGTTACTCTTACTTAATAAATGCGTTGTTTGTAGTAGCTTTTGGAGGATTGCTTACCAAAGCATTTTCGAGAAGGAAGAGAGTCGGATTGGCATTGTCATCTATCGTTTATGCGTTAGCATTTGTCGTAGTTGTAGTGTTCCATAGTATTCCGGCACTGTTTATATCGCTTGCGCTGGTAGGTATTTCTGATGGATTTGGTAATCCTCTTATGACCGGATATTTTACTGATTTGGAAGAGGTTGAGGAATATGGTTATGACAGGGCTTTTGGAGTCTACAGTATTTTTGAGAATATAGCTCAATCTGTCGGATCGTTTGTATTCTCTTATGTGCTCATTTGGGGTGTTGGCAAAGGTTTGAGTTTCTTAGCCAGCGTTCTTATAATCCTGTCGTTAATCTTTATGTTACTTGGTATATTTGACAGGCGAAACAGAAAGGTGAAGCAAGATGTAGAGGAAGATATTTCGGAGGCGTGATTATATGAGCGAAGAAATGAAAGAAACTATAGAAATTATAGAGCTTAAAGGAACGGCTGAAGCTGAGGAGACTGTAGAAACAATAGACTTTAAAGAAACGACAGAAACTGAGGAAGCTATAGACATCCATAAAACTATAGAATCGAATAACACTAAAGAGAAGAAGAATAACGTCGAAACCAAAGCCAAGAAAGAAAAGAACAAAATGACTCAGACAAGGCTTGGCAAGAAATTGACCAGGATTATGATCATCTCGATGGTTATAGTTTCTGCTATGTTCCTTGTGGGCGGCGGTATCATTTTCTTCGGTGAGACAGGTAAGTTCTACAAGAGCAAGGTTTTTGATGTATCCAACACAATTGCCGAAAGTGTTGATACGAGATTCATTAAAAAGCTTATTGACTTGGTCGAGACTGATGAATACAGAGAGGTCTATGAACAGGCTTCCTACGAGAATCAGGCACCGATTATTAGCTACCTGAAGAAGAAGGGAATCTATGAAGAGTATACCAATCTTGTTAACCAGCTCGGCTCATTCAGAGAAAGCATGAATGTTGAGTATCTGTATATACAGAACATTCATGGGGATACGGCAACCTACATTATTGAACCTACAGGTGGGTATTATTCATTAGGTAATATCAGTGAGGTTCCTCTTGAATATAATGGAGTTGTAACCAATGAGCATATCGAGCCTAAGGTAAGTTACGACAAGGAGTTTGGATGGCTTTCATCAGGCGGGGAGCCTTTATATGATGAGGCAGGTAATGCTATCGCCGTTATCTGTGTGGATATAAACATGTCTGAGATTGTCAAAAGGCTTGTCAATTATCTGGTTATCATGCTTATCGTTCTTTTTATGTCTGTAATATTTGTTTATTACATTTACGCAAACCTTTTGAATTTCTATGTTGTTAATCCGATTAAGAGGCTTACTAATTACCTCGTTAGATTCGGTAACAGTGAAAATGGTTACGATAAAGACAGCATTGACGAGGTAGAGATTACGAGTGGCGATGAGATCGAGGAGATGTACCACAAGTTCCGGTACATGCAGGAGCAGATTATCGATTACATGGACAATTTGGAGAATATGACTGCAGAGAGAGAGCGTATCGGAGCGGAGATGGAGATTGCTACCTCTATTCAGAAAGGTATGCTTGAGGATATGAGTTCTGATTTGGTAAGCAGACCTGAATATGATCTTTATGCTTCGATGTCACCGGCAAGAGAGGTCGGTGGAGACTTCTATGATTTCTTTATGTTGGATTCTGACCACATTGCCATTCTAGTTGCAGATGTTTCCGATAAGGGTGTAGGAGCTGCGTTCTTTATGGCAATCGCTAAGACTCTTATCAAGTCATATGCGAAGTCTACATCATCACCTGCAGAAGTGCTTTCTAAAGTTGATAAGCAGATTTCCGAGAAGAATGGCGTTGGAATGTTTGTAACGGTATGGCTTGCAATTATTGACCTTAACACAGGTCATGTGACATACTGTAACGCAGGACATGATTATCCTCTTATTAAGCAGGATTCTAAGGGATATGAGCTTGTCAAGTCACCTCACGGTCCGCCGGTTTCATTTATTCCGGGTATGGATTTCCCTGAAAATGAGTTCACTATGAAGAAGGGAGACAGCATTTTTCTATATACAGATGGACTTAATGAGGCTAAACGCGGTGACGGTGAGAGATTTGGTATTGACAGAATGATCGAGGTTCTTAATGAGCATCAGGATGATGATAATGCCAATATTATCTGGTATATGCGTGAAGCTGTGGACAAGTTTGTTGGTGATGAGCCACAGTTTGATGATATGACAATGTTTGGATTTACCTTCAAGGGTAGAGAATAGAATTAGCACCGCGAGAATTAATTCTTGCGGTGTTTTTTGTAGCGCATTTGTTATATTATGTGTGGTAGAATTGATTAAGTTATAATATCTACAGGGGCTTAGTAGTGATTAACAAGGAGGAAATGTTATGCCTAAGAGTATATATGAGAGTTACAAAGAACTGCTTGATAAGAACAATAATGTCGACAATAATATCGACAAGCCTAGTCCGGAGGGTAATCCCGAAGCATTTGTCAAGAAGGGGATTAAGGACAGAGAAGTTGAAGCGCATATTTCTTATAATAATTCAGTGCTTGTGAACAGTGTGTCGCACGAAGAAATAGTCCGTAGTGTTGAGGCAATTAACGGTAAACAAAAGGCAGATGAGTTGGTTGCTTCGATTTGGGATAATCTAACCTTTTCCTACTTTGTTCATCAAAAAATACCGACAATGTATCCGGAGTTTATTAATGGATTAACTAAAGAACAAAAGAAATTGTTTGCCAAATCTTCTAAGGATGCCCTTAAAGTGTTAAAGAGTGTTTATAAAAAAGACAAGCAAAAAGAGGATATGTTTAAGAGATTGGCATATCTGCATTTGTATACCGGTAGCGTAGCTTCAAGAGGTAATAAAAAGCTTGAGAATATAAGAATTATAGAGAGCATTTTAAGTGAAGAGAAGAAAAAAGTAATAATGCTTGAGCTTACTAAGTATAAGCCAATAAGAGATATGACATTTGAGGAGCAGGTTACACATCCTCTTAGTGTTCGCGTAAATGAGTTGAAATCCTCTATTCCTGCTGAGGTTTCTGCTAATCCTGAGCTGTTAAATGAATATAATGATGCCCTTGACTATGCCGATAAGAATATCACGCTTGTCAAGCCAAAAGTCATGGAGGAATACTGTCAGTATGAAACTGACGTTTCGAGAGTTGAGAGTAGATTTCCTGCTAAGATTAACCGTGATAACATTCAGACATACCAAGAAGGTGTGTATAATGATTTATATAAGAGTGTTGATTACGGCAACAAGCAGTTTTACTATGTAGATTCTGAAAAAGCTGAGAATTTCAACAAACTTTTCAATATGAAAATAGAGATGAGCCCTGCCACCAAGGAAGGGCTAAAAAAGATGCTTCATAAGATGGATGAAATGAAGCTTTCTAAATATGCTTATGACCTGACCGGTGAAGATGGCGGCAAGATTTATGGGCACGGAAAGATTCTTAAACATAGAATCGAGCTCGTTAACGCTATAAAGAATGGTGAGCCTAACGCAATTATAGCTGCTAAGAAGCAATATGAGAAGACTGTAAAAGAAATGCAGGAGCTTTATGATATTGCGCGCGCAAGCTTTAGTCAGGATACCGGGCTGTTTCCATGCAATGTTGATTGCACAAGAAATGAAAATGTTCCTTGGGAATTCACTAGCGATGTTATGACGAATTCTCAGATTAATACAGCGTTTCTGATTTATATGAATATTAAATCATTAGGCAGAGACATTGACGATTATGTTGAGAATCCTGCCAAGGATTACTATAGCTATATACAGAATAAAGTTGAGCCGGATACATTTACGGGAATTGCTAGAAACAAGAACTTTAGTGATTCTCTTGATATTCTTTTGGGAAGTGGCGAGTATGGAGATGCTTACGCTAAGTTTAAAGAGTGCGAGCGAGTTCCTGTAATGGGAGTGGGTAGAGTTATGTCCGCACCGGCGTTTTTAGAGAGAGATCCGAATATACAGCATAAAGAATTTATAGTTATGCCGGAGTACAATAAGATATGGAGTAATGCATTTGGTAACAACAACATTAAGTGCGGATTCCTCAGAGGATTAACTAATACTGAGGGCCAACGCAAGATGAAGCTTATTACGTTAAAGAATCTTCTTGCTGCGCCTGATGAAGCCAGGGACATCAATTCAATGTTAGGAGGCCTTCCGGCTACGGATATGTTTGGTAGGGTTATCGGACCGGCATTTGACTGGAAAGATTATCTTACCAAAAATAACATTGATTATTCCGGTTTATTTAATCGTTATGCCATTATGCTTAAGAAGGTTGAAGGTGCAGGCTTGAGTAAGGTGGATTGTATCGAAGCAATGAATGATGTGACTTTTGAGGTCCTTAAGTATCATGTTCACGATCGTAACAGATCATCATATAAAGCACTTGAGCACATATTCTTAACCCTTGCCGATAACCTTCCGAGTGATGCGCCGGCGGAACTGCGCGCCAAGCTTGAAACGAGCAGAGCAGAGTATCTTCACAGTCTTCGTATGGTTGCCCCTAAGGATTATCTTTCAAATGTTAACTTCTGCGTTAACCTGGCTGAAGATGGAGTGGTTGCCGGAAGCAGTGAATTCGCTGATGCTAAGAAGCAACTAGCTGACTTGGAGAAGAAATATATTGATTTATTAAGTGCAGGAAGGCGTACCAGTGAAGAATACCAGGATAAACTGATTGATGACGTAAGAGATGCAATGGATGCCGCAAGAGAAAAGATTACAGCTTACCTTAATTATAAAGAGAGACAGCAGAAAAAGGGTAAGCGTCTTAACAATAAAGCGCAAAGAAGAATACTTGCTATGAAGCGAGCTCTTTCGTCTCTTGAAGAGGTGCGTTATGCCGTTGATGACAAAGCTATGGAGCTTCATAGTTTTATATATAAAGCGGGTACTGAAGAGGTGTTAAAGCAAAATGAAGTTAAGGCTAAGAAGACTAAAGAGCAATTAATTGAAGAGCTAAAAGGTACAGAGATTAACGATCCTGACTTTACTGTTTTTATTACTAATCTCGATAACCTTAACGAAGAGATGACTGCTTTAATGACATATGGAGAAGATGGATGGATTGAGCTTGATAAAGAGAAGATGAAAGGTCTTATCAAAAAGGGTACTTTAGCAGGCCTAAGTCTTGAAAAGCTCATTGCTAAGAGTAAAAGTGTAGATGGACAACATTTGATGCCTATCAAAGATACTTTAACAGCATTGTCTGAGATTCTTTCAAGTGACATGGAGACATATAGAGCTTACAATCCTGACAAAGAGACTATGTCATTTCCGACTCTTCTTGAAAATGCAAGAACGGACACTTTAGATGTCTCAGGAAGTGTGTATAAGACTGTTAGCGGTGCTCAGTCAAGCAGGATTCCTATGCATATTTATGACAGTAACGGTGAGTTGAAGACCGGTTTCTTTACGGTAGCAAGTTATTACGATCCACATAAGATGATTAATGAATTAGCGGCAGAGGTATCGTTAAAATGCAAGAAATCTGACGGAAAGATGATGATAAAGCATTTTCTTGATAATTACATGCAATATCTTGAGAATAACGGCACTCAGTTTTATAATAAAGCTGATTATGCAGATTGTCTTATGAAGGATATACGTGTTGAAGGAACTACAAGTGGGGATATATCCGCTGATAGATTTATGTCAACATTCGCAAAAGTATATAATAAAACCGAAATTGAGATTCTTGAACAATGTGGCAGTGATGCATTATCGGGGTTGATGGAGAAGCTTAGCTCTGTTTATGTTCATGTTTGCATGAACAGTTATATCGGCATGAAGGACAATGCACGTCTTGACATCAGGAATGAGGCGATGAGCGTTGTTGCGGACTTGTTCGGAGTTCCTCATATCATATGCAGATCAAAAAGTATGAAGCTTAAAACCAAGGACGGAAAAGAAGTTATGGGCACTTTTATGGAAAATGCCAAAGGTATAGATTGTTTTTTCCCGGGAAGAGTTGATTTTAGAGCAGACGTTAACAGTTTAACCGGCGGAAGTGGAACAGGCCTTAAAGATATAGCAGATTTACAGGTGATTGACTACATTTGCGGTAATCCTGACAGACATAAAGGCAATATGTTTTATAGCTTTGAAAATGGCAAGTTGGTTGGAGTGCAGGGTATAGACAATGATACCTCATTTGGATCGCTTGCACCTACGTTGAATGACTATAACATGATGGTTTCACCTAAGAACATGAGAGTTATGAGCAAATCGATGGCAGATAAGATTATGAATATTAAGCCCGGTCAGCTTATATTTGCTTTGCGCGGAAGACTTGATAATGCTGCAATTAGTATGAGTGTAAGGAGGCTAAAGAAATTACAAGAGGTTATAACGAAGAGTCGTGAGTATTTTGCCAATAAACATAAAGAGATTACTAAGGGCTACATAAAAGAGATAGCTGACAATAATTGGAAAAATGTTAATATAGCTGAATTGACTGCGGGAAAGGATACTAATAATTATTTTGTATCTGCGGTCGCAGCCGTTGAGAAGATAGGCATTTGCGCCGGAAGAACGGAAAAGATAGACAGTGTTGAAGTTGGTAATCTTAACAGAGCTACTAAGGGTGGAATTGTAAACGAGCTTAAGAAGACTGCCAATATCATAAAAGCACTTGAGAAAGCGGGCATTAAGTCAGGAGAGCTTTCGACGTCAGCAAGGGAATATCATAATACTCTTGAACGGATACTAAAGCGTGTTAATGATTCTAGTCAAATGTTAAAGGCAAATGCCAAATCTCCTGAGGCTATATTCGGTAAGTTTGTAAGTAAGGCAGACCTTGAGAGTGTAAGGGATGCTGCCAATAGGCTTTATATTGCCGCAGATAATTATGGTATAGTTAAGAACAATGAGTTGAAGGAGAGGAGAATTAAGGACAAGGATAAGCTTCAGTTAAAGGTTGCCTCGGATGTCAAGAATTATGCCGATAAGAGTAAGGTTCTTGATGTAAATGAGCAGGAGAGAGCTATTGCTAATGAGAGGCAGGTTAAGGAGCAGATTCTTAAAATCGCTAAGGCTGGCAATAAGCCTGAGAATGAGATTAATACAAACAAAAATGAAAGTAAAGCCAAGGTGAAGGAATCTTTGGGGAAACACTAGAGTTATTGATATTGGTACGTACATGTCAAAAGGGCGGAACCTTAATTGGTTCCGCCCTTTTGCTTATATTATACTTGAATCTGATTCTTGCCCTCGTGCTTTGCTTTATACAGATGCTCGTCCGCATCCTGGATGACTAAGTCAACGTTATCAAATGACTCGCAACTTGATAACCCGCCACTCACAGTAACTACAAGATCAGGGACATTGTCCCATCTGATTGACTCGATATCCTTGCGAATCTGATCGACTCTCTCTAGGGCGTCATGTACTGAAGTGGCTCTTATAATGATTACAAATTCTTCTCCACCGTATCTTGCAGCGATTTCGCCATCATCTTCAGTGGCACTTTCCATCAAAATATGAGCAACGGCAGATAAAACTTTGTCGCCAAATTGATGTCCGTATGTGTCATTTAATCGCTTGAAGTTGTCAATGTCAAACATCGCAATATAGCAGTCTTGCTTTGAGGCCGGAATCTGACTTCCTGACACAGAGCGATAAATCGAGTTAAGGCGCCTGAATAGCTCACGCCTGTTGTAAAGTCCGGACAACTCATCCTTGACAGAGAGCTCCTGAAGTCTTTGGTTAAGCTCTTGGGTTTTGGTGCGTTCATCGTTATATGCTTTAAGCATAAGTCCCACTAAGTATATAATCGTAAGGCTTACAATAAGTAATGTGACACAGTAATCAATAATTGAATCTTTGTAATTAAGAAACTTGATTTTATCCTGATACGCATAAGAATAGTAGATAGTAATCTCCATAGAGACGATACTTATTAAGTACGCGATAATTCTTGACTTGCCTTCAAGAAGTATACCTATTATAACCAGGGAAATCAAAAATGCCAAAAGTAATCCGCAAGTTATTCCACCGCTATAGATAAAAATTTTGGGAAATAGTACCAAATTAAAAAAATAGATAAGCAAATGCTTGCCAAGATTCTCGATATGTAGATAAACGCTTAAAAACCACAGAGCAATAAGGAAGACAACTCCCACGCCCACCAAGATAAGTACAGGTCTATTGAAACCCTGGAATATATCAGCAATTAGTGAAATGGTAAGTGCAATTGAAGCAATGGAAAGGGTTATGTAATAGATTCTGACTCTGATATCTTCGTTTTCAAGGATGATTTTATGAAATTTGTCCATGTATCTGCACCGCCCTTCAATAATTATACTCAAGCTTAATTATAGCATTAAATGGGCGAAGTATCAAGGTAAGCTAAGTAATCAATGGGGACAGTCCCTCCTACTCACTTAGATAATATGGGGCCGGGAGACTTTACATCAAGCGGACACTTTATTGTATTGACTGATATTGATGAGGATGGTATGGTTAGTGTTAAGGATCCTAACAGTAAGACTAACAGCAAAAAGAAATGGGATGTTAACACCCTTGTACCACAGATTATGGGGCTTTGGAGTTATGCGTACTAGGATTTAGCGGATTGGAGATGGAATATGTATCTTATTACGGCGTATTTTGACGAAGAGTCTACTTATATTCTTCAAAAACATATAAATGCTATAGCTAAGGCTTCTAATAACACGTATATGACAGACAATAAAGTGCCGCCTCACCTTACGATATGCCAGGCTGAGGCGCCTAATGTAGATGTGCTTCGTGACGGCTTTAAAGCATTTGCCGAGGGACTTAAATCAGAAGGGGTTACGCTTGCGTCAATAGGAATGCTGTTTCCTTATGTGGTTTACTCGGCTCCGGTTCCCAATGAATACCTGCTTTCAATGTCAAAGAAGGCAAATGAAATAATAAGTGCTATTCCTGATGTGAGTGTTAATAAATATTACAGGACAGATAGCTTTTTGCCTCATGTTACACTGGCAAAGAAACTAGACGAGGAGCAAATGCTAAGGGCAATTTCTATTATGCGTTCTTCATTTGTTCCGATAAATGCTAATATTGTGCGTGTCGGATTGTCGAAAGTTAATCCCCACTTTGATGTTGATGAGGTAGAGCTTAAATGAGATATAGATTAATTTCGCAGGTGTTGACCTGCGAATTTTTATTTGTTTGAAAGTATTGAAAGAATGCACAGTTATGTTACTTGTCGGCATATTCATATGGTGGTATAATTACTATTGACTATAGATAGAATCAACAGTGAGGTTAACATTTAAATGAACTTTTTGATGGTTGCGCTTGGGGGCGCGTTAGGAGCTATGGCTAGATATGCCATAAGCCTTATTCCGGTTAAAACAGATTTTCCGATACTGACGCTTATAACCAACATTCTTGGAGCTGTACTTATAGGCTTTGTCGTCGGTATTGCAAGTGAGCATGAAGGGATATCTGATAACGCTGTGCTGTTTCTTAAGACGGGCGTGTGCGGCGGTTTTACAACATTTTCTACATTTTCACTTGAGGCATATAATCTGATTGACAGTCATCAATATGTAGCCGGAGGAGTGTATGTTGTTTTAAGCTGTTTGTGCTGTATTGTTGGTATTGTTTGTGGTAAAATACTTGCAACGACCGTAAACGGCTAAGGTATGGGAAGTCTAAACCACACTCACATTGGAATGTGGTTTATATGAAATATTGAGGTGTTATATGAGAGATATTGTAATTACTGCTCAGTGGGGAGTTATAGCGTTATTGTTGCTTGAATGCTGGGTAGTATTTAGGAATATGAATAAGAAAGCGCACTACTATTTATTTTTGAACTGCGTTTCCATGGTTGTCTGCAGCATAGGTTATATGCTTATGCTTCATTGTGAGACTGAAGAAGCTTACTTTATGTCGATGCTCGCGTCATGGAGCGGCAAGGTGTGTACTGTGTATTCCGTCTTATGGTTTTGTGTTTATCAGTGTGAACAGAAAGCTCCGAGAATATTAAGAGCTATCTGTGTCTTGATTGCATTAGTTGCTTACGCATGTGTTGCCACATCTAAAAGTACGGGACTTATGTATAGAAACTATAAGTTTAAGCATGAAAATGGTATTTTTATAATGGAATACGACAAGGGCCCGGCATATGTTATATGGACTTTCATAATTATGACGGTTATTACATCTTGTCTATTTATGCTGATAAGCTCGTATAGGAAAGAGAAGAATCGTCAGAAGAGAGCTCAGAGCTTTTGGATCAGTGTTGGGTTGATCTCTATGATGCTTATCGGCTTCCTGGCTGCATCACCTATCGGTAAATATTACGATTTTAATCAGCCGGGATTTACGGTGTGTGCCGTTGTGATTTTATTTGCAATATTTAGAGGTGACTTGTTAGTTACAGAGACTGTTGCCAAAGAATATATGATAGATGAACTTTCAGCCGGCGTTGTCGCGCTCGATAACAGAGGAGACATCGTATACTTCAATCAATCTGCTTTAAAGGTATTCCCTGCGATTAAAAATGATATAAAAGGTGTTGTTGACACAATAGAGCATTCTATTGAAACCAGAGACCCGGTTACCGTAGGTGACAAGATTTATACATTTGAAGAGAGAATGCTCGCTAAGGGTGGCAAAGACAAGAGTAGGATTTATGTTATGATCGATTCTACCGAGCATTTTCAACATATGAAAGAACTAGAGGTTCAGAAGCAGATAGCCGATGACGCCAATCAGAGTAAATCGCGTTTTCTTGCCAACATGTCCCATGAGATCAGAACACCAATCAATACAGTCCTTGGTATGGATGAGATGATATTAAGAGACTGTGAAGACGATGCAATTAAGGAATATGCTCAAGACATCAAGACAGCCGGACGAACGCTTCTTACAATAATCAACGATATACTTGATATCAACAAGATTGAATCCGGCAAGATGGAGCTTGTTCCTGTTGAATATGACATCTCGAAGATGATTTATGATATTTATAATATGATAAGGGTTCGAGCTGATGAGAAGAAGATTGACTTTGAAATGGAAGTAGCTCCTGATATACCGATTAGGCTGTATGGAGATGACGTAAGGGTTAAGCAGATTATCGTTAACATCCTTACCAATGCTGTTAAGTATACTAATATGGGAAATGTTTGGTTCAGGGTCAGACTTAATAAGATTGACGGTGAAGAGGTGAGCCTTCATTTTGAGGTAGAGGATACAGGTATCGGTATCAAGAAGGAAGATATAAGTAAGCTGTTCTCTGAATTTGAGCGAATCGAAGAGAAGCGTAACAGGAACGTTGAAGGAACCGGACTCGGAATGTCCATCACCAAGAAAATGCTTGGATTAATGGGAACGAGGCTTGTTGTTGAGAGTGAGTATGGCAGGGGGTCTACATTTTCATTTGACTTGACACAAAAGATTATAGACAGCGAGACAATAGGAGATTTTGACGAACGCGTTAACAGGCTGGCTGCTAAGCACAAGAAGTATAAGGAATCATTTACCGCACCGGGTGTTAAGATACTTGTGGTTGACGATAACATGATGAATCGAAAGGTGTTTATCGGATTGCTTAAAGCCACACAGATTGCTATCGACGAGGCTGATAGCGCCGATGCTTCAGTAAGTTTAGCTTCTAAGAACTATTATGATGTTATCTTTATGGATCATATGATGCCTAAGAAGGATGGTATAGAGGCTTTGAAGGAGATAAGGGCAATAAAGGACGGTCCTTGTGCCAATACTCCTATTATAGTTCTTACGGCTAATGCTATTGTCGGATCAGAGGAACAATATTTAGATGCGGGATTTGACGGATTTTTAGCTAAACCGATTGCTCCGGATAAGCTTGAGGAGCTTTTAAGAAACACTCTTGATGAGAGCAAAATTAATATTGAATCGTAGAATAACGAGGAACAACGGGGACGGACCTTTGGGAACGTTCCCGTTGTTTTTGTTTTTTTAGGGTTATAAGTTCAACCTATATCTAACGATAAGATTTAGAGATTAGACAAGACTTTTGATGTGGTGTATATTGTTTACTGTAAACAAAACATATTAAGCCTATCGAGTTTGTAGGATAAGACAATATAGGATCTGGCGATCGGGTCTGACCTACATTTTCAGAATAGGAAATAATTTAGTGAGGTGAATTAAAATGGCAAGAATCAAATTAGTAGAGCTTGAGGAGACAAGCGGAGCAGAGAGGGAAAGATATGAGGAGTTAGCAGGAAGAAATGCTGTTACCAATATGAAGAAAGGACTTCTCAATGATGCAGCAACATATGATGCATTCATGGGATGGTACACTTCATGGAACAGACTCGTTGAGATTGTAGGTGAGGAGGCAGCTATATTTTATGCTCACTCAATATCAACCACAAACTCATGTCAGCTTTGTTCTTTATTCTTCATCAGCGATATCAAGGGCTTGGGACTTGATCCTAACAACTTGAATCCGGATGAGAAAGAGCAGCTTCTTATTGAACTCGGACATCAGATCGTTAAAGATCCTACCGCAGTTTCAGATGAGCTTTTCGAAAAGTTAAAGAAGCATTTTACAGATGCAGAGTTGGTTGTAATTGTAGGCTTCGGTGGTCAGATGATAGCTACCAACAACTTCAACTCAGTATTTAAGATTGATGTTGATCAGAGACTTCTTCCTATCATTAATGAGTTTAAGCCTCAGACATGGAGGAAGAACATAGTATAAAAAAGGAAGATAAATATGGGTGATATAAAATTTGATGACGATGTAATATTTAGACTTGAAAATGTTACTAAAGTTTTCGAAGGCGAGAACAAAGTAGTCGCACTTGATAATGTAAGTCTTGATATTAATCGCGGTGATATTTACGGCATTATAGGTATGAGTGGTGCAGGTAAAAGTACATTGGTAAGAACCTTGAATCGCTTAGAGGATGTCAGTGAGGGATCTGTTCTCTTTGAAGGTAGAGACCTTAAATCGCTTAATAAAAGTGAATTGAGAAATGTCAGACAGGGAATTGGAATGATATTTCAAGGCTTTAACCTTCTTAATCAGAGAACAGTTGAAAAGAATATAAAAGCAGCGCTAAAGATTGCCAATGTTCCTAAGGCTGAGCATGACAAGATAGTTGATGAAATGCTTAAGATTGTCGGCTTAGAGGACAAGAAGCATGCATATCCTGCGCAGCTTTCCGGTGGTCAAAAGCAGAGGGTGGCTATAGCAAGAGCCCTCTCGACCAACCCTAAAGTTATTCTTTGTGATGAGGCGACAAGCGCGCTTGATCCTAACATAACTGCTGAGATTCTCGATCTTTTAAAGCGTATCAACAAGGAGCTTAAGGTTACAATTATTATAATTACACATGAGATGAGCGTCGTTGAAGCAATATGCGACAAAGTAGCAGTCTTAAACGGTGGGCATATAGTCGAAAACGGTCCGGTTAAAGAGCTTTTTGTTAATCCTAAGTCAGAGATAACAAGAAGACTTGTATATCCTGAAAGCGCTGCACTTAATTCATTTGACAGCGAAGGTAGAAGGTGCGTAAGACTTGTTTTTGACGGTACTGAGGCAGGCCATCCGATTATTGCGGAGCTTGCAGCCAAGAAAGGCGTTGCAGTCAGTATTTTAAATGCTAATACCAAGAGTATTGGCGGTGTAGGCTTTGGCCAGATGGTAGTGGCTTTGCCAAAAGATGAAAATGAAGCTAAAGTCGCTATCAATTATTTTAAGGAAGTTGGAGTGTTTGCGGAAGAAATCGAAGATGAAGATGATTCTAAAGACGCTATTCCGGCTTAGTGAAAGAGGGTGATAATATGGCAGGAATTGATTGGAGTTTTATATGGGAAGGATTCTTGCAGACGATGGAGATGGTTGTCATCTCGACAGTATTTGCCTATATAGTCGGATTGCCTTTGGGAGTGATCTTGTCTGTCTCTAAAAAGGACGGACTTTCACCAAACAAAGTTGTATATAACATATTGGCGTTTATCGTAAATGTAAGCAGGTCAATACCATTTTTAATATTCCTGGTTGTATTGATACCTCTTACAAGACTTATAGTAGGCACATCCATCGGTACGGAAGCAACTATTGTTCCGCTGACATTTGGTGCAATACCTATCGTCGCGAGAATGGTTGAAGCATCGTTAGAGGAAGTCGGAAGCGGTATAGTTGAAGCGGCTTTGGCATTAGGAGCTAAAAAAAGGGAAGTGGTCGTGAATTTTATACTGCCGGAAGCATTTCCATCGTTGTTACAGGGTGCAGCAATTAACTTCGTAACGATATTAGGTTATTCAGCAATGGCCGGATTCATAGGCGGTGGCGGATTAGGAGCCATAGCGTACCAGCATGGATTTATCAGATATAAAACAGACATCTTACTGGTGACTGTTATCATACTTGTTGTAATTGTCTGGGCAGGGCAGGAGTTAGGATTAAAGCTTGCTTCTCGCGCAAGACACAGTTAATTAGATTAAAGAAAGAAGGATATAATTATGAAGAAAATACAGAAAATCGTAGCACTTATTTTAACACTTACACTCGCTTTAGCATTTGCAGTAGGATGCGGAAGCAAAGATGCAAAGACATCAGTAGATAATCAGGCAAATGAAAATGCTTCAAAGGATGACACTGAGGCAGTTGAAGGCGGCGAAGAGACTAAGACATTTGACGACGTAACCATTAAGATTGGTGCAAGCGTAACACCACACGCAGAGCTTTTAAGAGAGGCTGCACCTATCCTTGCAAAAGAGGGAATCAATCTTGACATCGTTGAGCTTGAGGATGTTGTAACTCCTAATACAGGTGTTGCTGACGGAAGCTTGGATGCTAACTTCTTCCAGCATGTTCCTTTCCTTGACAGCTTTAACTCTGAGAATAACACAGATCTTGTGTCTATCGGAGCTACTCACTATGAGCCATTTGGTCTTTATGCAGGTAAGTCAGATGATCTCAAGAACCTTAAAGATGGCGCAATAATCGGCGTTCCTAATAACTCAACAAATGAGGCAAGAGCTTTACTTCTTTTACAGCAGGAAGGTATTATTAAGCTTAAGGAAGGCGCTGACATTAATGCAACCGTACAGGATATCGAAGAGAATTCTCATAATATTGAGATTAAGGAGATTGCTCCTGAGCAGTTAGTTAGATCTCTTCCTGATCTTGATTTCGCAATCATCAATGGTAACTACGCACTTGAAGGTGGTTTGAAGGTTAAGGATGCACTTGCAGTTGAGGCGGCTGATGGTGTTGCTGCTCAGACCTACAAGAATGTAATCGTAGTTAAGAGTGAGAATAAGGATGATGAAGCACTTAAAGAAGTTGTTAAAGTTCTTCAGTCACAGGATATTCAGGATTATATTAATGCAACTTATGATGGAGCAGTAGTTCCGGTGCAGTAATGTAAAGCAAGTTTCACAGGGCGCGTTTACCATAGACGTCCCTGTATATAATATCACCTTTTTTATCATAAACCAGGGGGATGGACCATATGGTCCGTCCCCCTGGTTTTGTGATTATATATTAATTCGTGCCTCGGCGATTCTTCTTGATGACATACATCTTATCGTCTGCTTCCTTTAACGCCTGAGTCATATTGTAATTTTTGTCGAAAATATCGGTTTTACATCCGCAACTTGATGAAACTTTATATGGCTTACCTGAATACTTATTGTATTTGTCAAGATATTCGGTTATAGAACTAGTAATCTCATCAGGATTACATTCTCCGAAAATAACAGAGAACAGCTCGTCGCCTCCGAATCTTACCGAGAGAGCAGATTCAGGAGTAGAAAGGCTCAGCGCTTTGGCAACAACGGCAATCGCGTTATCGCCCTCGGCATGTCCAAACGTATCGTTGATGTATTTAAGTCCGTCAAGATCAGCCATTATGACAGTAATTTTTTCACCAATTAAATCCGTATTGCTGATTTTGTGTTTGAACAGCTTTTGGAAGCCCACGCGGTTATATAAACCGGTAAGCGCATCATGGCGATACATCTTATCCATTTTGTCAAGCAGCAAAGTCTGGTATCTTACAATTACATATCCGCCGATTCCCATACTTAAAGCATTGGTTGCAAGCATAGTATTCATATAATTGGAAATGTCATTGTTCTTGAGATAATAGCATGCAAATCCAAATGGACGGTTCATATAGTCAAGTGCATTGAATACAAGTGGATAGCCACTTTGTCCAAGCTCGATGATTCGTGACTTTAGCTCGCCTGAAAAGATGTCTTTAGTACCATCACCTGCCGGCTCAGGAAGGACAAATGTATCAGGTTTGTACATCTCTTTGTTAGCCGAATCATAGATTGTGACAAACTCTTTAGGATCGTCTAATATATCCTCATCTGTAAAATAGTTGATGTCGGAATTCAGGCAATGAGAGTCAACTGCTATAAGAACATTGTCAGTCTTATAGCAATCTAAATGTGATACCATCTCACCTAGTGATTCACTCATTTGCATAGAAGATGCTACCTGTTGCAATACCCTGTTGTCATCATTGTGTCTAGCAAAACTTTCGTTAAAGAGGTCTCTTAATACCTGGTGCTGCTCAGCGTATTCAGGGCAGCCGCAAGATTCATTGGGAATAAACTCAGAAATTATGCTCCGGTTTTTTACCTGTCCGTCTGACATGACCTGTAAGACAGTATCTGCCGTAGCGTCAGCCATAAAGACAACATCACATGATGAGGATGTTATCTTAGGCGTTGTAAAATATATCTCGTCATAGCCGTCGAAACCGCTGACAATAATATCTTCCGGGATACGATATCCGGCATCTGTAAGCATCTCTGAAACTGTTATGGCCATTATATCATTGGCGCAAATCATTGCTTCCGGAAGAGTGTCCCATTTAAGGATCTCGCTCATTGTTTCACGACATGGATCCGCCCAAAAATAACCATAGCTGAGCATGGTATCCTTGTCAAATGTTATATTGTTGTCCTTAAGAACTCTCTTAAAAACTTCTATTCTCTGGTTGGAAAATTCGTTGTTAGGCTGACCTGCCATCATATGTGGCTTTCTGATGTTGTGATCTTCAATTATGTGTCGAACAACCTTTTCGAAGCCTAATGAGTAGTCAAAATTGATGCAAGACACATTATCATAGTGAGCATCTGTCATTACGACAGGGACATTGTGTTCGTGTGATTTCTCTACGATTTTGTCGGCAATTTTTTTGCTCTTAATCTTCTCGTTCATTATAATTATGCAATCAATCTGATCGTATGGTATAAGGTCATATACGTACTTCTCTGTAGCCTGCCTGTCCTCTTCCCAGTATATGTCAGAATTAATCGCAAATATAAGAAGAATGCATTTATCTTTTAAACGCATGTTAAGCTTTTCTATGAAACTGTGGTTTTTAGGCTCGTATGCACGTGATGTACATAGAGCAATGATCTTCTTTCGCATAGACATAACCAATACCTTATATTACCGACTGCTCGACAATAGTTCCTCTGCCTCTAATTTTATCAAAAAAGAGGTCTTCCGTAAAGTTTTTTTGAGGCTAAGAGACGCATACTTTAGAATAAAAAAATCCCCGGGAAAGGCGATTCCCGGGGTGTCTTGCATATGTATATGATTAGTCGAGGAATGTAAACTGATGTACAATATCCACGAGTTCATCTGTAGCAGCTTTAACTTTCTTACTGTCGTCGTCAACAGCTGAGATAGATACTGATACACTTTCAACGGTTGCAGCAATCTCTTCACTACTTGCAGCGCTTTCTTCAGAAGCTGCAGATAGGCTGGTAACACGCTCGTTAACAGTAACGAAGTCGTTCTCGATAGCTTTGTTAACATTGGTAATATTGATAATCTCTGTGTTGATTTGCTGGATAGAGGTAACGATGTCGTTGAATCTGTCTTTAGTATCGTTAACACTCTCATTCTGTCTGCCTACGCAATCTCTTACGACATTACCCTGCTCGTCTGCGAGAGAAGTAACTCTTAAGAGCTCGTTAAGCATCTCATCGATAGTGTTGGCAGATGTTGCAGACTGTTCAGCAAGCTGTCTGATCTCATCGGCAACGACTGCGAATCCGCGTCCTGCTTCACCTGCTCTTGCCGCCTCGATAGAAGCATTAAGAGAGAGGAGATTGGTCTGTGCAGCAATATCAGTAATTAAGGTTGATGCTTCACCAATCTTAGATGCACTTGCGGAAATGTTGTTCATCATTTCGAATATTCTGTCAAATGCCTGACTTGTAGAGTCAGTAACCTTGATAAGATCGTCAACTGTTGAGATACCTTCGTTGGTAACCTTATCCATCTCTTTACTTGTATTGGCAAGGTTAGATGATGCTTCTGCGTTCTTGGTCATCATTTCCTTCATGTGAACCATATCTTCAGCAAGCCCCTGAACATCCTCAGCCTGTGATGATACGGTTACTGCCATATCGTTGATAGCATGTGAGATAGCGTCCATCTGGTCATTAGATGTAGTAGCCATCTCTGATATCTCGTCTCCTAAGTTAGCAACATTCTCAGAAGATTCTGCAATAGTAGATACTACGGTGTACATGCTTGTCTGAAGGTCGTTAGAAGATCTCATCAACGATCCAATCTCATCATTAGCATCTGACTCAATCGTATTCTTAGACAATTGTCTGTCAGCAAGTACCTTAACAACCTTTTCTACATTGCTTACGCTCTTTCTGATATATCTGATGATCATAAGAGTGATGATAAGGGCGATAGCAATAAGAATTATGCTTATAATCAAAGTGACTGTAATGGAATGTGCCACTTCTTTTCTAACCTTCTTATCAATATATACTGAATATTCATCAAGAGAATCTTCCACTATGTTAAGATTCTCTCTGACTTCTCCGAAATCTGATCTTGAAGCGATAAAATCTCCCGACATATCGAGAGGATTAAATAATGCAGCCCACTCATCAATTCCGGTATCGAAATTATTGATAAGCTGTTCGTTAGTCTCTGACTGGTCGGCTATCTTGTATTCCTTAGCGAAATAGTCATCTTTAGCAAGAAGATCCTTAATCTCAACAGTTCCATCCTTGACCTGCTGTAAGTTCTCTGAATAGGTTCCTTCAAGCTCCTTGATGTTGTCCTCTACACCTTCTTTGACATATGTCTTAAGATAGTACACATCATCTAATGCCTGTGCTGCCTGATATAAATCTCGGTCAATGACAACAAGTTTCTCTTGGATTGTCGCAATCTCATCAAGATATATTGCCTTGGCATCGTTAAGCTGGTTCCTTCTTGCAATGCTTGAGTAAAAGGTTATTCCGATTACAACAAGCATAAGAGGTACAACCATAACCAAGAGCTTAGCTCTGATACTTAAATTCTTCATACTGTTACCCTCCTTGATACATTGTTAATGTATAAATATAATATATGCATATTATTATACCACTTTTGGTAAAATGGGTCAATTTTTATATTTTTTTTAAAATAAATTGTGCAAATATGCTATAATATCTTTTATCGGTATGGATGTATTTATGTTGTCTCTTGCCAAACCCATCAAAAAAAGTCGCCAAATCCATCAATGAAAAGTCGCCAAACCCATCAATGAAAAGTCGCCAAACCCATCAACAAAAAGTCGCCAAACCCATCAACAAAAAGTCGCCAAACCCATCAACAAAAAGTCGCCAAACCCATCAATAAAAACTTGCCAAATCCATCAATAGAGGTTATAATATCCTTATAATTAGAGGATTGGAGGTTGGTGTCGATGAGGGAATATCGTGCCCGAATATGTGACGGATTATTAATTGAAAAATTAGAGGCGAGAGGTGCTATTCTTGTGAAAGGTGCAAAGTGGTGTGGTAAAACTACCACTTCTGCTCATATAGCAAAGTCTGAGGTGCGTATGGAGGATCCAGCTAAGAAAAAACAGTATTTAGAACTGGCAGAGATGAATCCACAGCAATTGTTACAAGGTGAAGTCCCACATCTTATTGATGAGTGGCAACTAGCCCCTAAACTTTGGGATGCGGTGAGGTATGAGGTTGATCAGAGAGACGAATTTGGTCAGTTCATATTGACAGGTTCTGCTGTACCACCCGACGTTTCTGAGATATCTCATACAGGGACAGGAAGAATATCCTCTTTGCTTATGAGGCCGATGACGCTATATGAGTCAGATGATTCCACCGGAGAAGTATCTCTTAGAGCTTTGTTTTCGTTAGAACATGAGATAAGAGGAACCGGGGAACATAGTATTGATGATATTGCTTTTTTGATATGTAGGGGTGGTTGGCCTAAAGCTGTTGGTAGAACTAAGAAAGTTGCTTTGATGCAGGCAATAGACTACTACGATTCTTTGGTTGAGTCTGATATATCAAGAGTTGACGGAATAAACAGAGATCCTGAGAGGGCGAGAAGAGTACTTAGAGCATATTCAAGAAGTGTATCTTCGGAAGCAACGATTGTCTCAATTCTTAATGATGTTAAGGCTGATGAGAATGATTCATTCAGCGAGAATACATTAAGATCTTATTTACTTGCATTTAAGAAGATTTTTGTTATAGAAGACACACCAGCATGGAATCCTAACATAAGATCTAAGACAGCGATACGAACTTCAGATACCAGATACTTGGTAGATCCATCGATTGCTACAGCAGCGCTTGGTGTAGGACCTAAGGATCTTGTTAACGATTTAGCTACTATGGGTTTACTATTTGAGAATATGTGTGTAAGAGATCTTAGAGTATATGCTGAAGCAATCGGTGGAAGTGTATACCATTATCGCGATAAGAGTGGTCTTGAATGCGACGCTGTTGTTCATTTAAGGAATGGAAGATATGGTCTCGTCGAGATTAAGCTTGGCGGCGATAAATTAATAGAAGAAGGCGCAACTAATCTCTTGAAGTTAAGAGATAGGATAGACAGTGATAAAATGAACGAGCCTGCATTTATGATGGTTTTATGCGGAATAGCCCCATTTGCATACAAAAGAAGCGATGGGGTAATGGTTGTTCCGATTGGATGCTTGAGGGATTGATGTTAATCAGTGGGTGAAATGACATGTACATTATATATTACACCTCCCTAGTGATATTCTTCACCCATTTATATTTAACATAGTGTTTATAGACTGCAGGTATCTTGACAAACTCATCTAAGGTTAAGATAAATGCGACAGCAAGTACCGGGAGCTTTAAGACAAATGCAGCTATCATTCCCATAGGAACGACAACAACCCAGAGCGTTATAATGTCGCAGTACATACCGAACTTGGTATCTCCACCCGCCGGGAAAATTCCTGCGATAATGGTCGAATTAAGCGAGTTGCCGATTATATAGTAAGCAGCATAAAGCATCATCACAAAGAGATAATGATGTGCAACTTCGCCGAGGTTAACAAACCTCATAATAAGCGGTGTGAGCGCAAGTATAACGAGTCCAGATCCAATACCTACCCAGATAGAGAATCTCACAAAACTTCCGCCGGCCTTCTTGGCTGCATCGAGTTCGTTCTTTCCAAGCATTTGCCCAAGAACGATTCCGACACCGGAAGATATACCCCAGCAGAAGCTTGCAACCATGCTTCTGACAATACTAGCAATTGAGTTGGCGGCAACTGCATCACTTCCTAAGCGTCCCATGATAACAGAATACATGGTGACACCGCCGCCCCATCCTAACTGATTCAAGAGAACCGGGGTGGTGTATTTGATGTAGTCTTTGTGCAGAGTTTTGCTACATATGGTAGGTAGCAGCATTTTCTTGATGTCAAGTGAAACACATTTACCCATAGCGACGAGTATTATGACAAATGCTGACTCAAATATCCTTGCAATAACGGTCGCAAGAGCTGCACCTTCAATTCCCATCTTAGGGAATATGCTGAGTCCGAATATAAGACAGGCATTCAGTATAATATTAAGTATTACCGAAAGTGAACCTATAAGAGAGCTTAATCCTGCTCTGTCACAGACCTTAAGAATTCCGAAGTAAACCTGTGCAAATCCGCCGATGATATATGAAAGCGAAACCATTCTTAAGTATTTTGCTCCCCCTTCTATCAGAACCGGATCTGTAGTGAAGATTCGCATGATGTATGTAGGAACTACAAATGTAGCAACAGTAAATATAAGTCCTATAAGCAATGTGTATCTCATCGCAACCGCGAGAACCTCTCGTACAGTATCTTTGTCGCCTTTGCCCCAGTATTGGGCTGCGATAACCGTACATCCGCCTATAAATGCTCCGAAGAACAGGCTGTAGACAAATGCTATCTGTGTTGCCAAAGATACTGATGACAGACTGTCTTTGTCAAGAAAGCCCAGCATAAAAGCATCGGATGCCGATACAAGCGACATCATAAGATACTGAAACGATATAGGCATTACAACTTTAAATAAATCTTTATATATCTTATTGATAATATCTCTCCTCATCTATTGTGTTTTTATACGTCACTTTGAGAATGACAGTATTTGACTATCATACAACGCATCGTTTAATTTGGCAAGTTATCTATCAAACGACATCAATAGTGCTAAAGAATTGTTTTTTGCTTGTAAAATGTGGTATAATCACAAGGGTTGATATATAGCTCAATATGTCATCCTGAGCGTAAGCGAAGGATCTTTGACCTTCGAAGAAGGTCAATAATAATAGTAAACATAGGGCTATAATAACAATTCTCCCTCATTTCATTCGGGAGAAAGATTCTTCGCTTCGCTCAGAATGACATGAGTTGTGTACGTATTCGTGATTAAGGGAGAGATAACATGGCTAATTATAAGAAGAAGAGAATAAAGAAGATTAAGCGTAATTTTTCATGGATAGGAGTTGTGCTTTTTTGCATTTTCTTTGCTATTGCGGGAGTCATTACTGTAGCACTTGCAGATGTATTTTTGAGTATGTTTATCAAGAATAAGGCCGACGGAGGGTTTGCATTTGCCAAATATATGGCAGGCGTATATGAGTCAGCCGTTGATAAGGAAGATGTATATGAGACACTTGATAAAGCTGACAGAGCTTATGTCATAAAGGATAAGAAGGGCAATGTTATACACGAGCATGGCAAGATTACAGCTGCTAACAAAGGTGAAGAGGTTCGTGATAAGCTTATGATGACCGGAACATTGGGAACGGTAAGTATAAATGGTCTTGTGAGTGAAGATGCAGATGGTAACATAGATAGGGCGTATTATGTTATAGATGAGGATGGACAAATCACTGCTACGAGTGTAGATACGAACAGTACTGAGGAGATGACCTCTGATAGTGGAGATAAGACATACTTATATAGTGATACCGAAGCCCAATATATTACCACATATGGCGGTGAGGTTTCGATTGATTTATTATTGTTCTATCATGATTATGTGAGCAAGCCTTTTAACGAGGTGTTTACCGATAGAGATTCGATTGTGTCCCTTCCGTATTGGATAGGCTATGATGTGGATGGTGGAGACAATTTATTTATTGTCCAATCGTTTGTAAATATAGAATTGTCTGATATTACATACATTTTGATTGCTATAGGATTAATCATATTAATTGCAGGTTTATTGTTCTTCACAATGGTTATAAGCACGATTGTTAACGCCGTTAACAACAGGAGAGCAGTTAATCTTCTATTTACAGACATGGTGACCAAAGGTCGCAACTGGCTTTGGTTTGTATATAGAGGAACACCGTTCCTTGCTAAGGGAAGTACGGCCAAGAATAATTATGCCGTTGTCAATCTCGTTTTTGTTAAGTACAGGAATTACTGCATGTGCCATTCGTTAGAGCAGGGAGAGATTGTGCTTAAGAGAGTGCATGACAGGCTAAAACGCTTGGTTAATAAGAAAGAGATGGTCGTGCATGTGTCCAATTCTAATTTTGCGTTACTTCTTAAATACAACGATAAAGAAGAGTTGAATGCAAGACTTAATTCTATCATTAACGATCTTTCGAGCGTCGATACTGCTCATTCATTTAAATTCCAGGCGGGCGTCGATCTTGTAGGTGTCTACAAAAATGAAAAGGGAAGAGTTGTTAAGCGTAAAGACATAGATATTGAGAGAGAGTACAATAATGCCTGTGAAGCAAGAACAACGCTTAAAGGCAGTGATGATTCCGGAATAGCATATTTCGATCAAAAGATGATTGACGATCAGAAATGGATTGATACCGTTACTGAGAGACAGGGATACGCTATTTCTAACGAAGAGTTTAAGGTATATTATCAACCGAAGTATGATCCTGTAACAGATACCTTAAAAGGAGCTGAGGCACTTATCAGATGGATTAATGATGATATGGGTTTTGTTCCTCCGGGTAAGTTTATTCCTATATTCGAGAAGAATGGATTTATTACTTCGATAGATCATTATATGCTTGAACATGTGGCTAAGGATCAGAAGGAATGGCTCGATCAGGGCAAGAATCTCGTTCCCGTCTCTGTCAATTTCTCGAGGGCGCATTTTGCTGAGAGTGATCTTGCTGAACAGATAAGGGATTCTGTCGATAAGATAGGCACTCCGCATAAATATATCGAGATAGAGCTTACGGAGAGCGCGTTTTTCGATGACAAGAAGGCGCTTATATCGACTATTACGAGATTGAGGGAGTACGGATTTGCGGTCTCTATGGATGACTTTGGTTCGGGATATTCGTCGCTTAATTCCTTGAAGGATATGCCTCTTGACGTATTAAAGCTTGATGCGGAGTTTTTTAGAGGTGAAAATGCAGGCGAACGCGGCGAGATAGTAGTAGCGGAAGCTATCAAACTCGCTAAGAGTCTTAATATGCGTACTGTAGCTGAGGGTGTTGAGATCAAGGAGCAGGTTGATTTTCTTGCGGCTCAGGGATGCGATATGATTCAAGGTTATTATTACGCCAAGCCTATGGTTAAAGAAGATTACGAAGGAGCCATGGAGGCTGAATAAAAAAGGGTGCGTCACATAGTCAAACTATGACCATGGTGACGTACCCTTTATCATTTAAACTAACTATTTAACTGTTACTTTGATCTTTTGGGTCTTGCCGTTGGCTTTAACAGAAACGGTTGCTTTACCCTTCTTGACGCCTTTGATTGTGACTTTTCCACTCTTATATGTGGCTTTTGCCACTTTAGAAGAAGATGATGAAACACTTACCTTATCACCACTAAACATCGTAGTTACTTTAACAGTAGCTGATTTCTTTTTCTTAACTTTGACAGAAGTCTTAGCGACTGTAAGCGCTGATGTATTAAACGTTGTAGCTTCAAATTCCGTGTAGTCTCCATCTATTTCACCTGTGAATCCAGCGATTGGACCGCTTTTGGTGTAGTCGGTCTTGTACTCTTTGTCACCAATCTTAACTGATGCATTCGTAACTACAAATTTACCATTGTAAGGACGATCGGTAGTAAATCTGATCTGTGGAACCACGTCTCCTGTTGCAGGGATTGGATCGGTCCACTCCTTGTTAAGACCTGTTGTTTCATCCCATTCCTGAGTTTTGAAAGTAGGATTAACTGTAGCGTCTACAATTTCGACTTTAACCATGTCGCCAATCACTTTAGCATCTTTTATGCATGGTGGATTAGGTATTTCAGTGTCATTAGGTCCTATTCCGTTCCAGAAAGGACAGTTTTTTTCATAATCAAACCCGATACGTAATGTGTATTCTCTCTCTAGGTATCCGTTGACTTCTAAATCGCCAAACCAAAACTGTATCTGTGGATCGATGAAGACAGAACCATCAGTTTCTTTGTTAAATATGGAAAGTGGAAAATAAATGTCTGCACTAAGCTTATAAGAATTAAAATCCGAAGAAAATATTCCGGGTTCATTCCAGCTTGAAACGGAAGAAAGGCCCATTGGTCCTCCTTGGTCGTCTGTGATAACTATCAGCGGTGCAACAACCCCTTTGAGTGATTCTGCTTTTACAGGTGTGGATGTAATGCCTGATAAAAGCGAAACAACAAGTGCAAAAGCAAATACGTTTCTTAGAAATCTCTTCATATTGTTTACCTCCTATGTAAAAATGAAATAGAATATTTCTTGATTATATTTTAACACTATTCTTAATAAAATCCTAGTAAAAAAAGCTTAATCCGTATATTTTGGGTATTTAAATTATCTACAATATATAGTAAAATCAATATAATAGATTAAGGAATTATATACTGATGTACAAGGAGCGTTCTATGAATTTATTCAAACGACATATGCAATTGTTTTTTAGAGAAGAATTGGATATAAGACACAGGTTGCTCAATCTTATATTGAGTGCGGCTTTTGTTGGTGGTCTGTTTTCGACCATTGCAACATTTGCAGTAGGTGGAATTACAAGCGGATTAGCAACAATGGTCGTGCTGGTTGTGGTGATTGTGTCTTTGGTTTTGTCTGTAAAGTTTAACCAGATTACAGCCGCAGCTTTAGTTATAACCGGACTGGCTGATCTTGTTTTATTTCCATGGATGTATTTTCAATCGGGTGGTATGCATAGCGGTATGCCGATTTGGTTCGTGCTTGGTCTCATTTTCACTTGGCTGACCCTTAATGGGAAGCTGTGTTATATTATGTATTTTTTGGAGCTTTCCGTTATGGTAGTAACTATTGTTATTGGAGAGGACCATCCGGATTGGTTTAAGGCCATGCCTGATGACTATATGAGAGGAGATATTATCCAGTCTATAATCGCAGTATCTATAGTTATCGGTGTCATTTTCAAATATCAGACTTATGTCTATGAGAAGCAGCGTAAGAAGATTTTGGAGAAAGACGAGATGCTTCATATTGCAAATGAAGCCAAGAGCGAGTTTTTGGCTAACATGTCACACGAGATAAGAACTCCGATTAACGGTATTATCGGAATGAACAGCATGCTTCTTGACGAGATAGATGGGGGCAACACCGAGGCTATCAAGGAGTACGCCAACAACATTAACAGCGCGAGTCGGACGCTGCTTGCGATTATCAACGATATTCTCGACATTTCCAAGATTGAATCGGGTAAGATGGAGCTCACCTTGGTTGAGTATGATCTTTTTTCAGTATTAAATGACTGTTATAATCTGACAATGCCTAGAGCTGCCAAGAAGGATCTCAAGTTAGAGATGGACATTGCAAAGACTATCCCGTCTGTGCTTAAGGGTGATGAGGTTCATATCAGGCAGATTATTAATAACTTCTTGTCAAATGCAGTTAAGTACACCAACACCGGTAAGGTTACGCTTAAGATGACCGAAGAGTCAAGAAAAGGCAAAGATATTGTTTTGAAACTTGAAATCATAGATACGGGAATCGGAATTAAGCCGGAGGACATGGAGAAGCTGTTCTCTAATTTTACAAGAATTGATGTTAAGAGAAACCGAAGTATTGAAGGAACAGGCTTAGGGCTTGCTCTTACAGATAAGCTTGTCAAGCTGATGGACGGTGAGATAAAGGTTGAAAGTGAGTACGGTAAGGGCTCGATATTTACTGTTACCATTCCGCAGCAGATTGTAAAAGACGAACCTATCGGAGACTTCTCTGATAAGTATCAGAGTTACATCAAGCTCGCTAAGAAGATGAGCGTCAATGTTAAGATGCCGGATGTCAATATTCTTGTTGTTGATGATGTTGAGATGAATATCAAGGTATTTAAAGGGCTTCTTAAGAAGACAGGGGCTAAGATTGACGAGGTATACAGCGGACAGGAATGTATAGCTAAGCTTTACGAGAAAGAATACAACATGGTCTTTCTTGATCACATGATGCCTGAGATGGATGGTGTTGAGACACTTAGAATTATAAGAGAGAAGACTGATCATAAGAATGTTGATACGCCTATTGTTGTTCTTACTGCCAACGCGATAGTAGGAGCTAAGGAGCAGTACATTAAGGAAGGTTTTGTGGATTATTTGTCCAAACCTATTCAGCAGGAAGAACTTATCAATATGATTAAGGAGCATGTTCCTGCAAGACTTGTAAGAAAGTCTGATTAAATCTATATTATTTATGATGAACCACAGGGCGTGTCCCCGTGGTTCACGTATCATAGGATGTAATCAAAGATTGATATATTATTTAAGCCTTGCATTTGCAGGGCTTTTTTTGTGCCTTCTTTTGATATAACCCTATCCTATAACCTGCAATAACTTTTACCGATTAGACAACTGATATAATCGGGAGTATATTATTGGGTATAAAAAGAATACATACTAAACCTAGCGACAAAATAGGAATAGAGAAAAGGAGGGTATTATGAACAGTTTCGTGTATTATAATCCGGCTAAGATTTCATTTGGTGAAAATGCAATCGGCAAGTTAGAGGAGTTCTTAATTAAGTTGAATACCAAGTCTTTACTTTTAGTTTACAGTGGAGAGTTTATCAAAGATTTGGGTATATATAAGGCGGTTAAAGATGCAGTAGACAAGCTTGGCATCAATTTCATAGAGAACGGCAATGTAGTTCCGAACCCTAAAGTTGAGCTTGTTAGGGAGCTTGTAGATGAAGGTAAGAAGAATAGCGTAGACCTTGTGTTGGCTGTTGGTGGAGGAAGTTCGATTGATACCGCTAAGGCAGTTGCGCTTGGAATCAAGTATGACGGAGATGTATGGGATTTCTTTGCAAATGGTGTAGTTGCCGAAGATGCTGTTAATATCGGAGTTATCTCGACACTTCCTTCAAGCGGTTCCGAGACATCAAATGCAGCAATCATTTCCAACGGTCTTAATAAGTTAGGTTACGAGGACGAGCTTATTATTCCTAAATTTGCAATTATGGATCCTGCTTACACTCTTTCACTTCCGGCATATCAGACAGCAGTTGGTGTTGCGGATATCCTAGCACATTTGCTTGAGAGATATTTTACGGATGTTGATCATGTCGACATTACTGACTACCTTATAGAAGGAGCGATTAAGAGCATCCTTTTAAATGGTAAGAGAGTTGTCAATAATCCTGATGATATAAATGCCAGAGCAGAGGTTCAGTGGACCGCAACAATTGCACATAATAACCTGCTTGATACAGGACGTGTCGGCGATTGGGGTTCACATAGAATTGAGCACGAGTTAAGCGCTCAGTATAACATAACTCATGGCGAAGGTATGGCAGTTGTATTTGTTGCATGGACCAAATATATGGCAAATGAAAAACCTGCGAAGTTAGCGCAGCTTGCCAATCGCGTATTCAACGTAGATTATCATGACTACACTGAAACAGAGATGGCTCTTATATTATCAGACAGATTAAAGGATTTCTTTAAAAATGATTTAGGTCTTAAGACAACATTAGATGAACTTCAAATCTCAGATGAGCACTTTGAAATCATGGCCAATCGTGCCACTAAAGACAATACGTCACCAGTAGGACATTACATTCCTTTAGATGTAAAGAGATTTGTAGATATTCTTAAATTAGCAAGGAGTTGATTAGCATGGCATTAAATATAAATTCATTATTGATTCATGGCGGTATAGACGGAGACGAGACAACAGGTGCGGTTAATGTTCCAATTTATCAGACTTCAACCTATAAGCAGGATGGCTTAGGAGAAGACAGAGGATGGGAGTATTCAAGAACCGGCAATCCGACAAGAGCTGCGTTAGAGAAGCTTATAGCAGATTTAGAAAATGGTAAATACGGTCTTGCATTTGCATCGGGACTTGCTGCCATATCAACTGTTCTTTCGCTTTTTGAATCGGGTGATAAGCTTGTTGTATCAGACAACATTTACGGCGGTACATTTAGAATTCTAGATAATGTTTTTAAGAATTTTAATATCACATATGAGATCGTGAACACCTCAGATATTGAGGCGGTTAAGGCGGCTCTAACTGATGAGGTTAAGGCAGTTTACATTGAGACACCGGCCAACCCGCTTCTTACAATCACTGATATTAAAGCTGTTTCAGATGTTGCTCATGAGAAGGGCAAGAAGGTTATTGTTGACAACACTTTCCTTACACCTTACTTGCAGCGTCCTTTAAATCTTGGTGCGGACATCGTTGTACACAGTGGAACTAAATATCTTGGAGGTCACAGTGATGTTGTTTCAGGTTTCATTATTGTAAATGACAAAGAGACCGCTGACAGACTTTATTATCTTCAGAATGCAATCGGTGGCGTCCTTGGACCATTTGACTCATTCCTTATGATTAGAGGAATCAAGACTCTTGGTGTCAGAATGGATAGACACGTTGAGAATGCTTTAAAGGTTGCCAAACATTTAGAGAGCCACAGCGCAGTAACCAAGGTATACTATCCGGGACTTTTAAGTTCTCCGGGATACGAGGTTAACAAGAAGCAGACCGATGGACCGGGCGCAATGATTTCATTTGAACTTGGCGATGAATATGATGTTAAGAAGTTCTTTAAGGGACTTAAGCTTGTTACGCTTGCTGAGAGCCTTGGCGGCGTTGAGTCACTTGTCTGTCACCCTGCATCAATGACACATGCGGCAATACCAAAGGAAATCAGAGATGAGGTCGGAATTACCGAAGGACTTATCAGATTGTCTGTAGGTATTGAAAATGTTAACGATATTATTGAAGATATTGACAGTGCAATTGCATTTGCAAAGAGGTGATTATAATGAAAGTTTATAACGATATATCTGAGATGGTCGGCAAGACCCCAATTTTAAAGCTTAACCATCTTGGAGTTCCTAAGAATATTAATCTTTACGCTAAGCTTGAGATGTTTAATCCGCTTGGAAGTGTGAAGGACAGAATCGGAATCTACATGCTTGATGAGATTATTAAAAACGGAACTTTAAAGCCGGGTGGAACTATTATTGAGGGGACCGCAGGTAATACCGGTATCGGAACCGCACTTGCGGCTCTTAATAAAGGATATAGGCTTATCCTTGTGGTGCCTGACAAGTTCTCTAAGGAGAAGCAGGCTATCATGAGAGCGCTTGGAGCTGAGATAGTTAACACTCCGAGAGAGGAGGGAATGCTTGGTGCGACCAAGAAGTCTGAGGAACTTTTAAAGGCCATCCCGGATGCTGTTTCAATCAATCAGTTTGAAACACTAAGCAATCCTAAAGCGCATTATGAGACCACGGGTCCTGAGATATATGAGCAGCTTGAAGGCAAGATCGACTACTTTGTTGCAGGTGCCGGAAGTGGTGGAACATTTAGCGGTTCTTTAAAGTATCTTAAAGAGCAGGATAGCAATATCAAGGGAGTTTTGGCGGATCCGTACGGTTCAATAATCGGTGGCGGAGAGCACGCGGATTACGATATTGAAGGTATTGGCAATGATTTCATAGCTGCGACTATGGATGTGAGTCTTATAGATAAAGTGTTTAAGGTGTCTGATGATGAGGCGTTTGAAACATCAAGAATCTTAGCCAGAAGCGAAGGTATAATTGGCGGTAGTTCATCAGGTGCTGCGCTTTCAGCGAGCCTTAAACTTATTGATACACTTAAAGAAAATGATAAACATATAAATGATAAAACCGTTAATATTGTTGTAGTTTTGCCGGATAGCGGTGAGAGGTATTACAGCAAGGATTTGTTTTAGAATGATCGGGGTTGGTTATAAGATTTTCTTATAACTAACTCTAATTTTTTAGGTATTTACAAAATCCTACTAATATAGTAGAGTATACGAGTGGTTATTGAAAAGATTCTTCGCTACGCTCAGAATGACAGGAATGACCATATCATCCTGAGGAGCATAGCGACGAAGGATCTTAATAAGATTCTTCGCTACGCTTAGAATGACGTGTCATCCTGAGGAACGAAGTGACGAAGGATCTTTGACCTTCGTAAGAAGGTCAACACATTTATAGAAAGGAGTGAGAGAACATGTGCGAACTATTCGGATACATAGGAACCAAAAAGAAGAAGCTAACAGGAGACTTAGAAGAGTTCTTTTCTCACTCTAAGAACCAGCCTGACGGATGGGGCATAGCGAAATTCGATGATGAGGAGTTAGACATCGAAAAAGAGCCAATTGCTGCGTTTAAGAGCAAGAGAGTAAAAGGCATAATAGATAACGGTGTAGAATCCTCTGTAATGCTTGCACATATTAGGCTCGCTACCATAGGATACGATGAGTACGAGAACAGTCATCCGTTTTGGGGATTCGATTCCACAGGACGCATGTGGACTCTTATTCATAACGGAACAATTTTTGACGGAGATGTGTTAAGCCCGTTTCTCTACTGCCAGAGGGGTTCGACAGACAGTGAGAGACTGTTTTTATACATTTTAAAGCAGATTAACGATGAAACCGATAAGAAGGAAGCTCCTCTTAATCAGGAGGAGAGATTTCAGGTTATAAATAACGTAATAAAAGAGTTAAGTCCCAACAACAAGCTTAACCTTATTATATATGACGGTGAGCAGATGTATGTTCACTCTAATTGTAGGAATACTTTGTTTATGAGGGAGGACGACGAGGGGATTACTTTCTCTACCAATCCACTTAGTAAAGGCATGTGGAAACTTCACCCGTTTACTATGCTTGCAGCCTATAAGGATGGTAAGAGGGTAATGATTGGCGAAAGCCATGACAACGAATATATCCCTGATGAGATGAGCATCAGGGCACTATACCTAGCATATGCAGGTCTATAAGGAGGTCCTTTGTCATGAATGACGAGATAAGATCCGCTCTTTACGATAAATATATTAAGCCTACTGAGAAGAAGAAGGAGAGTTACGTTGGAATAGAGATAGAGCTCCCTATTGTCAATCTCAAGAAGGAAGCAACCAGCCACAATGTGGCAAAAGAAGCATTTAAAAGTGCACTTGATTATTTTGGCTTTACGCCTGAAACATTTGACGATGACGGATTCTGTCACAGTGCTATAGATAAGGATTCAAATGATATTATTTCATTTGACTGTTCATACAATAATCTTGAATTGTCATTTGGTAAGGAATTAAATCTGCTTGATGTCGAAGCGAGATTTAAGAAATATATCGCGCATTTAAATCATGTTTTAGGCAAGAGTAATCATATAATCACAGGTCTTGGAATACAGCCGTTTTATGACAAATGCAAGAAGTCATATATCCCTAACGGTCGCTATAAAATGTTAGAGGGATATCTAAGAAAGGCTGAGGAGTGGAAGAAGGAAGGCGGATTCCATTCCTATCCGGGATTTGGAACCTATGCAAGTTCATCCCAGATTCAGCTTGATGTCAAGAAGGATGAACTCGTAGATACTGTTAGAGTATTCTCTGATCTTGAACCTATAAAGTCCCTGCTTTTCGCCAATTCGTTGATGCTTAAAGATGAGCCTGACTACCTTCTTACAAGGGATATACTCTGGGAGTATTCTACCCATGGAATTAACCCGAGAAATGTCGGCATTTTCGAGATTCCACCGAGAAGCATAGATGAGTTTATCGATTACATTTCCTATACAAGTATATTCTGTACCGAGAGAGAAGGGATGTATCCTTTCTTTTATCCGATTCCGATTGCGGAGTATTTTGATAGGGAGACGATAGACGCAGAATATTTTGATGGGGAAGATTACAGTTCGGTTACTATAACTCCTCAAAAGAGTGATTTAGACTATTTGAGAACATATAAGTTTCTTGATCTTACCAAACGAGGAACTATTGAATACAGAAGTCTATGCACTCAGCCACTGAAGTATTCATTTGCAGGAGCGGCATTCCAGCTAGGACTTGCTAATAAGTTAGGTGAGTTAGAGGAAATCTTTGATAAGGATACTGTTCTTTATAAACACGGATTCTCTGCAAATGAGTTAAGAAGATCTTTTAACAGGGATTCCATGCCTGATTTTATAGACAAGAAGGAGCTTACCGGACTTATAATTGACATTATCGAATTATCTAAAGAAGGTCTGGTTGAGAGAGGATATGGTGAGGAGCGACTTCTTGAACCTCTCTATAATCGTGCGGAGACATTTGATTCTCCGGCAAGACATATGAGAGACAGCTTGTTGTCAGGGGCAGATATTATAGACATTATTCACTCATACGCTGAGCTGTGAAAGAGGGATGCCTATGTTTAATTTTGAAAATGAAAATGTCAGGAAGCACCTCCTTGACGGTGAGTTCGGAATAGAGAAGGAAGCCCTTAGAATCATAAAGGACGGAACATTTGCCAAGACTATACATCCTTTTCCTGACGATAAAAACATAGTGAGGGATTTTTGTGAAAATCAGTTGGAGATTAACACAGGGGTGTCAAGCAGTGCCAAAGATGCGATAGATGAATTAGAGTCTATTGAGAAGAGGGTAAGAGATACAATCAAAGAGAACGGTGAGTATCTGTGGAATTATTCTAACCCGCCTTATATAAGAAATGAAGATGATATTCCCGTGGCTCAGTTTAAGGGAGTGCTGAGTGATAAGACGGTTTACAGGAATTATCTTTCTAAAATGTACGGCAAATACAAGATGACATTTAGCGGAATACATGTCAATTATTCATTTGCGGAAAGCTTGCTTTTGGAAGACTTTAAGCTGTCGGGTGAAGATGATTTCAGAGAGTATAAGGACAAGATTTACTTGAATCTTGCTTCTAATTATGTTAATAACGGCTGGCTTATTACGGCACTTTTGGCTTCGTCACCTTTGCTTGACTCTTCTTTTCTGACTAAGGGAGTGCTTGACGGAACGGACTTTATTGGTATGGCGTCCGTAAGATGCAGCGAGTTAGGATATTGGAATCATTTTGTGCCGGTATTTGATTATGACTCAATAAAAGGATACAGTGACAGTATCAGAGGCTTTATAAAAGAAGGTCTTATAAGCAGTCAGACTGAAGTCTATTATCCTGTACGGCTTAAGCCGAGAGGAGAGAACAATTTAGAGAATCTAGACCGGATGGGTGTTAATCATATCGAGCTTAGGAATATAGATGTCAACCCATTTGCATTTGCAGGAGTTGACTTAAGAGATTTAGAATTCATAAAACTTTTGCTCGTTTATGATGCGTGCGTTAAGTCTGAAGGTATGACCAAGGACAGACAGATTAAGGCATGTATTAATTTTAAGAATGCTGCACATTACGACCCTGATGTGACTAAGATTATGATTAGCGACGGATATGTAGTTTCGCTGAGGACTGCAGTATTAAGAGTGTTAGATGAGATGGATGATTTCTTTAAAGATTTAGGATTTGAAGTCTATGATATCATAAAGTATCAGGTAGATAAATTTGCAAATGATGACTCAAGATATGCAGTCAGAGTCAAGAAGGAGTACGGTGATGGATTCGTAAGAAACGGGCTTTTAAAAACATTGTCATAGTACAGCATATATGCTAGAATTGACTAGCGATTTTATTTTTGGAGGAAATTAAATGACAATACAGCAGATGAAGTATGTTATCGAGATTGCGGAGCGAGGCTCGATGAATGAGGCGGCTAAGGCTTTGTTTATCTCGCAACCCAGTCTTTCGGGAAGCATAAAAGAGCTTGAGAAAGAGCTTAATATAACAATCTTTTCAAGGAGTAACAGAGGTATTGAGCTTACTGTTGACGGAAGAGAGCTTATTGGATACTTAAGGCAGATATTAGAGCAGTATCAGTTGATGGAGAACCATTATCATGAGAAGCCGGAGAACGATAAGAAGTTCTATGTTTCTTCGCAGCATTATACATTTGCCGTAGAAGCATTTTCTAAGACCTTAAGAAAGGTCGGAATAGAAGAGTATGATTGCGCGATATATGAGACCAGAACTCATGAGGTTATTGAGGATGTCAAGAATATGCGTAGCGAGCTTGGAATTCTCTATCTTGATGACTTTAACGAGAAGGTTATAACCAAGGATCTTAAGGAGAATAACCTTGTATTTACAGAGCTTTTTACTTGTGATACTTACGTTTATACGGCTAATGATCATCCTTTGGCCGGTAAGGAGAGCATATCTTTTAAGGAACTTGAAGAGTATCCTTGTCTGTCGTTTGACCAGGGCGCGAAGAATTCATTCTATTATGCGGAAGAGGTTCTTAGTACCTATCCTTATAAGAAGATTATCCATGTCAATGATAGGGCTACGGCGCTTAACATGATGACGCTTCTTAATGGATTTACGCTTTGTTCTGGTGTTATTTGCGAGGAACTTAACGGAGAGGGATATACAGCGATTCCTCTTCAATCAGATGAGAAGATGAGGATAGGCTACATCAAAAGATCCGATATTAAGTTAAGTGACATCGCCAAGAAATTCATCAAGGAAATGAAAAAATACGGTTGACATAAAACGCTAAGTACCCAAAGGGGACAGTCCCCACTGGGTAGTTATTATGCTAAGTACCCAAAGGGGACTGTCCCCTTTGGGTACTTATTTTTATTTTAGGGGTTGCAATATTGAAAATATAGTTTTATAATGATATTGAAATCGTTTACATTATTGTTGCACGTGTCTATTTTTATGATAGGAGATGTAAGAATGATAAAAAAAGAATGGGACGATAATTTTAAAGAGCGGCTTAAAGAGCGCTATGACGAGCTTAAGTGGCTTTATGCAATGATTTATAACAACGATATGGATGCATTTGCTTACTTTTTAAGCATGTTACACTCAATGTATCATGTGAGAAGCAAGGAGTTAAAGGACTGGGATGAAGGTAAGAGCGTAGTAGATGACTGGTTTTCCGGGAATGAGATGCTTGGAATGCTTATGTATACCAACTGTTTTGCCGGCAACTTAAAAGGTGTTAAGAAGCACCTTGATTATATTGAGGAATGCAAGGTTAACTATCTTCATTTGATGCCTTTGCTTAAGACTCCAAAAGGTAAGAGTGATGGCGGATATGCGGTAGAAGATTTTAGAACGGTTGACGAGAGATTAGGAACCATGAAAGACCTTGCCGCACTTACAAATGCATGCCATGAGAGAGGTATAAGTGTATGCCTTGATTTTGTTATGAATCACACGAGCAGCGAGCATGAGTGGGCCAAGAAAGCGAAGGAAGGCATCAAAGAATATCAGGACAGATATTTTTTCTACGATGACAGGACAATTCCTGATATATACGAGGAGACAGTTCCTGAGGTTTTCCCGCAGACGGCACCCGGTAATTTTACTTATTGCCCTGAAGTAGGTAAGCATGTAATGACTTCGTTTTATCCATATCAGTGGGATCTTAATTATCACAATCCTACAGTATTCAACGATATGACGGAGAATATGCTTTTCCTGTGCAATCAGGGTGTAGATATTATAAGGCTTGATGCGGTTCCTTATATTTGGAAGGAACTTCACACCACTTGCAGAAATCTTCCTGAGGTACACACTCTTGTGCGTATTATGAGGATAGCCTGTGAGATTGTATGTCCCGGTACGTTGCTTTTAGGCGAGGTAGTTATGGAGCCTTCGAAGGTAGTTCCTTATTTTGGTACGGTTGATAAGCCGGAATGCCACATGTTATATAATGTTACTACCATGGCGAGCACCTGGCATACAGTTGCAACCAAGGATGTGCGCCTTATGAAGCATCAGCTTGGCACCGTGTTTGCACTTCCTAAGGAGTATGTATTTCTTAATTATCTTAGGTGTCACGACGATATCGGTTGGGGACTTGATTATGATTATCTAAAGAATTTTGGTGTGAGTGAACCCGACCACAAGAAGTTTTTAAATGATTATCTGACCGGTAAGGTATTCGACGGAGCGGGAAGAGGCGAGCTTTACAACGACGATCCAAAGCTTAAGGACGCGAGACTTTGCGGAACGACCGCCTCACTTTGTGGAGTGGAAGCGGCAACATTTGAAAATGATAAAATGAAACTTAAAAAAGCCATCAATCTTGACCTTATGCTGCACGCTTTTTTGTTTACGCAGAGCGGAATTCCGGTTTTGTATAGCGGCGACGAAGTGGGACAGCTTAACGATTATGATTATCATAATGTTCCTGATAAAGCGGATGACAGTCGTTATCTTCATAGAGGTGCATTTGACTGGGATAAGGCTAAGAAACGCACCCAAAAGGGAAGTGTAGAAGAGGCAATTTATAACGGACTTAGTAAACTTTCAAGTCTTCGCTCTAAGAACAGAGTCTTTGACAGCAAGGCAGATACCTGGATTGTTGAGACATATAATGACCATGTTCTTGGTATAGGAAGATACTATAAAGGGCAGAAGCTTATTGCTCTATTTAACTTCAGCGACAATCCTGAGATTGCCTGGATAAATGAAGAAGAGGATTATAAAGATATCATCACAGACGAGGCTATCAAGGCGAGTGGAGTTAATTTAGAAGGCTATGAGTTTAAGTGGATGCTGACAACATTTTCATAATACGACGAGGAGAAATGCTATGACTATTAAAGATATCGCAAAAGAAGCAGGTGTTTCATCAGCGGCCGTTAGCAGGTATTTTAACGGTGGCTCATTAGGTAAGGACAAGCAGGAGGTAATCAGAAAAGTAGTTGAGAAATACGGCTACACTCCTAATCAGACTGCTCACTCTATGCGTACCGGAAAGAGCGGGCAGATTGGTGTAATTGTTCCAAAGATTCATTCGGATTCACTTTCACAGGTGATGCATGGGATCGCGGACGAGCTTCATGCCAATGATTACACTTTAATCCTTGGAATTACTGAAGGAGATCCAGAGCGCGAAGTCAACTATATTAAGACGATGCAGGTCAATAGAATGGAAGGCATTATCTTGATGGGAACATCCATGACTCCGCATCTTAAGAATACCATTGATCATTGTGATATCCCGATTGTTGTTACAGGTCAGGCATTTAAAGGTGTTTCAAGCATTTACTATGATGATTTCAACGCTATGAAAGATCTTGCGACGTTGATGTTTAAAAAGCGCAAGAAGCTTGCATATATTGGGGCGACCGAGAGCGACCCTGCGGTTGGAATTGAGCGTAAGAAGGGCGTTTTAAAAGCCATTGCAAATGATGGCGGCAATCCGGATGATTTGAGTTATGTCATTTCGGAGGGATTCGAGATAAGCGATGGATATAACGCCATGAATAAACTTTTGAAGAGTAGAAAGAAGATCGATGGAGTGCTTTGTGCTACTGATACTATGGCGATTGGAGCAATGCAGGCTATGAAGGAAAAGGGTATTAAACTTCCTGATGATATTTCAATTGCTGCTATCGGTAATAGCTTAGCCGGTAAGGTAGTTACGCCGGAGCTTACAACCGTAAGGCTTTATTTTGAGGAATGCGGTAAAACAGCAGTGCAATTGCTCACTTCGATGATCAGGTCAGAAGATTATCCTGTCAGCCAGACTAAGATGGGATACGAGATTATTGAAAGGAGATCAATATAGTCATGAAACTAATATTTTTAGATATAGACGGAACACTGACTGTCGCGGGCGAGAATACGCCGCCCAAAAGTGCTCTTGATGCTATTAAGAAGACTCAAGAGAAGGGCAATAAAGTATTCCTTTGTACAGGCAGAAACTTGGATATGTTAAAGCCTCTTTTAGTATATGGTTTTGACGGTGTTGTAGGAAGCAGTGGCGGATATATTACGGTTGGGGATACAGTATTATATGACAGTCCGATGCCTGATGATACAAGAGATAAGGCTCTTGAAATCCTACACAGAAACGGTGTATTTTGTACTATCGAAGCTAAGGATGGTTCGTGGGGCGATGACAATATAGATGAGTTTATAAAGAACAGTCCCGAGGGCAATTCTGAGATAGAGCGCTGGAGAAAAGCTTTAGCCGAGAATCTTGGGATTAGGAAAATGAGTGAGTACAACGGAAGCCCGATATATAAGGTTGTGGTTATGTGTAATGACTTATCCCAGCTGGATGAAGCGAGGAGTGCTTTATCGGATGATTTTAACTTCGTAATACAGGAGGTCAAGGAGCACAATTGTATTAACGGAGAGCTTGTCAATAAAGCATTTGACAAAGGACGTGGAATCAGGAAGGTTGCTGAATACTTTGATTTACCTATAGAAGATACTATAGGATTCGGTGACAGCATGAACGATCTTGAGATGATCGAAACCGTTGGAACCTCTGTCTGTATGGCAAATGGAGCCAATGCTTTAAAAGAGATCGCGGACATTGTATGTGACAGTGTTGAGGACGATGGATTGGCGAAAGCATTTGCAGAATTAAACTTATAAAAAAAGATGAAAAATTTAATAAAAATCTGTTGACAAACGCCCTTCGGGGTGTTATTATGAAATCACAATGAAAACGATTTCGATTAAGTTGCAAAACAACAAAACAATCTAAGCTATAAACTTAGGAAACCAATAATTTTTTACAAATGAAAGGAGGCCATACTTATGGCACTAAACTACAGAAAATGTGCTGAGGAGATTGTTTCTCTGATCGGAGGAAGGGAGAACGTCGCATCTGCAGCTCACTGTGCTACAAGATTAAGATTAGTAATTAAGGACAACTCTAAACTCGACAAGAAGAAGTTAGAGAATGTCGACGGCGTGAAGGGAATGTTTGAAAGCAATGGACAGCTTCAGCTCATCATCGGTACCGGAACGGTTAACAAGGTATACGACGAGTTCTTGGCTGTTACGGGAATGACAGCAGCGACCAAGGATGATGTTAAGGCAGCGGCTGCTGCTAAACAACCTGCATGGAAGAGAGCACTCAAATCGGTCGGAGATGTGTTCGTTCCAATACTTCCTGCTATCGTTGCATCAGGTTTGATGATGGGTGTCGTTGAAGCGCTTGGTAAAGCAATTCCATCATTTGCAGGAACTGACTGGTATGCATTTTTAGATATGGTAGCTAATACAGCATTTGCATTCTTACCTGTAATTGTTGCGGTAAGTGCAGCGAGAGTTTTTGGTGGTAATATATTCCTTGCAGCCGTTATCGGTCTTATGATGGTTCACACAGGCCTTCTTAACGGATGGAATGTTGGTAGTGAGGAAGCGATTAACGGGTTCTTCGGAGTAACCGACGGCAAGATTCCGACATGGAATCTCTTTGGTAATTTTAAAATAGGAGATTATGTTCTTGGATCAATATCTCGGCATGGATATCAGGGACATGTAATCCCCGTCATGATAGCAGTGTGGTTTATGAGTAAGATTGAGAAATGGCTGCACGACCATGTAAATGAAATGATTGACCTTTTCGTAGTGCCAATCACAACAGTATTTACAACAGGACTTTTCACATTTGTTGTTATCGGACCAATATTTGCAACATTAGAGAATTATGTATTAAAGGGAGCAGAGTGGTTAGTTCAGTTTCCACCGGGAGCAATGCTTATGGGTGCTATTTACCCTGCAACAGTTGTAATGGGACTTCACCACATGTATAATGTAATTGAGGCAGGAATGCTTTCATCAACCGGACTTAACACATGGATGCCAATCGCATCAGCAGCTAACTTTGCACAGTTTGGTGCCTGTCTTGCAGTAGGTATTAAGTGCCACCAGGCTAAGCTTAAGACAGTTGCAATTCCATCTGCAATGTCAGCTTCACTCGGTATTACAGAGCCTGCAATCTTCGGTGTTAACTTCCGTTTTATGAAGCCGTTTGTATGTGGTATGATCGGTGCGGCTTGTGGTGCATGTTTCGGAGCAATCACTAAGATCGGTGCTACAGCTTACGGTGTTACCGGTATTCCTGGATACCTTACAATCAACAACGCAGGTATCTATACACTTCTTCTCTTAATCTCAGGAGGAGTTGCATTTGGACTTACACTCTTCGTATGGAAGGAAGAGGAGCCTGAGACAGATGACAATAAAGTAGAGGCAGATGACAAGGATTATCTTTCAAATGTTGTTATAAGCTGTTCAGCAGGCGAGATTATGCAGCCTGTTAAGGGCGAGATTATTCCATACACCAAGATTGAAGATGATACATTTGCATCCGGTGTGTTGGGTAAAGGCGTAGGAATTAAGCCTGAAGAGGGTGTTGTCTATGCTCCTATGGATGGAGAGATTAGTTCTGTAGCAGACAGCAAGCACGCAATCGGGATTACCGGTGCAGAGGATATGGAACTTTTGATTCACGTAGGTATTGATACTGTTGAGATGAACGGTGACGGTTTTACTGCTCTCGTATCAGAGGGAGATCAGGTGAAAAAAGGCGATAAGATTATGGAGTTTGATATCGCTAAGATTAAAGAGGCAGGTAAGCCTGACACAGTAGTTGTCTTGTTAACCAACTCAGATGATTATAGTAACGTAAAGATTTGATGAACATAAAATATTATATTATAGGAGGTACACACATATGAAAGAGTTTAAGTATGTTATCACAGATGAAGTAGGTATTCACGCTCGTCCGGCAGGACTTCTCGTTCAGGAGGCTAAGAAGTTCACGAGCACGATTACATTTATCAAAGGTGAGAAGAGCGCTAAGGCTACATCTTTAATGAAGCTCATGGGAATGGGAATCGTTAAGGGCGACGAAGTTACAATCACTGTTGAGGGTGACGACGAGGATGCTGCATGTGCTGCTATCGAAGCTTTTATGAAAGCTAATTTCTAATAACGGTTATTTCGGAGCTTTTCGTTATGAAAAGCTCCGGCTCATATATAATGGAGGTGCAGCATGGTATATGGAGCTTTAGAAGCCGGCGGTACCAAGATGGTATGCGCTATTGGCGACGAGAACGGCAGAATAAAAGATCAGGTTTCTATCCCGACTAAGACGCCGGAAGATACGATTCCTGCTATTATCGAATACTTTAAGGATAAGAATATAAGTGCCCTTGGAATTGCTTGTTTTGGACCGATTGATGTCGATAGAGCATCTGACGAATTTGGACATATATTAAAGACCCCGAAGACTCCATGGATAGGGTATGACATTGTTGGCGTCATGAAAGAAGCCCTAGGTGTTCCTGTGGGATTTGATACGGATGTCAACGGATCCCTTTTAGGAGAAGTTACATGGGGAGCGGCCAAAGGATTAACTGATGCGTTATATATAACGATAGGAACCGGAGTCGGTGGCGGAATACTTTCCGGCGGCAATCTAGTTCATGGTATGCTTCATCCTGAACTTGGTCATATGAAGCTTATCAGACACGAGGCGGATACATTTGTCGGAAGATGTCCTTTTCATAAAAATTGCTTGGAAGGATTGGCTTGCGGACCTGCAATCGAAGAAAGATGGGGTAAGTCTGCTAAGGAATTGGTTGATAATGATATGGTCTGGGAGATGGAAAGCTTTTACATTGCACAGGCGCTTACCAATATCATTTTAACAATAAGCCCTAAGAAGATTATCTTAGGAGGCGGAGTTATGCATCAGGAGCAGCTTTTCCCGCTTGTCAGGAAGAAGGTTTTGGAGAATCTCAATGGGTATCTTTCGACTAAAGAGCTTGACGATATAGATAATTACATAGTTCCTGCAGGGCTTAACGACGATCAAGGAATTATGGGATGCATTAAGCTTGCTATTGATGCTTCTGGATTAGAGTGATAAGGAGGCGGTTTGGTATGATGATATATGAAGGCAAGTCTGTCTTTGAGGGAATTGCGATCGGACCTTTATACATATATAAGAAGGAAATGCAATCTGTAAAGCGTGTTAAGGTTGAGGACACCGAGGCTGAGAAGGCGCGCTACAAAGAGGCGAGAGATAAGGCGATTGAGGAATTAAAGGTGCTTTATGATAAAGCAGTTATAGAAGTTGGTGAGTCGGGTGCGGAGATATTTGAGGCTCATCAGCTTATGGTAGATGATGAAGACTTTATCGAGTCGGCAGAAGGTATTATTGATACTGAAAATGTAAACGCAGAGTATGCGGTAGCTCAGACCGGAGACAATTTTGCCAAGATGTTCTCTGAGATGGAAGAAGAGTATTTTAGAGGAAGAGCTGCTGATATTAAGGATATTACTGAGCGTATTATTAACGCTCTCTGCGGTGGTAGTTTGGGTGGAATCAAGTCAGATGAGCCTGTTATTGTGGTTGCGGACGACCTTGCTCCTTCGGAGACTGTTCAGATGGATAAGAGCAAGATTTTATCATTTGTCACAGTACATGGATCAGCCAATTCACACACTTCAATTCTTGCTAAAACAATGGGTATCCCTGCTGTTATCAGTTGTCCTGTTCCGCTTTCAGATGAAGTGAACGGACACATGGCCATCGTGGATGGTTACGAGAGTAAGATATATGTCGATCCAGACGAAGATGTGTTGGTTGCCAAGAGAAAACTTCTGCTTGAAGAAGAGAAGAAGAAGAATCTCTTAGATACGCTTAAAGGCAAAGAGAATGTCACCTTAGATGGTCATAAGATTAACCTATATGCCAATATCGGTGATATTAAGGATTTAGGATTGGTTCTTCAGAATGATGCCGGTGGAATTGGTTTATTCAGGTCCGAATTCATTTACCTTGGATCTAACGATTATCCGACAGAAGAAGAGCAGTTTCAGATATATAAGCAGGTGGCACAGACGCTTGCTGGCAAGAAGGTTATTATAAGAACTCTTGATATAGGTGCAGATAAGCAGGCTGACTACTTTAAGTTGCCTAAGGAAGAGAATCCTGCCATGGGATTAAGGGCGATAAGAATCTGTCTTTCAAGACCTGAGATATTTATAACGCAGCTGCGCGCAATACTTAGAGCGAGCGCATTTGGTAAGATATCAATTATGTTTCCTATGATTATCTCTGTAGAGGAAGTCAAGAAGATTAAGGAGATAGTTGAGAGCGTAAAGAAGGAGCTTGATAAAGACGGTATCTCGTATGATAAAGATATCGAGCTTGGAGTGATGATTGAGACTCCGGCAGCAGTTATGATTGCTGATGATCTTGCTAAAGAAGTTGATTTCTTCAGTGTCGGAACCAATGACCTTACTCAGTATACGCTTGCACTAGACAGGCAGAATCAGAGTTTGGATGATTTTTATAATCCTCACCATCCTGCAATCCTTAAGATGCTTAAGATGATTGTGGATGCCGCGCATAAACATGGAGCGTGGGCAGGAATATGTGGAGAGTTAGGAGCTGATTTAAAGCTTACCAAAGAGTTCCTTGCGATGGGATATGACGAGCTCTCGGTTTCGCCGAGCCGCATTCTACCTATAAGAAAGAAGATAAGAGAAAGCAGCCTCACGTAATAGATAAGTACGCAAAGGGGACAGTCCCTACTGAGAACTTAGCACGCTAAGTTCTCAGTAGGGACTGTCCCCTTTGCGTACTTACGAAGAATGACCTGTATTGGTTATAGGTTAAACCTATAACCAATTCTTGTTTTTAAGAATTATACAAACCGTTTTGATTGTTGTATAGTAATATCAACAAAGAGATAACACCTTAGAAATTATTCAGGTGATTAACGAAAGGAGATATTATTATGAGTGAACATCAGTACAAATTTGAAACATTACAGTTACATGTAGGTCAGGAGCAGGCAGATCCAACAACGGATGCCAGAGCAGTTCCTATTTATCAGACAACATCTTATGTATTCCACAATGCACAGCATGCTGCAGACAGATTTAACTTAAGAGATGCAGGTAACATTTACGGAAGACTTACCAACTCTACTCAGGGAGTTTTAGAGGACAGAGTTGCAGCCTTAGAGGGTGGTGTTGCAGGTCTTGCAGTTGCAGCCGGTGCAGCAGCAGTTACATATTCGCTTATAGCTCTTGCTAAATCAGGTGATCATATCGTAGCACAGAAGACAATCTACGGTGGAAGTTATAACTTATTAGATCAGACTCTTAAAGGTTATGGCATTGATTCAACATTTGTGGACATCCATAATCATCAAGAGGTGGAAGCAGCAATCAAGGACAACACCAAAGCATTGTTCATTGAGACACTTGGTAACCCTGGTTCTGATATTCCTGATATTGACGCGTTGGCAGACATAGCTCACAAGCACAAGATTCCGCTTGTGATTGACAATACTTTTGGAACTCCTTATTTAATCCGTCCGATCGAGCATGGTGCAGATGTTGTAATACATTCAGCTACCAAGTTCATCGGAGGTCACGGATCTACACTTGGTGGAGTTATCGTAGACGCAGGTAAGTTCGACTGGGAAGCATCAGGCAAGTTCCCTCAGTTTACCGAGCCTAACCCAAGTTACCATGGAGTATCATTTGTAGGTGCCGCAGGAGCAGCAGCTTACATAACATATATCAGAGCAATCCTTTTAAGAGATACCGGTTCTTCAATCTCTCCTCTTAATGCATGGATACTCTTACAGGGATTAGAGACTCTTTCACTTCGTCTTGATAGACACGTTGAGAATACTCTTAAAGTTGTTGATTTCCTTAAGAATCATCCACTTGTAGAGTCAGTTTCTCACCCATCTATCGAGAGCCATCCACAGCATGAGCTCTATAAGAAGTATTTCCCTAACGGTGGTGGTTCAATATTTACATTTGACATCAAAGGTGGTAAGGAAGAGGCATACGCATTTATCGATGGATTAAAGATATTCTCTCTTTTGGCAAATGTTGCCGATGTTAAGAGCCTTGTTATCCATCCATATGACACCACTCACGCTGAGATGACCCCTGAGCAGCTTGCTGAAGTTGGAATCAGCCAGGCTACAATCAGACTCTCAATCGGTACAGAGCATATCGATGATATTATCTGGGATTTAGAGCAGGGATTCGAGGCCGTTAAGAATCTTAAATAAGTTCTATTTTGACATTATCTAACACCTATCTCCATAAATGTATGGCAGGCGCTCATTTGCGCCTGCTTTTAATGTGCTAATTAACCAGTGGGGCCTGTCCCAATGTCATTTAGTTATGCTTTTAACATACTAATACATACCAAATACATGTCATTCTGAGCGTAAGCGAAGAATCTTTATCCCGAATGAAATGAGGGATAATAGTTACCGTAACTTTATAAATACTAAAGCTTGAAGAAGCATTGACCTTCTAAAGAAGGTCAAAGATCCTTCGCTCCGCTCAGGATGACATTTTTTTAGTTATGAAATTCCTTATCTTAATGACATTGGCCTGTCCCCACTGGTAAATTAGCGTTTCTACTTGCATTTAATTCAAATGAGAAGTAGAATACATAGCGGAGGAATTATATGAAAGTTAAGAGTTTATTGCGTTATTTAATAATATTTCTTGTTACGGTTACAGTATTGCTAACCGCTTTAGTTGTCAGTGCCTTAATTCCGAGAAAGAGTATTCAAAAGAATATGGAGAAATCGGCCGGTGTGTTGCTCAAGTCAGAAAACGCGCATTTTATGATTAAAGATGCGCCGGAGAGCCGGATCGATTCATATGCTGATGTCATATGGCTTTCTATCGCATACGGATACAACAATAAAGCACCATTATCATCGGTGTTGTGGTCGAAGTTTTATCGCGAGGAAGGTTTGGAGACTAATGAGGCCTTTTATAGACAGATTGTCGATAAAGCAGAAAGCAATCAAGAATATCTTCGTTATTGGCATGGTGGCAATACGCTTGTACGGTTGTTTCATTTGTTTACAGACATACAAGGAATGTACATTTTTAACTGTATAGCGATGTTTATTACAATAGCTGTTTTTATATACATTCTATGGACAAATGCTATGCGAAGCGAGGCTATAGCAACTATACTTTCACTTCTGGCAGTCGGAATATGGTATGTGCCTTTATGTCTTGAGTATACCTGGGTAATAGAATGGGCTCTAATTGCTTCTATAATGGCTGTACATAATACTGTTTGTGGTAGATTTGGTAATCTTGGAGTTTTATTTATGGTTATCGGAATGGTAGCTATATATCTTGATTTCTTAACAACAGAGACACTTGCTTTGCTTATTCCTCTTTTGCTTACCATGGCTGCTAAACGTAGTGTATCTGGTTCGTGGGATAGAAATGATACTAAACTTACTGTTAAATATGCGATTCTTTGGCTTGTAGGTTACGTTGGTATGTGGGTTAGTAAATGGATAGTATCTGCTGTCGTATTGAGGATTAACGTACTTCCTTATGTGACGGGACATGTTGCACAGTGGCTTGGCAACGAGGTGTCAGATGGGGTTCAATATTCAATGCCGGAACTTATCTACTATGCGTTGATAGGTAATTTACAGTGTGTATTTCCTTTTAATCTTAAATCAATAGGGATATTTGTCTTTGTGGTTTTTCTTTTACTCTATTCATACTTTTGCTTTGTGTATAAAGATAAGAATGCGTATAAAGAGCTTATAGTGCTCTACATTTTTCTTTCTTTTATACCATTTGCAAGAATCGTAATCATGCATAGTCATGCGTTCAGACATCTATTCTTTACTCATAGAGCGTTCGCGGGAACGATATTGGCATTGATGCTTGTTCTGATAGAAACAACTAATGGGAGGTGGCCAAAGAATGCGCCCAAGAAATCCGGAAGAGCTTGAGCTGTCTGTCATTCTTCCATGTCTAAACGAAGAAGAAACTATAGAAAAATGTGTGCTTGATGCCCAAAGCTACTTTGAGAGAAATAACATAAACGGAGAAGTGATAGTGGTAGATAACGGAAGTTCAGATGCCTCAGAATCAATTGCCCGTAAAGCCGGTGCGAATGTTATAATGGAGCCGAAGTCCGGTTATGGTAATGCGCTGATTAGGGGCTTGTCAGAAAGCCGCGGTAAAGTACTGATACTTGCAGACTCAGATACGACATATGATGTCAGTGACTTAACAGATATCTATACACCTCTAATCAATAACGAGGCTGATGTTGTAATCGGAGACAGGTTCTTAGGAGGTATAAAGGAGGGAGCAATGTCATTTTCTCATAAAATTGGTGTTCCTATACTTTCATTTTTGGGAAGAATGAGATATAATGTTGAAGTTAATGATTTTCACTGTGGATTAAGAGGACTTACAAGAGAGGCACTTATCAAGATGGAACTTCGCACTCCCGGAATGGAATTTGCTACGGAGTTTATCGCAGAGGCCGCAAGGAATAATCTAGCTATTAAACAGACGCCTGTAGTATTATACGCTCCGCCAAGTGGAAGGTCATCTAAGCTTCACACTGTTCGTGATGGTTTCAGGCACCTGTTTTATATAATATTTCATAAATAAGAAAGGATGTTAACGATGAACAAGAGTATCATCAAAAAAAGAAGAAGACAATTCTTCGCAATCAGTTTAACAGCACTTATTGTTTTACAGTGTGTATTTGGGTTTGATTTTAACTTTAAGGATTCCAATGGAATCTTTAAGCCTTTCCCACCGGCATATGCCGGCAGTTCAAGTGGATCATCAGGTTCTGGTAGCACAGAGTATCAACCTGCGCCATACACCCCGCCTACATACACTGAGCCAAGCTATGAGCTTTTAAGATCAGTTGCTGAGCCACAGCTTTCAGGTTCATTCCTCGTAGGTACTGACATTAAGTCTAAATTACCTGAAAGCACAACAATAACGCTTACTAACAATACTGATCGCTCTGCGACAATCACATGGACTCTTTTAAGTAGTTCCGATGCAGAAGAGAAGTATACCGGAAATGTTAATCTCCCTTCTGATGTAAAGAATTTTTTCGATGTTCCAACGAATTTTACTTATACGGCGACCATAACAGGTTACAAGCTTGTATCATTTGACGCAGGCCCTGCTGTTGGTATCCACGACAAAGACGCATCTTCTGACGCAATTAAGGCTGCACTTTCTGCAAATGCAACTCTTCGCGTTTTAAAGGGTAAGGAAGAAACCACCAAACAAGCTCCTATCACCTGGAAAGAAGTTAGTTCCAACGCAAGCGCTAACGCAAGTTCCAATGCTAGTGCAAATGCAAGTTTTGATGCAAGTGCAGACGCCAGTGAAGACGGTTGCGTAAGATGGTATAAAGGAACTGTTAACCTTCCAGATGATGTAGCGAACTTAGACGAGATTAAGACTACCTTCTATTATAAAGCTAAGCTTAATTACAAGAAGCTTGCTTCATTTGAAGCGATAGAGCTTGAAGGAAAGTATGCTAAATATTATAAATCTGAGAGGATTTTAAGTGAATTGCCGGAAGAAGTGTTGATTAGCACTGTACAGGATGTGACAATCAGCTCGGAGGATGCAATTGTAAGTTCGGAGGCAGTCAAGGTATTATGGACTGAAGTTAGCCGTACAGATACTGAGGCTAAGTTTACAGGTAATGTTGTTCTTCCTGATGACGTTAAGAATCCTAACGGATTAGCGACAACATTTACATATACGGCTACACTTGTTGATTTAAGAGGAGAATTTCCAAGTAGGAAAAAGGAACTTAAATATAAAAAGGATGTTTCTTTCGATTTGTATATTGATTACATTTATCCGCTCGGTAGTGAAGTGACTTTTAAATCTTCGAATAGTGATATTGTTTCTGTTGATTCGAAATCGATAAAACTTGGCGAAAGCCAAATCTCTGCTAGTACCGAGTGTAATGTTAATGGTGTAGGTACAGCGACGATATATGCTTATATTAACGGTGTTGAAGCGGATTATTGCGATATAACAGTAACAAAGGCTGATAATCCAATTACTGTTAAAGGTAAGAGTGTAGCGGCAACACGTAATAAAATAAAAAGTAATGGAACAGTTGTATTCAAAACTTCTAAGTTTTTAACTATAAAAGGTAAAAATGGTAATGTGACATATAAAAGACAATCCGTTAAAGCTAAATCTGGTATAGTAAAATCCGGTAAGAAGTTTATAACAATATCTAAATCGGGTAATCTTACATTGAAAAAAGGCATTCGAAAAGGCAAGTATAAAGTAAAAGTGTCATTTACTGCTGAGGAAACAGGTTTGTATAACAGTAAGACTGGTACAGCTGAAGTAACAATTGTAGTTAAATAATATTTCACTCAATCTAAGTGATCAACGGGGCCAGGCCCCACTGGTAAATTAGTTGCTAATTTACCAGTGGGGCCTGGCCCCGTTGATTACTCACTAACCACATCATAAAATGTTACGCTTTTGTATTATGCTTTATGCTATAATAGTAGTCAGCATTAGTGTGCATATAATACGGAGGTATAAATTAATGAAGGAAATCGATTATGATGAGAGATTAGAAAATGACAATGAAGTTAAGACTGATAAAGTGATTAACATGAGCGGTAAGTTAGGCGCAATGTATAACGGTCTGCACGATATAAGCTCCAGACTAAAGTTTCTTGTAGCTGTCAATGAAAGATTTGCTGCACAAAAAAAGGATGGCAGAAAAATATCCCAAAAAGAGCTTAATGAATACAAGGAGATAATTTCGGATTTTCGTAACAGGTATATTCTACCGGGAGATTCTGACATTTTGGATATGATTTTTTTAACTATGGGTCATATGAAGGCAGAAAATGACCATAAATCATACTTGAAATATCAGTCAGAGGTTAAGCTCAATAAAGGAATCGACCAGGCAGATCCTTATATAGACGATAAGTCCAAATGGATGGTAGACCAGCTGGGATTGTCAATAGATAACATGGCAATAACCACTCTGATTGATGAATTGCAGGATTTGTCTGATGTTGACAAGAATAAGATACAAAAATCCATAACAGCAGGTGAGAACAGCTACTACAAGAATAAAAAGCTTTCAAACGATAACGTCAGTGATATTAAGTCTTTTTCTCTTGAAAGAGGCAACTATGAAACTGAAGACATTGAAGATTGGATAGAGGAGACAAGTAGCACTAAATCAGTCAGTGATGCCATCTATTATGAAACCTCGAGCAGAATCGGAATGGTTGATTCGCGCTACAAAGAGGGTAAAGAGGATATAGATGTAGATGCAGACAGAATCCGTGAGGATATTATCCGCAAATACAGAGCTTCCAAAACGGTAGAAGAAAAGCTTAATGTCGTGATTGATGTATATATGCTCACTTCAATGCAGGAGATAATTTATGGTGCTCCTTTGCTGGAACAGAATTTATCCAGAAATATCCTTGATTTATTTGTAAGAGACTATATTGCAAATGCTGACATCAAAACTATAGGCAGAGTTATTGCTGAGCTTGGCAGGATAAATACCAAAAAGATTATAGAGATAGTAAATGAGAGCAAGACTGTTGATCAGGAGTTTTCAGCCGAGGGCAAGGTCGGACAGAAGAAAGCAGATTGGTTAATTAGAAGCAGTGCTCCCGGATTATACTATGGCTTTTCCGGCAATGTAGGAATGGTTTTTAAGACAATTATTGACAAGATTAGAGAAAACGGGGATGACGGTCAATTCAATCCTGAGATTGAAGCGCTTCTTGAAAAAAACAATATTAACGAAGACATAACGGTAGGAGATTTCTTAAAAGCAAAAGGAATAACTGATGAGAAGAAAATAACCGATTTCATAAATGAGCACGATGTAAAATTGCAAGACAAGGCTATTGATATATTTTTGAAAGAGCATGAAAACATCAGTGAATTTACTGCATCTTTTTATATGAAGCTTGACTTTATTGACGCTTATACCAATTCAATTATAGATAAAGAAAGCAACAAGATTATATCAGATGCGAAGCTGTCGGCGCCTGATAAGGAAAAATATGCCTATAGTTTAAATTTATTTTCCGGTGAGCCTAAGACAAAAGGAATAGAGAATTGGCTTAAAGAAGAGGGCGAGTTAAGGAGTGACGCCTTAGATGTCATATCATCCAAGCAGCTCATCAATGATTTCAACAAAAAAGTGATGAAAGGCGTTGGATATGACCAGTATATTATGCTTCATACCGGAAGTGATGTTGTAAACGGTAATAAGCAGGCATTGGAGGACAACTGTGCCAAAGCTCTGGCTGCATTACAGCTTAAAAACAGTGGTGTAAAATTTGATTTAAAAAAGATTCATAAGGTTTTTGGCGCTATAAAGCAGAGCAATGAATTCAATGCATATAAGAGCGATTTAAAAGCCCTTAAGAGAGCACTTTCTTCTCCTTCGGGTATAATTAATGCCAACGCTCAATTGTATTCTGACCCTTTTAAGGTACCAGAGGACGGCATCAAAGACTATATAACCGAGATGAACATGATTCACAAAAACATGATGAGTAAGAAAGGCAGAAGTGACGAGTATAAAGCTGTTTACGATATCATAGAAAAGCTGGCTAAGCTAAAGTGTATATATGACTTTAATCAGCCAAATGATATAAAAGCTGCAGTTAAACAGGTAGCCGACTTGAATGCATCGCTTTTAAATGCATCTCAGAATTATATTACAGGCAAGGAAAAAATTAGAACCTATGAAGACGGCAGGGAGAGATTCAGCAATGCTCTTGACGGAATCGGTGCGATGTCAAGGTATACGCCCGGCGTAAAGGATGCGGTTAATAGCATCGTAGACAGGATTAATCTTAAGCGAGATGTTAAAAAGCATCCGGGCAGAAAAGTTGATTTATCATCCTACGGCGGCAAAAGGGCTAAAGAAGCCAAAAGTGAGAGAATCAGGAAAAAAAAGCCTAATAAATCCGTGCCAAACATGTAAAGATAATATATAAAAGGTGGATAGATATTATCCGCCTTTTTATTTATCAGGTCAATAATTTTTTAAGGAATAATGATATACTAAAATAACCTAAACATTATCCGCATACATACCGATATATTTATTGACGTATTATATTCTTGCAATCGAAGAATTAATATTTCACAACAATCAAATCTTAATTACATATGGAGGTGTGTAGCGATGGTTATACAGTCAAGCACTATTTCTATGGCTTCAGAAAGAAGTTATAGAGAGAATTACAGTGGACTAGCTGCTATGACTAGCTTTGGGCAGATTATGAGCGCTACATTGCCTGAGGCTAGGGATGGCGGATTTGATTCACTAAGCGACCAAGAAAAGTCGCATCTCTTAGCATCTTACGATGCAAACGGTAGATATACGTTTGATGACAAGGTATCTACTAAAGATGTCACAGACATCGAATTAAAAGACTCATTTTCCTATGAAGAATGTGAAGTCGAAACATATGTTAAATCAGAGACTACCAAGGCGGTTATGAAGAATGTCTTGAACGCCAAGTCGGTTTATGTTATGTCGATTCGCGAACTTCTTAGTCAAATGATAGCGCGTCGAAGAGAGTTCCTAAACTATCTTTTAAATCTCAATCATAGCGGAAGTACATCCGGCAGTTTTTATGTTGTTAAGTCGGAAGCGTTTACCTACAATTACTCAGAGGAGGAGAGTACCTCTTTTAAAGCTGACGGCAAAGTTACTACAGCTGACGGAAGAAGTATTGACTTTAATATCGATATGCTTATGAGCAGAAGTTTTAGCGAACAGTACACGTATGAACACGAGTCTATAAGTGAAGTGTTTAAGGATCCGCTTGTCATTAATTTAAAAGGCGGACCGGTTTCTTTAAAGGATCAGACATTTACGTTTGACATTGATTCTGATGGAGAACTTGACAATCTTGCTGTTTTAGGAGAGTTTTGTGGCTATCTGGCATTAGACAAGAACGGAGATGGGGTAATCAACGACGGAAGTGAACTGTTTGGGGCCAAGACAGGGCATGGGTTTGATGAACTTGCAGTCTTTGATATGGACGGCAATGGATGGATTGATGAAAATGATGAAATCTTCGATAAACTTAGAATCTGGAGCAAAGACGCTGACGGTAATGACAGACTTGTTGGAATCGGAGTTGCCGGTGTCGGTGCGATATGTCTTACTAATGTTTCAACGAACTTTTCTATTAAGAATGAGGTTAATGAGACTTTAGGAAAGGTTAGAAATAGTGGTGTCGCTCTGATGGAGGATGGCAACGTAGCCTCTGTTCAGCAGGTTGACATGGCTGTTCAGGCGGGATAAGATTCTTCGTCACTTCGTTCCTCAGGATGACATAACTAAATATGTCATTCTGAGCGAAGCGAAGAATCTTTGCCCTTCGAAGAAGGGCAACACATTACACAGATAAAGTAAGACTAAGCTTATACTGGAACGAATCAAGCTCATTATTATTAATGCTTAACGCTTCTTCAATAGCATAATCAGTCAAAATATCATTCTTAATAGCAACAATTCTATTATATCTTCCTTCATTTACCAATATCTCAACTGCATATGCACCCATTAATGACCCGTACATTCTATCCTTGGCGGTAGGACTTCCACCACGCTGGATGTAACCTAATACGGAAACTCTTGACTCGATTCCTGTCTCTTTTTGGATGTAATTAGCAAGGCCATTAGCGTCTGTAACGCCTTCCGCCAACACGACAAGATAGTTGTTCTTGCCGCCAACATGTCTTCTGTTGATGGCTTCAACCACATTGTCAAAGTCGCCTTCCCATTTCTCTGGGAGAATAATTGCATCGGCAGATGTCGCCATTCCTGCCCAAAGAGCGATATATCCGCGCTTTCTTCCCATTACTTCGACAACCGTACATCTTCCGTGAGAGACAGAAGAATCTCTGATTCTGTCAATCGCCTCCATAGCTGCGTTGGCAGCGGTATCAAATCCTAAAGTGTACTCTGTACAACACATATCTCTGTCGATTGTTCCGGGGATACATATAGTCTTTATGTCTTCTTTGGTAAATTCTATAGCTCCCCTTAAGGAGCCGTCACCACCGATTACGACCAATGCATCGATATCGTGATCTTTAAGATTCTTGGCAGCTATCTCTCTGTTCTTCTTGTCAAGAAACCTCTCACTTCTGCTCGAGTAGAGGATTGTACCTCCTCTGTTATTGATATTTCTAACGTTGTCGATTGTGAGTTCCTTGACCTCCCAATCGATAAGGCCTTCGTAACCTCTGTATATTCCGGTTACGGATACGCCTGCGTTAATTGCGCTGTATGTAATTGCTCTTATTGCAGAGTTCATACCCTGGGCGTCGCCACCACTTGTAAGAACCGCAATTCTCTTGATGTCTGACATTTTGTTCTCCTTTATTATCTTATTTAAAATACATCAAATATTATATTTTATAGTGTTCATTAATTCAATAAAAACATAAATTATATTGACCTTCTTCGAAGGTCAAAGATCCTTCGCTGACGCTCAGGATGACACGGTTAAGCATGTATGTCATTCTGAGCGAAGCGAAGAATCTTTCTCCCGAATGTAATGAGGGAGAATTCTTATTCTTCAATTTCATTATCATCGAGCGTTATATTAAGATACTGCTTCCTGTATTCTTTAGGCGTAAGGCCCGTATACTTGTGAAAGACCTCAGTAAAATAACTCTGCGACGGAAATGCTAAAGTCAAGGCGATCTCAGCCGGCCTGTACTCTGAATAAGAGAGCATATTCTTGGCGGTTTCAATCTTCTGCCTTCTGATATATTCACTTATGGAGGCGCCGGTCTCCTTTTTGAAAAGCCTTGATAGATAGCTTGGATTGAGATTAACATAATCAGCCAAATCACTGACGGTTATCCTTTCATGCAAATGATCATATATGTAGTCGATACATTTAGAAATCTGCAGCGAGTATACCGAATTCTTCCTTAAAGCACGCATGCGCTTGGTATAGTCTATGCACATCTCAGGATGAAGCTCAGATATCTCTTTAGTAGTCTTGGCTTTGTCGGCTTTCTGTATGTAAATGTCACTTAAACTGTAAGCCTCAGACATATCCATACCGCCCTGAATACAATACCTTGCAACAAGTGCAGTAGTTACCACGAAATGAAACTTTAGATTCTGTAAAGGATCTTCTGATAATCTTCCGAGTCCGGGTTTATCTACTAATTTATCTTTACAAAGTTCTCTGACCTTGCTAACATTTCCTGCTTTAATCGTTGAATAAAATTCTATCTCAGGGTTATAAGGTGCCCTGATAAAACCATCTTCTCTTTGTATATATTCCTTATAAAATAATTCCTTATTTATACCCATGTTTTCACCTCTGACAAATCCAGTAAACGAGCGTTATCTACGCACTTTTTCTAACTTCAATTATCATATCACAAAAACGATAAAAATAAAACAAAAACGATATAATATTATACTTAAAAATATTATATTTCAAATATCAACACATATATATGTGAGCGCGTGATTTTTTACATTTTTATTATTTATTTTGAAAGGAGTTTTACACTATGGCATTCGGGAAAATGAAGATTGTTAAGAAGGCATGTGCATATGTGCTTTCAGCATCGTTGGCTATCGGTATGATGGCACCTGTTACCAGAAGTAACGCGGCAGGTGAGGTTACAACCTCATCAAGTGGATTTGAGAACAAATATGAGTCAGAGGGTTACAAGTTAACTTGGAATGATGAGTTCGATGGAACAGCATTGAACACTAAGGATTGGAATGTAGAGCAGCATGACCCGGGTTGGGTTAATGAAGAGCTTCAGAGATATGTAAGCGAGAAGGACATGAACGACAACATCAAGGTTAACGATGGCGTTCTTAAGATTCTTCCTACCGCAACTAAGAAAGCCGGCGCAGATTCATCTGCTCCTGCAGCTCAAGAGGTATTAAAGAGCAATGACTTTACCGAGGCTAACTGGTCAGGTAGCGCAGGCGGAGACGGTAAGGCAACATTTGATTTTAAAGACGGTAAGGCTTTAGTTAATATTGAGGAGCCTGGTACAGAGAACTGGCATGTACAGCTTCAGCAGACAGGACTTACACTTCAGCCTGGCCACGAGTACGAGTTCAAAGCTAAGGCAACATCTGATGTTGACAGAGCAGTTGAGATTTCTTTCCTTGATCCTGATAACGGATATGATTGGTATGGCGGAAGCAAGCTTACAATCGCTAAGGACAAAGAGAACGAGTTGACATTTAAGGCAGCTGTTGCAGCCGACAAGAAAGAGTCATCAACAATTGCATTACAGCTTAACTTCGGTGCAATCGGGGATATGGCTGATACAAGTGTTAAAGCTAATGTTACTCTTTCAGATGTTTCTGTAATTGATCTTTCAGCTGATACAAGCGACGGTGTAGATGTTAAGAAAGAATATGACTACACTTCAGGTAGAATTAACACACAGAACAAGAAAGATTTCAGATACGGTCGTTTCGAGTCTAGATGTAAGGTCCCTACAGGTAAGGGTTATCTTCCTGCATTCTGGCTCATGGCTACAGACGAGACCAACTATGGTCAGTGGCCACAGTGTGGTGAGATTGATATCATGGAGGTTATGGGTCAGGAGATTAACAAGTCTTACCATACCGCACACTACGGATACAATGCTACCACAGGTCACAATCAGCAGCAGGGAACCAAAGTATTAAGCGGTGACGGTTCATTTGCAGATGAGTGGCATACATTCAGACTCGATTGGGAGCCTGGTAAACTTACATGGTTTGTTGATGACGAAGAAGTATACACTACAAGCGAGTGGTTCACAGGTAAGAATAAAGAGAGCGAGCTTACTTATCCTGCACCATTTGACCAGGAATTCTACGTAATTCTTAACCTTGCAGTAGGTGGAAGTTGGGTTGGATATCCTGATCAGGCTGTAGTTAACGATATGGCTAATCAGTCATTTGACGTAGATTACGTTCGTGTATATCAGAAGGATGCTTCAGTTTATGAGGCAGCTGAGACTAACATAAAGAAGCCTGAGTCAGCTAAGAACAAGTTCAGAGAAGCAGATGCTAACGGCAACTACATTCTTAACGCTGATTTCGCTAAAGATATTAACGGTATTAATGCAGATGATTTATTGACCAACTGGGGACTTCATCTTGAGAGTGATGCTAACGGTTCTACTTTCAAGGTTGCTGACAACTCAATTAAGATTACCCCGGCAGCTGAAGGTTCAGTTACTCACGCTGTACAGCTTTTACAGCAGGGCGTTCCAATGTATAGAGGTTGGGAATATGAACTTACATTTGACGCAGTAGCTGATGAAGACAGAACAATGGTAGTTGATGTTGAAGGCCCTGATCACGGTTGGACCAGATACATGGCTGATACTACATTTGATATTACTAAAGAGAAGAAGACATTTACCAAGACATTTACTATGGAAGAAGCTACCGATCCTAACGGTTCGTTAGAGTTCAACCTTGGTAATCAGAAGTCAACAGCAGGTGTTACAATCTCTAATGTTAAGCTTACTCACAAGTCAGGAGACTTGATTCCTGAGGATACATCAAAGAGCGTTGCAGCAGATGGTAACTATCTCTACAATGGTACATTTGACCAGGGTGAATCAAGACTTGGTAACTGGAATGTTTCAGATCCTTCAAGCGTAAGCGTAACTAACAAGAACAAGGTTAGAGAGCTTAAGGTTGTAGTTAAGGATAACAAGCCTGTAACTATCACACAGGATGAGCTTTCTCCGCTTGCAGCAGGCGATTACGATTTCAGATTCGATGCTCGTATGGAAGACGGTTCAGCAGCAGATGGTATTGTTGCAAATGTTTCAGGAACAGAGTTTACACCTGAACTTACAAATGTTAACAAGACATATGTTAACAAGTTTAAGATTGAGAAGAATTTAGAGCGTAAGGATTCAAAAGTATCATTTACATTTGCTAAGAATGGTACTTATTATCTTGACAATGTAATGCTTGCAGAGGCATCAATGGTTAAGAATGGTTCGTTCAACTCAGGACTTGCTGCTTGGGAACCATACATCTACACTAACGATTTAGCTTCTTATGTAGTTGACGTACTTAACAATGACAGTTCATTTGTTATGACTGTTAACAATACAGGTACAGAAGATTGGCATGTACAGCTTAACCAATACAATTTAGGTCTTGAGAAAGGTAAGACCTACAAAGTATCATTTAAGGCTAAATCTACAATAGATCGTCAGATTACTTACGGATTAACTCAGTATGAGGGCGCTTGGACCAACTACTCTAAGACATACGATCCTATTGATCTTACTACAGAGTGGAAGACATTTGAGAAGACCTTCACAATGGAAGATTCTTCAGACAGCGCTGCAAGATTCAATTTCTCAATGGGTAAGATTGGCGACAGAGTTATTACAGATAAGCATGAAGTATTGATTGATGATATTACTTTAGAGGAAGTTACCGATGCAGCTCCAGATGCTGAGCCAGAGCTTGTAAGCGCTAAGATTACAGGTAAGGTAGTATCTAAGGATGCGTTTAGTGGATGTACTTCTCTTGAGTCAGTAACAATCGGTAAGAAGGTTACTAAGATTAATGCAAATGCATTCAAGGGATGTAAGAAACTTAAGACTATCAAGATTTATGGTAACAAGCTTAAGTCAGTTAACAAGACTGCATTTAAGGGATGTACCAACAAGAAGTCAGTTAAGGTTACGATTTATGCGAAGAGCAAGAAAGTATACAACAAGGTTGTTAAGATGATTAAGAAAGCGGGTCTTAAGAAGGCAACCTACAAGTACAAAAAACAGAAGTAATAGAAATTTCTCATATTCGTTTTCCCCTACTATAGAAGGCGGTGGTCATTGACCACTGCCTTCTTCGTGTTAGTGAGTAAGTTTATTCTGAATGATATGTCATTCTGAGCGTTAGCCATGCGAACAATCGGGGACATTCCCCATGAGTCTCTATATGGTAGAAAATAAAGCAACAGTTTAACGATATATACTTGGGGTGTGTCCCCATTGTGACATACATTACTTTTGATTCTTAACCATAGTCGCTAACGTACTCTGCAACACGTTAAGAATCGACGTATTATCCTGAGTCTGACCTGTTCCGTAAAGACTACCCAACGTAGAGCTTAACATATCTGTATTGGAAGTTGATGATGACTTATTGCTCATCTTAGAGACGATATCAACATAATCATCTACAAAATCAAGATAATCCTCGTAAGAGTATCCGGAATTGGACTTCTCAACAGTGGCTGTGCTTTCATTTGCCAAAGTAGTTGACACACTGCCGCTTATCATATCTGTCTCCATGTTGCTTGTTAAGTATATATCTCTGTCCGCAACATGCTCTAACATCTTGTCAATCTCTCTGTCTCGCTTAATACGCTTTATGTCTTCTTTGGTAAGCACAGATCTTGTATCCTCGGAAACGTCTGTAAGAAGAGGATCCTTGTCAACAGCAGGCTTCTTGTACGTACTGCCACTACTATCAATCTTAATCTTGTCGGCGAGCTTCTCGTCAGCGCCGAGTCCGTTGTAGTAGTAGTTAAGGACACGCTTGATTGCTGTCTGTGTCTCCTTATATGGTGGGACTCCTCCGTATTTATCGACAGCGTTGCTTCCGGCACCGTAAGCTGCAAGAGCAAGTGTTATGTTACCTTTATATTTCTTTAAGTGGGCTGCTAAAAGCTTGGCACCACCCATAATATTCTGTTCAGGGTCGTAAGGGTTCTTAACGCCTAATGACTTGGCTGTTGATGGCATAAGCTGCATGATACCGATTGCGCCTGCGCTCGAAACAGCATTGGCCTGAAAACGCGATTCTTCGTAACCGAGTGCCTTAAGTAAGTCAACATCAACCCCATATTTCTTGGAAGCTCTTTCAAATATATCATTTAACGAAGTTGAACTCTTGGCTCCATCTACAATCTCGTCACTCTTGGTGGTCTTAAGGTAGGTGTCGAAATCAACTTCTTTGTTGGCATTGGTCTTGCTTTGTGCAACCTGGATGGCTGCTTCTGCTCCGCCAATAGGAGAAACTGTTAAATTAGCCATATGTGTCGCCTCTCTTAATTCATGAATATTCTACTATTATAAATAAATTCTTGGTCTTTTTCAAGATGTTCTTAAGCTAAGTAATCAATGGGGACAGACCCTCCTGGTAAGTTAGCCAGCTAACTTACCAGGAGGGTCTGTCCCCGTTGATTACTTAGCTTTGTTAGGCCTTCAATTTTATTGCACATAAAATGCAACTATGGTAAGATATAGTTATGTTTTTCGGTACTAAATGAATGATAAAAGGAGGATATAACATGAGATGGATGAGAGCGTTATTTCAGCCGCCTATCGGGTTAGGTGTTAACGGAAGCAGGGTGACCGGATGCAAGGAGCATATAGCTTTATCGAGAGAAGCTGCCACTGAAGGCATGGTCTTACTTAAGAATGATGATGGTGTTCTTCCACTTGACAACGGCACTAAGGTTGCACTTTTCGGCAAAGGAACAATCGATTATGTTAAGGGCGGCGGTGGCTCTGGAGATGTTACCGTTAGCTATATCAAGAACCTTTATGACGGATTGAAGGAGAAAGAGCAGCAGGGCAAGGTCACAATATTCGAGCCTTTGGTTGACTTTTATAAAGATTATGTAAATGCTGAATACAAGAAAGGTGTAGCACCTGGAATGCTTGTTGAGCCTGAAGTTGACGAAGAGCTTCTTAAGAAGGCAGCGAATTATACAGATACCGCTATTATCAGTATTTCAAGGTATTCGGGTGAAGACTGGGATAGATGCCTCAAAGGTGTCGATGGGCCTTCGGTTCTTGAGCAACTTGAAAAAACACCTGATTTTTATCCTTTTTCTAAGAACTTCTTAGAGCAGAGTGATAAGATATTTGACAGGGGAGATTTCTATCTTACTGACAAAGAGCAGGCTATGGTTGATCAGGTGTGTGCTAACTTTGAACATGTTGTTGTTGTGTTGAATGTTGGCGGAATGGTAGACAGTGCATGGTTTGCTGATAATGACGATATTTCATCAGTTCTTATGGCATGGCAGGCCGGTATGGAAGGTGGACTTGCAATCGCGGATATCTTAGTTGGTGATTGCTCTCCTTCAGGACGCTTGACAGATACATTTGCCAAGGAGATAACTGATTATCCGTCCACAGATGAATTCCATAAGAGTATTTATTATTCGGAATATACAGAGGATATTTTTGTTGGATACAGATATTTTGAGACTGTTCCGGGTGCGGCTGACAAGGTTAATTATCCTTTCGGATTTGGACTTAATTATACTGATTTTGATTGGGAAGTTGTTGATATCGAACCTGGAGATATAGTTGATGTGGAGAATGTTGCATTGACCTCGGAGCAGGCGAAGAACATAGATATTTTAGTTACGATTAATGTGACAAATGTTGGCGACTACGACGGTAAGGATGTATTGCAGCTTTACTATGAGGCGCCTGTTAATAAGCTTACCAAGGCTAAGAGAGTTCTTGGCGGATTCGCAAAGACTCGTCTTTTAAAACCGGGCGAAAGTCAGAGAGTTACGGTAAGGATTTCTGTTCCTGAGATGGCTTCGTATGATGATACCGGCGTGATAAGCAAGTCTTCGTACGTTCTTGAAGCAGGTACATATAAGGTTTATTTGGGAGCTGATGTTAGGGATGCTTACGAGCTTGTTTCATTTGACATAAGTGAAGATGTCGTGGTTGAAGAGTTGAGTGAGAGATGTAAGCCTAGCAAGCTTACTAAGAAGATGAAGGCTGACGGAACTTACGAGGAGTTAGAGGTATCTGAATATCCTGAAGATACTAACGTGCTAACTCGTATGGTTACCGAGGAGTACGAGGGAACTATTCCTTATGTTATGGCAGAGCCTAACAGACAGAACGTTCCTTGGGTTCCTAACAACGACCGTGGACTTGAAGAGGTTGCTAGCGGCGATATAAGTCTTGAAGAGTTTATGGATCAGCTTAATATCGATGAGCTTATTCATTTGACATGTGGACATAGAGGTACAGGTATAACCAATACCGGATCAATGGGTTCTATTTCAAGATATGGGGTTCCGACTATTAATACGGCGGACGGTCCTGCGGGACTTAGAATCGATCCTCACTGTCATGTCTACACGACCGCATTTCCTTGCGCTACTTTGCTTGCGTCTACATGGAATGAAGATGTTGTCGAGAGAGTGGGCGTTGCCGGTGCAAGAGAGGTTAAAGAGCAGAATATCATGATATGGTTGACTCCTGCAATGAATATTCACAGATCACCGCTCTGCGGAAGAAACTTTGAGTATTATTCCGAGGATCCGTATCTTGCAGGTAAGATTGGTGCTGCGATGGTAAGAGGTATTCAGTCTCAGCATATCGCTGCATCAGTTAAGCATTTTGCTTGCAATAACAAGGAGACTAACCGTAAAGAGAGCGACTCTATTATCTCAGAGAGAGCTTTAAGAGAGATTTATCTTAGAGGATTTGAGATTGTTGTTAAGGAGTCGGATCCTTGGACAATTATGAGTAGTTATAATAAGATAAATGGTATTAAGGTATCTGAAAATCACGATCTTCTTACAGACGTCTTAAGAGGAGAGTGGGGATTTAACGGTATTGTTACGTCGGATTGGTGGAATCATTCTGAGCATTACTTAGAGATTAAAGCAGGAAATGATGTCAAGATGATGACCGGATATCCTGAGCGCGTTAAGGAAGCTTTGGATAAAGGTGCAATCACCGAAGATGAGATTAAGACTTGCGCTAAGAGAGTCTTAGAGATGATTCTTAAGATGGATTAACATATAAGTACCCAATGGGGACAGTCCCCATTGGGTACTTAATCGCTAAGTACTCACAAGGGACTGTCCCCATTGGGTAGTTAATATTTATACGAAAGGTTAATTACAATGACACTAGATGAAGTAAGAAGTAATATTGATAGAGTTGACAAGGAGATAAAGGCTTTATTTAAAGAGAGAATGGAGCTAGCTGACAATGTTGCCAAGGTTAAAGCTGAGACCAACGACGAGATTTTTAAACCGGATAGAGAGATTGCGATTATCGATAATTTAACCGGGGATGTTGACGACAATATCAAGAAAGAATACATAGCTTTAATCAAGCGTATTATGGAGATCAGTAGAAAGTATCAATACGGAAGAACTCTCGAATTGAGAGGTGGATTAGATATTAGATATATATCTAATGTTTCTGAGATTAAGAAAGCAGCAATGGTTAAGTCTGAGTTATACATTTGCAATATGATGTCTAAGGATGATGTTGTTACGGTTGATACATTTGACGAAGTTGCTGACCTTATAGAGAATGGCGAGGTTGATGCTGGTATAGGAATACTTGAAGATGTCAGTGTTAAGGCGTCTGATGAGCTGCATTTTATTCTTGTTAACAGGGACTTATATATTAACCGTTGCGATTTGATTGAGAGCGGCGGAGTTAAGCGTAAGGTTGTTATGTTTTCTAAGGATTTGTATGTTGACGAGAAACATAACAGAATGAAGATTATGTTTGTGTGTCATAATAAGAGCGGAGCTTTAGCAAGTATTCTTTCGATGATTTCTGATTACGGTGTCAACCTGACAGAGATTCATTCCAGTCCTAATCAGAAGGCAGAGTGGAATTACGAATTCTTCGTTGAGATTGAGGCTAATTTCTTAAAACAGGAGACCAAGGCTTTGATATTCCAGCTTATGAATGAGACCGAGCAGTTTAAGATACTTGGAAGTTATACATGTACGGGAGATGTTTAGGAGGTTATTATGGGTGATAAAGTTACTGCTGCAATAGTTCTTGGAGCGCCACGTTCCGGCACTTCGATGCTTACCAATATTACTACTGCATTAGGATTATATGCAGGTGAGAAGGACGAACTCTTTTGGGATTCTGATTTTTATTCAAATGAAAAAGGATTCTTTGAACTTTTGGCACTAAGAAATTTGAGTAAGTCTATCTCAGAGATTAGTGACAAACCGATCGATATTCCTGTTATCAACACGATTATTCAGAATGCAGATGGGGTAAAGGAGTCGCTTGCTGATTATTTTAACACCGATAACATTTTCACACTTATTGATATGATATACGATGCAAGTAAATAGGAGGGGTAATATGTTTACAGAGCATGAGATTGCGATTCCGTCGGTTCTCAAGGTTGGAGACGGAATGCTTGGCAATATGGGTGAGATTCTTAAGAGCAAAGATATCTCACATGTTGTATTATATTTCGGTAACGGCTTGATTGATCTTTTTGGAGATAGGGTTGTTAATTCGATTAACGAGGCCGGTATTAAGATTCATGAGATGAAGGAGTTAGACAGCGTTGATATCGATGACATTATTGATTTAGCATTTTCTGTGGATAATGAAGTGCAGGCAATATGCGGAATCGGTGGCGGCAAGGTTATTGATGCGGCCAAGTACGCATCATACCTTAGGAAAATGCAGTTTATCAGCGTTCCGACTTCAACAAGCAGTGACGGTTTTACATCGTCCTCTGCGTCTCTTTTGGTAAATGGCAAGCGTACCAGCGTGCCTGCTAAGATGGCGTACGGAATTATCGTGGATACAGGTGTTTTAAAGACTGCTCCTGTTAAGTTTATTCACTCCGGAGTTGGTGATTTGACAGCCAAGATAACATCGCTTTACGACTGGGTATACGAGGAGCAGTGCGGTGCGACTGTTGTTGATGACTTCGCTCTTATGATTGCCAAAAAGGCTGTTAATTCGTTTGTCAGAACTCCTTTTGAGTCTATTACCGATGAGCTCTTTTTAAAGGAACTTGTTGATTCGCTTGCTATGAGTGGTATTGCCAATGAAATAGCCGGCTCATCGGCACCTGTAAGCGGAAGTGAGCACCTTATATCCCATGCACTTGACTCGTTTTTGGAGAGACCGGAGCTTCATGGTGTTCAGGTTGGTATTGCAACTTATCTTATGGCGCTTGTGCAGGAGCATAGAGTGGAGAGAATCAAGAAGATATTTACAGATACAGGGTTCTTTGATTATGTAGAGACGCTTGGAATGAAGAAGGAGGACTACAAGAAGGCTGTCGACATGGCTCCGCTTGTCAAACCTCACAGACACACATATCTTCACGAGGAGAAATACAGAGAGAAAGCTAAAGAGTTGATAGACAGTGATGAGATCTTAAATAAGATTTTAGTTTAACTGCAATTTTTTATATAATTTTTAAAAATGTTATTGACATATAACTGATGTTAGTGTATATTAACATTGTAGTTAGTAAACTCCTTATTTGTATATAACCGGTGGATATGTTGTTTGATCCGCCGGTTTTCCTTATTCTTGAAATGTAAGCATGACATATGCTAAAATACATGAAGATTATTGACCTTCTTACGAAGGTCAAAGATTCTTCGGAGCTAAAGCTCCTCAGAATGACTCATCTATTCCTGTCATGACTTCGCGAAGCGAAGAATCTTTATCATGAATGAAGTTCATGATAATCACTGTAAAGGAGAGCGCTATGATCTATACACATAAAGTCCACTACTACGAAACCGACAAGATGGGCATAACCCACCACTCCAACTACATCCGCTGGATGGAGGAGGCAAGAGTCGCATATCTTGACTCCATAGACTTAAGTTACGCGAAGCTTGAGGAGTCAGGAATTATATCTCCGGTTACATCGATTGAGTGTAATTACAAGAAGACGTCAACATTTGACGATGTGATCTCTATCAAGGTATATGTTACCGAATTCAAGGGAGTAAAGCTTAAACTCAAATACGAGATGACCAACGAGGACGGCGAGGTGTGTGTAATAGCAACCTCAATGCACTGTTTTTTAAATGCTGAGGGTTCGCTTATCAACATCCGTAAGGAGTATCCGGACATTTATGATATCTTGTCAAATGAAGTCGAGAGGCAATAATTTACTTGACATTTTGATTTCATTTTCTTACAATGATAATGTTTAAGGAGAAATCCTGATATTATACATATTATAATGCTATGACGAGACTAACCAACTCAGAGCAGCCTGTGATTAAGCAGGACGGGACATCCCGTTACAGATGACTATTTAAGGTGCCTCATTTATTTGAGGAATTAGGGTGGAACCGCGATTATATCGTCCCTGGCGTTTTAGCGTCAGGGATTTTTTTCGTCCCTAAGATTTTTATATTATATTTTAGGAGGATGGTTACTATGAAGATCACACTTAAGGACGGCTCCTTTAAGGAGTACGAGAGCCCGATGTCTGTCAGAGATATTGCTTCTGACATCAGCGAGGGATTAGGAAGAATGACACTTGCAGGAGAGGTTAACGGAGAGGTTGTTGACCAGAGAACAGTTATATCTGAGGATTGCACCCTGAATATTCTTACATTTAAGGATGATGCCGGTCAGAGATGCTTTAATCACTCTTGCGCACATATCTTAGCGCAGGCAGTTAAGAGATTATATCCTGACGCTAAATGTACAATCGGTCCATCTGTGGATCAGGGATTCTATTATGACTTTGATATGCCTTCACTTTCAAGAGAAGATCTTGACAAGATTGAAGCGGAGATGAAGAAGATAGTTAAGGAAGCTCATCCAATCGAGAGATTTGAGCTTTCGAGAGAAGAAGCATTGAAGCTTATGACAGAGAAAGATGAGCCATATAAGATTGAGCTTATCAATGATCTTCCTGAGGGTGAGACACTTTCATTTTACTCACAGGGAGAGTTCACCGACCTTTGCGCGGGACCTCACGTTATGAATACCAAGGAGATTAAGTATTTTAAACTCACATCTTCTTCAGGTGCATACTGGAGAGGTAATGAGAACAACAAAATGCTGGTGAGAATCTATGGAACAGCATATCCTAAGAAGGCGGATTTAGAAGAGAGACTTGAGTTTTTAGAGAATATCAAGAAGAGAGATCATAACAGATTAGGTCGTGAGATGGAGCTCTTCACAACTGTAGATGTAATCGGACAGGGACTTCCACTCTTCATGCCAAAAGGAACCAAAGTTATTCAGACTTTGCAGCGTTGGATTGAGGATTTAGAGGATTATGAATGGGGATATGTAAGAACCCGTACTCCTCTTATGGCTAAATCTAATCTTTACAAGCTCTCAGATCACTGGTTCCACTATAAGGATGGAATGTTTGTATTAAATGACGATCTTATGAGTGCAGAGGATGCCATTGAAGATCAGAAATTATACAACGACACAAGCGTTGCAATGAAGAACGCTCAGGAGAAAGTTTACGCAGACAATGACGGAAGAGAAGTTATGGCACTTCGCCCTATGACTTGTCCTTTCCAGTATTTTGTATATAAAGCTAAACAGCACAGTTACAGAGATCTTCCTTATCGTATGGGTGAGACATCTACGCTCTTTAGAAACGAGGATTCAGGAGAGATGCATGGTCTTACAAGAGTAAGACAGTTTACAATCTCAGAGGGCCATCTTATATGTACACCTGAGCAGATTGCAGACGAGTTTAAGAACTGTGTAAAGCTTGCTAAATACTGTCTTACAACATTGGGATTAGAGGATGAGGTTACATATCGTATGAGTAAGTGGGATCCTGCTAATCCTGATAAATACTTAGGAACTGCAGAGGATTGGGATCACGTTCAGAATGCGATGAGAGAGATACTTGATGATATCGGTTTAGAGTACACTGAAGAAGAGGGCGAGGCTGCGTTTTACGGACCTAAGCTTGACATCCAGGCTAAGAACGTTTATGGCAAGGAAGATACGATGATTACCATTCAGCTTGATATGTTCCTTTCTGAGCGTTACGATATGTACTATATAGACAAGAATGGCGAGAAGCAGCGCCCATACATCATCCACAGAACTTCAATGGGATGTTATGAGCGTACATTGGCTTGGCTTATCGAGCACTATGCAGGAGCACTTCCTACATGGCTCATGCCTGAGCAGGTTAGAGTGCTTCCACTTTCTGATAAGTACCTTGATTATGCTGAGAAGGTTAATGATGAGCTTAAGAAGAACGGTGTTCATGCCACTGTTGATTATCGTGCTGAGAAGCTTGGATATAAGATTAGAGAGGCAAGACACGAGAAGATTCCTTACATGCTTGTTGTGGGTGAGAAGGAGAGAGATGCTAACACTGTTTCTGTAAGAAAACGTGGTGAAGAGAAAGAGCAGGGAGCTATGCCTCTTACTGAGTTTATCGATAAGATTTGCGAAGAAATCAGAACCAAAGCACATGATTGATAACTTATGTCAATCACAATAATGTCATTCTGAGCGAAGCGAAGAATCTTTGCCCTTCATACGAAGGGCAACATATAACAAACTACTATTTAGGAGATAACTACTATGGAAGAGAACAAGAAGAGAATGTTATCAGGCATTCAGCCTAGCGGAGATTTGCATCTTGGTAATTACCTTGGCGCTATCAAGAACTGGGCAGAGAGAGTTGATGACTATGAGTGTTATTATTTTATGGCGGATATGCATACCATTACAGTAAGGCAGGTTCCGGCAGATCTCAGAAAGAGATCGCTTAACCAGCTTGCACAGTATATTGCATGTGGACTTGACCCTGAGAAGAACACTTTGTTTTTACAGTCTCACGTTCCTGCACATGCACAGCTCGGCTGGGTACTTGATTGCTACACAATGTTTGGCGAACTTTCAAGAATGACACAGTTCAAGGACAAATCAGCCAAGCATAAGGACAACATAAATGCGGGGCTTTTCACTTATCCTGCACTTATGGCAGCTGATATTCTTCTTTATCAGGCGGACTATGTACCGGTTGGTGAGGATCAGAAACAGCATATTGAGCTTACAAGAGATATTGCACAGCGTTTTAACAGCATTTACGGAGATGTCTTTAAGATTCCTGAGCCATTGATTGCCAAGACCGGTGCAAGAATCTATGGTCTCACAACACCTAATGACAAGATGTCTAAGTCTATACCGGAAGGTTGTGTATTCATTATGGATGATCCGGATACCATTAATCGTAAGTTTAAGAAAGCTGTTACGGATTCTGATACCGAGAATCCTGTAAGATTTGCACCTGAGGAGAAACCGGGTGTAGCCAACCTTATGAATATCTATTCTACAGTTACAGGTAAGAGCTTTGAAGAAATCGAGGCTGAATTTGCAGGCAAGGGTTATGGTGCATTTAAACCTGCAGTTGCTGAGGCTGTAATCGAGAGCTTAAGGCCTATCAGAGAAGAAGCAGAGAGGCTTATTAAGGATAAGGCATACTTAGAGGATGTTTATAGGAAGGGCGCTGAGAGAGCTTCTTATATCGCCAACAAGACCTTGAGAAAGGTTTATAAGAAGGTGGGATTTTATCAGATATAATGTTAATAGAAGGCTTCGGGGATTCCTGAAGCCTTTTTTATATTGTATCGATTGTCAATAGTGTTATAATTAATTTAAATATTGAAGATTTAAAAAATTTTAAGAATAATGTCACTTTTTTAGTTAGTTGTGCATATTAATAGTGAAAGGGTAATTCGAATCACTCATATAACTAAAAAGGAGGTTTGTGATGGCTAATGTAAGTAGCGACTTAGAGGCTGTTATTAATAAATACAGCGATATGTTATATAAGATATGTTTTGTGATTCTAAAAGATGAACATGATGTCAAGGATGTCTTACAAGAGACTTTTCTTGCATACCACACTAAGAATCCGATAATTCAAAGTGAAGAACACAAGAAAGCATGGCTTATCAAGGTTTCACAGAATAAATGCAGGGAATTCTTGAGATTTCATAAAAGACATTCTACGGTACCACTTGATAATATCGATGAGACAACGCTTATTACAAATGGATTAAGCGGGGAAGAAAGCGATTTATTATCATTAGTATGGAACCTAAACTACAAACTAAAATCAGTTGTTATACTCTATTACATTGAAGGGTATTCAATTGATGAGACCGCCAGGATTCTAAGCATTTCTTCGCATGCAGCTAAGAAAAGATTAGAAAGGGCTAGAAAGAAACTTAAACAGGAATATGAGGAGGGATTAGTATATGAGAAATAGTATAGACAAGAGGATATTATCCAACATTGAGATAAGTGATCAAATGAAGCAGGATATTTTGGAAGGATGTAAGGAAGGTGCCAGAGCAGGAGATATTAAGTTCCGCTATTCTACAGCGCTTATGGCTGTTATTCTTGTGGCGGCATTTAGCCTGACAACTGTAAGTGTAAGTGCTGCTGTAATAACGTTTAAGCAACGCCTACAAGGCATGAGTGAGAGTGAAGTAGCGGCGTATACAACAGAGGTTGACAAGGATACTTTTGTTTCGTTGGATGAAGGATTTTCAAGGGGATTAAGTAAAAGTGAAATTGAGAGGAGCCTTGTTCTTGAGAGAAAGTATTATGATGATGGCATTTTCCCTGAGAAAGAAATGGCGCATTATAAGACAAATGATGAAAGAGCTGATGATGAAGTCGCATATGTAGAGGAAGACAATATGGTATATCTTCCTGCTGATGATATGTCGGATGATCAATTGCTTCAATATATCGATCATGATGCGAAGAAGAGATATGTCAACATTCAGAATCTTGAGGCTGAAGGAGTAGAGCCCGGACGTGGAGTGGCGCTAGAGTCAACTAAGGTAGAAGAGGGAAGTGGTGAGAGCAAAGCTGTTGATGTGGCTAAGAAATTAATCGAGAAATCATACGGTGTTGACATTGATGATAGCTATGTTGTATTGGTGTCTTATTTTGGAGAAGAGGATGATGAAGAGATTCCTGTATACAATCTTTTTATATACCAACCGGGTCTTGGATATGGAGATGAGTATAATGTAAGGGTGAAGGCTGATGACTTTTCAGTTATGTACAGTGGTTGCCATAATTATAAAGGGGAAGTTAAACCTTTGAATTAATACAGTTGCTAAGATTCTTCGCTTCGCTCAGAATGACACATATATAAGGACGAGTTTTGTGAAATGCCACAGAGCCCGTCCTTAAATTATTAGGTGCAATTTGAGGCGGAATGTGGTAGAATATTAGGAAGTTAACAGTTAATATAAGTTATCGGAGGTGGACGCGTAATGAATCTATCTAATGAATTTCATATAGCATTTTATGCGGCCACGATTACTATATGTATGACTGTTTTGCTTTTTACATTTTTACAGAAGAGGACAGATCGTCCGCAGAATAAGCTCTTTGTTGTGATGATAATCATCTTGACTATGAATGCTATATCATCAACGGGAGCAGCGTTAACTCAACCGAAGGCGGCATACAATTCGTCAGCATATATTTTGCTTGAGATTTTCCAGTTCTTATACTTCTTTCTGCATACTGCACTGTGCCCTATATTTTATTATTATGTATTGTGTGTTACCGGTGTTATCAGGAAGAGGAGTATGCTTCGCAATATCGTTACCGGAATTCCTCTTCTTATAACGGAAGGATTCGTTATAGTTAATCCTTTTTTTCACTGTGTATACTATTATGATTCCTATTTTAATTTTAGCAGGAACTGGGCAGAGGCGCTTATTTATGGTGCTGCCGGTCTTTACTATGTGCTATCCTTGTCGGAACTTCTATTCTCATGGAATGCCATAACCAAAAGGCGTAGTGTAGCGATAGTGTATTTCTTTATACTGTCGCTGGGAGGTATTCTTATACAGTTGTTTGATATCAATATCAAGAGTGAGTTGTTTGCAGAGTCGATAGCGCTTATGGGCATTATGCTTGCTGTGGAGAGTGAGGACGACAGACTTGATTCCGATACCAACATCTATAATCGCAAGGCACTACAGATGGATGTACATAATTCTATAGCGCTTAATGATGATATGAGACTGCTATTTATCAAGATTGCCAATTCTGAAGTTGTAGAGCGATTAACCGGTTCTGCTAACAACGATGTTATGACTACCGCAATCTCTAAGTATTTGATATCGTTGGTTCCTAGGTATAACCTGTATCATCCCAACTCTGATACATTTGTAATGACATTTATCGGACGTGAGGATGAAGAAGTTAACGATATAGTAGATAGGGTTAGTAATCGATTTAAGGATAAGTGGGATATATTAAATGTCGAGCTGATTCTTAAGGCGGCGATTATTGATACATCTCTTCCCGGAGAATTAAACACTATCGCTGATGTTTTGTTTGTTGCGGACAAGCTTATTCCTGCTAATGCTAATCCGGAGGATATAGATATCGCTTGGATTATGAGAAGGGCTGAGGTTGAAAGGGCAGTTAAGCGCAACTTAAGAGAAGAGAAGTTCGAGGTATATTATCAGCCGACGTATAATCTTGTTGGTCCTTCACTTCACGGAGCGGAAGCGTTGGTAAGGATGATAGATGACTCAATTGGGTTCATATCGCCTGAAGAGTTTATTCCTGTTGCTGAGCAGATGGGACTTGTAGAAGAGATTGATGACTTTGTGTTAAATGAAGTATGTAAGTTTATCAAGAGTGGTATCCCTAAGAGTAAGGGTATGGATTGTATTAATGTCAACCTGTCGGTTGTTCAGTGTTTAAGTCCGGGATTCTTTGAGCATACTGTTAGAATCGTAGACAAGTACGAGGTTGATCATGCTATGATTAACTTTGAGATTACGGAATCTGTTGGTGCCGATGATTATCAGGTGCTTTCAGAGATAGCTAAGAATCTTAAGACAAGCGGATTCAAGCTTTCTATGGATGATTACGGTACCGGATATTCCAACATGGAATCGATATTTGCACTTGATTTCGATGTTGTTAAGATTGATAAGAGTATATTGTGGAGCGCCGAGAAGAACGCTAACGGTCGTACAATCCTTAAGAACAGTATCAATATGATTCACGATCTTGGGGCAGCGGTGTTGGTTGAAGGCGTTGAGAAGCAGGAGCATATAGATATGCTGACGTCACTGGGAGTTGATTACCTTCAAGGTTACTTCTTCTCTAAACCGGTTCCTAAGAGTACACTTCTTGAGATTATATAATAAACATCGGGTAGGTTTAACCTACCCGATTGCTTTTATCTTGCCTGTTGCATAAGCCTTAACGGAAGCTTTGGCACCTCCGTCAAATGTTACCAACTTGTAGCCGGCATTCTTAAGTTCGTTCATGGCCTTAGGGCCGAAGTTTTTGGAGATGATAACATCAACTCGGATACGTCTAAGCTGCTCAATGACAGCGCTTGTATCTCTTGAGTATAACGACAATATCTGCATTCTGACTACCTTATCTTTATCGATTGCGTATATCCAAAACGCATCTCCCTGTTCAAAATTAGTTACAGACTTGCCGTCATAAGTTACGGCTACAATCTCGGTTGCGTAAACAGTCTTAATTCTGTCGAGTATTCCCATAGGTTCACCTTTTAAACAAGCCTTTCTTGACGTGTTCTTTAGAAGTCATTCCAAGATAATCATATCCAAGCTCTTTAACTGCGTCCTTTACTTCGCTTTCGCTAAGTTCATTCTCGCTTATAATCACTGCCTGTTTCTTCTTGTGGTCGGCACTAACCTTCTTGATATTAAACTTCTTTCTGAATGTCTCATTGACATGAGTTTCGCACATGTTACACATCATACCTTCAATTGATACTGTTGTCTCTATCATGATCAATCATCCTCCTTCGGTCTCTTAACAGTCACAATAATCTCTGAATCTGAAGAATTGCATCCGGCACATCCGCTGCACGAAGCACCATCACAGCCTCCTTCTTGTTTCTTAGGGGGTATTAAATCTTTAATGCATAATGCAATCAAAACGCATACCGCTAACAAAACTATAAAGAATCCCATAATAATCCCACCTTAATCTAATAAAGTGGGGCGACTTAAGCCCCACCAATATTAATATACACTAATTACTTATCAGATGCAACATCTGTAAGATTGTGAACTTCGTCATCTGCAACATAACCTTTTCTGAAGAGGAAGAAGATCAGTAGAGCAAGTAAAATGAATCCAAATACAGTGCCAACTCCGAAGCTTAACGTTCCTGTAAACAAACCACCGATCTGGTAAATCATCAATGCAAGTACATATGCCCATAAAGTCATATATCCGATTGCAGCCCAGGTCCATTTGGCGTTGTTCATCTCACGCTTAATCGCACCGATAGCAGCGAAACAAGGCGCACATAACAAGTTGAATACCATGAATGCAAATGCAGCTATTGGAGTGAAATCATCTGCCACTCTAGGCCAGATGCTCTCACCATTTTCACCTAACTCTTCACCGGTGGCTTCTTCGTCATAGTTATAAAGAACACCGAATGTTCCGATAACCTCTTCCTTAGCAACAAGGCCTGTAACTGTTGCAACCGCAGGCTTCCATGATCCGAAGCCGAGAGGCTTGAATGCGTAAGACATAACATTACCAACACTTGCAAGTAATGATGAATCCATAGGAGCTACTTCCTCTGCAGGGATATCCATCCTGTCTGCTATATCATTTATCACGGATTCCGTAACTATTGATTCGTCTGCAAACATATCGTCAACCATACCGAACTTGCCGTTCACGGTTCCGAAAGAAGAGAAGAACCAGATAATGATTGAAGCAAGAACGATAACTGAGCTTGCTCTCTTGATGAATGACCAGCCTCTCTCCCAGGTTGCGCTAAGTACGTTGCCGATTGAAGGGACGTGATATGATGGAAGCTCCATAACGAATGGTGCAGGTTCTCCTGCAAATGCTTTGAACTTCTTAAGTATTATACCTGAAAGAATGATAGATGCAATTCCAATGAAAAATGCTGATGTAGATACCCATGCTGACTGATTGAATAAAGCACCTGCAACAAGTCCGATGATAGGAAGCTTAGCTCCACAAGGGATAAATGTTGTAGTCATTATGGTCATCTTTCTGTCTCTGTCATTTTCAATAGTTCTTGAAGCCATGATACCCGGAACACCACATCCCGTAGCTACAAGTACAGGGATAAATGACTTACCTGAAAGTCCGAACTGTCTGAATATTCTATCCATAACGAAAGCAACACGAGCCATGTATCCGATATCCTCTAAGATAGAGAGGAAGAGGAAGAGTACAAGCATCTGTGGTACGAAACCGATAACGGCTCCGAATCCTGCAACGATACCGTCCTGGATAAGTCCGTATAACCAGCTTCCTTCTGCAACATTACATGCTGATAAAATCTTGTCAAAAAGCCCAGGTACCCATTCACCAAATATAACATCATTGGTGAAGCCGGTGGCTGTTGAACCGATTGAAATCGCCCATGGCCCCATTGCGACAGCATAGATAACAAATATTATAGCTGCAAATATTGGAAGACCTAAGATTCGGTTGGTCACAATTCTGTCGACCTTATCAGATGTGGTCATGTGGTCTTTGGTAGCTTTCTTCTTAACGGTGCCTTTGGTAATATCTGAGATTGCGTTATATCTCTCGTTGGTGATGATACTTTCTGAATCATCATCTAACTCCTTCTCGAGTGCGGATATTATCTCTTCGACTCTCTTTGCTGAACCGCCTGAAAGCTTAACAGATTCTACAACTTTTTCGTCTCTTTCAAACAACTTAATTGAATACCAGCGGTTAAGTTTGGAGTCAACATTAGTAGCTATAACACCTTCAATTTCGGATAATGCATTTTCAACTTCGTCTGAGAACTTCATATAAGAAACTGAACTGTCAGAAGATTTGGCTGCATCGATAGCAGCTTTGGTAACTTCTGTTATACCAACTTTCTTAAGTGCACTTACGTCAAATACAGGGCAGTTAAGCTTCTTGGATAATTCGCTTATATTGATTGTGTCGCCGTTCTTCTTGACAAGGTCCATCATATTGACAGCAACTACAACCGGGATATTGAGCTCTAATAACTGAGAAGTAAGATATAGGTTACGCTCAATATTGGTTCCGTCTATAATATTAAGAATTGCATCTGGTTTTTCATTTACCAGATACTCACGAGCAACTACTTCCTCGAGTGAATAAGGTGATAATGAATAAATACCCGGAAGGTCCTGTAAAGTTACTTCTTTATCTCCCTTTAACTTACCTTCCTTCTTTTCTACTGTAACGCCGGGCCAGTTACCAACATATTGGTTAGCGCCGGTTAAAGCGTTAAATAAAGTGGTTTTACCACTGTTAGGATTACCTGCTAAAGCAATAGTTATTGCCATGATTAGTCTCCTTTCATTTGCAAGTTATTATTATTCAACGATTATCATTTCGGCATCAGCTTTTCTGATTGATAATTCATATCCTCTGACATTTAACTCAAAAGGATCGCCGAGTGGTGCAACCTTACGGACATAAATCTCGACACCTTTGGTGATGCCCATGTCCATAATTCTTCGCTTTACAGGTCCGACACCGTTGATTTTGACAACCTTAACTGTGTCGCCTACCTTAGCTTCTTTAAGCGTCATTATTCACTACCTCCTTAGCTTGATAATTATTATATGATTATAAAATCAAACCATAATCTTGCCGGCCATCTCGCGGCTTAATGCAATTCTTGCGTCCTTAACCTTTAGTATCATATCCTCGCCGGACTTATTGACAACTGTAATCATGCTGCCGGTGTGGAAACCTAAATCTTCAAGATGTTGTTTGGTTTTGGCGTTGCCGCCAACCCTTTTGACTTCGTATTCTGTGTTAGTGTCTGCAAATGTTATAGGCATAGTACCACTCTCCATTTTAACTCCTATGATGTTTACATTAGTTACCATGTGTTCATCTTCGTTAAAAAGTGTTCGCTTACATTATCGTATGTTTACTCTTTCTAAATGATGTTCACTTGTGTTATCAGATGTTTAATGATATTATTAGTAGTTAGTAACATCTAACATTTGTTGCGACTTTATTATATGTAATTAATATGGCGTTGTCAAGATTTATTTTGAGATTGATTGTAATAAATGAAAAGCTGTTATATACTGCTGTTAGCGAGGTGATATCATGGAGCAATATAATGTAAGTGGCATGTCATGTGCGGCGTGTCAGTCGAGAGTTGAAAAGGTTGTTTCTAAAGTAGAAGGAGTTGAGAAGGTAAGCGTAAGTCTTCTTACTAACTCAATGTCGGTAGAGGGAGAGTATTCATCATTAGATGTTATAGAAGCAGTTGAGAAAGCAGGGTTTGGCGCAACCAAAAAAGGAGAGGATACAGTATCCGACGTTCAGGTCGACGAGATAAAAGTGATTCGTAACAGACTTATTCTTTCTGTCATTTTTATAATCCCATTACTATATGTCTCTATGGGACATATGCTTTTTGGATTTAAGCTTCCTTCTTTTATGGAGGGCAACCACATGGCGATGGGGCTTTATGAGTTGCTTTTTACTATTATAATAATGATAATTAATCAGAAGTTTTTTGTCAGTGGTTTTAGAGGACTTGTTAATAGGGCGCCTAATATGGATACTTTGGTTTCACTTGGCGCGACGGCTTCGTTTGCATTAAGTGTATATGAATTGTTTGTAATGAGTAGAGGATATGTAGATGGCGATGAAAATGTTGTAAGTCATGCGATGATGGGACTTTATTTCGAAGCTGCGGCTATGATTCTCACTCTTATTACAGTTGGAAAGTTCTTAGAGGCTTTGTCTAAGGGACGAACTAAGGATGCGCTTAAAAGCCTTATCAACCTTACACCGGCAACTGCTGTTGTATTAAGAGGAGGTGAGGAGAAGACGATTGACGCTAAGTTCGTCAAGGTTGGAGATTGCTTTGTTGTTAGACCCGGTGAGGCAATTCCTGTAGATGGTGTAATAATAGAGGGAAGCTGCGCTGTTGATGAGGCAATGCTTACAGGTGAGAGTATCCCTGTTGACAAGACGATAGGAGACTATGTGTCTACCGGCACAATCAATCAATCGGGATTTATCAGATGCGAGGCAACTAAGGTAGGAGAGGACACGTCTCTTCAGAAGATTATCAAGCTGGTTTCGGATGCAGCAGCTAGTAAAGCTCCTATTGCCAAGGTCGCTGATAAAGTATCCGGGGTGTTTGTTCCGATAGTTATGATTATTGCAGTTCTTACAACTGTTATCTGGCTTTTGGTTGGAGCAGATTATTATATGGCGCTTGAAAGAGGAATCGCTGTACTTGTTATAAGTTGTCCTTGTTCGCTTGGTCTTGCAACTCCGGTTGCTATTATGGTTGGTAACGGAGTTGGTGCTAAGAACGGTATTCTTTTTAAGACTTCGGAGGCATTAGAGGTTACCGGAAGTGTGAGTAGTATTTGCCTTGATAAGACCGGAACGATTACCAAGGGAGAGATGGAAGTAACAGATGTAACCACTTTTAACGGCGCGAGCGATGAGGAGGTACTAAGTATAGCAGCCTCACTTGAGTCGATGAGTGAGCATCCGATCGCCAAGGCGATTGTTGAATGCTATGACGGTGATGTTAAGGCAGTGAGCGGTTTTGAGACTATGACAGGCAATGGAGTTAAGGGCATAATTGATGGCCGTGATGTGAAGGTTGGAAGCCTTAAATTTATCGGAGACGACATTGATAGTGAGGTGCTTGATAAGATTTCATCGTTATCTAATCAAGGGAAAACTCCTGTTGTAGTGACTGTTGACAGCGTGGTTGTCGGTGTTATTGCTGTTTCAGATACTTTAAGAGAAGACAGCGTGGATGCAATAAGTGAGCTTAAGAAACTTGGACTCAACGTTTATATGTTAACAGGAGATAATGATATTACTGCAAATGCAATCGGTACACAGAGCAAGGTAGACAGTGTTATATCAGGTGTATTGCCGGCTGAAAAAGCAGATAAAGTCAGTGAGCTTAAGCAGGGCGGAAAGGTTATGATGGTTGGTGACGGAATTAATGATGCGCCGGCTCTTACATCTGCTGATGTCGGATTCTCTATCGGGCATGGCACGGATGTTGCCATTGATGCGTGTGATGTAGTTCTTACGAAGAATTCTCTTATGGATGTTGTTAAGGCGTATAGATTGTCTAAGGCGACGGTTAGAAATATACATCAGAATCTATTCTGGGCGTTCATCTATAATATCATCGGAATCCCTATTGCGGCAGGTGCTTTGATTGCACCTCTTGGAATAGCGTTAAGCCCTGAACTTTCTGCGGCTGCGATGAGCCTATCAAGTTTCTTTGTTGTGAGTAACGCGCTGAGACTTAATTGGTTTAAGTAGTTGTTGAATATGGGATGTTTAGGATGTATAATATAGTGAAAGATGTAGTAGTGGCGAACATCGTTCGCCGTAAAGAATAGTATATAAGGAGTTTATTATGGAGGAGACATTTTTAGGTAGTAAGTCAAGAAGGAATCTAGCTGTAGATATTATAATATTATCTGTCTGCATTTTGTTTATAGCTGCAGGAATATCTGTTACGGGTACAGATATCAAGAAAGGTGATGACGGTTTGTGGGCGGACTTTGTATTGGATGCGCTATTCCTCTGGCCTGCCGTCAATATTTGCATTAAGAGATATAAGAGCGGGCGCGCCAAAAAGTACGCATTTGTCATAAGTCAGAATCAAGATAATGTTATGAATATCGCTGAATTACAACAGGGACTTTCTGTTTCTATGGGCAAGGTTATTCCTGAGCCGGCTATTGAGAAGGAGATTACTTCATTATTGGCTAAGGGGTATTTATGCGGAATCTCGTACGATATTGCAAGTAAGAATATTATTATTCAGATTATGAGAAATAGCCAGCCAATTGGAAGACAGAGTGTGGTGTGTCCTAGTTGCGGTACTGTCAATACATTGATAAACGGAGATGTCTTTCAAGCAGGGCAACTTGTTAGGTGTCAGGCTTGCGGCAACCCTCTTAAAGGATAGATTATGATACCTGAATACAGACTTAAGCAACTTAATGATTATCAGAAGATGGAAGAGCAGCTGAGGGAAGTTGACAACTTAGATTACACTCCGAGCATACTTCTTCACAGTTGTTGTGCACCGTGCTCGTCGCATGTGATTAGTGTTTTGAGTCCTCATTTTGATATTACTATTTTGTATTATAATCCTAATATTGAGCCGTATGAGGAATATCTTAAGCGCAAGGAAGAGGAGATACGATTTATAGGTGAGTATCCGGCTTCTAACAAGCTTGACATTATTGATTGTGATTATGACAATGATAAGTTTCATGAGGTTGTCAAGGGATTAGAGGACCTTAGAGAGGGTGGGAACCGTTGCTTTATATGCTATGAATTAAGGCTTTTAAAGACGGCAGAGATGGCCAAGGAATTAGGATACGATTATTTTGCGACTACTCTTAGTGTCAGCCCATATAAGAACTCTAAGAAGCTTAACGAGATAGGACTTAAGCTCAGTGGCGAATATGATGTTAAGTACCTTATATCCGATTTCAAGAAGAAGAATGGGTATAAGCACAGCATCGAGCTTTCTAAAGAATACAATCTATACAGACAGGATTATTGTGGATGTATATATTCAAGAAAGGATAGGGATTAACGCCCTATCCTTTCGTACTATACCCATTGGGTAACTATGTCATCCTGAGGAGCACAGCGACGAAGGATCTTATTATAAAGATATTCCCTCGAGATCGCACGCCTCAATGGTTGTAAGTTCCTTATCCTCAGGCTTCTCAATCGACACGATTCTTGTGGCTTGATTGGTTATTGCCTTCTCAAGATAATTTCTGACATCTCTTGCATTTGCAAATGTATTAGGCTTGTCAGCAACCCTCTTGTTAAAAAATTCTTTAGCGACATTCAATGCGTCTTTGGAAAGCGTGTAATCCTGCTTCTTGCACATTGACTTAAGAATCTCGATAAGCTCATCTGCGTTGTAATCTTCAAATACAAGAACCTTGCTGAAACGCGACCTGAGTCCCGGGTTAGAATCCATGAATTCTTCCATGAGCTCAGTGTATCCGGCGCAAATCACAATCAAATCATCTCTGTGATCCTCCATACCCTTAAGGAGCGTATCAACCGCTTCCTGCCCGAAGTCTCCCTGTCCCTTGTTGTTGGTAAGGGTATAAGCCTCATCTATAAATAGGATTCCGCCTAAAGCAGAATCAATAACTTCAGCGGTCTTAGTGGCGGTCTGACCGATGTAACCGCACACAAGACCCGAACGGTCAACCTCAACCAAATGTCCTTTTGAAACAACTCCGATACTCTTATATATACCTGCTAAAAGCCTTGCAACTGTAGTCTTACCTGATCCCGGATTGCCGGAGAATACAAGGTGCTTGTTGACGGCAGCAGTGTTAAGCCCTCTGTCCTTTCTGATTGCTTGAACCTTAACCAGGTTGGTGAGCTGATTAATCTCTGTCTTGACTGACTCTAGGCCGGTAAGAGAGTTAAGCTCTGCGAGTAGTTCCTCTGTGGTCTTCTCGGGTTCAGCTTCCTTGACAGGTGCGTCAAGATTAGCAGCTAAGTTCTGATCAGGTCTTAACAGAGCATATTCTTTTAAGAATTTGTCAAATGTTAACAGATACTTGGTAAGAGCATCAATCTCTAAGTCAGTCGGTTCCGGACTGTTAGCTATGTAGTTCTGTCCGATTGCTCTGAATGTCTCTACCAAAGTCTTAGCTTTCTTGTTGTCGTATCTATCGTTTGGAATCTTCCTTCCTGCATCAGCTAACACAAAATACTTAAGAACGTAAGGTATCTTGTTAGCATATATGGCAGGGGTCAATTGTCTCAAATCATATAACTTCTTAGCGGCTTCTGCTGTCATGTTGACTAAGAGTTCTTCCTTGATGAATGAAAGCTCAGAGTCTGTGATTTCTCCGTCTGCAAATGCAAGATAGAGTGTAAAATTAAGGAACTCTTGCCTTAAGTTCTCGCGAAGAGAGTTGGCGAGCTTATCCTTGATGACACCGTTAGCTTCTATGTAGTCGCACATCTCATAACATTTGTATATTGATTCGGTAAGTTCCATGGCGAACCTCCTTTTGAGCATTATACATATATTATAAGTTTATATCCCTCTTAAATCAAGGACAATCTTTTAAGATCCTTCGTCGCTACGCTCAGGATGACATAAATGTGCACTGTCATTCTGAGCGTAGCGAAGAATCTTTATCCCGAACGAAGTGAGGGATAATTGTTGCTCAAGTATGAATGTTATGGTGTATTAAATAATTGAATTGAGTATTGATATGTTATATAATTATAGTAGTTAATAGTTGTTGGTTATGGAAGGGGTGGAGATAGCTTGATAATAGATATAGAGAGAATACGAGAGTATTATAATAATGGTGCTGTTTACACAACCGGACATGCTGATTTGAGGTTTAGGCAGCGTGGAATTAAAGCAAAAGATATACGAAATGTAGTAATGACAGGAGAGATTATAGAACAATATCCAAATGATAAGCCGTTCCCAAGTTGTCTTATTATGGGGAAGAGTGTTTCAGGACGGGTAATACATACTGTTATTAGTGATGAAGGTAGCTGTAGTGGTGTTATTACTGCATATTATCCTGATGATGATATATGGGAAGATGACTATAAAACAAGGAAGGAGAATGCCAAATGAAATGCTTAATTTGTGGAGAAGATGAGATGATTAGTTCTGTGACGACTTATTTTGCACAAGTGGAAGAGTGTTATGTAATCATTGAAAATGTTCCTTGTAAAGAATGTAGACAGTGCGGAGAAACTGTATTTTCAATGGATGTATTAGAAAGGATTGATGATATTCTTGAAAAGGTGAAACTTGTTGCCAGCAAAGTAATGATTATGGACTACGGTAAGGCAGCCTAGGAGTGATTATATGATTACAATTTTAAAGGGCAAATACCCTACATTTATATTACATACCAAGAATACAAGTTACATAATGAAGGTTATGCCTTCAGGACATGTTGAACATATATATTACGGTGGCAGGATACATCTTGACAACGTTGATGGAATAGTTGAGCAGCGCGAGTTTGCACCGGGTTGCGAGACGGTATATTCTTCAGAATATAAGAATCTTAGTTTAGAAAATGTCTGCCTTGAGATGTCGGGCCTTGGTAAGTCTGACACCAGGGAGCCTTTTGTCGAGCTTATTAGAAGCGACGGAAGCAGAACTGAGGACTTTCTATTCGATACCTACGAAGCTAAGGAAGGCAAGGACCCTATCGAGGATCTCCCTTCATCATATGGCACTTCTGACGAGGTTGACACACTTTTTGTTAACTTAGTAGACAGACACTACGGGCTGAGACTTACACTTCAGTACTCTGTTTTTGAGGAAGCAGATGTTATCACTAAGAGCGCAAGAGTAGTTAATACAAGCGATTTTCCGGTCAGGATTAAGAGACTTATGAGTAACCAACTTGACTTTGAACCGATGGCGATGCGCTTTCACACATTTACCGGAGCATGGGCAAGAGAGATGCACAAGAACGATATTGAGGTCGGCGAAGCTAAGCTTGTCAACGAATCAAGAACCGGTAATTCCTCTAACAGAGCGAATCCATTTGTAATGTTATCAGAACCTAATACAACCGAAGATTATGGCGGATGCTATGGAATTAACCTCGTATACAGTGGCAATCACTATGAGGCGGTTGAGCGCAATTCGTACGGCAAGATTAGATTTGTTTCGGGTATCAATCCGGCTACATTTTCATGGCACCTTAAGGCGGGATATGCATTTCAGACGCCGGAATCCGTTATGACATACTCTGACAAGGGCTTTAACGGTATGAGCCAGAATATGCACAGTTTCGTAAGAAAGCACATTGTCAGGGGCAAATGGCAATATAAAGAGAGACCGGTGCTTATCAACAGTTGGGAGGCTTCGTACTTTGATATTAACGAGAACAAGCTCCTTAGACTTGCAAAAGCTGCCAAGGATGTAGGAATCGAGCTTTTCGTTATGGATGACGGGTGGTTTGGTAACAGAAATGACGACACATCATCTTTAGGAGATTGGACGGCCAATACCAAGAAGCTTTCTTCGGGTATTGCAGGCATTTCCAAGAAGATACATGACCTTGGACTTGACTTTGGTATCTGGGTTGAACCCGAGATGGTTAATGTCAACAGCCACCTCTATAAAGAGCATCCTGACTGGGTTATAAGGATTCCCGATAAGCCACATTCTGAGGGGCGTAACCAGAGAATACTGGATCTTACGAGAGGTGACGTTCAGGACTATGTTATAAATGCCATGACTAACGTTTTCTCATCGGGTGATATTAACTATGTTAAGTGGGACATGAACCGCAATTTTACTGACTTTTATACGGGAGCATTATCTCCTAAGAGACAGGGAGATGTGATGCACAGGTATATTGTAGGCCTTTACAGAGTTATGGATGTGCTTACCAAGCGCTTCCCTGATATCCTTTTTGAGGGATGCGCATCAGGCGGTAACAGATTTGACCTTGGAATACTAAGTTATTTCCCGCAGATTTGGGCGAGTGACGATTCAGACGCTATAGCCAGGGCGGAGATTCAGACGGGTTACAGTTACGGATATCCTATGTCTACGCTTACGGCACATGTGTCTGATATCCCTAATCATCAGACTTTAAGGCGCACTCCGATTGAGACGAGATACCATATAGCTCTACTTGGAGTTTTGGGATATGAGTGCAACCTTAACGATCTTAACGGTGATGGACTTAAGAATATTCGTCAGCAGATTAAGATATATAAAGAACACAGACGCACGTTGCAATTCGGTACATTTTACAGGAGAAGTTCAGCATTTGACAAGAAGAGCTTTTCGACGCTTCTTCCTAATACCGCCAATGATTTTGAGTGGACTGTTGTAAGTGAAGATAAATCAACGGCAGTCGGTGTCATTTTACAGACATTGGTTCATCCTAATACTGAGTATGCTTCTCTTAATCCTACAGGGCTTATAGAAGATGCCCTCTATAAGATTGAAGGTAGAGAGATTACCTATAATATCAAGGATTTTGGAAGCCTGGTTAATCAGGTTTCGCCGATACATGTCAAGCAGGACGGAATGGTCCACAATGCGATAGCAAGATATATTACAATGAACGGTGAGAACGAACAGCATTTGATGTACGGAGATGCAATGATGAGGGTAGGAGTGCGGTTAAGACCTGCATTTGCCGGAGTCGGATACAATGACAACATAAGATTTTATCCTGATTTTGCATCAAGGTTTTATGTTATATCGAGGGTTAATAAGAATAAGTAGGAGGTACAATTTATGGAGAGACTTGCGTTTAATGATGATTGGGGATATGTTGATTCATTTACCGAGGAATTCATCAGTAAGGATGGGAGAAAGAAGCCGGATAAGGTTAGAATTCCACACACTGTAGCGACAACACCTTTTAATTATTTTAGTCCTGATCTTTACCAGAAAGTTTCGGGATATGTAAAGATTTATAATGCTCCTAAATCCCTTAAGGGTAAGAGAGTGTTCCTTAATTTTGCGGGTGTGGCACATTCAGCATTTGTCTATGTTAATGGAGTTTTGGTCGGCGAGCATCACAACGGATATACTGCGTTTGATGTAGAGCTTACCAACGCCCTTAATTATGGAGAGGACAACAGAATCGTAGTTAAGGTAGACAGTCGGGAATCTCTTAATATTCCTCCTTTTGGATATGTAATAGATTATATGACTTACGGTGGCATCTACAGAGAGGTCACACTTTTGATTAAAGACGAGATGTACATTAAGGATGTATACGCTAAACCGGTTGTGCCTGATGGCTTGGCACTTCCGGGCGAGTTTAAGAATAATAAGTCTATGGGTATGAAACTTAATTCCTTTACGTTTGATGCGACATTGGCGCTTAGTATAACTTTAGACGGCCTTGATGAGGCGGCAAGAAACAGCGCCAGTTACATTGTTAAGCTTGTCGATGCCAAGACGGATGAGGTTATATTTAATTCTAGAATAGAGAGCGGAAATGATGAATCTGATACTTTGGATGATGTCACTATATTCAGGGTTCCTGCGGGATTTGACGAGAATACATCTGTCTATGACATTTTTGTAAATGTAAGCAATGTTAAGTTGTGGGATACTGTCATTCCTAACAGATATAAGCTTACCATCGAGCTTATGAAGGGTGACAAGGCGATTGACGATTTTAATCAGACAATTGGATTTAGAAGGATTGAGTTTAGAAATGACGGATTCTTCTTAAATGGCAGACGCGTTAAACTAAGAGGTTTGAATCGTCATCAGAGCTATCCTTATGTCGGATACGCAATGCCAGAGTCAATGCAGAAGCTTGATGCTGACATCTTAAGATTGGAGCTCGGGGTTAATGCAGTAAGGACGTCGCATTATCCGCAATCTAAGCATTTTATCGAGAGATGTAATGAACTTGGACTTTTAGTATTTACCGAGATTCCGGGTTGGCAGCACATCGGTGATGCTGAATGGAAAGATCAGGCGGTTGAAAATGTTAAAGAGATGGTTGTTCAGTACAGAAACGAGCCGTCAATTATTCTTTGGGGCGTAAGAATCAACGAGTCTCAGGATGATGATGAATTCTACTTAAGAACCAATGAGGCGTGCCATGAACTTGATGATACCAGACCTACAGGTGGTGTAAGATACTTAGAGAAGAGCAGTCTCTTAGAGGATGTTTATACATTTAACGATTTCTCTCATGATGGAACTTCGTCAAATGCAGTTAAGAAGAAATCATCAGTTACTTCGGATGTAAATAAGCCGTATCTTATAAGTGAGTACAATGGACATATGTATCCTACCAAGCCTTATGATGACGAGGAACATAGGCTTGCTCATGCTTTAAGACATGCTGATGTTATCAATTCCGTCAACAAAGAGAAGGATATTTTGGGTGCGTTCGGATGGTGCATGTTTGATTACAATACGCACAAGGACTTCGGCAGCGGTGACATGATATGCTATCACGGTGTTATGGATATGTTCAGAAATCCTAAGCTTGCTTCCTATGTTTATGCGTCACAACAGAACAGAACTCCTGTGTTGGAGGTTAGTTCGAGCATGGATATAGGAGATCATCCTGCAGGGTGTAGAGGAGGCGTATACATTTTCACAAATGCTGACTCTGTGAGAATGTACAAGAATGACGTATTTATCAAGGAGTTTACGAGGGCGGATTCTCCTTACAAATATATGAAGCATCCGCCGCTTCTTATCGATGATTATGTGGGAGACCAGCTTGAGACGATAGAGGGCTTTGAGCCTAAGAAGGCTGCACTTGTCAAGAAAGCGCTTAACTATATAGGACAGTATGGAATGAATCATTTGCCAGTTAATATTCAGGCTGATATGGCGAGAGCGATGGCGTTTTATCATATGACATTTGCAGATGCATACGATTTATATCAGAGGTATGTAGGCAACTGGGGTGGAGAGTCGAACTCGTTTAGATTTGAGGCTATCAAGGACGGCGAGATTGTTAAGGAAGTAACTAAGTCTACGATGACTGAGCTTCATATCGAGGCTGTTATCGATCACGAGGAGCTTAAAGAGGGCGACACCTATGATATTGCTGCGATAAGAGTCAGAGTTCTTGATGATAACGGCAATGTGGCTACTTACTTTAACCAGCCTTTAAGTATCAAGGTTAAGGGTGCTTGTGAGCTTATAGGGCCTAAGCTTATGAATATTGCAGGCGGTATGGGCGGCGCTTATATCAAGACCATCGGTGAGCCTGGCGAGGCTACTATTAAGATTGCGATGCCGGAAGGATATGCAGACAGTGTTAAGCTTAGAGTGAATGTGAGTGAGTAACGAGTATCAGACACATGTCATTCTGAGCGGAGCGAAGAATCTTTATCCCGAATGAAATGAGGGATAATTGCTATTACAGTCTTATGTTTGTTTAAATGTGTAGAAGAATTGGCCTTCTTCGAAGGCCAAAGATCCTTCGCTGACGCTCAGGATGACAGATTGTTTAACTTCAATGGGGCCTGTCCCCATTGATCATTTAGCTAACGCTCCGCTAGGGACTGTCCCCGTTGATCACTTAAAAGAGTTCTTGATTATTTTTATAATTTAAACTACAATAGTAATGTATGCGCAATTTAGATTATGGAGGTATTAAGCATGAGTAAGTTTATTGATGAATTTAAGGAGTTTGCCCTTAAGGGTAATGTAATGGATATGGCTGTCGGTGTTATCATTGGTGCGGCTTTCGGTAATATTGTTACATCGTTTACCGAGAATCTTATTAATCCTTTGATTGGATGTATCGGTAACCCTGAGGTTAACGGGTTTGTAGTTAAACTTATCAAGGGACAAGAGCTTAATATTGGTGCGTTTTTAACATCAATCATCAACTTTCTTATTATGGCTTTCGCCATTTTCCTTATGGTAAAGGCTGTTAACAAGCTTACATCTCTTAGAAAGAAGGAAGAGGAGCCGGCACCTGAGACAGAGAAAGAGTGCCCTTATTGCCTTAGCAAGATAGCTATCAAGGCAACAAGATGTCCTCATTGTACTTCAGAACTCAAGTAATAATTTCATATAATATTATAATATCAATCGGAAAGCAGGTTTATTATGGGCGGATTTTTTGGCGTTGCAAGCAAGGAGAATTGCGTTTTTGATTTATTTTTCGGAATAGATTATCATTCACATTTGGGAACAAGAAGAGGCGGAATGGCTGTTTATGACAGCGAGAAGGGCTTTGACAGAGCTATTCACAACATTGAGAACTCACCTTTCAGAACCAAATTCGATAAAGATGTCAAGGAGATGGAAGGTAACTACGGTATTGGCTGTATTTCGGATTACGAGCCACAGCCACTTATTGTAAGGTCGCATCACGGAACATTTGCAATCACTACTGTAAGCAAGATTAACAACAGTGATGAGATTGTAGATAAGCTTTTTGAAAATGGTAACTCGCATTTTCTTGAGATGAGCGGCGGAGATATCAATGCTACCGAGCTTGTGGCTGCTATAATCAATCAGAAGGAGAACTTAATAGAGGGTATCCAATATGCCTTAGAGCTTGTTGATGGTTCTTTGTCACTCCTTCTTATGACTCCTAAAGGAGTGTATGTTGCAAGGGATAGGTTAGGTCGTACACCTATAGCTATCGGTAAAAATGAGAATGGATATTGCGCAAGCTTCGAGGATTTCGCATTTATGAAGCTTGATTACGAGAAATATAAAGAATTGGGACCGGGCGAGATTGTGGTTCTTACTGAGGATTCATGTAAGACATTGGTTGAGCCTGGCAAAGATATGAGGATATGTACTTTCCTTTGGGTTTACTATGGATATCCGTCAAGCAGCTACGAGGGAATCAGAGTTGAGAAGATGCGTTACAACTGTGGTGCATGTCTTGCTAAGCGTGATACGGTTAAGCCTGATATAGTTGCAGGTGTACCGGATTCAGGAACTGCTCATGCGGTTGGATATTCTAACGAGTCAGGAGTACCATTTTCAAGACCGTTTATCAAGTATACTCCTACCTGGCCTAGATCGTTTATGCCAACTATACAGAATAAGCGTAATCTTATCGCTAAGATGAAGCTGATTGCTGTTCATGACCTTATCAAGGACAAGAGCATGTTGCTTATAGACGATTCTATTGTAAGAGGTACTCAGATGCGAGAGACAGTAGAGTTCCTATATGAGAATGGTGCCAAGGAAGTTCACATCAGACCTGCCTGCCCACCACTTGTTTATGCTTGTAAGTACCTTAACTTCTCTAGATCTCAGTCGGAGATGGATCTTATCACAAGACGAGTGATTGCAGATTTAGAGGGAACTAAAGATGTTTCTGATGAAGTGCTTAAAGAATACGCCGATCCTGATTCTCCTAAGTACGAGAAGATGGTTGAGGAGATTAGAAAGGAACTTCATTTTACAAGTCTTAGATTTAACAGATTAGACGATATGATAGAAGCTACAGGGCTTCCTAAGGATAAGCTTTGTACTTACTGCTGGGATGGCAGAGAGTAGGAGTTAATATGGATTATTCTAAGGAGATGGAGCTTGCTAAGGAGTTGGCAGTTAAAGCCGGTGAGGCTATCATGAAGGTATATGAGACGGATGATTTTGACATTTCCTATAAGGAGGACAACTCGCCTCTTACTAAAGCTGACCGGGCGGCCAACGACATAATTGTTCCTGCTCTAAAGGAAGCATTTCCTGAATATGCAGTGCTTTCTGAAGAAGAGAAGGACGATTTGAAGAGATTAGACAACGATTATTGCTTTGTTATTGACCCACTTGACGGAACTAAGGAGTTCATTAAGAGGAATGGTCAATTTACCGTTAACATAGCGCTTTCTTATAAACATAGATCTGTTATGGGAGTGATTTATGTTCCGGTGAGCAAGGAATTATATTATGGCTACAAGGGCTTTGGCGCCTATGTAGACAACGATAAAGGCAAGGGTATCAGACTTAATGTCAGTGATAATATTGACAAGACTGCGTTAAGGATGGTTATGAGCAGCTCTCACGGAGACGAGAGGGTTGACAGCCTTGTTGAGAAGTACAACATTAAAGAACATGTTTCAATGGGTAGCTCTTTAAAGGGGTGTATAATTGCCGGTGGGGAGGCAGATATTTACTACCGATACAAGCCGACTATGGAGTGGGATACAGCGGCGATGCAACTTATTGTTGAGGAGGCAGGAGGCATATTTAGACAGACCGATGACTCCGAAATGTTGTATAATAGAGAGAATAGCGTTAACGAGATAGGCTTTTATATTCTTAATTCAATTGAGAATAAGCTTAGCTTATAGTTTTGTGATTAGATAGGGTGAAAACATGTCAGATAGTTGTGGTGTTTGCAGAGAACTTACCAATATAATTGATGAGATTAACATTCATGATTGTGATACGCATAGTGTTCATACTAAGATTGTTAGCATTTTAAAGAATTATGCTCACACTCTTCGACTTGGTAAAGTTGAGGTTGTGGAGTATATAACTCCTAATCTTTTCTTTCCGTTAGGAGATAAGAGGACGTTTAAGAGTGAGTATGCTCATGTCGATGATTACGACGATAATGCTATCATTTTCGAGATGGATGAGCTTATTCATACAGTATGCACGTTTAAGATTCAGCCCGAGGCGGGATATGTATGGAATGAGAGTGAGAAGAATGCTGTTATGAGGGTTAGCAAGCTGATTGCTATCATCATTTCAAGATGTGAGTATCTCTCTTATTTAGAGAAGGTTGAGTATCTTGATACTATGACCGGTCTTATTAATTCAGGTGGATTGAGAAGGATTGGAATATCTCTTCAGGATAAACAGCTTATAGGCAACTATGTTGGCGCGTGGGTTAACCTGAAGAGCTTTAAGTACACTAACAAGAAGTTTGGGCCTAAAGTAGGAGACCAGATTATTAAGTATTTTGGCAGTGTATGCAGGAAGCTTGTTGATAATCTTGAAGGCGACAACTATGTATCGAGATTTGGAGGAGACAATTATTTCTTCCTTGTTTTAAGAGAGAATGCATCTAAGGTTCTTGAGGGAATTAAGAATATAGAATATACGTTAGAGATTTTTGATGAGCAGACGATTATAAAGGTACCGGCTAGAGCCGGATTGTTTGACAACTTTAACGGAGCAACCATGGCAGAGATTATCGCCGGAACCAATTTTGCGTTGGATACAGCAAGAGCCAAGAACCTTGATGTGGTGTGGTTTGATAAGGAAATGGGCGAGAAGATCATGCACTCTAAGCGTATGGTTATGGAGTTCCCGGGTGCCATGAAGAAAGGTGATATTGTTCCTTACTATCAACCTAGGGTTTCATCCGATGAAAGAGAGCTTTGCGGCGCTGAGGCTTTAGTTCGCTGGAAACAGGGGGATAAAGTGTTGCCGCCGGCAGCATTTCTACCTGCTATCGAGAGAGAGGGAAGCGTCAGAGAACTCGATCTTTATATGTTAGAATGTGTATGTAGAGATTTAAGAGATTGGCTTGATAGAGGAATTGAGCCGGTTAGAACTTCGGTGAATTATTCGAGAGTCAACTTATCTAATCCTAAGTTGGTTGATCAGACGATTGATATTATCAAGAAATATAATATCGATAGCAGATATATTGAGATAGAGATAACCGAGACGGCCGATATGGAAGATGGCGATGTACTAGCGGAGTTCATGAGTAACATGCGCGATAACAACGTCAAGATTTCCATGGATGATTTCGGAACAGGTTATTCTTCTTTATATCTTTTTAAGGACAGGACTTTTGATATTGTTAAGATTGACAAATCATTTATTGACAATATTACTAAGGATCTTCCAAAAGACAAGATAGTCCTTAACAATATGATCAGGATGCTTAAGGAACTTGATGTCGAGATAACGGCAGAAGGTGTCGAGAGCGAGGAACAGATTGACTTCCTTAAGGACTGTGGATGTCAGGTTATTCAAGGGTATATATTTGATCATCCTTTGCCGCATGATGAATTTGAGCAGAGGTTAATCAATAGAAAATATTAGGAGGAGTTTAATATGTTTAAGAATCTTTTTTCAAAGAACAAAGGGGTTGAGGAACCAAAAGAGGAGAAGGTCGAAACTTCTGTTGACAGTGTTGCTAAAGAGCCTGAATTTGAGATTCCTAAAGTGCTTGTTAACAAGAGTATAGGAATGGAGAACTGTGGAGAGATGGAGGACATGCTTAAGGAGATGCTTGAGATGTTCGTTGATACCAAGGCAGAGAAGAAGGGCGAGATAGAAGAAGATTATAAGAATGAGGATTGGGTTAATTACCAGATTCATGTTCACGCTTTAAAATCAACTTCTCTTACGGTTGGCCTTGAGCCGCTACATTATCTTGCCAAAGATGTCGAGCTTAGCGCTAAGGAGATGCTTGCGGACGAGACTAAGAAGGAGCAGAAGGTTGCATTTATCAAGGCTAACCATGACAATCTTATGAAGCTTTATGACGCTTCCTGTGAGGCAGCCACAGAGCTAGCTGATAGTATAGTGGTTGATTAGTTGAGTTCTGTCATGACTTCGCGAAGCGAAGAATCTTATTAAGATCCTTCGGAACAAGGTTCCTAAAGGTGATACATAGTTTTTTGTTATATATTGTTGTTTATACAGACTTAAGTTTTACTTAGGTCTGTTTTTTTACTTTCATTTTACTTTTCTGTTATATCATCCTAATCGTAGTAAAGAAAATGTTATAGATAGGAGAGATAAGATGGATAAGATTGCAGAGAAAATAGTCAATTTAAGAATCCCAATACTAATCTCAACGATGGTGCTTCTCATTGTAATGATTATCTGTGCATTTAATGTAAAGATTAATTACAATATGATGGATTATCTTCCGGAGCAAGCCAATTCAACTAAGGCGATAAAGCTTATGGAGGAGAACTTCGACGAAGCGATGGCTAACTGTAACGTTATGGTTAGTGATGTGTCAATCACAGAGGCACTTGATATAAAGGATAAGCTTTCTGACATTGACGCGGTAACTGATGTCAAATGGCTAGATGACGTAGCAGATATATCAAAGCCTTTGACTATGCAGGATGAAGAAACTGTTGAAATGTATTATAACAACAAAGATGCTCTTTTCTCGGTTGCAATTGAGGAGGGCAAGGAAAGAGACGGAGTTAATGCGATTAAGGAAATGTTAGGAGACGATGCTTGTCTTACGGGAAATGCAGTTTCACAGGCGACTTCACAGAATCTGGCAGTTTCGCAGGCGACCAAGTCGATTATGCTTATAGGTCCGTTAATCATTATAGTGCTGTTGCTTTCAACTACAAGTTATCTAGAGCCACTCTTATATCTAAATACCATAGGAATAGCAGTCGGAATAAACTGGGGACTTCAGATATTTAACGGAGAAATGTCATATGTAACCATGGCTGTAAGCCCAATCTTACAGATGGCTGTATCATTGGATTACGCAGTGTTCCTATGTGGAAGTTTTGAAGAGAAACGAAAGCAATATGACAGTGTAACAGTAGCTATGAAGGAGGCAATCAAGGAATCATTTAAGGCGATAACTGCAAGCGCGGCTACAACACTTTTTGGATTCGTGGCATTGATATTTATGGACTTTAAGGTTGGAGCTGATATGGGAATATCACTTGTGAGAGGTGTGATTCTAAGCTTTTTGGCGGTTATTCTACTTATGCCTTCGCTTTTACTGATCTGCTATAAGATTTCTGACAGATTAAAGCACAAGAGAATACTTCCTGATTTCAGACGTTCGGGAAATGTGTTGCTTAAAACAAGAATTCCGGTGTTGATTGTAATTGCGGCACTTTCACTTCCTGCATATTTAGGACAGCTTAATAATTCTTTTATATACGGTTCCGGAGAACCGGATCCTAAGAGTGAGCTTGCTGTGGATGCCAACAGAATAGCAGAGAGTTTTGTTGACCATACAGTTGTTGCACTTTTAGTACCTAATAACGATTCAACGGCTGAGACGCTACTCTCTAAAGAGCTTGAAGGTAATGATTATGTTACAGATGTAATATCATATGCAAATGTTGTAAGTAACAAGATTCCGTCCGCTTGGATCGGAAAGGATGTTACCAAGAGTTTTTATTCAGAAGATTTATGTAGAATAATTGTATATACCGACACTGCAGAGGAAGGAGAGCGGGCATTTGAAGCGGTGAATGACATAAAAGAGACTGCATCTAAATATTATCCTGATGATGAAATTTATATGTGCGGACAGAGCGCTAACATGTACGATATGAAGAAAACTGTTGAAGCGGACAGCAAGAGAGTTGATCTAATAACCATATTGGCGGTATTAATTGTACTTCTAATAGAGTTTAAGTCTATAGCGCTTCCGGTGATTATGGTATTGGTTATTAAGATTGCTGTATGGATAAATATGTCGATTCCTTACTTTACCGGAGAGCCACTTGCGTATATAGGTTATCTGGTTGTCGGAACGGTTATGATGGGTGCAACTATAGACTATGCAATACTCCTTACGGAACATTACATAAAATACAGAAAAGAGCTTCCTAAGATGGAAGCGATGAAGAAGACTTTAGGGCAGGTTGTTAAATCTGCAATGGTATCTGCTATGATTTTAGCGGTTGCAGGTTTCTCACTTGGGATGTCATCGTCAGAACAGATAGTTAAAGCGCTAGGGCTATTGTTAGGAAAAGGCGCACTGATAGCATTTGCCTTATCAATAACATTATTGCCGGCATTGCTTCTGTTGTTTGATAAGGTGATTGAAAAGACTACATATAAGGCGAATTTTTGTAAGAAAGAATCTAAAGAATATGAAGCGCAAAAAAGAGGCGTGCTAGTGTAGAATGGAGGAATTAATATGAGAGTAAAATCAGTAATAGCAATGGTGATGACAGCGGCGTTGGTGGTATCGACGATATCATTTGGCGTGTATAAAAGCAACCATAAGGAGCCTGTGGTTAAAGATGTAAAAGCGGCAAATAATAATGCTGCAACCAATAATAAGCTTAATTTAAGTGGCGATGCGATTTACACAAAGGATGAAAACGTATACGGAGTTTTAAACCTTGATGGAAGTGTGTCGGAAATGTATGTGGTTAATCAGTTTGAAGTTGAAAAAGAGGGTGTTATAAAGGATTTGGGTAATTATGAAAATGTTACTAATCTAACCAATCCTGAAGAGATCGTTACCGACGGGAATGAGCATAGTTTCGTCGCTGATAAGGGATACTTTTACTATCAGGGTGAAGTTGGTAATAAAGAGATGCCTTGGACATTTGATGTAAAATATTATTTAGATGATGAAGAAATCCTTGGAGATGAATTAGCTGGAAAGAGTGGCAGGTTTAGAACTGAAATAAAGGTTAAGAATAGTTCTAAGGAATATAAAGACTTTTATGAGAATTATCTTCTTCAGATATCTATGACTCTTGATAATGAAAAAGCAAGTAATATCAATGCGGATGATGGCCAGATTGCAGATGCCGGAACTTCTAAACAGATTAATTATACAGTGCTTCCCGGCAAGGAGGGAACTTTTAAGTTGGAGGCTGATGTAATTGATTTTAGCATGGCAGGAATATCTATTGCTGCTGTTCCATATTCTATGAATGTAGAATTACCTGATACAGACTCTATGGCCGAAGGACTTACTAAGCTGTCGGATGGCGTTTCTAAACTTGATGAGGGAGCCGGTAAACTAGATGATGGTGTTTCAGAGTTGGCTGATGGTGTCGAGAAATATGTAGGAGGAATCAAGAAGTTCAATACAGGCTTAAGCACGGTAAATGAGAATTACTCCAAGTTAAGTGAAGGTGGTACCAAGATTGTTAAAGGATCATCAGGAATTAATAGTGGATTAGCTCAATTATCAAAGAATAAAGAAAGTATAGACAGTGGTTCAGATTCAATTAATAAGGCACTGTCCGGCTTAAAAAGCAGAATATCAGATATGGATCTTTCAAGTCTTAGTGACGAAGACAGAGCGATACTAGTTGGAACAATCAATTCTTTAGCGGATAATTACGGTGAGTTTAACAGTGGCATTAAAGCATACACTAAAGGAGTTGAGAATATAGCTGACGGATATAATAAGTTTGATAGTGGATTAAGTGATTATGTGTCAGGCGTTAAGAAAATGGGTGAAGGGATTGATAAGCTGGCTTCCGGAAGTAAGAAACTTGCCGACAACGGAGGTAAGCTTTGTGATGGATTAAAAGAACTATCATCCGGACTTAGTGAATATAAAGAAGGAACAGGTGAGTTTGCTGATAAAGTATCTGATATGCCGGATGAGATGGACAAGCAGATAGATGAAATGATGAGCGATTATGTTAAGGAATATGATGCGGTATCATTTGCAAATGCAAAAAATAGAAATATCAATGCTGTTCAGTTTATCATTAAGACCAAGGATATCAAGACTGAAGATGTTGTAAAGAAAGTTGAAGAAGAGGAAGTTCCGAGCTTTGCTGAGAGGGTTGCTAAATTGTTTAAATAATTATAAAATGTAAGAAATGTGAGTAGGAGGCGTCATTATGGTTAAGATTTTGTTGATTGAAGATGAAAAAGCTGTAAGGTTGCTAACCAAGGCTAAACTTAAAGATAAATACGAAATCTTAGAGGCGGCTAATGGTGAGGAAGCTTTGGATGTCATTGACTCTGTGAAGGTTGACTTGATTATTGCCGACATAATGATGCCTGAGATGAATGGATACGAGTTTGTTGAAGAATTAAGGGCTGCAGAGGATTACACTCCAGTTATTATGCTTACGGCGATGGATACGTTTGAGCATAAGAAGAAAGGGTTCTCACTGGGGATTGATGATTACCTTACGAAGCCTATCAACTATGAAGAGTTAGAGTGGCATATTGAGGCTATATTAAGAAGAGCTAAGATTAACAGTGACAAGGAGATTGTCGTTGGAGAGTTTCATTTGTCAGAGGATACCAAAACCGCTATTTATAAGGGCGAGAGTATTGATTTGACGGACATCGAATTTAAGCTGATACATAAGTTTTTGTCGTATCCTTCGGTGATTTTTACTAAGCAGCAGATTATGGATGATGTGTGGGGCTATGATTCTGATTCGGATTACAATACCATCAAGACTTATATCAACAGACTAAGGAATAAGTTCGCCGATTGCGGTGAGTTTGAGATAGTGTCGGTTAGAGGTGTTGGCTATAAGGCAGTAATCAATTAGAAAGGTGGAGAATATGAGAGACAATAACATTGATAATAAGGATGATAAGCTCTTTTCGATGGCGCAAATGAAATGGGTTTATCTGGTAGGTACGATAGTAGTCATAGGAGGTGTTATGTCCTATGGCTTTATCTGTTATTTCGTGTTTGATTTTGATGAGGATAATTCGTTGTCAATGACATTTATGATTCCTCTTATGTTGCTTGTATACTATTTTGTAATTAAGATTATTAAATCGGGTATGGAGAAGAAACTTAGACGACTAATTGACGGGATTCATGAGGTTGCATCTGGCAATTTGGATTATAGGATTGATCTTAAGGGCGCTGAGGAATATACGAAGGTCTTTAGTGAGTTTAATGATATGGTGCTCGAACTTTCAAAGACCAAGGGCGAGATGGAATCATTTGTCAACGAATTCGCACATGAATTTAAGACTCCTATAACTGCGATAAGTGGTTTTGCGGAGTTGCTCTACGAGACGGGAGATGGAGTTGAAGATGAAGAGAGAATGCAGTATTTAAGTCTGATTAAAGAGGAGTCTGACAGGCTTTGTACGCTCTCTAAGGATACGCTTTTGTTGTCTAAGGTTAACGCTATGCAGATATTAGAGAATAGAGTGGAATATGATGTGTTTGAGCAGATTAGAAGATGTGTGATTCTCTTAGAGAAAGAGTTTGATAACAAGAGACTAAATGTCGAGATGGATGAAGATACAATTCTTAAGATAAAAGGCAACCCCGAGCTTATGGAGCATGTATGGATTAATCTTTTGACAAATGCTATTAAGCACTCGCCTGGTAGTTCGACTATATATATCAGGTCAGGTGCTGAAGCGATAAAGGTTTTGGGACTGGAGGGTTATGATTCATCAAGTGTAATAACAATTACCGATTGTGGTCACGGAATGGATGAAGAGACGTTGGAGCATATATTTGACAAGTATTACCAAAAGGATAAGTTTAGTCCCGGTAATGGTATTGGGCTCTCGATTGTTAAGAGGATTGTTGAGCTTAACAAGGGTGAGGTGAAGGTCAAAAGTAAGCTGAACGAGGGGACAACATTTGCAGTTATAATGTGATATTTGCCGGCTGGTGTAAGGTATGGCTTGACTTTGGCTATCGAAGAGGTTTAATTGTACAGATTTGAACTAAGCTTAGTACCCTGAATATTAATTAACTAGCCATATCACTTGCCTGATTATTTGTTTGCTTCGTTATCTTCACTTGTCAATGGTACACATTGACGCGTTCAGATGCCTTGCAAATAAATAATCATTCTGCGTGATATAGCCAGTTATTAATTATTCAGTGTACTAGTTCAAATCTGTATTTTTGTTTAATGTCCGGATATTTCTCGCGGTCGACTTCACTCATAAACATGTCGTAAGGTCTTGCACACATAAAGTCTTTATCGTAGAGTGCCTTATACACGATGAGTTTCTCTTTGGTTTCTGTGTGCTCTGCAGTTCCGATAATCTGATAAAGGTACATATTGGTTGCAAGTTCTTCGGCGCTTAATGTCTCTCTCTTAAAATGTTTAACGATGTCTCCGGGTTTAAATACACGTGTGTTCATGATTGTTCTCCTGTTTCATAAGATTTATGCTTAAATGATATCATACTAAGAAACTGATTCCAACTAAAAATTAAGATCCATGGCGAACGATGATCGCCGCTACGGGCTACCTGTCATGACTTCGCGAAGCGAAGAATCTTATTAAGAATTTCGTTGTTTAGATACTAAGGATGACATATTTATGTTGACAAATGTTATGATATAGCATAATATAGCGAAACAGAATAATATATCGGAGGAATTAACATGAAGAGAATAACAAGATTAATAGCAGTTGGTTTAATGCTATTATTCGGCATGTCACTATGTTTTAACAGCACATCGGTAAGTGCAAGCACTAAATCATCGGCTGCTAAGTATCTCAAGGGAACTTGGGCCACCAATTCATTTGGTGAGTGGGGAGGAGATTTTCAACCGCAGTATTACATCATTTTTACCAAGAAATATGTAAAGTATGGCCATGCTAGCAATGGAGAATTTGTGCTCGATCATAAAGACAAGATAATTAAGGTCGAGAAGGTTAAAAAGAATTGTTACAGAATCAAAGTAAAGAACTCTAAAGGATACAAGTACATGTTCAAGAACAGAGGCAAGAAATGTGTTGACTATTATGGGACCTGGAAGAAATCAAAAATGAAAGACACGTACTCCGGAGGAGCTTCACTTACACGCGCTGAGATCCCTACCGGCGATGATAACGTGTTGAAATAGAATATGTTGTTTATTATGTAGCTGCGATAATATCGCAGCTATTTTATTGCCCTTCTCGCGAAGGGCAAAGATCCTTCGCTGCGCTCAGGATGACAGGGTGATGCGTTAGTTACATTTGTCACTCCGAGGATATCCTACATGGTGACAAACGACACTTTAAGGAGGTAGGGATAAAACATATAATGTACCCATAAGATAAAGTAATTCATGCGCTACGGCGCTTTAAGGAGGGATTCTTATGGATACAAAGAATTATCAAACAACAATAACAAGAATACTTATGGGTGTTGGCATTGTATTCGTAGTGGTAGCGGTTGGTTTGTTTATCACAAAGAGCTGGAACTACATGTCAGATCTTGCTAAGGATGCAATGTTGCTCATAGTAGCAGCCGGCTTCTTCACAACAAGCAGGTTATTCAGAGTGAAGAAGAATCTAACGGCAGTATCATCGGTGTTCTATTACTTAGGTGCAATATTCATCGGAGCATTCAGCGTGCTCGCACTCGGCGGAATCCACGCTCATCAGGCACACACCAACGCATTGCTTTTAATATTTGCAGATGTAACGGTAGTGTCATTGCTTCTTTTCAGACTATTCTTCGTTAAAAATGCAATTGACGTTGTCACAAGCGTAGTAATGCTTCAACCACTTCCGTTCCTTATGGGTGTGTTAAATGAATCATTTGCAATGTTTGTATTACTCTCAGGACTTCTATTATTGGGAGTGACCGCTCTTTATATCTTCTTAAATTCATACGACAATATGAAACTTGCTGTAACCATACTTTACTGGGTACAGTTTTCAATTAGCATGTTAATTACAGTGATGACTGTTTTTCAGATGGGGTACGCTAGAGTTGATGATAATGTAGCAATGTTTGTGGCAGCGGTTACATTTGCAGCATCAACAATGACATATCTTCATAGCAGAGATAATCACGGGAAAATGGGATTCAGAATCTGCCAGACATTCTCAATCGGATTATTCGTAATTGCATTAATCACATTTTTAGTTGATTTAATCGAGTTTGTAAATGCTCCTAATGCTGCCCTTGACGAGGACTGGTTAACGATTGTAGTGTACTTCTTCTTGCTTGCAACTTTGCTTCTTTTAGACAGAGTCGAGGCACTTATCATATCATTTTCAATTACAATATTAATGTGGATGGGTCAGTTCTTTATAGACGATCTTCCTTATGTTCCAATATTAACAGCAGTTTGCTATGGCTTGATGCTTGTTAAACAAAATGGTTTCAACGAGAGTGGCTTTAATGATAACTTAGACCTTGGAACCTATACCGGTTATTCGAGCAACTTTAAAATGATGGATTTCGCTAAGTATGCTTTGGCAAATGCAATCGTTGGCGTTATATATGCTGCAAATGATAGCATGTACGATATCGGCGACGGAAGTTGCTTCATGATCTTTTTAATCTTCACACTTCTTACCGTATCCCTTACGGTACATTCAGAGAAGGTTAAAAGAGTTTTAGGTGTTATCAATCTTTTAAATGTAGTATCGTGTGTGGGATTCTTAGATGTTGTCAACGATTCTCATACTATCATGGGTACAGAAACAAGCTTTTGCATGCAGATAATGAGTACTTCTTTTCTCCTGGCTGCATTTGCTCTTAAATACATATTGAAAGATACAGAAGAGAAAACAATAAGAAATATTCAATTTGTAATTGTTACTATGGTATTTTTAGGAAATCTGTCTTATAATCTAGATGATGGAGACATCTTCACACTTCTCTATACAGGTATTGCAGCGCTTATAGCATTGGCACTAGGAGCCCTTAAAGAGAGCAAGAGATATGTTGTATTATCAGCTCTTACAATGTGTGCTTTGGTTATTTATCAGACAAGAGACTTCTGGCTTTCAATCAGCTGGTGGGTATACCTCTTCGTGGTAGGATTGGCGCTTATTGCATTTGCAGCAACGAGAGAGTGGAAGAGAGCTTAAGGAGATAGTATGGACTACGTATATGGAATAATATTTATGCTTGTCACCGTCATGATCGCAGTATCTATGACGGTGCTCAGGCTTTTAGGAAGAAAATGCAAATACAACAGATATTACTATTGGTTTGAAGCATCTATATTTGTGTGGTGTGCCTCCCAACTTATGATTGTGTTGGCCAATAAGACATTTATGCTTGATATAGCCTACGGGATAGGTAATACGGGACTTTGTCTTGTCGGAACGTTGTGGTACAAGTTTGTCGCTGAGTATACAATCATAGATGTAAGGTATAAGTATTACAGAATGCTGTGGCCGGTGACGGTGCTAACTTCACTGTTTCACGAGTTGATGCAACTGTCTAATCCGTTCCATCATTTGTATTACGGCGATTTTAATATGACGAGGGTAGGATACGGAATTCTATTCTATACCAATATCGGAACCACTTATCTTTATGTTATTTCCGGTGTCGTAGTGCTTTATTTTTATATGAGACGTACCAAGAAGGAGAGCGTTAAGGCGAGGGGACTTATCGTTATGGCGGCATTTTTTCCACTTATATTCAATGCTCTTAGACTGTTTGGAATTGTGTCAGTTAAGTATGACATCACTTCTGTGGGATTTGGAATTGCGGCGGTTCTCACCTTGAGGGCGACGATTGTCTATAGATTCTTAGATGTCGACGTAACAAGGAAGTTAGAGGTTGCCAATGTTAAACTTGCTCTTTCTGAGGAGCGCAACGCAATTGCCCAGCGTGTGCACGATACGCAAGGACACACTCTTACGATGCTTAACTCTTACATCAAGCTTGCGGATGTAGCTTTGGCAAATGAAGACTACGACAAAGCATCTTCATATCTTAAGGATGCGAGAGAACTCACAAGCAATGGCATCAAGGAGCTTAGAGAGTCTATCAATTCCATGAAAGAAGAAGAGAGTTACGAGCTTGTGACCAAGGCAGTTATGCAGCTTGTCAATCAGGTCAAGGAACTTGAGATTTCTGTTATTGTAAAGGGTGAAGATGACGAGAGATATTCGCCGCTTTCGAGAATAGTATATGATACCTTAAGGGAGTGCATCACCAATACTCATAAGTACGCAGAAGCTACAAGTATGAATATTATTTTGAGATTTAAAGGTGATTCGCTCGACATGATTGTCGGAGACAATGGTAAGGGTGTCAAGAAATTAAAAGAGAACAACGGAATCAGAGGTATCAGAGACAGAGTGTATAAGGCTCATGGAAAGGTTAATTTTATTACCGGTGAAAATGAAGGTTTCATGACCAGAGTAAGCCTTCCACTTTCTAACGAATAGTATGGAGGATGTTGAATTGATCAAAGTTATTATTGCGGATGATATGCAGATATTAAGGCAGGGACTTAAAGCTATACTAGAGCAGGATGATGAGATTGAGGTTGTTGCGACGGCATCCGACGGCAAAGAAGCTTACGAGAAGGCCAAGATCAACAAGGCGGATGTTGTTTTGATGGATATGCGTATGCCCGGAGTTGACGGCGCGGCAGGTATCAAGCTCATTAAGGACAATAAGCTTAAAAGCAAAGTTTTGGTGCTGACAACATTTGACGATGAAGACACGGTTAGAAATGCGCTAGCTGCTTCGGCGGACGGCTACATTTTAAAAGAGCTTCCTGATGAGCAGATAATCGCTGCGGTTAAGCAGGTTCACTCAGGACTTGGCGTCTTTGGCGGTTCGGCTTATCAGACTATGAGGCAGAATATTACCAGAGTTGAAGTTGATGACAGCGAGGGATACTTTAGTTTAGATGGAGAGGAGATATTCTTCTCTGAAAGGGAACTTGATTTTCTGAGGCTTGTGGCTCAAGGGTATGATAACAAGGAGCTTGCCTCGGCGCTTTATCTTGCGGAGGGAACGGTTAGGAACCAGCTTAGTAAGCTTATGGATAAGGTTGGCGTCAAGGATAGAACTCAGCTTGCAGTGTATTCCGTTAAGAATGGCCTGGATGAATAAGTACCCAAAGGGGACAGTCCCCACTGAGTAGTTAGCGATTAAGTACCCAAAGGGGACTGTCCCCTTTGGGTACTTATAAAGATTCTTGGTTCAATAAATAATCTTAGAGGGGTAAGTAACATGAGACGAGTTAAACTATCACAGATAATCGCTTTGATTATCGCAATAATTCTATATATTCTTAGTGTATTCTTCGGGTTTTATATCGTGGGCGGAGACTCGATGGAGCCTACATTTTATGATGGAGACGAAGGCATTTACCTTAAAGAACGCTTTGCGCACATTAAGGGAGGGGACATCGTTTTGGTGCATGACCCCGATACCGATGAGGGTATCATTAAGAGATGCGTGGCAATAGGAGGCGATACGGTCTCTATGGAGAAGGGCGTCTTGTTGGTTAATGGCAACGAGGTCATAGAAGACTACACCCTTGTTCCGATGAGCGAGCACGACGATATCGCAGAAGTCAAGCTAGAGTCTGACGAGATATATGTCATGGGAGACAATCGCGGCAAAAGCTACGATTCAAGACTTTTTGGGGCGCTTAAAATAGATAGCGTTGACGGTGTTTCGGTAGCCAATCTCTCTAAGCACGGGTTAAACAGGGAGATTATAATATTTGTAATAGTGTTATCATTTCTGGTGGCGCTGTTTATATCATTATTTCCAAGGAGGAAGAAAGAATGAGCAAGGATTCTACATACATTTTATCGCTCGATCAGGGAACCACAAGTTCAAGGGCGATATTATTTGACAAGGGGGGCAATATCGTTTCCATGGCTCAGCAGGAGTTTGAGCAGATTTATCCTAAGAGTGGATGGGTTGAGCAGAATGCTAGGGAGATATGGTCTTCCGAGCTTTCGGTAGCTACACAGTGTATCAACAGGGTCGGCGTAGACATCACGGATATTAACTCGATAGGAATTACCAATCAGCGAGAGACCACAATCTGCTGGAATAAAAACACCGGAGAGCCTGTGTATCACGCGATTTGCTGGCAGTGTAGAAGAACGGCGGATATGATTGACGAGATTAAGAAGGACATTGACTTTTCAGAGTATATCACTAATACAACAGGTCTTATACCTGACGCATACTTTAGCGCGAGCAAGCTTTCGTGGATTTTGGCAAATGTAGATGGTGCGAGAGAACTTGCCGAGTCAGGTAATCTGCTCTTTGGAACAGTTGATACCTGGCTTATATGGAATCTTACAAAGGGCAAGGTTCACGCAACTGACTACAGCAATGCATCAAGGACTATGCTTTATGATATCAACAAGCTTGACTGGGACGACAAGCTACTTAGCTACTTTAATATCCCAAGGTGTATGATGCCTGAGGTCAAGCCTTCAAGCTATATTTACGGCAAGACAGACACTTCGGTTCTTGGAGCTGAGCTCCCTATCGCCGGAGTCGCCGGGGATCAACAGTCCGCTCTTTTTGGACAATGCTGTTTTGAACCCGGTGATGTCAAGAATACTTACGGGACCGGTAGCTTTATTCTTATGAATACGGGGCATGAGGCTGTTAAGTCTGAACACGGGCTATTAACGACGATTGCTGCGAGCACATCCGATGAAGTTGATTATGCACTGGAAGGTAGTGTGTTTGTTGCAGGCGCTGCAATTCAGTGGCTGAGGGATGGATTGGAGGCTATCAAGTCCGCACCTGAGAGTGAATGGCTTGCCAAAAGTGTTGCGGACTCGGATGGTGTCTATGTTGTGCCTGCATTTACAGGGCTTGGTGCTCCTTATTGGAATCCTTATGCCAGGGGCTCGATCTTTGGTGTTACAAGAGGTACTACCAAGGCACACCTCGTGAGAGCGACGCTCGAATCAATAGCGTACCAGACTAATGACGTGATAAATGCCATGATGTCCGATTGCAATAATGAGCTTAAGAGTATCAAGGTTGACGGTGGAGCAAGCGCCAATGACATGCTTATGCAGTTTCAGGCGGACATCACCGACACTGACGTTGTCAGACCTACTTGCGTTGAAACTACAGCACTTGGCGCGGCATATCTAGCCGGCCTTGCTACAGGTGTTTATAAGAGCAAGGAGGACATTAAGGCGAGTGGTGTTAAGTTTGCGACATTTGCACCGGCTATGCCTAAAGAAGATAGAGATTCTAAGCTTTCCGGCTGGAAGAAGGCGGTCAAAGCAGCAATATATTGGAGTGGTGAGGAATAGAAATTTATTCAACTCGCTCTTGTTTCACTTTTTTAGTTGTGGTATTATATGCTTAGATGTGTTTCGGTGAACACATAATAAATTAGGAACCCGCTTCGCCCCATAGGAAGCCTGGTTCCGGAAAGAAGGTTTAATAATATGTTTTTAGAGATTGAGAAGGTAGTCGGAAGAGAGATCTTGGATTCAAGAGGCAATCCTACTGTTGAGGCAGAGGTTACTTTGATCGACGGAACTGTTGCAAGAGGTACAGCACCTAGTGGAGCTTCTACAGGTGAGTTTGAGGCGTTAGAGCTTCGTGATGGCGACAAGTCACGTTATCTTGGTAAGGGTGTTTCTAAGGCAGTAGCTAACATCAACGAGAAGATTGCTCCAGCATTGGAGGGTGTTGATGCTTCTGATACCTACAAGGTAGACAAGGTTATGATCGACCTTGACGGAACCAAGGATAAGTCTAACCTTGGTGCTAACGCTATCTTGGCTGTTTCTATCGCAGCAGCAAGAGCAGCTGCAACTGCACTTGAGATACCTCTTTATAGATTCCTCGGTGGTGTACAGGGTACTAATCTTCCTGTTCCTATGATGAACATCCTTAATGGTGGTGCTCATGCAGATAGCGCTGTTGATACTCAGGAGTTCATGGTTATGCCTGTTGGCGCTCCTTCATTCAAGGAAGCTTTAAGACAGTGTGCTGAGGTATTCCATGCACTTAAGGCTCTCATTAAAGAGATGGACGATGTTACCGCTGTTGGTGACGAGGGTGGTTTCGCACCTAACAAGCTTTCAAGCGATGAGGAAGCTATCGAGAAGATCTTAGAGGCTATCAAGAAGGCTGGATATGAGCCTGGTAAAGACTTTATGATCGCTATGGACGCTGCTTCTTCTGAGTGGAAGAGCGAGAAGGGTAAGGGCTTCTACAAGCAGCCTAAGTCTGGTAAGGAGTTCACATCTGATGAGCTTATCGCTCACTGGGAGAGCTTAGTTGACAAGTATCCAATCATCTCTATCGAGGATGGTCTTGATGAAGAGGATTGGGAAGGCTGGAAGAAGATGACTGAGAAGATCGGTCACAAAGTTCAGCTTGTTGGTGATGATTTATTCGTTACTAATACAGAGAGACTTTCTAAGGGTATCGAGCTTGGAGCTGGTAACTCTATTCTTATCAAGCTTAACCAGATTGGTTCAGTTTCAGAGACATTAGAGGCTATCAAGATGGCTCATGCTGCAGGTTACACAGCAATTTCTTCACACCGTTCAGGTGAGACTGCTGATACTACAATCGCTGATTTGGCTGTTGCTCTTAACACCAATCAGATCAAGACCGGTGCTCCTAGCCGTTCTGAGCGTGTTGCTAAGTACAATCAGCTTCTTCGTATCGAGGAAGAGCTTGGCGATTCAGCTTGCTATCCAGGAATGAAAGCATTCAACGTTAAGAAGTAATCATTTCCTGATTAATATGGGATTTTATACTACCTTGGGCTTGCTCAAGGTAGTTTTTTTTATATTAATATGTTAGAATAGGAAGCGGATTTTATGTTTTGAAGGTGAGCGTATGATACTGGTCAAAGTTGGAAGCAATCACATAAAAGAAGCTATAAGAGAGCGCTATGGAGAAGAAGAGGTTGAGCTCGTTAAGTCCGGAGTGTTTATGACTAAGAAGAGAGATGACAACGCTAGCGCTTACATTTACATTGGAAGAGGCCATGCAGGGAGTTTCAGGGTGCCAGGTAAGAAATGTCTGCACATTGCCAATACCATTTGGGATGAGGTAGAGGATAGGTTCTTTTACCCGGATATACTGTACCGCAATGATATGCCTGAGGTTCAGGTTGTGACAAGAGCTGACAATCCGCTTCCTACAGCTGCAATTCCGGCTCCGTTAAAGCTTGGAGATACTCCGCTTTTGTATGATGCGGAATGTTCTTATGTCTATCAGGAACTGTGTAAGATGTACAAGTCCCATGAGATAGCGATTATGCTGATTCCGATAACGAACTCGGAGGACGCTGTAAATGCTACCAATGGCAGTTATTATACGGATGATTTTTACAAGCCTTTGTTTGATTACATAGATACTTTGATTGATGTCAGAGTCAATGAATTACTTGCTAAGCCTAACCCTATGATTGAGATGGGACGGAATTTATATCTTAACAATCTTATTGCAGAATTAAAATGCAGCGAAACTATGGCGAACCAGGTTAGACAGCTTTTTAAATACTGGATAGCCAAGAATATACCGTTTGAAATAGCGATTGAGAGGCTTAAGTATCAGGGAATACTGCCTGCTAAATCAAAGCGTGAAGGAATGATGATATTAGATGAACTTAAAAAGCAATTACTATAACCCTAACTTTACACATATATATGTAGAGGAGAAGGTATTTAATCTTGAGGCAACCAAGAATATTATCTCACTTTTTAAGCGGGCCAATATTATTCCAATCAGGCATTACAAGGATGTTTTTAACAAGAATTCGCAGGATTCGCTTAAGCAGAAAGAGGCGATTAACCTTATATTAGCCGAGAAACCGGATAACTTTATATATCCGGGAGCTAAAGTGTGCCAGAGTTTTGGAAATGCTCATTTTTATTATGCTTCTTCCGTTATGAATTGCGTGTTTGACTGCGAGTATTGCTATCTAAAAGGCGTGTATCCTTCGTCAAATGTTGTCATTTTTGTAAATGAAGACGACTTGTTTAAAGAGGTGGAGGAGATATTAAAGGACAATGATGCCTATATTTCAATCTCTTATGATACGGACCTTCTTCCTTTTGAACCGCTTACTCATCATGTAAGACATTGGATGGAGTTTGTTGATAAGCACGAGAATCTTACGATTGAGCTTCGGACCAAGTCCTCTAACGGAAGGCTTCTCGGTGAACTGAGGCAAGGGATTGAAGCGATAGACAGGGTGATTTTATCATTTTCATTGTCGCCCAATTCTATTGCAAATGCATACGAGAAAGGCGCCCCGTCTCTTATGGCGAGGATTGAGTGCGCCATGGTTGCTAAAGAGGCAGGATATCCTATAAGGATAGCGTTTGATCCGATGATATATGATATCAACTGGAGAGATCAGTATAAAGGATTGATTGCGACTGTGGACAGATATCTTGATTTGAAGAGTATTTATGATGTTTCGGTTGGTTCTTTTAGGATTCCTAAGGATTACCTGAAGCGAATGAGAAAACGTGATCCGGATTCTGCTGTTGCACAGTTCCCTTATGCGCTTGAGGATGGGGTATACCATTATGACAACGATGTTATGGAAGAGATGGAAGGCATGATGGTTGAAGAGCTATCAAAGTATATTCCTAAAGACAGGATATTTTTGTGGAAGGAACAATAGGTATGAATAATGCTTTAGTGACAGGTGCTTCTTCCGGGATAGGAAGGGCGATATCAGACAAACTCATTGAAATGGGATACAATGTTTACGGCATTGGAAGAACATTTGATAATGGTCAAATGTTGCCACTGACCAATTTTCATAAGATAGAATTAGATCTTAGAGATACCGACTTGCTGATTAAGACGGTGACGGATATCAATAAAGATAATCCTATTTCTGTACTTGTTAATTCGGCAGGGGTTGCTTATTATGGGCTTCATGATTCTGTTAATGCTAACATGATTAAAGAGATGAGTGAAGTTAATCTTATGGCTCCTATGATACTTTCTAACCTTTTGATAAAGACGATAAGAGATAACAAGGGAGCGATAGTTAATGTTTCGTCAGTGACAGCAACTAAGGCGAGTCCTCATGGAGCGGCTTACGGGGCAACTAAAGCGGGGCTGACTTCATTTTCAAAAAGTATATTTGAAGAATACAGAAAGTTTGGGGTCAGAGTCATAGATATTAAGCCTGATATGACTAAGACTAATTTATACAGAAATGCTGATTTTGCACCTGATGAAGACTGCTTGGCGTCACTTGAACCGACGGATGTCGCCGAAGCATTTTACAATATTATGAGATTAAGAGAGGGAGTGTGTGTTAATGAGATTATGCTTACTCCACAGCTTAAGAGGATAAAGAGAGGTTGATATTATGAAGTACAAGATTATTGCGCTTGACATTGATGGAACGCTTACCAATTCCAAGAAGGAGATTAGCAAGAAGACTTACGATGCTTTGATGGATTATCAGGATAGGGGCGGGATTATTGTTCTAGCTTCCGGAAGACCTACTCCGGGACTTAACAGGTATGTTGAGTGGCTTCATTTGGATAGTTACGGGGGATATGTTCTCTCTTACAACGGTGCGCATATTGAAAATGTTAAAACTGGCGATGTAGTGCACAATCAGACTGTCCCTCTTGAGTATATTAAGGGACTTTATGATTTCACTAATGAATATGATCTCGGAATCGTTACATATAAAGATCAATTTGCGATTTCCGGCAATGGTACTGATGAATATCTTCTTTATGAGGCAAGGCTAAATGGGCTTAAAGTAAAGGAAGTAGACGATTTCGTGAATTATATTAACTTCCCGGTTAATAAAGTTCTTATGACCGGCGAGGGTGAGATGCTTGCAAGAAGAGAGAGGGAACTTGCTAAGAGATATGACGGTCGTTTGAGCGTGTATCGCTCTGAGGATTTCTTCTTAGAAATAATGCCGCCAAATGTTGATAAGGCTCAGTCACTCTTACATCTTCTTACTGAACTTGATCTTACGCAGGATGAGCTTATCGCGTGTGGTGACGGACATAATGATAAGACTATGATTGCATATGCGGGACTTGGAGTTGCGATGGATAATGCGAAAAAAGAAGTTAAGGCGGTTGCTAATGTGATTGCGCCTTCTAATGACGAAGACGGGGTTGCGTACATTGTAGATAAATATTGTATGTAAGTGTAATGATAATTAATACGAGTGCCTAATTTATCGGACGCGTTCCCACTTGGGCGAAAATGTAGTGGTACTAAACTCGTGCAGCGCTTTGCTTGCACTCGTTAAGTGCCAACATTTTCACACAGTCCGATTAAATTAGGCACTCATATTCTATTACCACGTTTGGTATAAAAAGCGAAGTACCTGTTGTACTTCGGACTCTGTAAAAACGTCGGTACTTAATGAGTGTGACAGTATGTCACACGAATTTAGTACCGCTACGTTTTTGCCGAAGCGAGAGCGGGTCCGAAAATCAACAGGTACTTCGTATATTAGAATAACAATCACATTACAACCTCAGGGTGGTGGGACCACCGGGGTTGCTTTATTTCTTGTTGGTTTTCTTGTTCTTCTTAGGTTTATCTTCCTTGATTTCTTTGTGATAAAGCTCAGCCTCAATCTTATCTATTATAGCGTCGGTATCCTCAGAAGAAAGTGCTGTATACTTCGCATTCGCAATCTTTCTGTCTTTTAATCTGTTCTTGGTTGCCTCTCTAAAGAGTGCATACATTATTGAACATGCAGGTATGAATACAAGAATTCCTGCGACTCCGAATAAACTTGCACCCGCAGTTACCGCAAACAATACCCAAAGTGATGGAAGTCCGATTGAACCGCCTACTACTCTAGGATAGATAAGGTTGTTCTCAATCTGCTGAATTACAAAGAATATTATGATAAAGTATAAAGCCTTAACCGGATCGATAATTATAATGAGGAATGTTCCGATACCGAGTCCGATAAATGCACCGAATATAGGGATCAATGCAGAGATTGCAATTACAACTCCGATTAACATTGCGTAAGGAAGTCTGAATATCAAAAGTGTTACAAAGAACATCATTCCTAAGATACAAGCCTCGATACACTGGCCTGATATAAAGTTGGAGAATATCCTGTTAGATAATCTTGCAACATATACACATCTGTCGGCAAATGGCTCTTTGAACCAGCCGTAAAGAATCTGCTTAGCCTGTCCTGCAAGCTGCTCTTTCTGGGTAACCAGGTAAATAGAGAAGATAAATGCAATCACTCCGTTGGTCAGGCTTCCTGCAATGGAAGATATGATTCCGGTTCCTGAAGAAACAACGGTAAGTCCGTAGTTCTTAACTAACTTTAGAGCATTTCTCTGAATCATATTACCGTCAAGGCTTACGTTGTCAAGCGCATCCGCTAACATCGGATATTTCTCGGCAAGTGATTGTATCCAGATATCAAAGCTGTCAAATGCAGACGGAATCTTGGCAATAATCTGAGATATCGCGCTGCTTACCTGAGGGATTACCACAACTAAAGCGAGGGTTATGATTGCAAAGATAAATAAAAGTGTGATGATGTATGAGACACCGCGTCTGTACTTGTCAAACTTTCTGTTATTAGGTGCTAAGTGTCTCTCGACGAATCTTAAAGGTACAATCATGACGAATGCCATACATGCTCCTAAGATAAATGGTGAAATAATCGAAAAGAACTTCGAAATCATCCCGAAGAATTCCTTATAATTGATTGAAACTGTGTATAAGATTACTCCTAAAACGATTAGCACAAGAAGTCGCTTGAAGGTAATCTTGTCATTATTGGTCTCCATGTTAACTCCTCCATTTTTATAGTATGTATATATTATCACATTTGACATCGGTGTGCCATACATAATTAATAAAGAAGTGACATTTGCCTTATACTATGGTATAATTAACGGATGGTTAGGAGTGTTTCTATGAAGAAAGATGAGATTACAACTATATATTCTCAGACCGACAAGGTTATCTTAGAGGCCGCCATGGAAGAGGTTATGCTTAGAATTAACCTCATAAGGAAGCAGGAGGTAGCTTTAGGTCTAAGAGACCCTGTTGAGCATGTCAAGGGGCGCTTAAAGTCCGAGAAAAGCATGATAGAGAAGCTCAAGAAGAAGGGATATCCAATAACAAGCGAATCTGCATTTTCAAATGTAAGAGACGGCGTTGGAATCAGGATAGTGTGCATGTTTGTTGATGATGTATACAGACTTGCGGAGACCATTCGTAATCAGGGAGATTTTTTGATTGTTAAGCAGAAAGACTACATAGAGAACCCTAAGAGCAACGGTTATAGAAGCCTTCACTTGATTGTTAAGGTGCCGGTACATATGGTGGACGAGATCAGGAAGGTGTTTGTTGAGATACAGATTAGAACGATAGCTATGGATACTTGGGCGAGTCTTGAACATCAGCTTAAATATAAGCAGAATGTCAAGAATCAGGAGCTTATAGTTGATGAGCTTAAGAGATGTGCGTCTGAACTTGCATCGACGGATCTATCAATGCAGATGATTCAGAAGATGATTGAGGACAGCTGATAAAGGAGTTTGGTTAGTACATTATGAAATTATTATTGGCAGAAGACGAGGTTGAGCTTTCTAAACCTTTGGTTGCGATACTTACCCACAGTGGTTACGAAGTTGATGCGGTCTATGACGGGGCGGAAGCATTTGACCATATAATGAAAGATGCGTATGACGGGATTATTCTCGATATTATGATGCCTAAGATGGATGGGATTGAGGTTCTTGGTAAGCTTAGAGCCGAAGGGATTAGAACTCCGGTTTTGATGCTTACGGCCAAGTCGTCGGTTGATGACAGGGTGTTGGGACTTGACAGTGGCGCTAATGATTACCTTACCAAGCCTTTTGCAATGCAGGAGTTACTTGCGAGAATCAGGGCTATGATCAGAGTCGGAGGTGACTCTGCGCCAAAGTCTGAGGACAACACCATTGCTTGTGGTAATGTGGTGCTTGATAAATCGGGACAGTTTATTACCAATCAGGATACAATGCTTCATTTGGCAGGTGGTGAGATTACTCTTTTGGAGATATTTATGAGAGCGCCTGATGTTAAGCATGATCTTGATGATATTATAAGAGAGTGGAGCGAAGCCAACAAGGAGAGAGATCCATTTGACGAGAGTGCGTTGAAGCTTTATGTTTCATATCTCGTAAGGAAGTTAGAGGCAATTCATGGCAATATAACGATTACGGGCGATGAGGAAGGATATTTGCTGAAAGAACTTTAAGGAGAGTGATTAGATGGCAGAGCGAATTAAGCGCAAATTCATGTTTGTTGTGATATTGACATTTGCCATAGTTGTGGTCATTTTACTCGGAGTAGTCAACCTTTTGAGCCTTACCCAGATTTACAACAAGTATGATACGATGCTTAATATAATTGCGGACAATAACGGCGATTTCCCTGATCTTAAGCATATCAAGGACAATGCTAATATAGGTTTTGCTTACAGGCTTACGGATGAGTCAAGATTTGAGAACAGGTATTTTTATGTCAGCATTGAGACTAATGAACAAGGCAGTGAGAGTAAGACGACTATTGTCAATATGGATGTGGAGCATATTTCACTGAGTGAGGACGAGGTTGAGGAACTTACGGATGAAGTGTTTTCTCTTAATAAGCATCGCGGAACGATATCTAATTACAGATATTTTATGACTACGGACGACAATATCACTAACATTTACTTTATTGATATTACTTCGGCTATGCAGGGATTTATGTCATTTCTATATATATCGCTTGCGATTGCATTTGTATCAATGATCCTTGTGATTGTTATTTCAAGGATTGTTGCGAGACCGGTAATGTCTCCGATGATTGATTCTATGGAGCAACAGAAGAGATTTATCACTGATGCAAGTCACGAGATTAAGACTCCGCTTGCTATCATTTCTGCCAACACAGATGTATTAGAGCTTATGCATGGCAAGAATGAGTGGACCGAGAGTATCAAGAATCAGACGGTTCAGTTAGATTCGCTCATCAAGCAGCTTTTGATGCTTGACAGGCTTGATTCTGTCAATGCTGATGAAGCTATGGTAGAGATGAATATGAGTGAGAAGATATCAGAGGCTGTCAAGGCGTTTGATACGCTTGCTAAGTCGAAAGGCAAGACATTGACTTATGATATAGAAGAAGGAGTTATAATTAACGGAGAGCCTAATGCCATCGCGCAGCTTGCGTCAGTTCTTATTGAAAATGCTATTAAGTATGCCACGGATGGCAGCAATATTGAGGTTGAACTTAGGAAGGACGGAAAGCGCGCTGTATTTTCGGTTGTTAACGAAGGCGAGCCTATAGATGAGGAGGAATTATCCAAACTTTTCAGAAGATTTTACAGAACGGACACCTCGAGAACGCGTAAGACGGGTGGGTTTGGCATAGGGCTATCTATTGCCAAGTCTATAGTTGATGCGCATAAGGGTGAGATAGAAGCGTTCAATCTTACTGACGGAAGGATTTGTTTTAGGGCAAAGATATGATTAAGAGATACTTATTGATTGTTATAGCTATAATATGTTCTTTATCATTTATGATTCATTTTAAATCTACCCACTCTGCCAAGGAGAGACTTAGAGAAGCGGGAATCCGCTACTACAGGATGGGTTGGTATGATGACGCCGATGAGTGTTTTTCGTTGGCACTTAAGCAGAAAGAAGCATTTTCCTTAAGAAGTGATAAGGACATATATTATTATCTTGCTGATGGCGAGATGAAGAGAGACAATTACGCTAATGCAATAGTTTACTACGACAAGCTTATTAACTTGGGAGAAGAGGGTAAGGATTTATATGGTAATCTGGGACTTTGCTACCATGAGATAGGCAAGGACAAGGAGTGCTATGACAGCCTTAAGAAGGCGGCTGCCGCTTCGGATGCAGACACCGAGATTATCTACACACTGATGGTTACCTGTCAGAATCTCGGATACTTTGACGAGGTTCAAAAGTATGCTGATGAAGGATACAAGCTTGTTAAGAAGACTCTTTCAACTGAGAGTAAGGAGCTTATGACCAAGGATGTCAAGAAGTCAGGTAAGGTTTCCTCTAAAGTTTTAAGAGAGCTTAGGGAATATGGAACATTTGCATACTTATCAGGCGAGTATACGGTTGCCTACACATGCTATGATATACTTATGAAACAGGGTCATACGGATGTAACGCCATATGTGGCGTGTTGCCTGGCTGATAAAGGAGAATATGAAGAAGCGCTTGATATGCTTCTTGACTATACTGCAAGCAACGAAACCAATGCTTTATGTGATGCTAAGATTGTGTATTGCTATATGCAGCTTGGTAAGTACAAAGAGGCGCTTTCATTAGTTGATAAGGCTATGTCTTATGAGGGACAGGGAGCATTAAAAGAGCTCTTATATGAAAAGGGCGTAGCTTTAGAATATACAGGGGATTTTAACGGGGCGTATGAATGTTTTAAGGAATATGTAGGTAAGTACCCTGATGATGAGAAGGCCAAGAGAGAGTATGACTTCTTATTGACAAGAGTATAAAGAAGCGCATAGCTTTAACAATAACAATAGAGAGGATATTTTATTATGAAGATCAGAACAAGATTTGCACCAAGTCCAACAGGAAGGATGCACGTTGGTAATTTAAGAACAGCATTATATGCGTATCTTATTGCCAAGCATGAGGGAGGGGACTTTATCTTAAGAATAGAGGATACCGACCAGGAGAGATATGTTGAGGGTGCGGTCGATATTATATATCGTACAATGAAGGCTACAGGGCTCACACATGACGAGGGACCGGATAAAGACAAGGGAGTTGGTCCTTATGTTCAGAGCGAGAGAGTTAAGAGCGGACTTTATATGGACTACGCCAAGAAGCTTATAGAGCAGGGAGATGCTTATTACTGTTTCTGCGATGAGGAGAGATTACAGGGACTTAAGACCGCTGTAGATTCAGACGGTAAGACTATCAGCAAGTATGACAAGCATTGTCTTCATTTGTCTAAGGAAGAGATTCAAGCCAATCTTGATGCGGGCAAGCCTTTTGTAGTGAGACTCAATGTTCCTGAAGAGGGTGAGACAAGCTTTGATGATGAGATTTATGGACATATCAGCGTGCCTAACAATGAGCTTGATGATATGATTCTCATCAAGTCAGACGGCTATCCTACATACAATTTTGCGAATGTTATAGACGACCATTTGATGGGCATTACTCATGTTGTAAGAGGTAATGAATACCTTTCATCTTCGCCTAAGTACAACAGGATTTATGATGCGTTTGGATGGGAGATTCCTGTTTATGTGCATTGTCCACTTATTACAAATGAGGAGCATCAGAAGCTTTCTAAGAGAAGCGGTCATTCTTCATTTGAAGATTTGACTGAGCAGGGATTCTTGACTGAGGCGATTATCAATTTTGTAGCGCTGCTTGGATGGTCTCCTACAGACAACGAGGAGTTCTTTACGTTAGATGAGCTTGTTAAAGCGTTTGATTATCATCATTTGTCTAAGTCACCTGCAGTGTTTGACTTTACCAAGCTTAAGTGGATGAACGGCGAGTATATCAAGAAGATGGATTTTGAGCCGTTTTACGAGATGGCTAAGCCATATATTGATGAGGTTGTTACCAAGGATGTTGACAAGCGACGTATCGCCGAGCTTGTTAAGACTCGTATTGAGGTATTCCCTGACATTAAGGAGCATATTGACTTCTTCGAGGAGCTTCCTGATTATGATATAGCTTTATATACACATAAGAAGATGAAGACCAACCCTGAGAATTCTCTTGATATCCTTAAGAAGATGAAAGCTAAGCTTGAAACATTTGACGATTGGAGTGAAGAGGGACTTCATGACTATGTGATTAATTATATTGCTGAACTAGAGATTAAGAATGGCATGGGACTTTGGCCGCTTAGAACTGCGGTTTCAGGTAAGGCTATGACTCCTGGTGGAGCTTTTGAGATTATGTATATTCTTGGGAAAGAGGAGTCTCTAAGACGTATAGATATAGGTATTGAGAAGTTAGAGGCCAATCAATAATTAGGAGGAGACATGGACTGGAAGAAGCTTATAGATATATTAAAAGGTCATAAAGTCTGGATTCAGACGCATAACTTTCCTGATCCTGATGCAATTGCAAGCGCGTACGGATTGCAGCAGTTTCTGCTTTATCACGGTGTTGATTCCGAGATTTGCTATACGGGAATGGTTGACAAGATCAGTGTAACTAAGATGTTTTCTACATTTAATATCGATGCCAGTCTCGTGGAACACAGTGAAATTAATGAATCTGACTATGTAGTTTTGGTTGACGGGCAGAAGTATAATGCCAATTTGACGGATATTCCGGGTGATGAGGTTGCTGTTATTGATCATCACAAGACCGTTTATCCTTGTGAGTATCTATATAAAGATGTCAGGATTGTGGGTTCATGTGCGACCTTGATAGCAGAATATTATAAAGAGAGTAATACTCCTATGAGTGATACTGTGGCTACAGTTTTATCCTACGGACTTAAGATGGATACGGACTCGATGAACAGGGGAGTTACCAAACTCGATATAGAGATGATGGAATATCTCTTTGATAAGACTGATCAGGATCTTGTAAAAGCTTTATATAGTAATGATATGGAACTTCAGGATTTGAGAGCGTATGGAGCAGCGATTGAGAACATCCAGATATTTGGAGCTGTGGGGCTTGCGCGTATACCATTTAACTGTCCGGATGCGTTGATAGCGATGGTTGCGGATTTTATAATGAGACTTGAACAGGTAACTTTGGCAATCATTTATTCGGAGAGAGAGGATTGTCTTAAGTTCTCTATAAGATGTGAGGATCCTAATGTTCATGCGGGAGACATGACGAGAGAAGCCTTAAAAGGTATCGGAGACGGCGGAGGCCATTTCTCAATGGCTGGCGGAATCATTCCTAACGAAAACAGGATTGATGACAGAAGTGTTGAAGATAAGACTATCTATGAGCGCTTTATGAAGGCTTACGAAGCCAATATTGTAGAAGAAAAGAATAAGCACCTTAACATTTTAGGTAATTAAGAGGTTAATGTTTATGAAGAAGCTTAAGCTTAAATCAAGTAATGGAATAGATACACTTAATGTGGTTTTATGGGATGTTGAGAGCCCTAAAGGGATAGTTCAGATTGCCCATGGTATGATTGAATATGTTGAAAGGTACGACAGATTTGCGAAATTTCTTAATTCTAAGGGATTTGTGGTAGTTGGCAATGATCATTTGGGACATGGTTATACGGCATCTTCAGTTGATGACCTTGGTTATATGAACGGGCCTTATGCAGATGTATCTATCGTAAGAGATATGCATAGAGTAAGTGTTGCTGTTAAGAGGAGATACCCTAACCTGCCTCTCTTTTTGGTCGGACATTCAATGGGGTCTTTCCTTTCAAGAAGGTATGCCATGAGCTACGGTGACGAGATTGACGGGCTTATTCTTATGGGAACAGGTGAAGAGAGTAAGGCAAGCATTAATATGGGCAAGTTTACCGTTATGCTTAACAGCTTGATTTTTGGAGAACGACACAGAAGCACTGTTATTGCACTTATGTCGATTGGAAGGTATAATCTTAAGTTTCTTAACGAGAAGTCTTATCGTTCGTGGATAAGCGCTAATGTGGAGAACCGAACCAGGTCAGGTGTTGATAAATATTGCACCTATAAATTTACCAACAAAGGATACAGAGCACTTCTTGATACCTTGGGTTACATCACTAACCAGAATCATGTGAGACTTATCCCTAATGACTTACCGGTTCTGTTTGTGTCGGGCTCTGATGATCCTGTCGGTGCCTTCAAGAAAGGTGTCAATGAGGCTTCTAACAAGATGATAGACGCAGGGGTTAATGATGTAGAGATTATCTTTTACGATGGTATGAGACATGAGATTCTCAATGAGGATGGATATGAGCTTGTACATAATGATATTTATGAGTGGATTGGCAATCATATGTAAATGATTGCATAAACGGGGTGATATGATGGGCAAAGCTAAATCATTTGCGAAGAGATGCAAAAAAAATATTTTTAAATATATATTGACATTGGCTACCGCAATCTTAACTTGCTTTTTGATTGCTGATGTTGACTTTGCCACCATGGATAATCCGATTATGTATGGTTTCTTAGTAGCGCCGATTATTGTGCTCACAGGCCTTTATGGAATTAATATAGCGACTTTGTCATTTACAATGATATTCATTTTTGAAATATTTAATGACTTTGGTAATTGTTATGCTATGTTCGGTTTTGCCGGTGTATTCATAATTACATATTGGTTGATGTATGAGAGCTTTTTTAGAAATATATTAAAGAGTGCGCTTAGTGTTGTTATATATAGTGTTGTTTTGTCTCTATTCTATTTTATCACGATTAATGTATTTAGCAGTATGGATGAAGTGATGCGCGGACTTCATATGATGATTCAATGCATTCCTTTGATGGTTATACCGTCATTTGTCTCTGTTTTGTTTTTATATATCATGAATATAATTCCTGTAAGCAAGGTTAAAGCACTGTTTCCTGGAACTATGCTTTCGTATCAGCAGTCTAGGCAAGTCCATTATTACAATGAGAATGGCGTAAGATATAGACGTATTATGGGCATGTCGAGATTCCTTATGGGATGCTTTGCAGTTGCTATAGGTGTCCTGGTAACGGTTTGCGCTGTTGAACTTATAGATACTGTCAACAGGACAGATGATATGTCAGGGCGAGTAGTTAACATCATGTGTTATGGATGGAAGGGGCTTATCTCATCTGTTATCATAAGGCTTGGTATGATTACATTTTGCAATGCTGTTATCCTGGTTGTGATTGTTGACCATGCCTTGGAACATTGGATTATAGGTCCGGTTGTTGAGCTTTCCTCGACATTTAGAAATTTTGCAAAGGCTGAAGCGCAAGACAGATGGCTTGTTGCAGATAAGCTTAATCGTTTAGGTGGTGTTCATCGAGACGAGATTGGAGATTTGAGGGATTCACTTGTTGAAACGACGGAGGAAATGCTTCGTTATGTTGATCAGATCAATGCCAATCAGTTTTTGAGAGACGATTTAAAGGTCGCTAAGACGCAAAATGACGCCAAGAACAATTTCCTTTCTACAATGTCTCATGAGATCAGGACGCCTATCAATGCAATTGTCGGACTTGATGAGATGATATTAAGAGAGAGTCAGAATTCCGATATTATAGGTTATGCCAAAGGGATTAAGTCGGCGAGTAACACACTTATATCACTTGTCAATGATGTGCTTGATTTCTCAAGGATTGAGTCCGGAGAGATGCAGATAGAGTGTATTGAATACAGCCTTTCGACGATGCTTAACGATATAATTAACATGATTGAACCCAAGGCCAATGACAAGGGACTTGATCTAAAGGTTAATATTGATGAAGAGATTCCTAACCTTTTGTATGGAGATGAAACCAGGCTTAAACAGTGTGTTATTAATATTTTGACCAATGCTGTTAAGTTCACTATGGTTGGAAGTGTAACGATGGATGTCGGTTATGAAATAATTGAAGACAGCATTATACTTCTTAAGATTTCTGTTACCGATACGGGTATTGGAATCAAGGAATCTGAGTTAGAAACACTATTTATTCCATTTGAGAGAAGCGAAGAGCATAAGAATGCCAATATCGAGGGAACAGGACTTGGCCTCAGTGTTGTAAGAAAGCTTCTGACTATGATGGATGCAGGACTTAAAGTTGAGAGTAAGTATGGTGAGGGTTCAACATTTTCATTCGGTATAATGCAGAGGGTTATTAAGAGTGAAGCTATCGGCAGCATGAATGGCAATCAACCGGACTCTTTAGAGGGTGGAATGGTTTATCAGGAGACGCTTCACGCGCCTGATGCCAGGGTGCTCGTTGTTGATGATGTCAAGATCAATCTGACGGTTATGAAGGGGTTGCTTAAAGATATTAACCTTAAGTTAGATACGGCGTCTAGTGGTATGATGGCGCTTAAGTATCTTGACAAGAAGAAATATGATTTGGTATTTTTAGACCATAGGATGCCGGAGATGGACGGCGTTGAGGTGTTGAGAGCACTTAAAGAGCGAAAAGATTCTGTCAATATAGATACTCCTGTGATTGCGCTTACGGCTAATGCTGTTGCGGGAGCGAGGGAGACTTACATAGGTGAAGGTTTCGTTGATTACCTGTCAAAGCCAGTTGACAGCGGTAAGCTTGAGAAGATGCTTATTGAGTATCTGCCGCCTGACAAGGTTATATTACCTGATGATCCTAACTTTGCTCCTACAACCATGAAGTCGGCTAACACGAACTTCCTGTTTGATGCTGATAATCCACTTAAAGATGCACGATTTGCCGAGGTTAGCGGGGTTGATTTGAAGGAAGGGTTAGAACATTGCCTTAAAGAAGAGATCTTGATAGAAGCTATTCAGGATTTTCAGGCAAATGCAGTCTCTAAGGCCGAGAAGATAGAGGATTTACTTGCGGCACAGGACTATAACAATTATACAATTGAAGTGCATTCACTTAAGAGCTCGGCAAGACTTATCGGTGCAACCAAGTTGTCGGAAGAGGCGGCTTATCTTGAGAGTTGCGGTAACTTTATAAGGAATAGTGCCGAGACAGAAGTGACTCTTATGGATAACGGCAAAGACGCTATATCTGAGTTATATAGATTAACGCCTAGATTGCTTAATCTGCTTAAGAGTTATGAGCATAGACTTGCAGCGTTTGAAGACATTGAGTATGAGACATTTGACGAGAGAGAAGAGATTTCGGAGGAGCAGCTCTTTGAAGCATACGCCGGAATTAGGGAGTTTATTGATGCTTTTGACTTTGAAAGTGCAGAGAGCATTATAAAAATGTTAGAAATTTATAAAATTCCTGATAAAGAACGTGAAAAGTATGATATAATTAAAAAAATGGTGAACAATATTGAGAGAGAAAAACTGTTGGAGGTCTTAGATGAATAAGGATATATTACTGATTGGAGACAATCATAGCTTTATGGTTAACGCAATAGTTAACGGGTTGAAGCGAGAGGGATATGAAGTTAATATAGCTGTTCCGGATGTAGAGCAATTAAGTAAGATTAAGAACAGACCTAAGTTTTGGATATTATATTTGAATGAGAAGACCGAGGATATATCTAAGGCGTTAGTATACATCAATGATGCGATTTCTGAAGAGGAGCTTAGGTTCTTTGTTGTATGTTCTGATGAGCAGAAGCTTATGGTAGAGAATGTTATTCCGGAATCTAAGGTTGCTAGATTCTTCAAGCGTCCGCTAAATGTTAAGGTGTTAGCTGAATATCTTGACGAGGAGCAAGAAGAGGAGCATGAGAGAGACAGGCTGAAGAAGATATTGATTGTTGATGATGATCCAACCACTATCAAGGCGTTTTCTTCACTTCTTTCAGAGAAGTATCGTGTCTATATGGCTAACTCAGGTATGAGTGCGATTACATTTCTTGCCAAGAATGACGTGGATTTGGTTCTGCTTGACTACGAGATGCCTGTAGCTTCCGGTCCTCAGATACTTGAGATGATCAGGAGTGAGAAGTCAACGGCACATCTTCCGGTCATGATGCTTACTGCCAAGCAGGATAAGGAGTCGGTTATGAATGTTATAGAATTCAAGCCTGACAAGTATTTGCTTAAGAATATGGCTCCGATGGACATAGTTAAGAGTGTTGATGATTTCTTTAACCAATTAAAGTAAGCAGGAGTTTTTTTGATGAACGATAAAGATTTAGAATGGAGTATGATTTCACTTGACCATGTGATTAATGATGAGTATATAGATCTCAGACGCATGGGTTTTAAGCTTCCGGATGGACAGGAATTTGCGCCGTTTTATAACTATACAAGAAGAGATTATGTAGTAATAGTAGCGACCGATGAACTCGGTCGCTATATAACTGTCAGACAATATAGACACGGTATCAGGAGTGTAACTAATGAGTTTCCTGCAGGCGGCATAGAGATTAAGACTAACAGACCGCTTGATTCAAGGTCTGAGCCGATTGCTGATGAGAGTATACCTATTAAAGCCGCAATCAGAGAGCTTAGAGAGGAGACTGGATACGAGTCTGATGAGTGGGAGAGAGTCGTAGTGGCTCCTTCTTCTGCGACTGTGACAGACGATTACGCCTACGTCTTTAGGGCTAAGAACTGTAAGAAGGCGCATTCTCAGGATTTAGACGATACTGAGTTCGTTAATGTCGTCTTAAGAACCGGGGAAGAGATAGAAGAGCTGATATCAACCGGACGTTTCGAACAGTGTGTTCATATTATGGCGTACTATATGGGTAAATGAGAGCTGTTTTCCGTAGGAGTACACTCGGCCTATTTTGTAAGGTAGGAGTATTAATGATTGATCCCGTATCATTCTGACGAATAACATGTCATCCTGAGCGTGAGCGAAGGATCTTTGCCCTTCCTATGGAAGGGCAATTATTCATTTCTATAGAAATATCACATATTCTTTATTAAAAATCACGAAAATACGCTAATTTCAGATTGATTTTATGTCGATTATCCTATATAATTGAAATAATAGTGGGGTGGTGGCTTTATTTGTGCGCTTTGAAGGAGAGCGTTAAGGTCGCTGACTACGTGACTAATTGTTATGTTTAATTAAGGAGGCAATGTTTATGAAGAGAATCTTTAGGAAGGTTGTGGCATTGGCGCTGGTGCTTGCAATGGCGTTTGCGTATCTGCCGCAGGGAGTGGTTAATGTTAAGGCAGCGGAGGATGTTACAGTATCTGATGTGACAGTTAGTGGTACTAAGACTTCTGGGTATAGTATTGGTGCAAAAGTAACTAATAATGACTCTATAGCACATAAGTATATTATATTTTTTTCACCGGCAACATCTAGTACAACATATACTGACAAATACAGTTGCGAAACTGATTACATAAGTGCGGGGACTAGTGTGTCTATATTGAAGACTGGATTGACAATGTATCAGATTACAGAATCGTATGATATTGGATGGGATAAAGAAATTGAGTCGATTACAGCTAGAGCGGAGGTTGTGGATTTTTCATCTGTTAACGAAAGTGTTCTTTCGTTTTCTAATGTCACGGTTGATGAATCTACCTTTTATTATACATTGACTGGTAAAGTACCTAATAAATTTATTAATTTTGAGTATGAGTTAGAAACAACGAATGGTGCTAAAGCAACCGGTAAATTAAGTGCGGCGAAATCAAGCGGAAGTATTAAGTATTCCGATTATTTTTCTAATCCAGGAGTTGTTAAAAAGGCTAAGATTACCGCAATTGAAGAGATAGTGATAGATTTTTCATCTGTTGATGAGAGCGCACTTCATTTTGATACAGTGTATTTTGATAACGGTAAATTTAATTATACTATTGCAGGAACCTCTGTCGGTAATAATCTTATATCGTTTGATTATCAGTTAGAGACTCTTAGCGGATATAAAGCGACCGGTACTGCAAATGCAGTCAATGCGTCCGGTTCAGTTGCCAAGACTACTGATGGTGATCAGAATGGCGATAAAACTATAATTAAGGCTAAAGTTACTGCTATTAATGAGATAAAGAAGGATTTCTCATCAGTAAAAAGTGATATTATACATTTCGAAAGTGTTACCTTTGACGGAAATAATTTTAATTATACGCTTGGCGGGTCTAAAGCCGGTTTCAAAATGTTAGGGTTTGATTATGAATTAGAGACTCTTAGTGGATATAAAGCAGTTGGTGAAATGAATGCCCAAAAGGTCACAGGGCAGATATCTAAGACTTCAGATGGAAAGGGGGATGGTGACAAAACAGTAATTAAAGCCAAAATAACAGGATTTTATTATATTGCCGAAGTTTATCCTTCTGGTGCATCTTTTGGTAAGTATGTTAGCGGGAAGCTTAGATATGTTAGTGGTGATGGCTATAAAATTGAGATTTCATCTAGTATAAACTTGAAAGCTGTTACAGCTGAGATTAACGCTAATAAAAATATACCGTTTTCAGATGAGAGTGGTAAGAATAAGTACGAAGACACAATTACTTTGTCAGAAGGGGTTGTAAGCTTCCATCTTAAAGGCGTTTCTTTTGGCGCATATGAGGTGAAGATACCTGCTACCTTGTCTGGTGGGACAAGTGATGTAATATTTGATTCTGTGGGGATATCTCATGATGGAAATGGTAATTATTATTATTTCTTTGATATTACCAATATGCATAGCACTGATTCAGTTAAGGCTGCTACATTTACTGGAACTTTTCAGGGAAAAAGTAGTTATTCTTTTTCTAATGCCGGTATTGGACCTGGAGAGTCTAAGAGGTTAATAGGGGACTCATTTACATTTGTCACTAATGATATTCCTGCTAATGGAGATTTATATACTCTTTCCGGATTGAATTTATTGCAGGAGACTGTTGACCCGTTTACATCTGTTGGAGGGCCAAAGGCTGTAGTTACAAATGTCGGCAATAAAGCTACCGCATGGGCAACTGTTAAATTTGGTAAATATAGTATGACGTCTGAAACTACTAAGGATGACATAGTGTGGAGAGTTGTCAAGGAAGAAGCTGATGGGTATGTCCTTATGGCTGACAGGGCTCTTTTGAATCTTAATTATACTGCTACTTGGGGTAAAACAGATTATGCTACAAGTGCGGTCAATGAGTATTTGAATACTACGTTTATAGACGATGCGTTTTCAACTGATGAAAAAAATAGTATTATTGTTTCTAATCCTACTACTGCAATAATTGAGGGCTCTAAATCTGGTTCAAGTGCTGCTACTACCGAATGCAAGGTGTTTATTCCGGCACTAGAGGAGCTTGAAGGATATGGAATGGTTAATTCAAATGGCAGCAAATGTCCTACAAGACAGATTAGGAATAGTGATGTATTAAAGAGTAAAACGGGTGCTGTTTATTCTCGTTATTTCCTTCGCAATAAAGGATATTATGATTATGATGTCGCGGGCGTATGGGGTACAGGTAAGGTGTGTGCTACAGGATGGAGAACATACACTGAAGCTCAGGTAGTACCTATGCTTAAGGTTGACAAGTCTGCTGTTTCTGGTCAAACTCCGGGCACTGTATTTGCTATATATGGTGGCGAGAAAACTAATGAAGTTAAAATATCATCAAAGACATCACTCAAAAAACTTGCAGTTAAGGGAGATACTGTAGTTAAGAGTAATGTTAATTATATAGTGACAGAAGCTTATGATAGTGAATATGAGCTTCCTGATGATACAGTAGGTGGGACAATTGGTGATAACACGGTTACTGTTACATCTGTTAAGAAGGGTGCTACGAGTGTTACAATCCCATCTACAGTAACGATAGACGGACAGACCTTTAAAGTTACCGGAATTAGCAAGGGAGCGTTTAAGGCTGCTAAGTCGACACTTAAGACTATTAAAGTAAGTTCTAAGAATCTTAAGTCAGTTAACAAGAATGCGTTTAGTGGAGTCAAGGCTACTACAACAATCAAAACCAACTCTTCTAACTACTCTAAGGTTAAGAAGGCTGTTAAATCAAGCAAAGCTAAAGCAAAAGTTAAGAAGTAATACATACTTCCATTAAACATAACATAACAATAGACGCCCGACAGGAATGTCGGGTGTTTTTTATGGCATATAATAGGCGTATAACTTGACGTTTTCTTTAATTTGTCATATAATATAAGTTGCGTTTTTATGATATTAAGAAGGGTGTGAGCCACAAGTTGATTAAGAGTATGACAGGCTTTGGAAGAGCTGAAGCAAGCGATTCCGAGCGCAAGATTATAATTGAGATGAAGGCGGTCAATCACCGCTATTCGGATATAAGTTTTAAGATGCCTAAGAAGCTTGCGCCTCTTGAGATTAAGATGCGTAATGTCCTTAAGGAGTACGCTAAGCGAGGCAAGATAGATATCTATATAACCTATGAGGAATATTCTGATTTAGACAGTTCAGTCAAGTACAATGAGAACTTAGTAAGAGATTATCTTAAGTATATCAATCAGATCAGCGAGACATTTGATGTGGGTAATGACATTAAGGCAAGCGTTTTGGCGAGATTCCCTGATGTATTTACATTAACAGATGCTGTTGTTGATGAGGATGAGCTTTGGGGCTTTGTTGAACCTGTGTTTAGGGATGCTTGTATGAAGTTCGTTGAAGCAAGAGAGACAGAAGGCAAGAGCCTTTACGAAGATCTTAACTCTAAACTCAGTCATATGCTTGAACTTGTTGAAGAGATAGATAAGAGATATCCTGATATTCTTAAGGAATACAGAGCGAAGCTTACGGCCAAGGTTAATGAGATTCTAAGTGACAGTGCTGTCGACGAATCAAGGATAGCTACTGAAGTTACAATATTTGCAGACAAGATATGCGTTGATGAGGAGACAGTCAGACTTAAGAGCCATGTAGCGGGTGCTAGAGATACATTAACAGCGGCTTATGAAGGTTCTTCTGATGCTGACAGTATAGGAAGAAAGCTTGACTTCCTTGCTCAGGAGATGAACCGTGAAGCCAATACCATATTAAGCAAGTCAACTGATATTGATATATCCAATATCGGTATAGATTTAAAGACTGAGATAGAGAAGGTTAGAGAGCAGATTCAGAATATCGAATAATCTCATCAGAATGGAGGGTTAATATGGAACAGAAAGGATTACTTATAGTAATATCAGGTTTTTCCGGTGCCGGTAAGGGCACATTGGTCAAGGAACTTGTTGACAGATACGGTTACAGCCTTTCGATTTCCTGCACTACAAGAGAGCCGAGACCTGGCGAGGTTGACGGTGTAGATTATCATTTTAAGACCAAGGAAGAGTTCGAGAGACTTATTGATTACAACGGTTTTATCGAATATGCACAGTATGTTGAGAATTACTACGGAACTCCAAGAAAGTTCGTAGAGGAAGAGATGGCAGCGGGACACAATGTCATTTTAGAGATAGAAGTTCAGGGAGCTATCAATATCAAGAAGCAATATCCTGATGCTGTTACTATGTTTATTACCGCTCCTTCAGCTGAGATTCTTAAAAGTAGACTTTATGGCAGAGGAAGCGAAGACGAGGCTACCATCGATAAACGTATGAAACGCGCTATAACAGAGGCTGACAGCATGCCTGTTTATGAGTACATCGTTGTTAATGATGACCTTGATGAGTGCGTTGATCAGGTACAGAGTATCATTATTGCAGAGGGTTCTAAATCCAAATACAAAGAATCCTTTATAAATGAAATAAAAGATGAATTAAGCAATATGTGAAAGGAGCACTAACATGATACATCCATCTTATGCAGATTTAATGGAAGCAGTTAACTTAGACGTAGAGCCGGGAGAACAGCCGGTTGTACAGAGTAGATACTCGATAGTTATTGCGACTTCTAAGAGAGCGAGACAGCTTATTGACGGTGACGAGCCATTGATAGCTAAGACCAAGGGCAAAAAGCCTCTTTCAATAGCTATAGAAGAGCTTAATGAGCGCAAGGTTAAGGTTGTTGGAGACGAAGAGGACGAGGATTAATACTAGGGCGTGGCTTTTGTAATTCTTTACAAAAGCCATTTTCGTGTTTTATAAAGAGGTGAAGTTTTTGGCATTTGCAGAGATAATTATAGATATTTCGACGACAGCATTGGACAGAATCTTTACCTATGAGATTCCTGAATCCCTTGTAGATAGGGTAGAAGTAGGTACTAAAGTACTTATTCCTTTTGGTAAGGGAGATAATCTTAAGTCAGGTTATGTGATTAATATTAAATCGGAACCGGGATTTGACATCACAAAAGTTAAGTCTATTAAAGATATAGAGCTCGATGCTGATTTGGTTGAGGGTAACCTTATAAGACTTGCCTACTGGATGAAGGATCATTATGGTTCCACATACATTCAGGCATTAGAGACAGTTCTTCCTAACAATAGAAAAGCACCTAAGAATGTTACCTATATTAAGCTTAATGTTGATGCTGATATTGCCAAGTCCTATAGGGCGCAGTACGAGCTTAGACATTATAACGCCAAGGTAAGATTGATTAGTGCGCTAATAGAGAACGGTGTAATGTTAAGGACTGAACTTAGTAAGAATCTCAATATCAGTAAGAGTACGATAGATTCTCTTGTTAAGGAAGGGATTATAAGAGAAGAAGAAGTAAGGGATTATCGCAATCCTAATGTATCAAGTGAAGGTGCAGCTTCTAAACATAGGCTTAACCAGGAGCAACAGGCAGCGTTTGACACATTTAAAGAAGACTATGCTAACGGCATAAGAGGGACATATCTCTTATTCGGAGTTACAGGTGCCGGCAAGACTGAAGTTTATCTTGATATGATTGACGAGGTCACAAGTAAGGGCAAGTCAGCGATTGTTCTTATTCCGGAGATTGCGCTTACATACCAGAATGTCAGGAGGTTCGCTAACAGGTTTGGAGATGATGTGACTGTCATTCATTCAAGGCTGTCGGAGGGCGAGAGGTATGATCAGCTAGACAGAGCCAAGCGTGGTGAGGTTAAGGTTGTTATCGGACCGAGATCGGCGCTTTTTGCACCATTTGACAATTTGGGACTGATTATTATCGACGAGGAACACGAGGGCGCATATAAGAGTGAGCAGGCGCCGAGATACCATGCAAGAGAGGTTGCGATTAAGCGTGCAGAGCTCAGTAATGCATCGGTTGTGCTTGGTTCGGCAACTCCTAGCGTTGAGAGTTATACCAAGGCACTTAGCGGTGAATATAAGCTTTTGACATTGAAGGAGAGGGCGAGTGACGCTGTGTTGCCTGAGGTGTCGATAGTTGATCTTAAGGATGAACTGAAAGCCAAGAACTTCAGTATGTTCAGCCGTGAGCTTAAGGCAGATATAACCGATAGGCTTAACAAGGGCGAACAGACCATGATATTTATAAATCGTCGAGGGATGGCGGGATTTGTCTCTTGTATAGACTGCGGATACGTTGTCAAATGTAAACATTGCGATGTGTCTATGAAGCTTCACGGAGATAAGCTTATGATGTGTCACTATTGTGGCAGCAAGATGATAAAACCGGATATTTGCCCTGAGTGTAAGAGTAAACATATCAAGGCTTTTGGTACGGGAACAGAGAGGGTCGTTAAGGAGATTAATAAAGTATTTCCTAAGGCAAGAGTTCTCAGAATGGACGCTGATACAACCAAGTCCAAAGATGGGCATGAGAAGATACTTGAGCAGTTTGCTAGAGGAGATGCAGATATTCTTGTTGGAACTCAGATGATTGTCAAGGGACATGATTTCCCGAATGTTACTTTGGTTTGTGCATTAGCGGCGGATTTATCTCTTTTTGAGCAGGATTTTAGATCTAATGAGAAGACATTTGACTTATTAACACAAGCTGCAGGAAGAGCGGGAAGAGGCAGTAAGCCCGGTAAGATGATTATTCAGACAAGACATCCTGACGAGTATGCGATTAAGCTTAGCAAGGCACATGATTATGAGAGTTTCTATGAACAGGAGATTTCTTATAGAAGGATGGCTAAGTATCCGCCTGCTTCACATATGTTTTCGGTGTGTATGCTTTCTAAACGAGCTGATGAGCTTGATAAGCAGTCAGGAATCTATAAAGCATTTATAGAAGAGAATGTAAAGGCATTTGACAATGTTAGAGTGATAGGTCCTGTAGAGGCTTATGTATATAAAGTTAAGGACATATATAGACGAGTGATATATGTTAAACATGATGATTACGACATCTTAGTGGATGTCAAGAACCGTATAGAAGATGCTATCAAGGATGGAAGATTATCGTCCGGAATTAGCACGTATTTTGATTTTGATCCTATGACAACGTTTTAGGTAAAGGAGGATATTATGGCAATTAGAAATCTTAGGTTCGAGGGAGACCCATTGCTTAGAAAGGTGAGCAAAGAGGTTAAGGAGATTACTCCGAGAATTAAGGAATTGGTTCAGGACATGCTTGATACTATGTATGAGGATGACGGTGTTGGACTTGCTGCACCTCAGGTTGGCGTGTTGAAGCGTATATTTGTTATCGATGTCGGCGATGGACCGGTTACATTTATCAATCCTACCATTACCTTGAAAGAGGGAGAGCAGACCGGAAGTGAAGGATGTCTGTCACTTCCTAACAAAGTTGCAATTGTTACGCGTCCTAATCATGTTGTATGTGAGGCTACCAATGTTGACGGAGAGAAGTTCACTGTGGATGCTACCGAGCTTTTTGCTAGGGCGATTTGTCACGAGTATGACCATCTTGACGGAATTCTATATCCAGATGTTGCTGATGGGCCTGTAGTAGACGTGGATGATTTGGAGGATTAATTATTTATGTCATTCTGAGCGTAGCGATGAATCTTTATCCTGAACGAAGTGAAGGATAACTAATATTTTGGAGGATTAGATATGCGTGTAATCTTTATGGGTACGCCTGATTTTGCGTCGTACCAGTTAGAGTGTATTATAAATGCAGGATATAATGTTGAGGCGGTTCTCACTCAGCTGGATAAGGCTAAGGGTAGATCCGGCAAGTTGACATTTTCTCCGGTAAAAGAGGTTGCTGTCAGCAATGATATAAGAGTTATCCAGCCTGAGAAGCTTAGGGGTTCTGAGGCGATTGAAGAGATTAAGAAGATTAATCCTGACGTAATTGTCGTGGCTGCCTATGGACAGATTCTTCCTAAAGAGGTGCTTGATACGCCTAAATATGGATGTGTTAACATTCACGCGTCTTTGCTTCCTAAGTACAGAGGTGCTTCGCCTATTCAGGCTTCAATTATTGACGGCGAGGAAGTTACCGGAGTTACCACCATGTATATGGGCGAGGGATTAGATACAGGCGATATTATAGAACAGCTTGAGGTTAAGATAGAAGCGGATGATACGGGCGGAAGCTTGTTTGATAAGTTAGCGAAGGCCGGCGGGGAATTAATCATTTCCACACTTAAAAAGCTTGAAGATGGAACTGCAACCAGGACTCCGCAAGATGATTCGCTTTCAAGTTACGCTCATATAATTAGTAAAGAGCAGGGACATATTGATTGGACCAAGGATGCTTATAGCATCGAGAGGCTTATTAGAGGATTTAATCCATGGCCTAGTGCATATACGGAGTTAGACGGCAAGAATCTTAAGTTATACAAGGCTGAGGTTATCGATGATATCGCTTCTTATGAGGGAGCTTCCGAGGTAAATGTGGGCGAGATAGCGTTTGTAGATAAGAAGTCATTTGTAGTTAAGACCGGAAGCGGTTATCTTAAGGTTTTGGAGCTTCAGCTTGCCGGTAAGAAGCGCATGGAGTGTGACGCTTTCTTAAGAGGTCATAAGTTAGAAACAGGAACTAAGTTTGGTGAGTAGTTTTAAGATTCTTTGCTTCGCTCAGAATGACATATAGATACGCAAAGCTATGGCATGTGTTTGCAATATATAGCGACGTATGACTTTCACCACCAGGTGTTTAAGGAGCATAATATGGCACTAAATATCAGAGAGCTTGCCCTAGAGGCACTTGTTTTAATCGAGAAAAATGAATATAGTTACCAGGATGCTCTTAATGGTCAGCTTATGAAGTATCAGTTTCTCTCAAAGCAAGACAGGGGTTTCTTGAATCGTTTGATAAGCGGTACATTAGAGTACAAGATTAGGCTTGATTATGTAATTAATAAGTTTTCCAATGTGCCTGTTAACAAGCAGAAGCCGCTTATCAGATCGCTTATAAGAATGTCGGTTTATCAGATTCTTTTTATGGATTCTGTTCCGGATTCTGCAGCGGTTAATGAGGCTGTTAAGCTAGCCAAGAAGAAGGGATTTAACAGGCTTTCGGGATTTGTTAACGGTGTACTTAGAAGTGTCACAAGGGAGAGAGATAGTATAGAATATCCTGATTCTAAGAGTGATGAATATCTTTCTGTATATTATTCTATGCCTAAATGGATTGTTAAGATGGTTACTGAACAATATGGTCCTGATAAGGCTTTTAAAATGATAGCTGCGTCTTTAGAAGAGGCGCCGATTAACATTTTCGTTAACAGACGAAAGACTGATATTGATACTGTATGCGAGACTGTTGCCAAAGAAGGGTTGACTCCTCATAGAATCAGCCCGGATAAAGCCAAGCTTAAAAGTGATTCTTCGACAGCATTTTCTAAAGGAATTGAGTCACATTTGACAGATACTTATAAGAAGAATGCTTTAAAACTTAAAGGTGTTGATTATTTAAGCAGGTATGACAGTTTTAAGGACGGACTTTATACCGTTCAGGATGTAAGCTCGATGCTTGTCGGCTTTTTGGCTGAATATCTGATTGATAATAAGATAGATAAAGACAGAGTGAAAGTGCTTGATATGTGTTCAGCTCCCGGTTCTAAGGCTATGTATATAGCCAATGTATCTGATAAGGTTCATGTTTCATCCAGAGATATCAGTGAGTACAAGAGGGACTTGATATTAGAAAATGTCGAAAGACTGGGCGTTGATAATATTGATGTTAAAGTCAGTGATGCGCTTATATTCGATGAACGCAGTGAAGGGCGTTATGATTTGGTTCTTCTTGATGCGCCTTGTTCAGGACTCGGTGTTATCAGAAGGAAGAAGGATATCAAGTATAATTTGTCATCAGATCAAGTTGATGAACTTGTTGATATTCAAAAGAAGATGCTTAAAAATGCAGCGGAATACACTAGATTAGATGGATATCTAATCTATAGTACCTGTACGATTAATAAGCAGGAGAATGAATATCAGGTTGAAGAGTTTTTGAATGAACACGATGAATACGAACTCTTATATGAGAAACAATTACTAACAGGAATAGACAATTCAGACGGTTTTTATGTGGCACTGTTAAAGAGGAGATAGTTATGGATTTGATGTCAATGACATTTGACGAACTTAATAACGCGTGTCTTGACATAGGTGAGAAGAGCTTCAGAGCCAGACAGATTTATGAATGGTTCCATGTAAAGTTAGTATCTGATTATGATGAGATGACCAATCTTTCAAAGGGCTTAAGAAATAAGCTTAAATCAGAGTATCCTATTCATAGAATCAAAGAGGTTCAGAGATTTGTCTCAGAGATTGACGGTACGATGAAGTTTCTTTTTGAACTTTACGACGGTAACATAATCGAGAGTGTTATGATGAGATATAAGCATGGCAATTCTGTGTGCATAAGCTCACAGGTTGGATGCAGGATGGGTTGCAAGTTCTGTGCGTCTACGCTGGATGGTCTCATAAGGAATCTTGAGCCGTCAGAGATGCTTTTACAGGTTTATGAGATACAGAAGGCAATCGGTGAGAGGGTTTCTAATATAGTCGTTATGGGTTCCGGTGAGCCGTTTGATAATTTTGACAATCTGATAAGGTTTATCAATCTTGTGTCAGATGACAATGGAATCAATATAAGTCAGAGAAATATTACGGTATCGACCTGTGGCCTGGTTGAGAAGATTAGAGAGTTTTCTGATCTTAATCTTCAGGTTACGCTTGCAATTTCGATACATGCACCGATAGACTCATATAGACAGTCTCTTATGCCAATAGCATTTAAGTATACGGTTAATGAGATTATAGATGCTTGTAAGTATTATCTTGAGCATAATAACCGGCGTATTACATTTGAGTACAGTTTGGTGAAGGGGGCAAATGACAGCGAGGAGCTTGCGGTTAAGCTGTCTCATTTGCTAAAAGGGATGCTGTGTCATGTTAATCTTATCCCTGTAAACCCTATTAAAGAGAGGGATTTCAAGCAGTCTGATACCTCGAGTATTATGAACTTTAAAAATGTGCTTGAAAAAAATAATATAAATGTTACTATTAGAAGGGAAATGGGTCGCGATATTGCGGCTGCCTGCGGACAACTACGCAGAGACTATAAAAGAGGAGGTACCCCATGAAATCATGCGGTAATACCGATGTAGGGTTGAAGCGGAATACCAATCAGGATTATTTATTCTGCTCAGATGCTCCGGTTGGGGCTTTTCCAAACCTTTACATTGTTGCAGATGGTATGGGCGGACATAGAGCCGGTGATCATGCTTCACATATGGCAATTGACAGATTTGTTCAATTGGCGGAACAGACTAAGCAGACCAACCCGGTTACTTTGATGCGTACACTACTTTCTTGGGTAAATGAAGAGATATATCAGGAGTCGATGTCAGACGAGGCATTCTTTGGCATGGGAACTACATTTGTAGCAGTAACCATAATCAACGGAATGGGATATGTAGTTAACGTCGGTGACAGTAGACTATATAAAGTAACCAAGGACGAGATAAGACAGATTACCTTGGATCACTCTATGGTAGAGGAATTAGTAAGGAGCGGGGATCTTACTCCTCAGGAAGCTAAGAGACATCCAAGGCGCAATATAATCACAAGAGCGGTCGGTGTTGGAGCAACTGTTCTTCCTGACTTCTTTGAGATTGACGTCGAGCCGGGCAGTCATTTGCTATTATGCTCGGATGGCTTGTCTAACATGATTCAGGATGATGAGTTATATTCAATAGTCAATTCTGATCGTGTTATAGATGACAAGGTTAAGTATCTGATTGACAGGGCTAATTACTATGGCGGATATGACAATATTGCTGCGGTGTTGGTTACAAATGAAGGTTGAATATGAGGAGATGAAACTATGTTACAGATAGGTACAATAATTGCTGATCGCTACGAAGTTATAGATACAGTCGGTTCAGGTGGAATGAGCGTTGTTTATAAGGCGTTAGACCACAGACTTAACAGAAATGTTGCAATAAAGGTGTTGAAGGAAGAGTTTAGCAACGACAAGACATTTGTTTCTAAATTCAGAGTTGAGGCGCAATCTGCTGCCGGACTTTCGCACCCTAACATTGTTAACGTATTTGATGTAGGGGATGTAGGCGATATTCATTACATCGTAATGGAGCTTGTTGAGGGTATAACCCTTAAAGAATATATTCAGAGAAAGGGACATCTTTCAGTATCTGAGACTGTTAACTTCACGTTACAGATAGCTTCAGGTATTGAGGTTGCTCATGACAATCACATTATCCACAGAGATATCAAGCCACAGAATATTATCGTGTCACCTTCAGGTATATTGAAGGTCATGGACTTTGGTATAGCTAAGGCTGCTACCTCAGCTACCATTTCGTCAAATGCTATCGGTTCGGTGCATTACATTTCACCTGAGCAGGCAAGAGGCGGCTTCTGTGATGAGAGAAGTGATATCTACTCGCTTGGTATCACAATGTATGAGATGATTACGGGACGAGTTCCGTTTGAGGGAGACAACAACGTTGCTGTTGCACTAATGCATATTCAGAATGAGATGATTCCTCCTACGGAGTACTATCCTGACATTCTTAAGAGTTTAGAGAAGGTTATCTTTAAGTGTACAGAGAAGAAGCCTGAGAGAAGATACTTGACAGCTAATGCTTTGATTGCCGACTTAAGAAGAGTTGAGGCAGATCCTACAGGTAGCTTTGTCAAGACGGTTGCGTTGTCTGACAATGCTCCTACAAGAGCGATGACAGACGACGAGTTGTCTGCAATTAAGAGCGCTACTGCTGTCGGTGCAGGTGCTGCTGTAACTCCAAGACCAGAGCCTGTTAAGGCTGCTGAGCCTGAGGTAGAAGGCGGAGATGACGATACAGATGAAGATGAGATGGATCCAAAACTTGAGAGATTAGCCAAGATACTCGGAGTTGTTGCGGCTGTCTTAGTCGTTATGCTCATCATTTTCCTTATTGCCAAGTTTGCAGGTGCATTTGGTGGTAAGAAGAAATCTTCTTCTTCAAGCAGTTCTTCGGTAAGTGAGGATGCATCCACCGAAGATGCAGAGGAGGCTATGCTTCCTAATGTTGAAGGCGAGAATGTTGATGACGCTAAGAAGTTGCTTAATGATCGAGGATTTCTTAATGTATTCACTGAGTATCAGGAGAATGACAAGGTTGAAGAGGATGTCGTTATCGCAATGTCACCTTCCGGAGATGCTATGGTTTCTAAGTCAGAGCGTATCAAGCTTTTGGTAAGTCTTGGTAAGAAATCTGTCACAGTGCCTAATGTAGTTTCATACAAGAAAGACAATGCTAAAGAACTCTTAGAGCAGGAAGGCTTTGAGGTTAAGTTTAACTACGAATACAGTGATACCGTTGATGAAGGTAAGGTTATTAAACAGGACCCTGCCGGTGACTCGCAGGCACCTAAGGGAACAACCGTTACACTCGTTATTTCACAGGGTAAGGAAGTAAGCGAAGTGTCAGTGCCAAGCGTAGTTGGTCTTACTATTGAGGAAGCCGGCAAGCGACTTGACGCATTGGGACTTAAGTGGTCCATTACCAAGGGCAAGAGTGACGAGTATGACAAGGGCGAGGTTATAGCTCAGGGTTATAACGCTGGTGCCAAGGTTCAGACAGGTACCGTTGTACCTCTTACAGTATGTTCAGGTAAGCTTACAACTCAGGCTACCAACTACTCAGGTACATACAGCCTTAAGGATGTAATGTCAGAGGATGTTTCTTCTGCACACCTTCAGGTATATCAGGATGGTATAACCAATCCAATATATGATGTAAATGTTACTCATAATGATTTCCCATTCAGCATTTATGTAACGTCAACATCTCCTAGTGCTAAGATTTCAATCTACCTTGATAATGCACTTGTGGGATCTGAGACGGTTAAGCTTTCAGCTTCATGATAGATATGGAGGATCATTTGGAAGAGTATATCGGTAAGATTATAAAAGGTGTCGGGGGCTTCTACTATGTATATGTAGAAGCCCATGGCATTTATGAATGTAAAGCCAAAGGGATATTTAGAAAGAACAATAAGAAGCCTTTAGTCGGCGATATGGTCAAGCTTACTCCGCTTCCTGATACGGATAATGATATGCTTGGAAGCATCATGGAGCTTCTTCCTAGGAAGAGTGAGCTTATTCGTCCGCAGGTAGCCAATGTTGATCAGGCGATGGTGGTTTTTGCTGCAGCGGAGCCCGAGCCTAATTTTAACTTGCTTGACAGGTTCCTTATCTCGATGTCAATTCAGGACATACCTACTATCATTTGCTTTAATAAAGTAGATATGGTGGATGAAGATAAGGTTAAAGAGTATATGAATATATACGAGAATAGCGGGTTTAAGACTTGCTTTATAAGTGTTTTGGAGGATGAAGGCGTTGATGAGATAAGGGCGTACCTTAAGAACAAGACGACAGTTCTAGCGGGACCTTCGGGTGTCGGCAAGTCGTCATTACTTAATCTGTTAAAGCCTGACGCTAATATGGAGACCGGAGAGATAAGCAAGAAGCTCAAACGCGGTAGGCATACTACAAGGCATTCTGAGATTTTTCACATCGAGGAGGATACATTTGTCCTTGATACGCCGGGATTCAGTTCACTTTATGTAAATGATATCGACAAGGAAGATATCAAGAACTATTTTGATGAGTTCAGTGAATATGAGGATGAATGTAAGTTTTTGGGTTGTCTTCATATCAACGAGCCTGTGTGTGGCGTTAAGAAGGCGTTAGAAGAGGGTAAGATAAGCAGGGTTAGGTATGATAATTATAAGTTGTTGATTAAGGAACTTGAGAATAACAGAAAGTATTAGGAGATTAGACGATGTCACTTTATAGAGGTAAATCAGGATACATACTTAGTCCGTCGGTATTATCGGCAGATTTTTCAAAGTTAGGTGAGGATGTCAAGGCGATTGCTAAGACTCCGTGGGTGCATTTAGATGTTATGGACGGTGCTTTCGTCCCTAATATTTCATTTGGACCGGATGTGATTAAGAGTGTGAGAGGTATATCTAAGCAAATATTTGATACTCATCTAATGGTTAATGAGCCTATCAGATACATTAAGAATTTTGTTGATGCGGGTGCCGACAGCATCTCGGTTCATGTTGAGGCGTGTGAAGATGTTAAGGGCACTTTGGATGCGGTTAAGTCATATAATATTATGTCATCCATAGCAATTAATCCTGAGACGCCTATTGAGGAGATATATCCGTATCTTGAAATGGTTGATATGGTGCTTGTGATGAGTGTTCATCCGGGATTTGGCGGACAGAGTTTTATAGAAGATACATTTGATAAGCTTGATACGTTGTCTAATAAGCTTGTGAGCTTGGGACTTGATGACAAGGTTGATATCGAAGTTGATGGTGGTGTGTCACTTAAGAACGTAGATAAGGTTATTGAGGCCGGTGCTAACATAATTGTTGCAGGCTCCGGAGTATATAAAGGTGATATTGACGAGAATATTGTCGGATTCGACAGTGTGTTTAGCAGATATTAAAAATGCTACCGCCTGAATGTGTCATTCTGAGCGGTAGCGAAGAATCTTTGCCCTTCGTAAGAAGGGCATTTTTATTATTCTTCCTCAATTCCTGCAAGCGGCAGGCATCTGATTCCGTTGACCACAATTGCATCGGTCATCTCTATCATGATATAAGGAATTCCATCAATCAACTTGGTATTGATGAGTTCGGTCTTCTCGGGAGCAACCTGTATTGTAACATCCGGAGTCTTAACCTCAAACTTCTTCTTGTTCATAATATTAGATGCGAGTATTGGCGTATCTTTGGTAATTGATTCGTCATATTCGGCTTCAAATGTCTCGATATTCTCAGCATTGGCGCCACTATTGGCAAGCAAATGCTTTACTTCGAATTTATCTAAGACTAAAGGCTCGTCCTCATCCTTCTTCTCGGCAATCAAGTCGGTAAGATTGGTGTGGAGGGACTTGATTTTGTCAAATCCGCAGTCATTTCCATAGCTTTCCTCTATCATTTGACTGAATATCTCTTTCTGCGTTGACGCGGTGTATGGTGGGTTAAGGCCCAGCACAAGCTCTGTAATTGCAGAACTGATATCCTTGGCATTCTTGGTGTAGTAAAGAATGTTGTGAATGTCAGTGTTTCTGTCGTTAAATGCCGGGAATGTAAATCCAAGCATAGGTGGCTCAACCATCATGCTTCTGACACTGTTTTCGATGGTGTTTGTGGAAGCGTTGTATGTGAGACCCGGTTTGCTTGGCTTAATAGGACAAATGCTACAGATCATATACTGATAAACATCCTCGGATGCGTCATCGAGCGCGATCTTATCCTTGGTTATGGCAGGGATATCATAGCTATTGTGTATAAGAATTATAAAGTAATTGTCCGGGTAATCGTAGGCTTCGATGATTTTGTCATAGAACTTCTCAACAAGTTCAGAGTCGGTAAGCTCAGATTTAAGAAGCTCCATAAGAAAATGCTCGGTTCCGCCTTCTTGTTCCTGCTCGGTTGGAAATGACATATTAATCAGGTTTCTTCCAATTGCGCCGGATAATGTCTTTTTGAAAATGTCAAAATACTTAAACTGTGCTTCCTCATCCAAAGACATAAAAGCATCCTTCATCTCGACTTTTTTATTCTTGTCTGTATCTACGAAACACCCGCATATTCTTGTGACAGGGCAGTTCTCCGGTGAGTATAGTTTTTTGATTTCATTAACTTCCTTGCGATTCATTTATTATACGTCCTTTCTTTTGATTGTAGAATAGTATTATATCACTTTTCTGCAAATAATAACACCCTAAGTACTCAATAGGGACAGTCCCCACTGAGTAGTTAGTGCATAAGTACCCAAAGGGGACTGTCCCCATTGGGTACTTATGCGCTTGCGCTCAGGATGATATATTGACTTTACTTATTATTTTTGGTAAAATAAAACATAATTATACACATGCGCGGGGACATTATTTTTTATAATGTATGTGAAAGGAAGGATATCTATGAATATTCAGGGATATGGATCATCTTATAATTATCCTGCTTCATTAGTGACCGGCAAGGTAGATTCGTCTAAGAATCCTGCAGGTGTTGGCATTGATGAGGGCATGAAGGCCGTAAGAACCGGTACCGACGTTGGAACAAGGAATGCTCGTGATGGTCAAGGGGTTCTTAATGTAGCAGACGGAGCTTTGAAGAATATAGGGGACATGCTCGGCCGCATGAAGGAGATTGCTGTTAACGCATCTAACACAGCTGTTAATACGCCGGAGGAACGTAAGGCGATGCAGCGTGAGATAGATCAACTTAAAGACGGCATTAAAGACGCAACTAAGAATACAGAATATAATACCAAGAAGCTTTTTGACGGAAGTATGGCTGATGCTAAGTTAGCTACCAATCCTGACGGCACAGGTATGTCTATCAAGCTTGAAGATACAGCGCTTTCTACATTGGGTATCGAGGACTTTGATGTAACCGGCGACTTTGATATGAAGGCTATAGACAATGCTATCAAGATGGTTAATGAGAGCAGAGCTACAGTTGGAGCACAGAGTAACAGACTTGACAGTGTTCAGGCGTACAACAACATTTCATCTGAGAACTTATCAAGAGCAACATCCTCATTAGAGGATTTAGATGCTGAGCAGTATGTATCGGAGCGCAATAAGAAGCAACTTCTCGACCTTTACTCGATGTATTCTCAGAAGATGGATATGCATACACAGGAATCCTTTATTAACAGGATGTTTGGTGGTTGATTTTATCATATTTATGTTTATAGGCCTAGGGAAGATTGATATCTTCCCTATTTTTAGTGAAGGAGGTATGAATGAAGTTAGGAATATTAGGATTAGGAAGTATTGCAGAGAAGATGGCCCTTACGGTCGATAAGATGGAAGGGATAGAACTCTACGGGGTAGCTGCCAGAGATATCAATAAGGCAGTTAATTTCGCTAAGAGGTTTCATGTTGCCAAGGCGTATGGGTCGTATGAGGATCTGGCTGCGGATGATGATATAGACCTTATCTATGTTGCAACGCCACATTCATTTCACTATGAACACGCTAAACTGTGTATTGACCACGGCAGGAACGTGTTATTAGAGAAGGCTTTTACGGTAAATGCTATCGAGGCTGTTAAGCTCATAGAACTTGCGCGAGAGAAGAACGTTCTCTTAACTGAGGCTATGTGGGTTAGATATATGCCTATGATTAAAGAACTTAAGAAGTTATTAGTTGAAGAACCAATCGGAGAGATTGTGTCAATCAGCGCTAACTTAGGCTACGAGCTTACTTCTAAAGAACGTCTTGTGGAGCCGGCTTTAGCAGGCGGAGCACTTTTGGATGTTGGAATCTATCCTTTGACATTTGCATGCATTGTGCTTGGATATGATATAAGCTATGTGTCTACCGCGGTTGTTAAGCTTCAGTCGGGCGTCGATGCCCAGGAGACCATTGCTCTTACTTACAGTAATGGCGCAATTGCTAACATTTACTCAACTATGCTTGCCGAGACTGACAAGCGTGGAATAATCTATGGTACCAAGGGATATATTGAGGTTGACAACATCAACCGTCCTCTTAGGATTACGGTAAATGATCCTCATGGCAACGCAATTAAGGAGATTGATGCCGAGGAGCAGATAAGCGGATACGAGTACGAGGTTATTGCGTGTCAGAAGGCGATTGAAGAAGGTAAGTTAGAATGTGATGATATGCCACATGAACTTACGATTCGCATGATGCAGATTATGGATGGAATCAGAGCGCAATGGGGATTAGAGTACCCTGACGAGATGAAGGAGTAAGAGATGGATAAGAAGAAGTCAAGCGTCGGCGGTATACTGCTGATAATTATTGTCGGTATCTTTATTGCATTTTCTAATAGAAGTGCCAATTTAGGCAGCAACGACGGTGTTTCAGATTACTCACACAAGCTTGATACCAGTGTAAATGATAGCGATTCGCACGATAACGATGCAAATGACAGCAATATCGTCAACAGCACCGTAGAAGACTATACTTTCAGAAAGCCTGAGTATTTAACGGAGCATTTTGAAAAACATGGGTATGAGACCGGATGTAAGTCTGAACAAGACTATTTATCTGCTGCTAACAGGGTTATCAATAATCCTGACGCGCTTCATAAGAATGAGGCGGAAGATGGGGATGATATTTATTTTATCAAGTCAACTAATGAGATAGTTTTCGTGTCGACCGATGGGTATATTAGGACGTATTTTATCTGCAGTGGACTTGATTATTATAACAGGCAGTAGGGATAAGATCCTTCGCTAGCGCTCAGGATGACATTTTTAAATTACATAGTTAATATATGATTACAACAATCCGATATATCATATAAGATAGGCTTTACTATCGCCTAAAAAGGATTTTGGGTGTTTATCTACAGGGAGGTAGATATTATGGGTATGCTTGATATATCTTCATTTTCCAACAATACATTTTATAATACTATGCCGTCTTTCAACATTATGAATGTTGAGAAACAGACGGTTTCTGATTCTGTTGTTAAGGCGCAACCTGTTATACTAAAAACAGTATCATTTACCTCTAATAAGTCTAATCAAGTTAATGATAAGCCTGAACAGAGCGATCATTTAAGAGAACTTCTAAAGAAACTTAACGAGAGAGAGAAGAGCGACAATCCCTATATAGGTACTTCTAATTACAAAGAGAACGGGATGTTTAAGACCGAAGAGACATCTTCCGATGAGAAGGAAGAAGACTTAATTAAGATTCCTTATGTCTACAATTACAAGGATGTAGCTAATAAGATTCAACGCGCAAAGACTTCGCTTAGTGCAGGTCAGGCTGTAATCTCTGCCAGAAAGAAGGTTATTGAGGTTAAGAGAAAGATTGCGTCAGGTGCCGGAGATGCTGACGACCTTCAGGTTGCGCTTACTCATGCTAAGCGTATGGAGATGGTTGCCAGGAGTAAGAAGCGTCATCTTGAATTAGAAGAGATGGCAGAGCTTACAAGAAAGCGTGATGAGAGATTTGAGGAGCAGGAAGACAGAATCGATGATATCAGGAATGCTGTGATTTCTTATGAGGAAGAGAAGATAAAAGAGCAGGAGGATGCGATATTTGATGAGCGTGAGGCCATGATTGAGGAGGCTGTGAAGGAGTATGAAGAGAATCAGTCCTATGCTTCCGAACAGATGATGGCTGAATTTAATGAGATGGTTGCCGAATTCGGTGAAGAAGAGCTTAAAGCCTTAGAAGAGGCTATGGAGGTTTTTGATGAGCTTGAGGTTATTGATCCTCATATGAGTGAGGAGGATTTAGAGAAGCTTAAGAGAAAGCACAGAGCATCAGAGGACAAGGCTATAACCAAGGCCAATATGGATTATCTTAAGGATATATTTAAGCATCATCAGATGAAGATAGAAGGAGGCGGGGCAGCTAAAGCGCCTTCGGTGCTGCCTTCATTTGCATCGGTAACACCTGCGGCTATTCCGGTTAGTATTCCGACTGTCGATGTACCGTCAATCAATATTCAGGTGTAGGCGTTATATATGAGCTGATTAAAGCGGAATGTAACAGTCTAATCATCTTATATGAAATGTAAGAAAGCTTTTAAAGTGGCTATTTAATCCTCTTTAAAAGCTTTTTTTATTTATAAACTCCCTTGTATTTACGATATTTAAATATTAAATAGGCTATTTAACCTTTCTATTGGACATTTCACCATGTTTATGTAAAAATGATAACAGAAACAAACAGTAATATTGCTGCTACAGACTAAAGGAGGACAAAGATATGGCAAAGACACTTATAGCATTTTTTTCAAGAGCGGATGAGAATTATTTTGGTGGAGCAATGAGGTATGTTAAGGTCGGTAATACCGAGATTGTGGTCGGACTTATGAAGGAGCTGATAGATGCAGATACCTTTAAGATTGAGATGAAGAATCCGTATTCTCCGGTATATATGACCTGTATAGATGAAGCCAAGAAAGACAAGCAGACTGATGCGAGACCGGAGCTCACTACTTACCTTGACAGCATTGAAGATTACGACACCATCGTACTCGGATATCCTAACTACTGGGGGACAATCCCAATGGCAGTGGTTACCTTCCTTGAGAGATACGATTTTGCAGGCAAGACGATACTTCCGCTTTGCACCAATGAAGGAAGCGGGATGGGTTCAAGTGAAAGCGATATAAGGAAATATGCCAAAGGCGCCGAGGTCAAGAGCGGTCTTTCTATCACGGGAAGTCAGGCTGCAGGTTCTAAAGGCGCAGTAGAGAAGTGGTTTAAGGCAAATGAAATCATTTAAGTAATATGATATTCCAAAATGGAATAATATGATATTCATTATAACCATTTGCGTGATATCAGGCAAGCGGTTATGATAGGAATTGTAAGGAAAATAAAAAGAAAAGACAGGAGTGCTATGGATATTGAAAAGCTGAGATTAGGTCTTGAAGATACCGGATGCTCATTTGATGAATCTGATAATATCGTACAGATGTGTATGAGTGGGAACATGAAAGATGCTCTGTACATGATGAAGAAAAAGAGATGCAGGCTTATGGATGAGCTTCATGAAAGCGGAAGGAAGGTTGACCTGCTGGACTTTCTAATCCGTCAGACCGAAAAAGAAATCAGGCAGGCAAATGATTAAAAGGAGGAAACAGATATGATTAGAAAAGAAGAACTGACTTTAGTAACGGAATGGGATAAGACATTTCCGAAAAGCGACAAGGTGGAACACAGTAAGGTGACATTTGTAAATCGTTACGGTATTACTTTGGCAGCGGATATGTATGTACCGAAGAATGTGGAAGGGAAGCTTCCTGCCATCGCCGTCTGCGGTCCTTTTGGAGCGGTCAAGGAGCAGTGCAGCGGTCTGTATGCACAGACAATGGCTGAGCGTGGATTCCTTACTATCTCTTTTGATCCGTCCTTTACAGGTGAGAGCGGCGGTAATGTCAGGTATATGGCATCCCCTGATATCAATACGGAGGACTTTATGGCTGCGGTGGACTTTCTTTCCCTATGTGAAAAGGTTGATTCTGACAGAATCGGTATTCTCGGTATCTGTGGCTGGGGAGGAATGGCCATCAATGCAGCAGCTCTTGATACGAGGGTAAAGGCTACTGTAGCTTCCACGATGTATGACATGACAAGAGTAAACTCCAAGGGTTATTTTGACAGTGAGGATAGCGAAGAAGCGCGTTATGAAAAGAAAAAAGCCATGTGTGAAGAGAGATTGGAGGATATAAAGAATGGCGAATACAAGCTTGGCGGCGGAGTAGTTGACCCGCTTCCGGAAGATACGCCATTTTTTGTGAAGGACTATCACAGTTATTACAAGACGGAACGCGGATACCATGCAAGAAGCTTAAACTCTAACGGTGGCTGGAATGTGATTGGATGTGAGTCCTTTGTAAATCAGCCTATCCTGAAATACTCAAACGAGATAAGAAGTGCAGTGCTCCTTATCCACGGAGAAAAGGCTCATTCATGCTATTTCTCCAAGGATGCATATGCGGATATGATAAAGGACAGTAAATATGCATCAAATAAAGAGCTTATGATTATTCCGGATGCTGTACACACCGACCTGTACGATGGTGGTGACAAGGATTATATTCCGTTTGACAAGCTGGAGAGTTTTTATAAGGAAAACCTGAAATAATTATGAACCACGGGGACAGGTCCGCCGGTCTCCCGGAACCCCAGTGATGACGAAACAAAGCATTTATCCGGAAAAGGCGTATGAACTGGGAAGTAATCTAAGATAAAGATATAGATGGCTAAGTTTACAAAGGGGGACCCCAATGTAAACTTAGCTGACGATGAAAAACCATGAGGATTTATTCACAGAGGAAATGCTACCGCCTTGTCATATAAACCTTTAAGAATATCTATAAAGTTCTTCACTGACTCACGGGAATCGTTCCTGTGGGATAACAATACACAGTGGAAACTGTCTTCACAATCATAAGGAATCCACGCAAACTGTCCGCTGTGGTCATTCAAAAATCCCGGCGCGAGGCAGATGCCGTGTCCTGTGGCTACACTTGTAAGTGTGGAATCATGATCAGGACTGTTGAAATACGATATCCTGCCGGAGGATATGAGCTTTTGTTGTATAGAGCGCAGCAGCTCAGGTGAGCCGCCACCGACCATGAGAGTCCTGCCGTAGATATCTTCATCAGTAATCAGATTTTTATCAGCCAGAGGGTCATCCCTATCCGTAATCAGATAAACATGACTGTCAAACAGACCGTGGACTGTAGTACCTGCAAGCTGTCTTGTCTGTTCTTTAAGAGCGAAGCAGATATCGGACTCGTTTTTTAGGAAGCTGTCCAGACTGCCATCATACTGAAATTTCGGTGTAATCTGTACGCCCGGATTCTCTTTCTCGAAGATGCGTATAGCCTCCGGGAGAAAGTATATAGCCTGACGAACCATAAGGCTTATGGTGATATTGTCATGGTATTTGGCACTGAAGTTCTGCCCCTGCTCTATGGCTCGTTTCATCTCATCACGCATACCCGAAAGAAAATTAACAAATTGACCACCCGCAGGGGTGAGTGTTGCACCTTTGCCATTTCTCTCAAATATCTTGAAACCAACCTCATCTTCGAGAAGCTTTATCTGATAGGAAAATGTGGGCTGGCTGACAAAGAGATTGTCCGCTCCCTTGGAAAAGCTCTCTGTTCTGGCGAGTTCTATACAATAATCTATCTGCTTTGATGTCATAAAACCTCCTGATATTTAAAAAATAAATCAACTATTTAATGTTTCTATTGGACATTATAGTGTTTATATGTGAAAATGTAAATACAGAAATTAAGAAAGTCATGAATAATTACTACAAAACAGGAGGTAAACAAAATGGAAACAACTATTCTTAACAACAAGCTGGAGTGCCCGCTAATTGGTATCGGAACATTTATGCTTTCACCAACGGAAGCTGAGAACAGTGTAAGGGAAGCACTTAAGATGGGCTATTCTCTTGTAGACACTGCAAATGCATATGTAAATGAAAGAGCTTGCGGCAGAGGTATTAAAGGCAGCGGCAAAAAGCGGGAGGAAGTATTCATTTCCACAAAGCTTTGGCCGAGTGAGTATGAAAATGATAATGCTGTTGATGAGACTTTAGAACGACTTGGAGTGGATTATGTAGACCTTCTCTATATCCATCAGCCGGCAGGCAACTGGATGGCAGGATACCGCCAGCTTGAAAAAGCGTATAAAGACGGCAAGGCGAAGAGTATCGGTATTTCCAATTTTGAAGGGAAGTATATTGAGGAGCTTCAGACAAAGTGGGAGATTGTTCCTCAGTTTATTCAGGTAGAGGCACATCCTTATTTTACTCAGAAGGAGCTTAGAAAAACATTAGACAAATATGATATCAGGCTTATGAGCTGGTATCCTTTGGGACACGGTGACAAGGCTCTTATTAATGAACCGGTCTTTGCAAAGCTTGGAGAGAAATATGGCAAGTCATCTGCACAGATTATTCTTCGCTGGCATACACAGATGGGTTTTGTTGTTATTCCAGGAAGTAAAAATGTGGAACATATCAAGGATAATTTAGATATTCTCGATTTTAAGCTTACAGATGAAGAAATGGCAGAAATTGCTAAGCTTGATAAGAACGAGAGATATTATCACAGAACTGATGCACAACTTATTCAGTTTGCTGGGTGGAAACCGGATTTTGAAAAATAAGCTATGTGAACGACATTGTCTCGTTTTGACTCGTCTCGACCGACATTAGCACTTTTCTTATAGATTTAACGGTGTTATTATTATCATGAGGAACAGCTTTTTGACATTGGAAGAATTACATCACTCAAGGATATGGGCTTTGCCCTTGCAGATATCATCAAGATCCTTGACAGCTACGACGATAGAGAAAAGATGGACGCATTTCTGTCAGAGAGGCAGAAGGAACTATCAAAGATTTCCAAAGAAACGGAGTACAAACTGATGCTTCTGGAAACAGCCAGAAAGAGGCTGAGGAAGGAGCAAAATATGAGTTTTGATGTAACTGTAAAAACAATACCGGAGAGATATGCTGCCACGGTTCAGATGGTGGTTCCACACTATGAAGATGAAGGAATGCTTTGGAATACAATGATGAGCGAATGCAGGAATCTTGTGCCGGCAGACCCGTGTCTTGCGGCGGCTGAGTTTCTTGATTCCGAGTACAAGGAAGAAAATGTTGAGATTATTGCGTGGATGACCGTGAGTGGTTCTTATAACGATACGGAACATGTGAAGTTTAAAACTCTTCCTGAAGTAAAAGTTGCAAGTTGTATTATTAAAGGTAGCTACGACCAGATGGGTGAGGCATATGCAACTGTGGCATCATGGATCAAAGCAAACGGATATAAAATGAATGGACCTATGTTTAATATCTATCATGTGAGTCCTGCGCATACACAGAATCCTGATGAGTATGTAACGGAAGCTTGTTTCCCTATTGAGTAAATACAATCTATGCCAAGGGGCTTAAGTGTTCCTTGGCTTATTATCGAAAGGAGTGAGTGGTCATGGAGTATATTCGGGTAACAAAAGATAACATCGAAGGGGAGCATATTTGCTGCGCGATATCAAATAATAAGGATGTTCAGGTTTCTTCTAAGAAGGCATGGCTTTCAGAGAGGTTTGATGAAGGACTTGTTTTCCTGAAGAGCGTAGAGCGCGGAAAGTGCTTTATCGAATATATCCCGGCGGAAAACGCATGGATTCCGATAGATGCAGATGAATATATGTACATTGACTGTCTCTGGGTGTCCGGGGCTTTCAAAGGACATGGATATTCTACTGAGCTACTTACTGCCTGCATCGAGGATAGTAAGGAAAAGGGAAAAAAAGGGCTTTGTATTCTTTGCGCTTCAAAGAAGAAACCGTTTCTGGCTGATCCGAAGTTTCTGAAGTACAAAGGATTTGTCGTGAGCGATGAAGCTGATAATGGTATTCAGCTTTGGTATATGCCGTTCGATAAAAATGCAAAAGCTCCGGTGTTTAAGGAATGTGCAAAACATCCGCATATAGAAGAGAAGGGATATGTTTTGTACTATACGAATCAGTGCCCGTTCAATGCAAAATATGTCCCGGTTTTAGAGCAGACGGCAAAAGAAAATGGTATTGCATTCAAGGCAATACATCTTGAAAGCAAAGAAGAAGCACAGAATGCGCCGACACCGATCACGAATTATGCGTTATTCCATGATGGGGAGTATATTACAAACGAGCAAATGAACGATAAGAAATTCTTAAAACTTACAGGAAAGTGATAGAGGAGGGATTAAAATGATGGTGGGTAGCTGCGTTTTGTGCGTGGTTACCCGCTTTTTTGTGCCTCAAACTTCAATCCAAAAAATGAAATAACATTGCAATTGAGCTCCGGTTGGTGTATAATATAGCGTGCTATTTTTGGGCTCTTATAACTTAGAAAGATTTCAGTGGTACTCTGTGTGGTACTCGGTTAAAACCATGAATTGCGGAAAGCCAGTAAAATAAAGGAAAAATGAAGGAGATGAATTTATTATGAAATTAGGAATCGTCGGTTTGCCGAACGTCGGCAAGAGTACACTTTTTAATTCATTGACTAAGGCAGGCGCATTAGCTGCCAATTATCCATTTGCAACAATTGACCCTAATGTGGGTGTTGTTACAGTTCCGGATGAGAGAGTTGAGTTTCTCTCTAATATGTATAATTCTAAGAAGACTACCCATGCGGTTATAGAATTTGTTGATATCGCAGGACTTGTTAAGGGTGCTTCTAACGGAGAAGGTTTGGGTAACCAGTTCCTTGCCAATATCCGTGAGGTTGACGCTATAGTTCATGTGGTTAGATGTTTTGAAGACTCTAATATCGTTCATGTTGACGGAAGCATTGATCCTGTAAGGGATATAGAGACCATCAACCTTGAACTTATATTTGCAGATATCGAAGTTTTAGACAGAAGGATTGCCAAGACTCAAAGAGGCGCTAAGAACGACAAGGAACTTGCTAAAGAGCTAGATATGTTAAAACGCTTGAAAGCGCACTTAGAAGACAACAAGATGGCCAATTCATTTGAGTTAAATGACGAAGATGAAGAGAAATGGTTCAATGAGTACAATCTCCTTACGGCTAAGCCTGTTATCTTTGCGGCAAATGTTGACGACTCGTCAATAGGTGATGCTGAAGATTCTAACGAGTTTGTTAAGAAGGTTAGAGATTACGCTGCTACATTTGGCGCAGAAGTGTTTGTTGTATGCGCTGAGATTGAGCAGGAGATATCTGAACTTGACGATGACGAGAAGAGGGAGTTCTTAGAGGAGTTAGGACTTAAGGAATCCGGCCTTGACAGACTTATCGCTGCAAGTTACAAGCTTCTCGGTCTTATAAGTTACTTAACATCGGGTGAGGATGAGACAAGAGCATGGACTATTACAATCGGAACTAAGGCTCCAAAGGCAGCGGGTAAGATTCACACTGACTTTGAGAGAGGTTTCATCAAGGCCGAGGTTGTCAACTTCAAGGATCTTAAGGAGCAGGGAAGCATGCTTGCCTGCAAGGAGAAGGGACTTGTAAGACAGGAAGGTAAGGAATATGTAATGCAGGATGGCGATGTTGTAACATTTAAGTTCAACGTCTGATAAGGAGAAGCAATGAAGGGATTAAATGATATATCATTTCCCAAATTGGGGATTTACTTATCAGATGTGCCAAGCGGAATCAATATTGGCAATTTTGAGATAAAGTTTTACGGACTTTTAATAGTTACGGCTTTTATAATCGCATACTTTTTGTCGGCGAGAGAGGCTAAGAGAACCGGACAGAACGACGAGCTATATATAGACTGCTTTTTAGTTACGATTATTCCGGCTATCGTAGGTGCTAGACTCTATTATGTTATATTCAGATGGGATAGTTACAAAGATGACTTGCTTAGCATCTTAAATATCCGTCAGGGCGGACTTGGAGTTTATGGTGGAGTGATACTTGGTGTTCTTGCTATATTTATCTTCTCGCGTGTCAGGAAAGTATCATTTGCGCTATTGCTTGATACTATTGTTCCGTCGCTTGCGTTAGGTCAGTGCATAGGACGCTGGGGCAATTTCTTTAACAGAGAGGCGTTCGGTGGTGACAGTAACGGACTTTTCGCAATGAGGATACCATCTGATTATGTTTACGTACAGTATTCAACCAAGGACGTTACTGTACATGCTGTAGACGGAGCGATGAGTTACATTGAGGTTCAACCGACTTTCTTATATGAGAGTGTGTTGTGTTTGTTAATATTCATCGTCCTTTCTATATTCAGAAAGAAGCTTAAGAAAGTTGATGGTGAGGTGTTCTTGCTCTATGCTGTGTTATACGGTATAGGAAGGTTTGTGATAGAGAGCTTTAGAACCGATCAGCTTATACTTACCACATTGGGTGAGACACCGATTCCTGTGTCACAGGTGGTGGCAGCACTATGTGTTGTAGGTTCGATTATTATATTTATACTATTGAGAAGAAAGGCTAGTTTAGCGTTTTATCAGGAAGAAGATTAATTCTAAGTGCAGTGGAATGCTCCCGCTGCACTTTTTTAGTGGGTGGGTGTCCCACTTTTTTTGTTTTTGGGGAGAAAAGTGGGATGTTGCTCCACATTTCACACCAATATGGGATAACCCTCCACCATGGTTTTGGTACAAAAGATAAAAAAGTGATAAAAAATTGAAAAAATTTTGATGGAATTGTGAGAACTAGTGTTCTTACACAAAAACACAATATCTTGTGTTTGAATATGCGCCAACCCAATATATTCTAAAATTATCCCGAACAAAATTTTCCTCCACCTCGTTAACCCCTTGTAAAATCAAGGTTTCTTGTGAGAAAAATGCAAAAAAACACTTGAATAATGTCACAAGGTGGAGTAAAATGGTAACACAGTGGCGGAAATGTGGGACGAAGTGGAGTGAAATCGAGCGGACTTCCATAAGCATTGAAGAAAGGGGGCGATGGCGTGTTCGTAGGAACTAATAAACATTCTGTTGATGCTAAAGGACGCGTTATCGTTCCTGCCAAGTATCGTGGCGAATTGGGTAAAGAGTTTTATATCATTCGTGATTTTACGGGTGGTAACTGCTTGTCAGTATACCCAAGAGACGCGTGGGAAGAGCTAGTTGGTAAACTTAAACAATTCCCTAAAAGTAACCTTAATGCTCAGCGTTTTGTAAGATCGATTGTAGCGGGGGCTGAGACTGGTGAAATAGACAGTCAGGGTCGTATGTTACTTAAGGCTGACCTTAAGGAGAAAACAGGCATCAAGAAGGATGTCGCCATCGTTGGAAACATTGACCATTTCGATATTTGGGACGTTGAGAAATGGGAAGAGTTTGACGGTGAGTCTCATGAAATGTTGGATGACAATCCGGATTTCTTAGCTACGTTAGCTGAATTGGACTTCTAGGAGTGAGCCTTATGGATTTTTCACACACATCCGTGCTGCTATCCGAGTCAATCGAGCAGCTTTCCATCAAGCCCCAAGGTATTTATGTAGACGGAACACTTGGGGGCGGAGGACATTCGTATCACATCTGTGAGCGATTGTCCTCCGGCGGAAAACTCATCGGTATCGACCAAGACGCGGAGGCAATTAAAGCAGCGAGTGAGCGATTAGCTTCATTTTGTGACCGGACCACCATTGTTCGAAGCAATTACGAGAATATGCCTAAGATTCTTGATGACTTGAAGGTGGATAAAGTTGATGGCATTTTACTAGATTTGGGAGTGTCATCCCACCAGTTTGACGATGCAGAGCGAGGTTTCTCATATAGAGAAGATGCACCGCTTGATATGAGGATGGATGTAAGGCAGGAACTCACAGCGAGGGATATTGTTAATACCTACAGCGAGAGTGAGCTTTACAAAATCATCAGAGACTACGGTGAAGATCAATTCGCTAAGAATATTGCCAAACACATAGTTTTAAGAAGAGAGGAAGCACCGATTGAGACAACATTTGAGTTGGTTGACGTAATCAAAGGTGCCATACCTGCTAAGGTGAGAGCCAAGAAAGGGCATCCTGCCAAGCAGACATTTCAGGCAATAAGAATTGCTTTAAACAGAGAACTCGATGTTTTGAACAACGTCCTTGATTCAATGATTGACAGGCTTAACCCGGGCGGGAGAATGTGCATTATAACATTTCACTCGCTTGAGGACAGGATAGTCAAGAAAGCATTCAAGGATTATGAAAATCCTTGCACGTGCCCACCAAACTTTCCGGTGTGTGTATGCGGCAATAAGCCGAAGGGCAAGGTTATAACCAGAAAGCCGATTCTTCCTACAGAGGAAGAGATTCTATCTAATAGCAGAGCCAAGAGTGCCAAGCTTAGGGTTTTTGAGCATTCTTGAGAACGATTAGCATGGGGGAATAGTAAATGGCAGAGTTAAACAGAAGATATGTCAATGAGTACTACGAGGAAGGCAGTGCTTTAAGAAAAGTTGCGCCTTTATACCAGCCTGAAGTTGAGCGCCCTGAGGTCGAGCGACCACAAGTTGATCCAAGACGCCAGGAACAGGTTAGAAAAAACAGAGAAAAATACAATATCATAGACCTTAAGTACACCATTTTGATGATGTGCGCATCTGTTATTTTACTTTCTGCGTGCGTGGGTTATCTTAAGGTTCAGGCTTCTATCGCTACTAAGAGAGTAGAGATTGCCGGACTTCAGCAGGAGCTTTCAGAGGTTACTAACGAGAATATCGCCAAGAGAGAAATGTTATACAGTAGTGTAGATCTTGGAACGATTTATTCTCGTGCATCAAAAGATTTGGGTATGAAATACGCTGACTCTAATCACACCATTATCTACCAGAGCTCAGATCCTGATTATGTAAGACAGTATAAGGACATTCCATGATGAGCAAGTAGGTGATTTAGATGGCAGTTAAAAGCAATAAACACAAAAAAAGACGACGTGTGAACAGGCGGATGCTAGCGCATCTGCTTTTCGTCGTTGTAATAGTATTTGGATTTTTTGGAGTGGTTATTTTTAAGCTTGTTCAGTATCAGATAAGGGATACGGAAGCTTACAAAAAGAGCTCTCTTACGAGACAGGACTACAGTTCACAGACTTTATATTATCGTCGCGGTGATATTCTTGACAGAAAGGGCTCGTATCTTGCGACAAGCAAGAAGATATATAACCTTGTAATAGAGCCTAAGAATATCAAAGATTCAGCAAGATTTTACGCAACTAAAGAGAAGACTTATAAGGACATAACATTAGATGCCCTTGATAAGTATTTTGACGAGGGCAATTCCAAGATAGAGACAATTCTTACAGAAAATGCCAATTCATTTTACTATGTATTGCAGACCAAGCTTACATACGAGGATGTTGAAGATTACTTAGAATACGTTAAAACAGACGAAGGTAAGTATGTAAGAGGAATTAACTTAGAAGAGAATTATGAGAGGAATTATCCTAACGGTTCAGCAGGATGTCATCTCATTGGATATACCAGTGCGGGAAATGTCGGTAATTGGGGCATAGAACAGGAATACAGTGACACCTTAAATGGAGCTGATGGCCGTAAATATCGCTATATGGATGAGAACGGAGCCATCGTTACCGAGGTTAAGAATGCGGAAGATGGCAACACTGTGGTGTCTACGATGGATCTTAATATACAAAATATTGTAGACAAGCAGGTCAAGACATTTATGTCAAATGTTGGCGCTAAGAATGTTTCGGTGCTTGTTATGGATCCGCAGAACGGCGAAGTCCTTGCGATGTCCAACTCAAAAAGTTACGATCTTAACGATCCTTACAACGAGGAGTATCTCAAATATGTTTCCTCTGATGCTGAGATTGAAGCTGCAGATGACGAGGGTAAACTTCGAACGCTTAATGAGGTGTGGCGTAACAGGGTAATTAGTGATACTTACGAGCCCGGTTCGACATTTAAGCCTTTTACAATGTGCGCGGCGCTTGATGAGGGTGTGACTTATGATGGCGATACCTTCGTGTGTGGTGGTAAACTTCACGTAGGAGATCACGACATTAAATGTCATAATGTTAACGGAGACGGCCCGCTTTCACCGAAAATGGCAATTGCTAAGTCGTGTAACGTTGCGATGATGTTGATAAACGAAAAACTTGGAGCAAAGAGATTTACCAAATATCAAGGTATATACGGATTTGGACAATATACCGGAATTGATCTTCCTGGAGAGGCGTCGGCGGCAGGACTTATCTATACCGCTGATGATATTGGTCCGACAGACCTTGCGGTCAATTCATTCGGACAAGGTTTTAACTGTACTATGATTCAGCTTGGAACCGGTTTCTGTTCTTTGATTAACGGAGGTAATTATTATCAGCCACATGTTGTCAAAGAAATCAGAAATTCTGAAGGTGGTACTGTAGAGACAATAGAAAAGAAACTGATGAAGAAGACAGTTTCTAAAACGACCTCAAAGCTCATAAGAAGCTACTTAAAAGAGGTTGTTGATTCAGGAACCGGTACCGGATGTCAGATTCCGGGATACGTGATTAGCGGTAAGACGGGAACTGCCGAGAAGCTCCCTCGTAATCAAGGTAGATATCTTCTCTCATTTATCGGTTTTGCGCCGTATGATCACCCTGAAGTGGTGGTTTATGTTACTATTGATGAGATTAATCTTCCTTCGCAGGAGCAGACAAGCTACGCGGTGCACCTTGCCAGAAAGATATTTGCACAGGTTCTTCCTTATCTTGGAATAGAACAGGTTAAAGTTAAGGATGATGATAAAGAGATTGTAAATGTAAATGAGAATGGTACGGCGATAACCGATAATGGTGATAAAGCGAGTGAATACTTAAAGGAAACTGACGATGTCGCTGAGGTTACAACTGAAGAAGCTTCTACGGAAGTGCCTCAAGGTGAGAACGCAGTAACTACAACTGAAGCGGTTGTTCAACAATAAATGGAGGGTTAAGAATGAATATCGAAGGTAAAAAAGTTATCGTATTAGGAGCCGGTAAAAGCGGAATTGCGGCGAGCAATCTTCTTACTGCAAGTAAGGCAAATGTCACTTTATATGACGGAAATGATAAGCTTAAAGCTGAAGACTTTAAGGATAAAGTAAAAGACGCAGTAACATTTGCTTTTGGTGAAATGAATGAAGAGGTTTATAAAGATGCGGCATTTGCGGTTATAAGCCCTGGGATATCAATTGAAGCTGAGTTCTTAAACGGATTAAAGTCTAACAACATTCCTATATGGAGTGAGGTTGAGTTGGCTTATAAGCTTGGAAAGGGCAAGTTGGTTGCGATAACCGGAACCAACGGTAAGACCACAACAACAACTTTGGTTGGAGAGATAATGAAAGCGCATTTTAATAGCGTGTTTGTTGTTGGTAATATAGGAACTCCATATACTGAGTGTGTTTCTGACATGGTTGATGATACTGTTACCGTTGCTGAGATATCGAGCTTCCAGCTTGAGACGATTATTGATTTTCATCCTAATGTAAGTGCGGTTTTGAATGTAACACCTGATCATCTTAACCGTCATCATACTATGGAGATATATGCAGATACCAAGATGGCTGTCACAAAGAATCAGACGGCAGATGAGATTTGTGTATTAAACTATGACGACGAGCTCACAAGAAAAATGGCTGACAAGATTCCTTCAAAGGCAAGATTCTTCAGTAGACTTGAGGAACTTGAAGAGGGTGTGTTCTTAAAGGATGGCTCTATCATTTTACGAGTTGACGGCAAAGATACTAAGGTCATCGATATTGCAGAGATTAAGCTTCTCGGCGCTCACAATATAGAAAATGTTATGGCTTCAATCGCTATGGCAGATGCCATGAGTGTTCCTGTTGATGTGATTCATGATGTAGTAAGAGATTTTAGAGCGGTTGAGCATAGAATAGAATATGTTGACACAATAAACGGTGTGGATTATTATAATGATTCGAAGGGTACTAACCCGGATGCTGCCATTAAGGGGATTGAGGCTATGGTTAAGCCTACTTACCTTATCGGCGGTGGATATGATAAAGGAGTGCCGTTTGATGACTGGATTGATTCATTTGACGGCAAAGTAAGAAAGCTCATCTTAATTGGTGTTACGGCTGAGATGATTGCAGATACTGCTAAGGCTCATGGTTTCACTGATTTTGAGTTTGCCGATGATTTGAAAGATGCGGTAGAAAGATGCCATAGCTACGCTAAGGATGGCGAAGCTGTTCTTTTGAGTCCTGCCTGTGCGAGCTGGGATATGTTTGACAGCTATGAGCAGAGAGGCGAACTTTTCAAGGAGTATGTTAAAGGATTGGAGTAACATATGCAGGGTGTAACTGTTAACGATGTACAACCGGATACAAGAGGCGTTAAGAGAAAGCGCAAAAAGGGTCATATCGACTACAATCTCTTGGTTGTGGTTGGTATATTGATGTCTTTTGGACTTGTGATGGTATATAGTTCGAGCTATTTTACCGCAAGTATCTCAAAAGTTGCGGGTTACGATCCTGCTTTTTACTTAAAGCACCAGGCTATATTCTCATTAGCAGGATTAGGCTTGGCGATATTTGTTAGTTTTATCGATTATCATTTTTGGTACAATAAAAGCTGGTTTTTGTACATTTTCGTAATTGCTCTTATGGTTTGGACACTTATTGCGGGTAACGAGATTAACGGTGCGAAACGTTGGATAACATTGTTTGGTATAACGTTTCAGCCTTCGGAGATTGCCAAGGTGGCTATTATCCTAAGCCTTGCCAAACTGCTTAAGATGAATTACAAGAGACTTAACCAGTTCCCTAAACTGCTTGTGATATGTGCTTATGTTGCGGTGCCTGTTGCACTTGCCGGTGTAGAGAATTTGAGTTCCGCAGTCATTATGGCGGGAATTATAGGTGTTATGTTGTTTTTTGCATTGCCTAAGCTTAGACATGTTTTATATCTTGGAGCAATAGCTGGAGTTGCACTCTTTATAATCTATCAAGCCAAGGACTACAGGCAGAACCGTTTTGATGAATGGGCAAATGGTGGAGACGGCCTTACGGGTGCAGTTACACAGTCATCTGCTGCTATAAATGCTATCGGTTCCGGAGGATTGTTCGGCAAAGGAATCGGACAGAGTCTTCAGAAAATGGGAACTCTTTCGGAGGCACATAATGATATGATTTTCTCTATCATTTGCGAAGAATTCGGATTTATCGGTGGAGTGGGAGTAATACTTCTCTTTGTCGTGTTGGTATACAGAATGTTCAGGATAGTGGTTAACTCGTATGATTTATACGGAGCGCTTATTGTTGTAGGTGTTATGACTCACATCGGGTTGCAGGCACTTGTAAATGTTGCCGTTGTTACCGGAGTAATACCGAATACCGGTGTAACATTGCCGTTTATATCCTATGGTGGTACTTCGCTGCTGTTCCTGTTTGGAGAGATTGGACTTGTTCTCTCGGTTGCTAAATCCATGTTCAAGGAAGGATAGATATGGACAAAACAAATTTCACGGTGGTGGCCCCACGTAAGAAGAAAAAAGTTAATAAGGGACTTATTGCCGGGATAATTGTTATTTTGCTTGGGATAGGTATTGCGCTTGTCGCTACGCAGTTTAGTATCAAAGAAGTCGAGTTCAGCGGTAATGAGCATTATACCGATGAGGAGATGCTAAGGGAGCTTAAAAAGATTAACTACATCGACAATTCGTTGATTTATACGCTTAGATGCTCATTTAGAAAGCCTAAAGGCATACCGTTTGTCGAGTCTATGGATATAGATTATGTCAATAATCATAAGATTTCTGTAACCGTTTACGAGAAGACGATGGCAGGATGCGTCGAGAATATGGGCGGTTACGTATATTTTGACAAGGACGGAATAGTTTTAGAGAGCAATTCCAAAAGGCTTGATGATGTTCCGCTTATTAAGGGATTGAAGTTTGATAAGATGGTTATAGGAGAGAAGCTTCCGTTTGAAGATAAGAAGACGGTTGGCTACATTCTCAACATAACTCAGCTTATCAGAAAATACGAACTTGACATTTCGACCGTTAAGTTTGAGAATTCTCAGGTATTCTTATACTACAAGAAGATTGTAGTTGCTTTGGGTTCTCCTGCAAATGTTGACGAGAAGATTGCGGAACTTCCCAACATGTTAAAGGAAGCCAAGGGACTTAAAGGAACTTTACACATGGAGAATTTTACGGTTAATTCAGGTATAGCTGCATTTGACCCTAAGTGACAGGGAGTTTGATATCATTTTGTTGTGGTGGTTTGATTATTTTTTTCAATATCTTGTATTTTAGGGTTGATTATTTTTAAGAAAAACGATATTATATAATGTGTGTAATTTGAGTGAAGTGATTTTATGTGAACTATAAGCCGTCAGATATAGGTATTGTCGGCTGTTTGCTATATTTGCTTTCGGATTAAGGAGGAAGTACAGTGTTCGAGATTAAGCCAAATGATGATCAAGCGCAACCTAAGATATTTGTTATCGGTGTAGGCGGTGGAGGTAACAATGCCGTTAACCGTATGGCTGATGAACATATCGGAGGGGTTGAATTAGTTGGAATCAATACAGATAAGCAGACCTTAGACGCATGTAAGGCTCCTGTTAGAATTCAGATTGGTGAGAAGCTTACCAAGGGACTCGGTGCAGGTGCTAAGCCTGAGATCGGTGCCAATGCTGTTGAGGAGAATCGCGAAGAGATTAAAGATTTGATTAAAGATGCTGATATGGTATTTGTTACCTGCGGTATGGGCGGTGGAACAGGTACAGGTGCAGCTCCTGTAGTTGCTGAGATTTCTAAGAGTCTTGGTATTTTGACAGTAGGTGTTGTGACCAAGCCGTTCTCATTTGAGGGTAAGCCTCGTATGAACAACGCATTGTCAGGTATTGAGAGATTATCAGCCAATGTAGATACATTGATTGTTGTTCCTAACGACAAGTTATTAGAGATATGTGACAAGAGAACTAAGCTTCCTGACGCGTTGAAGAAGGCTGATACAGTGTTACAGCAAGGTGTTCAGGGTATTACCGATCTTATATATCGTCCTGGTCTTATTGACCTTGACTTTGCTGATATTCAGACAGTTATGAGAGATAAGGGCGTAGCTCATATCGGTATCGGTAAGGCTTCAGGAGAGGACAAGGCGGTTCAGGCTATGAAGATAGCTATGAATAGTCCACTTTTAGAGACTACAGTTCATGGTGCTTCTGATATCATTATCAATTTCTCAGGTGATATCGGTATTATGGATACCAATGAAGCTTTGGCATTTCTTAATGAAGAAGTTGGCGGAGAGCCTAATATTATATTTGGTACTGTTGAGAGTGGTGATGAGGTTGAGGACGAGATTAGCGTAACCATCGTTGCTACAGGACTTAAGGAAGGAAAGAGGGCTAAGAAGCCTGGCAATATGTTGAATGATTACATTGCTTCTACATATTCTCAGGGAGCAGCTCCTAAGACATCTGTTGCGCCACAGCCTAAGACTACAGTTTCTACTCCGGTTAGTTCTCAGCCGGGTGTTACTGCTACTTCTACAGCTGTTCCTACACAGCCTGTTCAGCAGCAGACTCAGCCTGTTCAGCAGACAATGACACAACCTGCCGATACATTGAGACCAACTGAGCAGGGTACATTTGCAACTCCTCCGCAGGAGAAGAACAGCAAGATAGTCATTCCTGATTTCTTGTTATCAAGAAAGTAATTATTATGGGATACTTATTTTAGTATCCCTTTTTAAGACTATATATAAGCGAGGTATGTAATGGCAACTAAAGCAACTAAGTCGGCTGCGTCAACTAAGTCGGCAAGTAAGACTAAGGCTGCAACCAAGAAGGTAAGTGTGGCCAAGAAGACTACACCAGCTAAGAAGACTACTATTACTGCTAGAGATCCGCAATTTATCATTGAATACGCCAATCAGCGTATATCTACCGATGACATCCTTAAGAAGATTAAGGATGATCTTAAGAGCAAGGGAGCTAAAGGGACAGCCACTAAGGCATTGGACATTTATGTTCAGCCTGAGAATAACGATGTGTACTACGTTTCCAACTCCGGTACTGTTAAGGAGATAACGGGTAAAGTAGATTTGATATGATAAGCTTTTCGTCTTCACGAGTTATGATAAGTGGTTATTGTGATTATAAATAATTGCAATAACCATTATTTTTTTAGATTTAAGAGGTGAATCTTATGAATATGAGCGGTGATAATGTAATTGATTTTATTACTTCAGAAAGCCTTAAGAAACAGTATCTTGAGATACTTATAGATAAAACGGATATCGGTGTTGTTCAATGCGAAGTCAACCCTACTTTGAGTGTTAAGGTTGCCAATGAATATTTTTATCGTATGATTAATGTCGAGAAGAATGCGTTTGACGAGTTATACCATGGAAGTTTTATGGAGATTGTCAATAATACAGATAGGCTCGATTTTAAGCAGAAGATTAAGAAATCTGCCAAGAAAGGTACTGATATCGAGGCGGAGATTCACCTTAAGAGAGGAGACCATGATAGGTTTCTTGTGCATTTTCAGGGAATATATGTCCAGGATCCTGATACGGAATCTGATTATATTGTAGCTATAATCAAGGATATAGATCACTTGAAGAAGGTTGAGAAGGAACTTAAGTTCCAGAGTGTAAGGTATCATGTTCTTAAGAAGATAACCAATGAGCCGGTATTTGAGTATGATGATCTCTCTGACACCATGGTTATATCATTTAACGGAGAAGACAGGGATTCTTCTATTATTCATAATTTTAGAAGTGAGTTGAGAAACAGTGGATATGTTGCGCCTGAAGATGTTGAGAGATTTCTTAAAGCATTTGACGAGTCACTTAATTTGGACGAGTTAAGTATTCAGGAGCTTAGGACTAACATTTTCGACGGTGAATATGTATGGTATAGAGCTGTATATACTACTATTGTTGATACTGATTCAGGTATCAGAAAGCTTATCGGTAAGATGGAGAATATCAATTCCACCAAGGTTAAGCAGATGGAGCTTCTTAGAAAGTCGATGTATGACCCGCTTACCAAGCTTTATAACAGAGTTACGGCAAGGCATTACATTGATGAGTTCTTGAGTAAACTTCCCGATAGTCAGCATGCCTTAATGATTGTGGATATCGACAATTTCAAGATGGTTAATGACAATCTGGGTCATCTTTTTGGTGATACTGTGCTCACTAACTTTTCTGAGCAGCTTTCGTCTATATTTTCTGAGGACGAGGTTGTTGGACGTATTGGTGGAGACGAGTTTATGGTATTTCTTCCGGAAGTCAGTGAGGAAGAGATTAGACATAAAGGTGAGCTTGCCTGCAAGATATTTGAACATGTGTATTCAGGTAACTTGAGCGAGATTAATGTTTCTACAAGTATAGGTGTAAGTGTTTATCCTAATGACGGTTCTGATTACGAGAGCCTTTTTAGGGCCGCAGATCAGGCTTTATATGTATCTAAACAGAACGGTAAGAATCAATACAATTTTTACAGTACAGAGTTTGAGGATGTCCTAGCATCTGATGAGCAGTCTCTCGGCGAGCATTACAAGATGGAGAACACAAGAGAGAATCGCAATAATCAGGCTACTAGAGACATGATTGAATTTGCGTTCCATATCTTGACGGAGACCAAAGATGTAGAGAGTGGTATAGGTCTTGTTTTGGAATCTCTTTGTAAGCGACTTGACATACAGTGCGGAATGCTATACGAGGAGAGGGTTGTTGGAGATGGCGTGACCTTGAGCTTCTTTTGGGACAAGGTTCATGGACTTATCACCAACACAAGTGCGAGAACTCTTAATCTAAGAGATTGGGCTGAACTGTCTACAATATTTGCAGAGAATGCGCAATGCCTTGTCGATGATATTGATACGGTTAAGAATGTACCTAATTTCTACGAGTATTTAGAGTCGATAGAGGCAGGTTCGTTTCTGGCCGAGGCTATTAAGGACGATGGAGATATTGATGGTGCGCTCATACTTATAAGTAAGGGTGGCGGCGATGTCTTTGGAAGTGATGAGAAGAATATGGTTAGAGTCATCGTTAAGATTATCACATCATATCTTCTTCAAATCAGATATAATGAGCGTGTTAACCGAAAGATTGACAGGCTTACCAACTATGATGTTGTGACCGGAAGGTATCACTTTGATAAGTTTAAGAGTGTGTTAAGGGAGATTCTTGACTGGGATGATGTTGATGATGACCAGCAGTTTGTAATCTTTTACACTGATATTTCTGGATTTAAGAATATCAACGACATCTATGGTTATGCGATAGGTGACCAGGTACTGTACGAGTTGTCTGAGCTTATCAGAAAATGGAAGGGGTTCGTTATCGGATGTAGGGATTACGCGGATCATTTTGTGACTCTTGTTAAGACTAAGAAGAGTGTTGATCCTGAAGATCTTGTTAAGCAGATGAATGCTCAGTTCCAAGAGAAACAGACAAGGTTTATAAGACACGCACTCAGTCTGTCTACTGGTGCGTATATTATCAATGATTTTTCTGAAAATGTTTCGCAAATGATAGATAAGGCCAATATCGCAAGAAAGTATGTTAAGAAGAGAGCACATCATGAATTTAAGATTTATGATACTACTTTAGATGAGCGACACAGGAAGAGTCAGGTTATCGAGGATACCATGGAGAATGCGCTTCAACATGGAGAGTTTAAGGTGTTTATGCAGCCTAAGTACGACTTAAAGACCGGCAAGATTGTTGCAGCAGAGGCGCTTACTCGTTGGCAGAAGCCGGATAAGGGATTTATGTTTCCTGACGACTTCATTCCTGTATTTGAGCAGAACGGATTTATTACACAGGTTGATTTTTATGTTTTGGAGGTTGTTTGTAAGACACTTAGAGAGCGCATCAGAGAGCATCAGCCTAATGTTAACATTTCCATCAATCAGAGTAGGTATCTTCTCCATGATGAGCAGTATATAAGCAAGATTGAACACATGATGGACAGGTATAATGTTCCGCCTGAACTTCTTGAATTTGAGCTTACAGAGTCGCTGTTCTTTGAAGACAGTAAAGCTATGATAGATATTATGCATCAGCTTAAACAACTTAATCTTCAGGTTTCGATTGACGATTTCGGTTCTGGTTATTCGTCGCTTAACGTGCTTAAAGATGTTCCTGCTGATGTTATCAAGCTTGATAAGGAATTCTTGAATGAGAAGGAGAGTTCTAAGGAGAGCGAGATTATCATTCAAAAGACCGTAGAGATGGCTAAGGAACTCAATAAGCGTGTCATATGTGAGGGTGTAGAGACTATTGAACAGGTCGAGTTTCTTAAGAGTATTGGATGTGATATGGTTCAAGGTTTCTACTATGCTAAGCCTATGCCTATGGACGAGTTCTTTGAGAGGCTTGAAAGTGAAATGTAGGTATTAACAATGACTTTTGTTTATATACATTAAAATAATATTAAAAAAAAGAGCCTTCGGGCTCTTTTTTGATTGACTGTAACAAGGTGATATTGTATAATACTGACTATAGTGTACGGCATTTTTGTGCATGGTTTACAATCCTATGACTGCACACACATCACATAAGATGAAAAGGAGATTATATTATGCTAAAAAGATTATCTAACAAACTCGCACTTATGACTTTGATTCCGATTTTAGCTGTATGCATTGCACTCTGTGTGATTGCTTCTTTGGAAGTTAAGGGCAATATGGAGGAAGCGGAGTTTAATCAACTTAAGAGTGTGACCAAGTCAATTAAGGACATGTTACATGTAACTACAGATGAGACTATTGTTCTCAACGAGGATGAGACGCTCTCTTTAGGAGGAACTAACCTCAACGAGCATATTGAGGTGTTTGACGAGCTTAAAGAAGAGAGAAATATTGATGTAACATTATTCTATGGCGACACCAGACGACTTACAACCATCAAGGACAAGGCTTCGGGCGACCGACTTGTGGGAACACAGGCAACGGACGCTGTTATAGAGACGGTTCTTAAGGGTGGCAAGGATATGACGTCAGATACCGTTGTTATCAATGATATTCCTTACTTTGTATATTATGCACCTATGCAGGATGCTGATGGTAAGACTATCGGTATGTACTTTGCGGGTAAACCAAAGGCTACTGTTGAGAAATCAATTAAGTCGGTTATTGTTAAGATGGTGGTAATTGCTGTTATATTTACCATAGTATGTGCTGTTATTGCAATAATGATTGGTAACGGAATTGCTAATGCTGTTAAATATGCATCAAGTGAGGTGCAGAAGATTGCGAGTGGAGATTTGAGTGCGCTCAATGATCCGGCTTATGCCAATAAGATACAGAATCGTGGAGATGAGATTGGCGCGGTTATGGATGCCACGATTTCTTTAAGAGACAGGTTTGAAGACATTGTAGGTAAGATTAAGCAGGCTGCTTCTCAGCTTGAGGACACATCTGTTGAACTTGCTAAGTCATGTGAGAGTGCATATATGATGACCAATGATGTGTCTACTGCAGTTGATGAGGTTGCCAATGGTGCGACCAATCAGGCTGCTTCAACAATGGAAGCACAGAATCAGACAGTTGTATTAAGCGGAGCGGTAACAACAATCTCTGATAATGTAACCGAGCTTTATAACAATGTTGAGAATATGATAGATTCAAGCAAGGTTGTTAACAGCAACATGGACGAGCTTCTTAAGTCTAACGAGGAGACATTGGTTGCGGTTGAGAAGATTAATGAGCAGGAGTCAATTACAGCCGAATCTGTAAGGTCTATTCAGAAAGCGGCTGATATGATTACAGATATAGCAAGTCAGACCAATCTTCTTTCACTCAATGCTTCTATTGAGGCAGCGAGAGCAGGAGAGGCCGGACGTGGATTTGCGGTTGTTGCTTCTGAGATTTCAGGACTAGCAGAGCAGTCTAACGCATCTGCTAAAGAGATTTCTGTTATTATTGAACAGCTCTTAAGAGAGTCTGCAACATCACTTGAAGTTGCTAAGAACCTTAAGGAAGTTGCAGAAGTTCAGGGCGACAGAATTACAGAGACCAAGGACGCTATTGATGTTCTTGCTGCAGGCATAGAACAGACCGGTAAGAGCAGCAGTGCTATCGAAGGTCAGGTTTCTGAGATATCGGGCGCCAGAGATAGTATTGTGGATCAGGTTGATTCGCTGTCAGCTATCTCAGAGGAGAATGCTGCGAGCGCTGAAGAGACAACTGCAAGTACCGCAGAGCTTAACGAGATGCTTCAGGTATTAAATGCCGATTCCGAAGAACTTTCAGCAATTGCAACTGAGCTTAATAATGAGATTGCATTTTTCCATTAATTAGTATATATTGTTTATAGTGAGGAGGCTGTCAATTACGATAGCCTCTTTTTAATTTTTAAGATAGGAGTAATAATATGTACGATATTGTTGTAATTGGTGCAGGAACTGCAGGAATGACAGCGGGTCTTTATGCAGCCAGAGGCGGTATGAAGGTTATTGTTTTAGAAGGAGAGGGTTACGGCGGTCAGATAGTTGTTTCGCCTGAGGTCGAGAACTATCCGGGCATTCCTAATATTAGTGGATATGATTTTTCTGAAGGGTTATATAAGCAGATGCTTGACTGTGGAGCAGAATACAAGCAGGCTAATGTAACTAGGATAGAAGGCGATTTTGGTAGCTTTAAGGTTTATACCGATTCGGAAGCATTTGACGCTAAGACAGTAATTTTGGCTACAGGTGTTAAGAACAGAAAGCTTGGCCTTTCTAACGAGGAGCAGATGACGGGACTTGGCGTTTCTTACTGTGCTACCTGTGATGGCAATTTCTTTAGAAAAAAGACTGTTGCCGTTAACGGTGGAGGCAATACAGCTTTAGAGGATGCTATCTTCCTTTCTAAGATATGCGAGAAGGTTTATGTTATTCATAGGCGTAACGCTTTCAGAGGAGAGGAAGCATATGTTAAGCAGCTTAAGGCTCTTGATAATGTTGAGATTATGACTCCTTATACCGTTGATTCCATTAACGGAACCGAGAGAGTTACTTCGCTTACACTTAATAACGCTGAGACTAATGATAAGGTTGATATTGACGTTAACGGGTTGTTTGTTGCGATTGGCCAGGTTCCTAATAATCAAGCATTTGCAGATGTTGTGGAACTTGATGAAGCAGGCTATATCAAGGCTTTAGAAGATACACTTACTTCTAAGAAGGGTATATATGCGGCTGGAGATTGTAGAACTAAGGAAGTCAGACAGCTTGCAACGGCGGCAGCAGACGGTGCGACTGCAGCGTATAAGGCTATTAATGATATTAACCTAATGTAATCCGGAGGATGAACTATTGGGGAGATTTTGGTATACCAACAAAGAATATGCTCAGATGATATATGAGCTTACCGGAGTATGGGCGGACAGGGCTACATATACTGATGACAACAGTGAGTACAGACTATTCTACTACTCTGATAAATCAAAAGCTATTAAAGATAAGTATGATTCGATAGCTGAAAGAGTTACTAAAGCTGAAGGCGGAGATATGAGGTGGTCCTCATATAATTCCTGTCTTATATTAACTGCAAATGAAAGGAGCTAATATGCAGATACAGTTTTTACCTGTGATTATGAATGATGATGTTGATTATCTTGCTGATATAGCAGACAAGGTGTGGCATGAGTTTTTTCCGGGGATTATAAGTGATGAACAGATTGATTATATGGTTGATAAGTTTCAATCTAAGAAGGCGATTAAGGCACAGCTTGAAGAGGGATATGAATATTATCTTATGAAGCTTGCGGATATCTATATCGGTTATGTTGGGATTCATCCTGAGCATAATATTAATCGTATGTTTCTTAGTAAGATATACATTCTTAAACCTTATAGAGGTAAAGGTTATGCTACCCAGGCGTTTAATTTCTTAGAGGGACTTTCTGTTGCTTACGGGCTTAATAACATTTACCTTACTGTCAATAAGAATAACGAATCTTCTATAAAGGTGTATGAGCATAGAGGTTTTACTAAGATTGATGAGCAGGTCACTGATATAGGTGGAGGTTTTGTTATGGACGATTACGTATATGAATATAAGGTCTGAATTAAAGGTTGAAGATTTGAAACATATATTGTAATATAGTTAATGTTGTTAAAAGTAACTTTATTTTAGGAGGGACACTATGGATTACCAAAGCGCAGGAGTTGACATTGAGGCCGGATATAAGTCAGTTGAGCTTATGAAGGAGCACATTAAGAGGACAGTTAGAGACGAGGTTTTAGGCGGTATCGGAGGATTTGCCGGAGCTTTTAATCTTTCTAAGATTAAGGGTATGGAGGAGCCTGTGCTTCTCTCAGGAACTGATGGATGTGGAACTAAGGTTAAGCTTGCATTTTTAATGGACAAGCATGATACCATAGGTATAGATGCGGTGGCAATGTGCGTCAATGATATTGCCTGTTCAGGTGGAGAGCCTTTGTTTTTCCTTGATTATATAGCATGTGGTAAGAACTATCCTGATAAGATTGCCAAGATTGTATCAGGTGTTGCTGAAGGATGTGTACAGTCCGGAGCAGCTTTAGTAGGTGGAGAGACAGCAGAGCATCCTGGACTTATGCCTGAGGATGAATACGATCTTGCCGGATTTGCTGTAGGTGTGGTTGATAAGAAGGACCTTATTACAGGAGCGAGCATATCTGCCGGTGACGTACTTGTTGGTATTGCATCAACAGGTGTTCACAGCAACGGTTTCTCTTTGGTTAGAAAAGTATTCGAGATGACTAAGGAGTCTTTAGATACATATTATGATGAGCTTGGTACTACTTTGGGCGAGTCTCTTATCACTCCTACTAAGATATATGTTAAGGGTCTTAAGGCTGTTAAGGATGCAGGTGTTACAATCAAAGGATGTAGCCATATTACCGGTGGTGGATTCTATGAGAATATCCCTCGTATGCTTCCTGACAATGTTAAGGCAGTTGTTAAGAAGGATAGTTATCCTATTCCTCCTATATTTGACTTGCTTAAGAGCAAGGGAGATATCGATGAGCATATGATGTATAACACATTTAATATGGGACTTGGTATGGTGCTCGCACTTGAGAAAGGAACCGAGGACAAGACTATCGCTGCACTTAAAGATGCAGGATATGATGCATTTGTTGTAGGTGAGATTGTTGATGGCGAGAAGTCTTGCGAGTTAGTATAATAGCGAGGGATAACAGATGTTTAAGATTGCAGTTATGGTCAGTGGTGGCGGCACTAATTTGCAGGCTATTATTGACAGAATTAAAGACAATACAATTAGAGACGTAGAGATTTCGGTTGTAATAAGCAATAATGAGGGAGTGTATGCTCTTGAACGCGCTAAGGAAGCGGGAGTCGAGGGTATTGTTATTTCTCCTAAGTCTTATGATAATCGTGAAGAGTTTAATGAGGCACTTTTAAATGCAGTTGTTGAGAGAGATGTAGACCTAATAGTTCTGGCTGGATTTTTGGTTGTTATACCTGAGATTATGATTGATAAGTATGAGAATAGAATTATCAATGTTCATCCGTCGCTTATTCCAAGCTTTTGCGGTACGGGATATTATGGACTTAAGGTGCATGAGGCAGCTCTTAAGCGAGGCGTTAAGTATTCTGGAGCTACGGTTCATTTTGTTGATAAAGGTACTGATACTGGCCCTATCATTTTACAAAAGCCGGTTGAAGTAAAAGAGGATGATACCCCTGAGATTTTGCAGAGAAGAATCATGGAGGAAGCTGAATGGATATTGCTTCCTAAGGCGATTGATATGATTGCACATAGCGAAGTTGAAGTTGTTGACGGTAAGGTTAGAGTTATAGGAGGATTACAATGAAAGTTTTGATTATTGGTAGCGGCGGAAGAGAGCATGCTATCGCTAACAGTGTAGCTAAGAGTTCTAAGGTAGACAAGATTTATTGTGCTCCGGGTAATGCCGGTATTGCGTCGCTTGCCGAGTGTGTTGATATTAACGCTATGGATATCGACGGAATGGTAGCATTTGCCAAGGAGAAGGAGATAGATTTAGCTGTAGTTGGAATGGATGATCCTTTGGTTGCAGGTATGGTTGACGCTTTAGAGGCGGCCGGTATCAGAGCTTTTGGACCTAGAAAGAATGCTGCTATCATTGAGGGTAGCAAGGCTTTCTCTAAGGACCTTATGAAGAAATATGACATTCCTACGGCTGCGTATGAGGTATTTACTTCTGCTGAAGATGCCAAGAATTACCTTGAAACTTCTAAGTATCCAATTGTTCTTAAGGCAGACGGTCTTGCTCTTGGTAAAGGTGTATTGATCTGCAATACCAAGGAGGAGGCTCTTGCCGGAGTTGACGAACTCATGCTTGACAAGAAGTTCGGTTCTGCAGGCGATACTATCGTGGTTGAGGAATTTATGACTGGTAGAGAGGTGTCTGTTCTTTGCTTCTCTGACGGTAAGACTATCTATCCTATGACATCAGCTCAGGATCATAAGCGTGCCAAGGATGGGGATCAGGGACTTAATACAGGTGGAATGGGTACATTTTCACCTAGTCCTTTCTATACTGATGAAGTTGATAAGTTCTGTAAAGAGAATATATACAAGAAGACTATTGATGCTATGGCTTCAGAGGGAAGAGAGTTCAAAGGAGTGTTGTTCTGCGGACTAATGCTTACACCTGATGGAGTTAAGGTGTTAGAGTACAACTGTAGATTCGGTGATCCTGAGGCACAGGTGGTTCTTCCTCGTATGAAGAATGATATTATTGATGTGTTTGAGGCATGTATAGATGGTACATTAGACAAGATTGATCTTCAGTTTGAAGACAATGCTTGTGTATGTGTAGTTTTGGCCTCTGATGGATATCCTCTTTCTTACGATAAGGGATTGCCAATCAGCGGATTAGATGCATTTGACGATAAGGATGGATATTACTGTTTCCACGCGGGCACTAAGTTTTCTGATGGCAAGATAGTGACAAATGGTGGAAGAGTGCTTGGAGTTACCGCTAAGGGTGACGATTTAAAGACGGCAAGAAGCAATGCTTACGCTGCTACCGAGTGGATAACATTTGACAACAAATACATGCGCAACGATATAGGTAAGGCTATTGATGAGGCGTAATTTTAAGTAAATGATTTTTGATTATCCCGAACCTGGTTCGGGATAATTTATGTTATGGAGGATTTATGATTAAACTTGTTGCTTGCGATTTAGATGGAACTTTGCTTGATTCAAAGAAGAGAATTCCTAAGGAATTTCCTAAGATAATTGAAGAGTTTAAAAAGCGCGGAATATATTTTGTGGTTGCATCCGGAAGGTCGTATGCAGGACTTAAGGAGATGTTTGCTGACTATATAGACGATTTAGTGTTTATATGTGACAATGGTGCTTTTGTTATGTATAAAGGCGAGAGGCTTGTGCTTAAGCTTTTAAAGAGAGAGGAAGTCAACGAGCTTGTGATGTTTACAAGGGATATGGAAGGTTTAATCCTTCTCTGTGGAATGAAGGCGACTTATCACAGGTCGGCTCCTACTAAGGCTGCCAATGATGAGATTGCGACCTATTACACCAACAGAATTATCGTTCATGATGACATCGATGTTGATGATGATATTTTCAAAGTTGCTATCTATGACAATCTTAAATCAGAGGAACACTCATATCCTGAACTTGTAAAGCGTTATGGGGATAAATATAACGGGCAGACTTCGGGCGAGCACTGGATGGATGTGATGACCGGTGGAACGAATAAGGGAACGGCACTTAAGGATATTATGGAGAAGCTTGGTGTGGGCTACGATGAGGCGATGGCATTTGGCGATTATATGAACGATTATGAGCTTTTGGAAAATGCATACTACAGCTTCGCAATGGCAAATGGCCACGACAAGATCAAAGAGCTTGCGAGATATCAGGCGGAATCGAATGATGATAACGGTGTGGTTAAGGCGATTTATGAATACGTGTTGTAATGATGTGTTTGCTGTGTTATAGTATATATATAACAAATGTAACTGATTCGAGGTGGGTCTATGGTTATAAATATTGATTTTGGTAGCGATGAGGCTATATATGTTCAACTTAGGAATCAGATAGTTCTTGGAATTGCCAAGGAAGAGATTAAGAACGGAGAGTCCCTTCCTTCTGTCAGACAGCTTGCTGATGAATTAGGCGTTAATATGCATACTGTCAACAAAGCGTACTCCATGCTTAAGTCGGAGGGATATCTGACCATGAATCGCCAGCGAGGCGCGGTTATCTCTATTGAGTTCGAATCTGTTCCTCATGATGAGATGTATACGGCAATCAGGATGATTGTTGCTGAAGCTAAGTGTAGAGGAATTAGCGTGGAGGAGTTGAACAGGATTGTCTCTGACTTTTATGACAGATTATAATTTTATGTAACGCCAGGTATTTTTATGCCTAAGCTATAACATTTCCCGGAGGAATATACTATGGACAATAGATTTACAGAGAATGCCAATGCCGCACTTATGGAGGCGCAGAAGTTTGCGTGGAGCCATAATCAGGTGAGCATCGGTACCGAGCATCTTATTATCGGTCTGTTAAGAGAGCGACGCGGCGTTGCCTGCAGGATATTAGAGGAGAACGGTGTTGACGTTGAAGTATTGTTGAGGCTTACAGATCAGACACTTGGCGACGAAGGCGGAGTTGTTACAAGAAGTAAGGGCACTTATACACCAAGAGCGAGAGAGGTATTGACTAACGCGGTTAAAGAAGCCGAGAAATACGGTCAGGAGAGAGCGGGAACAGAGCATATTCTACTCTCTATACTAAAGTCCAGAGAGTGTGTTGGATTAAGGCTGCTTTCGAGTATAAGTGTAAGTGTGCAGAAGATTTTCCTTGATACGCTCAGTGTCTTGGGTGAAGATCCGATGAAGGCCAAGAGGGAGCTTGCTGCTCTTGGGAATACCAGAGGTCGTGCTCAACAGACAGCTACACCTATACTTGACAGATATACAAGGGATTTAACCGCTATAGCTGAGTCGGGGAAGGTTGACCCTGTCATTGGTCGTGAGCATGAGATTAAGAGGATGATACAGATACTGAGCCGCAGAACCAAGAACAATCCTTGCCTGCTTGGTGAACCGGGTGTCGGTAAGACGGCGATTGTTGAAGGCCTTGCGCAGTATATTGCGGACGGAGCTTGTCCAGATTCTATAAAGGACAAGAGGGTGTTGGCACTCGATTTGACCGCAATGGTTGCCGGAACTAAGTATCGTGGAGAGTTTGAGGAGCGCATTAAGAAGCTTTTAGAGGAGCTTTCTCAAAGTGCCAACGTTCTCCTTTTTATCGATGAGATACACACTATCATAGGTGCCGGTAATGCTGAAGGTGCAATGGACGCTTCTAATATCCTTAAGCCTTCTCTGGCGAGAGGAGAGATTCAGGTTATTGGTGCTACGACGACTAATGAGTATCGTAAGCATATAGAGAAGGATGCTGCGTTAGAACGCAGATTTCAACCGGTTGAGGTGGTTGAACCTGATGAAGAGATGACATTTGACATTTTAAAAGGGCTTAAACCATACTACGAGAGTTTCCATCATTTGACTATAAGTGAGGAGGCTTTAAAATTGTCGGTTAATTTAAGTGCAAGATATATTAATGACCGTTTTATGCCTGATAAGGCAATCGATGTTATTGATGAAGCATGCGCTAGAAAGAGGATTGGCGACATAGATGATGACAACGAGATAGCTTCACTGAGGCGTGATATCGAGGTGCTTTCAGAGCAGAAGGAACAGGCTTTGTTAAGCGGTAATATCAAGCAGATGAAGCATTTTATGACGTTGCAAGAGAATGCTAAGCAGAAGCTTAATAAGGCTATTAATGACAAGAATAAGTCAGAAGACTATTCTAAAAAGACTGTTGACGAGGCTGATATACGAGCGGTTGTCTCGATGATGACGAAGGTGCCTTTAAAGCGTTTAGAGGCTGATGAGATGAACGAGCTTCTTCATTTGGAAGACGAGCTTCACAAGAGAGTGATCGGGCAGAATGAGGCTGTCAGTGCAGTCGCGCATGCGGTTAAGCGAGGCAGAGTAGGCATGAAGGAACCTAATCATCCTATAGGAACATTCTTGTTTTTGGGACCTACAGGTGTCGGTAAGACCGAGCTTTGTAAAGCGTTAGCGGAGACTGTTTTCGGCGACGAGAAGAATATGATAAGGGTTGACATGTCTGAGTACATGGAACAATACAGCGTTTCTAAGATGATAGGATCGGCTCCCGGGTATGTTGGCTATGATGAAGGTGGGCAGCTTAGCGAGAAAGTCAGAAGGAATCCTTATTCTGTGCTGTTGTTTGATGAGATAGAGAAAGCACATCCGGATGTCTTTAACATTTTGCTTCAGGTGCTTGACGAGGGGCATATTACAGATTCCAAAGGTAGAAAGGTAAGCTTTAAGAATACCATTATTATCATGACCTCCAACTGTGGAGCCAAGAATATTGTTGCGCCTAAGAATTTAGGGTTTGCAAGCAATGTCAGTGCAACAGTTGAGCATGAGAAGATGAAGGACAACGTTATGGATGAGGTTAAGAGACTCTTTAAACCGGAGTTTTTGAACCGTATAGACGAGATGATTGTCTTTGAAATGCTTAATAAAGATAATTTAAAAGATATCTGTAATCTTATGGTTGAGCGTGTTGCCAAACGTGCCAAGGAACAACTTGATATCGACCTTAAGTGTGATTATCGTGCTATAGAATATCTTCTTGAAAAGGGTACGGATCAGGTTTACGGAGCAAGACCGCTTAGAAGAGCCGTACTTACGCACCTTGAAGATAATCTTTCTGAAGCAATCTTAAGAGGCGATATCAGTAAAGGCGACAGCGTGACTGTTACAACAAGGAAGAAGGAGATATTCTTTAAGGTCAAATGATTTTTGTTCACCAATTGTTTACAATTTTTTCTATTTTTATAGGTTTAAAATGGTGGCTATTTTGTGATAAATTTGTTATAATATTTTTAGTTACTAATTAATAATATACAGGAGGAATCCAATATGGCAGTAGTTAGCGAGTTAATTCGTTCAGAGCAGGATGGATCTTTAAGTTTCGGTGATTATTCATTGCCTACTAAGACCAAGAAAGCGGATTTTGAGCACGATGGAGACATCTACAAGATTAAGACATTTAAAGAGATTACGAGATTAGAGCGTAATGAAGCTTTGGTTTACGAGTCGTCTCCGGGAACTGCGGTTCATGGTCTTAAAGTAACCGGTGATGAGATATCATTTTCTGTAGAAGGACCTGAAGATGCTATGGTTACTCTCGAGTTAGAGGCAGACAGCGTTTATGAGGTTGTCAAGAACGGTTCGGAAGCAGGAGAAGTTAAGACTAATCTTGGTGGCAAGCTCCCAATCAGTGTGGAACTTGGGGCTGACACAGAAGTATCTATTAAGGTTTCTAAGAAATAGTGGCTAAAGCCAAGAAAGTTTTTTTCTGTCAGGAATGTGGCTACGAATCAAGCAAGTGGTTGGGACAATGTCCTGCGTGTCAGGCGTGGAATACATTTGTCGAAGAGATGGTCAAGAAAGACAAGTCTTCGCATGTCAGTCCTTTGACAAGCAGTAAGCCTGTTAAGCTTGATGAAGTTTCTGCACTTTCTGAGAGACGCATAAGTACACATATTGAAGAACTGGATCGAGTTTTAGGGAGCGGTATTGTAAGCGGCTCCCTAATTTTAGTTGGAGGAGATCCGGGTATTGGCAAGTCCACACTCTTGCTACAGATATGTAAGAATCTAAGTCACGACAAGATGAAGCTTTTGTATGTTTCAGGTGAGGAGTCTGTTCAACAGATTAAGATGCGTGCGGATAGGATAGGAACATTTTCAGATACAATGGAGGTACTATGCGAGACTTCTATAGATCAGATTGAGAACTCCATCCTTAATTCGAAACCTGAGCTTGTGGTAATAGACTCTGTGCAGACTATGTATGCGGAAGATGTTGCATCGGCTGCCGGAAGTGTATCTCAGGTTAGAGAAGTTACTGCAAGACTTATGCGCATAGCCAAACAGAATGCAGTTACGATCTTTATTGTGGGACATGTTACTAAAGAAGGTGTAGTAGCGGGACCAAGGACTCTAGAGCATATGGTTGATACGGTGCTATATTTTGAAGGCGAGCGACACGCGGTATACAGAGTGCTTAGAAGCGTTAAGAACAGATTTGGTTCGACCGATGAGATAGGCGTATTTGAAATGATGCCGGATGGATTAAGAGAAGTGGTTAATCCGTCTGAGGTTATGTTATCCGGAAGACCGGCTGACGCGGCAGGTTCTGTGGTAGTTGCATCTGTTGAAGGTACAAGACCTATCCTTATAGAGATTCAGGCTTTGGTATCAGAGACTTCTTTTAATATTCCAAGAAGAACAACAGTAGGCCTTGATTTTAACAGGGTCAACCTACTTATAGCTGTTCTTGATAAACGTGCGGGATTGCATCTAGGCAGTTCAGATGCTTATGTAAATGTTGCCGGTGGTATAAGGCTTAATGAACCGGCAATAGATTTGGGAATTGTTGTTGCGCTTGCATCAAGTTTTAAGAACAAGGCATTAGACGCTGATACTATAGTTTTTGGAGAGGTTGGACTTACAGGAGAAGTCAGAGGAGTATCGATGTCTCTTCAGAGAGTTAAGGAAGCAATGAAACTGGGCTTTAAGACATGTATAATGCCTAAGATAGATTACGATAGAGTGATTAAGGATAAAGAAGATATCAAGGGGATAAAACTTATTGGAATTAGTAATGTTTCTGAGCTTCTTTCCTACATTTAAAAAAATAAAATAAAAAAATGTAAAAAAGTCATTGACAAACGACGGCTAGAATGTTATTATCATCTAGTCGCTGATAAACAGTGATTTTTTTACGCCCTAATTTAAGGGCTATATACCTTGATAATTGAATAATGAGACAAACCTGAATATGACTAAGAGTAACTTTAGATTATACTGGTCTAAAGATTGCGAAGTTGTATAATACAACCTATAAACAGTAAACAGGTAAAGAGATAGCTTAGTGTTATCTTGAACCAAAAGGAGAATGAAACTCCAATCATTTCTAAATTCAAGTAACATCTTCGATGATACTTTCATTAAGAAATGAGGAGTCGATTTTTCTAAAGTTTTTCATCTTCGATGAAAAACAAGAAAAATCAGAACATGAGAGTTCGATCCTGGCTCAGGATGAACGCTGGCGGCGTGCTTAACACATGCAAGTCGAACGGAGTTGTTTCACCGAATGAACTGGAGAGCTTGCTCAAAGGGGAATTCACCGAAGCAACTTAGTGGCGGACGGGTGAGTAACGCGTGGGTAACCTACCCTTATCAGGGGGATAACAGTCGGAAACGACT
>JHXB01000003.1 GCA_000621905.1 Lachnospiraceae bacterium NC2004
CAATGTTCACTACAGAACTAATAGAACTGCGTGACATATGCCGTGATCTGGCAATCTCATTCTGGGACATACCGCCAGATTTTAGCTCGAGTATGAGCTTTACATTGATTCTATTGGCCATATCTTTGGCCTCCTTTCGTAGAATTAGGCTTATAAGCCTTAAACAATTCTACAATAGAATCAGTATCATTGTATGGATTAGTTGCATTATCGCGTGAATTGCAACATCAAAAACAAGGAGGTACGCTGTCGCGGACTAGCGGTACGCGATTGCGGATTGGTGGTACGTCCAGCGCGGAATATTCAAGCAAACCAGCTAATTAACCGGTCGGGGACAGACCTCACCGAAAAAAACTTGCAACATCCCAAAGAGGTCTGTCCCCACTGGTGAATTAGCTAAGTACCCAATGGGGACTGTCCCCTTTGGGTACTTAATAAAAAAAGGTCGCCACAGGCGACCTTAACACACACATCATAATAAGAATTAGTTTAAGAAACTCATATTAAGTGACATAGCAATAACGAAGAATAAGATACCAAGTACAACGGTAGCGATCTCAAGCTTACCCTCAACAGTATGTCTCTTGTTCTTGCTGTAATATGTATCACCAGCCTGACCGGTAAATGCACCACCGCCAAAGCCGGCATCCTTGCCTTCCTGCAATAATACTATAACAACTAATAATACGCACACAACCATAAGTGCAATCTGTAAAGCTAATTTCATAGTTAAAAATCCTCCTAATCTGGTATAACAATCAAGCGTGAGGTTAATTGAAAGTTATATCCACATAATACATAAAAAACCACAAAACATAATATAACACAGTAAAAGATATAAATCAACCTAATTTCGCATAAATTTTGTATAGTATTTGTTTTAAAAATTGTCAAAAAGGCACAAAAAAGCGGGTGGAATCAACCACCCGCAGACAAAAACATTAATTAGTTAGGAAATACGATATCCTTGAAATCAGGCTTAAGTGAAGCACCACCAATTAAACCACCATCAATGTCAGGCTTAGCAAGTAACTCCTTAGCATTGCCTGCATTCATAGATCCGCCGTACTGGATACGGATTGCATCAGCAGTAGCCTCATCATATACCTCTTTAATGCACTCACGGATTGCTAAACATACTTCCTCGGCCTGGTCAGCAGTAGCAGTCTCACCGGTACCGATAGCCCAGATAGGCTCGTATGCGATAACACAAGTCTTAGCCTGGTCAGCAGTAACATTCTGGAAAGCAATCTTAATCTGCATTCTAATCCAATCAATGTAAACACCCTGCTTACGCTGTGTAAGTGACTCACCACAGCAAATGATAGGGGTAATGTTATGCTCTAATGCCTTAAGAATCTTCTTGTTAACTGTCTCATCTGTCTCAGCAAAATACTCTCTTCTCTCACTATGACCGATGATAACATACTTAACACCGGCATCAACGAGCATGTTAGGGCTTATCTCTCCTGTGTAAGCTCCGCTCTCCTCAAAATAAAGGTTCTCAGCACCTACGCTGATCTTGGTTCCCTTAACTGCATCAACAACTGGGATGATGTCAATTGCAGGTACGCAGAATACTACGTCTACCTCATCAGTGTCAACAAGTGCCTTTAATTCGTTAGCCAAAGCAACTGCCTCAGAAGGTGTCTTGTTCATCTTCCAGTTGCCGGCAATAATCTTCTTACGTGCCATTATAATCTAATCCTTTCAATATTACTTATCGTTAGCAGCAGCTACTCCAGGAAGCTCCTTACCCTCAAGGAACTCTAATGAAGCTCCACCACCTGTAGAAATATGAGTCATCTTGTCACCGAAGCCAAGCTGGTTAACAGCAGCAGCTGAATCACCACCACCGATAATGGTTACAGCGTCATCGCCAAGCTCTGCAAGAGCCTTAGCAACACCGATTGTACCCTCAGCGAACTTAGGCATCTCGAATGCACCCATAGGTCCGTTCCATACAACTGTCTTAGCATTCTTAACTGCATTAGCAAAGAGCTCAGTTGTCTTAGGTCCGATATCAAGGCCTTCCCAATCAGCAGGAATCTCACCACGACCAACAACCTTAGAGTTAGCATCGTTAGAGAAATCATCAGCAACAACAGTATCTACAGGAATAAGAAGCTCAACGCCCTTCTCCTTAGCCTTGTTAAGCATCTGAAGTGAGTACTCCTTGTAGTCCTCCTCTAAGAGTGACTTACCAACCTCTTCACCGAGTGCAGCCATAAATGTATATGCCATACCACCACCGATGATAAGAGTGTCAACCTTGTCAAGAAGGTTCTCGATAACTGAAATCTTAGAAGAAACCTTAGCTCCACCTAAGATAGCAACGAATGGACGTGTAGGATTGTTAACTGCATTACCAAGGAAATCAATCTCCTTCTGCATTAAGTAACCTACAACTGCTGTATCAACATACTCAGTAACACCAACATTAGAGCAGTGAGCTCTATGAGCTGTACCGAACGCGTCATTAACGAAAACATCTGCGATTGAAGCAAGATCCTTAGAGAATGCCTCACCGTTCTTGGTCTCCTCTGCACGATAACGGGTGTTCTCTAAAAGAACGATCTCTCCGTCCTGCATAGCCTCTACTGCAGCCTTAGCGTTAGGTCCTACAACCTCAGGATCAGCAGCGAACTTAACTTCCTGACCTAAGAGCTCTGTAAGTCTCTTAGCAACAGGTGCAAGTGAAAGCTCTGGCTTTGGCTCTCCTTTTGGCTTGCCAAGGTGTGAGCAAAGGATAACTTTACCACCATCAGAAACAAGCTTCTTGATAGTTGGAAGTGCAGCAACTAAACGATTCTCATCAGTAATCTTAAGATCTGCGTCAAGAGGAACGTTAAAATCACAGCGAACAAGGACTCTTAATCCCTTTACATTGATATCATCAACAGATTTCTTGTTAAGCATTATTAAATAGCTCCTTTCATGTTATATAAATAAAGTAAAAATGGGTCCGGCCCTAATGACCGGACCCTCAAGGTCTTTCGAAATGTGTGCAAAACCTTGCTATTAAGCAAGCTCTGCGAAGTACTTAATAGTACGAACCATCTGAGAAGTGTAGCTGTTCTCATTGTCATACCAAGAAACAACCTGAACCTCGTAAAGATCATCAGCGATCTGTGATACCATAGTCTGAGTTGCATCAAAGAGTGAACCATATCTCATACCGATTACATCGCTAGAAACGATTGGATCCTCATTGTAACCAAAGCTATCGCTGGCTGCTGCCTTCATAGCTGCGTTGATATCATCAACAGTAACGCCTGCCTTCTTAACAACTGCTGTTAAGATAGTAGTAGAACCTGTAGGAACAGGAACACGCTGTGCAGATCCGATTAACTTACCGTTAAGCTCTGGAATAACAAGACCGATAGCCTTAGCAGCACCTGTTGAGTTAGGTACGATGTTAGCAGCACCTGCACGTGCACGACGAAGGTCACCCTTACGATGTGGTCCGTCAAGGATCATCTGGTCACCAGTGTATGCATGGATAGTGCTCATGATACCGCTCTGGATTGGAGCATACTTGTTAAGTGCGTCAGCCATAGGAGCCAAGCAGTTAGTTGTACATGAAGCAGCAGAAATGATAGTATCATCAGCTGTAAGAGTCTTCTCGTTAACTGAGAAAACGATGGTCTTAAGGTCGTTACCGGCTGGAGCTGAAATAACTACCTTCTTAGCACCGGCGTCGATGTGAGCCTGTGACTTATCTTTAGAGCAGTAGAAACCTGTACACTCTAAAACTACATCAACATCAAGATCCTTCCAAGGACAATTCTTAGCATCTGCCTCAGCGTAGATCTTAAGTGTCTTGCCATCAACAGTGATAGTGTTAGCATCATCATCAGCAGAAACTGTGTGCTTACCCTCACCGATGTAACCTGCGTATCCACCCTGAGCGGTGTCATACTTCAAAAGGTTAGCGAGCATTGAAGGCTTAGTAAGATCGTTGATTGCTACAACCTCATAACCCTCAGCATCAAACATCTGTCTGAATGCAAGACGACCGATACGTCCGAAACCGTTAATTGCTACTTTTACTGCCATTTCTTAATTCCTCCTAGAAATAAATAATATTATGATCAGAGGCAGTACCCCCAATCAATCATAGATATATAATACCTACTTTTAACGAAAAATTCAAGAGCAAATTAGTCATATTAAAAACTATTTTGCCAAATAATGATAAAACCCCTTAGCGTACTTAGACGCGTACGCCTTAGCCTCTTTGGTATTCTTGACCACCTTAGGCTCATGGAGTTCATCCGTATCCTTGTCTTTAAGGCCAACCGTAAACGTGCCGTCCTCGTTCTCAACATAGTCAAACTCAAGATCTCTAAGCTCCTTAGGGATTTGACCAAGTTTCTTCTTCTGAAGCGCATCCTCAATAAAGCTCAAAATAAGCAACACAAGGAAAACTGCACCGATTATGTAAAACAGCTTCTTCTTGGTAACACCCGTCTTACCAAAGTTAGTTAAGACGATACCGTCAATCTTAGAAAGCTTCGCAGGTCCCAAGTCACGACAGTCACAACTCTCGTTACGGTTATCTCCCATCGCAAAGAACTCATCATCGCCGAGAACGGTAGGCTCTATCTCGCCCTCATCAGGCTCCATAGGCTCTCTGATATAATTCTCTTCAACAACTTCACCGTTAACCTTCAACACGCCCTCGTGCATCTCAATCGACTCACCCGGAACAGCAACACAACGCTTGATAATAAACTCATCAAGCTCATCTGCCCAGAATATAACGATATCGTTGTGCTTAAGCGCAGTGTCAGCGTGCCATTTTAGGCAAATGCCGGTATCTCCGTCTTTAAAGGTATTCTTCATCGAATCACCTTCAACGCTGTAAAATCCAATAATAAACTTAGAAACAATAAAGACAACCACAACCAAAGCGACCAAGAAACCATAAAAAAGGATATCTCCCTTGGTCATAAGCCACTTAGATGGTTTGTGAAGAAGGTAGTACCCTTCGCTAATCATCTTGGCCGGGTCCTTGTCCTCGTCATTAGAATCAATTACATCCTCTGTATCAGTTACTTCAGTAGTATCTACTGCTTCCTCTTCTACATTTGCTGCCTCATCAACAGCATTTTCAAGTTCTAAATCCTTGTTCTCATCCATAATAAAACCTCTCTCATATTACCATTTAACGACAAAATCGCCCTTCAAAGCCATAGAAGCCTTATCAAGCGCCGCCAATATAACGGCATCCATGTCGTAATACTTATATTCACCAAGCCTTCCGCCAAATATAACATTGCCTTCCTTATCGGCTAAAGCCTTATATCTGCTGTAAAGTTCGGCATTCTCATCATCATTAACAGGATAGTAAGGCTCAACGCCCACTTCCCACTCTTCACTGTACTCCCTACTTATAACAGTCTTAGGAATGTCATCACCATTCCTGTCCTTGCCAAATTCAAACCACTTATGCTCAATAATCCTTGTGTACGGAGTCTCCGAATCAGTATAATTGACCGCGGCATTCCCCTGATAGTTAGGCGTATCAAGCACTTCAGTGTCAAACCTAATCGAACGATACTTTAAAGCCCCAAGCTCATAATTAAAATAAGCATCTATAGGCCCCGTATAGACAACCCTGTCTGCCAAGCTTTCAAACTCCTCTTTATTGGCAAGATAATCAGTCGAAAGCCTGTATTCAATACCTTTAAGCATATTGGCAACCATATCGGTGTAACCGCCAACAGGAATCCCCTGATACAGTGCATTAAAGTAGTTATTGTCAAATGTAAACCTGACAGGAAGCCTCTTAATAATAAATGCAGGAAGCTTATCGCACTCTCTGCCCCACTGTTTCATAGTGTATCCTTTGATAAGCTTCTCGTATATGTCCGTACCAACCAAGGAAATAGCCTGTTCTTCAAGACTCTTAGGCTCTGTTATCCCTGCCTCATCTCTCTGCTTCTCAATAATAGCCTTCGCCTCATCAGGAGTCGTAACTCCCCACATCTTATTGAAGGTATACATATTGAAAGGAAGTGAATAAAGCTCTCCTTTATAGTTAGCAACCGGAGAGTTGGTAAACCTATTGAAAGTAGCGAATCGATTGACATAATTCCATGCTCTCTCACTGTTAGTATGGAAAATGTGCGCGCCATAGCGATGAACAACGACGTTCTCAATCGACTCGGTATAGACATTGCCGCCTATATGGTCTCTCTTATCAATAACTAATACCCTTTTCTTAGCGTCAGCAGCCTGCCTTGCAAATGTTGCCCCATAAAGCCCGGCCCCAACAATCAAGTAATCGTACTCGGACATACTCTATTTCTTCTTACCCTTCTTATTACTCTTACTCTCTTCCTTAACCTCGTCATTCTGTGCCTCACCCAATTCATTGAGCTCCAAAAGTCTCGCCTGATATATCTGATCCCTGTAAAGCGTAATTATCAAATAAAACATAGGCACAGTCATAGAATAAGGGTTACCAACCATAGACTGTCCAAGATAAGCAAATGCAGCAGCAAGATAAGCAACTCTCTCAGTAGTCCATCCCTCATGATTCTTAAAGAAAGGCACAAGCATAACCACCCAAAGAGCGATACCAAATACCATTCCCCATATACCAAGCGTATTCATAACCTCCAATATACCATTATGACAGGTTGCAAATGCAAGGTTACTGTCATCAATAAACTGATATACCTTCTCAGTAAGTCCCTCTCTAACCATGTGAGGTCCAAGTCCAAAGATCTTATCATCACCGCTAAGGCTCTTAAAGAGTTCGATTCCGCCCTTCCAGATACCACCACGCCCGGTACCGAAATCATTGGACAAGTTATTCATAATGTAGATTGCTGCACCGATGAAACCTACAGATGCAAGAACGACATAAATCCAAGCTAATGCATTCATAACTTTCTGATGATATTTAATCTTTGATTTCTTCATAAGGAAGTACAACAAACCAAATACCACAAGAACAGGCACACCTACCCATTTGTCAATCATCTTGTTGGTTAACTCTTCAGTAAACAACACTCTTTCAGCTGAAATCGCATGCAACAGTCTTAAGAAAGTCATCTCTGCACCAACAATAGCTAAAAGTAAAAACGCTCTAGCGCATCTTTTCTCATCTTCAAGTGCGTACTTAGCAAATATAATAGACATAAAGAACAAACCAAACGCAAGTCCATCTGAGTGAGTAGTCAATACACCCATAATAGCAAATGCAAGGTGAGTAGTCATAGCCGGCATACGCTTTTCATCCTTCTCGTTTAAGAAGAGTATGAATACAACCGCCGCAAATATAGAATAATATGCTGAAATACTATCTACATTACCAAGTGATGCAGAATATGAATAATACTGCTCTTCTATAATCATGGCATGCAGATTAAACACATCAAACGAACAGAAGTTAAGGAACATCCAAAAACTAATAACATCAGAAACGATAAGAACAATATCCCAGATCTTCTTCTCTGCCTTGACATGCCTTGAAGCAAAGAAGTACATAACAGCCAAAAGACCAAGTTTAAGAGCTCCGTTATAAAAACCTTTTTCTCCTGAGAGGCACAACTTATAATCAGCAGATGTAAAGCAAGCTATAGCCATACCAAACACAAGCGCTAACACAATATAATCCATAGGATGCCAACGTTTAAACGTAAAATCAAACTTGTACTCTCCTGCAAGCAAGCCATGGAAATAATAGCAGAACACACCTATTAAAGCAATATAAATACATATTGAAGCACATTTACCTTTAGATCCAATCATATTAAGATAAGCTTGACTGTCATAGTACAAAGGTAATACAATCATGATTAAAAAGAAGAACATCCTTGAGACTATCCTTCCTAACTTCTGATTATCTGTCTCTAAATCAACATTCTTCTTTTTCTTCTTAGTTTGAGTAGCCATCATTAAATCTCCTTAACTAAATATCTAATCGTAGATTTCACAACATTCAATATTGTAGACCAAAATCGAAAACAATGCAAGAAAAAATCGTTTCATAAAGCTCCTACTGTCCATAACGGAACATTAATCATCCATTCTTGATCCCTATATTCACTCATTGATGTTCTAATCGAAAATGAAGGCTGGTACTTATCATGATAGACCTTAAGGCTTTTAGCTTTTAGATTCTCTTCTGCCTTAACCTCTATCGGGATTACATCCTTTCCTTTTTGAATCAGAAAATCCACTTCATATGTAGACTTTTCTCCTGAATAATAATAAGGAGTATACTTGGTTTCGCATAATAATTGCTGAAGTACATATTGTTCAGTTAGTGCCCCCTTAAACTCAGTAAATATATCGTTCCCAGTTATAACACTATCAATATCCAACTCACTAATAGCACCTAATAGACCAACATCTATCATATATATTTTAAATGCAGAAAAATCAACATACGATTTTAACGGCATAGATGGTTTTGAAACCTTAGGAACTTTATAAATAAGACCTGAATCTATAAGCCACTCAATAGCAATTTCAAAATCTTTATGTCTTGCTCCGCTCTTTATCTGACCAAAGAAAAACTTCTTGTTCTCTTTAGCAAGTTGCATAGGAATTGAATTCCATACCATTCTTATTCTTGGCAATTCACTTGATTTAATATGTTTACCAAAATCACCTTCATATTGATTCAATATCGCCAGCTGATTCTCTCTAACTTCGTGAAAATCTTTATTAGAAACGTATCTTGAAACCACTTCAGGCATTCCTCCAACAATATAATACTCCTTAAGAAGTTGTCTATATTTTGCTGAGAAATCATTAATCTCACTCAACTTATAGTCTTCACAGTATGAAGCTAGTTTTTCTTCACCCAGAGCAATCAAAAACTCTTCAAAAGACATAGGATATAAACGCAACTCATCAACCTTACCAACCGGAAATGAAACGCCTTCATGTATCGCTACTCCCAGCAACGAACCCGCACACACAATCGGATATTCAGGTGATTCCTCACAAAAATACTTTAAAGACTCTAATACTTTAGGTGCATTCTGAATCTCATCAAAAATAATCAAAGTCTTTTCCGGAGTAATATTAACATGCAATTCAATCTCTAATGCATTTATAATCCTTTCAGGATTATAATCTTGATCAAACACTGATGCGATTCTCTTATTATTATAAAATGATACATAAACGTAATTATCAAAGTGATTATCTCCAAATTCCTTCATAAGCCATGTCTTCCCAGTCTGTCTGGCTCCCCACATAACCAAAGGTTTTCTATATTTAGAATCCTTCCATTTAATGAGTTTTTCAATCATTTTTCTATACACAAAACCACCTCTTTATATATCTCATAATGCCATTATACAAGAAAAAGTGTATATATTCAACATTTTTTCGTTGGAAATAATATTGAATACATACATTTTTTCGTCTGTATAATATAACACCATGTCATTCTGAGCGTAGCGAAGAATCTTTATCCCGAATGAAATAACGAGGTATCAAATCACTTCTCAACCTTCTCAAAATCACTCGCAGGATGCTTACAAAGCGGACAAATAAAATCATCCGGTAATTCCTCTCCCACGTACTCGTAACCGCATATCTTGCATCTCCAAACAGTCTCACCACTCGCTGTCTCTCCAACCTTCTCAGGCTTCGGCTTAATACTCTCCTGATAATAAGCATAAGTCGCAGAAGGCACATCCGACAACACTTCCATCGCAGTAGGAACACCGATAAAAAGCGTATGTGAACCAAGATCAATCATTTGCTTAACCTCTATTGAGAAATAAACATTAGTCCCCTTGGTAATGTATGGCACTCCATTCTCTGCTCTGTCACAGTCCGTATAACCCGCAAACTTATCTACATCTCTACCGGATTGAAACCCGAAATGCTTAAACAAATCGAAGCTTGCGTCCTCCGCAATCACTGATATGTTACACACCTTAGTCTTCATCACCATATCATGCGTATAATTCGCCTTATTAATTGCAAATGATATCTGATTTGGATTAGATGCCACCTGCATCGCAGTATTCGTAATGCATCCATTCTCCTTGTCACCATCCTTAGCCGTCAATACAAACAGACCATATGACAACTTATACATTGCCTTTTCATCCATAGTAAACGCCTCCTATCAAATAATTCATAATCAGCCTCTTAAAAACATGTTACTACACTCATTACAAGCCAGTAATTTTTTAATGTCAGCTTGCAATAGAGTCTTTATTACATTAATCGTCATATTCACATTACTCATAATAACCACATACTCGAATTAATTATACACTAATCATCTTGATTATATCAACTATATAGAATTGCATATATGTTAACTCGTAACAATTATAAAAATAGCATCTCCTTAAGGAAATGCTATTCACACAAGCTTTAAGAATACTACAGCTTACCATATATGTCATTCTGATATGCACCACACTATTTCCATCAATCAATTATTCGATTTAACCCAGTCTTTCTTAAATACAGAGAATCTAATAATATCTGAAAACTCACCATTTGAGTCAACTACTTCATCCTTTAAAACTGCATCTATACCAAAACCGGCTTTTTTTAACAACGAAGCTTCATCAAGAAACTGATAGAAAACATAAGAATACACTTTATGCATATCAAGTTCATCAAATGCTATGTCTAAGAGTTGCTTTACAGCTATATTTTGGCTTTCGGTATTCCATTCCTGATCATCACTGGTAAATATGCAAAGTTCACATCGTTTGTTCGTTCTATCTATATCCTTTAAATATGCGGTAGCAATAGGATAAGATGCAACCCCAAAGTCTTCGTCTATTCTCTCGACTATGTATTGTTGATAATATCCGGTCTCTATATACTTATGATAAAACTCTTCATTAGATTCTAGAGTTATAGTTTTTTGATTCATACAATGTGCTCTGACACTAGGCGTATTGCGCCATTTAACAATACTAGGGCCGTCTTTTAATGTTATTGGTCTTAAGTATATTCTCATATTATTCCCTTCCTTAATAGTACTTTCCATATAAAGTTTAAGAAAACCATATCAGTATAACATAAAGAGCTTGCTGTAACAACAAGCCCTTTAGATTATTAATACTATTTATTTATGAATTTCTCAACGACATCACAAATCTTCTGTACATCATCATATGTCAAATATAGATTCATAGGTAATGATAATGTATGTTCACTAACGTAATCTGCATAAGGACATGTTCCTTTGGCATAGTCATACATTCTGTAATTGATATTATTAGCGTAATGAACTCCAGGATATATCTCAGCTGCGTTAAGAGCCATCATAAGTTCATCTCTCTTATCTACACAGATTTGGAATAAATGACATGCACTTTCGCATCCCTCTTCTATTCTAACAAGTTTAATCTTATCAGGATACTTGCTTAATCTCTCGCGATACCAATTAACAAGTTGTCTTCTGTATGCGTTATCTCTGTCAAGATATTTAAGTTGAACGAGGCCAATTGCAGCCATAACAGAGTTGCCATGCCCTTTATCTCCGACATATTCAACATCGTAACGCCATTTATAGTTACCGGAATCAGAACTTCTTGAATATGTATCCTTATTAATTCCTAGCCAGCACTTCTTTCTAACTATCTCATCAAATTCGCCACGTTTAAAGCAAATCATACCGCTATCAGCCGTAGGAAGATTCTTAACTGCTTGGAAAGAATACACAACAACTTCTGCTTCCTTACCAGGAATCTCACCGTTTAATCTTGTTCCGGCCATATGAGCAGCGTCAAGAATAAGCTTAAGATCATTCTCTTCACAGATTTTAACTATCTCTTCGTAATGACCTAAGTTACCTCCAAGACCTACATACATCACTGCACGAGTCTTATCAGTTATTCTCTCTTTTACAGATTCAGCTGTCATACACATTGTTTCATCAACATCAGCGAAGACCGGCTTCATATGTGATTTAAGGATAGCATGATTTGAGGATACAAAAGTAATAGGCGTTGTGATAATCTCGTCATCATCTTCCCAACCATACTGCTCTTTCATAATATCTACAGCCATATAAAGACCTATTGTCGAAGAATTGAGATAATGTGCAAAAGGAAGCCCTGTATACTCTTTCCATGCCTCCTCGAATTTTACTGTCTTGAATCCCATTCCTGTCCAACCAACTTCAAGGCACTCTCTAATCTCGGCCAGACACTCATCAACTTCATACTTAGCTTTAAATAACTGAATTCCCATATCAATCTCCTTTTCAAATACTTTTATATCAACAAATGTAATCGGTGATTATTAAATCACACAGTTATATTATAACTATAATTCATCAAAAAGATACCGACTATCCGTTGAGTATATAGTATACAAATCCGTGCAATCTAAGCAAATTATCAAAAAAAGTAAACGCAAAGTAGATTTTTTAAATTTGATTTAAATCAAGTATCATACTTATCATTTTCTTACCATCTTTATCGACAGTAGTGCCATTCTCAATATAACCTGCTTTTTTGTAAGTTTTTATAGCTGAGATATTATCCTCATATACACATAATTCAAGTTGTTTTAAATTAAGATTATGCTTAGCAATAAGAGCAGCCGCCATAGTGGCTTTATACCCATATGAATGCCCCGCAAAATTATTATCTATAATAATCCTTCCATATTCTGCACTATCACTACTAATATGATAAATCGAATTACCACCAAGAAAAGTATTATTAGTATCAAATACCGCAAACATAATATCATCATCAGATTCTAAATATGACTCAAACCATTTATCTTGCTGTTCTTTTGATATTATTCCTACACTTGGAAAATAAACACTGATATCTGGTCTGTTTCTTAATAATCTATACTTTTCACTCGTTTCCTTATCAAATGGAACTATAATTATATCATCAAATTCTCGTTTGTATGAATGATCCACTCTTAATCCTCCTTAGTAATAGCAAAAACTATTTATTTATATTTCTTTCATATAAGCTCTTGATGTATTCGCCGTATGGCGTACCTAAATACTTAGAGCCTAGTTTGTTTAGTTGATTATTACTTATCATACCTCTTCTCCAAGCAACTTCTTCTAAGCAATATACATTCATACCACATTTATCTTGAACAATTTTTAAAAATGTTGACGCATCCTGCACACAATTCCAATCATCTATTTCTATCTCCACAAAACCTCTATCTAGCAATTGTACATAAACCTCATTCTCTGCAGAGTAAGTGTTAACAAATGAAAGAATATTAGGGTTTACGAACATATCGTTTAATAACTTAGATGGAAAGAATAAAAACGGTATATCAGAGAAATCATATTGAGTTTTTAACAATTCATCAGATTCCGAATTAACAATTTTTTTATTCTTATCAAAAACAATTCTGTTCTGATTATCATTTAGCTTCTTGGGTAAAACTAAGGTTGTAAATCTGTCACGATTATTCATCGCTTTCTGAAAAAACTTCGTTTGTTCTACACCATATAGAATACATCTACCATATACTAGCATTGTATTACCGTTGTCAATACTGTATTGATTTCTTATATCAGCTAATGAATCGCCTACATATGTGCTCAGTACTATACCATAATCATTTCCAGACCCTAAAACTTCATCGATATAGCGTTTATCATTTTGGGATCCAATTATAGTTATATTCCTGATACCAACAAGTAGAAAATAAGACAATAAAAAGAATACAAGGGGTTTGTCAAAAATCATTGTGCTTGAATCAATACCATACTTATTATTATCAAGTAATATAATACCACGCCATGAATTGTCATGATGACCAACGTCACCAGCTAATAAACTATCTGTATCCGTATCAAGAAGAATAGAAAGTTTACTAAGATATGAAATATCCGGAAGACCTACACCCCTCTCCCACTTAGAAACAGCTTTGTCACTTATTCCTAATCGATTAGCAAGATCCTTCTGTGTATATCCTGCTTTCTTCCTTAAATTGGCGATCGTTTCTCCAACTTTCTTAACGTTCATAGGCATATTTAGTCTCACTTTCTACTATATGCATTTAGTCTAAATACTTTTCTATAAATCCTTTTTAAAACATCTATTAACCCATTCTGTTTTCTGTAGAATCCAATAAGATACATCCAATCTAACACTCGAGTAAACTTGTACTTAAGTCTTATAAAAGCAAGCGTACCAAAATCTTTATAATCTTTACTTTCCTCACAAACAATAGGGAAATCTTTTTTTAATCTATCTATAACCGATGATTCTGACAGAACTTCTTTTATATTGTCAATGGCATTTAATAAGCATGTTTCTCTTAACGACTTATTCTCAATTGCTATTTCTAAAGTTTCAAGCCAGGACTCCGGCGTGTTATCAGCAAGAAAACCATTCTCTTTATCAGAAACAATATAGGTGAACGGTTTTACATTTGAATATACGCCAACAATACCTTGAGTTGTATATTCAATATATTTGTTAAAATATTTACACTTAGAGAAATCATCATCATGTAATGGAGATAGTCCAATATCAAATTTGCTATTTCTCATGTATTCTCTATACTCTTCTAGTTGCATTCCGGACACATACTCACAAGGAATATTATCCATTTCGGGATGAACGCCAACAAATGTAAATGATATTGATTTACCGTATTTATTAATCAAATCCGGAACAATAGGTTTGACATAATCATAAAAAAAACTCTCGTGATTTCCACCGGCTGCATAGACAATTTTAATACACTCGTTATTATGTGAAACATTAATACCATTAATCTCATCTTCACGTACTATTGTATCAAAGCGGATTTTTTTCTTTCCGTCTGTTAGATTACAATATTTGTCAAGAATAAAAGGACTTGTTGACCATATGGCATCAGAACAGTTTAGTATTCTAATAAGAGTATTCTTTCTCCATGGAATACTAGGTATACTTTGGGGAAGGTTTAACAAATCATCATCACAAAATGTTATAACGATACGCCCGCTTAATCTAGCACATTTAGCAACCGATAAACTGATAATATCTGTAGGTCTAATTAAAACAACGATATCCGAATTATTAATAGTCTTTGAATCTACATCACAAACGAGAATAAAATCCGAAATAATACCATACTGTTTATCCAATTTCATAAAAACTGATTTAATAATACTAACTGTAGGCATATTGTTTTCATAAATAAATAGTAGTTTGCTCATTCTTTAGATTCTCCTTCGAGAAAACAAACGATTAATCTTTGCTATAGTTTTTTTATAAGTCCATTTAAACCCTTCATTCTTTAAAAAGAAAAAAAACATGTAAAATGTAGTAATTAATCTATACCATCTATTTTTCATGTTATATGTATATAGGTTAATATTAACACTATTCTTCTTTGAACGTGTTAATTCAGGTATATCGTTCTTTAACTTATATGCAATTGCTTCAATACTATGATTTGCTTTAATTTGTTTTATAGCGTTCTCTCTACATGAGTTAATACAGTTTGGATTATTTATTATTTCAGAAATAACGTCAACCCAACTCTTCACGTCATTATTTGCTAAAAAACCATTAAACCCATTATTAACTGCATAAGTATATGGTTTGCAGTTTGAGTACACACCAACAGTACCAACTATGGTATATTCTATAAACTTATTGAAATACTTACATTCAGTAAAAGAATCTGCCTCAAGCGGAGCAAGACCTATATCGAACTCTCTTTCCATCATGTACTGTCTATATCTATCAAGAGGCATTGAATCAGTATACTTTATGCATATATTTGTATCAAAATTGATTTCAGGTTTTACACCAACAAATTCAAAACTAATTACTTTAGAATCAAAACTATTAAGAGATTTTATTATGGGAATAATTAGTTTTTCGGCGTCATCTTTATGAGTTGGCGACGCCGCATATACAACCGAAATACCATCATTCTTTGTACACTTAGAATATCTCCTATTTGATTCATATAATGCAGGCATATTCATTTGATAACATCGTCCTGATGATAATTCATAATACTTATCTCTTATACCAGGACAAAATGTTAACACTGCATCAACACTTTTTAAAATATGTCTCATTCCACTTAATTGCCAAGGTATGTGAGGAAAACACTTGGGCAAGTTAAGTAAATCATCATCATAAAAAGCAATTACAAACACACCTGCTCTTTGTGCTGCTTTAATTAAATCTAAAACCTGCGGATTCATCTGACGAATAAGAATAATCGAATCAGCTTTCATTATTCTTTCTTTAGTAACATTCAAAACATCACAATAATCAACGTCCAATCCTAAATATCTAAACAATGGCGGAAAATCGTTAATAAATATATCATTTGTAGATGATTTTTCGCTATATAAAACAAGTAAATTCGGCATAATAATCCTCTTAATAATAATATATTTAAGAAAAGTACAAACAACGGATGTTTACTGTTTATCTCTAGATACAATCATAGAAAGCTTATAAATTCTCCATACACACCAATTAATCAGCTTTGTTATAAAACTAGCATAGAGATATGAAAACCTACATCCAACAACCCGGTTATGTTTTGACTCATGTATAAACAAGTCAGGAAAATCATTTTTCAGTGCAGAATGTATAGATTTAATTGAGTATTCAGTTTTTAATCGGTTTTGAGCATTTGATGTAATCTTATTCCTTAGAACAGGATCTATCAAAGCACAGATTGCATTGGCCCACTCTTCTTTAGTATTATTACACAACAAACCATCTTCTCCGTCTATAATAAAATTTGAATAAGGCTCAACATTTGAATAAATACCTGGAATTCCTGCTCTAGAATACTCAAAAAAGTGGTTCACATATTTTCCCTTATTAAACTCATTTTCAATAAGAGGCATAACTCCAATGCTAAAACCATTATTATACAAACTTTTTCTGAATTCTTTTAAAGGTAGTTTATCAATATATACAGCATCATTTTCATATGGGGTATCAGTTAAATCGGGATGTACATGATAAAAGTACCAATTTATAGGAACATTTAACATGTTGCTAAGTATCTCAAACGTTGGAGTTACACAAATATCAAAACTCGAAGTATCGCTTATATTATTATAGTATACTATGTTCAAACATTCTTCATCATTTTGCTTTGGAGCTTTAACATCATTATCAACAACAGCACAGTTCATAACAATTCCTTTTGCATTTTTCGTTTTTTTCAAATTACTGTTCAGAAGCATCTCGGTTGTTGTAATCAAATAGTCCGAATTCCTCAGTGATTGTTTTAAAGCTCTGATTCCATACATTTCTCTTAAATAAAAACCTTTTATAGCAAAAAAATCGTCATCTAATAAGGTTGCTGTAATTACATTATGTTTACGCGCAATTTTAAGCAGTCTCGAAATATGAATTTTTTGCGGTCGAACAGCGATAACAACATCCGCCCACTTAACATCATCATTGTCAACATCATCAATAATAATGGAACGAAAAGAAATGTCGTGAAAATCATTTGAGATTTTTATAAAAATCTCTTCAAAAATAATGCTAGATGGTTCTCTCATAGCATAAGTCATTAATAAGTTAGACATAATAAACTCCTAATTGTTGTATCAAAAGTCTCAAGCAATTCTTTTATATATAAAGAATATGGATAATATAAATATAATTAAACTCAATGTGTGTTTATAAACTTTCGAATCCATCTTGTATATCTGCTGACACGAAATAATTCTATAACCCATGCAAACCATTTAAAGACGTTTTCGTTAATCCAATCAATCAGCTTTATAAGTGGAAATATAGACAATTTAAACTTAAACTTATCAAGAGTTCGATATGAGTGGAGTTCAGGTACTTCACATAAAAACTTATCGTATAATGATTTCATAGCGAATTCTTTTTTTAATCTATTTTGAGCATTATTAGAAATTTTTACCCTAAATGAATAATCCATCATTTTTGAAAATGCCTCAAGCCATCCATCTATCGTGTTGTCAGAAAGTATTCCATCAACATCGCTATTTACAAAACCTTTGTAAGGATATACATTAGAATATATTCCAGGAATACCCGCTCTAGAGAATTCTAAGAAATGATTAACGTATTTCCCTCTGTTAAACTCATTGTCAATCAAAGGCATGATACCAAAATCATAATCCCCGTTAAACATAGAATCTCTGAATTCTTTAAGAGGCATTGTAGAATAATAATTGACTCTATTTGAATACTCAGTAGAAGATAAATCAGGATGAAGATTATAAAAAGTCCAGTTTATTCTCATCGGAAAAGTATTATTCAGTTTATCTAAAATTGGTATAATTATATTATTAAAACTTTCAAGTTCTCCAGAAACAGAATACAAAACGATATTAATACTATCTCTATCTTTTAAAACTCTACTTTTAATCTCATTATCAGATATGCCAGTATGAAGCACAACACCTCTATTAGTCTCAGAATATCTTAATAGTTTATTCTTTAAGCTATCATTTGGTGAAATTACAACATCCGAATACTTAAGTGATTTTTTTACTTCTTGTGTTCCGTAAACAACCTTCATATACGGGCGTTCAACCGACAACAAATCATCATCCATCAAAAGCATTGTAAATCTGTTTCTTCTTTTTGCATACTTAAAAAACCACGAAGTATGAAATCTTTGTGGTCTAACTACAAGAACTATATCTGCCCATTCGATATCAGACTTTTTAATTCTATCGGCAAGCACATCCCTAAATACAATCTCTTTATCATACTCGTTAGAAATATAATAAAAAAAATCTTTATAAATAATATTTGATGGTTCAATCATTCCGTATATCATAAGTAAGTGGGACATTTATACACATCCTTTCAAACAAAAGTATAATTATATTTAATACTAAAACTGCAGTCAGAAAAGAATTTAAAACTATTGCCAAAAGCTAATCGAACAGTCTTTATAGGTTAATCTCATATCTTTAAAATATTTTCTTTATAATACGCATATACTTACTTATCCGAATAACTTCTATTACCCAAATGATATTTTTTCTAATGTGATCATTAAACCATTGTTCAAAGTCTACGCATCTAAAGTTACGAATTCTAATTCTTTTTGAATTGTAAGCAGATAATTCTGGAAAATCTAAAAGAAGCTGCTTAAATATAATATCACAAGAGAATTCATTTCTAAGCCTATTTTGTGCATTTATAGAAACTCTATTACGATTATTAATATTAAATAAATAATTTAAAGAATCAATCCATCCACGATGAGTATTATCACACAAAACGCCGTCTATCTTATCAATAACAAAATCTGAATACGGATATATGTTAGAATATACTCCAGGAATTCCAGCTCTCGAATACTCAAAATAATGATTAACATATTTACCGTTATTAAATTTATTATCAATTAAAGGCATTATTCCAATATCATAATCTCCATTATGTAGTTTTTCTCTAAACTCGTTAAGCTCCATTCTTTCATAATATGTAATATTAGTAAACCTTGTATTAGACATATCCGGGTGTATATTGAAAAAAAACCATTCTATACTATTTCCAAATAGTTGATATAATTCGTCCATAATTGGTAAGATGTATTCGTTGAAATTACTTGTGTCTACAGAATTAGAATAATAAACAACTCTTATACTATTTGTTTTAAAAGTATTATGAGGTTTAATTTCTCTCTTCGATATAGCTGTATGCAAAACGACGGGTCGTTTAGATTTAGTGTATTTAAGAATGCTTTTAGCTAGATAAATATTTGGAGAAATTGTGACATCAGCGTATCTCAATGCGAATTTAATCTCATGAGTACCAAATATTGATTGCATATATAGCCCATCTATTGAGAATAAATCGTCATCAATATACACTCCTGTAAACTTTCCTTTTTTTTTTGCTAATTTAACAATGCTTGAAACGTATTGAATCTGCGGTCTAATAGCAATAACTACATCTGACCATTCTACATCAGTTGTTAATATGTCAAATGACGATATAAACCTAACAGATACACCGTGTTTATCGAGGTCTGTAATATTATCAAAAAAATCTCTAAGCATAATATTAGAAGGTTCAACATATCCATATACAAAAAGTACATTAGCCATTTTTAACCTCCAATAACTACACTTTATTTTTTCCTTCCTTACCTCTCCCTAACAATCTTACCATCTTCAACCCTATAGACTATATCACAACCTTCAATTGTTGTAAGTCTATGAGCGATAATAACCATGGTTTTCTTGCCGTGGAGAGAATTAACAGAATCCATAATTGCTGCCTCAGTCTCATTATCAAGCGCTGATGTAGCCTCATCAAAAACAATCAACTCCGGATCATTGTAAAGAGCTCTTGCAATTCCTATACGCTGCCTCTGACCACCGGAAAGCCTTACACCGCGCTCTCCTATCTTGGTATTAATACCTTCAGGCAAAGTATTAATAAAATCAAGTATCTTAGCTTCGTCAAGTGCCCTGTTAACCTGATCAATATCAATATCTTTCTCATCAACACCAAATGCTACATTTGCTGCAATGGTATCGTCAAGCATAAACATCATCTGAGGAATATAGCCAACCTTACTAAGCCAACCGGTGTAGTCTTCCCTGATATCAACTCCATCAGACAGTATTGAACCTTCATAGATATTAAGTAAACCAAGAAGAATATCAACTGATGTAGTTTTTCCCGAACCGGTCGTACCAACAATTCCGACTGATTTACCAACTGGAATAACCATATCCGCATTATCAAGTACGACTTTATCGGAATTAGGATACATATATGTAACGTTCTTAAGCTCGCACTCCTTGGTTAAAGTGATATTGATACCGTTATTCTTAGTCTGCTCGTCGTTATCTTCAATTTCTTTAATACTTCTCATTGTCTCGTTAAGAGCAATAAGATTAGGCTCGTTATATGCAAGCGAGTTATATGCTGCACTTATTCTGTTAGCAGAAGGAAGCAGCCTTACTGCAGCTACTGCAAATGCAGACAATTGAGGCATCAACTGTTCAACATCCTTGCCGTAGAATAAAAGAATCGAAATGAAAGCCAATAATACAGATATTGTAACTGATTCAATAATTAACCTCGGAGCATTGGCAAGTACATTACAGTTTCTGTTTATCTGAGCACCTTTATATGCATACTTCTGATAATTCTCAACAAAGAACTTATCGATATTAGATACCTTAACTTCCTTGATACCACTTACCGCCTGTATGATCCAGGAATTAGTCTTAGCATTAATCTCTCTTGCTTCATCACCGTACTTAGCCATTATAGGCTTGATTACCTTAGCTATAAGTAGCATTTCTATACCAAGAGATACAACGACAATAAGAGCCATTGTTGGATTGATGATAAGAATGGCTATAAATATAACAACAGTAATTATAGCTTCCGTATATATCATCATGACATTGCTAAGCATAAAGAATGTTCCGTCTACGTCTCCGATGATTGTACGTATTACTTCACCGGTTGATATATTAAGGAAATACTCATACGGTCTCTTTAGTATTGTCGCCATAATCTGCTTTTGTAAAAGCACTCTGTTATTACACAAGAAACGCTGCTGAACATAATACTCAAAATACAAAAATGCATCCTTAACTATATAAATTATAATCATCATAATTAAGGTTGCAATCAAAAATGTCTTAGCCGAATGAAGATCTAACAGATTACATACATAAATAGCAAACTTATTTGTACTGAAAAACTCAGGATTTAATATATTAGTCATTACAGGCACAATTAACGAAACTCCTATCGTCTCAAAAAATGCTCCTATAACCATGAGTACAACAATAATACCTATCTTTATCTTCTGAGTTTTGTCTAGAACCTCATTAAAACGTCTGAATAAAAACATATCTGCTCCAATTAATTAGTAACTGAATATTAAATCTTTTATAATATCAAGTTGTTTATTATATAAGAATCCCTCATTGTATGCATCATACGATGCAAAAGCCATTTTAGCCCACTTTTCAGTATCATTTAATATCTTATATAAAGAAGTTGAATACTCATCATCTTCTGCTAAGATTCCAAAACTATCATTTACAATCTCAAGGTTAAACCCAACCGGTGATGCAATAACTGGAACTCCGGCAGCCATATACTGGATAAGCTTAAATCCACCCTTACCTCTTGTAAACTCATTATCTAAAAGAGGCATAATTCCAACATGTGCGTGTGATATTGCTTTAATAGCAGCTTTTCTCGACCATTTAACGGACGATACCATAAGATTATCTATCTTGCTATTATATATAAACGGAGTATTACAAACAACAGTCATCATAACAGGAACATCAGATTGTTTGGCAAACTCTTCAATTTCAGGCATTATCCTTTTTACATTTTCAAGATTGGCCGAAGTTCCAACCCAGACAATACGTAACTGTTCCTTTAGAGACTTACATCTATTTTCAACACTCTTTTTTATGTTTATCTTACTAAAATCGCCGTCTGTTGTTGGCAAAAGACTAACCTTATCATGTACAGTGTCTGGTAAAGTATCTTTAAGATACTCATTGGTCACAATAATATGATCACTGTTCTTAATCAGAAGCTCAGATTCATATTTAGATATCTCTCCGGAATAAAGGATATTGTCATCAAAATCCCATATTACTCTACTCTTCTTATATAATTTCTTAAGAAGAGGTCTGATATACAATGGAGTTCGTCTTGGAACTGTACTTCTTGAAACAAAGACCACATCCGGCCTACTAATTAAATCAGATATAACAAAGGCAAGCATTCTTAACGACATTAATATATAAAGCAATGCCATTGTTATCTTCCTGATTATTCCGGTTCTGACACTCATGTTAACCTTAAACATCATGTCATTCATAAGATCATGACAAATGATATCACATCCGTCTAATCTTTTATTATTAACGTATTGATAAGCCCTGTAATAGCAGGATGGACCGCTATTATGGTTTCTTACATATAAACTAATCCTCATAATTGTCTAAAATATGCTTATTCTAATTAATCAATACTTCCCCATCAATATCAAAGAAGCAAATATCTTATCATCTCCGGGGCGCTGTCTATAGATTCCAAGCTTCTTTTTAAGACCTATTCTCTTAACAAAGCTATTCTTAGCGGCAAGAAGCTTCTTGGCTTTCTCTATCTTCTCGTTCGCAGGGAATCTCTCTTCATATATCCTTACGAATTCACTTAGCTGCATACTAATCTTGTTCTTAGACTTGCTATAATTAGCGGTCCTTGTCTTCATCTCGCCAACCTTAGTTGTATCATTGCCAACAGCGTTATCGCCGTGTTGTCTATAATAAATACGAGATACCTCATCATAGTAATGTCTGCCAAATGCAGTCGCAGTAAGGTATATCCACCAATCATGCATATATGTATAATTAGGGAATTCCTTTATAACAATGTCGCGAAGTAGGTCGTTAAACACCGCAGTACAGCCGTAGACAACATTTTCAACCATAGCATTTTCAAATGAAGCTCGTACGCCTGATCTGTCAATCTCGCTCTCAATCGGTTCAAGATTCTCATCAACCAACGTTACCGCGCTACTATATAGGTAAGGCATCTTATTAGCAAATGAATCAATACTCTCTATAGCTCTGCTGAGTTTATCAGGAAGCCATACGTCATCCTGATCGGCAAACGCATAATAATCAGCGCGTGGCGACTCTTTTAAAAGTGTGAAGAACCCTTTTATTACACCGATATTCTCGCCCTTAATTAGAGTAATCTTATCATTATAGAATCTTATAAGGTCATGAATGATGTTGGTAGTCTCATCCTCAGAGCCATCATCCCTAATAATTAGCTGGACATCAGCAAGCCCTTTAGCTATGCAATCCTGCGTCATAATGGAATCAATCTGCTCTTTCAAGTACTTCTCACCATTATAAGTAGTCATTAACACGTTAATAATCTTCATATTATGCACCTAATCTTTCTATTTATACCATTAATGAATGTCATTGTCAACCGCTTGATATATATATAGCATTTCACTATAGACCTTTTCATTACTGTAGTCCTCAATCACTCTTTGATTATGTTGCCCCATTTTTTTTAGATTAGTATTGCTTATTAAGTCAATTATTGCAGCCACCCAGGAATTAACATCACCGGGAGCCACTCTTACACCTCCGTTTTTATCAATAAGGTCTTTATTACCTCTGATATCTGATACGATTGCCGGCATTCCCGATGCCATGGCTTCCATAAGAGAAACGTTAAGCCCCTCCCTATAAGAAGGAAGAAGGTAAATATCAGTAGCTTTCATAAGATCCTTAATATCTTCCCTATACCCAAGCAGATGCACATTATCGCCTAAGCAAAGATTCTTAATAAGTCTCTTAAGCTCCGGCTTTAATACGCCATCACCTGCAATAAAGTAATGTAGATTCTTATGCCCCATCTCATTAATCAGAACATCAAGCGCCCTTATTACAGTCTCATGATTCTTATTAGAATTAAGCTCTCCGACCGATAACATAGCTATATCAGTGCTTAGAATATTAAGCTCTTCTCTTATGTTAAATGTATTAACATTAAAATCTTTATAGTCCTTAACATTTACACCGACACCGTGAACATACCTGATATTGGTATTAAATCTATTATATGCTCTATCATAATCTTCTGTATTGATTGTGATTATCGTATCTGTTAATCCACTTAAAAGCTTCTCTACAGGATAAAACATAAGCCACATCTTAAGTGGCGCACCCTTATAAAAATGAAATCCGTGAGCCGTATATATGACCTTAGTCCCTCTATCTCTTGCCTTCTTAGCTGCAAATCTTGTCAACGCCGCAGCAACAGGCGTATGACAGTGAATAATATCGAAATCATAGTGATTAATAAGCGCATAAAGATGTCTAAACGCCTCAATATTGGCAAATGATAACGGGCTCCTTGAAAACCCTATATCATGCACCTTTACAGGCACGTCAAATGTCATATTAACATCTTTCAACTTCTTATTCGTTGCTATATGTATTTCATAACCTTTAGAATTAAGAATCTCCAAATCATTCTTTAGAAATCCAAAAAAACTAATATTGGTTGTAACTATTAATGCTTTTTTCATAGTATTCACCTGTAATATATGCCGTCAATATTCTTAAACCATATACTCTTCATCCCTAATCTATCGGGTGCAATAAAATCCTTGTTAATATTGTCACCTATATATACCATATCAGAGTAAGACACATCAAAGTACTCCTGCATTTTGACAAATGCCGCTTCGTTAGGCTTTCTAAACTCTGCACCTCCAAGCGAATCAGTGATTATAATATTATCAGCAACCTCATCAAGCTTAAGAGCTTTAATCTTAGCTGTCTGACCTTCTACTCTCCCGTCAGTAATTACACCGAGCAGCTTTATCTCTTTTATGTCAAGCAACATGTCATATACACCGGGATAATAATCAATATCAGGCTCCTGAAACCTATATACAGTAAGGGCTTCATCCTTTTTGTCAATCATATCATATTCGGCAAGAACCTCATCAATAGCCTTGCCGCCTGACATAAACACATTCCACATTTTATCTTCAATCTCAGATATGCCGAAAGTTTCTGCAATCTTCTTATATCCACTCCTAATGTACTGTTTCTCTCCGTAAAGAGTATCATCAAGGTCAAATATGACAACATCTACATCATCAATATGATTCACAACTTCTAAAATGCTATCAATCTCTATCATTTCACTCAATCCTTACGCTCTGGTCAAATCTGCTGTACACCGCTCCGTCAATGGCAGCTTTATCCTGATAAGTAAGGCTTTCTCCGTTTAATAATCTAATCAATGCCTCGGCACTATCAGCCCCTGCTTTGATACTAAGTGGAGCACCGCCGCCATATCTCGGATTAATTTCGATATAATAATCCCTGTCGGCTTTCTCATCTCTAATCAACTGGACTGTAATCTGTCCGCAAGGCTTATAGTCGGCAACCAACGCTTTCATCTCATCTATAATCTGCTCATTCTGACTTATCCTGGTCTTAAGTACCTCTCCTTCTCTAACCTGCATCCTGATTCTCGGAGTAATATATATCGGATTGCCGTCAAAATCACAGAATATGTCAACCGTATACTCTGTACCGGATGCAAACGGTTGAATAATATAATCAGGCACCTGCCTTGCATATGCAATTAGCTCTTCCATGTTATTAACCTTGAATGCGTTAATACTTGAACTTCCATCCTTAGGTTTAATAAAAGCAGGAAATCCACCGTCATAATCGTTGATATCATCAACAGGTTTAGGGCTTAACAGTCCGACAGAATTAAAATAATCCGCTGTAAACCTCTTGTCTCTGCACAAAGCAACTTTATCAGGGGCGCTTATTATAACCCTTGTATTCTTAAACTTATCTTTGCTGTTTGAAAGCAGCAATAAATCAGTATCTATAGTCGGAATAAGCGCATCTATATTCTCTTCTTCGCAAAAACTGATAAGAAACGGAATATAATCCGGGTCACTTATTCTTGGAACAATAACACTTTCATCACAAAACATTAACGCAGGAGCAGTATCAGAGATATCCGCTCCGTATATCAAAAGTTCAGCATTAAGCTTATCAGCAGCATTTTTAAAAGCCTGAACAAGCTCAACCCTTCTTCCTACACTGGTAAACAAAATCTTCATCTACTCATTCCCCATAAATTCTTCCATAGTAGCGGCCGTATCAGAATTGATACCGTCTCTGTTAAGCACAACCTCTACAGTCTTAAGAATAATCTTTAAATCGCACAAAAATGTAACATTATCAACGTACTCAACATCAAGGTCAAACTTCTTATCCCATGACAATTGATTTCTTCCGTTAACCTGTGCAAGCCCGGTAAATCCCGGTCTTACCTCATGGCGTCTCGCCTGCTTAGCATTATATCTTGGCAAATATCTCACAAGCAAAGGTCTTGGTCCAACGATAGACATATCGCCTTTAATGATGTTAACCAGTTCAGGAAGCTCATCAAGTGAAGTAGCCCTTAACGCTTTACCAAAAGAAGTGAGTCTGTCTTCATCAGGAAGAAGCTCGCCGCTCTCATCCTTCTCATCAGTCATCGTTCTAAACTTATAAAGCTTAAATACCTTGCCATCTCTACCCGGTCTCTCCTGAGTGAATATAGCTGGCGCACCAAGTTTAACTCTCACAAGAACATATAAAACTGCCATTACTGGACTTAATACGATAAATGCCATCGTAGCAAGAAAGAAATCAAGTCCTCTCTTTATGTACTCCTCATAAATACCCTTGTACTCATGCGGGTGCTCACCGTTGGCACTCTTGACAGAGTCATCAACGGTATTGCCAAGCATATCAAAGAAACCAATAATCGTGCTGATAAACAACACCTTTGGAATCAAATAAATAACCAATTTAATAAACTTCTTCATAAAATCACCTGAAACAACCCTTAATTATCTCAATTATAACACTCTGCTCTTCTTCGGTCATATTGATATCTGACGGAAGACATAAACCTCTGTCAAATATATCAGCCCCAACATCATATGCCTTATCTCGTTCAATGTACGCATTACTCTTAGCCCTCATGTATCCTTTAGCGCCGATAAATGCATGATTAGCGTAAATAGGCTGCATATGCATAGGCTTCCATATCGGACGTCCTTCAGCATTGTATGACATAAGAGTCTCAAGAATCTCAGTAGGACAACTCTTGCTGCTTTCAGAGGCATATAAAGCTTCTTTATCTGATCTGACCTGCTTACACATATAATCTTTATCTATTATAGCACAAGAAAGCCAGTAATTAGGCTCCATCTCACCTTCAATATAAGGATTCATAGACAAAGGAATATCTTTAAGCCCCTCTTTATACCTGTCAAATATCGCCTTCTTAATAGCAATATGCTCATCAAGATGTAGAAACTGTCCTCTTGCAATACCTGCAATAATATTGCTCATTCTGTAATTATATCCAAGTTCTTCGTGCTGATACCACGGTGCAGCCTCACGACTCTGAGTGGACCATTTTCTAACCTTGTCAGCGTCCTCGTCTTCATTTGCAAGAAGCATACCACCTGACGAACCGGTTATAATCTTGTTGCCGTTAAATGATATAGCATTGTAATCACCAAATGTTCCGGTCTGCTTGCCTTTATACTTAGCACCCAAAGACTCGGCGGCATCTTCGATAAGAATAGCATCATGTTCTTTAACAATAGCTCTGATCTCGTCTAGTTTAGCAGGAGTTCCATAGAGGTTAACTATAACAACCAACTTGCAATCAGGATAGATTGAAAATGCCTGTTTCAAAGCCTCGGGATCCATATTCCACGTATCATACTCTGTGTCAATAAAAACAGGTTCTCCGCCCTCGTACACAATAGGATTGACTGTCGCGTCAAATGTCATATCAGTACAGAACACCTTCTGACCTTCAAGTGCTCTAGAAGGTTTAGCCCCCGGATTAATCTTAAGTCCGGCAAGTTTGCATGCCAGGTGAAGTGCCGCTGTACCTGATGATAATGCAACCGCATTGTTGACGCCTATATACGAAGCGGCAATATTCTCTAATTCATTGACATTCTCACCCGCAGTAGTAATCCAGTTCTTGTCAAATGCATCATGTATGTATTGAAGCTCCTCACCATGCATCCTTGGCGAAGCAAGATAAATCTTCTTATCAAATGGTTTAATATCCACCATAATTCCTTCTTTCTATCTTAAGTACCCAATGGGGACTGTCCCCTTTGGGTACTTAGCTATAACTACTCAGTGGGGACTGTCCCCTTTGGGTACTTAGCGTTTAGTTTACAATCCCACTTGGATGATACGTCGGTACAACCTCGGCAACAAGCCTTTTGATTGCAGGACTCTCGCTCTTACAAGCCGACTCAAGTCTCTCAAGCTGCGTCTTAAACGATTCATCATCCATCTCAATAGGCTTACCAATATGAATAAGCTTATTAGGAGTCTCTTTAAGTCCCTCCTCATTCATAAGCATCTCTTCATACAATTTCTCTCCGGGTCTTAATCCGGTGTATTCAATCTTGATATCAACATCCGGCTCATATCCTGAAAGCTTAATAAGATTCCTTGCCATATCGTCAATCTTAACCGGATCTCCCATATCAAGAACAAATATCTCTCCGCCTTTAGCGTATATTCCCGCCTGCAGCACAAGAGCTACCGCCTCCGGAATAGTCATAAAATACCTGATAATACGCTTATCTGTAACTGTAACAGGTCCACCTTCAGCAATCTGCTTCTCAAAAAGTGGAATAACAGAACCGTTACTTCCAAGTACATTACCGAATCTAACCGCAGCAAACTCGGTATCTGTCGTACGATTCATCATTTGCACAACCATCTCGCAAAGCCTCTTAGAAGCCCCCATGATATTGGTTGGATTAACAGCCTTATCGGTTGAAATGAGAACAAATCTCTTAACACCATACTTAGCAGCGGCCACCGCCATCTTATAAGTGCCCAAAACATTATTCTTGATTGCCTCGTTAGGCGAATCCTCCATCAATGGCACATGCTTATGAGCCGCAGCATGGAAGATGACCTCCGGCCTGTAAGTCTTCAAAATATCGTTAACCCTGTTGGTATTCCTCACAGATCCAATAAGCGCCTCAACATGTACATTAGGCAAATGACGCTTGAGCTCCTGCTGAATCGCATACGCATTGTTCTCATAAATGTCAAATATTATAAGTATGTCAGGACCTTCCTTAGCTATCTGACGGCACAACTCACTACCTATCGAACCACCGCCACCGGTGACCATAACGACTTTATTGGCAATAAAATCGTGTATCTCATCAGAGTTGACAACAACCTCATCTCTTCCGAGCAAATCTTCTAACTTAACATGACGAAGTCTTGAAACGCTGACCTTTCCGTCAACAAGCTGATCTATCCCCGGCAGAGTCTGAATCTCGCATCCCGTCTCTTGGCAAATGCTAAGAATTGCTTTACGAACCGACGAATCAGCCGCAGGGATCGCAAATATAATCTTATCTATCTCATATTGCTCAACCATGCTGATAATGTCATTCCTGCTTCCAACAATAGGTACACCATCAATAGTCTTGCCACCAAGCATAGGGTTATCATCTATAAAACAGCAGAGCTTACCCTTAATCTTATCATTGAATATTATCTCGTGCGCAATCATCTTACCCGCAGATCCTGCGCCGATAATCATTACATTTTCACCGCCATTGCTCGAACTCTTCTGGTTAAAAAGCTGTTTCATAGCCCTGGTAAACCTATAACCGAATCTGACAGCCATAACACCAATGCTCATAAGAATAAAACCAAACACCCAGAACGACTTCGGCATAGTAACTTCAAGATGCTTATATATCTTCATCATGATAAATGCAGGAATCTGAGTGACAAATACAGCCACTATAACTCTATACATCTCGACAATACTGGCATAACGCCACACGCTCTTATATAATTTAAAAATTGCGAAAATGATAATAGAACACAGAGAATAATATGGAATAATTCTATAGAACCCATATTTAAACTGATCTGGAATGAGATTAAGATCAAATTCAAATCTTATGAAAAGCGCAAGAAAATACGCCGCCCATATAATTAAGAGGTCAACAAAAATAAGTGCTATAGCTCTAAGTCTCAGCACGTTATTAAGAAATAAGCTGTTATCTTCTTTATTATCACTCATAGGCGAACTCATAACATTACCTCTATCTTTACACAGATATAGTTATTATAGCACTTTTAGAAATATAATACTACTAATTTTTCTTTCCTCCGTAGCGACGAACATCGTTCGCCACTCGTAGAGCACGCTGTGCTCCTCTACGATTAGATTTTGTCATCCTGAGCACAGCGAAGAATCCTTATTATAGCCAACCCAATTTATAATATGTCATTCTGAGCGTAGCGAAGAATCTTTGCCCTTCGCAGAAGGGCAACTTACTTAGTACTTGATGCTTCCTTCCCACGCATTATCCTCACCCTCTCGACTCTCAAGAAGGTCCGGCCTCTTAAGCCTAGTATTCTTAAGGCTCTCCTCATGTCTCCACTCCAAAACCTTCTTGTGATCCCCGGAGAGAATAACATCAGGCACTTTAACGCCCTTATACTCAGCAGGCCTTGTGTACTGCGGATACTCTAAAAGTCCAGAATGAAAGCTCTCGTAAACAGCTGAATCATCATTATTAAGAACGCCGGGAACAAGTCTGCTAACCGCATCTGTGATAACCATCGCAGCCAGTTCACCACCGGTAAGAACATAATCACCAATACTAATCTCATCCGTCACAATCATATCAAGAATACGCTGATCAACGCCCTCGTAATGACCGCAAAGTATAATAATATCTTCCTCTTCAGAAAGCTCTTTAGCTATACCCTGGTTAAAAGTCCTCCCCTGCGGCGACATGTAAATGCATCTAATCCGCTTACCGTTCTTATAGCCATCCTTATCATACCCTAATCTTTTGATGATATCGTGATAACACCTGTCAATTGGCTCAGGCATCATAACCATGCCCGCACCGCCACCGTACGGATAATCATCCACCTGCCCGTGTTTGCTCAATGAAAAATCGCGAATATTAGTAGCATTTACACTGATTAAACCATTCTTAATAGCTCTTCCAGTAATACTTGTGTTAATCCCGTTCATTACCATGTCCGGGAAAAGCGTCATAATCTCTATATTCATGGAATCCTACTCCTGATTTCTAAGTAATCCATTAAGTAATTTAACGTTCATTCTTTCATTTTCAATATCAATTGATAAAATGCATTCTTTGATTGCAGGAATCAAAACCTCTTTCTGAGGCTTGTGCTTCTCGTCTCCCTTGACAATCCTGTCTTCTTCGAGTTCGACAACATAGACATCATTAGCTCCTGTGAAAAGCACCTCTTTAAGGGTTCCAAGCTTAGAAGTCTCATCATAAACCTCTATTCCAATAAGGTCCGCAACATAGAACTCATCCTCGTGAAGAGGGGTCGCATGTGCCCTGTCAACATAGAGTTCAGCGTGCTTGTAAGCCAAAGCCTGATCCATGTCATTAATCTCTTCGAACTTTACAATAGCGTACTGCTTAAAAAACTTAACCTGTTTAAAATGAAGGGTCATACGCTCACCCTTCTTGGTTCTAAGCTCACACTCCTTGAGCTTCTTATATCTCTTAACATCATCCGTAGTCGGATAAATCTTAACTTCACCTCTAACACCATGAGAATCAACAATCTCACCAATCTTAAACTCCGATTCCATATAATCTCCAATCTAAAGATTCTTCGCTTGCGCTCAGAATGACACTTTTAGCTCTATTTCCGGTGACCTCGCCACCCTGTGCCACTTATGGGCTGTATTACTATTTATATTGACCTTCTTCGAAGGTCAAAGATTCTTCGCTTCGCGAAGTCATGACACTTTTAGCTCTATTTCCGATGGCCTCGCCACCCTGAGGATTGTAAGAGCATAATGTGTTATTTCGTAGGGCGCCTTGCGTCTCGCTACTTAATACAGAGCACGGCTACACATATGCTTAAGTCGGACTCTTTAAAAACGTCGGTACTTAATGAGTGCAAGTGTAAACGCAGCACGAATTTAGTACCGCTACGTTTTTAACGAAGCGAGAGCGTGTCCGGCGTAGCATTGTGTTGCCGGGATCGTCAATTTCATCGAGCCGAGAGGCGTCCCGAAGAAATAACATATTATGTCCTACACCTTCTCGCAAAAAAGAAATCGAAATAAAGCCGCCCATAAGGCGGCTATTTTAAATCTTATTGTGCTATGTCAACATCAACTTTCTTGTCAATTTTGGTACTAGCCGCCTTGACAACAGTCCTGATGGCCTTAGCGATACGTCCCTGCTTTCCGATAACCTTCCCCATATCATCGTCAGCAACTTTAAGAACAAGTTTGATAACACCTTCGGTCTCTTCCTCGGTGACAACAACCTGATCCGGATGATCAACTAATGACTTAGCAATAACTTCTACTAATTCCTTCATAGTATAAGTACCTCCTAGTTAATACCGGCATTCTTAAACAATCTGGCAACAGTATCAGTAGGCTGAGCTCCGTCAGCTAACCATTTCTTAGCTGCCTCAGCATCGATCTTAACTGCTGCTGGCTCAACATTAGGATCATAGGTACCAATCTCCTCAATGAAGCGTCCATCTCTTGGAGAACGTGCGTCAGCAACAACAACTCTATAGAAAGGTGCTCTCTTCTTACCCATTCTCTTTAAACGAATCTTTACCATCTTTGTTTCACCTCCTTAACAAATGTTAATCTATCGAAAGATGATATTCATCATTTTCGCAACTTAACTACCCAGTGGGGACTGTCCCCTTTGGGTACTTAGAACGGAAACTTCTTGCCTCCGCCAAGTCCCGGAAATCCTCCCATACCAGGCATTCCACCGAGTCCAGGCATCATTCCGCCTCTTCTCTTCTTCTTAGAACCCTTGCCGTTGCCCATCAAGCCCATAGACTTCATCATCTTCCTAGTCTGCTCGAACTGCTTCATCATTCGATTGACCTCGGCAACATCAACTCCGGCGCCTTTAGCAATACGCCTCTTCCTGCTAGGGCTTATAATATCAGGATTGGCTCTTTCTTGCGGTGTCATAGATAAAATGATAGCTTTAGGCCTATCCATAACACTATCGTCAACATCAACACCTTTAAGCTGTGATCCCATACCGGGCATCATTGAAAGCATTGATGCAATACCGCCCATCTGATTCATTTGCTCCATAGCAATCAAATAATCGTCAAAACCAAAGCCCTGCTTTGATTTCATTTTCTCTTCTAACTGAGCAGCCGTATCTTCATCTATAGCATTCTGAGCCTTCTCGATAAGAGACTCGATATCACCCATGCCGAGGATACGACTCGCCATTCTGTCAGGATAGAACTGCTCTAAATCATCAAGCTTCTCACCCATACCGATGAAAAGAATAGGCTTACCGGTAACCGCTCTGATTGAAAGCGCCGCACCACCTCTTGTATCACCGTCTAACTTGGTAAGAATAACACCGTCAATGCCAATCTGGTCATTGAAGCTGTTGGCAACATTAACCGCATCCTGACCTGTCATTGCATCGACAGTAAGGATTGTGTTGTTAAGAGTTACATTATCTCTAATCTCGATGAGCTCGTCCATCATATCCTGATCAATATGAAGACGACCGGCGGTATCTATAATAACAATATTGTTGCCGTTCTTAGCAGCATGCTCTAAAGCAGCCTTAACTATATCTACAGGCTTGTGCTGATCACCCATAGTAAAAACAGGCACACCCTGCTTCTCTCCGTTGACCTGTAACTGCTTGATAGCAGCCGGTCTGTATATATCACAGGCAACCAAAAGTGGTTTCTTGCCCTTGTTCTTAAGCTTGCCCGCAAGCTTAGCTGCAGTCGTTGTCTTACCGGCACCCTGAAGACCGCACATCATGATAGTCGTGATTTCATTTGACGGAAGAATCGTAAGCTCTGTAGTCTCAGAGCCCATAAGGATATCCATCTCTTCCTTAACTATCTTGATAACCATGTGACCAGGGTTAAGACCGGTCATAACCTCCTGACCGATAGCTCGCTCTGAAACCTTCTTGGTAAAGTCTCTAACGACTTTATAGTTAACATCAGCCTCTAATAAAGCTCGCTTAACCTCTTTCATGGCCTCCTTGACATCAGCTTCTGTCAAAGTGCCCTTAGACCTAAGGTTCTTAAACACATTTTGTAATTTATCAGTTAAACTCTCAAAAGCCATAAATTACCTCGTCAGAATTCATCTAATACTGAATCCGCAATATCTATAATCTTATCAATCTCATTAACATCATACTCGGACTTGACATTCTTGAGCATTAAGGAAATGTCATCAACCTTCTCCTTAGCTCTTCTAAACTTCATGACAAGACCCAACTTATCTTCATATCCCGACAATATCTTGTCGATTCTCTTAAGTAAATCCGACACAGCCTGTCTGCTGATATCGTATTCCTTAGAGACCTCTGTAACAGACATATCGTTGAAATATACATCCTCATATACAGATTGTTGGTGCGGTGTAAGAAGCGCTCCGTAGAAATCATATAAAAGCGCGTTATATGCCATATCCTTGGCTGTCTTCTTACTCATATCATCACACTCCAGTCAAGTAAAATTACTTGCGGATGATAATATAACACATCCCCTACCCCTTTGTCAAGTATTTTTACTTTAATTACCCAGTAGGGACAGTCCCCTTTGAGTACTTAGTGCCTAACTCCCCAGTGGGGACTGTCCCCTTTGGGTACTTAGCTAAATGAAATATACTTCATGAAAATGTCCTGATACCCATCCAAATTGGCTAAATCTATCGTCTTTACCATTGATGCAAATGAATCATAAGCCGAAACATCCTTCAATTCAATATTTCCCTTAAGGCTCATATTCCCTACAACATGAATCTTATCAATAAACTCCTCAGGCAACATTCCTACCCTCACTGCGTCATCAACATTCATATAGAACCCGAATCCGCCCGCAACATACACCTTACTTATATCATCAGCGGCCAAATTACACTCTTTAAGCATACACTCAATCCCCGATCTAATAGCCGCTTTAGCCAGCTGTAGCATCCTAATCGCATCCTGAGACAACCTCGGATTATCAGAAAGCACAAGTCCGTCCGAATCAATCTCGCCTAACAAAAGCATTTGACTAAGCAGCCTTAACGCATTATCTCCTCTTAACGCCTGTTCAAATGCAGGACCGCACGCCGCAGAACATGCATAAAGTTCGCCACCTTGCGACATAATCATCTCTCCGTTAGTACCAAGGTCGAGATATAATATAGGCTCAATAGTACTCCCAATCCCTATATTGTAGGCACCAACAAGCACATCGGAACCAATATATCCGGAAGCAGGCCTTAACGAAGTAACATTACTCAAATCACCCAAATTCCTTGTCACCGTCTCCATAATCGAAGGCACAAAAGGATATCGGCCAATACTCTCGGGTGACTCATTATTAAGAAGCTGAATCATAGTAGGGTTACCACTCACCCTAATCGAAATCCCGGAATAATCTTCAAAAGAAACCTTAGCCTCACCAAGCATCATCCCGATTCCCTTATAAATCGCACCGACAACGCAGTCATGAAGCACTCTCACTCCCTCGTCATCTTTGGCAAATGCAATTCTTGAGATAACATCAGCACCAAACCGAAGTTGCGGATTAATGGCACCTAAGTTAGCGATGATATTTGAGTCGACGTCAACGAGAGCCATAGCAATTGTAGTGGTCCCGATATCGACAAACACACTGAGGTCTGAAAGTTCGTATCGCTTATCGGTAGCATTTGCCGTAACACCTATCACATCTAATCCCATGTCAAATGAAAACGGCAGCACAACTTTAATATCCTTGTCAATTCTGTACTCACAAGCCCTTTTCCTTATGCCGTCAATCAAACAATAACACCTGTCACAAAGCTTAATCCCGCCACAATTCCCCGGAAAATAAACAAAAGAAGCGCTGAGTGCCTCCATAACGGTAGCACCCGGCGCAGCATCAATAACACGCTTATTAAGTTTATCATCGTATAATGTAATCTTATACATAATAAAACCTCTATCAATCCTGAGACTTAACCTTCTTAATCTCCTCGTCAAGCTCGGCAATCTTGTTCTTAGATGAGTTGATTCTTCTCATCTGGCTTGTCCACTCAGCAGCCTCGTCATTGCCGTACTTGTCATAGTAAAGCTTACCAATCTCCTGATAAAGAGACTTGATATTGCGCTCCTCAGTAGCTTTCTTGTTCTTAAGAACAACAATGTCCTTGGTCTCAACAGCCTTGGCGCCTACATTCTTGGCAGCCTCAGAAAGTGAATCTCCAATATTAGATAAAGTTTCCTTAAAATCCATGTCTTCATTACCTCCCTTAATCTTATTTATAACATATAAAGTAGTAGCTGTAATAATCATAATCCCATACTACCACATCACACCACTTATGTCAAAACCGGTGGTTCACCACCCTGTAGGAATTATAGTTGCATTTATATTTGCTACTATTGTTATAATTACAATTGCCCTTCTTCGAAGGGCAAAGATTCTTCGCTTCGCTCAGAATGACATTCTTTCACCAGTGTTCGACTAAAAAGTCCACTCCGGTGGTTCCACCACCCTGTAAGAATTATAGTTTAGGAATTATAGTTATAATTATAATTGCTATTACAATTGCCCTTCTTCGAAGGGCAAAGATTCTTCGCTCCGCTCAGAATGACATTCTTTCACCAGTGTTCGACTAAAACAATCCCCCGGTGGCCTCGCCACCCTGAGGATTGTAAGAGCATAATGTGTTATTTCGTAGGGCGTTGGCGCGTCTCGTTACTTAATGAGTGCAAGCGTAAGCTTAGCACGAATTTAGTAACGTGAGCAACGCGCCTTCGAGCCGAGAGGCGTCCCAAAGAAATAATACATTATGCTCGACCCACATCCGCTATCTAACTACATTTTCGTAGCAACTTCCTTCGGACTATAATTCTTATGTCTAAGCGCTTTTATAATCCTCTCCTTATGCTCATGCCCAAACGCCTCAATAGTAATCACAAGCTCAACCGCCGCATTCCTGTTAATACTTACAAACTGATTATGCTCAAGCTTAATAATATTACCATTTTCCTTAGCAATAACCTTAGACACATTCACAAGCTCACCCGGTTTATCAGGAAGAAGCACACTGATAGTAAACACCCTCTCCCTCATAATAAGCCCATGCTGCACAACAGACGCAAATGTAATCACATCCATATTACCGCCACTAAGAATACAAACAACATTTTTGTCCTGCACATCAAGCTGCTTAACAGCCGCAACAGAAAGAAGCCCCGAATTCTCAACAAGCATCTTGTGGCTCTCAAGCATATCAAGAAAAGCCTCGATAAGATCACTGTCAGGAACCTTGATAATTCCATCAAGATTCTTCTGGATATATGGGAAAATGTTAGAGCCCGGAGTCTTAACGGCAGTACCGTCAGCAATTGTGTTTACACCATCTAAAGTAACAACCTTGCCCGCATCCAAAGAAGCTGACATACAAGCAGCTCCCTCAGGCTCAACACCAATAACCTGAATCTTAGGATTAAGTAATTTGGCAAATGTAGACACACCGGTAGCAAGTCCGCCACCGCCGATAGGAACGAGAATGTAGTCCACAGTAGGAAGATCCTTAAAAATCTCCATTGCTATAGAACCCTGTCCTGTAGCAACATCAAGATCATCAAAAGGATGGATAAAAGTCAAGCCTTCCTTCTCAGCCATCTCGATAGCATAACCGCATGCCTCATCATAAACATCACCGTATAATATAACCTCTGCACCTAAATCCTTGGTTCTGTTAACTTTAACAAGCGGAGTTGATGTCGGCATAACAATAACAGCCCTAACACCGTACTCTCTTGCAGCGTACGCAACACCCTGAGCATGGTTACCCGCAGATGCTGTAATAAGCCCCTTCTCCCTCTCTTCATCAGAAAGAGTGCTAATCTTATAATACGCACCTCTAATCTTATATGCACCGGTAAGCTGCATATTCTCAGGTTTTAAATAAACATTGTTACCTGTCCCCTCAGAAAATACCTCGCTCTTAACAAGATGAGTGCTTCTTACAACCTCAGAAACTTTCTCATAAGCCTTCTCAAAATCTTTAAGCTCCATCATGACTTCATTCCTCCGTTTCGTCATCATTTGCATCATTATCGACTGCAAATATAGCATTTACATAAGTCTCAGGGTCAAATTTTTGAAGATCGTTGATGCGCTCTCCAACACCTATATATTTAACAGGTACATTTAGCTCTGAATGTACGGCGATAGCAATACCACCCTTAGCTGTTCCGTCAAGCTTTGTTAAAATGATACCGCTAATGTCAGCAACTTCCTTAAACTGTTTAGCCTGCTCTAAAGCGTTCTGTCCGGTAGTTCCGTCAAGAACAATAAGAGTCTCTCTAAAAGCATCAGGCCACTCTCTGTCAATGATCTTGTTCATCTTAGAGAGCTCGTTCATAAGATTCTTCTTGTTGTGAAGTCGTCCCGCAGTGTCAATTAAGAGAACATCGGCTTCTCTTGCCTTGGCTGCGGCAATCGCGTCATATACAACAGCGGAAGGATCAGAACCCTCGCTCTGAGCAATAATATCAACCTGTGAGCGATTAGCCCACTCTGTAAGCTGCTCGATAGCCGCTGCCCTAAAAGTATCAGCCGCAGCAAGAACAACCTTCTTACCTCTTCCTCTAAACTGAGCTGCAAGCTTACCGATAGATGTAGTCTTACCAACACCGTTGACACCGATAATCATAACAACCGAAGTTCTATTTTCAAATTCATATGCATTTGGCTCTAAGCTCATCTGTGACTTAATAAGGTCAACCAAAAGCTCCCTACACTCAGCAGGCTCCTTGATATGATTCTCTTTGACCTTATCTCTAAGCTCATCGAGAACAGTCATGGTTGTATCAACACCCATGTCCGCCATAATAAGAATCTCTTCGAGTTCCTCATAGAAGTCCTCATCAATATTGCTCTTAGAAAATACAGCGTTAAAGCTCTCATTTAACGAATTACGTGTCTTAGCAAGTCCTGCGGAAAGCTTCTCAAGGATAGTCTCTTCGTCATCAGGAGGAACAAATCCCTCTTCATCCGCTCTATCCTTAAATATAGGAGTATCATCCTCTGCAACCAAGTCAAGAAGACTAAAGCTTGAATTACTTACTACATGCTCTTTAGTCTCTGTTACTTCAGCGCCTTCTTTAGAATCTTCAACCTCTTCTTTAACTTCTTCTTCGACTTTAGAAGCTTCTTCACTGACGGCTTCTTCTTTAGGTGCTTCGCTATTACTTTCTTGTTGCTCATTAACAACTTCTTCCCTAAGCTTTTCTTCTTCGCCATTAGTGCCCTCCTTACTTTTTTTGAAAATGTCAAATAAACCCATTTCTTTGCTCCTTACTATTGCTTTTTATCATCATCAAGCTGACTGTCAATCAAATCTACAGATACCATCGTAGATACACCCTTTTCCTGCATCGTGATACCGTAAAGGACATCCGCTGCCTCCATCGTACCTCTACGGTGAGTGATAACGATGAACTGGGTATGATTGGTAAGCTTGTGTATATATTTGGCAAACCTGTCGACATTTGCATCATCTAAGGCCGCCTCTATCTCATCTAAAAGACAGAAAGGTGAAGGCTTAAGGTTCTGAATTGCAAATAACAGCGCAATCGCAGTAAGTGCCTTCTCACCACCGGAAAGCTGCATCATATTCTGAAGCTTCTTTCCGGGTGGCTGTGCGTTAATCTGAATACCTGCAGTCAAGACATCCTCATCATCATTGATGCTAAGCGAAGCCTTACCGCCACCGAACATCTCCTTAAACACCTTTAAGAACATGTCCTGAATCTCAACGAACTTCTCGTTGAACTGATCCCTCATCTTGGTGTCTAACTCTTCAAGTAAGAGAAGAAGGCTCTCCTCCGACTTAACGATGTCGTCACGCTGATTAGTCAAGAACTCATATCTCTCGCTAACTTCCTTGTACTCCTCGATAGCATTTACATTGACATCACCGAGATTCTTAATCTTATTCTTAACCTGATTGCTCTCCTTCTTAAGCTTAGGAAGGTCATCAAGCTCTTCATCCCTGAACTCTTCGGCGTTGTAATATGTAAGCTCGTACTCCTGCCACATATAATCGCTAAGTTCTTGAAGATCAGTCTCATTCTTCTCCTTAGAAGTCTCGAGTCTGTACTGCTCCTTCTCAAGTTCAGACTGGCGTTTAACAAGGCTCTGATGCTCGTCAAAGAAATCCTTATGACTTACCTGAATGTCCTTCTGTTCCTTCGAAATAGCCTCAATATCAGCAGTAAGCTCTTCTTTTTCTTTGACAAATGCTTCCACCTGACCATTATGTTCAGCAATCTTATGAGTTATATTCTCTATCTCGGTATAAGCCATACCGGTCTTCTCAATAAGCTCATTCTTCTCGGCGTTAAGGACATCCTCCTCACCCTTAATACGCTTTAAGTTCTCTCTAAAGAACTCACCCTGCTGTTCAAGCTCTTTAGCCTTCATCAAGAATCCCTGAACATATTCAGCCTGCTCGCTCTCTTTACTCTTAAGCTTCTCGATTTCATTTTCAAGATCTAAGATAGCTTTCTCTCTACTCTGCTTCTCCTCTTCGTTAGAGTCGCTTCCTGCGTAAAGATCCTGCTTCTTAGCTTCTATCTCTTTAATCTGATTCTCTATCTCTTCGGTCTCGTTCTTAATGTTATCCATAGAACGATTGAGACTCTCAAGCCTGTTAACAGCCTGTTCCATGTTGATTGTAATAGTGTTCTCAGAGAGTTTGAGCTCATTGAGCTTCTCGTTATACGAATCACTTAAATCTCTGTGTTCTTTCTTGAGTTCGTTAAGCTCAATCTCTTTCTTCTTAGTGCTCTCCATGAGCTCTTTACAAGACTTAACTCTCTCTTCAAGCTCTTCCATCTCTCTCTTTCTACCTAAGAGATTGCTTGAATTCTTAAAAGCACCACCGGACATAGAACCACCGGGATTGATAAGTTCTCCCTCTAAGGTAACAATCCTGATACTCTGATTATATTTCTTAGAAACAGCAATAGCCGAATCGATATTATCGCAAACCAATATCTTACCAAGAAGATACTCCATAAGCCTGTTATACTCGCTCTTCGTGTTAACAAGCGTATTGGCAAGACCTATTACTCCGTTGTCGGACAAAGCTTCCTTAAACTTAAAATCTCCTCTTGGATTAATAGAATTAAGCGGAAGAAATGTTGCTCTTCCGGCCTTCTCTTTTTTAAGAATCTCGATAAGCTTCTTAGCTGTATTACTGTCGTCAACTACGATATTCTGAATACTTCCGCCTAAAGCAGTCTCAATAGCAACCTCATAATTCTTGTTAACATTGATAATATCAGCAACTACACCGTGAATAGAAGAATTGTCCTTCTTCTCCTCCATTACACGCTTAATAGAGTGACCGTAACCGTCGTATCTCTCAGCCATGTTGTGGAGATTCTCCAAACGTGAACGGGATCTATGGTATTCCTGTTCTGCCTGAGCCTTCTTGTTCTGATTGATATGATTCTTCTCTGATAACTCTCTTAATATCTGCTCGTTCTTATTGATATCAGAGTTAATCTGCTTAACTTCATTCTGGTTAGCTTCTAACTCCTGATTACATCTATCAATTGTGTTCTTAGCTTGTTGCTCCTCGCTCTTATAAGTGAGCATACGCTTGCTGATCTCTACTTTACGAAGATTAGCCTGCTCAAGCATCGCATCGTAACGACCTACCTTCTCCTTTAACTCGGCACTCTCATTGATAAATGCAACTATATCAGACTGATAAGTGCTAACCCTTGAAGAAAGCTCCTCAATCTTGTCTCTTACCTTATATAACTCTTCGTCGGCATCTGCGTGTTCATCATAAATGGCATCAATCTTCTCATCAAGAGCGTTCTTCTCCTCAGAGATCGAATCCTTTTCATTTCTCTTGGCAATAAGGCTCTCCTCAATCTTGGTAAGCCTCTCCTTGATATGCTCATCCTCTAAATTGGCAGTCTTAATCTGCTCCTTTAAGACATTGATCTCACCGTTTGCCCTCTCTATGTTAAGCTCTAAAGCACCTAACTTCTCTTTCTTATCTTCAAGCAAATGCTGATACTGGTCTTTCTTCTTCTCAAGCTCGTCGTAGGTTTCTCTTGCCTTCTTCAAGTTGACTTCATTTTCACTTATATCATTAGTGACAATTCCAATCTTCTCCTCTAATTCGGTAAGTTTAGCCTTAATCTCCTCTGTCTGAAGTAAGAATACATTGATATCTAACTTCTTAAGTCTATCCTTATGCTCTAAGTATTCCTTAGCCTTGTCAGACTGGTTCTTTAAAGGTCCGACTCTGCCCTCCAACTCGCCGATTATATCATTTACACGAGAAAGATTGTCACGCTCAACTTCAAGACTCTTCTCGGTCTGAGCCTTATTCTTCTTGTATTTGACAATACCGGCAGCCTCATCGAAAAGCTCTCGTCTCTCTTCCGGCTTACCTGAAAGAATCTTGTCAATCTGACCCTGTCCGATAATAGAGTATCCTTCTTTACCTACACCGGTATCAAAGAACATCGATGTGACATCCTTAAGCCTGCATACATTTCCATTGAGAAGATACTCAGACTCGCCCGAACGATATACTCGTCTTGCGATTATAACCTCATCATACTCAACAGGAAGTGAATGATCAGAGTTGTCCATCGTAAGAGCAACATACGCATATCCTAAAGGCTTGCGGTTCTCAGTTCCAGCAAATATTACATCCTCCATCTTAGAACCACGAAGCTGCTTAGCACTCTGTTCACCGAGCACCCATCTTACCGCATCGGCAACATTACTCTTACCTGAACCGTTAGGACCTACTATTCCCGTAAATCCATGTTCAAATGAAAATACTAATCTATTGGCAAATGACTTAAAGCCATTGACTTCTATACTTTTAAGGTACATCTTAATTCTCCACTACTTTTAATTCAATAAGGGCACGATATGCGGCATGCTGCTCGGCAGACTTCTTGGTCTTGCCTTCGCCCTTACCTATAACCTCGCCGTTAAGTTTCGCTACGGCAACAAATGTCTTATTGTGCTCAGGACCACTCTCGTCTATAATCTCATACTCAAGAGAATCTCCTTTATGAGACTGAACTTTCTCCTGCAAAGTGGTCTTTGCATCATAAAACAACTGCTTACTCTCAATATCGGTAAGCAATATCTCTTTGACAAATCTTGTTACAGGCTCAATACCACCGTCTAAATACATAGCACCAAGTACTGATTCAAATGCATCCGAAAGAATAGAATCTCTAAATCTTCCTCCTGTCATATCCTCGCCTTTACTTAGTCTTATATATTCAGACAAACCAATCTCTCTTGCACATGAAGCCAAAGTATACTCACACACTAAGCTTGCTCTCGTCTTGGTCATCTTGCCCTCAGAGGCATCAGTGTAATTCCTATATAGATAATCACTGACTATAAGCTCTAATACAGCATCTCCGAGATACTCGATTCTCTCGTTATACTCGCCGTTAGTCTCTTTCTTGTTTTCATTTGCATAGGATGAATGCGTAAGCGCAAGGGTAAGCAGCGATTCATCCTTAAACTCATATCCTATGGCTTTAATAAGCTCATCATACGTATCTTTCATTATTCCACCTCATTAGATATCGCTTCTTTAATAGTGTCATTAACCTTCTTATCCGTAAAATCAACACACTGAAGAATAGCATTCTTCATCTCCTTATGTGTGGCATTACCATGAATCTTAACCACAAGTCCGTCAAGACCTAAAAGTGGAGCTCCGCCATACTCAGTTGTATCAAAAAGCTTCATGACATTCTTCATGGCAGGCTTAACCAAAGCACCACCAATCTTAGTTCTTGTTGACTTCATGATATTGTCCTTAATCATATGCACAAGAGCAGAAGCAAGGCCCTCCTGAACCTTTAAGAGCGCATTGCCGACAAATGCATCACATACGATAACGTCACACGCACCATGAGGTATTTCTCTAGGCTCAACACTACCTATAAAGTTAATTCCATCAAGCTCTTTAAGCATCGGATATGTATCCTTAACAAGCTTGTTGCCTTTATGTTCCTCAACACCGACATTGACAATACCGACTCTCGGATTCTTAATACCGACAATCTTCTCCATATAGATAGAACCCATAACTGCATACTGAACCAAATGCTCAGGCTTAGCGTCCATATTGGCTCCGGCATCAACTAAAAGAGCGATTCCCTCTGTATTAGGAACCAACGGCGCCAAAGGAGCACGCTGAATACCTTTCATACGACCGACGATCAACTGACCACCAACCAAGATTGCGCCTGAACTTCCGGCAGAAACAAATCCCGATGCCTTGCCCTCTTTAACAAGCTTCATCGCAACAACCATTGAAGAATCCTTCTTCTGTCTAATCTCCATAACAGGCGAAGCGTCAACCTCTACCTCCTCGGTAGTGTGGACAACCTCGATTCTGTCCTTTATATATTCATACTTGGCAAGCTCTGTATTAATAGTATCTTCATCTCCGCAAATGATAACTTTCACGCCATCATGATCATTAACAGCGTTGACTGCACCCTTAACCATCTCAGGTGCGCCGTTATCTCCGCCCATTCCATCAATAGCAACCGTAATAAACTCGCTCATAAAATACCTCCGTTAAAACAAAACATAAAGACACAACTTATAATATACACCAAAATATAAAAAAAAGCAAAAAAAATCCGCCCTATGGGCGGAAATAAGTTTTTTAAGTTTTTTAGTTAGCGCTAGCCTTAACAATCTCCTTCTTGTTGTAGCATCCGCAAGCCTTACACACGCGGTGTGGAAGCATTAACTCTCCACAGTTGCTGCACTTAACAAGAGTAGGAGCACTCATCTTCCAGTTAGCTCTTCTCTTATCTCTTCTTGCTTTAGAAGATTTATTCTTTGGACAGATTGACATGATTACACCTCCTTAAAAAAATCGTTTATCATATCAAGAGCATCCGCCATCCTTGGATCAGGCACCGACTGATTACAACCGCAAGCTTCAACATTACGGTTCTTACCACATACCGGGCAGATTCCAAGGCAATCTTCCTTACATAGAATCTTCATCGGTAAGCTTAATGTTACCTCTTCATAGATAAGCATCTTAAGATCCAGTTGATACTCTCTGATGTAACTTACATCATCTAAATCATGATTGTCCTCTGCATCACTGACATTAAAGACTTCATCATAATCAATCTCAATATCTCTTATGACATCCGTCAAACATCTGTCACAAGGTACTGCAAGCTTCATGCTCATACTGCCCTTGATGTGACATTTGTCTTCATTGAGATTGGTCAAAGATAAATGAAACGGCGTCGCCTCCACAATCGAGCAATCAAAACCTCTAACAGGTATGCTGTCAAATGTAAGGGCTACATCCTCTTCAATTGTCTTGTCAGGTACAGACATTATGTCGTTAAGTTTAATAACCATAACTTTACCACACTTTTCCCATTATACATATCTACATATCCTTTGTCAACAAGATTTTTAAGGAAATGTTAACAAAGCATTATACAAGCGCTACAGTCTCTCTTGCGATAGCAAGTTCCTCGTTGGTTGGAATGAGCATAACCTTAACTTTAGAATCAGGAGCAGTAAGCTCTCCTTCCTCTCCTCTGAAATCTCTCTTAGACTCATCCATAATAACTCCAAGATATCCTAAATACTCAGAAACCTTATTCCTTACGGTTGTATTGTTCTCTCCTATACCTGCGGTAAAGCAGATAGCGTCAACACCATTCATTGCAGCAGCATAAGCACCGATGTACTTGGCAACTCTGTATGAATATGTATCAAGAGTTGTAATAGCAAGCTCATCTCCCTTGTCGGCAGCGGCACCTAAATCTCTAAAGTCACTACCAATCTTAGAAAGTCCTGCAACACCGCTCTTCTTATTAAGTATATTCATAATCTCAGGAATTCCAACATTTAACTTGTTAGCAAGAAATTCCATAATAGCAGGATCAATATCACCTGAGCGAGTACCCATAATAAGTCCCTCTAAAGGAGTAAGACCCATACTTGTGTCAACTGACTCTCCGTTAAGAACTGCACTGATACTTGCTCCGTTGCCCAAATGACAAACAATAACCTTGCTGTTCTTAGGATCAAGTTTAAGAAGTTCAATACATCTCTTGCTTACAAAGCTGTGCGAAGTTCCGTGGAATCCGTATCTTCTAACCTTGTAATCCTCATAATACTCATATGGGAGACCGTAAAGATAAGCTTTCTTAGGCATTGTCTGATGAAATGCAGTATCAAATACAGCAACCATAGGTACATTAGGCATACATGCCTTACACGCTTCAATACCGATAAGATTGGCAGGATTGTGCAAAGGTGCAAGGTCATTACACTCAGCAATAGCACTGATAACATCATCGTTAATAACAACAGACTTAGCGAACTTCTCTCCGCCATGAACAACTCTGTGTCCAACAGCTCCAATCTCAGACAAATCGCTAATCACACCATGCTCACTGCTTGTAAGCATATCAAGAACCATTGAAACAGCAGCCTTGTGGTCTGGCATAGGCGACTTAACCTCTACCTTGTCTTTACCAGGAACCTGATGAGTAAGCATGCTGCCCTCAATAGTAATACGCTCACAAAGTCCCTTAGCAATAACTTCTTCACTGTCAGAATCAATAAGCTGGTATTTTAAAGATGAACTACCACAATTAATAACTAATACTTTCATTATGTCCTCCTAAATCTCGTACTTGGAATTATTATATGTAACATTGCTGTTAAGAGCCTCTCTCTTGGCCTTATCTTTCTTAAGCTGCTGAGCCTGTACCGCTGTTATTGCAACAACACCGACAATATCATCAGCTATACAGCCTCTTGAAAGATCGTTGACAGGAGCTGCAAGTCCTTGTGTAATAGGACCATAAGCATCTGCCTTAGCAAGTCTCTGAACAAGCTTATATCCATTGTTACCACAGTCAAGATCAGGAAATACAAGTACGTTAGCTCTACCTGCAATCTTACTCTCAGGAGCTTTAAGTCTTGCAACCTCTGGAACGATAGCTGCATCAACCTGAAACTCTCCATCTACTAAAAGATCCGGATTCTCTTCCTTGGCAATCCTTGTTGCCTCAACAACCTTATCTACATCAGGATGACTTGCACTTCCCTTAGTAGAGTGCGAAATCATGGCCACAATAGGCTCCTTCTTAACAAGTGTTGCAAATGATTGAGCTGAGCTTGCAGCAATTGCTGCCAACTCCTCAGGATTAGGATTCTGATTAAGTCCTGCATCCGCAAATACAAATGTACCGTTAGAACCATACTGGCAATCAGGTATCTCCATCAAGAAAAATGCAGAAACGAGCTTAGTTCCCGGTCTCGTCTTAAGAACCTGTAAAGCAGAACGAAGAACATCAGCAGAACTGTGACAAGCTCCTGCAACCATTCCGTCAGCAGCTCCCATCTTAACCATCATACATCCAAAATATAAGTAATTAGAAAGCAAGATATGTCTTGCCTGCTCCGGTGTAACACCGTGCTTCTTTCTAATCTCAACAAACTTCTCTACATATTCATCAAGCATCTCGAATTCATCCGGCTCGATAAAGTTGGCCTTCTCAACTTCTAATCTGTTAGACTTGGCATTCTCTAAGATTCTGTTCTTGTCACCGATCAAGGTAACAGTAGCAATGTCTTCCTTGATAATCTTGTGTGCCGCAATAATAGTTCTTGGATCATTGGTCTCCGGCAAAACAATATTCATCTTGTCTCGTCTTGCTCTCTCTTTGATATCATCAATAAATCTCATAGCGAATCTCCTTTCAGTATCAAACATCATTTTCAATTATAAAACTATGTACGGTTTGAAACAAGTCAAAATTACAAAATTATTGTATTTTTTGAGGTGCGATTTGTACAAAATATACATATTAATACTTGTTAATTATTGAAAAAAATAGTAAAATATAAATGTTAGACTGTTTTAACGTATCACAAGAGGAATACGGAGGATATAATATTATGAAGGTAACGGGAATAATCGCTGAGCTCAATCCAATGCATGATGGGCACAAGATTATATTTAATAAAGCCTTGGAGAATCGTGATAAAGACGACGGATTGATAGTTGTCTTATCGGGCAACTTTGTTCAAAGAGGAGAACCGGCAATATACGATAAGTTTCTTCGCACCAAGCAGGCACTTGAAGCCGGCGCAGATGTTGTAATAGAGATGCCTACAGTGTTCTCTCTTTCAAGCGCTGAGAGCTTTGCTAGAAGCGGCATTGCCCTTTTAGACAGAACCGGAATCGTAGATGAATTAATCTTCGGAGTTGAAGAACTCTACGACGAGGCAACATTTTTCAGACTCTGTCAGCATTTGGTTGACGAACCTGAAGATTACAGAATAACTTTGAGAAATGAATTAAAGAACGGCGTTTCTTTCCCTGCTGCAAGGGCCAAAGCAATCAGAGAATCAATAGCTGATATTCCGGAGGAGTTATATAGCTCTCCTAACAATATCCTGGCTCTTGAGTACGGTAAAGCAATCGCTCACTTCAATTCAGATATTACAATGCGCCCTATTAAGCGCGAAGACGAAGTAAGCGCTCACAAGATTCGTGAAGAGATGTTTAGAACCAAAAAACACGGTATATATATCGATGATTTCACTCAGGCTTTTGGAATAAGGCACTGGAGCAGGCAGAAGGATTACGGTGACGATATCTTTAAGAGATTCTTGCATCTTTATAGTTACGACAAGAGCCTTACTGATTTGATCGATGTTATGGAGAACAAGAGCGTCACAAGAACAAGAATAAGCCGCATGCTCTTTAGATACATGTTAGGTCTTCCTTCAATTGATAAATGCGACCACATCGAAGACTATGCTCCATACATAAGAATATTAGGATTCAGAAGAGATTCCGACAACATCTTAAGAGAGATACATGATCACGCCACAGTTCCTATCGTTCAGAAGATTGCTGATGATACCGATGATTTTACAGATTATCAGCAGCAGGTTCTTGATGAGGACCTCATGGCACATGAGTTATACAGACTTATATCTATCCAGAAGTATCCGTATGATTTTATCAAAGACGATTACGCACAGGGGATGGTTATTATATAAAACAATGCGCACCGTAAGGTGCGCATTACTTTTACTGATCTAAAAATATCTCATCTAATTCATCAAGCTCATCATCTATAGGAAGACTGTCTTGATAGTTAAGATATGCAGGTGGTGCCTGCTCTCTCATAACATCAGGTGTGGTTCTTTCTTCTCTAACCTGCACCTGTGGTTGTGGCTGACTTACATATTCAGGCTGTGGTTCAGCATACTGAGGTTCAGGAGTCTGAACAGCAACAGTCTGACGAGGTACGCTAGGCTCACTGATTGACTTAACCTTAATCTCAGGCTTAATAGTCTCTGCCTGACGCTGCTCTACTGATTCCTTGGCACGTCTTGCACTGTTCATAGCTCTGGTCTCACGGTGCATTCTCTCAACATCAGACATCTCTTTACGAGTGATATTGTTGCTACCGTCTCCCTTAGGAGCCTCACTTGACTGAAGCTGTGCAACAATCTGCTGTCTGTTGGTCTCGATAGTATCATATTCATCAGAAAGGGTCTGAAGAAGTATCTCATACTTCTGCTTCTCTTCCTCTAAAAGCTGGGTTGTAAAGCCTGCAAGGTCTGTCATTACGTTGTTAGTGTAATTGAGAGCTGAATATCTTAAAAAGTTAGCCTCTTCATTGGCCTGATTCTCAATCTCCATAGCCTTCATCTGAGCCTGCTCAATAAGCGCTCTCGCCTGCTCGGTAGCCATATTCATAATCTCTGTATCATTAACGCGGCGCATAGCCTCGTTGTTAGCCTCGGCTACGATTGCGTCAGCCTTGCGTCTTGCCTCAGAGAGAATCATGTCGCGATTCTCCATAACCTTGTTACTATGTTCAACCTCACTAGGTATCTTCATCTGAATCTCTCTAATCTGGTTGAGAAGTTCATCACGAGGTACTATAATTCTGTTACTTGAGAGCTTCTGCTGTTTACAGCTCCCGATAAAATCCTCTAAATCATCAAACAAATCGTCAATATTACGTTTAGCCATAACTACCCTCTTCTTTCTCGCAAATAATTATTTACATTCATAACAATACTACCATTGTTATCGCGAACCGTCAAACCCTTTTTTGATGTAAGGCATGATCTCACACGGCACAAAACCGCTGTAATCGCCACCAAATAAAGCCAATTCTCTGACAGCAGATGAGCTCACATAAGAGTACTCAGCACTCGCTGTCAAAAACACGGTGTCTATGCCTCCATCTATCTGTCTGTTGGTCTGAGCCATCTGAAGCTCATACTCAAAATCGGTAATAGCCCTTAATCCTCTTACTATTATGTGAGCATCCTCCTGTTTGGCAAAATCAACCAGCAGTCCCGAAAATGCTTTGATCTTAATATTAGGAACATCCTTGGTAAGCACTTCAAGCATCTCTACTCTCTCTTCAACAGAAAATGCACACTGCTTACGATAATTATCTAAAACTCCAACAACCAACTCGTCAAACATCTTAGCCGATCTCATAATAAGATCCATATGTCCGACAGTAACCGGATCAAAAGAACCCGGATAAATAGCTTTCTTCATCACACTGTCCTCTTTATAAATAAATGTTTATTGGTTTTGTATTCCTTAATCTTCTCAACTGTAAGATTGCTGTTTTCGACAAATGAAAAATCAGTATCTAGTGAAGCTTCCACGATAACTAATGTATCCTCACCCATAAGGCTAGATGAATCGAGGCAATCTAGCACCTTCTCATCAAACTCACCTTTGTAAGGCGGATCAATGTATATGAAATCTGCAACTACCCCCTGATCTGACAATCTTCTGATAGCGGTTAATACATCGGACTGCATAACATTTGCCTTATCATCTAGCTTGGTGTGAATAAGGTTATACTTGATTACATCACACGCTTTCTTGTTAAGTTCAACAAGATATGCGTATTTAGCACCTCGTGATAAAGCCTCAATGCCAATCTGCCCGGTTCCGCTAAACAAGTCAACGAACACAGAACCATTAATATCAGACTGAATCATATTAAATACAGTCTCTTTTATTCTATCAAGAGTCGGCCTCGTATCTTTACCCTCTAGTGACTTAAGCTGAAGCCTTCTCTTGTCACCTGCAATAACTCTAAGCATAACGCTCTCCTATCATTTAAGCTCATTAGCTCTCTCTAAAATTCCAAGTAAAAGCTCGTAAGTCCTCTTGGTTGAAGCAATCTTTAAAGTCTCCCTAGGTGTATGAATATCCAAAATATCAGGCCCAATGGAAATGATATCAAAATCACCCTTATCGGCAAATATACCGCACTCAAGACCTGCGTGAATGCCCATTGCCTTCATGTCCTTACCGTATTGCTCTTTATAAACCTTAAGTGTAAGCTCACGGAGCTTAGAATCTTTCTTATATGACCATCCCGGATATCTTCCCGAAGTCTCAATATAAGGCATAACCTTAAGACCTTCCTCAACGGAATAGTCATCAACATGAGTATATACGCCTTTTCTTAGCACAAAGATAATGACGCTTACAAGCTCATCAAGCTCGCTGTCCTTACTGCTTCTAAGAAGAAAATGAAGATTGATACCCTTGTCATCCATATCAATAATACCAAGATTAGATGAAGTCTCAACCAAACCTTCTATATCTTCACTCATCCTGCACACACCGTCACTGACATGAGCAAGTGCAGCAACCAGCGAAAGCTTGGTGTATTCATATATCGCCTTGTCAAACACCTTGTCAGACCTCGTCATATCAACAAGGATATTAGGCTCTCTCTCTGCAAATTCCTGAGCAACCCTGGTCACAAAATCCTTCATGACGATATTGATAGACTCTAACTGACTCTCCTTGATTCTTATGGTTGCGTGTGCAGATGTTGGAATAGCGTTATATTTCTCACCGCCCGATATCTCTAAGAGCTGATAAGGCACACCGGCACCGCTAAACACGTACAAAAGCTGGCCTATCAATACACAGGCATTAGCTCTTCCCATATGAATCTCAGCGCCTGAATGACCTCCGAGCAATCCATGAATATCAATGTCATAATTGACATAATCTTCCTCTAAAAGATCCTCATACATCAGCTTGTATGAAGCATCAAGATTGATTCCTCCTGCGCAGGAAGTATAAACAATGCCTTCCTCCTCAGAATCAATATTGATAAAATACTTGCCATTTAACTTACTTATGTCAAATGCATGCGCCCCGTCCATGCCGACTTCTTCTTGCGTTGTAATCAGCACCTGTAAAGGCGGATGCGTGATTTGATCGTCATCTAATATTGCTAAAGCGTACGCAACAGCAATTCCGTCATCTCCACCTAAAGTAGTTCCCGATGCAGTTAAATCATCACCTTCTACTTTAAGTTTAAGTCCGTCATTAACAAAGTCGAATTCAACATCAGGATTCTTGGCACACACCATGTCCATATGCCCCTGTATAATAACAGTGGGAGCATCTTCAAGTCCTTTAGTTCCCGGCGCATTAATCAATATGTTAAGTTCCTCGTCCTGAACAACTTCATATCCTCTTTCATTTGCAAATGAATAAAGATAATCGCTTATCGCCTTAACGTTGTAACTGCCGTGCGGTATAGCTGCAATCTCTTCAAAATATTTAAAAACCTTTGCGGGTTCAAGCCCACTTGTAACACTCATTACATTTCCCCCTAGTTTTTGAAACTATGAATAGGCGCAGGAATTCTTCCTTTTCTGGCAATAAATTCATCACATGAGTACTGATTAACCGGCATAATAGGTGCAAATCCAAGCAAACCACCAAATACAGCCTGCTCACCGACACCCTTGCCGATAACCGGAATAATACGAACTGCGGTAGTCTTCTGGTTAACCATACCAAGTGCCATCTCGTCAGCTATAATACCTGAGATTGTTGTAGCCTTGGTATCACCCGGAATTGCAATCATATCAAGTCCGACTGAACATACACATGTCATAGCCTCAAGTTTCTCGATTGTAAGCGCGCCGCACTCTGCAGCGTCAATCATTCTCTGGTCCTCAGACACAGGGATAAACGCACCTGACAATCCACCAACATAAGAAGAAGCCATGATTCCACCCTTCTTAACCTGGTCATTCAAAAGTGCTAAGGCAGCGGTTGTACCCGGAGCTCCCGCATACTCAAGACCAATCTCCTCTAATACCTCTCCTACACTGTCTCCGACTGCCGGAGTAGGTGCAAGTGATAAATCAATAATTCCAAATGGCACATTAAGTCTCTTGCTTGCTTCCTGTGCAACCAACTGTCCAACTCTTGTAATCTTAAATGCAGTCTTCTTGATAGTCTCACAGAGTACCTCAAAGCTTTCTCCCTTAACGTGAGAAATAGCTGACTTAACAACACCCGGTCCGCTTACGCCGACATTAATAATCGCATCAGCCTCGGTAACACCATGAAACGCACCGGCCATGAATGGATTATCATCAGGAGCATTGCAAAGAACAACAAGCTTAGCGCAACCTAAGCTGTCATTATCTTTGGTTAACTCTGCAGCCTCTTTGATAACCTCTCCCATAAGTCTTACGGCATCCATATTGATACCTGTCTTGGTAGAGCCGACTACAACTGAACTACATATTCTCTCTGTCTCTGCTAAAGCTTTTGGAATTGAGCGGATTAAAAGCTCATCAGCTTCTGTCATACCTTTAGATACAAGTGCTGAGTATCCGCCTATGAAGTTAACACCAACCTCTATTGCAGCCTTATCAAGAGTCTTGCAAATGGTAACGAAATCGTCGATAGTCTTGCAAACTCCGGCTCCAACAAGCGAAATAGGTGTAATAGAAATTCTCTTGTTAACGATAGGAATACCAAGTTCCTTCTCAATGTCCTGACCAACCTTAACTAAATTGCCGGCCTTAGTTGTTATGCGCTCATAAATCTTGTCGCAAACCTCTTCAACAGTAGAACCCTTACAGTCAATAAGACTAATACCCATAGTAATAGTCCTGACATCTAAGTTGTTCTCCATAATCATCTTATTGGTCTCAATGACCTCTCTGATATCTAACATGATTGTCCTTCCTTTACCGATTATATTCTGTGCATCTTATCAAATATAGCTGCTTTCTGAGCTCTAATATCAACCCCGATCTCATCTCCGATCTGAGCAAGCTCATCAGCTATTATATGAAAATCCTTAGGTGCTTCATTAATGTCAGCAACCATCATCATGTTAAAATACCCGTCTACAATAGTCTGTGAAATATCTAATATATTAACCTTATTGTTGGCTAAGTATGTACATACCTTCGCCAAAATACCTACCGTATCCTTACCTAAAACCGTTATTATTACCTTGTGCATTTTAATTGCCTCCTAAAATTTATATATATACATCTTCACTTGGCTCATCTCTAAGCGCTGTGAAAATGTTAACGCCGCTTATATCAATCTTAGCAGCGTTTAAAATATTCTTCATAGACTGCAGAGCAGCCTCAGGAATATTATTATCTTTTGATAAATGCCCTAACACAATGTGCTTAGGCAAAAACTTGCCATTGTCGGTAAGCTCAATCATGAACTCACCTGCCTGCTCGTTGGACAAATGCCCACCCTCTCCTAATATACGTCTCTTAAGGTTGTAATTATATCTAGGATTGGCCTCAAGCATCCTAACATCGTGATTGCTCTCAATCAGGTAATAGTCCGAATTCTTAAGACATTTGACAAGTCTCTTATCATAAACTCCAAGGTCAGTCGCTATGACAGCCTTAGATGTCTTGGTGCCAAATACAAAGCACACCGGCTCTTTGGCATCATGAGAAATAGGAATAAACCTTATATAACCTGCATCATCAGGATTGTCGGAATATGGATCCATGCTGTAATTGCAATCCGTCTCTATCGGCATAAAAAGCTTATCATTGACTTTGCCTAAAGAGCCCGAATAAAGCATGGCATCTATGGTTCCCTTAGTTGCCAAAACAGGAATACTCTTCTTTCTTAAGATAACTCCCAGTCCCTTGATGTGATCTATATGCTCATGCGAAATAAGAATTGCTGTTATATCATCAAGAGTCAAGTTGATCTTCTTGAGACCCGCTATAACTTTCTTACAGCTTATTCCACAATCTACAAGATAATGTGCATTACCATTGCCCACATAAGTACAATTACCACTACTCCCGCTCGCGATATTAAGTATATGCATGATTACATTATAACCTCCTTGCGTACCTCATCGCTGTCTAAGGTAATTCTTCCTCTACCATGCTGCTTAGAATAGTACATAGCTGAATCAGCATGATTAAGGAGCTCTGCAGGATTAGCGCAAATGTTAGGATAATCGGTAACACCGATACTAACATTAACCTTAACCGTCTCACCATTGTGATCAAGCTCAACCGCTTTGATCTTCTCATGTATCTCTGTAACTATCGGCATGAGCTCATCTGATTTCATATTGAGAAATGCCATGATGAACTCCTCACCACCATAACGGCCTAATATACCGCCATGCGCTCTTACCACTTCGTCTGCTATATGAGCAACAGTCACAATCACTAAGTCACCAAAGCTATGTCCGTAAGTATCGTTGACATTTTTGAACTTATCAATATCAAACAATGCTGCAGCAATCGGATAACGATTATCCATAGCATCAGTAACATAATCATTAAACAGCTTATTAAAATGTCGTCTGTTATATATGCCTGTAAGTCCATCCTTGGTTGCAAGATTCTCCATCGTTGCGTAAAGGTTGGAGTTATTGACACCGATACCAATCTGTGTGGCAATATTCAGGTAGAAATTCTTGGTATCTTCATCGAAGTACTTAATATCATCAACTCCGATAATAATTCCACCACACATGCTTCCTTCAATCTGAATCTGAATCCTCATAAGCGCCTTAACGCCTGCATTACATACATCACTGTAAGGGCTTGGAATATCGCCGATGTCAACGGCATAAACAGAGTCAAAATTGTGAATATCAGCTAAGATGTCACTCGCTTTAGAAATCAGTTTCTCTTTAACGTCTTTATCCTTATCACCGGGAACACAAACATTTGCCAAAGGAAATACCGGTGAATTCATAGCTCCGTCAATAAACAGACCGCATATCTTAACTTTATCTACACCATATGATATAGTCTCTGTAATCTGCTTAGTGAACTTAACCATATCCTTCTGCTCAGTGATAATATTAAGAATCTCATTGTTGAGCTCCATCTCTGATGAATGTCTTGAGATAGTCTCATAAGCCTTAGAAAGCTCTATCTTCTGTACTCCAAGCAAGTCGACAGCCTCTTTAATCTTACGACTCTGATCGTTGATTGAAGAATTGGCTGAAGTAAGCTCTGTATTTCTCTGATTGAGTGTTATGATGTATCCGACAAACTGATCTATATGATTATACACCTGTTGAACAAGATAAAATACCAAAACGCCGGCAGTTATTATAAACATAGCGTAATCAACAAAATTAACCTTATGTCCGATAATAAGCGACATTACTATACAACCGGCAATATATATTGCCGAGGTTAACACTGCAACCCTGTCTTTGATTTCGCTACTTGTAATATCCACACATTCAAGATATTCCAATACCAATACAACATATAAAAGGCTGCATACCGCAGACATTACTCCCTCAAAATCAAAACTACCCATAACCAAAACAACAGACACAAGACTGGCTATCTTAACAGTCTGAAGTAATGCTCCATTGTGATTGTATTTCTTCTTGGAAAAGTAATGATCCACATACTGAATAACAAAGAAGAATATAAAACATACCCAATTAACTGCCGACACGTTATAAGAGGCAATGCTCGCCCTATATATAACAAGTACAGCCATCAGTATTAAAATTACAAAATGCCATACAAAATGCTTTTTCTGTGCCTTGAACCTGTTGACCATTCCAAGTTCCTGAACATCAAGCTGTCCCGAATCAGCATCAGAAGAAGATTTATCCGATGAACCATGTTCATCGCCTTGCATTCCATTTTCTTTTTTAAATGCTTCGAAAGCGTCAAATGCATCCTGATACCCATCAGAGTCCTTATGCAATTTCTTCTTCAGAAGATCTGTGTTCATATTAACACCTCCTAGTCGTTCCAATAAATCTTCGCGACATCCCCCTCATATATCGGATTAGTAAAATCTACATTAATCCCGTTAAGTGTTGTGGCAAGCGAACTTCCACCCATCGCAGAGAGATCAAAAGGATATACATCAAGTATATCTACAAATGTATAACTTGCTTTACCATTTAATACTACAGTCTCATCATTGACCGTAATAGTGATACTTACTGGTTTAGCGTCTTTCTTCTTAGACTTCTTAGCCGATTTCTTAGGAGCAGATTCTTCAGATTCCCCTTCTTCCTCAAAAGAATCAGCAACTTCTTCCGGCTTATTATCTAACATATCATCTTCATCTAATGTTTCTTCAGAAGGTGCATTACCGGCTCCATACATTCCGTACTTACCTTCAGTCTCCTTCTCAAGAGCCTCTAACTCTTCTTTGGTATCAGCCCAGTTAATCATATATCTGTCATATATTCTATCTGTCTTGGCAGCCTTCTCATGATTGATGTAAAATGATACATCCTTGGATAAATCAAGGAACAACAGCAACTGCTCAACAGTGTAATAATCAAGAATTACAATCTGATCTTTATCATGAATCTGGTAGTATTCAGACTTAATTTCACCGTTGACCATAACATATCTAGGACAGGTAATCTCAACTCCGTTAACCATAAAGTGCATAGCTTCCTTAAATTCAGGAATATGTCCGACTTCAAGGTACGCATCATCTCCTGAAGTTGATTCAGAGATAAGGATCTTATCATTCTGATCAATCATGGTAGTCATATTGACTTCCTTGCCGTTAAGCCTTATGGTTGCGGCCTCGCCTCTCTCACCGCGCTTGATACGCGCCTTACCGTTAACAGTGTAATTAAGATCTCCGCCCCTCTTAGGGAACAGATTCTCATTAGGATATCCGACTGCAGCTGCAGCGTCCATAACAGTAAGCTTATTATTGTTATAAAGCTTAATCCTCTCTCCGTTAACAGTGACATATATAAAGTTATTCTTCTTCTCGTAATAATTGATACAGATACCAATAGGCGTAACATAAAGGCTGTCCTTCTTGATGCTCTCATCAGCCATATCTATATTGCCCATGACTTCTTCGCCTCTTAAAGCAACCCTTGAGTCAACCAAATCAAGCGACTTAGCAAGTGCAGATGTAAATCCTGCCACCTTACCGCCACCACCGACAACAAATACAGCACTTACAGGCTTGCCGCCGTTAAGTTCAACAATCTTATCAGAGATAAGCTTAGTCATATTCTCAATCTCAGGCTCTAAGTCAGCGTTGAGCATCTCATGAGTCATCTTCTGCTTAACACCCATAATATCTGAGTATGTCATAGTCTTCTTAGACTGTGGCATCATCTTTATCTTCTCTGCAGTAGCAAAATCTACAAGATACTTCTGCACAAGTACTTCTGTTAATTTATCTCCCGCAAATGGAATCATTCCGTATGCAACTATGGTTCCATCCTTGGTAATACATATATCCGAAGTTCCTGCTCCAACATCCACCAAAGCAAGATTAAGAAGTCTGTACTGTTCAGGAATCGCTACATTCATCGCAGCAATAGGCTCCAATGTAAGATTGACAACCTGCAATCCCGCCTCTCCGACAGAAGCATAAAGTCCGTCAACAACGTCTTCAGGTAAAAATGTTGCAAGCACCTCGGCACCAATCTTATGTGCCTTATGCCCTATAAGATTACCGATTGCAAATCCATTAAGAAAATATCTTACAACAGTATAACCGACACAGAAAAACTTAACTTCTCCGTTATTCTCTGCCTGAATAAGGTCATTTGCCTTCTCAACTCCAAGCATATCAACCGAATATACCATCTCATCATTCACAACGGAATCATCAGGAAGGTCAAGTTCTGCCGTTCCGACTGCGGTCTTTAACACACGACCTGCGGCAGCAATACATACTTCCGTAAGTTCCATATCAAGCTTCTTCTCTAATTTCTCTTTGACATATTCAATAGTCTCGGCTACTCTTACGATATCGTGAATCTGTCCGTCAAGCATTGCCCTTGTATCATGAAACTTCTCTTCCTGAGCAATAACCTTGAAACGATTTCTTGCGTCTTTAAATCCGACAGTTCCGACAATACTTCTTGTTCCAATATCTAATCCAAAAACAATCTCGTGTCCGTTATATGTCATAGACATAATCGTATCCTCCGTTAGTAATAACTATATAAACTCTACACTAACTTACTCTTAAGTTGAGTGTATAAATTATTAAAATCTCCGTCATTAATTATCACATAATCAGCAGCTTCCTTGTAAGAATCGTCATCAAGCTGCTTAGAAATAATCGAAAGGCACTTCTCATATGAGTATCCCCTGTCACTCATAAGCCTCTTAATCCTTATATCTTTAGGCGTGTGCACATACCAGAGTTCATCATAAACATCCTCATAATGCTGCTCAACAAGCAGTGCCGCCTCTAACGCAATATGCTTATACTTAGAAATGTTATCGTTTATCAGCTTGACGATACGCTCCCTAACCTTAGGATGTACAATCGAATTAAGCTTATCTATCCTTTCGGAATCTTCAAATACATAATCTGCTATATAAGCTCTGTTAAGCTCCAAATCAGGAAGCAAAGCTTCTTCTCCAAGCCAGTCAACAATCTCTTTATACGCCTCTTCACCCTTCATCTGAAGATCTCTTGCAACATCATCAGCCATTATGATAAAGCAATCAAAATGCTCCTTCATGTAATTCATAACAGTCGACTTGCCGGCGCCAATCCCGCCTGTAATTCCAATAACCATTACCAAATCTCCCTACTTAGCCTCATACCATGTATCGCCAACCGACATACTGATATCCAAATCAACACTAAGACTTGCCGCTTTACTCATGGCGTCGCTCAGGACAGATTTAACAATGTCAATCTCGTCATCATAAGCCTCAATAACTATCTCATCATGAATCGTAAGAACCATTCTTGACTTTAGATGATTATCTAATATTCCCTTAGCTGTCCTAACCATTGCAAGCTTCATAATATCTGCCGCTGTACCCTGAATAGGTGAATTCATTGCAACACGCTCGCCAAAGTTACGCATATTAAAGTTAGATGACTTAAGTTCAGGTATAGGTCTTATCCTTCCATACACAGTCTTAACCATGCCGCTGTCGTAGCCTTCACTAACTTCTCTGTCAAGGTATTCCTTAATCTTAGGATAGGTTGCATAATACTGTTCGATATAATCTTTAGCCTGACTTCTGCTAATCTTAAGATCCTCAGAAAGTCCATGAGCACTTATACCATAAACAATTCCAAAATTAACCGCTTTGGCATTGCGTCTGTCGTTATCTCTCACTTCATCGTAAGGAATGTTAAACACCTTAGATGCAGTATCCTGGTGAATATCCCTGCCTTCCTTGTAAGCATTGATAAGATGCTCATCACCTGAAACATGAGCAAGGATTCTAAGCTCAATCTGCGAATAATCTGCATCTACAAACTTAGCACCCTTCTTCGGAAGGAATACTTTTCTGATTGCCCTTCCAAGTTCGGTACGCATAGGTATATTCTGAAGATTAGGATCTGTTGAGCTAATACGACCTGTCGCCGTAACGGCCTGATTAAAATGTCCATGAATCCTTCCATCATCAGCTATAAACGCGCTAAGCCCCACAGCATAAGTAGAGTGAAGCTTGGTCAACTTCCTGTATTCTAATATATCTTCAACAACCGGCGACTCATCCTTAAGTTTCTCTAAAACCTCGGCGTTGGTCGAATAACCGGTCTTGGTCTTCTTTAGTGCCGGGAGCTTAAGCTCCTCAAAAAGCACAACTCCAAGCTGCTTAGGAGATAAAATATTAAACTCGTGCCCACACGCCTTATATATATTCTGCTCTAATTCGGCAATTCCTGCTGTCAACGAGTCCCCATATTCATTGAGCGCCTGCTTATCAACGATAACTCCCTGATATTCCATGTCATATAAGACAAATGCAGTCGGAAGCTCAATATCTTTATAGAGCTTATCCATCCCGTAAGACTTGAGCTCATCCTCTATAGCATCAGAGAGCATATATAAACTTAACGCCTCATCATATCCCTGAGCCTTAGACATATGATCATATAAAATCTCAGAATACGGATAACTGCTCTTTAACGGATTGATAAGATACGCATAAAGCATAACATCAACATATTTTGCATACTCCGAATCTATAATATCAATCAAAAGACTGTTTCTTGTATCTTCATCAAGAAGTCTTATAATCGACTTGATATCATAACAGATAACCTTCTTACTCTTGGTAAAAAGCTTATAAAACGCGTCATAAACGCTTGTCTTATTACTATCGTCAGCCTCAATTACATAGACTCTATCATCTTCATATGCAAATGAAAGGTTCGCAATATAATAATTCCTGCATGAAAGCGGATTATCATCAATAACCTTGTCTGATTTAGAGGCTGCACCCGACAATAGATCGTCAAATGACAATTGCTTTACGGTAGCCTTAGTTTCAACATTGGCAATATCAATATATATCGAAACCTTGTCAGATTCATTGGCTTTAGTTACATACTCATCAATATCGTTAGCATTTAAGACAATTGTCTCAACTTCTATGTCAGTATTAACCTCTTCTTCGCCAAAATACGAAGCTTCAATTCCATCAACTGACAGCGAATGAATCTCTAACTCGTTAAACACTTCATCAATTCCGGTTCTCGTTAGATTGAGTGACAAATCATCTAAAGACTCGTCAATCGGAACATCTCTCTTGATTGTTGCAAGCTTATATGAAAGCATTGCAGCCTCTTCACCCGAAAGATTATCGTCATCTCCCGCATAAAGAAGTGCCTTAAATGGCGCACGAGACAAATCATACTTGTCCTTAAGTTCCTTCTTAAGTGCTTCTATACCTGCATTATCAAGGTCTCTTATGGAATCATACAAATCCTTGGTACTGTCGTAAATGTTGGCAAGCTTAACTGCAATCTTGTCACCGATTCCCTTGACACCGGGGATGTTATCTGATGAATCGCCTGCTAAGGACTTGACCATAACAGTCTTGTCAGGAGTGTATCCATATTCCTCCTTAACAAGTTCGGGAGTAAGATACATAGCCTGTTCAGGAACGATATAGTCTTCTCTCTTAACATTGTGGTTCTTGTAAAAATCTAAGACTTTACTCTTACTGCTACTCATCATCCAAAGGGAGATATTGTCATCTACCAACTGTAGATAATCTCTGTCCTTAGTCATAATGACAATCGGCACATCCGACTCAAACTTACTTGAAATCGAACCCGCATAGTCATCTGCCTCATAAGTCATTGAAGCAAACTGCTTAATGCCCATCTTGTCAAGGACCTTCTGACATAATTCAAACTGCTCTTTAAGAGGCTTAGGTGTTGAACTCCTATTGCCCTTATATTCAGAATATATCTCTCTTCTAAATGTATCCCTTGTGAGATCCCAGCACACAGCCAAATACTTAGGCTTCTGATCCTTAATAATTGCAAACAAAGACTTAAGGAACCCGAATATTCCGTTAGTATATGTGCCGGATGTAGTCTTCATAAGCTTATGATAAAGCTTCTCCCTATCCTCCTCGGTCTTGGCATATAGTATGTCCTTAGGAAGATTACCATAGTATTGAGTTGATAAAAGACTTGATCCGTCTATAATAAGCAAATAATCATTCATCATAATTGATAACCCTTCTGATAGCAGTCGGTGTATAATCGCCTGCCTCAAATAGATATGGTCTTGTGCTGTCGTAATAATAATACTGTCCCCGGCTGTTAACCAACATAGAATCTATGTATTCAGCATGTGCTTCCTGCTCAAAGAAACCTAAGATGATACCAAACAAAGATACAACAAAACCAACGATTATCATCTGCAACTTGGTTCGTACTTTGAGCTTTCTGATGTTAAGCTGAGACTTAAGATTGTTGTCCATCTCCTGCTTAAAGTTAACAGCGATATTGTCCCCATGCTCAAGCCTCTTCATACCCTCAATCATGATATAGCTGATCTCCATCTCTTCATGGCAATCAGGGCATGATTGAATATGCTTGATGAATGGAACGAGGTTGTCACCAAGTGATTGATGGTTAAGATATGAGTAAATCATAGGACTTGCTTCCCTGCATTTCACATCAATCACCTCCAAAAGGGCACAATAACCCATATTTAATACATTGTATCACAAATGAGGGATATAATCTATAAAAAATCGCAAAAAAAGTAGATATTTAGGGAAGTTTAGAAAAATAAAAAAGCGCATCCACAAAGGATACGCTTAATAGTGCGGATGGAGGGACTTGAACCCTCACGATGTTGCCACCGGCAGATTTTGAGTCTGCTGCGTCTGCCATTCCGCCACATCCGCAAGCAACATTCGATAATATATCAGATTTTTAGTCATAAGTCAAGACTAAAATATATAAATGGTTAATTAGGAGTACCCTAACTAACCATTATACTTAGATTAAATAATCATGCTGAGGTACAAAGCTCCTAAACTCACCATAACCTGAATTATAGCAAATCTTATCACAACCTGTGTATTAGACCAACCAAGATTCTTTCTTGCGTGGTCATGAAGCGGAGTTCTTGTATTCTTAAGAATAGATATCTTAAGAAATCGCTTCAAACTAACCTTGACAAGTCCTATTCCACCGTCAACAATAATAACTCCGGCAAGTGTAAGATACATAAACGGCATCTTGGTCTGAAGTATTGCTATCGCGATTACCAATCCCATCGCTCTTGAACCTGCATCTCCCATAAGCTGTGATGAAGGATTGGCATTAAACCAAAGATACGCAACAAGTGTCGTCATAAAGATTGGTAAAATGCTGTTAAATACAGTGCTGTGATCAAGCATCAAAATAGATGTAAGCGTAATAAGAGCAAGGGTTGCAGACAAACTGTCAACTCCGTCTGTACAGTTGGTTACGTTAATTGACGCCCAGCAAAGAACCACGATCAAGAATCCATAAAGCGGAACAGGAATCTTGAAACTCACATCCAATATCGCCAATGTAACAATATTGGAATTAAAGTAGAGATATGTAACCGCTATAAGTAGCGAGATAATAAGGTCTAAGGCGCCTTTTTTATATTCACCCCATGGTACTTTGGCAGCATCATCTAAGAAACCTGTCATCATACCTAAGAATATAAGCGCAAGATAGATAGAACTCTCCACGCTAACCTTACCAAAAATAAGTGCAATTACTATAAACACCGAAACAAAAACAATACCAAGACCTCTTGTCTTGCCTCGGGATTTCTCACCGTCAACGGCAAATTCCCTACCCTGATCGGCAGGAAGATACTTATCAAGTCCTTTAGATAGCAAAAATGTTAGAAAAAACGCAAACATCGCACCTAAAAACTCAAATATCTTCGAATATTCCATAAAGAAATGCTGTAACATAATATCCTCCGTTAAAAAAGCAGGACTACTCCTGCTCTTTTTTAATATAATTTCTGTGATTCTCGATCCATAATCCCTTCTTACGAAGCTGATGATATCTCTCATAAGCATCTTCTAAAATCTGCTTCTCATTAGCAAACCTTAGCAAATGATAGGCTTCATGGAACTTGTAAAATCCGGAATCCACAAAGTATTCTTCTCTCTGCGGCTTGCTATAATAGCTCTCGCCCATCATAAGATACCAATAAACCTGCTTATCAATAAGCTCATCTCCGGCTCTAAAGGTATATTCACTTGTGCCAATGTAACTCTTGATAGTTCCTACGGCACCCGTCTCTTCTTTAACCTCTCTTAGAGCAGTCTCCTCATGTGTCTCGCCTTCTTCAACTGTTCCTTTGGGTAACACCCAGCCATCGTACCTGTTCTTATAATTCTTGTACAATAATAAAATCTTGCCTCTGAATATTACCACACCACCACAGCTAGTTGCTTCTGCCATTGCAATCCCTCCTGTTATCGACTGTACGCCGATTATTAATGGGTGTGTTCCTTAAAATCATATACATTATACACGAATATAGTATAATGTTCAATCAAATCATTTATGTTTATTATAATATGCATTAAATACACTCTTTGCGATAGGAACAGCAGTCCCGCTTCCTGATCCTCCGTTCTCAACAAGAACAGATATCGCAATGTCAGGATCTTCAAGATTAGAATATCCGACAAACCAAGCGTGAGTGTTGTCTCCATGGCCGGTCTCTGCAGTACCGGTCTTGCCTGCATATGTATGCTTCAACCCGCTTAACGCCGAAGCTGTACCATTATCTACAACTCCTTTAAGAAGCTTCTCCATAATGTATGCCTGATCTTTGGTCATAACCTCTCCATACTCCTCAGGTGAAAACTCCTTAATTACCCTATTGTCATAACTCTCTATACTGTCAATCAGATAAGGCTTCATCATAACGCCATCATTTGCAATAGCAGCAATAATCATAGCATTAAGTAAAGGTGTACACAAAGTATCGCCCTGACCAAATGATGTCTGCGGTATATCAGATTTAGGCGAAGAACTTTTAAGTTCAAACCTGCTCTTTGAGTATTCAAATGAAATCGGCAGCTCAGAGTTATAAAGAAGCGAATTCGCCGTCTTTCTGTATGACGAAACATCGAGTTTCATACCTATATCAACAAATGCATTGTTGCAGGAATTAGCCATCGCCTGAGCAAGATTCTGAACTCCATGCACATGGTTACTTGAGCATCTCACCCTAACTCCCTGAACTATCGAAGAACCCTGACAATTGTATGAATACTTCTTCCATTTCTTAGGATTCTCCTTGATATATTCAAGGGCTGTCACAATCTTAAAGGTAGAACCAGGCGGATAAAGTCCCCTGCTCGCCCTGTTTAACAGTGCAGAATCATCCACTTTATTGAGTTCATCCCACACACCTTCTATGTAGTTAGGATTGTAGTCAGGCTTACTTACCATAGCTAGGATTCGACCTGTATCAGGCTCAATAACAACAACCGCACCCTTATTCTCGCCAAGCGCATCAGACGCAGCCTTCTGCAATGTGTAATCAAGAGTGGTATAACAGTCGTCACCCCTGTTCTTCTTATCACGAAGGTCGTTACCAATCTTTTCTAAAATTCCCGCGTGCGAGGTATAAAGATAATAGTTAGCACTCGCCTCTAATCCCGCCTTACCGTTGATATCATAACCTACAGCCTGCGCAAATAGATTGTCGTAAGGGTAATTTCTGACATACGAACCGTTAGCTTTAACGGATTTAGCAACCTTCTTGCCATCTGATGTGATAATAGAACCCTTTATAATCTTGTCCTTGTATATATCTTTTCTTGGATTGTATGAACTTGCCAAGTCAACCCTTGAAGGGACGGCAACATAGTAGGAAATGTAACCCATAAGTCCCATAAACAGGAATACAAATACATACGCAGTAAGAGTAACCTGTCTGTTAATCTTAAGTCGCTTGGAAGTACGCACCATACTGTTAAGAATCCTGTATGCAAGTCCATGCTCCTTACCCTTAGTCTCAGGCTCTGTTTCTTGGATTACTTCGGGAATCTGATTGTAAATGTCACCGGTATTAAGCGATACAGCACCGCCTGATACCTCATCCGGAATTACAATTCCTTCAACATCCCTATCTTTCTTTCGTTTCCTTCTGACATTTTTAATGTCCTCAATCGTTACATCAGCTTCCTCTTCTAAGGCTTCTTCTTTCTCTCTCTCCTTTTGGCTTATCATCAAAAGTCCCTGAACTGTACCAAAAAGAAGCATTACACTTGCAACACTACTTCTACCGTAGCTGATCAAAGGAAGTGTAACTCCTGTAAGCGGAATGAACTTAACGGCACCGCCGACATTTAAGAACACCTGGAATATAAAGCACACACCCATTCCAAGTGCAATAAGCTTATAAAGTGGTCTTGTAGCCTTAATTGCAGCATTTAAAAACATTACAAAGCATGCCAAGAATATAAGCAATATACAAAGAACGAATATAGTTCCAAACTCCTCTGCAATCGCTGACAATATAAAGTCGGAATAAACTACAGGAATCGCGTCAACCTTACCCTCTCCAAGTCCGACTCCAAACCAGTTACCTGTACCAAATGCAAAAAGCGACTGGCATATCTGATAACCCGGGCCATCAATTACAGCCCAAGGATCCTTAAATGCAATAACACGATTCTGAACATGAGTAAAAAACTTATACGCAATAACAGATGCAAATGCTCCGCCCAAAAGCCCGCTAACCAATAACGTTAGTCTTCCTGTAGCAACATAGAGCATAATAAGATATGTCACAAAGAATATCAAAGCAGCTCCAAGATCCCTTTCAAGAACAAGTACAATTACATACGAAGCCGCAATTGCTGTGGTTATAACAAGACTCTTAAGATCCTGAATCTTAGCAAGTCTGCACGCCACAAAAAGAACGAATATTAATTTGACAAATTCAGACGGCTGCAAGGTAATCCCATGAATTGAAATCCAGTTGGTAGCACCGTACTCGTCTACTCCCCATACAGCAACCGTTGCAAGCAAGAAGAATCCACCGATTCCATATATCCATGTAAGTCTTCTCCATATAGGAAATGCTTTCATGAGAAAAGGAATAACCATCGCACCAAAGAAACAGAAAACCAATGTCATAAACTGCTTTAAAGCATAATCTTCAAATGACATTCTTGTAAGCATAACAAGTCCGACAGTCATAAAAAAGAGCATATTGTTCATCAGAACTCTTGATGTACCCTTTAATATCCTGTGGTATAAAATCATGGAGAACAATAAAAACAACAACTGTGCCCCATAAAAATATACATACTTAACCTCGCCTTTTTGAATAATGATATCTAAATTAGAGAAGAAATGGAACAAAAGAAGAACCCTGTTCTGCTTAAAGAACAGCTTCTTACTTCTCCTCTTAGACTCATTACCTATAAGCTGAAAACAGGTAAGTGTATAAATCGCCACTAAGATAATATTCAAATATGATGTCAATACTAAAATAATATGTGCCATAATATCTCCTAGTCTACTTGCTGGTATCTGTGTCCAAAGTTAACCTTAACCTTCACCTCATCATTTAATGCGTCAAGCGACTCTATGGTATCCTCGTCCGTAAGTCTTATCATATAACCGCTCGCTGAAACATTTGCCGAATAATCATCTTTTGAAAGAACTGTAGGAATATCACTGTATATGACATTTCTTCTTCCAAATGAATTACAGTAAAAGCAATCACTTAAAACCTTAAGTTCCTTGCCTTTTCTATCGGTTATGGTAGTGTAGTCAGCCTGCTTATTGCAACACTCCATGTTCTTCTTAACACAAAGGTTAGTTGTCATAAGACGCTGCTTCTCGTATATAGTCATTATATACGGTCTGTCAACTTTAGCTAACTCATTGATTGTAAGCTCAACCGGCGCAACGATGCCGGTGACTCTTATGCCTTTATCTTCACAAACAGATATAAGCTTATCGTAAGCAATGCTGTTAAATGCATACAGAGTGTCGTCAATAACTATATCTTTATTAAAGCCTTTATCAAATATCCACCCTAACGAATCAAGAGAAGGAATCATAAAGCCTTTAGCTTTATTTAAAGTGTTGATTCCATTTTCAAATATTCCGATATTACCTTCCCTAAACATGTGAGGAAATGCGATATAAATATCGTTAAATTCTGTCTTATACTCTTTATCTAAAGATACAGCCAAAGAGTAAGGAACTACAATAAATGTATCGTCAGCGGTGTAATTCTTGGCAAGTTCAAACTGATTATAATCACTGACATAAATATAATTCTGGTTTAGATTAACGGATTTAGGATTAGAAACACCCTCCGTCTCTACAATCTCTCTTAAATACTTTTTAGTCGTTACCTCTTCAAGCTCTGATATCGCATTTCTTCTCAATTCATTAATTGCTCCGACAGGAATAAATGCGTCATCTGATATATCTACATTTATGTTCTTGATATAATACTCCGTACCTCCAAGCTTATTAAAAGCCTTGCTGACCGTATTAATATCAACCGGCGCTTTTATTGCCTTATCAACTACAGTTTCAGAATAATACTTAGTCTCAACAAGATTAGATAGATTTCTAATGTTAATTACTACCCTCTCGCCTGTCTTGATATCAATATCTAATTCAAGAGGAATCTTATTGTATTCTTTGTCGCCGGTCTCCATAAGAGTCATACTTTCACTCTTCATCCTATAAAGACTGATGCCGGTTTTAAGTGTCTTAACCTTAGGGCAGTTAAGACCAACCATACCACCCTTCTTATAGTCGCTAGGCGAAGTAAGAACTATATCGATGTCTTTGTCCTTATCTCTTAACTCAATAATATCGCCTTTATATATATTCTTTAAGGCTTTAAAACTTATACTTCCTTTGCCAAGAGATGCTATATCTCCAATGTGAACACCTTCATGATTAGGTCTCTTCATGCTCATCATGCATTTGTCTAAATCACTGAAAAGATATCCTTTATTAAAGCCTCCGCGATTAAACACCTGCTTTAATCTGTCAATGTCCTCATTAAGCTCGCGCTCACTAACATCCTGCCCGACCATATCTATATGTCTTCTGTAAACAGATGTCACAACACCAACATAATCAGGACTCTTCATCCTGCCCTCTATCTTAAGCGAATCAACCTGAAGCCTTATTATGTCATCAATAAGCCCCAAACCGCACATATCTTTAGGTGAAAATATATGAGTGTCATTATCAAATACATTATATTTAAGCCTGCAACTCTGCGCACAACGCCCTCTGTTACCGCTTCTTCCACCTACAGAACTGCTGAGTAAACATTGTCCCGAATAACCGTAACAAAGCGCTCCATGAACAAACATCTCTATCTCAACATCGGTAGCCTCTCTTATACTCTTTACTTCTTCATAATTAAGCTCGCGGGCTAACACTATTCTGTCTGCGCCTTCATTTGCCATAAGTTTAGCACCATATGAAGACATCACGCCCATCTGGGTGCTGACATGAATAGGAAGATTAGGAAAATGCTTGCGGATAAAGTGAAACACGCCCAAGTCCTGAACAATCACCGCATCTAGTCCGTGAACATAAAAAGGAAGGAGGTAATCATAAAGCTCACGCTCAATCTCCTCCTCCTTAAGAAGTGTATTAACCGTCAAATGAAGTGCTAACCCTCTGTTATGCATATAATCAATTGCATGCAGCAGGGTATCTTTATCAAAATTGTCTGCATACGCCCTTGCGCCGAATCTGTTACCGCCCACATAAACTGCGTCACATCCGGACTTAACGGCGCTTTTCAATGCGTCAAATGAACCCGCCGGCGAAAGTAACTCCGGCTTCTTAAAACCATTATCCATCGATAACTCCTACATTTACTTCTTAGCAGGATCCTTAGTTGAAAGCGAAGAAGCAGACTTGGTCTTGCTTCCCTTAGATGCCTCAAGCTCTAAGACTCTTGACTGTGTCTCCATCAACTGATGCTTGTATTCCTCCTGCATCTTAAGCGCAGACTCATACTTAATCTTAGTCTCAATCTGCTCATGCTGTATATCGTAATTGGTCTTCTCTAACTTCTTGACCTCTTCCTCTAACTTATCTACCTTGTCCTTAGCCTTAAAATAATCGTCGGCAATGTTAAGATTAAGAAGCAATGACTTATCATCACCAGAAAGGCGGTTATAATACTCGCTCATCCTGATTTCTGAAATCTTATTGTTGACATAAAGTGCAACTTTCTGCATGTACTCTAAACTCTCTTCAGCAGAAACATTAACTACCTTGCCATCGATTATAACCTGACCATCTTTCTTGTTATTAATCATCTTGTTCACTCCTCGTATAAATCTATTAATCCCAAATGTTCGTAAGCAGCCTTGGTTACTACTCTTCCCTTAGGCGTACGAACAATCAATCCTCTCTGCAATAAAAACGGCTCATATACATCTTCGATAGTCGATGCATCTTCACCGATTGACGATGCAAGTGTATCAAGACCTACCGGTCCGCCCGCAAACTTGTCGATAATGCTACGAAGCATATTCTGATCGGTTGTATCAAGCCCCATGCTGTCAACCTTAAGCATATCAAGGGCATCACTTACAACCTCCTTAGTTATAACTCCGTCGTAACTTACTACCGCAAAATCCCTGACTCTCTTAAGAAGTCTGTTGGCAAGTCTAGGCGTTCCTCTTGATCTCATTGCAAGCATCTTAGCACCGCTGGCATCTATTGGAACATTAAGCTTATCTGCACTGTTAATAATAATCTCCATAAGCTCGTCATCCTCATAGAATTCAAGCTTATCAACAACTCCAAACCTGTCTCTTAAAGGAGCTGAAAGCATACCCGCTCTTGTTGTAGCACCAACTAACGTAAACTTAGGCAGATTAAGTCTTATAGACTTGGCCATAGGTCCCTTGCCAATCATAACATCAATGGCATAATCCTCCATAGCCGGATAAAGAACCTCTTCCACCTGTCTGTTAAGCCTGTGTATCTCGTCGATAAAGAGTACATCCTTCTCCTCTAAGCCATTTAAAATCGCAGCAAGTTCTCCTGGCTTCTCTATAGCGGGCCCTGATGTAATCTTAATCTTTGAACCCATTTCATTGGCAATAATACTTGCCAGTGTGGTCTTACCAAGTCCCGGAGGTCCATATAGTAAAATGTGATCAAGCGCTTCTTCTCTCTGCTTAGCAGACTCAATATAAACATTTAAGTTACTCTTTATGCGTTCCTGGCCTATATAGTCCTTAAGCCTCTTGGGCCTTAGGTCGCTCTCTATAACTATATCTTCATTGTCATCAAATTCAGTGTTAAGAATCCTACCCAAAATGTGATTCCTCCATTACAGCAAATGTTTAAGAGCCAGTTTAAGAATATCTTCAGCTACCATATCATCAGTTACTTCAACCTTGTTAACAGCCTTAGTAGAAGTAGACTTATCATATCCTAATGAGATAAGAGCAAGCACCGCATCGCTCTTAGCCTGAACGTTGGTATCAGAAGAGCCTGAAGGGATAACATCAACCCCCTCCTTGATAAGCTTATCTTTAAGCTCCAATATAATCTTCTGAACCGTCTTCTTGCCGATTCCGGGCGCTTTAAGAGCATCCTCGTCTCCTTCAATGATAGCAGCCTTAAGAGTAGATACAGGTCCGTTAGAAAGAATGTTAATTCCACCCTTAGGTCCCACTCCGTTGACGCTAATAAGCTTGATAAAGAACTCTCTCTCCTCTAAAGAAGCGAATCCATAAAGCTCCATCGCGTCCTCTCTGACATTCATATACGTATAAACAGTAACATCATCCTGACCGCTTAAAGTCGCAGCCGTAGCTGATGATGTGAAAATGATAAAGCCTATTCCATCATGGTCAAACAATATGCCATTGTCTAATATATCAACAACGCTACCCTTGATGTACCCTATCATAACTGCCTCCAAAACACAATATATCAATATAATACCATAAATTTACAATTTATGATACAATATATTTGAAATTCTTAAGAAAATGAGGACATAATCGATGAGAATAGATTTTACCTACAAAGCTCCTGATTACAAAGAGATCTTCGACGCTTACAACATCAATATAAACGAAGCACTCTTCTTCGACATCGAGACAACCGGATTTAGTGCAGACACCTCGAGTCTCTACATGGTTGGTGCCTCTTATTACGATACTGACAAGTCAGAATATGTAGGAATTCAGTGGTTTGCAGAAAGCAAGGATAAGGTAAAGAGTATTCTCTCGGACTTTTTATCATTTGCAAATGAATACTCTACTCTCATACACTATAACGGGGACACATTTGATATTCCTTATCTTAGGGCAACAGCTAAAAAATGCGAGTTAGAATTCAATTTAGATAGATTAAGAAGTATTGATGTCTATAAAGAAGTAAAGCGTTTTAAGAGTATTCTCGGGCTTGATAATGTTAAATTAAAAACCGTAGAACAGTTTATGGGACTAAACAGAAACGACAAGTATTCCGGTGGAGATTTGATCAATGTTTACAAGGAATATCTTAAGGATAATGATGACGCCAAGAAAGATCTTTTATTATTACATAATCATGACGACATTATAGGTTTGACCAAGATTATTCCTATCCTTTCATATCCTGTGTTTTTTAACAGTTCACCTAAAGTTGTTGATATAAAGAATACGGGCAGTCACATAGAATTTACGCTTGAAACCAATCTTTTAAAAGATATAACATTTGAAAAAGATGATATTATATACTCTCTTAATCAAAAAAGCGGTACCATAAGGGTACCAAGATACGAGGGTGTATTAAAGTTCTTCTTTGATAATTATAAAGATTATTATTATCTGCCTCTTGAAGATAAAGCGATTCATAAGAGCGTAGCTGCATTTGTCGACAAGGAATATAGAGAAAATGCCAAAAAGTCTAATTGCTACACTAAAGAGGAAGGCGTCTTCCTACCTAACCCGGGCGGGTATATAAGTCCTTGTTTTAAGATTGATTATTCCGATAAGAGATGCTTCTTCAAGGAAAACACAGATATCTTAGAGAATTATGAATATGCGGGTGAGTATGTGGGAAAGCTATTACAAGAAAAATAACCCGGTGGCCTCGCCACCCTGAGGATAATATGAGCATAATGTGTTATTTCGTAGGGCGCCTCGCGTCTCGTTACTTAATACAGAGCACGGCTGCACATATGCTTAAGTCGGTCCACTTATTATTAAAAGAATCTTCGCTCCGCTCAAAATGACAAAAAAAGCGGTGGCCTCGCCACCCTGAGGATAATATGAGCATAATGTGTTATTTCGTAGGGCGTTGGCGCGTCTCGTTACTTAATGAGTGCAAGCGTAAGCTTAGCACGAATTTAGTAACGTGAGCAACGCGTCTTCGAGCCGAGAGGCGCCCCGAAGAAATAATACATTATGCTCAATCTATATCCGCTCACACTACCTTAAACCTTCTCTCATCCTCAACCACTGGAATATTCTTAACATCCATATCAACAATATTGATAAACCTGTCACCTGCAATAGTATCAATCATCATATCAATAGCTCTTCTGTCCGCCTGCGCTTCCATCTCAACCGTTCCGTCATAACAGTTGTGAACCCAGCCGGTCACGCCATACATCGACGCTGCATGCTTAGAGTGATATCTAAAACCTACGCCTTGAACATCTCCATAGAACACATAATGCCTTCTTATAACTTCCATAATTAACCAATAACCTCTTTGACTTTCATAGGCAGCTCTTTAAAACTGTTAACATAAGGAGTACCTTCAGGAACCTCTCCAAAACCATATGCAGCGTGAACAAAAGGATACCCAGCCTTCATAGTAGAGTTATAATCTCCCATTATATCTCCGACATAAACTGCCTTGTCTAACTCATTTCTCTCAACCACAAGCTTTATATTGACATCTTTATCAAAGCCTGTGTTGCCGTAATTCTCAGTATCATCAAACATATCATTAAGTCCGTGATATTCCATAAAAGCCTCTATATACCCAACCTGACAGTTGCTGACAACAGCAAGAACGTAGTCTTTCTTGAGTTTTTTAAGAGTCTCAATCAAGTTAGGATACAATATTCCTCCGTGCTCAATAAGGTACTCATTCTCATGTTTGGTACAGGCAGTCATGAGCTCAATGGCTCTCTCCTTAGAATCCTCCTTATCGAATACGCTGTAAGCTATCTCGTCCATAGTCTTACCCATAAGGCTGTTAAATCGCTCTTTTGTAACTCTGTAATCAACGCCCAAAAGCTCTAATTCCTCATTCCAAGAAGCGGCTACAGCCTCTCTTGAATCCCATAAAGTTCCGTCTAAATCAAATAATATGCCCTTCTTCATGATAAACCTCTCTTATAAACTATGCTTAATGCTAAATAATACTGCATCATAAGCCTCTTCATCGTGAGCGACTATAACAACCTTGTCAACGCATTCCGCCTGATCTAAATACTCATCAATAGCCTGTAATATAACCTTAGAAGCCTCAACAAGAGGATAATTGCTCTCTCCTGTACTGATAAGTGGAAATGCTACCGTCTTAAGCCTAAGCTTCTCAGCCTCATCAAGGCAAGCTTGACAGCAAGATGTCAACTCCCTCTCTGCCTGATCTGTAATAACATTATCAATGGTCGGTCCAAATGTATGCGCTATATATTTAGCAGGCAGGTTGTACGCCCTGGTGACTCTGGCTTCTCCACATCTTAAGCCTCTTTTTGCACTCTTTACAACACCATAGCATTCCTCTCTAAGTCTTGTTCCGGAAAGCAAATGAATATGATTATCAAGACAGTTATGATTAGGAATAAAGCAACCAAGCATCTTAGAATCTGTAGAATCAACAATCATATCCGCATCAAGAAGAGCGATATCGCCCATATAAAGACATATCTTATCACTATGGCAGAACTTAAAGGTTTCGCCCACCTTCATCATTGCCTCGACATCAACCTTCTTAGGCTCAATATTATATTCTTCATAAACAGAAAGAAGGGAGTCGCAATTAACGATCCCTTGTTTCTTAATCTCTTTAGTTAAGTAATCATCCTGAAGCTTTAAAAAATCTTCATCGACACTAGCAGATAACCCCGGTGCTCTAACACTCACAAGGCTGTTATACATAAGCTTCTGCTTCTCATAATCTTCAGGTATTACTACTTCGAACTTGTCCTTATATTCATAAAGCAACGGCTTTAGAATATCCTTAATATCTGACATAATTACTCCAATCGATAAATTATGCTATCCTGTGGCCTGCATGCTCTGTGATAAAAGCATCAACATCACTATACGGAATATCCAAAGTATAAGCCACTTCACTGTAGAACAGCTTCTCTGCTGTCTTAAACATGCGCTCTTCGACTTGTGAAAGGTCCTTACCCTTCTTATTGCGCTCTAAACGTCTATCATATAAACCCTTAATAACTTCTACCCAGCAGGTAGTAATGCCGGAATTAATTAATTCCTTCAAATGTAAATCTCTTTCTCTGTCGTTATCACAATAATAACCGTCAATATCCTCAATACCATTGACTATATCCCACACTTCTTCAGCAGGTAAAAGATAACGCATCATAACCTTCTTGTTGTTGACATTGACAAAGATGGTACTACGATCATCATTCATAGGCTTCAATGTATAATACTCCTCTACACTATCAAAATCTTCCTTTTCGACTATGTCTACAATTGTACAAACTCCGATGTTCTTGTACATTACAACGTCACCTATGCTATACATATTCTACTCCTTTCTATAAGATTTAAAAACAACAACAAAATTATTTTAACATAAAAATGAGCATTTGTACCCACAAATGCCCATTTTCTCTCATTTTGTAAAAAATATTCAATAAAAATCATTTTCATTATGAAAAATAACAATACAATATTAGAGTTATTAATCGTTATCCCCAACATCTATGACTTTGATATCTCTTCTAAAGAAAATGTCATAGAGAACCGGAACGATAAATACCGTCATAAGTGTTGCATAGATAAGACCTGAAGCAACTACTATCGCCATTCCCCTACCCATGTCAGAACCGATATCCTGACTGAATATCATAGCTGACATTGCAAGGATTGTAGTCATAGCAGTCATAAGAATAGGTCTCATACGGGTACGGCCCGCTTCGACAAGTGCTTCCTTCTTACTTGCTCCACCGATTCTAAGCTGGTTAACGTAATCAACAAACACGATACCGTTGTTAACGACGACACCCATAAGTATCAAGAATCCCATCATAGAAACAAGTGACAACTGCTCGCCAAATACCATAAGTCCTATCATACCTCCGGTAAATGCCAAAGGTACGGTAAAGATTACAATAAACGGTGAAAGTAAGCTCTGGAACTGAGCAACCATTACAAGGTAAATAAATAAGAATCCAAGTCCAATCATAAGGAGCATGTTCTTAACAATCTCATCTACCGACTCAGTCTCACCCTCTAACTTGACACTGTACCCGTCAGGAACTTTGTATTTCTTAATATCTTTCTTAAGATCACGGCTAAGCAAAGTTACATTGTATCCCTCTTTAGCATTAGCAGTAACATTGATATATCTGCTCTGGTTATCTCTGTTAATACTTACTAAAGCCTTAGACTCGTTCTTCTTGGCAAACTCAGAAAGCTTATGTTCTTCGGTCTCTTCCTCGCCATCATCGTTGGTAGTCTTAGTCTCGAATTTGTAGTCCATAAGGTTATCTATATCAATCTCGTCATTTTCATTGACGATTGTAACCTGATAGTCTTTATCGTCTACATTTAAGGTAATTGCATCCTTGTCTGTCGTAGTTCCTTTAAGGATCTCTTGGTACACCTGAGCTACGGTAAGTCCAAGTCTCGCCGCCTTATTCTTGTCAACGATGATATTAATCTGATCGTCTCCCTCTTCCTGACCGTTAGATATCTCTTCAAAACCCTCGTAACCCTTCAAGATATCCATAACATCCTCACTTATACTGAGAAGCTTATCGGTATCATTTCCTGTAATCTTAATCGAAAGACCACTTCCGAGCATTGAACCCATATCCATATCAGAAGCCTGAACAGTATAGTCTTCAAGGTGCTCGTCTTTCTCCATCATTGCTTCTATCTTCTTGGCAATCTTGGTATTCTTATGTCCGTATCCTTCCTTAAGCTGACAGAAGAATGACATCGAAGTCAAATTACCCTCATCAACTCCACTGATACCGTAAAGCTGCATCGCACCCGACTGAGCCATAGCACCGACTCTGTCTACACCTTCAACATCCTTAAGATCCTCTAGCATCTTGTCCGTAAACTCAATTATCTCCTCATTTTCATACTCAGGATTGAATTTAACGTCAACAGACACACTCTCACTACCCATCTCAGGGAAAATGATAATTCCCATCGTCACAAGCTTATACGTGCAAAGAACAAGTAATATAATTGCCACAAGAATAGGCACAACCTTAACCTTCAAGCATCCTCTTAATACCTTCTCGTATCCGTTAAGAAAATGCTCAAACAGTCTGTGATCCTTCTCCTTGCTGTTTCTAAAGAACGTTGCTGACATCGTCGGAACAACTGTAAGCGCAACTACCAATGAAGCTACCAAACTGTATGTGATTGTGAGACACATATCAATCATCAGCTCTCTTGTAAGTCCATCGGTAAAGAGTATAGGCAGGAATACGCAGATTGTTGTGATTGTAGAAGCAGTAATAGCCGCTGCAATCTGCTTAGCACCATAAACAGCCGCTCTTGCAGCAGGCACTCCCTCCGCCCTAAGTCTATATATATTCTCAATCGAGACGACGGAGTTATCAACAAGCATACCGATACCCAACGCAAGTCCCGAAAGCGATATTACGTTAAATGTTATGTCTGTAAAGTACATCAAAACCACAGCAAACATAACAGATAAAGGAATTGATATAGCTATGATTACAGTCGGTCTCCAATCCATCAGGAAGAACAACAAGACAACCACCGCAAGACCGGCACCGTATACCAAGTTGCTGAGCACCGAGTTAACAATGACGTCTATATACTCACCCTGATCCATTACGACTTCAAACTTAACACCCTTATATCTCTTCTCAAGATCTTTCATAGTCTCATTACATTTATCTGAGACCTCTGATGTAAATGCTGTAGAAGACTTGGTGATTGACAATACTACTGCCTGATTATCTCCAATCTTGGCATACTTGTTAATAGAATCATCAACGATTGTGACATAGGCAACATCAGAAATCTTAACATCACCTACACCATCCATCTTCATGAGTACAAGGTTCTTAAGCTCTTCTAAGCTCTCAAATTCCTTACCAACTTTTAATAGATACTGAGTCTTATCATCAGAAATGTAACCTGCCGGCATGTCAAAGTTCTGAGCAGATAATATCTGAGCAAGTGTATCCATCTCTAAAAGAGCGTTTATATTGGCATTCTTTCTTGCAGTGTCAAGTGAATCTTCATATGTCTTCTTGGCGTTCTTTAATTCCTCTTCACTCTGCTTTAATGTAGACTCCGCAGAATTAAGACCTGCGTAAGCGGCACCAAACTGAGTTGCAGCAGACATCTTACCCTGCTCAACCTTCTCGTAATTGCTTTCAGCCGCCTTCAACGCCTTCTTAACATTCTTAAGAACCGCCTCTGCTGTTAAAAGCTTGGTCTTACCGTTAGCAAGCTCAGTGTCAATCTGAGGAATACGGGTCTTCTTGGCATTAGCAAGCATGTTAATCGTCTCTTTACTGAAGCCCTTAGCAGCTTCGTCCTGTCCGATTGCCTTAAGCATATCAACAAGTGCAGATATCTTCTCAGGATGGTCGTTAGCATCCTCAATATCACTAGGAAGTGAATCGTTGTCAGGCTGCATTTTCTTAAATTGCTTTATAGCTTCGTTAATCTTATTATATCCGTCGTTATAACCCTTCTTCTCAGCCTCTAAAGCTGCAATCTGAGCCTTAATAGAAGCGACCTGTGACTCGTAGGCAGACTTGGTCGCGATAGCCTGATTAAGACCCTTAGTAGCCGTTGCAAGCTGCTTGGTAGTCTTCTTTTCAGTCTTCTCTAATTTCTTCTTCTGGCTCTTAATCTCGCTCTTACCGTCTTTAAGCTTGCTTTCGCCATCGGTAATCTTATCAAGCGCATCCGCAAGTTTAGAGTTAACCTTCTTAAGCACCTTCTTATTGACGGCATCTATCTTCTTCTGATCAAGCCTAATCTCAACAGACTGAGTAACATCACCTGTTGTAGACACACTTGCAACACCGTCAATTCTTTTAATCTCCGGTACAATCTTATCATTTACAAATTCAGTAAGATCAACTATGTTCTCTCCATCTTTAGTTACACCTGCATACATAGTTGCAAGCATATCAGATGAAATCTCCATAACTATAGGCTTACCTACCATTTCTGGAAATGTAAGCTGATCCATAGACTGGCTAATCTTAGCCAAAGCCCCTGCCATATCTGTGTTCTCCGAGAACTCAAGGAATATCATACTAAAGTTCTCGCCTGACTGTGACTGAATATTCTCAACACCGTTAATTACACCCAGAGTATTCTCTAAAGGCTCTGAGACCTCACTCTCAACCCTCTCAGGTGGAGCTCCGGGATATGTTGTAATAACAGCTACATACGGCAAATTAATTGTTGGTAAAAGGTCTGTTTTCATTTTCACAAATGCAACAGCACCCAATACAAGACACATAATAACTAATACTAAGATTAGAAATGGTCTCTTTACGCTGGTTTTAATCATATAACTGCTCCTATCTATTCTTTATGTAACAATTAAAAAGTCATATATTTTATAAAACGCAAATGACTGATGCATTTGCACCAGTCAATTAAATAGCATGAAATTAATGGTGGAATAATCTGATTCCTGTAAAGCACATAGCCATATCATACTTGTCGCATGTGCTTATTACATCATCATCTCTTATAGATCCACCCGGCTCAGCAATGTACTTAACACCGCTCTTCTTAGCTCTCTCGATATTGTCTCCGAACGGGAAGAATGCGTCAGAACCAAGGGCTACACCCTCGAGCTTATCAAGCCACGCTCTCTTCTCCTCGCGAGTCAACACTTCAGGTTTAACCTTAAATATATTCTGCCATACACCATCAGCAAGTACGTCCTCGTACTCGTCTCCGATATACACATCAATAGCGTTATCTCTGTTGGCTCTTCCTAATCCGTCAACGAACTGCAATCCCATAACTTTAGGATTCTGTCTCATCCACCAGTTGTCAGCCTTGCTTCCTGCAAGTCTTGTACAGTGAATTCTACTCTGCTGTCCTGCACCGATACCGATTGCCTGACCACCCTTAACATAACATACAGAGTTACTCTGTGTATACTTTAATGTAATAAGCGAAATAATAAGGTCAATCTTAGCAGACTCAGGCAAATCCTTATTCTTGGTTACTATATTCTGAGTCAAGAAGTCAGAATCGATGTTTAATTCATTTCTTCCCTGCTCAAAAGTAATACCGTAAACCTGCTTCTTCTCGATAGGATTAGGTTTATATGAAGGGTCAATCTTAATTACGTTATATCCACCCTTCTTCTTAGACTTTAATATCTCTAAAGCTTCAGGCTCATAATCAGGCGCAATAACTCCGTCTGAAACCTCTCTCTTGATAAGATTAGCAGTAGCAACATCACAGGTATCTGAAAGCGCAATAAAATCGCCAAATGAAGACATTCTGTCCGCACCTCTTGCTCTTGCATAAGCAGAAGCCAAAGGTGTAAGTTCTCCCAAATCGTCAACCCAGTAAATCTTAGCCTCTGTCTCTGTAAGAGGAAGTCCTACAGCAGCACCTGCAGGGCTTACATGCTTAAATGAAGTCGCAGCCGGAAGGTTAGTTGCAGCTTTAAGCTCGCTTACCAACTGCCATCCGTTAAATGCATCAAGGAAGTTAATATATCCAGGCTTACCGTTTAAAACCTCGATAGGAAGCTCGCTTCCATCTTCCATATAAATCTTAGATGGCTTCTGATTAGGGTTACATCCGTATTTTAATTCTAAATCTTTCATATTAGGCTCCTTTACTTATTCTTGTTAACTATTCTGCTCTCGTAACTGCCGTCTGCAATATTGATAAATCTTACAAACAATGAGACTTTGTTGTCCTCATTAAGATTGTCCCATACCAAATTGGTGAACTCATCAATATCACCCTTAATATCAACAACCTCAGGCTCTCCCTCAAATGAAGGAAGTGGATTACCGTCACCCATATATGTATGAATGAATCTACCCTCTCCTGCCTTTGGATTGTCATAAGAAAATGTATATCTGTTACAGCAAGCAGGATCCATATTATTGCTCTTTAATATTGACATAGAGAAATCATAGTTGCCGTCCTTAATCTCCATAACACCAGATATTCTAGGTGTGAAGTTAGGCTCATCAGGCTCAAATTCTCTACTTCTTAATGACTGCTCAAACGTGAGACCATCCTTCATACCATCAAAGATTGTATCAGTCTGGTCACCATTGGTAACAATGGTCTTGTCATCAAGAACTCTAACAGGCGCATATATTATGAGACTTGGGTCAACAAGCTTAGCAGGATCAAACGCCTCGGTTCTAATTCCTTTACCTTCCTCTACAAATACTCTGTTACGGCTGTTCTCACTTCTACCCATGATAAAGTAAGCTGTTACGGCTTGCTTGCCGTCCTCACTTCTACCAATAACAATACCTCTTCCAGGGTATGATGTGGAACTAAGCGCTTCCGCTAATGAAACCATATTCATAATATATGTCCTCCTATATTTACTATCTATTAGAAACATCTAACATATTAACACAACCACCCACAAAAATGCAACACCAAATAACTTACCAGTGGGAACAGGCCCCACTGGTAAGTTAGCAATAAAAAAGGTTCGCGAAGGCGAAACCGTGCCTTTACGCGAACCTTAAAAATGCTATATGTAATTTAATACAAATATATCTCGTCCTTACCTACGTAGCCGTTGTATCTCTTAGAGCTTATCACAACAGTAATCTTATAATACTCATTACCGGTGCTGTCCTTATCTTCACCGATAATGGTAATCTTGGTGTCCTTAGCAGAAATTGTAGTTACAACCGTTGCATCAGCAGAAGTACTATTCATTACCTTAAGCGACTTCTTAGAAGTCTTGGCTCTCTGATAAAGAGTTGCGGCACTATTGTATATATATCCGTAATAAGTCTTACCGTCGGTCTTATATGAAACATAGTACCAGGTATTACCGGCGTTATTAATCGACTTACAATAATATGTAAGATACTTATTCTTGGCAACCGTAAGAACTGCAGCAGATGACTTGGCAGGAGTCTTTCTTAAAATATACTTCTTGTTAAGCTTAGCCTGCTTGGTTGCTTTCTGAGAAGTTCTGGCAACAACAGTCGAAGAACTAATAGTGTTAGAGTTAGTGTTGTAATACTTAATATAATAACTGTACTCCGTACCATCCTCTAAGTTGGTATCAGTGAACTCAGATACCTGCGCGTCTGAGCTTCCTACCAGCGTATAAGTGCCTTTTCTTGCGTTAGAACGATAAATGTTATACTTAACGGCGCCCTCGACATCATTCCAGTCAATTGTAATCGAATCTACCGTCTTAGAAACCATCTTGGCGTACTCGAACTTAGGACTCTTGATTTTAAAAACACCTACCTTAGAGTACTTAGCATAATCTCCCAACCCGGTAACATTTATCTTAGCAGTACCCACATCAACATTATCAGAAAATGTTACTGTGTAGTCAGTACCTAACGTAAGAGTCTCTCCTTTATAGTTCATCACCGTAATCTCAGGTGTAATCTCTTCTCCTGTATACTGCTGTTCAGGAACCTTGACAATCTGCAGATAATTCCTGTATTGGTTGACATTCTTAGAGTACCAGAAATTACAATCCACATTGCCGCTTATACCGCTAACAGAACCGGTGCTCGAATACTGCCAGAAATCATAAGGACCGGTGTAGGAAGTCTTGGTCGTGTAATTAGCAAGCCATATAGGATACTTAGCCCCTATAGTTGCAGGCTGCATATGATTGTTAAGCATGCTTCCGTTCGCATAAACCATAGGCTGATAACCGGCAGCCTCTATAGTCTCACAGAACGCCATACATATAGATGTCATCTTGGCTTTAGAAAGGTTAGCCTTAAAAAGTCTTCCTGTATTAGGACCGGACTCAGATAAAAACTCATAATCAAGCACAAGAGGCATATTAATCGGATAACTTCCTAGGTTGTTAAGTATGTGATTAGCCTCTTCTCGTGCCTCAGCCTCAGTAATAGCCTGCGAATATACATACACGCCCACTCTGATACCTGCATCAATACAGCCCTTCATATTGGAGTTATATTTGGAATCAAGGCCGAGATTACCTGACCCTGCATATCTCATGCCCATTCTGACAAATGCATAATCAATTCCGGCTTTATACGCCTTAGAATAACTATTGATTGTGTTGAACTGAGATATATCGACACCATTATAGATATTAAGATTGTCAAATCTTGAATTGTGCGTGTACTTCTTGCCGGTATAGGCATTGGCCTTAGAATCCACTTTAGATAAAGTGTAAGCACTTGAATCTCCACCTTCATAGAACGATGGGGAAATGTTATCGCCCGTAAGCCTGTTGATACCTGGATCAATCTCCTCGGCGTGAGACTTAACATTTGCAAAAGAAAATGAAAGGATAAGAACGAAAGATAAAACAATCATCATACCCTTCTTTAAGATATCAAAAACCATAAACTTCCTCCTAATATACATAATAAATATGCACCCGCTAATATACCATATGTTAGCACATATATTGTAGGAAAATGTGATAATTACCATTAAAATATTTTAGAATATGCTATCCCTCATTCCATTCGGGATAAAGATTCTTCGCTTCGCTCAGAATGACAGTTAGGAAGACTCAGATTAACAGTTTTATGTCATTCTGAGGAACGAAGTGACGAAGAATCTTTGACCTTCGTTAGAAGGTCAATAAAAAAAACCGAGAACTATAATAGTTCCCGGCCTCAAAAACATATATTAAATTATAAGTTACAACGCCTCATGGAAGGTTCTTGAAATAACATCATCCTGCTGCTCTTTAGTGAGCTTAATGAAGTTAACCGCATATCCTGATACACGAATTGTAAGCTGTGGATAATTCTCAGGATGAGCCTGAGCGTCAAGCAATGTATCTCTGTTAAGCACATTGACATTTAAATGATATCCACCCTTCTCTGTGTATCCGTCAAGCATATTTACTAAGTTATCTACCTGATTTGTATTTACTTCTACCATAATGTAATCCTCCTTAGAATAAAATATTAAAAACTCATTTTATTGTGTTAATTTAAAACTAGGAATCATTCCTGTTTTATTAATTTAATTATAGTAATAATTCCTATTTTTGTAAAGACCCTTTTTTCTTATTTTATGTACTAAATCAGGTACAAAAAAACCATGCTTGAAATAATCAAGCATGGTTTTTGATTAAAAAGCCAAAATATTATTCTGAAAGTTTGAAGAAGTCAATAGCTGCGCTCATATCCTCATTAATATCACGCATCTCAGCAGTAGAATTCTGTGTATCAGCACATGAATCGGTAACTGCCTGACAAGAAGCAGCAACCTCCTCAGCAGATGCACCAAGCTCTTCTGAGATTGCGCCAAGCTCTGTTGTAGCATTGGTAAGCTCAACCTTAATCTGATCAAGAGTAGCTGTCATCTCTCTGATTGTACTAATCTCATTGATTGAAGCCTCAACAGAATCAGAAAGAACATTGAACTTATCCTGTGCACGCTCAATATCAGACTGCTCTTTAACGATAACCTCATATACACGATCTGAGATATCAACAGTTCCGGTAGAGAGTGCGATGACATTCTCGATAATCTGCTTAATCTCTTTAGCAGACTCAGCTGACGAATCAGCAAGTGTTCTAATCTCATCAGCAACTACAGCAAATCCACGACCAGCCTCACCTGCTCTTGCAGCCTCGATAGAAGCATTGAGAGAAAGAAGGTTAGTCTGAGCTGCAATAGCTTCAATAGCCTGAACAGCTGAACCAATCTCTGCGATTGCTGAATTGGTCTCGGCAATCTTGTCGGTAATATCCTTCATAGCACTAACTGATTCGTTAGCTCCGGCATATACGGAATTCATACAATCAGTAGCGTCATTGTTGGCATTCTTGATGGTCTGTGAAGCATCAAACAATATCTGAACATTACTATTAAGATTCTCAACACTTCTTCCAAGCTCGCCGGCCTTCTCAGCCATAAGCTGTGCATTCTCGGCAACACCTTGAGATGTCGTTGCAACCTCGTTGATAGCAAAATTGATCTGTGATACAGAATCAACGTTATTACCGGTCATATCATCTACACTGATAATCGCATTATTAAGAACATTCGCAGAGTTCTTAACCGAACGCATCGAGGTATCAAGTGCGCCTTTAAGTGTATGGAACGCATTGATGATACCGACTGTTTCTCGAATAATTGATGTCTGGTTACATTCAACAGTAACATCACCGGTACTGAGCTGCTCAATTGATCCTGCGACAGATGTAAGAGGCTTAGAAATCATTGCTCCTACAAATATGGCAATGATTACAAAAATCACAATACATACAGCTGAAACTATAATGACAGTATTCTTAAGTCTGTTAATACTTGACATTACATCATCTACATCAGCAGTAAGAACCGCTATATATGCCTCTCCTGCACCAACATAATATGCAGCAATCTTATCTGTTCCCTTGTATTCGTATTTGATAGCTGCAGGCTCAGGATGCTTACCTTCTGCAAGTTCTGCAACAAGTCCCTTAACTGCTGCATTTTCAACAGGATTACCAATCTTAGACTCATCCGGATGGAAAAGCATGGTTCCTTCACGATCTACATAGTAAATATATGCTGACTTATATCCAAGCGTAGAAACATCAGATACATTACCAGCTGTTCCAGATACAAGTGTTGCTCCACCAACATATCCTATAGGGGTATCACCCTCCATAACAGGATAATACATAGACATAACAAGCTGTCCGGTTGAAGGGGACTCCATAATACCTGTATTAAGCACTCCGTCTGCTCCGAGCATAGATTCCTGAAGTGACTTAAGAGAATCACCCTCTCTAAGCACCTTACCTATAACCGCCTCAACAGGGTGAGTCACAACCTTGGTATTCCAATCCGCTATATAAAGACCTTCCCATCCTTCAAGACTTGCAAAATAGTCCAATGTATACTGCTGCGCTTTAGCTACAATTACAGCATCGTTAGGATTCTTAAGTGCTTCCTTAACGATAGGCGCTGTAGAATATGTCTGAAGAAGCTCTTCGTTCTTCTTAGTTACATAATCAAATGCAATTCCTGATTCATTAACAATCGAAACCAAAGAATTGTTGGTATTCTTCTCCATATCCTTAGAAGACTTACCAATAAGAATCGCACTCAAGATTACCGAAGATATCAAGAGTGGCACAATAGCATACAAAATGAGTGTTGTACGCATTGACATAATTGATGATTTCTGAGTTTTTCTAGCCATATCCCTCTCTCCTTTGCTTCTATATTGGGTATCCCCACCACAAAATAATCGAATCGACATACGAACCGCGATTCAACTTACCAAGTACAATTATACCTCGAAGCCACATCAAAATCAACAATTTTATGGAAATTATACCAAAAATGTGTGCATTTTGCACAAAACGGTCATTAACCTTTTTAATACTAATTTAATTCTTCTTGAATTCTTCAAGCTCTAATCCTTCATTATTGTCAAGAACCATATTGATAATCCACTCATTTGTAAAGAGAAGAAGCGGATTCTCCTTCATATCCTTGACCTTCTTGACATCATTAAGCCTCTTAAGCGTATTAAGATCAAGCGATGTATCCTTAACCCATCTGATGTAACCATAAGGCAAAGGCTCTAACCTGACATCGCATCCGTATTCATTTTCAAGACGATACTTTAATACATCAAACTGGAGTACACCTACTACTCCAGCAATTATCTCGCTCATTCCAAGCTGATAATCCTGAAACAGCTGAACAGCACCCTCTTGTGCAATCTCAGTAACGCCCTTCATAAACTGCTTTCTCTTCATAGAATCAAGCTGTACAAGTCTCGCAAAGTGTTCCGGTGCAAATGTAGGAATACCCTCATATTCAAACTTCTTACCGGGAGCACAGATAGTGTCACCTATTGAGAAAAGTGCAGGATCAAATACACCGATAACATCGCCTGCATAAGCCTCGTCAACAACCTTTCGGCTTGATGCCATAAGCTGCTGTGGCTGCGACAGTTTAAGCTTTCTCTTGCTCTGGACATGATATACATCCTTAGAAGCGTCGAACTTACCTGAACATATACGCATAAACGCGATTCTGTCCCTGTGATTCTTGTTCATATTAGCCTGAATCTTAAAGACAAATGCAGAAAAATCCTCACTCATCGGATCAATCAAACCTTCAGAACTCTCTCTTGGAAGTGGTGAAGTTGTCATCTTAAGGAAATATTTCAAGAAATTCTCTATACCGAAGTTATTAAGTGCAGAACCAAAGAATACAGGGCTAAGCTCTCCCTTGCTTACCTTCTCCATATCAAGCTCATCAGACGCGCCGTCCAATAACTCAATCTCCTCAGTAAGCTTCTCATACTGCATGTCGTCAACTATATTTCTAAGTTCAGCGTCATCAATCGACAAATCTGTCTCTATTGCAGACTTGGCTCCACCTGAAGAAATAGCCTGAAATGTAGATACTATCTTAGATTCTCTGTCATAAACACCTTTAAAAGCCTTACCGGAACCGATAGGCCAGTTGATAGGACAAGTCCTGATTCCTAAAACATTTTCGATATCATCAAGAAGGTCAAATGTATCCATTGCCTCTCTATCCATCTTATTGATAAATGTAAAAATCGGGATATGCCTTAATGTACATACCTTGAAAAGTTTGATAGTCTGCGCCTCAACACCCTTAGAAGCATCGATAACCATAACTGCGGAATCCGCTGCCATCAAAGTTCTATATGTATCCTCCGAGAAATCCTCATGTCCCGGTGTATCAAGAATATTGATGCAATAATCGTCATACTCAAACTGCATAACCGACGAAGTAACAGAAATACCTCTCTCCTTCTCAATATCCATCCAATCTGATACTGCATATTTAGAATTGGCTTTGCCCTTTACCGAACCTGCGGTGTTGATTGCTCCTCCATAGAGAAGAAACTTCTCGGTTAATGTGGTCTTACCCGCATCCGGATGGGAAATGATAGCAAAGGTTCTTCTTCTGTTAATTTCATTAGTAATGTCTGACATGATATATCCTTTCAAATGTATAATTATTAGCGAATATTATCAGCCGCCTGCTCCCAGTCACTGATATAACGCTTTAATTCACCCAAAATATAATTCTTTACCTTAGTCTCTAAGAGCACTCCCTTACTGTTTTGGAACTTATAGAAACCTATAGCCTCTCTTACGGTTCCTTCAATAAATTCCTTCTGAACGTAATTAAACACGTTTGATATCTTAGCAAATTCAAGAATATTGTCAACCTTATATTGGCTGTTTTTGGATTTCTTCTTGTATTCGTTCCATTTGCCTATAATATCTTTATTCATGATATTATTGATATCATCAAAATAATGTCCGCACTGAGATATTGCGAACTTCTCATAGTCGGCAAAATCCTTGTCCCACTCAAGATAGATGGATCTAACCTTAGAAGTTACGGCGTTAGATTGACTACTTAAGTGACTAAGCAATGTCTCTTTAACCCAAGCACGGCCATCTAAACCGTTAACACGAACAAAAGTATACTTATCAGCCATTTTCTTATCCATCATCGCTTTATTGACAAATAATATAACCCACTCAACGTACTCATTCTTGCCATAGTATGGAACATAGTACTTGTCATAGAATGCTTGCGCATCTTCACTTGGAAGCCTATTAGTATAAGCGCATTGTGACCTGACATAATTGTACTCAGTTTCCAGCTGCTTACTCCAAAGCCCCATAAATGGTGAAATCTCTCTTGAGCAATCAGAATTAAAAGAACTACCTATAAGCCCAAGCACTTCCTTCTCTCTCTTAGCAACAATGTCTGACTGTCTGTTTTGAAGCTTTTCTTCAAGTTCTTTCGTAGATGATTTATATAAAGATCTAATCCCTGATTCGCAATTAAGCCATACTATCTTATCATAAAATTCTATACTGCTTCTGAGATTTTTCTTTATGGCATCATTTCTTGCAAAATCGGAAACTCCCGTAAGAACAACACCCTTTGTTCCATCATAGTTTTTAAGCTTATTAACAAGAAGCTTCTCATAATCTTCGACTATCTCATCTACAGAATCATCAACGTATTCATTCTTAAATTCCGAAACGACCAATTCGACATTCTTCTCAGGCTCGCATACATCCTCGTAATACTCGGACATAACGAACTTAAGCTTCTCATCAAATATTGTCGGATAGTATCTGTAATCACCCCTATGGAGCTCTGCAGTAATCATATCTTCTTCCAACTTCAAAGTAATATTGGCCAAATCAGAAGCATTGAGGTCAGATATCTCTTTAAAGCTGTCATTTAATACATTAAGGTAATCCTCAAAGAAAATGTCAACTGTCTCCTTAACCTTATTGACATACTGCTCCTTAATATACTCAATTGCCCTGACCATCACGCTTGAAGCCTCATTGATAATAAGTTCTTCAAGAGCGTCTTCACTTGCCGGTTTAGACTTATTCTCAATATTCTGCTTTAAGTTACTGACAAAACTATCCTCTTTAATTGTAACAACCTTGACATCATGTTCCGGAATATCAATCTTTATAAAGCTCTTAGGTACTTCATATGGAGTTAAATCTTCTTTGTACCATTCAATCTTAAGGTTAATAATCTCATCTCTTACAGAATCAAATCCCGCAAAACACTTCTTAATCTCAGCCACACACGTGTCGTTGTAATTAGACTCTTTAAGATTGTTAACAAGATAGCTTCCAAGCTTATCAACATCCTCTTCACATGTATAGAAATAGCCTTTAATAACCTTATGATCAGCAAGATTCATAGCCTCTTCTGAAGCTCTTGCATTAAGATATTCAATGACCTGATCGGTCAACTCATGAACCATATCATCAAATGTACGGGTGCATTTATGAAATGTAGTCGCATTCTCAGCATAGAACTTAATCTTTTCGTTAACGAAATCAGCCAATGTACTGTTTAAACTGTCATATTCCGTCGTTATCTCTCTAATTGCAGCAAGTGATCCCGACAACTCACCACTGTCTGAACTAACGCTCATAAGCTTGGTCTGAAGTCCTTTCATCCCTTCGCAAATGCTACTTAACCCGTAATATTCAGCAATCCTAATGCTAGTGCCCATCTTCTTAAGTAATGAAGTTTTCAATTGCGATACTGTCATATATCTCCACCTACACATTCCTTATAATTATGATATCTACTTAGTCAAATCATGATGTTCACAGATAACAATATACTCATCTTCCCAGAGTTCAGGATGATATTTTAAAGCTGCAGTCTTATAGTTCTTACATGCAAAAATATCCTTATAATATCTTCCTACAAATGACATCCATCTCGTCTGACGCTGGCTTAAGGACTCTATAATCTCATCATCCGGGAATAATCCCATACCGGCCCAGTTAACACCATCGTGTTTAAGTGTTTCAAATGCTTCATGCATCAGAAGCTCCATAAGATTCTTAGATGCGTCCTTAGACTTTCTTCCCGCTTCACATGAATATCCTTTACCGTCAGCAACAGGACAAAAGACAAGGAACCCCTCAATCTCTCCTTGCTTGTTCTGTGCATAAAAATATCTTCTGTCAGTATCATGCTCAAAATCCAAAATCACCGGAAGAAGCGTATCTCTCTGTCTTCGCTTATAAACAGTGAATTTCTCTGAATTCCTGCTATCAAGCCAGTTGTCATTAAGAGCTGTCATCTTACTCTCAAGGTCCGCATCAGATTGATCATGATAACAATACTCGTTAATTACAACTCCGTATTTATCCTGAATCTGCTTCTTCTGTACAGCTCTTGACTGCTCACTTCTAACCTTTAACTTAGTCAGATTAAATCTTGGCTCTGAACCACATCTGACTGATTTAAATCCATATTCATTAAGCTTAGAGCTAAGCGAATCAGAAACATTAAGCATAACAATACTGAGTTTCTTGTTGATGCACATCTCCTTAAAACTGTCAATGATAGGAAGAATATTGTCATCATCCGCAATCGGTCCACCCGGAACAATCGCTTCCTTGCCGACAATCCTATATGGGATGTACCCTTCAATACCTTCAACACTATAAATCTTTCTTCCGACATCAAGCGCCTGATAATTGGCACTGTTTGTGGAAATGCTGTAAACAAGCGTCCTGATATCACGAACTTTAATCTCTTCCGGCTGTTCTGTAACAGGCTCTTCTGTAGGTTCTTCAACTACCTGTTCAGCTATCTCTTCTGTAACTTCTTCTGTAACAGGCTCCTCAGTTGTTTCTTCAACTGTCTCTTCTACTACCGGCTCCTCAGCTGTCTCTTCAACTGCCTCTTCTACTACCGGCTCCTCAGCTGTCTCTTCAACTGCCTCTTCTACTACCGGCTCCTCAGCTGTCTCTTCTACTGTCTCTTCCTGAACAGCCTCTTCGATTACTTCATCAACAATAGGTTCTTCAATCGTCTCTTCTACAGCAGCCTCTACAACTACCTCTTCTGCTGTTTCTTCTATAACTTCTTCTGTAACCTGCTCCTCGATTACTTCTTCAACAACCTCTTCCTGAACAGGTTCCTCAATTACTTCTTCTACAACCTCTTCAACAGGCTGTTCTTCGGCTACTTCCTCAACAATCTCTTCCTGAACCGGTTCCTCAATTGCTTCTTCAGCTACAGGCTCCTCAACCGTCTCTTCAACATTTGCCGAAACTTCCTCTTCTATCGGCTCGTCATCTTCAATCATCTCCTGCCCATTAGACAAATGCTTGATACCCTCGGCAATCTTCTTGCCTGCATTCATGCAAATGTATCCGAAGCTCTCAATAACCTTAGACTCGCCCTTAGAATAACTTACATTACAATAAACCCCCATAAGTACGGCAATTATAATGTTAATCCACATAAAACAGCCGATATATTGATCCATATTACCATGAATCATAGGGACAGCATTAATTCCGCTCTCTGTCACCCCGCGTTTAAACATAATCCCGATAATTCTTAAAAAACAGGATCCCGTTGTAACATCGCTGCCAAGCTGCTTATAAAGGATATGAAGCGTATACGCGGCGCTTATCCACTGCATAAACACATATATCACAAGCCCAAATATCGTTCCGATAGAAAAATGATACTCGAACCTCTTCTTGTACATGGAATTCCACATAATCAAGAGCACAAGCGTCACTACCATCATTACCACGATGACATATTGAGCTATATTCGGCATAAATCCGCCATTGGCACTGAGCAGTATCAAAACCACCGTCATAAGATTGACAGCAGAGTCCACATAAAATGTGAAAAGTTTAGAGGTAAGTATCCCCGGAAGGCTTATAATTCCTATAATCACTAAGCCTCTAATTATGAGCCAGGTAATCTGGCTACTCTCATAAAACGAATAATCTCTGTTATATTGAGGTACAAGTGAGCATATAAGCGTAACAATATATGTCACAAAGAGAGCTATAAATAAAAGTGTCTTTCGAGTCTTAGCTACATTTCTAGTATCCCTTTTATCAACAAATATTGAGTATTTACTTGATTTATCCGGTTTAGCTACCTGTTCCTTCATTATCTGCATTCCTTAAGTTCTAATTAATATCGTCAATCTCCGCCCAGAGATTCTTTCTCTCTAAGACCTGATGGTCAGAGAATATGCGCTTCCTTATGCGAAGCATATCTTCATCCGTCTGCGCGATAATGTCCGCACAGGCTTTAAGTTCCGCCGATATTGAATCGGCATCCTTAACATTCTTCTTATATCTCAAATGATGATCTAAACTCGCCCAAAAATCCATCGCGATAGTTCTTATCTGAACCTCAACCCTCATAGGTCTGGTCGCATCAGCGAAAAACACCGGTATCTCAACAATCAAATGTAGACTTCTGTACCCATTAGGTTTAGGATTCTCGATATAATCCTTCATCTTGATAAGCTTGATATCGTCCTGACGAATAAGCATACCCGCAACAGTATATATATCATCTATAAATGAGCATGTAACCCTGATACCTGCAACATCATTAAGATAAAGCGGTATAGATTCCACACACACCGGCACATCAAGTTTCTTAAGCTTCTTGGCAATACTTATAGGCTCCTTAATCCTTGAGTGAATATTCTCGATTGGATTTCTCTCATACCTCGATCCTAAGTCATCATTAAGCACCTCAAGCTTAGTCTGAACCTCTCTGATTGCACAGCGATACATCATCATAAGCTGATCAAACTTAAATTCTCTCTCAACCGTCTCCTTACGGTCCGGGTCTAAAAGACTCTCCAAATAATATCCTACTCTTCCGTCATGTCCGTCGTTCAAATGAATTCGCCTCCGTTAAAGGATTGTATAACATACCACATTACATAATAACATAAAATGAAAATTAGTGCTACTGTCCACACAGTTTTTCTTGTGATTTTTGATAAAATGTGGTATTTTACTTAAGTATTGTTTAAAATGCTTAATAAAGAAAGGACATTACTTATGAAATCAACTCCTTTAAAAGGTATGAGGGACTATCTCCCAAATGAAGTCGAAATCAGAGATTACCTCATGAATACTATTCTTAACATATACAAAGACGCAGGATTCAAGAGAATTACAACCCCTGCTGTTGAAGACATTTCCAATCTTCTAAAGAGTGATGGTGGTGAGAACTTAAGTCTCATTTTCAAAATACTTAAAAGAGGCGATAAGCTTGACAGAGAGCTTGCTACGGAAGGCGTTCAGGAGAACGACCTTACAGATATGGGATTAAGATACGACCTTACTCTTCCACTTTCAAGATATTACGCCAACAACAGAAATGATCTCCTCTCACCTTTTAAGGTTATTCAGATGGACAGAGTTTATCGCGCTGAACGCCCACAAAAAGGTCGTTTAAGAGAGTTCATGCAGTGCGATATAGATATCTTGGGCAATTCATCCCCTGATGCTGAGGTTGAGCTTATCCTTACAACCGCTAAAGCATTAAAAGCCATCGGAATTGACAAGTTCAAAGTTAAGATTAACGACAGACGCATCTTAAAGAGTATATTCGCTTACTCAGGATTTGATGAGGCAGACAACGAAAAACTCGCTATTATATTTGACAAACAAGACAAGATTGGTATGGATGGAGTAAAGTCAGAGCTTGAGGCCGCTTTATTTGACGCAGCCGCTATAGATAAGTTCATGAACCTCTTCTCTAACGGCTCGTTAAGTCTTGATGATATTGCAAATGTTACCGAAGCGTCATTTATCACAGATTTACAATACATAATCGACACCGTTAACGCTGCAAGTGGCAACGCTTACGAAGTTGAATTCACCCCTTCGCTAGTTAGAGGTCAGGGTTATTATACCGGTACCATTTTCGAGGTTGAGGCTGAAGGATATTCAGGTGCTTGTGCCGGCGGTGGTAGATATGACAACTTAATCGGTAAGTTCTTAAATGAAGATATTCCTGCTGTCGGTTTCTCGATTGGATTTGAGAGAATATTCGGAATCCTTATGGAGAAGGAATATAAGATTCCTGGCGAAAAGCCTATTATCGCACTCTTCTACAATCCGGAGAACTACTGCGATGCGTTAAAGAAGGCAGAAGAATTAAGAAATGACTACAAGGTGTCAACATTTGCCCGTCCTAAGAAACTCGGCAAGTTCCTTTCTAAGCTCGAAGCACAAGGATACAACGGTTACGCTGTTTTTGAGGAAGAAGACGGCATAAAAATGTTTGACGAATAACATTTATGGTGCTAGAATTTAAAAGATTGTAAAGCAGGTGCGCTTATATTCGCAATAATCGTCTATATCGTCACTGTTTTAAAATAAATACTAATATAAAGAGGTGTAAACATGAGTAAAAGTTTTGATGATTTACTTGCAACAGTCAAGTCATGCAGTCTTAAAAAGCTCGTTGTAGCTAACGCTGCAGATGACGCTGTACTTGAGGCCGTAAGAGCCGCTAAGGATCGCAATATTGCAGATTCTATTCTCTGTGGTGATGAGGACAAGATTAAGGCAATCGCTGCTGAGTACAAGATTAACGTTGATGATTTCGAAATCGTTGATGTTAAAGATCCTATCGAAGCTACAATGACAGCTGTTAAGATGGTTCATGACGGCGAGGCAGATATGTACATGAAGGGATTAGTTGATACCAAGACCTTCTTAAAGAGCGTACTTGACAAGGAAGTTGGTCTTCGTACCGAGAAGACTCTTTCACACGTTTGTGTATTTGAGATCAAGGGTTGTGACAGACTTCTCTTCTTATCTGATGTTGCATTTATCCCATATCCTGATCTTGAGACCAAGGCTCAGATTATCAAGAACACTGTAGAAATTGCACACGCTTGTGGAGTTGAGAATCCTAAGGTAGCACCACTTGCTGCTGTTGAGGTTGTTAACCCTAAGATGCCTGCTACAGTTGACGCTGAGGCATTGACCAAGATGAACGAGGAAGGCAAGATCACCGGATGTATCGTTGACGGACCTTTATCATTTGACCTTGCATACGATCCTGTTGCTGCAAGACACAAAGGTACTGAGGACAGAAAGATCGTTGGAGACGCTGATGTACTCCTCTTCCCTGACATTGATTCAGGTAATATCACATATAAGACTCTTGTTCACTGTGCTGATATCAAGAATGGTAACGTTCTTACAGGAACCAAGAAGCCTGTTATCTTAACTTCAAGATCTGATGAGTTCGAGACTAAGCTTAACTCAATCACATTGGCTGCTATCATTGCAGAGAAGTTAAACTAATTATATAATTATTAAAGGTCGGAGCATGCGCTCCGACCTTTTTTTACACATATTATAACCAGTCATACTTGGCTATGTTGTCATTCTGAGCGCAGCGAAGAATCTTAAAATAAAAACACCCCCGGAGAATTCCTCCGGGGGTATATGTTATACATTATTTAAAGTAACTTACTCCAGATTCAAATATCTTCATATCCTGCTCGCCAACTACATTGACTGCAACGCTTCTTCCGATACGCTCAACATGAGCCATCTTACCTAATACTCTTCCGTCAGGACTTAAGATACCCTCGATAGCTCCGTAAGAACCATTGATGTTATAATCCTCATCCATTGTAGGCTGTCCTTCAGGTGTTGCATATACTGTAGCAACCTGTCCGTTGGCATAAAGCTTGTCAATCCACTCTTTAGATGCAACAAATCTACCCTCACCATGTGAAGCAGGAATTGTATATGTTCCGCCTAAGGTTGCAAGTCTGAGCCATGGGCTCTTATTAGACACAACCTTGTTGTAAATCATCTTAGACTGGTGACGACCAATGCTGTTGTATGTAAGTGTAGGCGAATCATCGCTCTGGGTCTTGATCTCGCCATATGGCACAAGACCAAGCTTAATCAATGCCTGAAATCCGTTACAAATACCGAGCATAAGTCCGTCTCTCTCATTAAGAAGCTGCATTACAGACTCCTTAATCTTAGCATTTCTAAAAGCTGTAGCGAAGAACTTAGCTGAACCTTCAGGCTCATCACCTGCAGAGAATCCTCCAGGGAACATAATCATCTGAGCGTCGTTGATGCATTTGACAAATGTATCTACTGAATCTCTGATGCCCTCGGCACTCATATTCTTAAACACCTTAACTACAGGCTCTGCACCTGCTAAGCTAAACGCCTTAGCGGTATCATACTCACAGTTGGTACCCGGGAATACAGGAATAAATACCTTAGGTACTGCAACTTTATGCTTGTTGACATATATCTCTTTAGCGTCGTATAAGTCCTCTCTTACTTCGCTAGGATCAACCTCTGATCTTGTAGGATAAACCTTCTCAAGCTTGCCTGTCCAAGAAGCAATAGCCTCATCAATAGGAAGCTCCATTCCGTTATACTTAATAACTGCACTGTCATCAACAGTTCCGATAAGCTTATATCCGTCAAACTGGTCAAGAAGCTCAGGTCTTACAGAAAGAAGAATCGCTCCGTAATTCTTAGCGGTAAGCTCGTCAATTGTAAGATCATCTTCTAACTTAACACCCTTCTTGTTACCGAATGCCATCTTAGAAACAGCCTCAACAATACCACCGAAGCCGATTGCATAAGATGCTCCAACCTTGCCGGTCTTAATAACAGCATTAACCTTGTCATACATAGCCATCAAAGCATCATAGTCAAGAAGCTCGTACTCGTCTCTTGGAACATTAAAGAGGATAAGCTTGTTGCCATCCACCTTAAGATCAGGTGTTACTACGTCCTTCTCGTGTGCAACATCTACTGCAAATGATACAAGTGTCGGAGGAACATCTATGTCGTTAAATGTACCTGACATCGAATCCTTACCACCGATTGAAGGAAGTCCAAATCCAAGCTGTGCGTCAAATGCACCAAGGAGTGCTGTAAACGGCTCGCCCCAACGATACTTGTCAGTTCCAAGTCTCTTAAAGTATTCCTGGAATGTAAATCTAATCTTCTTATAATCACCACCTGAAGCAACAATCTTAGCAACAGAGTGAACAACCGCATAAATAGCGCCGTGATATGGGCTCCAGCTTGTGAGATATGGATCGTATCCGTAACTCATCATTGTGATTGTATCAGTATCTCCCTTTAATACAGGAAGCTTAGCAATCATAGTCTGTACAGGCGAAAGCTGATAAGTACCACCAAATGGCATAACAACGGAACCTGCACCGATTGAACCGTCAAATCTCTCAACCAAGCCCTTCTTAGAGCATACATTTAAGTCAGATAATGTATCAAGCCATACCTTCTTAACATCACCATCTGTAGGATGCTCGTTAAAGTTGTCATCTTCCTTCTTAGGAAGAGTTACATATACATCATTCTCCTGATGAGCTCCGTTGGTATCAAGGAAAGCTCTCGATACATTGACAACTTCCTTGCCTCTCCATGAAATAACAAGTCTAGGATCCTCGGTTACTACAGCAACCTTGGTAGCCTCTAAGTTCTCTTCTTCAGCATACTTCATGAACTGATCTACATCCTTAGGATCAAGAACAACAGCCATTCTCTCCTGAGACTCAGAAATAGCAAGCTCTGTTCCGTCAAGACCTGCATACTTCTTAGGAACTTTATCAAGATCTATCTTAAGTCCGTCTGCTAACTCACCGATAGCAACAGACACACCACCTGCACCGAAATCATTACATTTCTTGATAAGTGCAGATACCTCTTCTCTTCTGAATAATCTCTGTAACTTACGCTCTGTAGGTGCGTTACCCTTCTGAACCTCTGCACCGCAAGTGTCAAGTGACTCTGTTGTATGAGCCTTAGAAGATCCTGTAGCTCCACCACAACCGTCACGACCTGTTCTTCCACCTAACAATACGATGATATCGCCGGGATCAGAGTTAAGTCTCTTAACTGCGCGTCTTGGAGCAGCACCCATAACAGCACCGATCTCAAGTCTCTTGGCAACATAATTAGGATGATATACCTCATCAACAAGTCCTGTTGCAAGACCAATCTGGTTACCATATGAACTGTAGCCATGTGCAGACTCAGTAACAATCTTACGCTGTGGAAGTTTACCAGGCATAGTATCCTTGATGTGTGCAGTAGGATCTGCAGCACCGGTAACACGCATAGCCTGATATACATAAGAACGACCTGAAAGTGGATCTCTTATCGCTCCACCAAGACAGGTAGCAGCTCCACCAAATGGCTCAATCTCAGTAGGATGGTTATGAGTCTCATTTTTAAATGAAACAAGCCACTCTTCTGTCTTACCGTCAATCTCAACAGGTACAACGATTGAGCAGGCATTAATCTCGTCTGACTCTTCCTGATCGTCAAGCTTGCCTTCGCTCTTAAGCTTCTTCATAGCGAGAAGCGCAATATCCATCAGGCATACAAACTTGTCGTCTCTTCCTTTATATAATTCGTCAAATGTCTGAAGGTACTTATCATAAGTATCCTTGATTGGCTTCTGATAGAAACCGTCCTCGAACTCAACATTCTTAAGCTCTGTAGAAAATGTTGTATGACGGCAGTGATCTGACCAATATGTGTCAAACACTCTGATCTCAGTCATTGAAGGATCACGATTCTCTTCATTCTTATAGTAGTTCTGGATATGAAGGAAATCCTTAAATGTCATCGCAAGTCCCAAAGAATCGTAAAGCTCTTTAAGTGGCGCCTCTTCCATATCCTTAAATCCGTCAAATATCTTAACATCGTCAGGCTCGTCAAATGTCTGAACCAATGTCTCAGGCTTATCAAGTCCTGTCTCTCTTGAATCTACAGGGTTAATACAATGCTCTGTAATCGCCTTCTTGTCATCTTCGCTAAGCTCGCCCTTAATAACATAAGTGGTTGCAGAACGAATAATAGGCTCTTCATTCTCGTTAAGGAGCTTAACACACTGCTCTGCAGAATCTGCTCTCTGATCAAACTGACCAGGTAAATACTCTACCGAGAATACCGTATCAGCCTTATCATAAGAGAACTCCTCTTCATATATATCATCTACCGGAGGCTCTGAAAACACTGTCTTAAGTGCCTTCTTGTAAGTCTCATCAGAGATATTCTCTACATCATATCTCACTAATACCCTTACTTCACTAACTGTCTTAATACCCAAATACCCTCTGATGTCTGCTAAAAGCTCCTTAGCATGAACCGCATAGGCAGGCTTTTTCTCGACATAAACTCGTCTTACGTTGCTCATCAATCGTAACCTCCGAAATATATATTGGTGTTTTTAAAAACACTCCACTGTATTATAGATGAATTTGTCATAAGGTGCAACCATTTAAACGGGATTATCTTCATTTTCATTTTTTAATAATTTATGGTAGCATTTATCATTCATTAGTGATATAATATGTAAGATTATGGGTACAACACATTGTGGTTACTTGATTTCTACCACATTATTTAGTATTTCATGGTCGTTTACAATATTAAGGAGGATTTTAAACATGTCTAAACGAACCGATATCAAGAAGATTCTTATCATTGGATCCGGTCCTATCATCATAGGTCAGGCGTGTGAGTTTGACTACTCTGGTACCCAGGCTTGTAAGGCACTTAGAAGTCTTGGATACGAGATTGTATTGGTTAACTCCAACCCTGCTACTATCATGACCGATCCTGAGATGGCTGATGTAACATACATTGAGCCATTGAACACAGAGAGATTAGAGCAGATTATCGCCAAGGAGCGCCCAGATGCGTTGCTTCCTAACCTTGGTGGTCAGTCAGGTCTAAATCTTGCATCTGAGTTATATAAGGAAGGCATACTTGACAAGTACAATGTCGAAGTAATCGGTGTTCAGGTTGACGCTATCGAGCGTGGCGAGGACCGAATCGAATTCAAGAAGGCTATGGATAAGCTTGGAATTGAGATGGCAAGAAGCGAGGTTGCTTACTCTGTTGAAGAGGGACTCGAGATTGCAGATAAACTTGGCTATCCTGTTGTTCTTCGTCCTGCGTACACAATGGGTGGCGCCGGCGGCGGACTCGTATATAATAAGGATGAGCTTAAGACAGTTATGGCTCGTGGTCTTCAGGCAAGTTTGGTTGGCCAGGTTCTTGTTGAAGAATGCGTTACCGGTTGGGAAGAGTTAGAGCTTGAGGTAGTTAGAGATAAGGACGGCAATATGATTACCGTCTGCTTCATCGAAAATGTTGACCCTATGGGTGTTCATACCGGTGACTCTTTCTGTACCGCTCCTATGCTTACTATTTCTGAAGATCTTCAGAAGAGACTTCAGGAGCAGGCGTACAAGATTGTTGAGTCTATCGAAGTTATTGGTGGTACTAACGTACAGTTCGCACATGACCCTGTTTCAGACAGAATTATTGTTATAGAGATTAACCCTCGTACTTCTCGTTCATCTGCACTTGCATCTAAGGCAACAGGATTCCCTATCGCTTTAGTATCTGCTAAGCTTGCATGTGGTCTTACTCTTGCTGACATTCCATGTGGTAAGTACGGAACACTTGATAAGTACAAGCCGGACGGTGACTACGTTGTAGTTAAGTTCGCAAGATGGGCTTTTGAGAAGTTCAAAGGCGTTGAGGATCACTTAGGTACACAGATGCGTGCCGTAGGTGAGGTTATGAGTATCGGTAAGAATTATAAGGAAGCATTTCAGAAAGCAATCAGATCTTTGGAGAAAGGTCGCTATGGTTTAGGACATGTTAATGATTATGATACATTGAGCAAGGAAGAGCTCATGAAGAGACTTGTTACTCCTTCAAGTGAGCGTCATTTCCTTATGTATGAAGCTATCAGAAAGGGTGCTACTGTTGAGGAACTTCACAATACAACCCATGTTAAGAATTACTTCATCGAGCAGATGAAGGAGCTTGTTGACGAAGAAGAAGAACTTCTTAAGAGCAAAGGCTCTCTTCCATCTGACGATCTCCTTATCCAGGCTAAGAAGGATGGTTTCTCAGACAAGTACTTATCTGAGATTTTAGAGATCAGCGAAGATGACATCAGAAACAAGCGTATCGAGCTTGGTGTTGATGAAGCTTGGGATTCAGTACACGTTAGCGGTACAGAGGACAGCTCATACTTCTACTCTACTTACAATGCTCCTGACAACAACCCTATCGCTGAAGGCAAGCCTAAGATTATGATTCTTGGCGGCGGTCCTAACAGAATTGGTCAGGGTATTGAGTTTGACTACTGCTGCGTTCACGCTGCACAGTCACTTAAAGCACTCGGTTTCGAGACTATCATCGTTAACTGTAACCCTGAGACGGTTTCAACAGACTACGATACATCAGATAAGCTTTATTTCGAGCCTCTTACATTAGAGGATGTATTAAGCATTTACAATAAAGAGAAACCTGTAGGCGTTATCGCTCAGTTCGGTGGACAGACACCTCTTAACTTAGCTGCAGATCTTCAGAAGAACGGCGTTAAGATTCTTGGTACCGCTCCTGAAGTTATCGATCTTGCTGAGGATAGAGATTTGTTCAGAGAGATGATGGATAAGCTTGAGATTCCTATGGCTGAGTCAGGAATGGCTTCAACCGTTGAGGAAGCTATCAAGATTGCCGAAGAGATCGGTTATCCTGTTATGGTTCGTCCTTCTTACGTTCTTGGCGGACGTGGTATGGAGGTCGTTTACGATTCAGAAAGCATGAAGGACTACATGGCTGCTGCTGTTGGTGTAACACCAGACAGACCTATCCTTATCGATAGATTCTTAAATCACGCTCTTGAGTGTGAGGCAGATGCTATCAGTGACGGTGAGCATGCTTATGTTCCTGCTGTTATGGAGCATATCGAGCTTGCAGGTATCCATTCAGGAGATTCAGCTTGTATTATTCCTTCTAAGCATATATCAGAAGAGAACCTTAAGACTATTAAGGAATATACTCGTAAGATTGCCGAGGAGATGCATGTTGTTGGTCTTATGAATATGCAGTACGCTATCGAAAATGATAAAGTATTCGTGTTAGAGGCTAACCCAAGAGCATCTCGTACTGTTCCATTGGTTTCTAAGGTTTGCGGAATCAAGATGGTTCCACTTGCTACAGAGATTATCACTATGGAGCTTACAGGTAATTCATCGCCTGTTCCTAACTTGAAAGAGAGAGAGATTCCTTACTACGGTGTTAAGGAAGCAGTATTCCCATTCAACATGTTCCAGGAGGTTGACCCTATTCTCGGACCTGAGATGCGTTCAACCGGTGAGGTTCTTGGTATTTCTAACTCAGTCGGTGGAGCTTTCTACAAGGCTCAGGAAGCTACTAAGGCTACCCTCCCACTTGAGGGATCAGTTCTTATCTCTGTTAATCGTTCAGATAAGCCTGAGGTAGTTGAACTTGCACAGAGCTTCCACGATAGCGGATTTAAGATTATCGCTACCGGTACTACTTACGAGTTAATCGTTAAAGCCGGTATTCCTGCTGAGAAGGTTAAGAAGCTTGACGAAGGTAGACCTAATATCCTTGATCTTATAACCAATGAGCAGATTCAGTTCATCGTTAACACTCCTATCAGCAAGAACAGTATGAACGATGACAGTTACTTAAGAAAGGCTGCTATCAAGTCTAAGATTACTTACATCACCACTATGGCTGCTGCTAAGGCTGCTGCAGATGGTATCAGACACGTAAGAGAGCATGGAAGAAGCCCTGTTAAGTCATTACAGGATTGGCATTCTATCATTAAGTAATAATATAATATAATTTGGCCTCGCTGATTGGCGAGGCCTTTTTGTAAAACGAAGGAGACAGTATATGAGTGACAGAGTGAGTTTAAAGGGCCGCACTGCAAGGCGTATAGTTCGTCTTTATAATCATTTGCCTAAGATTGGGCCTCTTGCACAGAGTGGAGAGCTAAGAAAGCGTTTAAGTGAACGTGAGAAGGATTGGCAAGTGCCTGAAGGGCTTAAGCTTAGTATAGTTGATCTTGACGAATGTAACCTTGAGCTTTTAACTTCTATTGAGAACGGTGTTTCATATGCCGACCCGGATTCTAACTATGAGGATGTTGAGGCTACAGACGGCATTATTCTTCATATTCATGGCGGTGGGTACTACAATAAGATTCACAACGGCTACAGGGATATGGCAGCTCTTTATCACAATCTAAGCGGAGGACTTGATGTAGCTAGTCTTGATTACAGGGTTGCTCCCGATAACCCCTACCCTGCCGCTTTAATAGATGCTGTAAGAGCATACAGATGGATTATTGAGAATGGATACGACCCTAACGAGATTGTTGTTTGCGGAGATTCAGCAGGTGGCGGATTAACTCTCTCACTCTGCTTATATCTTAGAGACAACGAGATGCCACTTCCTAAGAAGATAATTACAATGTCCGCGTGGACTGACCTTACCAAGAGCGGCGATTCATATAAATACAATTACAATTTAGACCCGGTGTTCGGCGGTTCAAAGGACACTTTGGTATATATGGATGTGTATTATAAAGACAATGATCCGACTAATCCTTACATTTCTCCTATTAATGGTGATTTTACAGGATTCCCGCCTATGCTTATGCAGGTTGGGGAGCTTGAGATGTTACTCAATGATACTACCGATGTTGCCGCTAAAGCTAAAGAATGCGGCGTTGATGTCAAATTACATGTATATCCCGGCATGTTTCATGATTTTCAGATGGGGCTTAATACTTACCCTGAATCAGAATCTGCCTGGGAAGAGATAAAAGAGTTCTTAAATCAATAAAAGGTGGGCTTTTAGCCCACCTTTTATATTCTGGTTTCTTACCTTCTAACTTCTTATCTTTCTTACAACCCATATAAGAAGACAAGCACCGATTATGGTTATTATTATTCCACCGATGAAACCACTTGAATGTATACCTATGATTCCAAGAACAACGCTACCTACTATACCGCCTACAATTCCAAGTGCGACGTTATAGATAAGCGAACCTTCGCTATCCATTATCTTACCGGCTATAGTTCCGGCTATTCCTCCGGATATTATACAAAGTATAATTGCTACAAGCATCTTATATTCCTCCAATTAATTATCTGGCGGATCTCATCATCTCTGCAACTTCCTTAAGCATCTGAACATCACTCTCAGTAAGTTTGACATTACTTGCGATATTCTGTCCCTCAGCAGTTGTTATACTAATCTCAATAACACTGCCAGGAGCCAATTCTGTATTAGATACAGCCCTCAAAAATGCAGGAAACTTAGGATGATTCTCTGTAAATGTCTGCCATTTCTTCTGTAATTCAAAAACTAAACCTGGATTAAACATAATTACTTTCCTATCTTACTATCCTCGTAAAGCTTACGATTATCAATAACTCTGACTGCCTTACCTTCAGAACGAGGTACAGTCTTAGGTGCAACAAGGTTAACCTTAACCAAGATTCCAAGCATACCCTTTAAGTCAGACACAAGCTTCTTCTCTCTTCTAGCCTGCTCGTCGGCGTTTTTAGGAGGGTTGTTAGGTAACCACTCAACGTCACACGCGATAGTATCTGAGTTGTTAACACGGTCAACAACCAACTGATAATTAGCCTCGTAACCATTCTTAAGAAGAACAGCCTCAATCTGTGAAGGGAATACGTTAACACCCTTGACAACCATCATGTCGTCACTTCTTCCAAGTGGCTTACTCATACGGATGTGAGTTCTACCACAAGAACACTTCTTTCTTGAAAGAACGCAGATATCACGAGTTCTGTATCTAAGAAGTGGAAATGCTTTCTTGGTGATACAGGTAAATACTAACTCACCCTTCTCTCCCTCAGGAAGCACCTCTCCGGTTACAGGGTTGATAATCTCAGCAATGAAGTGATCCTCATTGATATGCATACCAGCCTGCTCTTCACACTCAAATGAAACGCCAGGTCCGCTAATCTCTGTCAATCCATAGATATCATAAGCCTTGATGTTAAGTGCTTTCTCAATGTTATGACGCATCTCTTCCGTCCACGCCTCGGCACCAAAGATACCTGCCTTAAGATGAAGGCTGTCAAGCACTCCACGCTCAGCGATACTCTCTCCTAAGTATGCAGCGTAAGAAGGAGTACAGCAAAGTACAGTCGACTGTAAATCCTGCATGAACTGAATCTGTCTGTCGGTATTACCTGATGACATAGGAAGCGTCATAGAACCAAGCTTATGTGAACCACCATGAAGTCCTGCACCACCAGTAAACAAACCATAACCATAACATACCTGAACAACATCCTTATTAGTAGCACCTGCTGCAACTAATGCTCTCGCACAACAAGTCTCCCATAAGTCGATGTCGTCTTCTGTGTAAAATGATACAACTCGTCTTCCGGTTGTACCTGATGTAGACTGAATACGAACTACATCCCTTCTGTCAACTCCAAGTAATCCATAAGGATACTGATCTCTTAAATCGTCTTTGGTAATAAAAGGAAGCTTATGTAGATCCTCAATTCCATTGATATCCTCCGGTTTAACCCCCATGTCATTCATTCTTTCACGATAAAATTCAACATTATCGTAAACGTGACGCACCTGCTCTTTAAGTCTCTCACTCTGGAGCTTCTTGATCTCCTCAACAGGCATAGTCTCAATCTCAGGATTGAAATACGATCCCATCTTAATATCCTCCTATTATATAAAATATGCGTAAAAAGTAGGCTTAAGCATTTCTTCCAAGCTCAAATGCCTTCTTATTAAGCTCTAAAAACTTCGGTGGCACGCAAGCTTCTAAAGCCTGAAGCCACTCTTCTTCTGTAATATCTTTAAAGTACTTACTAAATCTTGCCATAAGCACGATATTGGCTGCTTTAATTGAGCCTGCCTCTCTTGCTATTGATAACGCGTCAAATGCGTCAACCTTAGCGCCTGAAGCCTCCATCTTCTCAACCAAACCTTCCGGATAACTCATAGCTCCTGTAATAACAGGCATAGGGTCGATAGTCTGTGAATTGACAACAACCTGTCCGCCAGGCTTAAGAAACTCCATCTGTCTTGCAGCCTCTAAAAGCTCAAAAGATATAACATAATCAGCCTCACCCTTATCAATAATAGGTGAGTATACCTTATCTCCAAATCTTACATAAGTTACAACCGAGCCACCTCTCTGGCTCATACCGTGTACCTCAGATACCTTAACATCAAGTCCTTTTAAAAGGGCAACATGACCAAGGAGCTTACTTGCAAGCAAAGATCCCTGTCCGCCGACACCAACAATCATAACATTAGTAGTCATTAGTTTGCTCCTCCCTTCTCAAATGCATCAAATCTACAAAGCTGGCTACATACATCACAGCCTACGCACTGTGTTGAATCAACAAATGCCTTGCCATCCTTAAATGAAAGCGCAGGACATCCAATCTTCATGCAGGCTTTGCAGCTCTTACATTTGTCAGGATTAACCTTGATAGGTGGGTTATGTTTAACATATTTAAGCAATGCACATGGACGCCTTGAAATAATAACAGACGGCTCCTCTGCAGCCAACTCTTCCTTAACTACTCTGTCACACTCTTCAAGGTCATATGGATCAACGACAACCACACGATTGTAACCCATAGCATGGCAAAGTGCCTCTAAATCAATCTTGCCGGCAGGATCACCCTTGATATTATATCCTGTTGTAGGATTCTGCTGATGTCCTGTCATACCGGTAATACTGTTGTCCAAAATGATAACAGTAGAATTACTCTGGTTATAAGCGATATTGGCAAGTCCTGTCATTCCTGAGTGCATAAATGTGGAATCACCGATAACAGCAACTGTTCTACCCTCGCTGTCCTTACCGAGAGCCTTGTTAAATCCATGAATAGAGCTTACAGAAGCTCCCATACAAGCTGTCATCTCAATTGCATTAAGAGGCGCAACTGCTCCCAATGTATAACATCCGATATCGCCAAGTACGGTAACCTTGTTCTTGGTAAGTGTATAGAACATTCCTCTGTGTGGGCAACCTGCACACATAACAGGAGGACGGTTAGGTAAATCAGCAATCGGCTTACATGACTCCTTAGCAGGAAGTCCCAATTTATCAGCAATAAGGCTCTGTGAGAACTCATCTATCATAGGAAGAACGTCCTTACCTGTAACTTTAAGTCCTAACGCCTTACAGTGATTCTCGATAATAGGATCAAGCTCTTCAAGTACAATAAGCTTGTCGACTTCATTTGCAAAATCAATAATCTTCTTAACAGGAAGTGGATTAGTCATACCAATCTTAAGCACTGAAGCGTTGTCACCATATACCTCCTTGGCATACTGATAACATGTGCTTGAGCAAATGATACCGACACTCTTGTCACCCCACTCAATCCTGTTAACAGGTGCTGTCTCTGCCCACTCGGTAAGCTTTACTGTTCTCTCCTCAACGAATGGATGTCTCTTCTTAGCAAAGCCAGGCATCATAACATATTTAGCGATATTCTTCTCATATGGTTTACCCTCAGGCACAACTCTGTCTGATGTCTCTACGATACTCTGAGAGTGAGCAACTCTCGTACACATCTTCATAATGACAGGGGTATCATATTCCTCAGAAATCTGAAATGCCAGCTTAGTGAATTCAATAGCCTCTGCTGAATCTGAAGGCTCAAGCATAGGCACCTTAGATGCGATAGCGTGATGACGGCTGTCCTGCTCATTCTGTGACGAATGCATTCCCGGATCATCTGCTACGCAGATAATAAGTCCGCCGTTAACACCTGTATAAGATATGGTATAAAGAGGGTCAGCGGCAACATTCAAGCCAACGTGCTTCATAGCACAAAAACTTCTCTTACCTGCCAACGATGCACCAAATGCAACCTCAAGGGCCACCTTCTCGTTAGGAGCCCACTCACAATAAACCTCGTCGTATTTAGCAAGTTCCTCAGTCACCTCTGTTGAAGGTGTTCCGGGATATGAGCTTGCCAACGATACTCCGGCCTCATAAAGTCCTCTTGCAAATGCTTTATTTCCAAGCATCAATTCTTTCATAATGTAGTCACCTAGTTCCTTAAATGTAATATTTGTACGAAAAACGCCACTGTCAATAATACCACAAATCCGTTGGTTTGTAAATGTAAAAGAAGTCATAAAAAAAGATGGCTAAAAGCCATCTTAAATCAACCTATACGCAATCGAATCCTAAGAACATCTCCCTTAGCGGATAAACCATTAATCTTGAAGTTCTTGTAGCCATCCGGAATATCCTTACACATACCGGAAAAAGCAGCCCCCTTATCATAACTAAGTAAAAATATCTCAACATTCTGGTCAACCGGAATCATACCTGCTGCCAAAAGATCGTTTAATTCCACTGAAGTCATATAACCACTCCTCCACACGAAGTTTTTAACAACTTTATTGTACCATAAAATGCCAAAATAAGAAACCTTAAAATGAAAAAAACCCGAGAAAAATATCTCGGGTTAAAATACTATAATTAAGCCTCTATCAGCCCATCTGAGCAGCAACTTCTGCAGCGAAGTCCTCATTCTTCTTCTCAAGACCTTCACCAGTCTCAAAACGGATGAATCTCTTGATTGAAAGTGAAACGCCCTCAGCCTTAGCAACTGACTCGATATACTTAGCAACTGACTGCTTACCGTCTTCTGCCTTAACATATACCTGATCTACTAAGCAGATCTCTTTCATCTCTTTGTTGAGACGACCAACGATCATCTTCTCGATGATATTGTCTGGCTTACCTGCATTCTTAGGATCGTTCTTAGCTTCCTGAGTAAGAATCTCTTTCTCCTTCTCAAGGTAATCAGCGTCAACCTCATCCTGAGTAGTATACTTAGGATTCATAGCTGCAACCTGCATAGCTACATTTCTAAGAGCTTCCTTAATAGCATCGCTGTTACCGTCTGTATCAGCCTCTACCAATACGCCAATCTTACCGCCGGCGTGGATGTAAGATACAACCAAACCGTCAGTGCTAACCTTCTCAAAACGACGAATAGAAAGCTTCTCTCCGATAGTTGCAGTCATGTTAGCAAGCTCAGCCTCGATAGTCTGGCTGCCATCCTCTGCATTTGAAGCCATGAAAGCGTCCATATCAGCAACATCATTAGCTAATACCTGCTTAGCTACGCTCTCAACATAGTTCTGGAACTTCTCGTTCTTAGCAACGAAATCTGTCTCTGAGTTAACCTCAACGATTGCAGCCTTCTTAGAGTCGTCAGAAACAACAGTCTTAACGATACCCTCAGCAGCAATACGGCTAGCCTTCTTAGCAGCCTTAGCGAGACCGTTCTCTCTAAGCCAATCTACGGCTTTTTCCTTGTCTCCGTCAGTCTCTGTAAGAGCTTTCTTACAATCCATCATACCTGCACCGGTAATATCTCTTAATTCTTTAACGTCCTTAGCTGAAATAGCCATTATAATGTACCTCCTAATATATAATCTTTAAAAAAGGCTCTGCTCTGATTAAGAACAAAGCCTGCAAACTCAAATGTCAAATGATTATGCGTCCTGCTCCTCAGCCTCATCATCTGATGACTCAGCGTCAACACCCTGATTAGCCTCGATAACAGCGTCAGCCATCTTAGAAACGATAAGCTTAACTGCACGGATAGCATCATCATTACCAGGGATAACATAATCAAGCTCTTCAGGATCACAGTTAGTATCAGCGATACCTACCAAAGTGATTCCAAGTGAATGAGCCTCCTGAATACAAATGTGCTCTTTTCTAGGATCAACAACGAAGATCATATCAGGAATATCCTTCATGTCCTTGATACCGCCAAGGTTCTTCTGAAGCTTCTCCATCTCTTTCTTAATCTGAATAACTTCTTTCTTAGGAAGTACGTCAAATGTACCATCCTCTTCCATCTTCTCGTACTTCTTCAAAGTGTTGATACGAGTCTTGATAGTCTTGAAGTTAGTAAGCATACCACCTAACCATCTCTGGTCAACATAGTACATACCGCAACGCTCTGCCTCAGTCTTAACTGAATCCTGAGCCTGCTTCTTGGTACCTACGAATAATACCTTACCACCGTTAGCTACACAGTCCTTAACAGCATTGTAAGCCTGATCTACCATACCAACAGACTTCTGAAGGTCGATGATGTAGATACCGTTACGCTCTGTGTAGATGTATGGAGCCATCTTAGGGTTCCATCTTCTTGTCTGATGTCCAAAGTGAACACCTGCTTCGAGTAATTGTTTCATTGAAATAACGCTCATAATATCCTCCTTTAGGTTATTCATTCGCATCTTTAAAAGCACAGGAAACCAATACTGGCACCACTCCTGCCAAACCGGATGCGTGTTTTATAGTAGTTGTGCGAAAATCACACTTGTCGATTGTAACACAAACCAAAAGGATATGCAAGCAAAATCTTGCATATCCCGTATAAAAATTCACATTTTATTAATTAGCCGTAACCATCTTAGCGATTGTATCGTAATCAGCACCCTGCTTAACTGTATATGTACCAGGCTGCAATCTCTCAGAATAGCCGTGATTGTAGCACAGATAGTGGTTGAACTTGTCTGCATCATCAACTACACCGTAGTAATATAAAAGTGACGCTAACTCTTCTGAATACATTCCCTGATTGATTACAAATGTTACATCCTTCTTCTTAGACTTCTTCTTGTCTGATTTGTCGGACTTCTTAGCCTCAGTTGTAGCCTCTTCGGTAGTAGCCTCCTCTGTGGTAACTTCAGCCTCCGTAGTAGTTTCCTCGGTGGTCGCATCTTCCTTAGCCTCAGTAGAAGCATCCTTATCATCTTTAGCGTCACCGCTTGCCTCATCAAACAAAGCATCAAGTTCCGCATCTGTCTTACTTGCCTCAACAAGTCCTAACTGCTTGGCTTTACTTATAATCTCTTCATCCGTAAGGTCAGCCTTGTCGCCACCCGCATTACCGATAAGCATAATAATTGCAGCGAAGACAATACCTACTCCTAATCCTCGCAAAAAATAACTAAATTTCATTGTTCTCTCCTCTATTCAAATCAATTACGAGCTGAACCTCTCCAACTCCCATATTAAGCTCTTTGGCGATAGCGATGGTATCTTCACCGCCGTCATACATGGCAAGAATCTTCTCATTACGAAGTCTGCTCTCTTCATTGCCTTCAGTGTCAAATGAAGGCACCATAGCTTCTTCCTGACTCTTAACCATACGCTCAATATCTTCTTTGATCTGATTCTCCTTGGTGTCTGTTGCTATGACCTTGGCAATCTTGTCTTTATCCTCATCAGGCACAACTCTCATAACATCCTGCTGCATAGCAAAAAGCCTCTCGGCAGATGTACTGACATAAGCCTTTAAAGAACCCGACTTATCCTCAATCATATCATAGAGAAATGATAACTCTTTCCTTGACTTCTCAATGTCTCCAAGCACCTGCTCAGCAAGCTCATTAATCTCTAACATTCTCTTGTTAGCTGAATTGACCATCTCTGTATCGGTCTCATCAACAAGGCGCTCACTGTAATCTCTGACCGAAGTCCTTATGCTGTCTTGAAGCTTACTCATCTCTTCATCATCAAGCTCATAATCATTGAGTTTAACAATGCCCTTAGTCGGTGCCTCGTCCTTATCAAAGAATATAAAGCTGATAATAATCAGACAAATGCCTATAATAGTCAAAAAAACAGTTAACGCGCTCATTTTATAAAGTCTCCTATCGTAAATTATAATTCAATATCAATATGGACAACATGCTTCTTCTTGTCCTTATGTGTCTCATTAGATTCATCTTCTTCTGAAGAATCCTTATCTCTCGCCTTCCTGCGGTTAATACCTCCATCGCCGGCATACTCGTTGCTACCCTTGTTTCTGGCATCCATGGCACTCTGCGAAAACTCCAAAGTATCCTTCTGCACAACAGTATCACGTCTTATCTCCTGTGCCTTCTCCTCAGCATCCGCAAACTTAATATGTTCTGCCGCAGCCCTGGTGTTCTCATTGTTCTGCACCTGAGCAACATCATTGGTCATAGGTATTGCCATCTGCATTGTAACGGGTGTAACCATACCGACCACCTCCTGACATATAAATAATTAATAAGCTTTAACACGAATATCAGCACCATCTCTGATAAGCTTACAATATCTCGTCTCCGTCTTAATGTGAGATTGTACGTCAGCAATAGTAACTTCCACACCTGGATACAATAGACCTTCCACATCCACCATACCATTGGAATTGGCGGCTATCTCCTCCTGGTAAAGCTCCAAAAGCTTGACACTCTCTTCGAATTCTTTGGTTGATGCATCGACCGCGGTCTTGGCATTCTTTAATGCAAGCATCTTCTCAGGTGGAAGCTTATCTCCCTTTGCAAGCTTCTTGGAGTACATATCCACAATCTTCTGGTTATTCTCGATATCCCTCTGGATATCCGGCATCTTCTTGTTAAGAAGATGACATTTCTCTACTATTTCTGGATCGGCACCAACTTCAAGCTTGGTAACCGTACCCATGTCTGAACCACCGACTTTAAGCGATATTCTGCTTCTTGAACATACCTTACCGCCTGTAATCAAGCCTTTTTTACCGTCAACAATGACATCTCCATTGGCAGCCACTTCACTGTGCATAATAGCCTCAGTAACAACGCCGCCCTTACATTTGACAACGCAGTTCTCAATGAACTTGGCGTAAACATTGCCACCGGCTTCAATAACTCCCTTATTGGAGCCCTGAATACCTCGTTGAACAACAACCTGTCCTCCGGCTATTATGGTAGCTCCTTCCACAACACCTTTGACATTGACATCTCCGCTCGCTTTAATTGTAAAACCGGTTCTGACATTGCCCTTTATGTTGATATTGCCTTCGTAATCGATATCACCCGTTGAAGAGTCGACATCCGCTAACACCTCATATACATCAGAAACAGACACCCTATCACCATCAAGGCTAACGTGTCCGTCAATATCCGAAAAGAGCTGAAGCCCATCTTCAGACTCAATTATATTCTTACCATGCTTAAGTGTCAAATGTTTAACTTTACGGGGAACAATCGGATTACCAAAAACATCCTCACCCTTTTCACCTACATCTTCAGGATATAAAGTCGCAAGCAAATCTCCCTTAGCCACATGATTAATCGCATCGAGATGATGGAAATCAACACTTCCATCGTCGTTCATGGTCGGTTTAGCCTTTCTGTCGGTCTCGAAGTTATACTCAATCCTTGCATCATCACCATGTCTTGGTGCAGCACCTTTAGCAACAATGTAAGTCTTACAATACTGTCTGTGATGCAGAAAGTTCCTGATAACCTCTCTTCTAACGCCGGCTCTTACACTTCGCTGTTCAAGCATCTTCTCAATATGGTCTACATCAAGAAGGCTTCCGCTGTAATTGTTAGAAGCGGGGTAAAACCTCGCTACCACCGTCATCCTGTCACCCGAAATCTGAAAGTTCATCTTCTCTTCAACAGGAAGCTCCTGGGTATTGGAAACCTTAACCATAACAGGTTCCGAATCCAATCCTTCAATAGCAGCATTTATAGCAGTTATATCATAATCATAAATGTTCTCAGACTCAATATATTGGGACACCTCTTTAATCTCAAGCGAGCGTCCTCCATCCATAGGAGGAAACAGTTTGAGGTAGGTGCCATCGTCTTTAACAATTAATTGAAAAAATGAATTCTTGTACGCTGCCATGAGAATCCCTCGTTCCTTAACCTAGTAATAACTCCATATGGTCGCCAAGCTTGTCTTTCATCTTACCAAGTGCCTTGGTGTGAAGCTGGGAAACCCTGGATTCAGATACATCCATTATCTGACTAATTTCTTTAAGAGTAAGTTCTTCATAGTAATAAAGCTGTATAACCCTACATTCTTTCTCAGTTAACTGACTTAATGCCTCTCCTAATACCCTCTTAACCTCATCCTGCTCAAACGCAAGCTCCGGTTGCTCTGCAACCGCTCTTCTTGTCCCCTGTGCTTTAACTTCTGTCCCTTGTTCTAAATAATCCTCCAAAGACTGAACACCGGAAATCTTGGTCTGCCCTTCCCAGTCATAAAACTCATCAACAGAAATACCAAGTTCCTCCGCAACCTCCTCATCGGTCGGAGGATGCTTTAATTTAGCTTCAAGATCAATATATGCCTGTTCAATCTTCTTCTGTTTCTGCCTTACAGAACGCGGAATCCAATCCATCTTCCTGATAGAATCAAGAATCGATCCCCTAATCCTCAATGATGCATAAGTTTCAAACTTAATTCCTTTACCATAATCAAACTTATCGATAGCATCAATCAAACCAAATATGCCATATCCTACAAGATCATCAAACTCAACCGCATATCCCAAATACATACTGAGTCTTCCCGCAACAATCTTAACAAGCGGAACATACTCTAATATAAGTTGTTCTCTTACAGCCGCAGTCTTCTTGGCGGCATATTGTTCCCATAGCTTATTTCTAGCCTTGTCCTTATCCATAAATTCCCTCCATGTTCGGATAAATCATCCATGAAAAAATCCTAGGAAGTCAATTAGTTCTCTTCTTCATCCTCGTCTTCATCATATTCGTCGTCCTCATCTTCTCCCTCAAAGATGTCATTCTTCTTGGCTTTATCAATCATCGCCTGAATCATAAGACGCCTAACTATACTCTGTGCAATCGAGCCCACAACATAGAAGAAAATGATAGTAATAAACAACCTTAACATCGAATCCATAAAGGATATCTTAGCGTATATATCATATACGCACACGATAAATGCAGGGACCAGCACAATGATAGGTCTTAAATATTTAAGCTTACCACTGGCCGGATCCTCAAAATTCTCAATTTGCTCAGACGTAATCTTCATAACACTCTCCATTTATTAATAATATAGACCAATAATCAAATGAATGTTACCTCTCGTCCGACTGCTCTTATCTCAAACTTGCCGCTCTCAGGATAGAACTCAACGGTTCGTCCGTAGTTTTTACCTGTGTCATCGGCAATAATCGGAATATTATATTGTTTGAGAATAGTCCTAACTGCCTCAGCATTTCTAGTACCTATTCCCGAAATCTCTGAACCGGAAGAAAAATTAAACATTGTAGCTCCACCGGCAACCTTAGCAACCAGTGATGAACGCCTAACTCCTTCCTTCTCTAATAATCCAATAAGATCCTCAAGACCTGTATCAACGAACTTAGCTCTATGTTCGTTGTTACGAATCTTGGTCGAATCCGGAAGCATAGCATGTAACATACCGCAAATCTTCTTATTGCGATCATACAAAACTACACCGACACACGAACCAAGTCCAAGTGTCAAAATAGAATCAGGCGCCTTGCATATGTTTAAATCAGCCATACCAACTCTAATTCTTTCACTCATGCAATTTACCACCTTATGTAATTATATACCTAACTTGTCAATAATCTTCTCGTATGATTTCAAGTCAGGAATCATAATAAAATAACCATCAATATCATCTGTAGCATCGTCAAATGACGAATCAATCAACAATGCCATGTCTCCAACCTTGCCAAATTCAATAGCCGGAACACTGAGAATTGCACCTGCCATATCGAATGCAAGATGTGGCACGTCAGACTTGATGTCAAAACCAGTGATAGTCGAAATTGATGACATATATGCACCGGTAATGATATTACCAATCTCTTTAAGCGCTGACTTATCCATATCTGCAAAATGCATACTCTCTGTATCCTGCCCCAAGACAAAGTCAGCCAATCTTCTTGCGGAAGCCTGAGTCATGGCAAACATCATCATGCCATTAACAGAACCCTCAAATGTCACAAGAATGCCGACAATAGGCTCCTCAGGTCCACCTATAAGATCAGACAATTTAGCAAGCTCAACCATCATAACCTTAGGCATAGCCATAGTTACTTTACGATTAAGCATATCGGATAATGCCGTTGAAGCGTTACCGGAACCAATGCTGCCAAGCTCTCTAAGTGCGTCATACTGTGACTCCGTAATATCGCTATAACTTTCTAACGCCATAAAATCCACCAACCTTTCGTTAAGGAAGCTTGTGTCCCTTAATTAAACATCTTCAGCAATGACAGCGTTAATGTTCAATAAAGAAATCAAATCATCACCGTTCTTACCAACACCAAGTAAATAATCGTTAGCTTCTTCCTTATTCTTGTCGTATGATCTCTTCTCAATAACATTGTCATAGAGAGTTACTACTTCTCTAACTTCATCAACTCTGATACCAACAAGCGCCTGTGCTTCAGTCTTAACGATGATGATACGCGTCTTGTTGGTCTCAACATCATCAGCAAGGCCAAACTTCTTACGCATACTCATAACCGGTATAACCTCACCACGAAGATTAATTACTCCCTCGAAATAAGGCTGCGCCTTAGGTACTCTGGTTATTCTCTGCATTCTTACAATGTTGTCAACATACTGAATGTCAATTCCGTACTGCTCATCATCAATCTTGACAACAATGTACTGTGTGCTCTCTATAACTTCTCCATTAATATCTATCTCAGCCATATCTATATACCTCCTGTTGTTATACTAAAGCATTGGCATCTAAGATCAATGCCACCTCACCATCACCAAGGATGGTTGCACCGCTGATAATCTTCTCGATATTGATATACTTACCAAGTGGCTTGATAACTATCTCCTGCTGTCCGATAAGATTATCTACAACGAGTCCTGCCTGCTTATCACCTTTAGAAACAATAACAACTGTGATATTGTCCTCTGTCTCCTCTCTTGGTGGGAAATCAAGCAAGTCGTAAAGTCTTACAAGAGGAATGACTGTTCCACGAAGATGTATAACCTCCTTAGACTTGACATACTTAATGTCACTGACTGCAACATCCTCAATAGTCTCGATAGAGTTAAGAGGAATTGCATACTTCTCTTCGCCAAGCTCAATCATAAGAGCCTGAATAATAGCAAGTGTAAGTGGAAGTCTGATTGTAAATACACTTCCCTCGTCTTTCTTAGAACGCACCTCAATATCACCGCCGAGTCCTTCAATCTTGCTTCTAACAACGTCAAGACCAACTCCACGACCGGATACATCTGTAATCTTCTCTGCGGTAGAGAAACTTGGAAGGAATAAAAGATCGATGATATCCTTGTCTTCCATCGCCTCTGCCTGTTCTTCGGTAATAGTACCTCTCTCAATAGCCTTAGCGCGAACCTTCTCAACATCGATTCCGCCACCATCATCCTTAACCTCGATGACAACGTTATTACCAACCTGAGAAGCGTTAAGATAGATAGAACCCTGCTCCGGCTTACCGAGCTCTTTACGACGCTCAAGGCTCTCAATACCGTGATCGGCTGAGTTACGAAGCAAATGCATCAAAGGATCGCCAATCTCATCAATAACGGTACGATCAAGCTCTGTATCCTCACCTGACATATAGAGTTCCATAGGCTTGTCAAGTTTCTTAGAAAGATCTCTGATCATACGAGGGAAACGATTGACAACGCTCTCAATAGGTACCATCCTAACCTTCATAATTGACTCATGCAAGGTTGTAGTAATACGCTCTAAGTATTCAATCTGCTCAGTGAAGCTCTGTGAATCTGTAGATGCAGTATCACTCTCACTAACGCTGACAAGACCATTCTTAGCAATGATAAGCTCGCTGACCTGATTCATAAGATCGTCAAGTTTCTCAATATCAACTCTGACTGAACGGTTAACAACAGGCTTACCTGATGACTTAGCCGGTGCCTTCTTGTCTTCTTTAGCCTTCTTAGCAGCTGCCGCAGACGGCTTAGCACTCTCTTCGCTCTTACTCTCCTGAGCAGCATCCTGCTTAGCGTCTGAATCAGCCTTAGCGTCACCGCCAACAATCTCTGCTACATTAAGCTTACCGATTGCAACCTTCTCAATCTCAGATACGGTCTTGATAGCTGCAACCACTTTGTTCTCAGTTGCATCTGTAATGAGAATAACACTGAAATCAAGGTCGAACTTCTCATCTTCTATATCCTGAACCGTAGGAACTGACTTAACTACCTCACCTAGCACTTCAAGCTCCTTGAATACAAGGAATGCTCTCGCAGCCTTAAGCAAGCAGTTCTCCTGAATATAGACGGTAATACCGTAAACATTCTTATTCTGCTCGTCAGCTTCCTTAATTGCATTCTTCTCAAAGTCTGCAAATGATATATCTAAGTACTTCTTAGCAACGTTATCTCCACCGCTTGATTGAGAAGCCGCCTCTTCTTTCTTAGGTTCCTCAGCCTTAGGTGCACTCTCTGTCTTAGGTGCAGCCGCAGCCGGCGCCTTGCCTTCCTTCATTGAAATCAACGCATTAACAATATCATCATTGGTCTCGTCACCCTCAGAAGATGTATTGATAATATTGTCCTGATATGCCTCAAGAGCATCAAGACCTCTGAAAAGTAAATCTACAAGATCCGGAGTAACCTTCATATTACCATCTCTGATAACCGAGAATACATCCTCCATCTTGTGTGTAAGGTTCTGCATATTAACGAATCCCATTGTACCTGCCATACCTTTAAGAGTATGAGCCGATCTAAAAATCTCGTTAATAGTGTCTGCGTTGTCAGGTTCCTTCTCAAGCACCATAAAATGATCGCTTAAGCTTTGCAAATGTTCTTTTGTTTCATCGATAAAAATTTCTAAGTATTGACTAGTATCCATTACTGCACCCCAACTTTCTTTACAATTTCGTTAGCAATTTCAGTAAGCGGAACGACTTTATCAGTAAGTCCCGCCTCATATACCGCTCGTGGCATTCCATAGATAATGCTAGTGGATTGATCCTGCCCGATAGTATAAATACCTCTGTTGTTTTTTAGATTTTGAATTCCGACTGTTCCATCAGCGCCCATGCCCGTCATAACGACGCATACAATAGTGCGTAAACTGGTGTCGCACAATGACTCGTACACATAGTTGGCACAGGGTCGTACTCCTTCCCGAGGGGGTTCATCTGAAAGATTCAGATAATACTTTCGGTGACGCTCTCTCACCTTCAGATGCATACCTCCCTTGGCAATGTAAACATTGCCATTCTTGATAACATCGCCCTCCTGTGCCTCCTGCACCTTGACATCACTCAGATCATCAAGCCTCATAGCCAGTGAATTGGTAAAACCTGAAGGCATATGTTGTACCACTATAACACCTGCGTTCAGATTCCCCGGAAGCTTGGGGACGACCGATTGCAATGACTTAGGACCACCAGTAGATGAAGCAATCACAACCAAATTGTTAACATCTAAAGAATTCGGCATAGATTACCTCCTAAGTATTTAATTGTATCATTGCATCGAATAATAAATGATGATGTTTCCAAAACGGATCCATAAATCTACTATTCAATCTGTTAGCATTATACCACAATCTACACTACTCATAAGTGCATAGTAACCTCATAATACTAATAAATTGCAAAAAAATAACGCAGGACGTACATCCTGCGCATAAATCCATATCAAATTACTTAAACTGATGAGCTCCAATCTTAAGTCTGCATCCTGCAACATATCTGCTGAAGAAATGATATCCCTTCATACTCTTGGTCTTACCACCGACACATACACTCTTCTTACCTGAAAGTGAAGCCTTAGCAGCCTTTAAACACTCCTTGTATGCAGACCCCTTCTTGAATCCGGTCTTAGAATACTTAGATAAAGCACTCTTAAGCATACCATTCCTTGCAGGAGTAAACTGACCACTCTGATAGATAACACCTGTAATGCTGTTAGGGAAGCTCTTAGACTCCATTCTGTTCTTGATAACAATACCTACAGCAAGCTTACCTGCATAGCTCTGATTACCGGCTTCGCAGAAAATGATAGATGCCATGTACTTAAGCTCGTTAGCAGAGTATGATGCTTCATTCTCTCCACCTTCAACTACTGCTACATCGCTCTCCTCTGTTGCAGCCTCTGCAGCTGCCTTATATGATGTTATATTAAACATAACCGCTATAACCAATATACCCGCCAAAAGATTCTTTAATAACTTCATAAGTAACTCCTTAAACATTCCTTATCATTTCTTAAATAATTTGTTAACATTTATGTAACAATTATAACATTTTATTAAAACTTGTCAAGGAAATATTAAAAAAAGGTCCGCATACAGCGAACCTTAACCTTTCAAAACTACTATAAACAGTACGTTTATAAATCTTAAAAAAATTTTAAAAATTATACTGAACTTCTCTTTTTTCTCTCCTGTTCGAAAATATAACCTATAATTAAATCCCTCTCAACTTCAGATATCTTTTTAAACTGCGTTCGACACTCAAAAACCCTTGGATTATTAGGACTCGGCCTTGCGCTTATGATATCTCCGTATAGATAGAACTCTCTATAGTTATCCTTTATCTCAAGAACCAGCTTAAACTGCATATAGGAGTCCTTTAAAACGCCGGTAGGAACTACAAATCGCATACCGCCACCGCTAAGGTCAACAATAACTCCGTCCTTCCACTCGAGCTCCTTCATCTGCTCAATTGTGTATTTCTCATCAACCTCAGCTTCTCTGTACTTCATAGGAAGCATACAGTCATATCTGTAATACTCTCTTCGTTGTACTTTCTTAAGAGGGGTCCTTATCTCCAACTTAAGGACAGGCATGTTGTTCTCTCTGGTTCGTTCTATTACAACGAAATCTCCCGCGTAAAGGCCCTTACTTGTATAATAAGTACAGTTAAAACGCTTATTTACTTCAAGGGGAACAACACGTGTTCCAAGTGTTGGCATAAGAATCTTAAGCTGCGTACTGCTCACAATGTCAACTATCTGGCTTAAATAAACGCTTTTTCTCTCACCACTTCTAGGCTCTTTGGTATCAACGATATCAACTTTATCACCAATATTAAGTCCACTTAACACACTGTCCCCTCCTTTCGTAATAGTAAAAATCTATATTAAGATCTACTCTTGTTAGACCTTATAAGATTCATAAACATTCCCACAAATCCTGATGTCTTATCGGCACCTTCAACATCAAGAAGCTGTTCTGCTATACGTTTCATAGATTTAGAAGATGTTGAGTTAGGAAATGATAACGACACCGGCTGTTGCTTTAATACAGCCTTAGTGGCGCTCATATCCTGTGGTATGCATCCAAGATAATCAAGCTTGATGTTCAAAAACTGAGATGCAACAATGCTGATATTACTGAATAAAGTCTCACCCTCCTTGTCGCTCTCAACTCTGTTAGAGACAACATGGATAGACTTATCGTCAGCAACAAACTCCTTACGCCTGTTAAGCGCTTTAAGTAAAGCATATGCATCCATCGTAGATGTAGGCTCCGGAGTAAGAACTACAAGCACCTCAGGACTACAAAGAACAAACTCCTGAACCGCGTCAGATATACCCGCACCTGTATCTACAATAATAACATCGGCAATCCTGTCAAGTCTCGAAACTTTAGAAACAAAAATCTGAAGATCCGACTTGTCGAGATTAACAAGCTCACTTACACCCGAACCACCGGATATAAAACCAATTCCCTCAGGTCCTTCAGTTACAACATCCTCTATATTCATATCCTTATATATAAGATCAGAAATGTTGTATTTAGGGTGTATTCCCAACATTACCTCGATATTAGCCAACCCAAAATCCGCATCAATAATAACAGTCTTTTTGCCCATTTTCTGCATTTGCAAAGCAAGATTAAGAGAAAGACTGGTCTTACCTACGCCTCCCTTACCACTTGTGACAGTGATAACTCTCGCGTTGGTACTGATCTGAGTCTTAGCGGTCTCATGTTGGGCTCTGATAAGGTTTCTTAATTCATCTGCCTGATCCATCACTCACCGCCTCCAATCAATTGCTTAGCTATCTCCTGAGCATTAAGAGTCTCAATGTCCTTAGGAACATCCTGACCGGAAGTCGTATAAGAAATTGGCGCACCGGTATCTAAGCGTATATTTAATATATTACCATAACAACCCGTCTCATCGAGTTTGGTAAATAACAAGCGATATTCAGACATATCTTTATATGTCTCTACTATCTGCTTTAGGTCTTTGTATTTGGTTGTTGCTGAGAGAACAAGGTAAACCTCTCTTAACTCTTCATCAACACACTCTATCAAATCGGCAAGCTCATCACACTGCTCCTGATTCCTAGGGCTTCTTCCCGCGGTATCAACTAAAAGTAAATCATATCCGTAATAGTCCTTGACAGCCTCTTCCATATCCTTAGGTGTATAAACAACTCTGATAGGCATCTCAAGCATCTTGGCATACTGCTTAAGCTGATCGATTGCAGCAATTCGATACGTATCCGAGGTTATAAGAGCAACCTTCGCCTTCTTCTCAAGCTTAAAAACAGCCGCAATCTTAGCTATAGTCGTAGTCTTACCGACGCCTGTAGAACCTACAAAGAAGCATATTCTAGGCTTGTTACCTTCCTCAAGATTGATAATCTCAGGCTGGCCAAGCTTTAATACGATACGTTGATAAACCTTAGAAAGCACAGAATCTAAGGTCTCCTTCTTATCAGGCACATTCTCGATGTCCTCTAAGAGCATATCTATGTACTTCTCATTAATCTCGTTGTTTATAAACTTATTATGAAGCAAATGCTGAATCTTGCTTCCCTGATTCTTATGTTTAGAATCCTCTTCCTTAACCTCTTCCTTAACTTCCTCCGGAATATCAACCTTAATTTCGGAAGACTCTTTAGGCTCATTAACTATCTGTTTCTCAAGCATATCGGTAAGATTGTCAAGCTTCTGCTCAATAGCTGAAGATCTCCTCTTAGAAGCAACAGCAGAAGCTATAGAAGCTCCGCCGTCCTTCTGCGTCTTAAGAGCTTCCTCAATGATTCTGGTTGCATTTTCAGTGACATCTTCTTTGGCACTCGTCTTCTCTTCGACAGCAGCCGTAACCTCAACTAAAGGTTTCCTAAAAATCCTAAATATCCCCTTAGGTTTGGTCGTCTTAATATTCATAATAACTGCGGATCCACCAAGTTCTTCTTTAGCTTTATTAATAGCATCAATCTCAGTGGCCGCCTCAAATTTCTTAATTATCATTTAAGCTCACCATTCCTATAGATTGTAACTCAACATCAGAGTCTATCTCATTATACGATATAACAATCAAATCTGCAAAGTAATCTGCAGTTAATTTCTTATAATACATTCTCACAATCGGAGAAGTGATGATAATAGGGTTCGTACCCCTCTCCTCCAAGCTGTGAATCATAGCATCCGTAGCATTAAGGATACCCTGCGTAATATCAGGATCAAGTGCAAGAATATCGCCCTGCTCCGTATGTTTAACGGCACCCAACAGTTCCTTCTCAATGTTAGGATCAAGAGTCGCTACGGTTGTAGTCTCGTTAGGTGCAAAGTATTTATTGGATATAGCCCTCTTAAGCGCCTGTCTTGCATATTCGGTAAGAAGGTCTGTATCCCTTGTACTTGCGGCATAATCTGCAAGCGTCTCAAATATCGTGACAAGATCCCTTATAGATATACCTTCCTTAAGAAGATTCTGCAATACCTTCTGAATATCACCGATTCCAAGCAACTTAGGAACAAGTTCGTCAATAAGAGCCGTATTGTTCTCTTTGATATTGTCGATGAGACTCTGTACATCCTGACGGGTAAGAAGCTCATCAATATGCCTTCTGATAATCTCAGTAAGGTGAGTAGCAATGATAGACGGAGGATCGACAACAGTATATCCAACCGATTCCGCTCTCTCCCTCTGAGCCTCTGTAATCCATATAGCAGGCAAATGAAATGAAGGCTCAAATGTAGGAATACCTGTAATCTCTTCCTCTACAAAACCCGGATTCATAGCCATATAGTGGTCAAATAAGATCTCACCTTCACTAACCTGAATACCCTTAATCTTGATGATATACTGGTTAGGATTGAGCTGAATGTTATCCCTAAGACGAATAATAGGAACAACCGCACCAAGCTCTAAAGCTATCTGCCTCCTTATCATAACGACACGATCAAGAAGATCTCCACCCTGGTTGACATCGGCAAGAGGTATAATTCCATATCCAAACTCAAGCTCGATAGGGTCGACAGAGAGCAATGACGTGACATTCTCGTGCCGCCTGATCTCCTCTGCCTCTTCCTCGGCTTCCATAACTTCTTCTTCAACAGCCTCAACCTTCTTAGCACCTTCAAGTCTGACCCCGATAAATACAAGCAAAAGTCCCATACCACAGAACACCGGAATAGGAAGTGGCGTAACAAGTCCGAGAAGTGTCAATGCTGCTCCTACAATCTGCATAGCAAGAGGATTCCTGAATATCTGAGATACAACCATATCTCCGATACTCTCTTCCTTGGCAGCCTTGGTAACGATAATACCTGTCGAAAGTGATATCAAAAGCGAAGGTATCTGACTCACAAGACCGTCTCCAATGGTAAGGATTGAGTATCTGTTCATCGCATCATTGAAGGTCATCCCCTGTCTTGCGACACCCATGATAATTCCACCAACTAAGTTAATACCTGTAATAACAAGGCCCGCAGTCGCATCACCTTTAACATATTTAGTAGCACCATCCATGGATCCGAAAAACGCCGACTCCATCTGAAGTTTATTACGTCTCTCCTGCGCTTCTTTATCTGTAATAGCACCGGTGTTAAGATCGGCGTCAATAGCCATCTGTTTACCGGGCATAGCATCCAATGTAAATCTTGCAGTTACCTCTGAAACACGCTCAGTACCTTTGTTGATTATCATCATTTGCACAATAATCAAAATGATAAAGACGATAATACCGATAACCACATCTCCACCACCAACGAATCCACCGAAGGTCTCAACAACTCGTCCCGGCTGTCCGGTAGAAAGGATAAGCCTTGTAGAAGATACATTAAGCGATATCCTAAACACAGTGGTAAACAATAGTAACGTAGGAAATGATGACATTTCAAGTGTCTCTTTGGCAAATATAGCCGTAAAAAGCACCATAAAAGCCACCATCATGTTAAAGCCTATAAGCCAGTCAAGCATTGAATTCTGGATAGGTACTATCAAAAAGCAAAGTGCTGCAAGTACATATACCGCAACAGCATAGTCCATCTTAAACGCCCTGGCCATAGACCCATCCTCCTTTCAATTAAGCAATATTTCTGATCTTATAAACATATGCAAGGACTTCTGCCACTGCCTGATAAAGCTCAGGCGGAATCTCCTCGCCAACCTCAACATTATTGTATAGTATTCTTGCTAAAGCCTTATTCTCATATATTTCTATATTGTTCTCTTTAGCGACTTCCTTAATCTTACCTGCAACATAATCAGCACCTTTGGCAATAACATGAGGCGCATCTTGAAACTCCCTGTTATATTGAATAGCAACAGCATAATGTGTAGGGTTGGTAATAATGACATCTGCCTCAGGAACCGACTGCATCATACGCATCTGAGACATCTCTCTTTGCTTACGCCTGATACGTCCCTTAATCTGAGGATCACCCTCCTGATTCTTGTACTCATCCTTGACATCCTGCTTGGACATCATGTTATCCTTATGATTCTTCCATCTCTGATAAAACAGATCAATAAATGAAATAATAAGCAGATATACTGCTATCTTAATTCCTAAGTTAATCACAAGATTGCCTATCGTTGCAACACCTTCAAACAGGCTCATATCAAAGAATCTGAACAAAAGTCCCCATTGCTCTTTTAAAGTGTCATAAACAACATAAGATATAACTGCAATTTTAAGTAGTGCCATCAAAAACTGAATCAACGTTCTTGATGAAAAAATACGCTTCAAACCACTCATGGGACTGATTTTGCTTAGCTTAGGTTCCATCGGTTTAAATGTAATCTTCCACGAAAACTGCACCCTGTTAGAGAGAAATGATATGACCACCGCTACAAGCATAACAGGTACAAGTGTTATAAACAGATATAATCCAAATTCAAGAACAAGTCGATGGCAATTAACACTGTCAAGGTTCATCGATGTATAATCACTAAATTTGCCAAATGAATTCTTAAAGACAGCTATCAATCTATTACCCATCCATCCGCATCCAAACTTTAATGCAACAAAAAAAGCCAACAATAAAACAGCTGTATTGAGCTCCTGACTCTTAGGTACCTGTCCTTCTTTACGGCTGTCCTCTTTTTTCTTCTGGGTAGGCTCCTCGGTCTTCTCTCCATTAGAACTGTCCGCAAACATCTGCAGATTAAGAGGCATGTAAAGATTCATGCCGATGTAAGACCGATTGTATTCATTTGTCATAATATCATCTGCCATATAAATCACCCTACGGAGTCAGCATCTCTAAAACATCCTTAATCATGTCTTTCATGCCTGTAAAAACAAAATCTACCATAAATGTTATACATGAAATTGTTACAATCAAAATAGCAAATCCCACAAACACCTTAAGCTGCATACCTATAACGAACATGTTCATCTGCGGCGCCGATCTTGCGAGTATTCCAAGAACAACGTTAAGAATCAACGATGCCGCAAAACAAGGAAGAATAATCCTAAAACCTATCATAAAATACTCTGTAGCCCACTGTATAATATTAGTGTAAATGGACTCAGGATTAAATACGCTCTTCCCCAAATCAATAAGCTTAAACGAATCCATAAGCGAATCAATAATAAAATAATGCATATCAGACGCAATCATGATAAGCATAATCATGTAACTGTACAAAGTACCGAAAGCTGATGACTCTTCATTGGTCAGCGGATCGAAAAGCTGAACCATCGAAAAACCTATCTCTATATCTATGAAGTGTCCTGCAAATGCTACCGTCTGCATAGCAATTGATCCGGAAACACCAAGCATCAAGCCGGTGACGGCCTCCTTAGCAACCATAAGAGTATAATCGATAATCGAAGCATACTCCAAATCATAGTAATCCATATTCAAAGCTACCAAAATACTAAGAAAGAACGCCAATCCTATCTTCGTTCTGTTCGGTATACCTTTGGTATTAAAAAAAGGTGCCACAGAAATCATTGTGGAAACTCGCGTCAGGATCAATAAAAAGAACTCCAAGTTATGAATCGAAAACGACGCTGTTACCATATCAACTCTGCAACCACCTTATGTGTCATAAAATATTTATCCAATATATGTAGCAAAATTATTGTATAAATCAATCATATATTCAGAAAGCTTATTAAGCATCCAATTGCCTGCAATCAATATCATCGCCATAATTGCAATGAATTTAGGAACAAATGTCAAAGTCTGTTCCTGTATAGATGTAATTGTCTGAAAAATACTGACTATAAGACCTATAACAAGCGAAATAAGAAGCATAGGCGCTGAAACCAGCAATATAGTCCACACTGTATTTCTCGCAATATCAATAACCTGTTCAACAGACAATAATCTCACCTCCGAGATTTATAAATCTATACCCGCTAATGGAAAGTCTGAACCAAATTGCCTATAACAAGATCCCATCCATCAGCCAAAACAAACAACAATATCTTAAACGGAGCCGATATGGTAGTCGGCGGTAGCATCATCATACCCATCGACATCAGCGTGGCCGCCACGACCATGTCAATAACAATAAAAGGTATGTATATCAGAAATCCAATGATAAATGCAGCTCTTAACTCACTACAAATAAAAGCAGGAATAAGAGTTGTCGTCGGTATCTCATCATATGATTCCGTAACTTCATTGTCTGCAAGCTTTATAAACAGTTTGAGATCCTTCTTGTTAACATTAGAGAGCATAAAATCTCTAAGTGGCTCTATTCCGAGGTCAATAGCTTCTCTCGTAGTCACAGTTCCCTTTGTCATTGGCTCGATAGCATTATCATAAATAGCCGTAAATGTAGGATTCATAATGTAAAATGTTAGGAATAGAGCAAGTCCTACCAAAACCTGATTAGGAGGTGAAGTAGTGGTTCCTAATGCCTGCCTTACAAAATGCAACACGATAATTATTCGTGTAAACGAGGTAAGCATTATCAAAAAAGATGGAGCAATAGAAAGTATAGTAAGAAGAAGTACAATCTGCAAAGTAGCAGACAAAGTCCCCTCATCCGTATCATTATGGAGATCTATATCCAAATTGAACGGAGTAATATCTCTCTCCTCATCGGCATGTGTATCATTAATGTCATTGCTCTCCTGACCGGCATTGGTATCAGAAGGCACTGTAGCATATACATTCCATGTCTTAAAACTTATAATTCCGCCGATGAGCGTTATCATAACGCAGCTAATCTTTAGTGCTCTAATTATGTACTTGTTAAGCTTCTTATTCTTCATCCTCTTTAGCACTTTCATCATTGACCTCATTGGCAGAATTATTATCCTTAGCAGTAAATTTATTAAGAACAGCCAAAAAGCCAGAATTGTCGCTAGATACACTATCCTCAACCCGTTCTGGCATCTCGTCAAGTTCACAAATGTAAGTGATCTCTTCCTTGCCAAGTCCCAAAACAATATACCTGTCAGAAACTTTGACAATCTGAAGAAACTTACCATCTTGCAAACGTATAGTCTCAACGACACTCATACTTTGGCCTTTGGTAAGATTATTCTGAAATTTGGCAGTTAACTTGGATGTATAATATGCTAAAAATAATACAAATGCAAGTATGAGCAGTAATACTAATAACTGCCCAATACCATGTAATATATTAAGTAAACCACTATCTATAGCAGCTAAAGTCATTTAGCTCACCGCTTTTTTAACTGCTTCAAGAACACGATCTGCCTGGAATGGCTTAACGATAAAGTCCTTAGCTCCTGCCTGGATTGACTCAATAACCATAGCCTGCTGTCCCATAGCAGAACACATTACAACAACTGCACCCGGATCCCCTTCTTTAATCTTCTTAAGAGCTTGAATACCATCCATCTCAGGCATGGTAATATCCATGAGAACAAGATCTGGCTTAGTCTCATTGTACTTCTCAACGGCTTTAAGACCATTCTCAGCCTCGCCGGCAACAGTGTAACCGTTCTTGGTCAAGATGTCCTTGATCATCATTCGCATGAAAGCTGCATCGTCGCAAATCAAAATATTCTTTGCCATAATTCGTACACTCCAATTCTTAATTATTGTTGTTTATATATTTCTGTAACACGTACACCAAAGCTCTCCTCAATAACTACTACCTCGCCTTTGGCAACGTTTTTACCATTGATAATAACATCTACCGGCTCTCCAGCGAGCTTGTCAAGCTCGATAATTGTACCCGGTGATATATCCAAAATCTCCTTGATGGATTTCTTGGTTTTACCTAGTTCTACAGTTACATCAAGCGGAACATCTTTGATGAGATCGATGTTCTCCTGTTGGGTAACCGGATTAGGCATACCCATAGCAAATGGAGAAAACTGTGCACTCTGTGCCGGTGCTCCGGGAGGCATTACCGAGTCTCCCATAGGTGGCATCGGATATCCATACGGTGGCATCATAGGCTGTCCATATGGTGGTGCCTGCATATTAGGATCCATAGCAGGTGGTGCTTGTGGCATAGGCTGTGGTGCCTGCGGCTGTGGCGCAGGTTCAGGAGCAGCCGGTGCCGGCTCAGGTTCCGCTGCTGCAACAGTCTCAGCTGCCGCACCGGAAAATGCCATGTAAATCTCCTTCGCTAAGTCTATAGGATATAGCTGCATAATCTCACTATCGATTAAGTCGCCAATCTCCATCTTAAATGTAACTCTGATAAATGTGTCAGTAAGATAACCTGACAAGCCCTTGTCAGCTACACCCTCATTCAAATCAACAAGGCTCGCAACAGGAGGGCTTATATCTACCTTCTTACCTAACATCTGAGACAATGAAGTTGCTGATGATCCCATCATCTGGTTCATCGCTTCACTTATTGCAGACAAATGCAAATCTGACAATTCATCAGCTACATTTGTACCATCTCCACCCATCATAAGGTCGGTAATGATTTTAACATCTTGTTCCTTTAAAATCAAGACATTATTACCATCGATACCGTCAATATAGGATAGCTGAACAAACACACATGGTCTGTCATAGGCAGCTACAAGATCATCCCACTTCGCATATGATACCTGCGGAACCGTAATATCTACTACTGTATTAAGCAAAGTAAATAAAGTAGTAGCAGCAGTTCCCATACTAATGTTAGCAACCTCTCCGATGGCATCCTTCTCCTCCGGAGTCAACAATTCCTCTGTAGGTTGGCTGGCAGATGAATCTCCACCACTCTGTCCTGCTGAAGCCGATGAATCATCATCCCCAACAGAACCGGCCTCCATACCGCTGAGCAGAGCATTAATCTCCTCTTGGGATAGCATTCCGTCCATGCTTCTACTCCTCTCTGACAATAGATGTGACCTTTACTGCGTACTTGTCATCGGAAGAACCGGGCAATGCAGTAAATTTCAAAATATTGCCGACGTAAATATCTAATTCATCCTCGACCCTAGAGTCAAGTCTTATAATGTCACCCACTTGTAGATTAACAAAATCCAAGACAGGTAAAACGCTGTTACCAAGCACCGCTGTAATAGGAACCGGTGCCTTATCAATGAGCGCTTCAATCGCTTCATGATAATCCGCTTCATCAGAATCCTGAAGCGTACTAAACCAATATTTGGTATTCAACTTGTCCATTATGTCTTCAAGACAAATGTAAGGAAGACATATATTCATAAGCCCTTCTACATCACCGATACTGATATTGATGGTCACAATGGCAATCATCTCACTAGGTGATATAATCTGAGCAAACTGAGAATTGGTCTCTATCCTCTCTAATCTTGGCTCAATACTGACAACATTCTGCCAAGGTTCTCTAAGGAGGTTAACGCATACACCAAATATTCTCTCAATTATACTAAGCTCAATCTCGGTAAAATCACGGTTCTTCTCTAAAGGATCACCGGCTCCACCAAGCATTCTGTCTACTATGGTAAATCCGAGATTGGCTGCTAATTCCATTACAATATTACCCTTTAACGGGGCAAAGTTAACAATTCCAAGCAAAACAGGATTAGATAAGGCGTTAGAGAACTCGGCATATGTAACAGCCTCTGAGTTCATAACGTCAACCTGAATTGATTTTCTTAGGTAACCCGGTAAATGTGTAGATAACAGGCGCCCATAATGATCAAAAATAATCTCTAAAGTTCTCAAGTGCTCCTTGGAGAATTTCGATGGTCTTGTGAAGTCGTATTCACGAACCTGTTTCTCACTTGTCTCTACCAGTTCCTCAGCATCCAGCTCACCGGTACTCAACTGGTTAAGCAGCTTATCTATCTCCTCCTGAGACAGCACCTCGCCCATTATCTCACCTCCTAACGCTTAGGAATAATCTAAAAATATAAATTATGACAATACCCACTTACTGAAGGATACATCATATATTACATCTGAGTTATTAAATAACTTCTTGACAGCCTCAACACATTCCTGTCTGACTGCCTCTTTGTTGGCAGCACACTCTTCGTAAGAATGCGAGCCTACAATATCCTGAACAGTTGACTCAATGATACTACTCTTAGAACCGATACCAGTCTCTGCTGAAGGATCGTATGTCTTGTAGTCTTCTGATGTGGTATTCATTGATATCATTACTTTAATTACGGCGTAATGAACCTGTCCGTCTTCTCCCGTCTTAAGAGTAACCGTATTCTCGTTAGCAAGCTCGTAAGGAGAGATGTCACTGATCGCCACAGTTCCTGTAGCGGCCTCCCCATTGCCGTTCTCTAAAGTAAGATTGATAATCGACGCAATGTCAGTTATAAGATTAGCAGTCTTCTTATTAGTAGGAACGACTGTAAATACAATAACGGCGAGCAATATAAAATTGATAATGCTAAATGCCAATATTATGACAGATATAAGATTTCTCTTCATTGTCCTGCTCCTTTATAAATTGCTATTGATTGCTGTTAAGATTGTTGTATATCTTAATGACAACCCTTCTGTTAAGAGCTCTTCCCTTAGCTGTCTTATTGCTTGCCTTAGGTCTCGTATCACCAAAACCTGAAGTCTTCATGTTGGCAGGAATAAGATTCTTCTTATCGATCAAATAATTATAAACCGATATAGCTCTCGCAGTAGAAAGCATCTGATTGTTATGATATTCACCCGAATACGGCTGATTATCAGTATGTCCCTCAATCTCAATCAATTGATTTCTGTACTTAACAAGTATGTCTCCAACTCTTCCAACGAGTCTCCGAGCATCTTTGGTAAGCTCAACTCCACCACTCGCAAAAAGAATACCACCGTTAAGAGATATCTCAACATATTGAGCATTGTAATCAAGTCCGACATCTTCGCTAATCTGTGAAGATTCAAGCATAGCTTCTATCTCTTCGTTCATCTGCTCCGACTGTTTCTGACCGGTCTCTTGCATCTGCTGTTCAAGACTCTGCTCTGATTGAGCATCTTGAGCCTGTTGAGATTGTGAATCAGAAGCTGCTGAACCTTGTTGACTGTTAGCATTCTGCTGACTATCATCCTGTGATTCTGACTGATCTTGACTCGCACTTGAGTTCTCACTCTCGTTGGTGTGATTAACCATCTTCTGACTCTCTTGATCAGAATCTACAAGCTTCTTCTCATCTTCCTTAACCTCAGACAGATTGTCTGACGAACCGTCAGCGTTTCGTCCCTGAGAATTAACGTAATTGTCCATGCTGGTAAGCATATTAAGTCCTGCATCCACAGCCTGACCATGGGTCAGAGAAAATGATCCACCATCAAATATGCTTATCTTAGAAAATGAAGCCGAAATCTGGCGCATCTTCTCGGCATCGATGGTCGAACTGGCAAAAAGCAAGATAAAGAAACAAAGTAACAGATTCATCAAATCGGAGAAAGTTGCCATCCATGCAGGAGAACCTGCAGGCGCCTCTTCTTCTTTCTGTTTCTTAGCCATCAGCCCTCACCACCTTCACCAATCTCAGCACGAGTCTTAGGCGCTAAGAATGACTTAAGCTTCTCTTCTATCAATCTTGGGTTCTCACCGGCCTGAATAGATAAAAGTCCTTCAATCATGACTTCCTTCATGGCAATCTCCCCGGCATTAAGCTGTTTCATCTTGTTAGAAGCCGGTGTAGCAATCCAGTTAGCTATCAAAGAACCGTACATAGTGGTAATCAACGCCACCGCCATGTTAGGACCGATACTCGCGGTATCGGAAAGGTTCTGAAGCATGAGTACAAGACCGATAAGGGTACCAATCATACCCCATGCAGGTCCCAAGGCAGCCCATGTATCCCAAAAACTGATACGATTCTTATGCCTTGACTCTATGTTAACCATCTCAATCTCTAGTATTCCTCGAACCAACTCAGGATCGGTACCATCGACAATAAGCCCGACACCCTTCTTAAGGAAAGGATCTTCAATGCCGTTGGCAGCTTCCTCAAGTGCCAAAAGTCCCTCTTTACGGGCAACATTAGAAAGGTCCATAATACTACTTATAATCTGCTTCTCATCGTTATTAGGAACTTTAAAAATCAAACCAAACGAAGTAAGTCCGCCTATAAAGTCCGGCATCGTGTACGATGTCATAACGGATGACAAGGATCCACCAATTGTAATAATAAGCGACGGCACATCCCAGAAATATCCCAATCCGGCCAAGCCGTAATCACTCGATGCAACACCGAATACAAACATGCCTGCACCAAGCAAAACGCCAATAAGTGACGCTAAATCCAATGTATTTCACTCCTAATCTTCGCGTATCTGGCGTACTATATCACCATATAAACTCATTCTATACAATTTTACTAAATTTGTAACCTCTTGTCTAGTCTCTTTTACAATTATTTTGTGTCCGGTAGTAAGAGTAACCACAGTATCTGGTGTTTCTTCTATAAATTCAATGATATCACAATTGACCGTAAACTTGACGTCGTTAAGTTTAGTCAACTCTATCATACCAATCACCTCCGGGCCAAAATATAAAAAAAAGAATATAAAAAGCCATTTGTATTATATCACATATTCCATACAAATGCAAAAAAGCAAAAAAATTGGCGCCGCTAAGCAGCGCCATTAAAAATAATCATTATCTCTTTAAGTTAACAAGCTCCTCAAGCAATGTATCAGATACTGTTATAATACGCGAGTTAGCCTGGAAACCTCTCTGAGTTGTGATCATCTCGGTAAACTCGTTAGAAAGATCCACGTTACTCATCTCCAACACACCCTGAGTGATGCTTCCGCCACCGGCTGTAGGATCTTTACCGATTCCGTCAAATGTACCTGAGTTAGCTGTAGTTGTATACATACTGTCTCCAACCTTCTCAAGACCTGCTGCATTTTCAAATGATGCAACTGAAATCTGTCCTAGAAGCTTGGTATCACCGTTGTCATAGGTAGCTGTAATCTTACCATCGGTTCCAATTGCAACACCTGACATCTCACCTGAAGTACGACCTGCACCAACACCCTTTAAGTTACCTCTTACAGATGTGAGTGTGCTCTTACCGTTATTAGCGTACATTGTGGTTGTACTCATATCTACCTGAATACCACCCTCTGCAGTTCCTGCCGTTGGATCGGTAGTTGTTCCATAGAACGGATTATCAATAGCAGTATCAACAGGCTTAATAATAAGATTGAAAATGTTACCATCAGCAGCAGTAACAGTTGCGCCTGTTGCAGGTCCGCTAAGACCAAGGCTCTCAAAAGCACCTGTGTCTTCGTGGTACTTAACAGTTATCTGGGTTCCGGAAGCTCCGGTACCACCGATAGCAGCTGTATACCCTGCCTCAGGATTCTTAGACTGTAAGATACTCTTATTCTCAGAATCAATGATATCGTCAAGCTCCATTGTGTATGAACTCTGAGTCTTATCTTCAGCATTCTGCTTTAACTTATATTTAACAGTGTATGAATATCCTTCCTTGTCGTAGATAGTCATACTCATAACAAGTCCATCCGCACTCTGAACATCTGAGTTAGTCTTATCAATGTTGCCCTTAAAGTAGTTAGCTGCAGTAGCTTCAGGTGCAACAGATAAGTTCTCAGGTGTCTGAATACCGAGAGGTGAAACCATATCCTGCTTGATATCAAGAGTCTCAGGATCAACCTGCCATCCCATTACATGATAACCTGACTGGGTAACAAGATATCCTGCGTCATCAACGGTAAATGCACCAACCTTGGTAAAGTAGTTAGTGTTACCATCATTAACTACGAAGAAGTTATCTCCGCTTATCTTCAAATCGTAAGGGTTATCAGTACGCTGTGCTGAACCCTCTGAAGTAGGATCTGAGTAGATAGAACCAACCGAAGTACCAAGTCCTACCTGCATTGCATTAACACCACCACGTCCGGTATCGGCATTAGAACCTGTTGCACTCTGTGTAGTCTGTGAGAATACCTGTGTAAATGTTACTCGGCTTGTCTTATATCCTACAGTATTAACATTGGCAATATTGTTACCAATTACGTCCATCTTAGTCTGGTGTACTCTAAGTCCCGATACACCTGAATATAATGATCTCATCATAATAATCGACCTCCTAACAAAAGGCCTGATATCTAAGGTTTTATCTGTCGTTCAAAAACCTATAACCTCCATAAGGTCCGGCTATGATATCACGGCTCCATCAATATTGGTAAATACATTTCTTTCTTCCTGGCTCTTAAGGGCTGTTATCACTGTGTTATTAGGTATATTAACAACAAATGATAAATCATCGACAATTATCAAAGAGTCTTTGATGTTCTTCTCCCTTGCCTTTAAAACTCCATCATTAAGTCGTCTCATCTGTTCATCAGATACGTTAAGTTCTCTGCTCAAAAGTCTTTCGTTGGCATGTTTTGAAAAATTAACCTTCTCACTATCGCTTATGGCATTCTGATATATAAACTTGAAACTGACTTTTGCATCTTCTTTAGGTGACTCAAATCCCTGTCCCTTAGAGTAATCAATTGAAGATGACAGTGGAGCAAACTCATTAACTATCGGATTCATATGCATTCGCTCCTTTCACAAAATGTCCTTATTCTGTGGGTATATTGCTTGCAGCCATATTACTCATATAATCCATATCTACTACTGAATCGAGATCCTGATAATTATATAAGCTTCCGTTAATTGAGAGGAAAGGCTTGCCGTTCTGCATCGTAGTAAAGTCAACCAATCCACTTATAAAATCATCCTTGCCTGTAGCATCCTGAGTCTTCATGATTACGTACTTGCCAACAAGATTCTGTGCACTCGCCTTGTCGAAATTGGTATTGAGGTTCTCCATCTCCTCAAGCGATGTAAACTGTGCTAACTGTGACATGTACTGAGTTGAATCTGAAGGATTCATTGGATCCTGGTATTTCATCTGAGTAACCAAAAGCTGTAAAAAAGCATCCTTACCAAGTGCATTCTTGTTCTCGATTGCGCTTGTATCGGTTATGTTAGTCTGATTGCTGGTTCCCAATGGATTAATATTACTCATAGGCTTCTCCTTTCTATGCAGTGAAGTCTACTGAGTTACCTGAACGTCTCATCATATCGACGTTGATTGCTTCTTCCTCAGTAAGTTCTGCATCATCTATATCTAAATCGTCAAGATTAATCTGCCTCTTAGAGCCGTTCTTACCGCTCTCGTTACTCTCTTCTCCTTCAAATGCCTGCTGTTCATTAAACTCATTAAAGCCTTCCGGATTGATTGTAACTTCTACCGCCTCTACTTTAAGACCTTGGTTGTTGAAACTCTCTTTAAGAACAGCAATCTGTCCTTCAATTGCATTTCTAGCAGCCTGTGTCTCCGCTGTGATAGAAGCTGTAATTACGCCCTCTTTAGCGGCTACCTGAATATGTACTTTGCCAAGACTTGCAGGGTTGAGCTGAAGCTCCATAGATGTGGTATCAGCCTTGACTACCGTTCTAATCTCATCTACTATCTGGTTGATGATATCAACCGCCTGAGCTGATGTAGCTGATGTGTAAGAAGTAGTCTGTGTAACAGCCTGCGCAAGCTCTGTAAAGACATTCTGTGCAGCAGTCGTGTTAACATGTTGATTATTAACATGCGAATGCTCCTTTGGTCCCTGGCTTTGATCATCCTTGGTCTGATTGTTAAGATTGTCACTCTCAACTTCTACAGTAACCTTAACATCTGAAACAACCTGAGTCTCACTCTCGACGGTGACATCTGCGTCATCCTCTTCAGTGACAACAGCCTGTTCAAAAACCATAACCTCTGCCTTAGCCTGCTCCGGTGTTATATCTGTAACACCAAGCTGTTCTTTGGCTTGATTGATCTGATTCATAAGTTCCTTGACATCCATGCTTAAGTCTTCATTGCTGATGAGCTCCATCGTGGAAGACAACTCATTGGTAGTCATAACCACTTTAAGGATATTCTCTCCGTCAAGCAGATCCTCCGGCACCATATCAAGCGCCTGCATGGTTGAATCTAGTTCTTCTTTGGAAATGCCCAAAACATTCTGAATCAATGTCTGAATCTGTTCAATTGCTGATGTTATTGCTTCAATTGCACTTGCAATTGCGTCTTCATCAGTTCCCTGTGTGACATCCTTGTCTGATACTGAATCGTCAGTATTCTTGACATTACGGCCATCCTTTGCCGAATCGCTTATCTTAGTCTTGCCATCATTCTTGCTGACATTGTCCTTATTGTCAGTCTGATCAGACTTGTTAGTATCTTTCTGGCTCTTAACACCATTGTCACTTGATGCCTTGCTAACCTTGGTGTCATTGGCTGTCTTACTGTCAGCTGTCTTAACCTGATTAGCATTGTTTTGACTCGTGTCAACGCTTCTTGAACCTGCAAGATTAATAACATCTGAGAATGAGGCAGACGATTTGGAGTCTCTCTTGCCGCCTGATGCGCTAACATCCGTTGACATGAGCCCCGTTCCATTAAGATTGGCTATCGTCATCGAAATGCCTCCTTTCAAGATATTGTATATATGATAGCGTCACACATTTACTATCATACAATATATATATCGGACAAATGCATGCTGTACTTGATAGTTAAGACGACATTTTTTTGGTAACTTTTGCCGCGTACGCCGAACTCATCTCACCCATAATCTTACCACGCTGTTCCGGTGTCATCTCATCAAGTATATCCACAACAATATCAAGGTCTGCAGTCATAACCTCAAGTATCTTGGCAGCCTGTGCCGGCTTCATTGCCGCATAAGATGCCGCCAACTCCTTTCTATCCTCGTCTTCCTTCTCCGTCTTAATAACCTCTTTATAGAGTTTGGCCGCAGTATCAGCGTCCATTGACTCATACCATTTGACGTAATCATCCGGTTTAACATTGTCGTTATAGACAACCTCTTTGTAAAATTCCTCTTTGGTGTTCTCGAAAGTCTTTTGATTCTTCTCGTATACTTTAAGTTTCTTAATCTGCTTCTCTAATTCTTCAATCTTAGTTGCATCTTCGGTTGTGTAGGATGCAGCGTTAGATGACGCATATCCCGCCTTAAGGGCATCAACCTCAGCCTCTAACTCTCTGATTCTTAGGACAGCCTGAGCAAGATTTCTGTATCCTGTCTCTTCTCTTACTTCATCATCTGTCTTCTCGGGCAAAACACTGCTAATCACAGGGATGTCACCAATCATAGGTCTTAACACCTTAGAACCGAAATGTCCTACATCCATCCTTATGCATATCAGTAGAGCAATAACGGCAACAAGAACTATGATAAATACCAAAAATGCCGACCAGCTTCCACCCTTCTCCTTCTTAGGAGGCGCTCCTTCAAATGTCGGTATAGTATTAAATCCTTCGTTCACGCGTTTCTTACTCATCTTCTTCACCTGCTCTGTTATGTGTAAAACTAACTAACTCATCTATCTCTTTCTTCTCTTGATTGTTGAGTTCTATCTTAAACTCTTCAAATTCATTTTCTTTAAGCTTCTCATGAGTCTTTCTGTCTATCATAGCCTGATTAAGGTTACGCCTGGCATTATCTAAAACTGCGTTAAGCGCCGCAATCTTCTTCATTTGCTGTTGTTCCTGATACTTAAGACTCGTAATTGCATTCTCACATTGGTTGAGCTTTAAAACATCAAGCCTCTCAAGCATAAGTTGACGCTTAAGCTCCTCGTAGCCCCCAAGCCTCATCCTGATACCCTCTAAGACTTCATTAGCCTCATTAACTCTCATTTGTGCCTGAGAAAATGCTGTTCTCGCCTGATCTTCAAGCTTAATCTTGACATCTAATACGTTTTGCATCGAATATCTGAAAACAGCCAACTTTCTCACCGCCTATTAATTAATTCTGTTCAAACATCCCCGTAAGACTGCTTAAAGTCTCATCAAGCGATTGTTTAGAATTGACATCCTGCTTAAGGAAATCATTAACCGTTCCAATCTTTGATACAGCGTAATCAATCTCGGGGTTAGCTCCCGCCTTATAGGCTCCTATGTTAATCAGGTCTTCCGCCTCATTGTAGGTAGCCATAACATTTCTCATACGTCCTGCAGCTGCCTTGTGTTCAGGGGACGCAATCTGGCTCATGCATCTAGATATACTCGCTAATACATCAACCGCCGGATAGTGATTCCTCTGAGCAAGACGCCTGTTTAACACAATATGTCCATCCAATATACTTCTCGCCGTGTCAGTAATCGGCTCATTGAAATCGTCTCCATCAACAAGAACCGTATAAAGCCCCGTAATCGATCCCTTATCGGAACATCCCGCTCTCTCTAAGAGTTTAGGAAGCTCAGCGTAAATGCTTGGTGGATATCCTCTTGTGACCGGCGGCTCACCGGTAGCAAGTCCAATCTCTCTTTGCGCCATACAAAAACGCGTAAGCGAATCCATCATAAGGAGCACGTCCTTGCCCTGATCCCTAAAATATTCAGCAACAGCAGTCGCAGTCATCGCAGCCTTCTTACGAATCAACGCGCTCTTGTCAGAGGTAGCGATAACGAGAACAGACCTCTTCATACCCTCAGGTCCCAAATCTCTCTCAATAAACTCTCTAACCTCACGACCACGCTCTCCTATAAGTGCTATAACATTGATATCAGCCTGAGTATTCCTTGCAAACATACCCATAAGCGTACTCTTACCAACACCCGATCCCGCAAATATACCAATACGCTGTCCCTTACCGACAGTGATAAGTCCGTCAACAGCCCTAACTCCAAGCGGAAGAATCTCATCTATAATCTTCCTCTTCATAGGATCCGGCGACTTAGCATCAACAGGATAAGCCTCGTTCAAATAGTAAGTATCATAATCCTCGCCGTCAGGAATTCCGATACCATCAAGAGTTCTGCCAAGAAGTTCAGGGCCAACATACACCTGAAGCGGTTTATTGGTATTCTCAACATACGCTCCAAGTCCAATTCCCTCAACATTGTCAAAAGGCATAAGAAGAATCCTATTGTCCTTAAAGCCAACGACCTCTGCGTTAACCTTATGCATCCCATCTTTAGAGGAAATGACACAGACATCGCTCAATTTGGCATCAGGCCCTATAGACTCAATAGTAAGCCCGACTACCTTAGCAACCTTGCCATATCTCTTGACATAATCGCCATCTATTAGATTCATATACTTTGAAACATCGATCTCAACCATATGATCACTCCGAATATTTTTAAAAATTCCATATTCAAAACGAATATGGAATGAAAATGCTATATCACTAATTAAGAAGCATCAACGTCTTAATCATCTCATTAAGTTGAACATCCAAAGATAAATCAACAAGCCCGTTCTCAGTCTCAATCTTACACTGATTCTTGGTCAGGTTGGCATCCTGAAAAAGTTCAATCTTGGTACTTGGATTAAGATATCCATATATCTTATCCTTATTCTTATCAACATATTGATAATCTTCCTCAGAAAGCGACACTAAAAACTCGTGACAATTATCAATATTCTTGATAGCGTTGTTGATAAGATAAAGTATTACATCCTTATGTCCTGTTACAACAATCCCTGTAAGCCTATGTAAAAGTTCGCATAAAATCTCTACAAACTTAGGCTCTAATTCTGCTATAGCCTGATCAAGTTCAGCATTACTCTTCTCGATGAACTCCTCTTGTTCAAGTAAAAGCTTAGCACGCAAGTTGTCTATCTCATCTTCCGCCTGCTTAATACCTTCGTTATACCCCTGATCTAAACCTTCTAATCTCGCTCTCTCTTTGGCGTCCTCTATCTCCGCTAAAGCTTGATTCTTAATCTCTTCAGCTTCTTTATAAGCATCCTCTATAACTGCAGCGGCCTCTCTTGCAAGTTCAGGATCTTCGACAAATGAATCCGAAATGTCATCATACCCTTCAAGTTCCGAAGGATCTATCTCATCTGCATCTAATCCGGCACTAAAGCCACCGCTTGACGCCTGATTAATCGACTTCATAATCTTCTCGTTAAGAACCTTGCCAATCTCACTGTTCTCATTGTCTATAACATAAGGCTCGGATTCCGGCTGATAAAAGCCTCTGATAACATTAGACAATTATCTCGTCACCTCCACCTCTAGAGATAACAATATCGCCACTCTCCTCGAGCTTACGGATAATATTAACAATACGCTGCTGAGCATCCTCTACATCCTTCATACGAACAGGACCCATGAATTCCATGTCCTCCTTGATCATTGAAGCAAGACGTGAAGAAAGGTTCTCGAATATAACATTCTGAACATCCTCATTGGCACCCTTAAGAGAAATTGCAAGCTCATTGTTGTCAACCTCACGAAGCACACGCTGAATAGAACGGTTGTCGAGAGAAAGGATATCCTCGAACACGAACATCTTATGCCTGATCTCATCAGCAAGCTCTGGCTCTTCGATATCGAGAGTCTCCATAATATTCTTCTCAGTACCTCTATCAACAGTATTCAAAATCTCAACAATGGCGTCAACACCACCGACAATTGTGTAATCCTGGTTAACAAGTGATGCAAGCTTACGTTCCAATACCTTCTCCACTTCCTTAATGACATCAGGACTGGTTCTATCCATCTGCGCAATACGCTTGGCAACATCAGCCTGCTTATCCTGTGCTAATGACGAAACAATTGCAGCAGCCTGTGACGACGGCAAATACGCCAAAATGAGGGCTATAGTCTGCGGATGCTCATCCTGAATAAAGTTCAAAAGCTGAGTAGCATCGGTCTTTCTGATAAACTCAAAAGGTCTAACCTGCAACGATGCAGTAAGACGACCGATAACATCCCTTGCCTTCTCGGCACCAAGAGCCTTCTCCAAGAGATCTGTAGCATAGCCAATACCACCTTCCGAGATGTACTGCTGTGCAAGACATATCTCGTAGAACTCATCAACAACGCCTTCCTTAACCTGAGAAGATATACTTCTGGTATTGGCTATCTCAAGCGTAAGCTGCTCTATCTCGTCTTCTTTTAGATGTTTAAATATAATAGCTGACTTCTCCGGCCCCAATGCAATCAATAAAATCGCAGCCTTCTCCACTCCGGATAAATCAGAAATAGCTGATTCTTCAGTGGCTGACATCTAATCACTCCCAATCTTCGTTCAACCAGTTCCTCAAAAGCTGTGCAACAGCCTCCGGATTCTCGTCGACAAATTTCTCTATCTGTATTCTAGCTGCAGATTTATCACTAAATTCAATATCATCAAGACTCTGATTGTCCTTAGTAGTTGCAAGCAAAGCCTCAACAGAAAGCTCCGGCTCCACTTCTTCCACCTCCACAGGTTTCATTCCCTTGAATACTACGAATACAAGTAACAATAATATTAACAATGCCAAAATATATGGTATATACTTGCCTGCAAGACTAGAGAACGATGTTGTAGTCTTCTCATAGAACAGAGGAACCTCGTAAGCTATAATCGAGATATTCTCCTCTGCTATACCTGTAGCCATAGATACACTTGTAATAAGCGTAGGATCAACCTCAAGAGGAGTAGAAAGACCGTTCTCTCTCTTAAACTCAGTAAATGTCTGCTCATTCTCAGCTAACTCTTCTTCCATCTCCTCCTCATAGTAAGAACGATATCTGTTAAGAACTACGGATATAGAAGAATTATCATAATCTATAGTAGCCGCACCGGCCTCTGTGATAGTAGTCTCCTTACTGGTATTGTACTCAACCTTATTGATGTTGGTTGTACCTGATGATGAAGAACCGTTGGAGATATCATAATCAACAACTTCTCCATCATTGGCATCAGTACCCGGAATATCTCCACTGTCAGAGTTGTTCTCATTCTGATAGTTGTACTCATAATACTTAGGTCCTGTCTCTTTGTCATCATCTGTATAATAGTGCTCATCTGTGTGAGTAGACTTGTCAAAGTCAACCTCTATATTAGGAGCAACCTCAACATCATTGAAGTTACTTGACTTCATAAGAAGTGCCTGAACCTGTGTCTTCATGTTGTTGACAAGGTTCTGCTGATACTCTTCTGCAGATGCTAATGAAGCGCCGTTAGAACCGGTCTCCGCACCCGAGAACAGAATAGTACCGTTCTGATCAATAATCTTGATATTGTCTGTATCTGTGTTACCTATTGACCACGCAAGGAAATTAGCAACACCTTTAGCAGCCGATGACTTGAACTTGTCATTGACAGTAAGCATCGCAGCACAGGTATTCTGCTTCTCTTCCTCAATAATAGATACAGAATCGTCTGCAAATGTAACCTGCACAGAAGCAGCATCGACACCTTCAATAGTCTCAACGATATTGTCTCCTAAAGAAGTCTGTAACGCAAGCTTACGCTTCTCATCAAACTCAGAAGTAGTTGTAGACAAGTCGTTATCAAGCGCCCACTCATATGTGTAAATAGAAGTAGACTTAACACCAATGCTGTTCTGTCCAAGAGCCATCCTAGCATCGGCAACCTTCTTAGAGTCAACACTCAAAGTAAGTCCGTCTTCTTCTACCTTGTTATCAATACCCTTCTCATCAAGAATAGACACAGCTGAAGCTGTATCTGCCGCATTGTTATATGTAGCTATCTCTGTATATTTAACTCTCGTAAACATAAAAATGAAGATGATTGCTGTAACAATTACAGCCAAAGCAACTGCTATAATAATCGTCTTCTGCTTGGAGTTAAATCTGTTCCAAAATTCCAGAATCTGAGCAGGAAGCTCTCTAATTCTTTCTCCCATAACAATCGTCTCCGTAGAATAAAAATCACACCGTCATCTGCATAATCTCTTTATATGCCTCTACAAGCTTATCTCTGACTGCCACCGTATACTGAAGCGCAACATTGGCCTTCTGCTGAGCTATAGCAAGCTCGTTGGTGTTGTCAGAATAACCCATCTCAAAATTAATCTCTGCCTGCTGAGCATCCTTCTGAAGATAGTCAGTCTCTAAAATCATATTGTATGCAGAATCTAAGAATCTGTCAAATGCAGTCTTGTTACTTGCGTTAACACCGCTTAATGTAACATAATTGTCTATATCGGCACCCGCTGCCTTAGCAATCGCATTAACATCCATCGCCATATATATCACCCCTTAAACTATCTCTCAATAATCTCTAAGCCCTTCATAGCCATAGACTTCGCTGCTTCAAATGCTGTAACACTCGCCTCATAAGACCTTGAAGCATCAATCATATCTGTCATCTCTTGAACTGTGTTGACATTAGGATAATATACATATCCATTCTCGTCTGCATCGGGATGATCAGGATCATAAACCATCTTAAGATCGCTCATATCCGTAGCTATACCCGTAATCTTAACACCCGTATAAGCCTGACCCATACAGGTCTCTAACACGTTACCAAAAGCGGTATTGCGCTTCTCAGCCATAACAACCGTCTTACGTCTGTATGCCTCACTGCCGTTACTTCTCGTTGAATTAGCATTGGCTATATTCTGTGAAATGATATCAATTCTTGTCTGCTGTGCCGTCATACCGGTAGCAGATATATTCATAGCAGAAAAAACGCCCATAAAATCACACTCCTAATTAATATAAACTACTGACCAAGTGCGGTTCTAATCCTTGAAAACTCCTGGTTCATACTGTCAACTAGCGCGTTATATCTAATCTGATTCTCTGCTAAATAAACATTCTCAGTAGATATATCAACATTATTGCCATCTATCCTGTATGACAAATTAACATTATCTGTGTATACACTGCAATTAATCTCTTCAAGCCTTGTGTTAATCTTGGTAATCCTGTCATCTAACGTTCCAACACCGATAAGCGCCTCCTCAAGATATGCGTTAAACGCAACATCCTTACGCTTGTAACCCGGAGTATCAACATTGGCTATATTGTTACTTAAGACCTCATTTCTTGTCCAAGCTGCATCCGCACCCTTGTCAAGAACGTCGATATAGTTGTAAATACCGGTATTAATCATGGCAATCTCCTCCCAAGATACATACTCTAAGACACTATAACTTAACCTCTACCATAAGAAAAGGAACTTTTAAGATACTTAAAAATTCCTTTTAGTGTAAGCTCAAATTCCATTCCAAGCTATGCTTTATATGTACTTAATTCTTCAAATACCACATCATTGAGAACCTTAATATATGTTCCCTTCATACCGGCTGACTTCGTCTCGATAATACCGGCACTCTCAAACTTTCTTAAAGCATTGACTATAACTGATCTGGTAATTCCAAACCTATCGGCTATCCTACTTGCAATAAGTACTCCCTCTGCCCCATCAAGTTCTTTAAGCACAAGCTTAATCGCCTCATATTCAGAATGAGATAATGTTGCAAATGCTGACTGCACCAGAGCTAACTTTCTGCTCTCTTCCTCAGACTCCTCGTTAACTGAACGAAGCATCTCAAGACTCACTACAGTCGTACCATACTCACTTAATATGATGTCATCTATCGAATAAGCCGAGTGATTACGGTACATAAACACAGTACCTAACCTCTCACCCGCAATATCAACAGGATTGATGATAGCCTGACAACTCTTGGCTTCCTTAGAAACAAAGCCAAGCATCTCCATATTGACATTCTCCTTGGTAGATAAAACATCAAGAAGTCTGTCATTAAGCTGTTCATCGACAAAATCGCCTACAGCAACGTTAAGCAACTCGTCTATTCTATTGACGGCATCATTATATGCAGCTCCAAGAATCTTACCCTTGTAACTGAATACCAATACGTTAGATTCCATTATGTCAGACAGAACAGTACAGATATCATTAAATACAACCTTATCTGAATCATTGTTATGTAAAAGGTTGTTAATCTTCCTGGTCTTGTCTAATAATTGTACGCTCATGTGCTCCTCCCAAAAATAAAAGAAAAACATGCACGTCACCAAAGTACATTACACATTCCTAATTGTAGCATAAATCCAATGTAATAACAACACTTTTATGCAAATAATACAATATCTTGTGCAATAACAAGCGTGACACACACAATATGCATTAATTACAAACCCTATCAGTCCTCGTCGGTAACCTCTCTTAAGAATCCACACTGCTCATCTGAACATTGAACCTTCTTACCCTTGACAAGCATATACTTCCCACACTTAGGACACTTAAGCTTAGACGGTCTGACCCAACTCATAAAGTCACAATCAGGATATCCTATACATCCATAGTACTTTCTACCTTTCTTAGTCTTCTTTAAGGCAATCTCGTTGCCGCAAAGAGGACAAGGAACACCAATCTTTTCGTAATGAGGCTTGGTATTGGTACATTCAGGGAATCCCGGGCAAGCTAAAAACTTGCCGTAAGGTCCGTACTTAACAACCATGTTGCGTCCGCACTTCTCACATATTATATCGGTAACCTCGTCAGCAATCTCAACCTTTTCAAGCTCATTTTGTGCTACGACCACACTCTCGTGAAGCTCCGGATAATTATTCCTGATAATATCCTTCCATGAAAGGTTACCCTCTTCAACTGCATCTAAAAGCATCTCAACATTTGCGGTAAAATCAGCATCCACAACTACAGGAAATGCTTTCTTCATCATATCATTGACAGCATCACCGAGCTCTGTAGGACATAAGCTCTTACCGTCTTTGACAACATATCTTCTGCCCATAATGGTATTGATGGTAGATGAATATGTACTTGGACGGCCTATACCAAGCTCCTCCATGGTTCTTACCATAGTCTGCTCTGTATATCTTGCAGGAGGCTGAGTAAAATGCTGTTTATCGATAAGCTCATAACTCTTAAACTCCATGCCTTCCTTTAACTTAGATATAACTCTGCTGTCATCACTCTTCTCATCATCTATATCATATACCGCTAAAAATCCTTCGAACTTAAGGCTTGAAGCATACGCGGTAAATTTATAATCTCCGGCAATAAGCTTAACCGTAACGGTGGTGTATACAGCATCCTCCATCTGGCTGGCCAAAAATCTGTTATATATAAGCTGATATAACCTAAAATGATCTCTTGGAAGATCGTCCTTTAAATTAACAGGATGAATATCCACATAAGACGGTCTGATAGCCTCATGTGCATCCTGAATCTTCTTGGTATTCTTAGGCTCTCTTGATTTCTTTAGTACATAATCCTCACCAAAATTAGCCAAAATACGCTCTTTAGCTTGTCTCTTGGCATCATCTGAAATTCTGATAGAGTCTGTACGAAGATAAGTTATGAGACCGATTGTTCCATGTCCTTTAACAGGCATACCTTCATACAACTGCTGTGCTATCTGCATAGTCTTCTTGGTAGAGAAGTTAAGCTTTCTCGCTGCTTCCTGCTGTAAGGTACTCGTAGTAAACGGAAGCGGACCTTTCTTGACTCTCTCTCCATTCTTGACAGATTCAACAAGGATGTTGGATTTATTGATAGCATCTTTAATCTTCTTGACTTCTTTGGCTGATTTGATATCAACCTTTCCGTCTAAATCTCCGCTAAACTTAGCGACAATAGGCTTCTTAGATCCCTCCATATTGAGCATTGCCTCTAAAGTCCAATACTCCTCAGGAATAAACATATTAACCTCTTCTTCTCTGTCGCAAATGAGTCTTAATACAACAGACTGCACTCTTCCTGCAGAGAGACCTCTCTTAATCTTCGCCCAGAGAATAGGACTTATCTCATATCCGACAAGCCTGTCCAAAACTCTTCTCGCCTGCTGAGCGTCGACAAGATTCATATCTATCTTTCTGGCGTTCTTAATCGATTCTTTGACTGCATTCTTGGTTATCTCGTTAAATGTTATACGGCTGCAATCCTTCTCGTCTAATTTAAGCGCATAATAAAGGTGCCAACTTATAGCCTCACCTTCGCGGTCAGGGTCAGTTGCAAGATAGACTTTATCTGCATCCTTAACCTTTTTTCTGAGCATGGCAAGAATCTCACCTTTTCCCCTAATAGTTATATACTGTGGCTCAAAGTCATGCTCAACATCAATACCCATCTTACTCTTAGGTAAATCTCTTACATGTCCCGCAGAAGCAACTACTTCATATTTAGAACCCAAAAACTTCTTGATTGTAGACGCCTTAGTAGGTGACTCCACTATTACAAGATGCTTCCCTTTAGCACTGCTCTTCTTGGCTGTAGACTTCTTAGTTGTAGCCTTCTTAGCTGTGCTCGTCTTGGTTGTAGTCTTTTTAGATGTACCGGAAGCTGTCTTTTTAGTTGTTTTTTGGGCTGCGGTACCGGTAGCATTTGCCATATCGTCTTCTCCTCATACTTATATAGTAGATTAATCTGGTAATCCATATAAACGTAATCAACTATACAACACTTTTTTTAAAATGACAAGTAAAAGATAATCAGCACGCAACCAAAAAAGCCTCAAAACGCGTGCATTTATTGAAGATAATATTATTTTTATAAGACCACTGCAAAGTAATTTCTCTCACTCTGTACGATTAAACCTCTCTTCTCTAACCTCATAAGCGCCTTAAGTACATCCGAAACACTAAGGTGAGTCATCTCTATTATCCTGTCAACAAACACAGGCTCAAGCGTAAGAAAATGATAGACTTTCTTATCAATTGTTGAGAGTTTAACATCCTTATGAATGCTTATCTCCTCATAAGAATCGTCGATAGGCGCCCATTCTTCCAAAATGTCGTCTACATTTGTCACAAGTTTGGCACCGCTCTTAATAAGTCTGTTGCAGCCTAGACTAAGTGGGTCTCCGTTTCGACCCGGGATTGCAAATATATCTTTACCAAGTTCTAAACCCTGGTCAACTGTAATCAGCGTACCGGACTTCTCTCTAGCCTCTGTGACAAGTATTCCGTCTGACATTGCAGCTATCAGTCTGTTTCTCAGAGGAAAAAGACCGGCATGAGGTTTAACATCAAGACCGCTCTCAGACATAACTCCGCCTTTTATAATCATCTCACTATAGATATGATAATTCTCTTTCGGATAGCAAAGATTAATCCCAGAGCCTAATATTCCAAGGGTATATCCGCCTACCTCTAGTGCACCGACATGACCTTTAGCGTCGGCGCCATACGCTAAGCCACTTATAACAGCAACATTTTTTTTGGCAAGTTCTCTACCGAAGTATTTAGCCATCTCCAGTCCATAGTAAGATGCCTGCCTTGCCCCTATAATAGCAACGCTTTTTTGATTAGGATCAGGAAGTTTACCTCTAAGGTAAAGACATATCGGGGCATCATAAAGGCACTCAAGCTTTTTAGGATAATCAGGATGTCCCTGATAAATAATTCTTATACCCATGGCTTTAAGTCTGTCATAATCTCTTTTTAAGTTATCTGAATTGACTGATTCAATAAAGTCAGCTACCTTGTCCTCATCATTAAAGAATTCCATGAGTTCAATCTCATCGGCATTAAGTATGTTATCAAGTGTTTCAAACTTGTCCATAAGTCTTATAAGCGTTCTCGGGCCTACAAAACTTAAGTTGGCCACTCTATAATAATTCCATTCTAAATTGTCCATACGCCCTCCTACTCGTTCCAGAATTTAAGATTACCATTGTGAAACATCAGCGCTTCCGCAAGATCATCTTCTAAGATCCTATCATGCTCCTTCATATCAGCAATCGTCCTTGATACCTTCAATATTCTATGAAGAGCTCTTGCACTTAGATTATACTGATCGACAGCCGTCATCAAGAATTCTTCCTCTCTGTTTTTAAGCGGACAATATTCATCTATCTGTTTGGCTTCAAGCTGAGAGTTAAAGCAAATTCCAATATTCTTATACCTCTCTTTTTGGATATTGATTGCATTTATCACGCGTTCCCTGATAACCTCTGAAGGCTCTTCTTTAGCTTTGCTTCTAAGTTCCCTATAGGAAACCGCTTTAGTCTCCACACACATATCTATTCTGTCGAGCATAGGCTGACTGATTCTACCTAAGTACTTTCTAATCTGTCCGTCACTGCACCTGCACTTTTTTCTGTCAGGATAATAACCACAAGGACAGGGATTCATCGCAGCTACCAGCATGAAATCCGCAGGAAATGTATAAGACGCGCTGACTCTTGATATCGTAACTTTTTTGTCCTCTAAAGGCTGACGCATAACTTCTAATGATTCTCTTGAAAATTCAGGAAGCTCGTCCAAAAACAAAACCGCATTGTGAGCAAGACTCATCTCACCGGGCAGCGGGTTGGACCCTCCTCCGGTAAGCGCTCTTGATGACAGCGTATGATGTGGTGACCTAAAAGGTCTTGTTGTAATAAGAGCCTGCCCCTCTTTTAAGAGGCCTTTAACACTGTAGATTTTGGTAATCTCTATACTCTCTTTAAGAGTAAGCGGAGGAAGAATTGATGGAAGGCACTTAGCAAGCATTGACTTTCCTGCACCCGGTGGTCCCACCATCAGAATATTATGAAATCCTGCTGCAGCAATCTCTAACGCACGCTTAGTAAATGCCTGTCCTGCAACAGAGGCAAAGTCAGGTCCGTCTACCTTCTGCTCGTTAAACAGAGTGTTGACATCCTGATGAAAAGGAACAATGTCGCTGTCTTCTCCTCTTATGAGCCTGACAACATTTGCCAAATCTGTCGCACCATAAACCGTCATTCCTGTAACAACTCCGCCCTCATAGACATTGTCGAGCGGTATAAGCGCTTTTGTTATTCCTTTTTCATTTGCACTAGAAAGCATCGGCAAAATGCCGTTAACAGGGCGCACTTCACCATTAAGGCCAAGCTCTCCTATAACAATGCAGTCTTTAAAAAAGTCTCCGGGGATATCTTCGATCGTAATGAGAATAGCTAACGCTATCGCAAGATCAAATGCTGTTCCGGCTTTATGAATGTTGGCCGGACTCAAATTGACAGTAATCCTCTTCGCTGGCAAAGAAAATCCTGAGTTCTTAAGAGCTGTTCTGACTCTCTCCCTCGCTTCCTTAACTTCGGAACCGAGATAGCCCACCATCTCAAACATAGGCAAGCCATTGCTGACATCAACTTCCACGTTGATATCCACGCCTTCGACACCCAGTACGGTGCCACATAAAATATGACTATACATAATGTACTCCTTACCGCTCTCCAGGCGCAAAGGATATACATAACGTATAGCCATACTAACAAATTACTATTCAAATGTCAAAGAGAAAATTAATGATCTTTGTTAAGAATCTTCTCAATCTCGTTCATGAATGTATTGACATCCTTGAACTCACGATATACAGAGGCAAATCTTACATAAGCTACCTCTTCTAATTCCATAAGCTGCTCCATAACAATCTCACCTATAACAGAGCTCTTAATCTCCTTAAGCTCTAAGTTAAAGATGCGGTTCTCAATGTCGTCTACACACTGCTCAATCTGGCTGACTGAAACAGGTCTCTTATGGCATGAACGAAGAATACCCTTCTCAATCTTGGAACGATCATAAGTCTCCCTCGTATTGTCCTTCTTAATTACAATAAGAGGAATGGATTCAATCTTCTCGTATGTCGTAAAACGCTTACCGCACTCCTCACACTCTCTTCTACGTCTTATTGAGTTATTGTCATCAGCAGGTCTTGAATCAATAACCTTGGTATTCTCATGGGAACAAAACGGACATTTCATAATTCATTATTCCTTTCACAATAAATATTATATTTATGCCACGATACATAATCACTCTACATATTATAAGTTGTTTTATCGCTCTCGGTCAAGTAAAAAATGCTATATTTTGAGATTTTTATATTTTAAAATACAATATTTTGTGGCATTTGATTTAATCAAAATATATGTTATACTCTATAGATGATAGATTTAAGTACTAATTTGGAGGCAGTAAGCAATGTCTAAGAAACACAAGAAAAAGAACTCTAACAAAAAGAGAAGCAATAAACCTAACACCAACAAGCCTAAGGTTGATAACACAGTCAAGGAATCAGCTGGCGGTGTTAAAAAGGAAGATATAAAAAAGAACAGCAATAACTCCGAGAGCACCAAAACTAAAGCGCCTGTTAAGGAGACTAAGCCTAAAGACGTCAAAGAACCTGTTAACGAGGTTAAGACTGAAGTCACCAATGAGCCTGTTAACGAGGTTAAGATTGACGACATTAAAGAAGTTAAAGCCGAAGAAACTAAAGAACCAATTAAAGAAGTTGATATAGAAGACACCAAAGAAATTGATAATGAATCAGGCTTTAAGAGGTACATCAACAGTCTTAAAGATGACGCCAAGATAGAACAGGAGAATATGAAGAATATGAACAGCTTTAAGGAGCGCTTCAGTTACTTCATGTTCTACCACAAATGGCATGTCTTGATTGCATTTATCGTGTTGGTTGCATTTGTCTACTTTGTAGTTAGTGTTGTAATCAGCAAAAGACCTGTCTATTATTGTGTCGTTGTAAATGACAGCTACAATCAGGAGTTTAAATCAGAACTTCAAAAAGAACTTGATGATGTTATCGAGTTCAATCCTTCAAAAGAGAAGGTTGAGATTAGTACTTACTCTACTGTCACAGAGCACTATGAGCCGGGATACTATGGCGGAGACGCCGGCACACAGGGTATCTTCTCATTAATGATGGATAACTTAATCGATACGATGATCGCTGAGCCTGACGAGATGGAATGGTTTTCTATGGACAACAATTTCTGTAACCTCAAAGAAGTCCTTCCAAGTGATTTGTACGAGACGATAGAACCTAATATTGTAATGCTAAAGGACACAACAGGTGAAGCCAAGCCTTATGCTGTTGATATCAGCAATACGGATCTTTATAAAGACGGCAAGTCCAACCTCAAAAAACCTTGTATCGGTATATACTCTACAACAAGAAATCTCAATGAGTCTATAGAGGTAATCAAATACATTTTCAACTATGTTGAACAATAAAAAAGGAGGCGTTTCGCCTCCTTTTAATTATGCTTAGTCTAGCGCTTCGTTTAAAGCTTCTGTTCCTTCAAGGACAAATCTGCCATCTCTTATAATATCAATCTGACTTCCGTCATTTAAGCAAGCAGCAATTAATTCAATCTCCTCGTAAGGTATGGTTATATCTGTGTGAATATGATAATATGCCTTGGATTCATCTTCATGTCTAAGCATCGAGCATTCATTTTCTCTTGCTATTATCTCCTTGCCGTCAGGGTTATATACCTTATGGTCTTCCGCGTGAGAATAACAGGTGTCTCCAACTGCAAAATGTGGTCCTGTCTTCTCGACGATAAGAATAGGGAGCTTGCTTATAATATCAAAATCCTTAGCCATCTTATACGCAGTTGTATTGGTACCGATTGCAAATTCTCCAATAGGAAGAGTCTCATTATTTCTAAGCAAATTCTCTTCAATAAATGACTTATTAAGCTTCTCTTCCTCGTAATTGTCACAGGTGTAATTGCTTACCATGCCATCCTTAAATTCAAGCCTGATATTCTTAAAATACAAATCATTAAGATATGCTGATGATACATTTAAAACACCCTCAGTGCCGGTTAACATAGGAGATGTAAATACTTCACCGAGTGGAATATTGACATCCGCAACGCAGTTTTCAAAGTTAGTCTCATGCTCAGGATCTTTCTTGACATGAAGCATTACCTTCATGTCTGTTTCGTTATCTTTCGCTCCCTTAACAATAACATAATCCGCCTTGTCTAAAGCGTTGATTATATGACTCTGTATCGCTCTATATTTGTCATTATCAAGAGTATTAATCTCTATTGTCTTCTCAAATATCGCCTCGTAATCCTCTCCTATCTCAGCAAGCGGATACGCAATAATTGTAAAGCTTATCTCATCCTGCTTAAGATATTGATTAGAAAGAATTGACGCCTCACTTGTAAGCTCTAAATCAAGCTTCTTCTGCTCTTCACTAAGTAAATATGCATCGTCTGAAACAGTAGGCGTAAAGTCACTCTCGCCAAACACCTCAATAACAGCAGGACCTGCGTATCTCTTAAACAAATCCTTGTTGTCATTATATGTACTTTTAAGAATCTCAAGTCTTCTAAGAACATACCTCTTATCAAAATATAAAGCCTTATCGAATCTGTGATCGTAATCGTACTGCTTATTGGCAGGGGTGCCTTGATAGCCTACTCTTAATGGAAGCTTCTTATCCTGACATCTCGCTCCTAAAGGATAAATCACAGGTTTTAATCCAAGTTCTTCAAATTGCTTAATCGCTTCACGAACCATAAGTTCAAAGCCTATGTTGTATCTGATATTGACAACATCCTTGCCCGTTCTGTCAATAAGCATCACTTTGAATCCCTCATCATATCCATGAGTATAAGTATATGCCATATCATAAAGCTTCTTGTTATCAAAACTCTTAAGATAATTATGTGTCGCTATCTCATTGTCTCCGATATATTCACCGTAATAATATAAGTACTTCTCATCACCAAGATCGCTGTTCATTATTATGTCGTATGCAAATGATTTATCAGGGTCAAAAAGCTCTAATAATCTATCGTTTACAAAGATTTCACTGTTATCTAATTCAAAACTATATAAAATGTCATAGAGTTCATTTGCAAGATAATCTTTATCATTTTCGCTCGAAACAAAATCTCTTATAAGCGTCTCAATCTGAATGAAAAGCTCACCAAATAAAACTATTGACTCTAAACCACCTCTGTACGCATATGGTATAACAGATCTCAACTCAGTAGCCAAAAAACATAACTTCTGACCTACTTCCTTACCAAATGTCTTAACAGCAAATGTAGGATTAGTGTATGATTCAAGATAATTATCTCCTAAAATATCACTGTAAACATCAGCTTGTATGCTCTTATAATAGTCAATTGAAACATCATCTCTTTTGGTAGATTTAAGCTTCTCATAGAGTGCTATAAGGTTGTTTAAAAGTGTAGCATTAACCTTAATATAATCACCAAATTCATTAAAATAAGAGGTATCCCCCAAAAGAAGGGATATCCTCTCTTTAACTAATTCATATCTCTCATTAAGTAATTCATCCATTATCAATACCTCTTTAGTCTACATCATAAATAATCCGGTCAGGAACAACAAAACAAACAATACTACGATAATCAAATTAAGTATAAGACCAAGCTTCTTGTAGAACTTTAAGGTTTCCTCTTCCCTAAAGCTCTTACTTGCTATTATAACTCCGCAAATGCCAAGAATAAGGTCTCCTATACCTATTATTCCGTAAATGTAATCAAGTTCTCCCTTAGTGGCGATAGATTTATAGGTAAGAAACACAAACAAGGCAACTGCTATCATACCAATAACCGTCGCAATCTTCCCATCTATCGAATGTGACTTATCCGAAAAATCAAATATCTTATGACCTGCCACGTCTACTAACTCCTTTATATATTCCATATACAATCTTATAAATAATCCATCCTATAATTCCACCTAAAGTGTTAAGCATAATGTCATCGACATCAAACACTCCAACTCTGGTAAAATACTGTGTTGTCTCTATAGCTAAACTTAATAAAAGCGATAGAAGCACAGTATTATGGAACTTAGCAAGCTTCTTGCTGAATATAAAGAGAAGCGCACCAAATGGAACAAATATAAGCGTATTGCCTATTACATTAATTATAGCCAGGAAGGTAATCTCTCTAAACTGACTCAAATATCTATGTATCTCCTGAAACGGAACAAGATTAGATTGCGGCGAATCATATCTTATTCTTCCGTATCTCTCACTGAAAAACACCAGATAAGACAATACAAAAACATAAACAATAAACACAATACGCAAAAACATGTATATGGACTTCTTAACCGATTTCTTCACTTTAAGACAATCCTCCTAACACATACTAAAATGTAATGTTAGATTTGTCTTTAATAAGCTTAGCTCCCGCTATAACAGCACCTATACCAACAGCGAGTCCAACTACGATATTAATAACTCCGAAAACTATACTCCATGCACCTACGGTATTCATAGACTTATATGCCTTCTCGTTCATCTTATGTCCTCCCTTACTTAACACCGTATTCTTCATAATACGCATCAATTCTACCTTTAAGTTCATCATCAATTATAACCTTTCCATTAATAGGATTATTGTAAAGATGCTCAACAACATCCTGCATTGTTACAATAGCAGTAGTCTTAAATCCGTACTTTTCTGAAATCTCAACCAAAGCACTCTTCTCGCCCTGACCTCTCTCCATTCTGTCAACGCTAACGCAAAGTCCCATAACACTTACATCGCCCTGAGCCTTGATAATAGGCAAAGTCTCCTCGATAGATGTACCGGCAGTTGTAACATCCTCAATGATAACAACCTTATCGTTGTCTTTAATAGGACTTCCGAGTAGGATTCCGGTATCACCGTGATCCTTAACTTCCTTACGATTAGAGCAATAGTTGATATCTACATCATACTGCTCAGAGATAGCGATAGTTGTAGCTACGCTAAGTGGAATACCCTTGTACGCAGGTCCGAATAACACATCAAAATCCGTTCCAAATGTATCCTTGATCGCTCTCGCATAATACTGACCAAGCTTTCTAAGCTGCGCACCGTTTCTGTAAAAACCTGTGTTAATGAAAAATGGTGTCTTTCTACCACTCTTAGTGACGAAGTCTCCAAACTTTAAAACGTCACACTCAATCATAAATTCAATAAATTCCTTCTTGTACTGTTCCATTATATACCTCCATTATTCTACAGCGCCGATTAAATCATTGATATCGTCAACGCCGTTCTTCTTCATATATTCTTCTATACCATTAATGATATCTATTGTAGCATTCGGATTGATAAAGTTAGCTGTTCCGACAGATACCATAGTAGCTCCTGCAAGAATAAGCTCTAACGCGTCATAAGCGTTCATAACTCCACCCATTCCGATAACAGGAATCTTAACCGCATGACTTGCCTGATAAACCATCCTTACAGCAACAGGATGAATTGCAGGACCGCTAAGTCCACCTGTCTGATTAGCCAGCACGAACTTCCTTCTGTCAACATCAATCTTCATACCGGTAAGTGTATTGATAAGGGAAATGCCGTCTGCTCCGCCGTCTTCTGCAGCTCTTGCCATCTCGGCGATGTCGGTAACATTTGGCGAAAGCTTCATAACAACCGGCTTGTTAGAGTGAGACTTAACAAGCTTGGTTACATGATTAAGCTGCTTAGGATCTGTACCAAACGCAATACCGCCCTCCTTGACATTAGGGCACGAAACATTAATCTCCAACATATCTACATCAACATCATTGAGTCTCTCAACAACGTTGACATACTCTTCCTCACTGTGTCCGCAAACATTAACAATGATGCCTGTGTCGTACTGCTTAAGAAACGGAATATCTCTCTCAACAAACACATCAATTCCCGGATTCTGCAAACCGACTGCATTGAGCATTCCTCCGTAGGTCTCTGCTATTCTTGGTGTAGGATTGCCTTCCCATGGATGATCAGCTACTCCCTTAGTTGTAACTGCACCCAATCTGTTAAGGTCTACAAAATCTGAATATTCTACTCCTGAGCCAAATGTCCCCGAAGCCACAGTGATAGGATTCTTAAAAGTAACTCCTGCATAGTTAACACTTAAATTCATAGATCCACCTCCGAAGCCTCAAATACAGGTCCATCCTTACAGACCCTCTTGTTGTTAACATGTGAATGCGAATCAACATCTGTGCTCTTGGTAACACATCCTAAGCACGCACCGATTCCACATGCCATCCTCTCTTCCAAAGAAAGATAAGTCTTTATATTATGCTCAGCACCATATGCCTTAAGACCTCTAAGCATAGGAGTTGGTCCACATGAGTAAATGATATCGGCACTTATGCCATATTCATTGATTGCATCGATAACATTGCCCTTAACTCCTGTATTGCCGTCTTCGCTTGCAATATAGACCTTGCCGTATTTATTAAACTCGTCAGCTAAGAATATCTCATCCCTATATCCAAGGACAATATTAATATCGCCCTTAAGGCGCTTAGAAAGCTCGAGAAGCGGAGGAATACCTATTCCACCACCGATAAGCATATATGACTTGTCCTGCTCTAAAGGATATCCGTTGCCTAAAGGTCCCATAACCCTTATGACTTCTCCGGCTTTATAGGTAGCAAGCTCTTTGGTTCCTCCGCCAACCGCTCTAAACACAATGCGAACCTTGTCGTCAACAATCTCGCAAATGCTGATTGGGCGTGGTAAAAGCTTACTCCCGTCATTGATATAAACATTGATGAATTGTCCCGGCACTGCTGCATTTGCAATATCAGCAGCCGAGATAAACATAGAATAACAATCCGATGAAATCGGCTCGTTAGATATAATTGTGCCTTCAACTAAAGACTTAGACATAGAATAATCTCCTTATCTTACTGCACTGTTGATATCTTCAATCATATCAACTGTTGCAGCTCTTGATGCATCAGCGTAACCTTCTTCGCCGAACTTACTGTACTTCTCGTTCTTATATGCACATATTATGCCTCTTGATGAGTTAACGATCGCTCCTAAACCATCTTCATTGAAGTATGGTTTAAGGTCTGACGCCTTACCACCCTGAGCACCGTATCCCGGTACCAAAATATAGGTCTTTGGCATAATCTTTCTTAATACTTCACCCATCTTAGGATATGTAGCTCCGACAACCGCACCTACATAGCTGTAATCGTCGCCCATAGCTTCACTACCCCACTCGTTAACTTTCTCTCCAACGAGCTCGTAAAGAGGTCTTTTCTCGACAAGCTTATCCTGAAACTCTCCTGATGATGGATTAGAGGTCTTAACAAGGACAAATATACCCTTCTTCTCCTCCTTACATACGTCAACAAAAGGCTTAACTCCATCTGTTCCAAGATATGGATTGACAGTTACGAAATCTTCGTCAAATGGGTAATACGACTTAGAGCCAACTTCAACCTTACCGATATGACCTACTGCGTAAGCTGTAGATGTAGAACCGATATCGCCTCTCTTGATATCTCCGATAACGACCAATCCCTTGCTCTTACAGTAATTGACTGTCTTAGAAAATGCAACAAGTCCCGGTACTCCAAACTGCTCATACATTGCAATCTGTGGCTTAACAGCCGGAATAATATCATATATAGCGTCTACAATACCCTTATTATACTCAAAAACCGCTTCAGCAGCACCCTCTAAAGTCTCTCCAAACTCCTTAAACGCCTTGTCCTTAATGAACTGAGGCACATAAGAGAGCATCGGATCAAGTCCGACAACAACAGGTGCTTCCTTCTTCTTAATCTCGCCAACTAATTGATTAATCATAACTACCTCCATATTAATAACATTTTCTCATACATTGTATCATATTTTTAAAAATAATGGTATAATTATATAAGAATGTTTAGACATTTATGTAGATAGACTTTAAGTTTAAGGAGATATGCTATGTTTCATTCAGTTCGATCAAGGCTTATAGCCATTTTTATAGGTTTTTTCCTTCTCATTGAAGCATTTCAGATATTAACAATATATTTTTCACTTAACAACGCCTTCTTAAACCAGAAGACGACCACTGAGCTTAACGCTTTTAACGAGATTAACGATGACAGGCTTGATGATCCTGACATTTTCCAGGATATTGTTGAAGTTATGTCAGAGTACGAGACTACCACCAACCTTTATTTCTGTATTATGGACAGAGATACCAAGAAAGTCCTCTACAGTACCAATGACACAATCACCAACAAGGAATTTGATTTCGAAAATGTTAAAAACGATGAGTATGATGCAGAGAACGATGCCATGATAATCAACGGCTACAACTCTGTCAAATGGCTTGTTCTATACAGAAACATCCAGACCGAGGGCCACATCTACAACGTTGCAATCTGGACCTGTTACGAAGCAGAGCTTAACAATACCGTTGTATCTTTGGCTCCAATGTTTATCATAATGATTGCAATTACTCTTGTACTAACTGTACTTTTGGCATTTGTATTCTCTAATTATATCGTGCAGCCAATCAAGCATATAGACGAGGCAGCTCAGGCTATTACCAACCAGGACTTCTCTCACACCATTGAGCTTCCTAAGATTAAAGACGAGATTTACAGAGTGTCATCCAATATCAACACTATGTCGGAGCAGCTTAAGCTTGATATGGATACCTTAAGAGAATACAACCAGCAACTCGAGCAGGACATCGAGGAGAAAGTCAGAATCGACCAGATGAGAAGGCAATTCCTATCAAATGTTTCCCATGAGTTAAAGACGCCTCTTGCGATTCTTTCTAGCTACGCCGAAATGCTCATGACAGAAGGTGACAGAATCGACAGAAATGAATATTTAAGTGTAATTGTAGACGAGGCAAGAGAGATGTCCTCTATGGTCGGCAATCTTCTTAACGTGTCAAGATTAGAGCACGCTACGGAATACTTAGAGACCGTTCCTACCAACATTTCCGATATAGTCGGCGCACTTACAGACTCAAGGCGTGTGCTCTTTGAGCAGGAAGGCTTAAACTACAACACTGATATTGACGAAGGGCTCTATGCAAATGCTGATGAGATCTACGTTTCTCAAGCATTTGACAACTTCTTATCTAACGCTCTTAAATACACCACACCTAAAGGAAATGTCAGAGTTACTCTTAAAAGTGATGATGAACACATCACATACACTGTATATAATGATTCTAAACCTCTTCCGGAGGATGAGCTTACTGCCATATGGGAAAGTTTCTACAAAATGGACAAATCCCGTACTCAAGACGGCAATATGAGTGTAGGACTTGGTCTATACATAGTTAAGACCATAATCGACGCACATAGCGGTGAGTATTTTGCCAAAAATGTTGAAGGCGGGGTTGAGTTCACAATTGTTCTTAACAAGATACCTTCACCAATCGCTGAAGAAGGCTGATTTCAAAGGATTTTAGACCGTTTTTTAAAAATTCTCCTCACTTCACTTATCATTCACATTTTTATGATATCATATCCATGATAGCGTAGACGGTGTGAAAGGATTAAAGGGAAGGAACACATGTCTAGCACGGCTATTGGTACTATTGTTAAAAGGAGGGTTGTCTATGAAATTCTTCAAGGAAGTCGCATCTCGCGCAATCACATTTATTCTTTTATTTTCATTTCTTTTTAGTGGAATAATTGTCGCTTACGCTAGCGACTCCGGGGACGATATCGAAACCGAGAATTTCTACGTTCTTACCAAAGGTGAGAAGGAAACACTGGATCTCACAAGCGGTGGAACAGACTGTGATCTCTCAGATTACAAGTATGTTTCAAGCGACAAGAGCATTGCCACTGTTAGCAAGAAGGGTGTTGTAACCGCTAAGAAGAATGGTACGTGTAGAGTAACAATCTACGCTAAAGACGATAAGACAATTCGCACTTCTACCAAGATTTATGTTGGATCGCTTATCAAGAAGATTAAGCTTTCTGACACCAAGGTGAGTATCACCGAAGGCAACTATTACATGTTAAAGACAACGATAACACCATCCAATGCAGTTGTTACTTCATTGAATTATCGTTCCTCTAACACCAACGTTGCCAAAGTCAGCAGTAAAGGTAAGATCACTGCTGTCAAACCCGGCACATGTACTATTACAGTCAAGACTCGTGATGGTTCTAACATAAGCCGGATCTGCACTGTTACAGTTAAAAAACAGACCAGTTCAGATGATGCGGTAGTTTTTCCGAATCCGTTCTTCAAGAATCAGGTAACAACCGACTAATTGATATTAGTTGGCAACTCTGAGAATAGTGCTAAATAGACGCTAGAATCCTTCTAGCGTCCTTTTTTTATGTAAAAAAGCCTCAAGATAATTATATATCTTGAGGCTTCTTATTATTCTACTTGCCACCTTCTTCATCAAGAATAACAAGAAGGTTCATATCCTTTTCTAACGGTTTGTCAGGATCAATCTGGATACTCCAATGGTCTCCTCTATGATACCCGATAACATTAATATTATATTTCTTACGAAGGTTAAGATCCTTAAGGCTCTTACCAACCCACTCTTCTTTAGGCGCAGTCTCAACGAGCCTGAACCTTGTTGAGAGCTCAACAAAGTTTCTAAGATTATCATTGGCCATCTTCCTTGCAAGATGAATACCTGAAGCCCTCTCAGGAACCTCCGCTTCGTCCGCTCCAACTCTCTTTAATATCTTCATATGAAGACCATCTCTAGCCTTGGCATAAACATAAGGAACGCCTTCTTCCTTAGCGATAATGGTAGCCATAACAGACGCATCAGTATCTTCAGCCATTGCGATTACCATACCATCAACCCTGGCCAAATCCAAATTTCTAAACTGATCATCATTACAAACATCAATACATACCGCCATCGTAAGATAATCAGCGACATGATCTACCCTCTCCTGGCATTTATCAACACCGATAACCTGCATTCCAAGTCTCTCAAGCTCTAATGCAATAGCCTCTCCAAAAAGGCCTAATCCAACAACCATAAATGTCTTCTTAGCCATAATCTACCTCCATTTTATCCGATAGTGACATCCTCTTCTTTATACTGCACTCCACTCTTCTCGTCATTAATCTTAAACGCAACAGCGAGCGAGAAAGGACCTATACGTCCAAGATACATCAATACTATTATAATCCATTGTCCTATAACAGACAGATTCTCAGGTGATGAGTAACCTCGACTAAGTCCTGCAGTACCAATTGCTGCGGTAGTCTCATAAACCAAATCAAGAAAATTACCTCCGTTAAAATGTCCCATAAGTATTGTTGAAACAACCCACACCATCACCGAAACAGCCAGCACCATGGTAGCTTTCTTGATAGTCTTAGCAGGAAGCTTCCTTCCAAACACAGTTGCCTCCCTCTTACCTTTAACAGCAGCCAAAACTTCCAAGAATACGACAGCTACAGTTGTAGTCTTAACTCCACCGGCAGTTCCCACAGGAGATCCACCAATAATCATAAGTAACATACAAAAATACGCCGTAACATCCTTAAAATTCTGCTGAGGTATGGTATCAAAACCTACCGATCTACAAGTACACGATTGAAACAGACACTGCATAAACTTCTGCCCAAATGATTCATTAGCTATGGTAGCTGCATTGTCATACTCAAGCCACATGATTATAAAAGTACCGCCAAGCAAGAGAATAAGTGAAGTTACAAGCACAATCTTAGAGTGAATGGTACATTTAAGAAAGAATTCTGTTATCTTAATCTCCTTCTTCTTATACATCCTAAGAACTTTGACAAAGTCCCACCATACAACGAATCCAAGTCCACCTGCTATTGATAAAAACATAGTGACAAAGTTCATATACGGATCTCTGACATAATCTTCTAAGCTGTTATCTCCCAAAATATCAATTCCACAGTTACAAAACGATGAAACAGAGTGAAACAACGAATAGAATAACCCTGTTTTAACACCATAATCAGGAACAAACTCAAACGCCAGCAATACTACACCAATAGCCTCAATAACAAATGTTATCTGGAAAATAAATTTTAAGAATTGCATGAGTCCGGCTAATGTATCAAGATTAAAAGCATCCATCACAAGAAGTCTGTCCTTTAGAGTAACCGTCTTACCAATAAGCACAAGTAAAAATGTGGTAAATGCTACAATACCGAGTCCACCAAGCTGTATAAGAACAAGAATAACAACCTTGCCAAACAAACTCCAATGTATATATGTCGGAAACATAGTAATTCCAATAACACAAACTGCTGATGTTGAAGAAAAAAGCGCCTCTAAAAATGGCGTTGGCTCGCCATCCGCAGAAGAAATCGGAAGGCATAAAAATAATGTTCCAATCAATATTGCAACCAAGAAACTGGCAATAATAAGCATACTTGTTGAGAATATATTCTTTTTCTTCTTCGGCTTATAATTATCAAGAAAATCGTCAATCATAGCTACTACTCCGCCTCTACGTTATCAAACCTCTTATAAATATATATCGAGCTCGTCTTAAATGATCTAACAATATAAACATGATCATCAGTCTTAGGTCTTATTCTTCTATATTCTTTCTTGACTACAATAGTCTTTATAACATTCTTCTCGTTAATCTCTAAATCGTAAGAAGTTATACCTCTCTTCATCTTGTTGGAATAATTGATCTTTCTTACATATCCATCTCTGATTTCAAACTTCCTGTCTCTAATCTGTCTCACCGTCTTAACCTGATTACCAAGTCCGGCAACAGTTGCCAAAGTCAAAACAAGAAACACAATAACATAAGCAATGTTAATCTCTTGAAATAACACATTATATAAGACTGCAGCCACAAAAAGTACAATCAATACTATGTAACCAACAAGCAGGCCGTAACCTTCAAACCTGTACGCCCTTCTGATTGTTTTCTGCATATTATCATCAGGCGTGTACCATTTGTCATATTTAAATGAATCAGACATATTAGTATCCTCTCAAATATTTGATAATGCGACGATTTATTGTATTAACAATAAAAACGCCGCACATAAGATTTACTGATATACTTCATAACCCGGAACAGGATGTGATAACATATACTGCATTACTGCTTCGTATCCCTCCTGAGCATAATGAAGCCCATCACCATCGTTATATTCCTGTTTCATCTGGTTGTATTCATCCTTCAATACCGACTGGGTATCTAAGTAATACAAGCCCTTATCGTCTGCCAATCTCCTTAAGTAGTCATTGTAATAATCTATAGCAGCATTGGTAATGTTACCTGCTCCTACATAGCCCTCTCTTACCGGCCATATAGATTGAATTACAATCTTACTGTTAGGGCAACTGCTTATAACATGGTCAATAAGCTTCTCATATGACGTCTCGTAAGTGACCTCATCAGCAAAATTGATACCGTTGACTCCGTATGAAATATATATAATATCCTTACTATAGTAGTCTAGAAAGCTGTCAAATGTATACTGCAAACCACTCTTGTATGTGTAGACATTGGACTCTGCATTCATATGCGCAAGTCCAACCTCAGCAAGAGTCTGGCTTTCATCCACGTAGCCATACTTAACCATTGCCACCGTTCTTGAATCACCAAGGAAACAGCAATTGTTAAGATAAGCGTTAGTACACAAATCAGTCTCCTGAAGCTCACCATATGTAGGTAAAGACTCGCCTTCGGCATCGTCCTTCTTAGGTTTAACATCAGTCGAATCCGAAGACACTTTAAGCGCACTCGTATCTTCTCCGTAGAGATTGCCAACCAAAAACTCTGTAACTGTACCAAGTATAGGCATAGACATCGTCTTCCTGACAAACTTGTCAGAGAACATAATTCCTACCAGATATACTAACACAAGCAAACATAGAATAATCAATGTCACCAGTACAAAATATGCAAATCTAAATGATGAATTACGAGTCTTTGTCTTACTCATAATCTTAAGTCACCTTCATTCTCGCCCTATTTGTTTCGATTATAATTAATCAAACATCCCTCAATAATTATGTCACGCTCATCATCAGTAAGCTCTCCAAGCGTAACCTTAAATCTCTCAAATCCTCTGTTGATTACATAGCAATCAACATATTCCTTCTTCTCACGAATAGCTTTCTTGATCTCAGGAATAAAAATGTAATCTCCGTTAGCAAATGGTAATTTGTCATTAGGGAATACAAATGGCAACATACCCCAGTTGATAAGGTTAGAACGATATCTCTTAGTTGCATACTCCTTAGCGAAGTTAGCCCATCCTCCTAACACCTTCTGACATGATGCAGCCTGCTCTCTTGCAGAACCATCACCAGGCTTAACAGCGTAGATAGCACTACCGATACCTGTGTTCTCAAGAGTCACATCATCAAAGTTATCTGTCAACTGACTCAAATATCCTGCCAATTCAGGAAGAATGCTCTCAGGCAATTCACCCTTCTCTCTTAAAAGTTCTGCTTCATGAACCTGCTTAGCCTTACCTACATACTCAGGATCCTTTCTAGAGAGAGTAAACTCAGCCAATCCAAGAGGATTAGATCTGAATGATGAAGTCTCTCCTGAAGGAATAAGCTCATCAGTAGTGGTAACAGGATCATGTATCTCAGATACGATACGAAGTATAAGGTTGTCTGTAAGACCAACCATTTGAGGCCAATCCTTGATATTAGGACCAAACTGAATATCAACTTCAGGATGTGGATCTCCCCATCCGTTATATATTCTGTTCGCGTAAATAGTCTTATCGAAGAAATAGCTTCTATGCTCGAAGATAGGAATATCCTCATCAGCACCAGTTAAGAATCCCTGATTAGCAGCTGTAGCAGCAATAGAACGAGCATCCATCAATGCAACTGATGAAATCTGACCGTTCTGAATCTTGCTACCCTCGCGGTTAGGGAAGTTTCTTGTAGAGTGTCTGATAGAAAATGCACCATTGGCAGGAGTATCACCGGCACCAAAGCAAGGACCACAGAACGCGGTCTTAACAATAGCACCTGACTGCATAAGTTCAGCGAGAACGCCGTTCTTAGCAAGCTCCATATATATAGGTGTTGAAGCAGGATATACACTCATCGTAAACGCATCATTACCGATGTAGTGTCCGCGAAGGTAATCAGCAGCCTCGCAGATATTCTCAAATCCACCACCTGCACAACCTGCGATGATACCCTGATCAACATATAACTTACCATCTCTAACCTTGTCCTTAAGTGAGAACTCAATCTTGTTGTCCAAGCTAACCTTAGCTCTCTCTTCTACATCATGAAGAACATCGCTTAAGTTGGCCTTAACTTCCTCAATAGTATATACATTACTTGGATGGAAAGGCATAGCGATCATAGGCTTAACCTTACTTAAATCAACCTTAACGATTCCATCATAATATGTAACGTCACCAGGCTCTAAGTGATCATAAGCCTCAATTCTGTCATGGTCAGAATAGTAATGTCTAATCTCTTCGTCTGTTCTCCAGATAGATGTAAGACAGGTAGTCTCTGTTGTCATAACATCTATACCGATACGATATTCTGCAGAAAGGTTGGCAATACCAGGTCCAACAAACTCCATAACCTTGTTCTTGACGTAGCCATTTTCAAATACGGCTCCAATAATAGCCAGTGCCACATCCTGAGGTCCTACACCCTTCTCAGGCATGCCTTCTAAGTAGATACCAACTACTCCCGGCATATCTACGTCATAGGTCTGCTCTAAGAGCTGCTTAACAAGCTCTCCGCCACCTTCACCGATAGCCATGGTACCAAGTGCACCATATCTGGTGTGGCTGTCAGAACCTAATATCATCTTACCGCCTTCGGCAAGCTGCTCTCTTGCATATTGATGAATAACCGCCTGATGAGGAGGAACATAGATACCACCATACTTCTTAGCACAGCTAAGTCCAAACATGTGGTCATCCTCGTTAATAGTACCTCCAACAGCACATAAGCTGTTATGGCAGTTAGTAAGAACGTATGGAATTGGGAATTTCTCGAGACCTGAAGCTCTTGCGGTCTGGATAATTCCGACAAATGTAATATCATGTGAAGTAAGCTTGTCGAACTTAATCTTAAGCTTCTCCATTGAATCAGAAGTGTTATGTTCTTTAAGAATGTTGTATGCTATGGTGTTCTTCTTGGCTTCTTCTTTAAGTAAAGCCCTCTTATCTCCTACGAGCTTAACCACCTCATCAAAGGCGTCCGGGCCATCAGGAATAAGCTGATAACCATCTACAAGATAAGCACCACCATCAAATAATTCAACCATTGCTATAATCCTCCTAAGTATTAATTAAACTAAAAATATAGTTAAATCACACAATCGGATAGATTATAGCATATTATTTGAATAAAGTAAATAAATAGATGTGTTTGACTAGTTTTGATTAACTTCCCGGTTAATCTGAATCTTAACAGGAATCAACGAATATAAAGCCGATGAAATAATAATTCCTGATACAACCTGCAACACGTTTGGTAAAATCTCAAGTGCTGCCGCATAAAAGCCTTCATAGAATATCTCAAAGACAAAATACGAAAGAACTATAACTACCGCCCCCAAGAAATCTGCTAAAGACACCTTAATAAAAGGCTTTAAGTTCTTATTCTTTATCATCTTAAAGACGTGTCCTATGACGAAAGCCGCTAAGAACTTCGCTATAAAAGTAATCGGTGCAAATGCAGTATAACCAAGCAACACATCAGAAAGCATCGAACCTATTCCGGCACTTAAGCCACCATATAAAGGCCCCAAAAAGATTCCGCTGAGCATTACAAAAGCGTCACCCAAGTGAACATATCCTTTAAGCGTAGGCAAATGAATAAACATCGTCGCTACAGTTGTAAGTGCTGCAAATAGCGCTCCGTATACAAGTTTTAAAGTTTTGCTATTAATATTCATAATCATTCCTCCAATGCATTATATCTTTTTTTAACGCTCCGGTTGGGTCTGTCTCCACTAGAACGTTAGCTAATTGATCAATTAACATGTCATTAAATATAATACCTATCAAATGAATATGATATAGCCAATTTGCATCCGATTGATAATACCAGAATTATTGAACAAGAATCGCAACAAAATATGCTACATATCCCGCAAAAAGACATATTCCACCAACACGGTTTAGTTCGCATTTTTTAAATGTTAAAACCCATAAAAGAACGGCTGCAATAATAGCAATTATTCCATCAAAATAAAACGCTTCACCAAATGGAACTTTTCTTATGATCGCCGTAGTTCCAAGTACAAATGCCATATTGAAAATGTTACTGCCGACAATATTACCAACCGCAATGTCAGTATTATTCTTCCTTGCCGCTGTAACAGATGTCACAAGCTCAGGTAAAGAAGTACCAAACGCGACAACAGTAAGGCCAATAATTCTGTCGCTAACACCCAAAGCAGCAGCAACATACGACGCTCCGTCTACGGTTAAACTGCTTCCATACACGATTGCTACAATACCACCAACAATATATATTACGATCCTTAAAACCGACAATTCCTTAGCCTCAGCATCCTCATCGGCACCATTTTTAATTGAGTAGAACACCAAATACACGACGTATGCTACCAAAATAACCCAAAATACGATACCTGCTATATAGTTAAAGCTATGCATAAAATAGCCAAATACAAACAACAATATAGAAAGCCCTATCATAACAGGCATATCAACCTTAATACTCGATTTCTTAACAGGCAGATTGCAAATGATTGCTGTGATACCTAGAATCACAAGTATATTCATGATATTGCTTCCAAGTACATTACCGATTGATATTCCATCACTTCCCTTTAAAGCCGATCCTATACTTACAGCCGCCTCAGGTGCCGATGTTCCAAATGCAACTATCGTAAGTCCCACAACAATCTGTGGTATTCCTACCTTAGTAGCAACAGACGCTGCCCCATCTACAAAGAAATCCGCGCCCTTTATCAGCAATACAAACCCTATAATTATTGATACACAACTTAACAAAAACGTCATTATTCCTTCTCCTTATATTCAGTAAAAAAAGACTATCATTGTTACTAAAATTCAGTAACAATGATAGTCTCGCCATTTAATTACGATACGGATATCTATATGTATCATGATACAAGGTCATTAATACATATAATATCGGGTATGTCGTCACCGTAAACACCTTATGCCGGCTACTCCCTATTCATTCAATATCGTATATGACAGTGAAGAATATTATTTCTTCTTCTTTCCTTTGTTAACAGCGTCCTTCAAAGCCTTACCAGCCTTGAACTTAGGTGCCTTAGTTGCAGGAATCTTGATCTTCTTACCTGTGCTAGGATTATGTCCTGTTCTAGCCTTACGGTCAGCAACCTCAAAAGTTCCAAAACCAACTAAAGTAACCTTCTCACCCTTAACAAGCTCCTCTGTAATAGCATCAACGATAGCCTTAACAGCGTCTGCAGAGCTCTTCTTGGTGAGGTCTGTCTTAGCAGCAATTGCCTCAACTAATTCAGTCTTATTCATCAGTGATGTCCTCCTTTCACAATGATAAAAGCAATAAACAATTATATTATATGATTAAAATATAAAAATGTCAAAGTTTTTCTACATTTTTGTTAAAAAAGTTAAACATTTTTGTGAAAAATTTATCAATGTCGTATCAATTCTGTAGTATTTTCGAAACAATTTCTTTAAGTTTCATACCGTTAGAACCCTTGAAAAGCAAGACATTATCTGGGTTTAGAACCTTTACGGTCTCTTTATATACCTCATCAAGAGAGTCAACTAATACGCCATCGATACCCGACTCGTTTAAGTACTCTTTAGCAAGCCTGCCATACGCTATAAGGTAATCAACACCGTATTCCTTAACATATCTTCCGACCTCTTTATGATATTCGACCTCATTAGGGCCAAGCTCGAGCATATCGGCAAGAACCGCTACTCTCTTGCCCTTACAATCATATCCACCAAGAACACTCAAAGAAGCCTTCATGGAATCAGGACTCGCATTGTAAGTATCATCAATTATTACACCCTTATCTGTCTTAATGATAGTCTGTCTCTGACCTGAAAAACTCTCTAAAGCCTTAGCTGCATCTTTAATATCAACACCATATTGAGTCGCTACAGCCAACGCAACCAAAGCATTTCTAACATTGTGCTCTCCAAGGACATTAAGGGTAACTTCTAACCCCTTAACATCAGGCGTATCCACCTTAAACACCTGCTTCTCGCCGTCGATCTTTATATCATAACCCTTAAAATCGCAATCATTTGACAAACCATACCAGAGAATCTTATTGTTAACGTCCTTACTTCTCCTTCTTAGCAGCTCGTCATCTCCGTTAAGATAAATGATATCGTCGCTCTTCATGTGCTTGGTTATCTTAATCTTCTCATCGAATATTCCGTCCTGACTCTTAAGCTGCTCAATATGGGCAACTCCGACAAGAGTAAACACCGCGGTATCAGGCTTAACCATATCGCTAAGTCTGCCCATCTCACCAGGCTCACTCATACCCATCTCTAAAACAGCGGCATCATAAGATTCAGTAAATCTTGAAATCATCATTGGAACTCCAACCTGAGAATTGTAATTCTTGTAGGTCTCCAACACATTCTTAGACGCTGATAAAGCAGTCGCAATCATCTCTCTGGTCGTAGTCTTTCCAACACTTCCGGTCACTCCTATAATAGGAAAATGATATTGCTCTCTCATATATGCCGCAAATGCCTGCATAGCTAAGACAGTATCATCAACCCTGATAAGTGCCTTGCCACTCTTAACAACCTCGTCTGATGCAACATCATCCTCCATAGTAAGGCTGGCATTAGCTGTATTTAAAACATCCACAATAAACTTATGTGCATCAACCTTCTCACCCTTAATTGGTACAAAAAGGCTGTCTTCCTTAACCTCTCTTGAATCAATAGCGATATCATTTACAATCAAATCCTCACTTCCACAAAGGAGCTTACCTCCTGTAGTTTTGAGGACATCTCTTACATAAAAATCCACTTTAACATCTCCTATTTATAAAAACATATAGAATCTAATATCTGATCTGCAAGTTCCTTGTCTCTAAGTTCTTTAATAATCTCATACGAGAATTCGATTGCTGTACCCATTCCCATACCGGTTATAACATTACCGTCAACAACAGCAGGTAATTTAATCAGGTTAACTCCCTCTTCTTCAAGCTTGTCATTATAGCTTGGATAACAGGTAGAATTCATGCCCTTTGTAATTCCTAACTCACAGAAAATGACAGCAGGAGCGGCACAAATTGCAGCTACATATTTGCCTGCGTCGTTCTGCTTGAGCACCATATCCATAAGAGTAGCATTGGCCCTTAAATTAGTGGTTCCCGGCATACCACCCGGAAGAACAAGACACTCCGCCTCTTTATCCTTTACATTGCTAAGAATCTCATCTGCCTTAACCGGCACCCCTTGAGAGCTCTTAACATCTAAGCTGTCAGTGATCGAAACAGTTGTAATTTCAATCTTAGCTCTCCTTAACATATCAACAACAGTAAGAGCCTCAATAGTCTCAAAGCCCTCAGCTAAAAACAAATATACCATATCATTAACCTCCTATATAAAAAACTAATCCTATTGTATCACATAACAACTGACAATCAAAGTATCATATGATATACTATGAACAATTAAAACAAACAACAAACGAAAGGAGTCACCATGGAGATAGAAAGAAAGTTTTTATTAAAAAGAATTCCTGACAATCTAGACCAATATAAGCATCATGAAATCATCCAAGCTTACATCCTTAACTACGATCCCGTAATAAGAATCAGAAAGTGGGACGATGAATACATCCTAACCTACAAGTCTAAAGGGATGATGAGCAGAATCGAAGAAGAGCTTCCTCTCAACGAAGATGCATTTGATAAACTGTTAAAAAAGACCGAAGGCATTACAATCTCAAAGACAAGATATATAATTCCTGATAGCAAGGGCAACACAATCGAACTTGATTGCTTCCACAACGAGCTAGAAGGCGTCTATCTTGCAGAGGTTGAATTTGAAGATGAAGCTTCGGCAAATGCATACACTCCGGAAGACTGGTTCTACAAGGATGTAACATTTGACGGAAGTTTCCATAACAGTCGTATAAGTACTGCAAGTCCTGAAGAACTAAATAACATTCTTTTAAAATCTAAAGAAGGCTTTAAATAACAATATCCCGCATGATAAACATGCGGGATACATTTATAAATTACCAAATACTCTCTTAATCATACCACATTTGATAACAGCCTTATAGTACACACCGGCTGCCCAAACAAGACCGATTATGTTAGCGATAAGCGGCGACACAATAGGAATCGCTGTATTAAACGCCTCAATAATCGTAACTATTGTAACAGCATATACAGACAGTTTAAGCATATCAGTGAACTTGACATTCAACTTGTTAAGCGATATAAGCATGAATCCTATCGCCGATAACATAAGCATTGTAAACAATGCCGTGAACATAAGTGATATATATCTGATAAAACCTGCGAAAATAATAATCGCGTAGATCACACCAACGTTATCAAGTAACATTTGCTTAGAAAATGTAAACTCAGGCAGCTCCGAAAAATCACGTTTCATAACCGCTCCGCCTTGATACACAAGCATGTTACTCTTGCTTACAAGAATCTGTGTAAATGATTCCTTGTCAATGTCACTCTCCTTATAACTATTGACACTGGTATCAAGATAGAATTGAATACCTTCCTTGTCGTATTGCATCGTTGAATCCGCCTCTAAGACTCCGTTAGAATACGTAAAATTAGGAATCCTCTCACTGATAAAAGTTCCGATTCCTCCAACTCCAACTATCTTACCCGCAATCGGAACAACAACAGCAAGCAAGGCCGCAATAAAAGTCATAAAAAAGAAATATCCAACAACCTTGCCCCATCTCATCCAAAGCAACTGCATATATCTGTTAGATGATGAAAATGCAGTAAAGAACTGCATATATAGAGGCATTTCGTTAACGCTCTCCTGCGCCTTATTAATCGTGCCTTTTATATCTTCACCGAGTTGATCTTTGAGGAATTCGTTGAATCGTTCTTGTTCGTTCTTATACTTTTGATTGTTGTCGTCATCATTGTTGTAATTCATCTAACTCCTCCTTATCATTATCAATAAGCTCGTATATCTCATCCCTACCCTGCTTAGATACGGCAGAAAATGCAATAAGCGGGCTCTCCTTACCCATACCCAATGTCTCTCTGACAAGCTTCACCTGCTTAGAAAGCTGGCTTCTCTTAATCTTATCAAGCTTGGTCGCAACAACTACCGGTTTAAATCCATAATGAACCATCCAGTCATACATCATGCAATCGTTTTTAGAAGGAGCATGTCTTATATCCACAAGCAGAAATACCTGTCTTAATTGCTTGCTTTCATGAAGATAATTCTCAATCATCTTCCCCCACTGCTCTTTGACCTTCTCAGAAACCTTGGCATAACCATATCCCGGAAGATCAACAAAGTATAGTTCATCATTGATATTATAGTAATTGATTGTCTGGGTCTTACCCGGCTTCTCTGAAGTTCTTGCATAAGACTTCCTGTTCATCAAAGCATTGATAAGCGATGACTTACCAACATTAGACTTACCGGAAAATGCATACTCCGGCAATGAATTCTCAGGGAGCTTAGAAGTCACTCCGACAACCGTCTCTAAATTAACACTCTTAATAACCATAAAAACCTCTTTATGACAAAAGAGCTTTCATGAATAATCACGAAAGCTCAATTATTAAATCCTACGCAATAACATTGCCGCTGCTTGGCTTTCTCTTCTTAACCACAGGGCGTCTTGATATATCAGACCTTACAATCTCAGGGTCAGCTCCCTCTTCTACAACCTCCTTGGTTATAGAACATTTAACGATATCCTCCTCTGAAGGAATCTCGTACATAAGGTCATTGACCGTATCTTCCATAATAGCTCTAAGGCCACGGGCACCGGTCTCTCTCTCGATAGCAAGATGTGCAATAGCTCTTAATGCATCTTCGTCAAATGTAAGCTCTACGCCATCAAGATCAAAGAGCTTCTGATACTGCTTAACCAAAGCACTCTTAGGCTCGGTAAGAATCCTTACCAAAGCATCCTCGTCAAGAAGATCAAGTGAAACATTGACAGGAATACGACCGATAAGCTCAGGAATAAGACCGAACTTTACGAAATCCTGAGGAAGCGCCTGACGCATCAACTCACCGACATTCTTGGTATTCTTCTCAACAATATCAGCGCCGAAACCGATTGATTTCTGCCCGATACGACTCTCAATAATCTTCTCTAAGCCTACAAAAGCACCACCACAGATAAAGAGGATATTAGATGTATCCACCTGAATAAACTCCTGATGTGGATGCTTACGACCACCCTGAGGAGGTACCGAAGCTACCGTACCCTCAAGTATCTTAAGAAGTGCCTGCTGTACACCCTCACCCGATACATCTCTTGTGATTGATGTATTCTCAGACTTTCTTGTAATCTTGTCTATCTCATCGATATAGATAATTCCCTGCTCTGCTCTCTCTACATTGTAATCAGCAGCCTGAAGAAGTCTTAAAAGAATATTCTCAACGTCTTCACCGACATAACCTGCTTCTGTAAGAGTTGTAGCATCTGCAATTGCAAATGGTACATTCAAAAGTTTAGCCAATGTCTGTGCGAGCAAAGTCTTACCGGAACCGGTAGGCCCAAGAAGCATAACATTACTCTTCTGAAGCTCAACATCAAGTTCAGACTCTTGAGTGATACGCTTATAATGATTGTAAACAGCTACAGAAAGTACCTTCTTGGCATTCTCCTGACCGATTACATACTGATCTAAATATTCCTTAATCTCCTTAGGCTTCATGAGATTAAGGTCTTCTCCGATAGTATCCTCCACGAATTCCTCGTCGATAATATCTGAGCAAACCGCAATACACTCATCACATATATACACATTAGGACCTGCAATAAGCTTTCTGACCTGATCCTGTGTCTTGTTACAGAAGGAACATCTAAGTGATTTTCTATCTTCTCTTCCTGCCAAATAAAGTCACTCCTTTATTTATCATCCTTGTTATCAGGACGTTTCTCAATAATACTGTCAATAAGACCGTATTCCATAGCCTCTGCTGCAGACATCCAGTTGTCACGCTCTGTATCCTGCGCAATAACCTCGTAATCTTTGCCGGTATTAGCTGCTAATATCTCATTTAACTTCTTCTTGGTCTTCAAAATATGCTCAGCAGCAATCTGAATCTCGGTAGCCTGACCTTCAGTACCGCCTGATGGCTGATGAATCATAATCTCGGCATTAGGGAGAGCCATACGCTTACCCTTGGTACCACCTGAAAGGAGGAATGCTCCCATAGATGCTGCCATACCAAGACAAATGGTAGAAACATCGCACTTGATGTACTGCATGGTATCATAAATAGCCATACCGGCAGTTACAGAACCACCAGGGCTATTGATATAAAAGCTGATATCTTTAGAAGGATCCTCAGACTCTAAGAACAAGAGCTGCGCAACAACCAAGTTGGCTGTTACCTGATTAACCTCTTCACCAAGAAATACAATACGCTCTTTTAATAAACGTGAATATATGTCATAAGCTCTCTCGCCATGGCTTGATTGCTCAATGACTGTAGGCACTAAACTGCCTGTTAAAATCTGTGACATATTATGCCTCCTTTGCCTCTGCGACGATCAAATCAACCGCCTTCTTAACCTTGATGTCCATTCCAATTGAATCTTTCTCGTTGTCACCGATAAGCTCTTTCAACTTGTCAAGCTCCATCTGATAATTCTCAGCCATGGTCTTGATCTCTTCATCCATCTCTTCGTCGGTAAATGTAATATTCTCAGCATTAACAATAGCCTCTAATACAAGACGAGACTGGATGCGTCTTAATGCCTCCGGCTTAAGCTGCTCTCTCATAACATCAACAGTCATACCTGTAAACTGCATATACTGCTCTAATGAAAGACCCTGATATGAAAGCTGCTGAGCATACTCCTGAAGCATCTGATTAACCTGTGAGTCAACCATTGCGTCCGGAATCTCCATAGTTGCATTCTCGATAACCTTGTCAACTACCTTATCTTCCTTCTGTTTCTTAGCATCTTCTTTCTTTCTGAACTCAAGTCTCTTAGCAACATCTTCCTTGTACTCTGCAACTGTCTCAAACTCAGAAATATCTGATACGAACTCGTCATCTAACTCAGGAAGCTCCTTAACCTTGATACCCTTAACCTTAACCTTGAAGAGTGCAGGCTTAGAAGCAAGCTCCTTAGCATGATAATCATCAGGGAATGTTACCTCTACATCAACATCATCACCGATGTTCTTGCCGATGAGCTGATCCTCGAATGTATCAATAAATGTATGTGAACCAATCTTAAGAGAATAATCCTCAGCGTATCCGCCTTCAAACTGCTCTCCACCAACATATCCGTCGAAGTCGATTGTAACTTCATCACCATCTTCAACAGCTCTGTCAGTAACATCAACAGTTCTTGAGTTCTGCTCTAAATCTTTCTTAATCTCAACTTCAACATCCTCATCACTTACAGAAACGTCGATACTCTCAACCTCTACACCCTTGTAATCTCCAAGAGTAACCTCAGGCTTTAAAGCAACCTCTGCAGTAAATACAAATGGCTGTCCCTTCTCAATAGTTACTATATCAATCTTAGGCTGTGATACGACCTCTAAATCGCTACCCTCAACCTCATCAGCATAAGCATCCGGAATAAGGATATTAGCAGCCTCCTCATAGAAAATAGAAGCTCCATACATCTTCTCAACCATAGCCTGTGGAGCCTTACCCTTTCTGAAACCAGGCATATTAATCTGATTCTTAATCTTGTTATAAGCTTTCTTAATAGCCTCATCAAGTTTCTCTGCCGGCACCTCAATGGTAAGCTTTGCCATGTTCTTCTCCAGATTCTCAACTGTTAAACTCATTACTAGTTCCTCCTAAAATCATTAATTCAAATAATACTGACCATGGGAAAGCATAGTATCCCACTGTCAAACATTTTTGTATTTTAACATAGTATCACTTATGTTGTCTAGCATTTTAACCCTTTTTTTTGATTAGTCACAAAAAAACCACATTTTCTCCGCCTCAAACCGTAATTGCTTGAAAAAATACAAATGAAATGATATTATATATGATAGTGGTCAATACTGTCTAAACATTTAATTACGCCTAAGGAGGTGAGTACATGGCTAGTGTCAATGCTATTGACAATTCTGATTTATACGACCTTCCTCTAAACTACACATCTGATTACGAAGAAGTCTGCAGTCTGTTAAAAGTCACTCTTAACGAGATAATAGAGAACCGCACTTACACAAGTTTAACCATGCTCACCGAGCATTTCATAAGATTCTATCAGTCATTCTACTGTGAGAAAGGCGTATTTGACGCTGTCAGTCATTCCAGCAAGAGTGAAGATCCCATATATGAGCATTCTATTAATGTAGCATTGCTCTCAAGGATGTTAGGTGATTTGAACCACATGAGTTCGTCCGACCTCAATGTACTAACTCAATCTGCTCTTCTTCACGACATTGGTAAGTTATTAGTAGACCAGGAGATATTACATAAGAAAGACAAGCTTACACCTAAAGAGTTCGCTATCATCAGAAAGCACTCCAAGTTAGGACACAGGGTATTATTTAATCTCTTTGACGATCCAAGAATTGCTTCTGTTGCACTGTTTCACCACGAGAGATGTGACGGTTCCGGTTACCCTACAGGTGCCAATAAGACTCACATCAACGAGTTTTCAAGGATTATCGCAATATGTGATGTATATGCAGGCATGATTTCTAATCGCAATTACAGAGGTTCCAATTGTCCATTTGAGATTATAAGAATGTTTGAACGCGATGGCTTACAGAAATATGACACAGAATACACAATCCTCTTCTTAAGATCCATGCTTGACATTTATATCGGCTACAGGGTTAAGCTCACAACCGGCGAAGAGGGCGTTATCACAGCAATCAATCCGATGAACTTATCCAATCCTTCAGTAGAGATCAACGGACTACCTATCGATTTGAGTAAGGATGAGAAACGAAATATATTACACATAATATAAGCCCCCGGCATGAAACCGGAGGCTTTTATTTAACTATGTTAATTCTAATCAATGGCTTCAAGTCCTTTATCATAGGCACTGTAGCGATATGTTCTGCTGTTAAGAAGCACTTTACCCTTAGCTGTCATTTGCGAAACATAAATCTTGTCGCCGTCTTTTAACTCTTCCTCGATAGACATTGATGAAGGACCTATAAGTTCCGACTCAACTTCCTTGCCGTTTAAGAACACATGTGAGAACTGAGTAAACTTCTGTCCATAAAGAATAGTTCTGGTCTCGGTACGCAAAACTCTTGATATTGTTACATCCTGAACTCCATATGTCATATCTTCCTGCAAGAATGGATTCTCACCGTCAAATGAATACATATCTCCATATAAAAGATCATATTGCAGCTCGCGAAGATTAGCAAGATACTTCTTGCTCTTCCTCTGTGCCTGATGATATCTCGTTATGGTTCCGGTATGAATGTTAAGTCTGTCAAGAGCTTCAGCTCCAAGCTGGTACGCAGAAAGGTTCTGCACCTTTCTCTTCATATCAAAGTTACTCCAGATAACATACTCAGTCTGGAACACATCGCCATTCTTAAGAGACTCGTCAGTAAAACCAAGTCCCGGAAGATGATCTCCGTAAAGAACAAGTATGGTATCTTCGTCAAATGCAGTAAGTGTATGACAGAGTTCCTCAACGAAACCATCCATCTCTCCTATCTGCTTGACATAATAATTAACCGCATCAGTCTGATCTGCATCATCTATACCGTTAACCCAAACCTCTGGCTCATCAACCTGAGCTTCCTCTTTATAATAGTCACCATGTCCCTGAACAGAAATAGCATAAATGTAATCAGGAGTATCGGTTGATCTTAACGCATCCATAATCTCACCGGTAAGAATTCTGTCCTTGGCCCAACCGGTGTTAGTCGTATCCTTAGACCACATAGTCTCTATAGTGCTAAACGTCTGATATCCGATATTGGTAAACACCTTACTTCTACCATAAAATGTAGCTGTATTATTATGAATATTGTGAGTGCTGTATCCTATCGACTGAAGATCGTAAGGAATACTCTCTGCTGTTCTCTTCTTAAGTACCGTCTTATATGGATACTCACCCGGAGAAAAGAAACTAAGTTTCATACCTGTCATAGACTCAAACTCAGTGTTGGCAGTTCCGGCGCCAAACGCTGGCACAGTAAGGAAACCTGACGAATAATTATCCTTTAAGTAATTAAAATACGGTACAGGATCTTCGTTAAAATAGTAGTTCTTAACATATCCTATATCAAAGAATGACTCAAGCTGTAAGAAAATGACATTGGCCTTGTGCGGCTCCTTCTTATCCTTCTTCTCAAGCTTCTTGTCAACATTTTTATTAATCTTAGCAATCTTATCCTTGGTGTAGTCAATCGGCTTTCTCATACCGTTCCTCATACCGGTAACGGTAAAGCAATAGCTGACACCGTAATCTTTATAAGCATAAGCAAGGTTAGGAATAGTTGTGGTAAACACTCCATTACCAATAAGCGCCTTCATCGTAAAATACATAACTACCCAATAAGCTGCGATAATAACTGCATTTCTTATGCGATGCATCTCACCTTCGTATTTCTTAAGCTTAACAAGAAATATAACAAAAGCAATAATAACTGCTACTAATAAAACAATCAAAAGAACAGTCATCCATGGTTCGAAGTACTTACCGATAACCATAAGCGCATCGTCCCATAATCTAAAGTCAATCGTTGAAAACGGAGTAACCCTAAATGCCAATACAACACCGTTAACAATTCCGATAAACAGCCAAACAAATCCGACTAAACAGAATCCAAGTCGTCTTCTTCTAAAGAGATAAAAAACCGTAAACGGTGTCATAATTATAAGCGCATTAAAAATAAATCTGACAGGTTCATGTACTAAAAAACTCAACGCTCCGATAAGGGAGTGTCTTCCAAATGTCTCCATTAAAAGTATAATCGCCATGCATCCTAAAAAAAGTAATACCGGGGAAAGTTTAAAAAAATCTTTAACGAATTGTTTTATCTTAGCCATAAAAAAACTCCTAATAATTCTTAACAATATCTGCTTTACCGGTTACAATCTCTTTCTTAACATAAGAAAATGTTGCCGCCTCGCCTTCATTTGCAAGCATAGTCAGCAAATACTCCAATAGTTCCTGACTCTTATCATTGAACAAATCCTGGTACTTATGCCTGCCTCTGTTGTAATATTCAAGCGGACTCTTGTCGGTATATGCATCCTTCTGGTATGTCTTACATGCAGCAACTCTGTCACAAAACATCTCAACCACATATCTTACAGGCATCTTCATGCCCTCAAAGCCTTTATTCTTATCGGCACTGTAATCAATCCAATATTCTAAATGATGTTTATTCCTACCCTTGTGATGAAGCCATGCCTTAGAATATCCTATATCTTCTTTCTCTGCAGCATTAGGACTTCTGTCACCCTGATAATATTTAGCTCCGGTCGAAAGCTCCGTTAAACTGTATTTAGATAAATCATGCATGAGTCCCTGCTTATATAATCCACATTGAAAACAATGCTTCATAACAAGATTACGATGATGTGTGATTGTATTCAAATGTTTAAAAAGCTTATTAAAACTCATAAAATACGCCGCCTAAATATTGCATTAAAAAAACATCGTTTCATATTATAACACACAAGTTCCAATTTGGTCAAAAATTATAATAGCATATTTGAGAATTATGTGTTATAATTAAAATGTTATAATTACTAATCAGATTTACTTGTTTTATTGAAAGGGGTGTTATTGCATTGAAGATGGACGAACTAATTGAACTAGTTAGAGAAGAATTCGATACAGACCTAATCTCTAAATATAACGGATTTATAGCTGTTCAGGTTTCTCTGACAGAAGAACCATTCGGAGTATTCTACGCCGAGATTAAGGACAGCACGTTACACGTAGAACCATATGATTACTATGACAGAAATGCCGAAATAAAGATCTCACCTGACAATCTTATCAGCGTTCTTAAAGGCAAGCTTGATCCTGTAATAGCATTCACCAAAGGGGAATTAAAGGTAGAAGGCGATCCGGGCAAGGTCTTAGAACTTCTTAAATTCACTAAGAAATCAAGGGTTAGAGCGGCTAAAAAGAAGTAGTTTTAATTTAATATTTATATATAATAAAGGGATGGTAATACCATCCCTTTTATATTGGATTATTTAATTGTCAATAAATCATCTACACTCTTACGCTTTGGTGCCTGTGGTTCCTCATCAGGATAACCGAGTGCTATAAGTGCCATAATCTTCTGTCCCTCAGGAATATCAACTATAGAAGCAACTTCATCTTCATCAAATATTCCCATGATTACAGTTCCGAGTCCCTTCTCATATGCAGCAAGGCAAAACTGCAATCCTGCAATGCCTGCATCATAATTCTGCCAGCGATCTTCTTTCTTGGTAGAGAAAGAACCATCTCTCTCGAAACCACTCCTCTTCTCAACATCAGTCTGAATAATAAGAATAGGTGCACCGTTCACAATATTCTGATTGTGCTCCATAAGTGTAGCAGATACCTTGTCCTTAAGTTCTCCTGTAACTGCAATGTAACGTGATATCTGAGTATTCTTCCAAGATGGTGCAAATGAAGCAAGCTCAACCACTTCTCTTAACACCTCTTCAGAAACTGCATCAGCCTTATACTTTCTGACACTTCTTCTTCCAACCAACAATTCTTTAGCGTCCATATTCTAACCTCCTGAGTATTATTGTGTAATGTTAATTCACACTCATATATTATATCTAATTTTGGGGAAAGCTACAACATTAAATCGGGAAAAATTATATTCCAAACTCAGAACATAACTTATCAAATCTTACTTGTTCTTTTTCCTTAACAGGCTTAGAAGAATCCTTAAGGCAATGATCAATCACATCAGCATCCTTCAACACCTCGTCCATCGGACCATCTGTAACCAACTTATCATCATGATGATAGATTGCAGAACATATTTCTTCCGTCTCCGCATCATCCGTCAGATTCAGTTCCTCTAATATATCTCCGGCAAGGTAAGCTCCCTTATGTGCATGATCATCATACGATCCACTCTTATATGCATACAAATCATGAAGCATCGCAGCCATTGCAGCAATCTCCGGATTTAGTCCGCGTTTCTTCGCTATCAGAGTCGCCGCAAGAGAAACACCATATAAATGTGCTATAGCACTTGTCCTTTTATCCGCATCCTCAATCTTATTCAATTCTTCGTCTACATATTTTCTGAGTTCTTTTAGTCTGCTCATAACTTTTTCCTCCTTATCATTCTTTGGAAATAATACTTCTTAACCTGATATGTTATCATCATACGGTATTTCAAGCATATCAAGGAGTCTTACAAATGTATCCTGACCGTCAAGACAAGTATCCGTAAGCCACCCCTTTTCATTTCTCCATTCTTTAAGTCCTCTATAGTAATAGTTCTTCTTTGAATCCTCGATAATAAAAGGTATAACATTATGGCGAAGGCATTCTTTTAATGCAACAAGCCTTCCTACACGACCATTTCCATCCTGAAACGGGTGGATGTGCTCAAATTCTGCATGAAATGCAATAATATCTTCGACTGTAACATTTTCCTTTGCATTATATTCATCAATAAGCGTCTTCATGTGCTTATGAACTTCAGACGGTTTTGAAGTTTTTCTTCCGCCAACAATATTGGCACGTTTCTTATAATCACCAACCGCAAACCATCCGAGAGTTGAATCCTTGGTATCGTGCTTTAAGATATAATGCAAATGTTTGATTATATCTTCAGTAAGCTCATCTTCTGCGATATCAATCACATAGTCAATTGCTCTGAAATGATGAACCGTTTCCAAAACATCATCCACTGGCACCCCATCCCCAACATCAAGTGTATTTGTCTCAAAAATCTGCCTTGTCTGGTCTTCCGAAAGTTTACTTCCCTCGATATGATTGGAATTATATGTCATCCTGACCTGAAGCTCATGATACAGACCACCGGATAGTTTTACTTCTTTTTCTTCTCGAAGTACCTGTAAAATCTTGTTATCAGAAATTACCCTCATAATAACATCAGGTGATTCGTCTAGATAATCGGCAATCTTCTGAATGCTGCGTTTTGAAAGTTTCTCACCCTTCGCTATCTTGGCAACCGTTCGTGTGGAAAGGCCAAGTTCCGTAGATAATTCTGTTTTACCAATGCCTTTTTCCTTCAACGCATTTTCAAGTCCCTCATACGAAATCATATCCGCCTCACCTCCGATATCTTTACTTATTCTAACACGTAAAGTTTGCAAAGTAAAGAATATCGACGATTTTATGCAAAAAAGTAAAGATAAAATAAACAGCTAAGGCATATTGCCTTAGCTGTTTGCTTCAGAGTGATAAATCCAAAGAGCAATTACGTTCCAGACCGCACCGATATTCAGGGCAATCAGGTATTCAGAATCAAGACCATTGAATAGCTTCACAAAAGGATTGAATTCGCTCACACTACCGATCTTATGCAGTACTATGTTCTCGTTCAAACATTGAAGGACTATGTCAAGCCACTCTGCAAGCGCTTTTACTAAGCACTGATCAATCACACCACTGTCACTTCTTCTTTCGCCTCTGTAACAACTGTGCCGTCATTTACATTCGATCCTATCCTAAAAGTTGGATAATTATCTAACACCATTTGCACTTGATACTCATTAAGTTCAATCTCAACGTCACAAGCATCATTTGTCCCCGGCATAACTACATGGACTACCACATAATGCTTATACTCATCTGATGAATAAATCCCATCTTCGTATGTCTTTAGTCTGACAACCTTCCTTGTTATCTCATCCACAATTCTGTAATCAATTGCGTATATATTCTTCTCGGTAAATGCGTGAATGTGTGTCGTCCCAAATGCTATTCCATTCTTCTTATACGTCAGCATACGACTCTCAAGATAAGAGTTCTCTAAAGCTTTGTAATCAATATCTTTCTTTAGCCATCTTCTAACAGGCATACCAATAAAGAACGAAATCTCATACACCGTAAATCCTGCAAACATCAGCATTCCAACAATTCCAATCAATACTTTACCGATTGCTATTGTACATCCACAGCCAAGTGTCAAGAACAAAAAGAAGATACTAAAGAAAATGTATTCGCTCCTCCTAAATCTTTTTAGAAGGTCCTTCTTCATATCCATAATTACCGGCTTCTCAAACGTATGCTGATTGATATACTCCACATATTTAGCATGCCACTCCGCACTGTTAAAATAATCCCCATCTACAATACTTCTGCTAACTTGTACAGCTTTTTTATCTGCCTTCTTTTCTTTGTTGTACGCATAAATCAGATATCCTATCATCGCCGGACACACAATGCAGGCACCGATTATCCCTGAATAGTCGTCTCTTACCACAACAAGAACAAAGCCTATAATAATAACCACAATTATATATATAATCAATTCCTTAAATGTCATAACATGAGGATATGCATTTTTATTCATATAATTCTCCTCGTATTATATAGTAGTAGTTTTTATAGACCCTCTCCAAGGTCTTTATAACTATTCAATCATAGTCTTTTCTTTACCTTTTCTATAGGTTCAACTATGATATTTAAGATGCTGTGGATTGGTTTAATTCTCCTACCACTTGATGGTTTCAGAAAGGCTCCAACCACAGTCTCTTTGTTCATTTGTTAATCAGTTAGATACCGCATGACGGTTTATTTAGAACGAGGTTACAATCGCAAGGAGCACCCTGTGGTTCTAAAACAGCATTAATACATTTCAAAGGAGATTTATTATTATGATTTACGTAGGAATTGATGTTGCTAAGGATAAGCATGATTGCTTTATCACAAACTCTGATGGAGAAGTATTATTCAAAGTATTTACCATCACTAACAACCTAGACGGTTTCAATGATCTTTATCAAAGAATCGAATCTGTTATGGAAGATATAACAAAAGTAAAAGTAGGGCTAGAAGCCACTGGACACTATAGTTACAATCTTTTAGGATATCTCATTGATAAAGGTTTGCCCGCCTATGTTATCAATCCGTTACATACAAATCTGTACAGAAAAAGTCTAAGCCTTAGACAGACGAAAACGGATAAAGTAGATGCCCGCACAATTGCTTCTATGCTAATGTCTGATGTGAACTTAAAGTCCTACTCAGACACATCTTACCACAACGAAGAATTAAAGTCATTAACTCGTTATCGTTTTGATAAAGTTAAGGAACGTGCCAAGCTTAAGTCTTCCATTTCCAGACTAGTCTGTATTCTTTTTCCTGAATTAGAAAAATTAGTACCAACACTTCATATGGCATCTATTTATGCAATGCTTTCTGAATTCCCAGGGGCTAAGCATGTCGCTAACGCTCACCTTACCAGACTTACCAATCTGCTTTCTGAATCATCAAAAGGTCGATATGGAAAAGAAACAGCAATAACTTTTAGAGATGTCGCAAGAAACTCCATTGGTTCAAACATGCCTGCAAAATCTTTAGAATTAAAACACACGATTAAGCTTATTCAAGAGATTTCTTCTGAGATTGACGAAATTGAAAATGAAATCAAATTAATCATGGATGAAATCAATTCTCCAATACTTAGCATCCCTGGCATTAACTATCGTATGGGAGCTATGATTATTGCTGAAATCGGTGATTTCAACCGTTTTGATTCTCCCGATAAAATCTTAGCTTATGCTGGTTTCTCACCATCTACATATCAATCAGGACAACTAGATGGTGCCTGCGCCCACATGGAAAAACGCGGTTCCAGATATTTGCGATACGCGCTATATAATGCGGCCAAATATGTCTGTCATTGGGATCCAACTTTTGCTGAATATCTAGCCAAGAAGCGATCCGAAGGTAAACATTATAATGTCGCTTTATCTCACGCTGTAAAAAAGCTAGTACGAGTCATTTATCATCTCGAAAAAACAAATCAGCAATACATTAAAGCAGCTTGATTTTTTTCTAATTCAATACTCCTTTTTTGAGCACCTACATAGATGCTCTTTTTGTCATGCGGTTTTCAAGGTTCATAGAACTCCAACTGAGTTCAAAATATATCTAAAATGCATTTCTGCACTTTAATCAAAAAATATCATTTTTCGACTTGACTTTTAATAGTTAGTCTTTTTGTCGCCTAGCGTTCTACCACCATTTCTTTACATCTCCACTCTTCGTTAAGAACTTGGTAAGTTTCAATCTCATCAACAGCGACATCCTCAAATCCTGCCGCTTTGTAGCAGTAATATGCCGGTTCATTGTTCTCAAACACTCCTAATGACACTCTCTTGGCTCCGTATATTTCAAATGCATACTTAAGCGCAAGTTTAAGCATTTCCTTACCTTTTCCATGTCCCCTAAGTTCTGGATTAAGGATTACAAAACCGATACGAAGTTCGTCAATATTACCTCCTGGATTTCTAAGCGTGAAAAAACCTATCGTCTTATCTTCATCAAATGCGGTAAATGCAATCAACGAATCTACAAATCCAAATTCCTCCTGCGTGATAGGATAATCCCCCATTACACCGGCGCTCCACTGATAAAACGCTCTCTCATCTTGACTCCAAGAAATAATAGTATCCGCATCCTCTTTTTTATAAGGTCTTAATCTAATCATATATCTATCTCCTTTTTATTACTCATACATTATAGCACAAACCCCCTTGTGTAAATCAGATTTTTGTTTTAGTCGAAAGATTTTCCCCTGTTTTTTACGATTATTTTGTTCTGAAAACATCATTTTTATACTTAGCCGATGTGTAAGTGCCTTTTATCAACATGATCGATATCTTATTTCAGTAGATCTTCATTCAGAAGGAATTGCTCTATGCCTACATAAGTGATACCATTCTCATCCTGCCACGGTTTAAGATAATCCCTCACAACAACGATCTTTGCAAATGAATCGGGTATCCGCTTTAAAGATGCTATCTCCTGCTCCTTTTTCTCCGGATCAGCTATAGAAAGCGCTGACTGTATATAGAACCGCTTATCACCCTTGTTCACAACAAAGTCTACCTCCAACTGTTTCCGGATCTTCTTACCGTCAGCATCTTTGGTATTGTATTCCACCATACCCACATCAACATTCATGCCTCTTCGGATGAGATCGTTGTACAATACGTTTTCCATGATGTGAGTCTCTTCCAGTTGTCTGAATCCAAGTCTCGCATTTCGAAGCCCCGGATCGGTGTAATAGTATTTGGATGGGGTCCCGATATACTTTCTTCCCTTTACATCATAACGAACGGCTTTCTCTATGAGGAATGATTCCTCAAAATAACCGATATACTTTTCAATTGTTTCCGAGCCTATTCCAATCTGCCGTTCACTTTTAAATGTATTCGCCAATTTACTTGGATTGGTAAGGGATCCAATCCCCGATGCAAGGACATCAAGCAATATATCCAGCACTTCCTTATCATTCTTTATTTCGTGCCTTTCAAGTACATCTTTTATATAAGTCCTATCAAATAGATCCTTTAAATATCTGCTTTTTTCTTCATGTGATTCAAGAGAGACGGCAAGCGGCATTCCACCATAAGTGTAATAATCCTGCCATGCTCCCCTCTTATCCCCTTCATATTCATTATAAAACTCAGCAAATGACAACGGATATACCCGGATTTCATCGCCTCTGTCTCTAAACTGAGTCAATATATCCGAAGACAGCATCATGGAATTACTGCCGGTAACATACACATCGGCATTATCCATCTGCATAAAGCCAAGGATAACATCGATAAACGTTATCTTGGCATCCTTATTATCCACGTATGGGTTCTGAATCTCAGATACAAACTGGATCTCATCTACGAGAATATAGTACCTCTTCTTAGGGTCAATCATATGATCCCGGATATACTTATCCAGCTCCAATGGATTGCGATACCTGGCATTTTCCAATATGTCCAATGCAAGGGCAATGATCTGATCTTCCTTCACGCCTTCTCCCAAGAGCCATTCCCGATACAACCGAAACAGCAATACCGATTTGCCGCTTCGGCGAAGTCCTGTGATGATCTTAATACGCCCATTATCCTTCTTTGAGATTATCTCTTTCAAATACTGCTCTCTCGGATACATTTACGCACCTCACGATTTATTTGCGGATATCCGCATTTATTTCATGTATAATATAGCATCCTTCCCCCTTTCATGTCAATAATGTTCATGATTTTTTTGCGGATATCCGCATTTTTTTAATGTACAATATAAAAAAGGATCTACAATGAGATCCTTTAAACATATTTTTTCAATAATTTATTGCAATTAACTGAACCAAAGCCTGCCTTCTTACGGGGTATCATTTTAGAGACATCACATAAATCTGACACGGGTTAGCCTCATCCCAGTAAAGTGGAAATAGTTCAAACTCTTTAAAACCACAGCTGATGTAAAACTCATTTGTCTTATCGTAATCTTCATACATACCCATCTTTACAGTCTTAACCTGCATAAATTCATAGCCCAAAGACTCAGCAATCTTCTTCGCCTGTTCAACGAGGTGGCGGCCAATTCCCTGCCTGTGATAATCTTTAAGCACACCCATTACAGCAAGTTCAACAGTGGACTTTCCAGTCTCCTTTAAACAAAGGAATCCCATATCCTCATCACCATCTTTTGCCGCAAGAAATATCCAGTCTACGCAATCTCTGATATAGCCTTCCCGACTCTCTTCGACCTCAAACCATTCTTTTAAGCCTTCAAGAACTGTTCTCGCTATAACCTTTTTCTCTTCCGAATTCTTTATATATTCAATCATTTACAATCATCGCTCCTTTTAATCTTCTCACAGAATAAATCTATCTTTTTATCATTATCAGCATTCACTCTTGTCTTAGGATCAATGAAAATCATTTCTCCCGCAAATGTCTCTATCCCAATCATCTTCTTAACCCTATCAAAAGCCTTCTCTGCACCGTTACCACTCTGACAAGCAAATACTGCTATCTTCTTACCACTGAGTTTACTCTTCTGATCATTGACGAATGTCCAGATTGGAGAAGCAGGTCTGCTCGCCCAAACAGGGAAGCCAATAATGATGCTGTCATATTTATCAGCATCAAATTCATATGGCTTTAATACAGGCTGTTCACCCATCACAGCACTCTTTCCGCCCCACAGAAACTTCTTAGCACCTTTATCCGGATATGCCTTATCAGGTTCAATCCTGATCACATCCGCATCAAGCTTAGTAGCCATCTTTTCTGCAATCATCTCACTATTTCCATGCATAGAATAATATACTATTGCTGTACTCATCTTATCTCTCCTTCAAAATCTTCTTAGCCTTATTGCACCATCCGAGATACGCTTCATAAGTCTCAATTCCAAACATAACAGTCAAATAAAAATGGATATGGTCCTCATGATCCAGAACCTTTTCCAGATTCTCCTTATAAACCTTAAGAATCTCCAGGTTCCCCTTAACCTGTTCCTCAAAAATTTCAATATTTCGGATTGTCACCGTTCTGTCTTCTGAACCACCAAAGTACATTTTAAGAAGCGTCTCATACTTAAGGTCATTAGTTACCTTCTCATCATTTAACCATATCTTAAGAGTATCCTTACCCTTCTTGGTTATCTGGTAAATGATCTTCCCTCTCCCACCTGTAGCATCCGCCTTCTTCCGCTTCACAAGCCCCTGCTTTTCCATATCACTGAGTGCAGGATAAATACTTCCAAAGCTTCCTTTCCAGAAAAAGCTGATCGCACCATCTATCTGTTTCTTGATATCGTATCCTGTAAGATCCTCATGCGCGAGAAGCCCAAGGATAACCACATCTATCTTTCTGTCTTTAGCCATTTTCACCTTCTCCATGTCCATTTATATGAAAGAGCCTTCTTAGGACAGCTATCCGGCAGATATAATGACCTGCCGCTCTCCTTCATCAATATATCTTTTTGATATATATCATTTTGATACATTATATTTGATTCATATTAATTTGTCAACCAAAATATTCAAGCCGATATCCCTCTATAAACTAAACAATATCTTGTAACTCCATTATCGGCAGTTACAGTGTTATACAGATTACATCCAAAATGCTGATACATTTCAGCATACGATTTCATATCCGTGTCAAATAACAACGGAATCGCTTCCTTGTCAGACATCTCTTTTGCAAATCTTATAAGTTCCGAAGCAATTCCTTTGCCCTGATGATTCTTATCAACACATACCATCAATGTATCAAGGTGTCTCTTTTTAGTGTAATTCTCATTGGATTTGCTAATCTGATTCACAAATGAAAGCAGACTCTTTACCCTAGAATACTTTATCTTTGTAAGCATCTTAAACAGCATTTTAATCTGTGGCCATACAGGTTTATTACACGAATCTTCAAGCCCTATAAATCCTGTCATGTCTTCATTTGCATACAATTCTCCTGCCTGATAAACGTAATCAACATAAAGGGACATATACTTCATAACATCTTCTCTACGTTCATCTTCGCTTCCCCAATTATGAAAAAGTTCATTGGAGACAAACGCTTCGCCTACCATCTCACGAATCTTATTAAGTTGATCATTAGATAGGTTTTCAACTCTTGTTATCATTTACCTTATACTCCTACTCCAGAATGCATCAACCTTATTAAAACTACAACATAAAATCAACAAACACTTGGTTACTTATAGGGATTGCCTCTGCCGATAGTTTTATATGGCTTTGAGTTTTAATCAGATTTCCAAGATTAATATGCTTCTCAATCACTTCGCCGTAAACCGACTCAATATCCACACCGTAACGCCTCTTAAAATCTGAGCACTTTACACCCTCCATCATACGAAGACCGAGAAACATAAATTCTTCCATACTGTCTTTATTACTTATCTCTTCAACCTCTTCGTGATGATAATCACCGCTAATGTAAGATTTAAGATTTCGGTGCACCTTATAGCGAACACCCTCAAAATACGAAGACGCCCCAAGTCCCACACCAATATAATCTGTAAGTTTCCAATAAGATGAATTGTGCCTACTCTCATATCCGTTCTTGGCGTAATTAGAAATCTCATAGCGATTGTAGCCTGCATTTGCCAAGTATTCGTTAGTAAGCTCATACATCCTAACTGCGTCATCCTCCGAAGGAAGATTATTAATAATCTCAGGATTATTATAAAAATGTGTCCCCTCTTCAATAATCAAACTATACGAAGAAATATGTTCAGGATTAAGAGCGATAACATTTGTAAGATCATTAACATACATGTCGACAGTCTGATTAGGAAGCGCACTCATAAGATCCACATTAATATTATCAAATCCAACACTACGCGCATCCTCATATTGCTTAAGAAACTCCTCATAAGTATGCACCCTACCAAGTATTTTAAGCATAGCATTATCAGTCGATTGCAGTCCAAGACTAAGCCTGTTAATCCCTGCATTTTTATACGCCTTAAATTTCTCGATATTCGTTGTCCCCAGATTACACTCAATAGTAATCTCCGCATTGTCGTTGACTCTATAATTTTCTTTGATATAATCAAACAATTTTAACATTAGACTGCTGTCTAATATTGACGGAGTGCCTCCTCCAATGTAAATGGTAGCAATATTTCTATCATTACACTTCTCAACATAAGAACCAAGTTCAGCGATAACTGACTCTATATACGCTCTGTGAATATCCTTAATACCAAATTCATTTGCCGCCTCAACACCATACGATAAGAAATCACAGTATGCGCATTTTCTAACACAAAAAGGAATGTGTATATAGATACCCAAATCCTTAGTCTCCATATCACACACTCCTTCCATTCATTATAATCCATTCCCGGTGTGCCCCGCACCCCATTCGCGAAGAAAGCATTTAGAGTATCACATTATCTTGATGTATATGTTATCCCTCACTTCGCTCGGGATAAAGATTCTTCGCTTCGCTCAGAATGACAGTGAGCATTTAATCATTCCTACGATTCCGAGCAGGGTGGGGATATTTGTTCAAATCGATATGATGATTACAGAGCACGCCAATACAAAAGCTTAAATCGGACTCTGTAAAAACGTCAGTACTTAATGAGCACAAGCTTGCGTAGTGCGAATTTAGTACTGCTACGTTTTTGCCGAAGCGAGAGCGCGTCCGATATAGCTTTGTGTTGGTGTGCTCGTCACTAGAATAACACACCCACCCTGCGACAATATAATCACTCTTCGTCAAGCTTAAGCACACTCATAAATGCTTTCTGAGGAATCTCCACATTTCCTATCTGCCTCATCCTCTTCTTTCCTTCCTTCTGCTTCTCTAAAAGCTTCTTCTTACGAGTAATGTCACCACCATAACACTTCGCAAGCACATCCTTACGATAAGCCTTAACAGTCTCCCTCGCAATAATCTTAGCCCCAATAGCAGCCTGAATAGGAATCTCAAACTGATGTCTAGGAATCTCAGCCTTAAGCTTCTCACACATCTTTCTTCCTCGCTCATAAGCAGAATCCTTGTGAACGATAAATGAAAGCGCGTCCACTTCCTCGTGATTGATAAGGATATCAAGCTTCACAAGGTCAGACTTCTCATATCCCTTCATCTCGTAGTCAAATGAAGCATACCCTCTTGAACGCGACTTAAGTGCATCAAAGAAATCATATATAATCTCATTAAGAGGAAGATCATATCTTAATAAGGCTCTGGTCTCCTCAATATACTCCATATCTTTATATACGCCTCTTCTCTCCTGACAAAGTTTCATAATGGCACCAACAAATTCTTTAGTAACCATAATCTCAGCATTTACAATAGGTTCCTCCATGTAATCAATCTCTGCAGGATTAGGTAGATTAGAAGGATTGGTAAGTTCAATAACATCACCGTTGGTCTTATAAACCTTATAAATAACACCCGGAGCGGTAGTCACAAGATCAAGATCGTACTCACGCTCTAATCTCTCCTGAATAACCTCAAGATGCAACAAACCAAGAAATCCGCACCTAAAACCAAAACCTAACGCAATAGAAGTCTCCGGCTCATACTGAAGCGCAGCATCATTAAGCTGCAATTTCTCCAAAGCATCCTTAAGATCCTCATAATGCGCACCATCAGCAGGATACATTCCACAGTAAACCATAGGATTAACCTTCTTGTATCCAGGCAATGCCTCAGCGCAAGGATTGTCAGCATCGGTAACAGTATCACCAACCTGAGTGTCGTGAACATTTTTAAGAGATGCAGTAATATATCCAACCATACCTGCAGTAAGCTTCTCGCAAGGAATAAACTGACCCGGACCAAAATATCCAACCTCAACAACTTCAGCAGTCGCATCGGTAGCCATCATCTTAATTGTAGTCCCCTTCTTAACAGTACCTTCTTTGATTCTCAGGAAAATGATAACACCCTTATAAGAATCATAAATACTGTCAAATATCAGTCCCTGTAAAGGTCCATTCTCATCTCCGACAGGAGCAGGAATATTATTAACAATTGCATCTAATACCTGCTCAACATTAATTCCTGTCTTAGCAGAAATCATAGGCGCATCCATAGCCTCGATTCCAATGACATCTTCTATCTCCGCCTTAACCCTCTCAGGTTCAGCAGAAGGCAAATCAATCTTATTGATTACAGGGAATACTTCTAAGTCGTGATCAAGCGCCAAGTAGACATTGGCAAGAGTCTGAGCTTCAATACCCTGAGCTGCATCAACAACCAAAACAGCACCTTCGCACGCCGCAAGACTTCTAGACACCTCATAGTTAAAATCAACATGACCCGGGGTATCAATAAGGTTGAGCATATACTCTTCACCATTTTTGTCCTTGTAAATGATACGGACTGTCTGGGACTTAATTGTTATTCCTCTCTCTCTCTCGATATCCATATTATCAAGAACCTGAGCCTGCATTTCCCTCTCGGTAAGAACACCCGTCATCTGAATGATTCTGTCAGCAAGCGTAGACTTACCATGGTCAATATGGGCCACTATACAAAAATTCCTGATATGATCCTGATTAATCTCTGACATAATATATCTCCTAAACTATTATTTGTTTCTAATACTCTCAACAAGCTTAACGCAATCTGCTGCGTCATTTGAATATCCGTCTGCTCCTATTTCTTCGGCAAAACTGTCAGTTACAACAGCACCGCCTATGATAACCTTGTAAGGAAGGTTCTGCTCCCTAACCGCATCAACCACATCCTTCATCCTCATCATAGTTGTAGTCATAAGCGCAGAAAGTGCTATAATCTCAGCGTTATTGTCAGCCGCTGCCTTTAGTATATCATCAAGCGGAACATCTTTGCCAAGGTCGATTACATTATAACCGTAATTTCTAAGCATTAAAGCAACAAGGTTCTTACCGATATCGTGAATATCTCCCTCGACAGTCGCAATAATAATCGTAGGAAGAACTTCTCCCGTATCCTTCTTAACAAGCATCGGCTCTAAGTATCCGATTGACTTCTCCATCGTCTCTGCACTTGCAATCAACTGTGGAAGGAAGTATTTCTTTTTGTTGAACAAATCACCGACATCATTGATAGCCGGAATAAGCATATCATTGATAATATCATCAGGTGATACTGTGCCTTCATCAAGCGCCTGCTTGGTAAGATCAAGAATCCTGTCCTTCTGTCCCTTTAAAACAGCAAGGTAAATCGGAGGTTTATCTGAGTTCTTATCTTCAGCCTTCTTAGGCACTATGGCTCCCTGATTCTTAGGAACCATCTCACCTAGCGCCTCTTCCCTCTCGATTATCTCATTCATCCTTGTAATATATCTTATATCTGCACCCTCTCTGTTAAGCAAGAGGTCAGATGTAAGTATCGCAGTAACCAATTCCTCCTGATTAGGATTGGCAATCGCCATCGTAAGTCCCGACTCAATACACATTGTAAGGAAGCCAACATTTACATTAATCCTCTTAGGCAATCCAAAGGAAATGTTAGAAAGACCGCATGATGTAAAAAGACCTAATTCATCATGACAATACTTAATTGTATTGATTGTATCAATAGCCGCTGTCGGCTCTGCACCCACAGTTGCAACAAGTCCGTCGACAACAATGTCTTCTTTCTTAATGCCAAGCTCTAAAGCTCTATCCATTATCTTATGGATGATAGCCTTCTTCTCATCAATATTCTTAGGAAGACCTTCATCAGATAGTGGAAGTAAAATGAACATAGCACCGTACTTCTTGGCAATCGGAAGAAGTTTCTCAAACTTCTCTGACTCTAAAGAAATCGAATTGATTAAAGCCCTACCGGGATATTGTCTTAGTGCAGCCTCGATAACATCAACATGGCTTGAATCAATACAAAGAGGAAGATTAGAGCTTGATGAAACCTGGGCAACAACCTCTAAGAGCATCTCCTTCTCATCAATTCCGTTCATACCCATATTGACATCAAGAATAGCTGCCCCACTCTCTTCCTGCTGCTCAGCCATATCCATAACAAGATTAAGCTTGCCTTCTCTAAGCTCAGCCTGAAGCTTCTTCTTGCCGGTCGGATTAATCCTCTCTCCAATTATCTTAAATGCATCATCATGTTTAATCTCTATTGACTGTCTCTCAGATGTAAGAAACGCTCTGTTATGCTCAATAGGCTTTAACACCTTAATATCCTTGGTTAGATCATGTAACGCCCTAATGTGGTCCGGTGTCGTACCACAGCATCCGCCCGCTATATGAACACCAGCGTCTATTAAGCATTTGACATCTGATGCAAATTCATCAGGAGTCATGAGATACTTGGTTACACCGTCAATAAGTTCAGGCATACCCGCATTAGGCTTAGCCATAAGTGGAATGTGCGCAACCTCTCTCATAGCCTCAACAATTGCAATCATATCCTTAGGGCCTGTTGAACAGTTGACACCTATCGAATCAACACCAAGCGATTGCAATACAATAGTAGCTGTCTTAGGATCGGTTCCATAAAGAGTTCTTCCATCTTCGTTATATGTCATACTAGCAATTATAGCTTTATCAGATAACTCTCTGATAGCGATAACCGCTGCCCTTGTCTCCGCAAGACTCATCATAGTCTCAATCACGAAAAGATCAACATCCTCCGCAAGCATATAAGTAACCTGCTCCTTATAAATGTCAACCAACTCTTCGAATCTAAGGTCACCCATCGGATATAGCTGCTTGCCGGTCATTGTAATATCTCCGGCTACAAGTGCCTTACCGACGCTCGCTTCCTTAGAAATCTTTACAAGCTCCCTGTTAATCTCTTCTCTTCTGTCTCCTAAGCCGTATTCTTCTAACTTTATTCTATTACCGGAAAATGTCGGCGCAAGCAGAATATTGGTACCCGCCTCGACATAGGCCTTTTGAAGATCTATCATCACATCTCTGTGCTCTAATATCCAGTTCTCAGGACACACTCCGGTTGGCATACCGGCGTTCTGTAAATTGGTACCTGTCGCACCGTCAAGATATATCGGGGTATCGCCTATATATTCAATGAATTCTTCTCTATTCATGAATGTTTACTCCTTATCTCATCTATTATGCTTCCAATTAACTGTACTCTCCAGAATGGAGTCATAAAATAGTAACCATCCGCAACATCGTAAAGTTTATCAGCAATCTCTACGCTTATTCGTCTAGAAACTGCTTCCGCCTCTTCCCTACTCATATCTGCCCTAAAGCTATCTACCACATAATCCGGCACATTAACTCCCGGCATCTCATTATGCATATATAATGCATTTCTATAACTTACAAGTGGCATAATACCACATATTATCTTACAGTCAACCCTTGATTTAAGAAGTCTTATTCTCTCAATGTCTTCATCGGAAAATATAGGCTGAGTCAGAAAATACTCACACCCCTGCTCTATCTTCTTATTCATCCTTCCAACAATCGCATCTACATTGACGCCCTGATAATTAAGAGCACCACCTAAATGCATAGGATTGTTTTTAAACACTTCTTTATTCATGTTCTTAATGTATTCCATAAGCCTTATGGAATTGACATCAAACACACCTGTAATGGTCCCTCTGTCATCTCTTGATACAGGATCTCCCGTAATAACGAGCATATTGTTAATTCCCGCTATATTAAGTCCCAACAAAGCACTTCTTAAAGCGATAAGATTCCTGTCTCTACAAGCGATGTGAGGCATAACCTCCATACCGGTCATATTGCGCATAATCATCGCAAGCATAGGCGAATCAGCTCTTGCCCTACCCATCGGAGAATCAGAAACCGTCACCAAATCAACATTCTGATCCTTCAAAAGCATAGCTCCGTTTTTGAACTTATCCGCATTGTTATCAAGTGGAGAATCAAGCTCCACAACATAGACCTTCTCACCTGAGTTGAGCTTATCAATAAAAGGATTAGGATAAACCTTTACATCATCCTTACTAACCTCACTCTTAATAATCTCCTTATTGACAGGAAGACTAATCTCTTCCAACATATTATTAAGCATAGAGCGCAACACTTTAGTGTACTCCGGAGTAGTTCCGCAGCAGCCACCTATTATATTACATCCTGCCTTAACAACATCCTCCATCTGCTTGGCAAAATAGTGAGGCACTTCAGAGTATCTCATTCTGCCTCTTAATTCAAGCTGATATCCTGCATTTGGATGAGCGCTGAAATACACATTCTTAGGGAACTTGAACTTCTTAAGAAGCTTGCTCATATGAGCAGCACCCACACTACAGTTAAGTCCCACTCCGGCAAACTCATCAGACCCTTCAATAATCTGTCTTATGCTATATCCAAACTTGGTATATCCAACCGGATTGACAGAGAAGCTTGCAAATATAAGTATACCTTCATGTCTATCCTTAGCCCTTTTAGCTATCTCATTTGCAATTCTAAGATCTGCAAATGTCTCTAGGAAAATGCCGTCAACACCTTCATCGTAAAGAGTATCAATTATCATGTCATACTCTGATAAAAGGCTCTCTTCACTCATGGTTATCTCTTGTCTTATAGTTCCTATCGAGCCAAGTATATATACATTAGCCCCTGTCTCTTCAACTGCCTTTTTGGCATTATCAACCGCCTTAACAAGAGTGTTCTTAATATCTTCCTCACTGCGAAAAAGGGTATGGTTGACCGCATATGTGTTGGTTCTTATTATGTCACAGCCCGCTTCTATATATTCTTTATGAATATTAACGATACCCCCGGGTCTGGTGATGTTAGCTTCCTCTGCCTCGATATTGCCGGGATACAAACTGTTAAAATATGTTCCCATAGCTCCATCAAGAAGCATAACTCTTGTATTAAGCTCGTCTAAAATAGTCATCAATCTATTCCTCGTATTATAAATTAACTCTCACATCGATATCCTTGATAATCTCGCTATCCGCTGTGTCTTCTACAAACTTCTTAATAGTCTCAGCCAAATCGTCTGTATACTTCTTCTCGGTTCCGTCTTTAACCGTATAGTTAACCAAAATCTGTCCGTAATGCTTTCCTTCCATATCACGCATTGCCTTCACTCCTATCATCTTCTATTAGTAATCTATACAAGGTGGGTGAAAAATTAAACTCGCTAATCAAAGCTTCCACCTCGTTAATTGCCGCATCTTTGTGTGATTTCTTGGTAGTCCCCCGCTTAATCGCCCTGATAAGTATATTCTTAGGCGTGTGCGACATATCTATAAACTCCATAAGATTGGTCTTATAGCCCATATATTCTAAAAGATTGCCTCTTATCGCATCTGTAGCTAACGCAGCAAATCTCTCCTTGATAAGTCCATATCTTGATAATATGGCAAATGAATCCGTCTCAAGCTGAGAATTAAGTTCATGCTGACAACAAGGAACAGAGAATATAAGCTTGGCATTCCAATTAATTGCGTTGTACAAAGCATAGTCAGTCGCCGTATCACATGCATGAAGAGTAAGAACCATATCTACATCAAATGGTGCTTTATATCCATTGATATCACCGAGCTCAAATCTCAGTCCGTCATACTTATATGCCTTGGCTGAGCGGTTACATTTGTCAATGACATCGGCTTTTAAATCAAGCCCTATCATATTAACATTAATACCCATAATCTCCGTCAGGTAATAATAAACAAGAAATGTAAGATAGGACTTACCGCAACCAAAATCAATAATATTAAGACTGTTGGCTTTAAGCTTGCCTATCTCGTCATCTATAATCTCAATAAACCTGTTGATCTGTTTGAACTTGTCATACATTGAGTTGACGACTTTACCTTCCTTGGTAAAAACTCCCATATCAACAAGAGGAGGAATATTCATTCCCTCAGAGAAAATGTAATTCTTCTTGCGATTATGCTCTTTAGTTGCCTTAACAGGCGAAATTGCAGATGTCTTATTGACCTTGTAACTAACCTTCCCCTTCTTGGAAATCAGAACAATATACTCGCTGTCCTTAGAAAATGCATTAAACTGCTTATAATTGCCTTCAATAAGTTCCATACATCTGGCTGCTATCTCGTCTTTGTTGACATTATCATGAAAGACCTGCTTATCAGTGTACATGGCAACCTGATAAACAGAATCCTTATCCTCTATTATCATCTTCTTATATTCAGAATCCTTAGAGGTCGGATTACTGATAATCGCCCTAATTATATCATTATCAAATATACTCTTAATAGCTTCTTTAAGCTCCATAATCATTCTCCTAAGACGACAAAATAAGAAAAGGCGCTTAATTCTTTAAGCGCCCCCTAATATCACATATCAAAACCACTCTTGATAAGCTGAATCGCTCTGTCTAGAGCGTCCTGTTCGCCTACTCCATCAGCTTCTATAGTAACAACATCACCCTTTTTAATACAGCCGGCAATGATATTCATAACACTCTTAGCATTGACCTTCTTACCGTCCGATACAATATCGACATCACACTCAAACGTTGCCATCTCCTTGGCAAGTATGCCTGCCGGAACCATGTCAAGTCCAAGCTCATTAACAATAGTAACATCACCCGAAACCATATTAAACCTCCTATCTCTCATCAGGATCCATTCCGATAGATTCCTTCATGCTGCGCTTTCTTACATACATCTGGCTGTCCGCTCTCTTAACCGTATCTTCGATCGTCGAATCCTTAGTAGGATCAAAGATAGCGTAACCGCTTGCAACCATAAATGTAAATTCCAAATGCTTATTCTGCTCCGAAACCAAACGCTGGAAAAGCGCTAATCTCTGCATAAGCTTATATTCATCGCACTTCTCTATGAAGACTACGAACTCATCTCCACCAATACGATATGTCTTGCCGACACGATCAAAAATCTTTCTGATACATGCGCTACATGTCTTAATAGCCTTGTCACCACATTGATGTCCCAATGTATCATTGATACGCTTAAGGAAATTAAGATCAAATATTATAACAGCAAAATTCTTCTGTGGTCTTTGAAGAAGTTGCTCTAAATCGTGATTGTACGCCGTACGGCTGTAACAATTAGACATCACGTCAATAGTTGCAAGTCTCTCGTAATATGCAGCATTTCTACTCGCCTCAACTGCTTTGACAATGTGATTACCTGCCTCGTAAACAAGCATACATACCATCAACACTTCTCCGTATCTTAAGTAATCTCCGGATACATGAGAAGGCTGAACTCTTGATGACCAAAGCTCGATACCACCAAAGAATGCTAAAGCATAAATACCAAATGCAACATAATTAAAGTCTCTATTCTCGTAATAGCGTCTCTCCATAATTGCATTGGCAAGCAATACAACAATCATAATAATATAAAGTACATGAGCTGATATAACTGTCTCCGAGAAATCCTTCATGTTGGCATACTGCATTACAACTGCAACCACTGAATTGATTGCAAATGCATACGCAAGCAGCATAAGTATGCGTCTGAAGTGATTGCCCTTAGTGTATGCTATTACATATAAGAGTGGAATCGGAAGAAGCAGATAACCCATGTAGTAAAGCATTATCGCTAAATAACTGTTGCCCGTAAAGACCTGATAAAGCCTTGACTGAATAAACATCCATGAGGCAAGCAATAATGCAAAGCATCCCATAAACAACACTCTCTCGAAGTTGCCGCTATCCATAAGCTTATGGAATCCTATGTACATACATGCTATTACAAGTCCTATAAAGCATAAGATTACAGATAGAATAACACCAATGCCTCTAGATCCAAAGAAACTGAACATCAACGCAGTCTCGTTACCTATGAAGGCATCTTCCAAGTAATACTCGCTCTTAGCTTCTTTGGTTGATAAAACCACCTTAAGATTCTTGCCGCCTGCTGCTTCAGGAATCTTGATAATGCTGTAGTAACTACCTTGGTTCTTACCAAAGATAGGCTCGTATTCTTCTCCGTATGTATATACCTGTTCATTGTCTATGTACGCATTGACAGCCTGACCGTCAACCCAAAGACCTATTGCAAGACCTCTTAAGACATGCTCCGGAAGTCTAACCTCTAATGTAATCTTACCTTCCTTGTCATAATACAAGGTATCAGGCAACTTAATCTCAGTCTTAATCTCACTTCCGTCTGCGCCTTTGGTAATCTCTGACCAATTGTCATTGTACTTGGTTACAGTGTCTACATAAAAGCCTACAGAAGTATGATTGTTCTTAAGCCCCGTAATAACAGTAAGTATCACAAATATAAACAGGCATGTAAAAAATATATAGTTTTTAAATATCCTGTTACTCATATAAATTCCCCGCATATTAAAATATGATATACTTGAACATCTTATTTTAACATACAAGACGGCATTTAACAAGAAGTAAGTAAGGTTTTAAGGGATTTTTTTCTTTACACCATCATTTTCATAGTGTAAACTGTCATTATAATTTAGGAAGAAGGTATCAACATGGGGATTCGTAAAACTTTAGCAATTTCATCCGCCAAGGTAATCAACAAACTCTGTATTCTCTTTGGTAAACAGGGCGTTACCTTATCCGGCAAGATTGCGCAAAAGATTTGCCCTAATATATTAAGTGACTTATCAAGCCAGGTTAAGAAAGGCATATACGTCACCTGTGGTACTAACGGCAAGACCACAACCAACAACATGCTGAATTCGTTTCTTGTAGACGAAGGCTTCAAGACGATATGTAATTCAACAGGTTCTAACATGCTTAACGGCGTAATAGCTGCATTTGTCTTAAATGCCAAGATTAACGGCAAGATTGACACAGATTACGCAGTAATAGAGATAGATGAGGCTTCTACATTGAGGGTATTCCCTTATTTTAAGCCTGATTATATGATTCTTACCAATCTTTTCAGAGATCAGTTAGACAGATACGGCGAGATTGATCTCACTATGGATATTCTAATACGCGCACTTGACATGTGTCCCGACTGTACAATCATTGCAAATGCAGACGATGTCCTAAGTGCATCTTTAGCCAAGAAATCCAACCACAAGTTTTTAACATTTGGAATCAAGGATAATTATAAAGATAATCAGCAGTCGACCACCGAAATTCGAGAAGGTGCATTTTGCCAATTCTGTGGTTCAAGGTTAGAGTACAACTTTTATCATTTTAGCCAGTTAGGAAGCTACCACTGCCCTAATTGCGGGTACAAGAGGCCGGACATAGATTTTAACGTAGACAATATCAATCTTAAGAACGGTCTTAAGTTTACTATTCATTCTAAAGACAGCGACTTTGATGTTGCTTCGAATTATCGCGGTTTTTATAACATTTACAATATCTTGGCTGCCTACTCTGCTGCCAAAGCAGAAGGCTTAGAGCTTAAAGGCATCAACAAGATTCTTTCTAATTTCAAGCCTGAGAATGGAAGAATGGAATCATTTACAATAGGCGGATGCAATGTACTTCTTAATCTCGCCAAGAATCCTGCCGGCTTTAACCAGAATATATCTGCCGTTATGGAGGACGACTCTCCTAAAGACCTCGTTGTTGTAATTAACGACAACGCTCAGGACGGAAGGGATATCTCATGGCTGTGGGATGTTGATTTCGAGAGATTTGCAGGCGCCAATGTTAAGAATATTGTTGTTTCAGGAACAAGAGCATACGATATGGAACTCAGATTCAAGTACAGCGATATAGAGTCTAAAGCTATTGTTGATGTAGAATCGGCAATCAGCGAGCTTTTGACAGGTCATACCAACAATCTTTATGTACTTGTCAACTACACAGCACTTTACAACACACGCAAGTGGCTCAAAGCCAAAGAGGATTAAATATGAATATTACAATTGGACATTTATACCCGGACCTGCTCAATCTGTACGGAGACAGAGGTAACATCCGCTGTCTCACCAAAAGGTTAGAGTGGCGCGGTATTGAATCAAATGTTATCGAATACAAATTAAATGACAAGGTCGACTTTAATGAATGCGACATTTTTCTACTAGGCGGTGGCTCCGACAGGGAGCAGAAGCTCGTATGTAGGGAGCTCTTTAAGATTAAGAAAGACTTCAAGAAATATGTTGAAGACATGGGTGTTGTCATCGCAATATGCGGAGGTTATCAGCTTCTTGGCTCATATTACAAGATGAATGACGAGAAAGTTGAAGGATTAGAGTTAGTTGATTTATATACTGAGCAAAAGGAAGGCCGACTAATCGGCAACATCACAATTAAGAGTGACTTATTTGATACTCCTATCACTGGATTTGAGAACCATGGTGGCAGAACCTATATCGGTAAGGATGTCAAGGCTTTAGGCAAAGTTATCACCGGTTACGGTAATGACGGAGAGTCAGGATATGAGGGCGTTGCCTATAAGAATATCATCGGAACTTATCTGCATGGTCCTCTTCTACCTAAGAACCCTGAAGTGAGCGATTACCTGCTAACTAAAGCGTTATCTCGTAAATATGGCAAAGATATCACTCTTGATCCGCTTGATGATACTGCCGAAAAAAGAGCGAACGCTTATTCGCAAAAGCTGGTGTGAAACATTAAAAAATGATTAAAGTAAAACGCCCGAAAGCATACATTTTAATAGGGTTTTAATAGTTGTGAAAACTTTTTGTCCTTTTTGTGAAAACGCATTTTCCTCACATTTAATTCACATTTGTAATATAGTATATGTATCGTAGAGTTTTTCATTTATTGAATCCTCTCCCCCCTCATTTTTCCAGGAGCTTTTGCTCCTGGTTTTTTTTGTGCATATAAAAGCGCCTGCAAACGCAGACGCTTAGTATCATATATATTAATATTCCATTGCCTTCTCTTCGCCGGTCATAACTCTTAATGCACCCTGTGCTAAAGCAAGAAGCTCATCCTCTCCAGGATAGATGGTTACAGGAGCAATAAAGCTAACTGCATCCTTCATATGCTTCTGAGTTACCTCACCGTAAGCGATACCACCTGTTAAGATAATCTGGTCAACTTTGCCACCAAGAACAACGCTCATAGCACCGATTTCTTTTTCAAGCTGGTAGTGGAAAGCATCCATTACTGCCTGAGCCTCTGCATTGCCTTCCTGAGCCATCTTAACAACATCTCTCATGTCATTGGTGTGAAGGTAAGCATTGAAACCACCGTCTCCGTTAATCATCTTAGCAACCTGCTCCTTGGTGTACTCACCGCTGAAGCATAAGCGCATCAACGCACCTGTTGGAAGTCCGCCTGAACGCTCTGGTGAGAATGGTCCGTCACCGTCTAATGCATTGGCAACATCTACTACCTTACCACCCTTATGAGCGCCTACAGATACACCGCCACCCATATGAACAACGATCAAGTTAAGTGAATCATATGGTTTGCCAACCTCTTTAGCATAACGCTTAGCAACAGCTTTCTGGTTAAGAGCGTGGAAAATCGAGATTCTAGGCATCAAAGGATGTCCTGAATATCTTGCAACATCTGAAAGCTCGTCAACTACTACAGGATCAACAATGTATGATGGAACGTTGATCTCCGAAGCTATCTCATGAGCTAAGATTCCACCTAAGTTAGATGCATGCTGTCCTGAGAAACCAACCTTTAAATCCTCTAAGAGTGCAGGAGTTGTAGCATAAGTACCACCCTGTACAGGTTTCAACATACCACCACGACCTACTACAACATTGATATCCTTAAGATCAATACCCTTCTCAGCTAGTACATCTAAGATAACCTTCTTACGGAAATCCTTCTGAGCATAAATGCTCTCATAAGACTGAATCTCCTCTGTTGAGTGTCTTAAGGTCTCCTCCATAAGCTGAGTTTCATCCTCGAACACACCAATCTTGGTTGAAGTAGAACCAGGGTTGATGATTAAAATTTTGTAAGACATAAAATACCTCCTAAGTTTTGTTGTGCAAATGTACACATATTGTATCCATTTTATACCTAATCAGATTGTAAATCAAGGAGTTAAATAACAAATGACAAATGTACTCACAATTGTATTCATAAAAAGCGCTTTATAAAGTACACAAAACTCATATCTAATCACCACTCCGTTTAGGTTATTATTAGCAAACAACTAAAACCGTAAACATTCTTTTAGAATTCCACTGAATTCATCATCTGTTTCTTATATTAACATTATATTTTTAATCCAATAACCGTATAATCATCCATATCGCCCTCTGAGTTATCATATATATAAATATAATTTATTCCCTGTTTTTCCGGATGCTCTCTGTGATAATATATTCCACACACTAGAATATCATACTCTTTATTCTTATCTGTCTTCACTGAAAGGATATCAATTGCAGAATTATATCTTGCGTCACCATTTTCATCTGTTCTACTTCCAGAGCTATATGCCCTAACGTTGCCAATAGAAACAACGTTTCCATCAATAGTATCCGACATTTTTTCTAATTCTTTATCTAAATCAATGTGAGAAGTTACATAATCACTAAACTCATTTTTAATCATACTGGTATCTGACTCTTTAATCGCATTAATAAACACATCACGGACTCTATTTATATCTGCTCTAAATGCATCTTCTGAAACACTATAGTATCTAGTTTCATTTTTATTAACCTTGTCAAACACACCACATCCCTGTAAAAGTAATACAAACAACAATACTACAATATATAAGTATAACTTATTATTCATAACTTTCCTCCCACACATACCACAGCTTACTTTCTGCACTTATAACATCTCCTACTAGTATTTTGGATGATAATTCTTTATATAGCGGCTCAATCAGTTCCGGATGCTGGTTGAGTTCTATACACCCAATAGATACTAAACTATTCACATCTGGTTTAATATTTCTCCAATCAAACCCAGTTATCCACCATTGTTCTGCATTAGGAATCCAGTTAAAATACGTCTTTTCTACTCTATAAGTATACTTATATAAGCTCAACTGCATTGGAAGCTCATACTTCACTGAATCAAAATGTGCTGCAGCGCTTTGTGCATCAGCCATCTTAGTTTCCTCAGACATCTGATATAGTCCCATTTCCGCTCCTGTTCCCAGATTCCAATAGTCGCCCTTCCAAAGCCATAAAGCATATTGTACGCCTCCGACTGTTACAGGAATCTGAAGACTATCCATATTAGATCCTGCATGAAAAATATCGTCAAATAACTTTGTATATCCAAAATATCTTTGCCATGTTTCAGATAACGAATGATATGCCTGCTCATACTCATCATAATAGAAATTAAGGATACTTGCACCTATAGCTGCTTGTTCTTCTCCTGTACAATACATTTTCAACGCCATCGCTGCTTCTCTGAATTCATTCTCATTTTTAAGGAGATTCTCATCTAATTCTTCTTCATTTGCTATTAGTTGTTTCCTTACACAATATCTAATGACATCCGTTGCTCTTACTTTAACAAAATTGGCAATGCGTATGCTAGGTATACATAAAAGCAGTTGGTTAAGCGACTTATGATTATCTAGCGATTCATACTCTGTACCGACATTACTATTTTTAGCTATCCAGATATGGTCCTTCCACAGATTATGTGGTCCATTATATTCCAACGGTTTATTATCTTTTGGAGCAATCTCTTTGCCATTATGTTTTATCGAAACATAATCAAGCAATCCATCTCCATCTGAATCTATTTTGGTAGGATCGGTTTTTAACTTTCCATATACCCTAACTTTTGTATTATCTAAATTATACACATACTTTAATTCCTCAATCTCATCTCCATCTAAAACTCCATCTCCATCTGTATCCGGATTATTCTTATCAAGCATCATCTTCACACCGTTAAAATACGGAAGATTATCTTCATAATAATCTGATATACCGTCACAGTCAGAATCAGTTACAATAAGTGCATCAGAAGAAACATCACTAAACACTTTAGCATAACTTCTCCTATCAGACATAGGAAAATATTCACCGCCCGTACTCTTAATTATATCGCTCATAACGGGACACGCCTCTTTAAAAGAACGATGCGGTATCGTTATACGAGTAACCGGATCCCACTCATAATATCCATCATCATAATTATAATAAAAATAATAGATTCTAGCATTTAGACGTTTAGCTTTTTCGATAATTTCTTCGGACGGAATATCATTAGTAACCCTTTCACTTCCAAATATCGCTATAATATTCAAACCCGAGGCTGGCTTATTCTCTACGTCATACAGTGCCGTTTCCAGCACAAACTTAATGGTGCCTCCATCTCTACCCACAAACATTCTCGGTGTCAAATAATCTTTCATTTTATTTTTATCAACAATATCGTCACAAAGCTTTATTCGTGTCGATCCATATCTGGAAATAGTTGTCTTTACACCTTCAGGAATATAATCAATAAAATTTCTAGCATCATCTAAGCGTACATCCTGCCTATCTTTTCTTGCAATAGAATACGTATCTTCAACAAGCAAATGAAGCGTAGCTGAGTTATATCTTGCATCATTTTCAACCACATCAAACTCATCAACCCACTCCAATGAATTTTCATATGCTGTCCTGTCTATTAGAATATATCTCGAAAAGTGCTCAGTTACAGCAGTTGCAATGTTGTTAATTACAGTTGTTTCCAACGGCTCAAGGCATTGTTCAGTCTCATTATAGTAATACACAACCGGATCTGACGAACAATTTTTAACTCTATCATAAGTAAAGCTCAGCTTTGCCGTATCAAATCCCCCATCCATACTGATATCATACGCACATCCCATATATCCCGGTATATTTTTCGGAAATAACGCATCATTAACAACAGGCTTAATCTGAAGTGATTCAGCCTGTTCGCATGTTATACCATTAAGTGACACAGATATGTCTATATCTGCTTCTTCATAAGAATCCTTTCCTGCACATGCTGTTACATCTACCTCATTATCAAATACTAAAGGATCAGTACCATACAATACTTCTTTCATATCGGACAAGCTATCTGAATCGGTATCTTTATTCATAGGGTCGGTTTTATATTTATTAACCTCTTCTCCATCAGGCAATCCGTCACTATCTGTATCTGACAATTCAGGTTCTGTTCCAAGCTCAATCTCTCTTTTATTAATAAGTCCATCTTCATCGTAATCTTCATCACCATCTAAAATGCCATCTACATCAGAATCACGTTCTAACGGATTGGTATCTAAATTATTATAAAGTTCAACATAATCAGAAAGTCCATCACTATCTGAATCATCAGACTCCGAATCTAATCCAAGAAGTCTTTCAAATTCATCACTAAATGAATCGTTATCAGAATCGGTTTTATCGTTATCATTGTACCAATACGCATATAGCGTCGTATTCTTGGTTATAGGAGTGCTATTAATATCAAATTCATTATTTAACTCCTCATCTATATACCATCCTAAAAAAATATATCCATCAGATGATACTATATCCGGATCTTCAGCGTATTCTCCTTCTTTAACATACTGTGTAGGAATGTTTTTCTTTAAAACGCCACCTGTATTAAAACTAACAGAATATTTAGTATCATCATTTGTCTCGTCATCTTCTGTATTTGATTGGTTTTCCTCATCATTAGGACTGGTATCACCATTTTCACTAATGTTATGCTCATCACCGATACTATTTATACTCTCTGTCCATCGAATTTTAGACGCAATAGAGCTATTATAGTTAATATTAACATTTGTCCCTCTTATATTCACTCTATTTGCGATAATAATAACGCTGTTCATGTTAAGATTAACTGCTGATATGTCAACTGTGCCATACGGAGCATACACAAGCCCATTGAGTTCAACATCTGTCGCATTAACAGTTATATCTCCACTCTCAGAAGACATAATATCAGCAGATGATAATCTTATGTTCTTTTCAACACTAATACTTCCTGACTTTATATAAGTATTCTTGTCCGATGAATTCTCGTTTATCCACTTAAATAAATCAGGTGTTTTCTCGTTGGCATGTTCTTTCTTGATTCCATTGATATTAGCAAAATGATTATATTTTATGGTACCATTGGTTGTAAGCCTTCCATTAACACACAAATTAGTAGTAGAAAATGAAATCGCTTCATCGTCATCTGAGCCGGCAAATATTACGTATGGATATGCCACATTTGAAGCATCTACATTAACGCAGTTAACATTTAACAAAGAAACGGTTAATATACATATCAAAAACATACTCAATAATCTTCTACTCAACATAACTACCTCCTCAATAAAAAAGAAAATCATACTTATTCTATCACAAATCAAAATAAATTCAATATTTATAAACAAACCACCGGGCTTAAACCCGGTGGTATTTTATTAAATCTCTCTCCCAACTATAATTTCTTTCTCAGGTGGATTATCTGTAAAATCATATTCAGGAAGACTATCATTAAAAATCCTAATACTTTCTATTCCTATGTTATCTTTACTGTTCTTATCGCAATATACCCCATAAAATCTAATTGTATAATACGTGCCTTTATCCGTCATTACGCTACCTAATCGCTCGCAATACTTCTTAGACCCATCCTTGGCAAGCTCTATTTTTACACTAGTGTCACTGTTGCTATACTCGTCAACACTCGGCAACCTGTCAATTGAAACAATCTCTCCGTCAATAAACTCAAGCGCCTCCTTTATCTGTTTATCTAAATCATATTCTTCTGCAACATTATTGCTAAATAACTGTTTAAGTGCATCTACATCATTTTTATTAAGTGCATTCGTAATAACTTGTTCTTCTCTATACACTTCATCAGATACAATCTTATCGCTAACCCTTATTTTACCGTCCTTTTGACTCTCATACACATACATTCTCTCATTTTCATAGGTTTCAAAGATATCCTCCTCAGAACCCGCATCAAGATAATTCAACATATTATCCCTATAATCACTTTCATATATACTATCTATATGAACTAATCTCATATATGTAATACCATTATGAAGCTTATCATACTTTGAAAATCCTTCATAGTACAAAATATACTCATCATTACATCTATTATCATATGCATATGAATGGTACTCTTCTTCATCAACTCCGGTTCTAATAGAAACTATATTATCTCTGAACACATATCGTTTCTTTATCTTATCGTTCACTATACAATGATAAGCTCTTGAATCATCTGTCGATCCAACATCTACCACGCCTATTTCCTCAGGTATACTAGCAAACATTTCTTCAAGATCTTTTTTTAAATTGGGATTATTCTTCCTCTCGTATTCACTAAATAGCTCTAAAATACTATCTACATCCTTATTTTTAATATACTCTGTCAGTTTTTCTTCATAATACATTGGTTTAACAATAGCACTATTCGAAAACCAAATCGAAAAGGTAATGCATATCAAAAAAGGAATTGACATCACTATAATACCAGCCTTAATCCCCACCCAGCTTACAGGCATACCTTTCTTCTTTTTTCTTTTTCTTCTAAAAAATGAGACCCCAAATATTACAAGGCCTGTAATAAAAATAATCCCCAAAAAGCCATAAATCAAAAGATAAACGATAATTGTAATGGCGTTGTCAAGTATTGGTGGTAACATTATCACAATACTCCTTCCTTATCATTCTGATCGGTATTACCCCTGTCATTCTGAGCGTAGCGAAGAATCTATTAAGATCCTTCGTCACTTTCGTTCCTCAGGATGACATAACGCGCTCCTTTTATGGCGAACGATGTTCGCCACTACGGATAACACATTGACTATTTTTCACAAGTAATTACGCTGTTCTCACTCTGTCGATTACGTAGCACACTAAGAACACCGCCATATCGGCACATACTATGGTTGACCCTGTAGGGGTGGAGTAAAGAATTGATACAACAATTCCCAAAAGCGCACATACAACCGAGATTATAGCTGATGTTATGGTAACACTCTTAAAAGTTCTCATGAGTCTCATTGCTGAAAGTGCAGGAAATATAATTAAAGCACTTATAAGCAGCGACCCCACAAGATTCATACCAAGAACAATAATCACCGCAATAATAACCGCAATCAAGAGATTATAAGCGCCAGCCCTGACTCCAGTCGCTTTGGCAAAACTCTCGTCAAATGTTACTCCGAAGATCTTATTATAAAAAACGATAAAAACCGCAATAACAACTATCGACAACACAAAACATATCATAACTTCTGACTGTCTGAGAGTTAATATAGAAGTCGATCCAAATAACGTACTACACACATCACCTGAAACATTGGCTGATGTCGAGAACACATTCATAAGCATATAACCAATCGCGAGCGATGCTACAGATATCATAGCAATCGCAGCATCACCCTTTAACTTAGCGCTCTGTCCTCCTTTTAAGAGAAGAATTGCAGCAATAATAGTCAAAGGCATTGTAACAAGAGTTGTACTTGTAACCTTCATAATCGAAGCAATAGCAAGCGCACCAAACGCCACATGTGAAAGACCGTCACCTATAAAAGAATACCTTTTTAAGACAAGGGTAACACCTAAAAGAGATGAGCATAACGCAATTAATACGCCGACAATTACGGCGTATCTGACAAAAGAATATTGTAGATATTCATGTAATTGAAGTAACATCACTTATCTCCTTTCGTAAGTTCAACCGATGTCAATATCTTATAAGCTTCACTATCGGTGTATTTAGAAGCCTCTCCAAAATAAAGCTGCTTACCTGTAACATGAAGAATATGAGTAGCGTCTCTTAGTCCCTCATGAATATCGTGAGAAACCATAATAACTGTCATTCCTTCAGCATTAAGCTTCTTGATAAGCTGATAAAAATCTGCCGTAACCTTAGGATCCAATCCGCTTACAGGTTCATCTAGCACAAGCAACTTAGTACTCGCACATAACGCTCTCGCAAGAAGCACTCTCTGTTTCTGACCGCCTGAAAGATTCTTAAATGACTTATTTCTAAGATCATATATATCCATGCGCTTCATATTTCTCTTAGCTTCATCCCTCTCTGCCTTGCCATAAAATGGTCTAAGCCCAAGTTTAGAGAGATTACCACTCATAACAATCTCCTTAACTGAAGCTGGAAAATCCTGCTGAGTGATTGTCTGCTGAGGAAGATAACCTATCTCGTACGGTTTAAGCCCGTCTCCATATTCAATATCTCCTGCAATTATCTTGGTCAAATGAAGCATAGTCTTCATAAGTGTAGACTTACCTGCACCATTTTCACCGACTATGCAAAGATAATCCCCTTCATTCACCTCGAAATTAAGTCCCTCTGCTACCGCCTTACCCTCGTAGCCGACAGAAAGGTCTATACATTTAATAAAAGCCATCTATGCCTCCAAATTACTTCTCTTCAACCATCTTAATATAATTAAGAATAAGCTCGATTGATTTCTCTTCGCCAAGCCTGGTCACATCTATGCAAAGGTCGTAGTATCTTGCACTTCCCCACGCCTGCCCGGTGTTGAACTTGTGAAATGATGCTCTTCTGTCATCATACTCTTTAACAAGATTCTCGCCCTGCTTGCGATTACTGTAACCATGCTCCTCGCATATCCTGTCAATACGCTTCTCCAACTGTCCTGACAAGAATATCCTGACTGCATTCTTAGAATCCTTATACGCGAAGTTACCGCATCTTCCGACTATAACTCCGTCTCCGTCACCGATTAAAGTGTCATATATCTGCTTAGGAACATCTGTAAGCTGAATATTATTCTCGCCGGATGCAATTGCATAGAGGAGCGAATTAACCGGATTCTCCGCAAAGAAATTAGGATGCTTGTCAATTATCCCCTTCTCAATCGCTAATTCAGTAAGTCTCCTTCTGTCATAAAAAGGTATGCCGAGTCTCTCGGCAAGCTTCTCTCCTAATTCATCTCCACCACAACCACACTGTCTTGCTATTGTTACAATCATCTCAATCCCTCCTAAACTAATATATGTATGAAAATACAGTTGCACCAACTACAGTCAAAAGTCCTGAAACCACAATCGACAAGCTGCTCATCGCACCTTCAATCTCGCCAAGTTCCATAGCCTTGGCAGTTCCCATAGCATGCGACGCACTACCAATCGCAATTCCTTTAGCTATCGGTTCAGTTATCTTGAATACTTTAAGCACTGACTCCGCAATAACATTTCCTAAAATACCCGTAATCACTATCGCCGCCACAGTAATTGCGACATATCCTCCAAGTTCCTCGGACACTCCCATACCAATCGCGGTTGTGATTGACTTAGGAAGCAGAGTCACATAGTCCTTGTGGTCAAGTCTTAATATTAATGCAAATGCTAACACACACACCAAGCTTGTTATCATGCCCGATATAATTCCAAGCATAATAGCTAACGCATTAGACTTTAGCAATTGCCACTGCTGATATAAAGGAACAGCTAAACTAACCGTCGCCGGCGTAAGTAAGTACGAAAGATATTTCGCACCGTTATAATAACTGTCATAATCTATCTTAAAAAGCAAAAGCACCGCGATTACTATGATTATCGTTATCAGTAACGGATTAAATACAGCTGACTTAAATCTCTTCTTGATAAGAGTTCCGATAAAGAATGCAAACAAGCTTATCGACACTCCAAAATACGCTGACTCAGCTATAAACTCATTCACGGGCCTCACCTCGCCTTCTTATAAAGAACTGGGTTATTCGTCCCGATACCACCATAACTGCAAGTGTTGAAACCACTATAACTAATATATAACTTATCAGATTCTTCGACAATATGTCATAGGAATCCATAAGTCCCACAGCGGCCGGCACAAACATAAGCGGCATTATCTCTATCAAAAATGAAGCCGTATCCTTAACCTGATCAAGCTTGATAACCTTAAACTCCAATAGCATAAATAGAATTATAATTCCGTAAATGCTTGCAGGAATCGGGAGCGGAATCAGATAGTATAAAAGCTCACCCACAAACGATATGAGTAGTATTATCATTAATTGCATTATATACTTCATAACGAGCTCCCTTCATAGTCCCAAAACTTGTATTGTAAAATCTAACCAAAGGACAACTATATTAGTATAACACCAATTTGCGATAATGTCGAATATTTATTACTGGTTTAATACAAAAAAATGTTGCCGGAACCGGCAACATTTCTGGCCTTGATGTCTTCTCTTCTTCTGATCATAACTCTAATCCTTTCAGATACCAATTAATCACCCTTGCGGTCATTCCCCAAATTCTATACTCGCCGTATATATACTCACATTGCGTCTTCATCCTGTCATCATGAAGAACATGTACATTGTCCTTTAACCAGTCAAATGATAATGTCAGCACCTTACTAACCTCATCCTTATTATAAGAATTCTCATAACATATAAGTTCACACTCATAGACAAATACAGGCTCTAACCTGGGACCCATCGTGATAAACTTAGGCTTAACATTGTTTATGTTATCATCTGATATAAGGAGCTCCTCCTTAATCTCTCTTAAAGCGGCATCGAGTGCTTCTTCGCCATCATCAATCCTTCCTCCGGGAAAGCACACTTCCCCGGCCTGTCTAATACCATCTGCTCTTACTTCTAAGACAACACTTCTGACTCCACCGTCATTAATGACAGGTATAATTACAGACGCAGGCTTCACATCATTAATTTTAACAATTTCGAAATTGCCTATATTCATGCCAACACCTCACGACTATAATTATATATCAAATGCTATCATTTTCCAATATTAAAACGGCGGATTGATATTTACACAATAAAAAAGCCTCCCTGGCTTATAGGAGGCTTAATTCGAGGTAAATCAATAAGGTACCTTATTGCTTAATTTAAATTGCTTTTGATCTCATCTACTTTATCTAGATGTTCCCATGGAAGATCAATATCTGTTCTTCCAAAATGACCATAAGCAGCGGTTTGTTTATAAATAGGTCTTCTAAGATCCAGCGCATTTATAATTGCTGCCGGTCTTAAATCGAAGACCTTATTTATTACTTCAACAATCTTCTCATCTGACACAGTTCCGGTGCCAAATGTCTCAACAGCTACAGATACAGGTTTAGCAACTCCGATTGCGTATGCGAACTCAACTTCAAGTTTCTTGGCAACACCGGCAGCAACAAGATTTTTAGCCACCCATCTTGCTGCATAAGCTGCAGAACGGTCTACCTTTGTTGGATCCTTACCAGAGAATGCGCCGCCTCCGTGGCGACCTGTTCCACCGTAAGTATCAACGATAATCTTACGACCGGTAAGTCCTGCATCACCCTGAGGTCCACCGATAACAAAACGTCCGGTAGGATTAACATAGTATATAGTATCATCATCTAAAAGCTCATTAGGTATAACAGGTTTAATAACTTTTTCGATAATATCCTTTCTGATCTGTTCTAATGTAATCTCCTCAGCATGCTGTGTAGAAATAACGATAGTGTGAATCCTCTTAACGTTATCATTTTCATCGAATTCAACAGTAACCTGACTCTTGCCATCCGGTCTTAAGTATGATAATGTACCATCTTTTCTAACCTTGGTTAATTGTCTTGTAAGACGATGAGCAAATGAAATAGCAGGTGGCAAATATTCCGGAGTCTCGTCAGTAGCATAACCAAAAATGATACCCTGATCACCGGCACCGGTTCCAAAGTCTTCAGTCACACCTTCCTGTTTAGACTCAAACGCCTTATCGACACCCAATGCAATATCAGCAGACTGCTCATCAATTGAAGTTAAAACAGCGATTGAATCTGCGTTGTATCCATCTACGTTATTAACATAACCAATTTCTCTGATTGTCTCTCTTGCTACTTTGGCGATATCAACATATGCATCCGTCGAAATCTCACCAACCACCAAAGCTAAACCTGTTGCAACAGTTGTCTCTGCTGCAACTCTTGAATTAGGGTCCTGCTCAATAAGTGCATCCAATATCGCGTCTGAAATCTGATCTGCAATCTTATCAGGATGTCCCTCCGTAACTGATTCTGATGTAAATAATCTTCCCATAATATATCTTCCTTTCTCAACTTTATTTTATATTTTTAATACTCCCATATTTATTGAATAGTTATTAACTAAACATAAATATAATTCCTCCTGCTGAATAGTTAAGCTTCATAACAACTCCTCCAATACGATTTAGTAATTATCCTACGTTTTGACCTATGTACTCTAGCAACTCTAGTTCTTTTGCATGATTATCTTCCTTAACCACAGTAAGATAATCTTCTAAAAGTGTTAGAGCACCTCTTATTCCCACATACGACTTATTAACAATAGCCTTATTATATGCAGGAAATGATATATCAAGTCCAGTCCTCTTCTTACCATTAGCTAAATTTCTATCAAGTGAACTGCCAAGAACCAACTCAATATTGTTATTGGACAGGATGTCACTGATCTCCTTACCATCTTGAGTGTAGTAAACTTCATTTGCTATGGTATTTAAGACATCATTTTCTGAATCATCAGATGACTCTTTCTTGCTCACACGATCGGTAACAATAATAGTCTTTATATCCGCACCAATATATCTTTTTAAAAAGCCTCCGACTCTTATAGCAACACTCTCATCCGCAACAATTGCAAGAGACTTGCTGCCTGCTTCATTATAAAAATCATCAATAACTCCCTGATAATAATAGTCGAATTCTTTCTCTTCTTTCTCAATAAATGCATCTACCACATCACTGCTTACACCAAGTTCATCTGCAATCTTCCTAACAAATTCAGCAACCTCAATCGGTCCTGTCGGAACGTTGCTAAACTCTACATTTTTAACGCCATACAATTCTTCTAATGCTTTGGCAGGTGCATTGCCCCATCTTGAAAATGAAATACTTATAGCAGCAGTTGAAGCATTTTTAAACTCTTCCACTCCATTGCCGTATGAAAAGAAAGTGTTAACGCTAAGTCCAATGCCCTCTAATATACGTTTTATCTCAGCTAAATTACCACGATAATATATATCCTCTTTTGGTAGAATTCCGAAAATGTTAACTAACTTATCATTCTTCTCTTCAGGAATATTAACTACTAAAGGCAGCTTCTTTATTATGTCAGTCACTACACTCTCATATCCGTAGTGACTGTCACCATGAAGTCCGGCAGTCAAAGACTCAATAATTGTCTCTCCCTGCTCTCTTGATTCTCTGGTCATCGCCTCTACGTCATCACCAACCATAGCCGATACACAACTGTTTAGCACAATATATAAATCGCCGTTGACAACTTTAATAGTGTTCTTTATCTGCTCTCTTAATCTAGATGCTCCTCCAAATATAACATGTCTTTCCTGAGCATCAGTAGAAAACACATTCTGACCGGTAAAATATGTATTATCCAAGCCGCTTGATTTATTGGAAAGGTAACTCTGAATTGCGCATCCTGAATTAGAATGTACTATAGGAACCACTCCGTTTATAGCTTGAACTGTCTGAAGCACTCCGTGAAGTGCACAACCATTTCTTGGACTCTTAACACATGTCTGCATTCTAATTCACCTCCTGCTTAACAAACCAGTTAGCACTCTTTCTAAGCCAGCTTAATTTGATTTTAGAATTATCTCTGTTTCTAAGATAATCATAGAAATCTCCGCGATTCTTTACATTTTCTATAATCTTAACAAGCTCTTCTACACCTTCATATCCAAGATAAGTAGACGCTTCTAAAGATATTGAAACATTGGCATATTGTGCAAGGTATCCTGCCTGATTATCAAAACTAATGTAATAATCCACTTCATTTTTCTTTAAAACATTATACTTTTCAAACAACTGACCGTTAGCAACAATTACCGGAATAGAATTATTAAGTGAATTAATCTTCTTAAGATTATCTCTGTTGTTAGTGTCTATATATCTTATTCCAAGTCCTCCTACTTCACCGCCAATCTTTTCTATAAACTCTGTAAAATGAATAGCTGAAGCGAGATCAATATCTAAGAATACACTCTTTCCGTCAAGAAGCTTTCTATTGATTCTTTTATCCAACTCTTCTTCCTGTTTTCTTATGTATTCGTTGGCTTTCTCTTCAATACCAAGAGCTTTAGACAGTTTTTGAATAAAATGTCTGCTTCCTCTAAATCCAATTGGAACACTGCTCTTTATATACTTAACTCCAAAGACTTCTTCTAATTCTTTAGCAAAATACTCTCCCTCATCCGGATTCAATGTAATTGTAGCCTTGGCATAACCGGCTTTCTTAATACTGTTAACATCTGAAAATCTCGGAAGCAGCTGAAAGTTGATATCAAGATCTTTTAGTATCTTTACAATTGAAGCTACATTTTTAGCATTTTCAGAGAGGGTAACTACATTTATAAAATCTCTCTTTTCTGTAGTATCAATAGCAGTTCTATCAACAACATTCCTAAGCAAACTGTGCAATACAATATCATATCCCGTTACCGGAGTCTTGGTCTTAAATCCATCTGTAGTTATATACACTACCTTAGCGTCAATCTCATCCTCCAACTCTAAGATAACTGAATTAACATCATCATTGTTAATTGCAACAACAGGCGTGCCGACTATAAATATAAGCCTGGCATGAACTTCCTCATATGCTCTTAAAACAGTCTTTCTTAGTTTCTCATCGCCACCTAATATAGTGTCTCTCTCGTTAAGGTTGCTTGAATACCAGTGAACATTTCTGCTTGAATTCTGTTCAAGAATAGAAGCAGCGCACCCGATAACACCATGTATAACAATAGCCGTCTCATCAATAAAGCTTAATGCATTTAAAGCATACAAAATCTCATCGTAATTACTCTGAGAAAGCGTTCTTATCTTCTGCTTTATCTCCGAAACATCAACTTCATCATTGATTCCTTTTAGAGTACCGTTATAATTACTTAATGTTGTCAAGCGCTTTTCTCTGGTCTGAACTCTTCTCTCATCTATAAAACTCATATCATCAGTTCCTCTTTTCTTTAGATTACTTCAGCGCCTGCAACTACACCGCTCTCTAAATTATATATCTTATCGCCCCATTCTCTTGCCCAGTCACGAAGCTCTCCTGCTCCTAAAGGACTTGGAACCACAAGGTCTTCATTTTCTGCAATGTGTTTAGCAAGATTTCTATATATATCTGCCTGCTCAGAAGTTGGATTGGCCTCAATTACAGTCTTTCCATATAATTCACTCTGCTGTACAACAATCGAGCGATTAACATATCCCGCTACACTTGTACCTGTCTTACTTGTAAAATCATCAATAATAGATTTAGAATATCCGGCGGTAATACTGTTAGCGATTACTCCGCCTAGTTTAGCACCGCCTGTAGGCGCATATTTATTAATTGCTTTAAAGAGATTGTTAGCGGCATATATTGCCATAAAATCCGAAGAGCTAACAACATACGCTCTATCTGTAATTCCATCACGAATAGGAACTGCAAAACCTCCACACACAACGTCTCCTAAGACATCATAAAGAACAAAATCAGGTTTAAACTCCTCAAAAAGATTAAGTTCCTGCAAAAGATTAACTGATGCGTTAATACCTCTTCCTGCACATCCGACTCCCGGAACAGGACCACCCGACTCAATACAAAGCACTCCCTTAAATCCCTTTACGGATATATCATCGAGATGAATCTTATTTCCTTCTCTTAAACTGTCTAATACTGTCGGAAGATAATTATTACCTCGTAAAGTGTTGGTAGAATCACTCTTAGGATCGCAACCAATCTGTATCACACGATATCCTGCTTCAGCCAAAGCTGCACTGATATTAGATGTTGTGGTAGATTTACCAATTCCTCCTTTTCCATAAATTGCAATGTGTTTTCCTATTCTTTCAGCCATTTTTTTATTTCCTTTCAATATTGTTTAAACTTATAAATACCTCGAAGTTACCTCTTAAATTGTAAAATCATTAAACAAATGACAAGCTGCATAATGATCTTTTTCTATTATCTGTAAATCCCACGGTTCTTTTTCTAAACATAACTTGTGGCAAGATTTACACCTGCTGTGAAACGGACACCCTGTCGGCGGATCTAGTATTGAAGGAATCTCACCCTCCAAGATATGTTGTTCAAAGTTCTCTCCAACATTTTTTACCATACCTGCCTTTAGTAAAGCCTTAGTATATGGGTGTTTTGGATTCTCAAAGATAGTTTCTGCTTTGCCATATTCTACGATTTTACCAAAGTACATAACCGCTATATAATCACTTATATAGCGAACGCTTGCTAAATCGTGTGATATGAACAGATAACTGATATGTTGTTTCTTTTGAAGATCCTTAAAAAGATTAAGTATCTGACCTCTTATTGAAACATCAAGCGCCGATATCGGTTCATCTAATACAAGTAACTCCGGCTCTAAAGCTATCGCTCTTGCGATTGACAAACGCTGACGCTGTCCTCCACTGAATTCGTCCTGATATCTTTTCTTGTGTTCAGGAATAATCCCGACACTATCAAGTAAACTGTCAATACGGTAATCAATTTCTTTTTTACTTAAATCAGTGTTAATAGTAAGTGTTTCTTTTAAAAGATTCTCTATCGTCATATATGGATCCAAAGAACTGTATGGATCCTGAAAAACAGCCTGCACCTTCCTTCGATACTGTTTTATATCTGCTTTAGAGAACTTGGTAATATCCTTGTCTTTATACTTTATTGTTCCTCCGGAAGGCTTTTCCAGTCCCAAAACCAGTCGGGTTGTTGTTGTCTTACCCGATCCGGATTCTCCAACTATACTAAGTGTTGAATCGTCATAAATAGTGAAATTTACATCTGATAAACTTGCTGCCTGAACCGGTTTACTAAAGATTCCCTGTCTAACGTTGTATATCTTTTTAACATTTGTAAACTTTAGTAGTTCTATCATCCTTCCAACCTCCAGCAATATGCATAATTCCCTTTGCCATTCTCCACTTTAGGAGGAGTCTCCTTTATGCATCTCTTATCACACACTTCACACCTTGGAGCAAACATGCATTTATCAGATACGTCATACAATGCCGGCGGCTGTCCTTTTATAGGCTCAATATAGTCCATTTTCTTTGCAGAAAGATTAGCTGTGCTAAGCAACGCTTTGGTATATGGATGTTTAGGATTCTCAATCAGATCCTTTACATTGCCTTCCTCTACAATGCGCCCGGCATACATAACCGCTATCCTATCACACATCATTGCAATTACTTTAATATCGTGAGAGATCAATATAATCGAAGCACCGATATCCCTCTGAATCTGCTTCAAAAACTGTAAGTATTGCAGCTGAATCGTCGCATCTAATGCTGTAGTCGGTTCGTCTGCAATAATAAGCCTTGGATTACCTGCAATAGCGACTCCACCTGCTATACGCTGCAACATACCTCCGCTAAGCTGAAACGGATATGCATTCATACGCTCAACCGGAATTCTTAAGTATTCAAAAATCTTTTTGGCTTCTTTAACAGCTTCCTTTTTAGTTACTTTATTATGCAACCTTATAGTTTCCACAACCTGACTTCCAACTGTAAAAAGCGGATTAAATGCAGTCTGTGGATTCTGCATTATCATTGCAAGTTCCTTGCCTCGATACTGTTTCCACTCTTTTTTTGTAAGTTTTGTCAAATCCTTACCTTCATATAGAATCTCACCATCAACTATCTTAGCTCCTATATAATTCACATATCCCATTATCGACATAGCTGTAAGACTCTTACCACATCCGGACTCTCCAATTACTCCAAAGCATTCCCGGTGATTAACATGAAAGCTAATGTCGTTAACAACATGAAGGGTACCCTCATCAGTCTCTATCTCTGTCTTGAGATTCTTAACCTCTAACAACGGATCCTTCATACAACCTTCACCTTTCTTTCTCTTTGAAGTACTTTCTTAAGCCATTCGCCAAAATAATTGAAAGCAATAACTGTAAGTATAATCACTCCTGACGGGAATACCGATACCCACCATGCTACGTCAAATGTATTTCTTCCCTCTGAAACCATTGCACCAAGTGTTGGTTCAGGTGGCTGAACACTAAGTCCCAAGAAGCTTAAAGACGCTTCTGTCAAAATTGCATATCCGATATCCTGAACTATCATAACTATAAGTATGTTCCACAATCCCGGAAGAATATGCTTAAACAATATACGAGGTACGGATGCACCAATTAATTGTTCCTGTAAAATGTAATTATTGTTCTTTATCGATAGAACCTGCCCTCTTATAATCTTGGCATATCTTGTCCAGATTGATAAAGCTATTGCAAGTACAACGGATGAAAATCCTGAACCAAGTACTATTCCCAAGAGCATCGCCAGAATTATACTAGGAAACGCAAGCATAGCATCACATACTCTCATAAGTACGCTGTCAAATGCTCCACCTATATATCCTGCAAAGAGACCGAGAATCGTTCCTATTCCACCACCCACAATAATAGCAACTACAGCCACATAAAGTGATATTCTGCTTCCAATCATGATTCTACTTAGCACATCCCTGCCCAGATAGTCAGTTCCGAATATGTAAGCAATGTTTTTGCCACCGAGGATAAATGGTTCAAGATTCTTATCAGAAAGTGATGTTAGATAAGGGTCCTGAAAAACTATATACCGACCAATCAATCCGTTTATTACAAACAGAGCTATAATTATTACAGAAATAACAGGAATTCTATATTTATTCTTTTTAGCCTTTTTCTTCTTCAACTTATCTGACTCCTTCCTGTTAATTCCTTTATAATCTGATTCTTGGGTCAATTGCTGCCTGTATTAAATCAGCAACAATATTAACTATTATTACCATTGCAGTCATTACTATAACCAGCCCCTGGATTGCAGGAAAATCACGCTGCATAATCGACTGATAAGCTAAAAAACCAATGCCCGGCCATGCAAAAATAGATTCAACAATCAACGTTCCTGTCAATTGACTTGCAAACATTACAGAAATCATTGATAACATCGGCGGAATTGAATTGATCAGGCAATGTTTAACAACTATGGTCTTCTCTCCTACACCCTTAAGTCTTGCCATCTTAACATAATCGCATTTTAATGAATCAAGCATACTGGCTCTTAGAATCGGTGCAAGTATTGTCGAAAGCAAAATGCTTGATATACCAACCGGCAAGATATAGCTGCTTATCCCTTCCATTCCGCTGGCAGGAAGCACTCCCAGTTTCACGCTAAAGATATGAATCGCTACAATCATCAAAAGGAACATTGGAGTTGATTGCCCTACTGAATAAAACAACATTAGAATCTTATCTAAGAACTTATTTCTATATATTACCGAAAGCAATCCCTCTATAAAAGCCAGTAAAATTGCAAAAAACATTGTTGCCCCTGCAAGTTTCAAAGTATTTGGAAGCCTGCTTCCGATTAATTCTGAAACAGGTCCCTTAGTAGAAAAGGACTCTCCAAGATCTCCGTGTAATAAACCAACAATATACATCACGAACTGTTCAGCAACGGGTTTATCTAAGCCCATACGAGTAATGAATTCCTGCTTAGCCTCAGGCTCAGCCGTCTGTGGAACATATACCACAGACGGATCACCCATAAGCCTAATTACAACAAATATCAAAAGAGTAGCTATAAATATAGTAATAATAGATTGATATAACTTCTTAATAACGAATCTAGTCATATTTTACTTTAAACCTCTTATTTATCAGCTTTTGTAATAGATGAGTATGTTAAGGCAAATGAGCCCGGTTTGTTATACGCATCCCAATCTCCAACCTTTGAAGAAGCTGCCCAAATAGTATCAATATAGTTCAATCCTAAGAAAAGTTTGTTTTCATCATTTATACGGTGCAAAATCTTGTTATCGTATTCATTTCTCTCATTAACATCAAGACTTGCTCTTCCTTTTTTATACCACTCATCAATCTCTTTGTCAGTGTGATTCAATGTCTCTGATCCATCAGTAGCATAGAAATTATACTGTGAACGACTTAATATACCATCAGATGTCAATACCGGTGATGTCTGTAATCCCATAGCACCATATGCTTCATCTGTTAAATCCTGTACTAAAAGAAGATTCTCAAGCGTTGCTGTATCATGCTGAATAATCTCAACCTGTAATCCAACTGCCTGAAGATAGCTTGCTACAAGCTCAGTAAGTTTGATCTGATAAGCACGCTCAGGCTGAGTATAGAAACGAATGGTTGGCTTTTCAAATGCATCAGGATATCCAGCCTCTTTCAATAATTCCTTAGCCTTCTCCGGATTATACTCTGTAGCCTTCCATGAAGGATCCCAGTTCTCACCGGCATCAGATACTTTCCAATACTTCTCAGGCTTTGCATATCCACTAAAGAACTCATCAGCAATCTCCTGACGATTGATAGCATAGTCAATAGCCTCTCTAACCTTGACATTCTGAGTTGCCTCACCTGTATCCTTCCATGTTCCCTGGAAATAGATACCGGACATTCTCTCACCCTTAATATCTAACAAATGAATATTAGAATCGCTCTCTAAGCTATCAAGGTCATCAAAGCTTGCCTGGATCAAGTCAACCTGGCCACCTCTTAACATTGAAAGTCTGGTACTTCCGTCAGCAACCTCTAATATCTTCAAGAATTTAAACTCTGGAACTAATCTCCAATGATCCTCTACAGCTTCAAATGTAATAGAGGAACCGGACTCAGACTCAAGAAATTTATATGGGCCTGTTCCAATTGGATGCTTACGGAACTCTTCTTCTCCAACCTTCTCAATGTAATCCTTAGGAAGGACGACGCCTAAAGTGTTATAATGTGCTGTAAAATACTGTACAATCTGTGGTTCAGAAGATTTAAAGCTTACGGTTACTTTATTATCTCCTTCTATTTCAACCTTATCAAACAACACGCGAAGGCTTGATCCCCATGCACAATCATCCTTGGCATATCTCTCGATTGAATACTTTACATCCTCTGCAGTAACATCCGAACCATCATGGAACTTAACACCATCACGTATTACAAATGTAATCTGAGTGTAATCTTTATTAACCTCATAGCTTTCTGCAATCTCTGGAACAATGTTTCTGTCTTCATCGATATCCAACAAGCTATCAAACAAAGGATGAACTACATTATCCTTTGTAAAAAAGTCAGTACTTATAGGCGATAAATCCTCTGTATTAAAACCTGTAATAGCTATAACTACTGTGTCATCATCTGACGGAACATCTCCTGTCTCACCTTTAGTTTCTTTACTGTTTTCACTCTTGTTGCTTGAAACAGAGTTCTTACTCTCTGTCTTACTTCCACATCCAACAAACGATACTGCAAGAACTGTTGTCAGTATCAATGCCAATAAACTTCTTTTAAATTTAATCTTTTTCATAATTAATTTCCTCCATATATACTTTTCTTTGGTTCATATTCATTACAGCCAAATACTGGCAATAATTCCTCTTCAATTCTATAGATATCATTAGCTATATCATCTTTTCTAGCCGTTGTCTCATATACTTGTTTGTATCCAATTCCATTCTTCTTCTGAATCTCAACAAGTTTATGACACATATCTACATACCACAAGGTGTCGGGTGTTGTCATTCCTTCAAAGGCTGTTCCTGCTTTTGGTTGAAGATAACTATAAGAAACTGTAACACCCTTTTCAGATAGATATTTGGTTCCGTCTAAAGTCAAAGTTGCCGGTTCAATACCTATAACAAAATTTGAACTTGAGTAACCTCTACCAAATACATTTGCAGCATACTCTAAAGCTTCTACCCAATGCTCCCAACCCCCTTCACGACTACTCTTTCCGGGACAGATTGTCTTATATATATTCTTATCCCAGATTTCTAAGTTCATTGATACACTCTTAAAGCCTTGCTCTTTCAAGCGATCAAGGTACTCTAAATCACTTGGAGCTGCACATTCAGCAATAGCTACTGCATCATGTCCTTCCGGAAGCGCATCATCTATAGCTTCCATTGTATCTATGTAATAATCAAGCTCTCTTCTCTCCGGCACTACACCACCGGTAAAGTGAATCTTTTTTACCACACCTTCGTTATATGCGGCAGCAACCGCTTCAGCAATCTGCTTTGGATTCTTCCAGAATACCTCTCGATTACCTTTGTTGATACTACAGAACAGGCAATCTAATCCTTTATCCTTATAAGCGCATTCGTTACTATAACAAACTCCCATCGTATCACCACAGATTAACTTGGCTATCGTTCTTAGTTCTTTGCCGTCAGATGCAATGCCTTTGTAATACTCCGGTCTTTCAGGTAATTTAACATCAAACACTTTATTGCCATTACCATCAACTAAAATATATTTATCACCATCAAGATCAACCTTATATTTTGCATCCTTCTCGTACTTAAACGGAACAATCAAACCGCTCGGTGTAAGAAACTCTTGTGGAATAAGTGGCGCTTCGTTATACTGATTCAAATATAAATCATATACAAACTCCAACAAATCCTTTCCTAATCGACTTTTAAGTTCCTCGTTCGCCTTATCGGTGATGCCTACACCCTTCACACACAAGAAACTCTTAATCTTCAGTTCATCCCACAACTGATCTTTAACTGACATTTTTATCATTCCCTCCTTAATGTATAATTGAAAATCAATTAATTCTCCCATCAACTCCAATGTAAAAGACTTAAATTGATCTTCATAAAATAAAAAGAGGTCACAAATGAAACGTTTAAAAGAAACGTATCAAATGCAACCTCCGGTTGTCCGGTCAGTTGAACTTTTTACAATCTGTGCTTTTCTGTTTTGTCAACCTGAACAATCTTTCCGTCTTGAACAATAATTGTAATTGTCCCAAACTTCATACCATCAATCAACCTGTTCAACGTATTAATCTGGTTTGTGTTCAAACCGCTTTTATCTTGTTCATCACTCATAATCATTCCTCCGTATTATGTGTGTGTCAATTTGGTCTCTTGACATTAACCACTATAAAGGCTAAATAAGGTTTTGGCAAATATGTAAATATTATAATTTGCTATAAGATGTACTTATATCAATCGTCAAACCTCACTATTCATAGGGGTTTACCGCATAAAAAAACCAGCCATCAGGCTGGTATATTACTCTTTATCATTGTATCTATGCATAATAATATGCGCAATAAACAGGTTGACAACCATAAATATAATTCCTACAGCTATCAGTAGCACTGTCATGACATCAAACACTATAAATTCGGCGCATTTACATAATATAATCACACCAAACGGAAGACAGATGATGCTTGTTATTAGCGAAGGAACAAGTCGCTTAATGATAATACTCTGCCCGATGTGCATAACAAAATGCCACGTCAACGCTAACATAAGTGAATACCACAAAGCATACAGCACCTTTCCCGGAAAATAGTAAGCTAAAATGCTCACTCCAAAGAACGGAATAAATTCTTCGTATACCGCTAATGCAAATGCATCTGCCTTAACTCCCTTAAATCTCATCGTTATCTTAGGGAACTTCTCAAACAGATCCCCATTCTTCTTATAAAACCTCTCAAACCCAATAATCTCCTCCATGTCATGAATTATAAAAAGAATAGGCAGAAGTAATATGTATTCTCGCACTTATGTATCCTCCTTAATTATGCACTCTGGTATAATGAACATCAGCCAAAATTATTGCATTTTCTTCAACATCTTCTTTACCTTTCCACGCCATGATATATCTAATAACAGCATCACACGGAACGTATCCTGACATCTTATACTTTTCTACCTGCTCTCTATATTTTTTAGAAAACTGTAACACCGCTTTATCACTACCATCTATACTTGCGTATAATTTGTCACCCTTTAGCTTTAACTTATCTCCGCTTCTTAATGATAATATCAACCTCTTTTTATCTTTGAAGAAATTAAGAAATACATCTTCATGTGTCATTTGAGATATAATTTTAGCGGACTTTGGATAATGCGTATCATCTTTTATAAACTTATCAGCATACTTTGTAAACCTGTCAAATTCATCACCACAATAATGTAAGTATAGTGATTTTTTAGCTCTTGTCATAGCAACGTACAGTTTGCGAATATCATTCTCATCATCAAATACTGCTTTCTTTACAAGCATAAAAACATTATCATATTCTCTACCTTTAGATTTATGCATCGTTGAAACCGTAATTACGCCTTGCTCGTCTGTATAAAAATCTTCTATCCTTGACTCATGAAGAAACATATCCAAATCACTCTTGTATTTCTTTGGATAATTCTCCTCAAATGTTTTCAAGATACGATTAACAATCAACAGACACTCACTCTCTGAATATCTATCATTCAAGGAATCAATTGCTTCATTCCAACATTTATTACTAATAGTAGGTGAAGCATCAGAAACCTTAAGCTTCTTTAGAAAATAGCGAATCTCAGCTATATCAGTTATTCTAAGCATATTTATCGATTGTATCAGTTTAGCGGGAATACACATTTGCTCTAGTGTACCAAGAACAATCAGTGCTTCTTCATTGGTTGATGTCAATATGCAAGTTGATCCCTTTAAATCCAAAGCTCTTACTTCTGCACACACTGCAAGTTCTATGTTTCTATCGCAATGTTTTACCATTCTAACCATACCATTATTGACAGAAATCGGTTTAATATCTTCGCTCTTCATTCTTTCAGGTAACATTTGAACAAAATGATTAGCAAAACCAACTACACTCTTATCGCTCCTATAATTGTCAATCAATGAATACTGTTTCGCTCCATGTTCAGTTATAAATGACTTTAGATACTTAGAATCCGCTCCTCTGAACCTGTATATATTCTGATCATCATCACCAACCGCTATAACTCGCATGTCGTCATTGAAATTCATCAAAGCTTCTACAAGTTCGTATTCTTTCTCATCCATATCCTGTGCTTCATCTATTACCAGTACTGTTTTACTGATACGAACCGGATCAACCTCATTATTTTTGATCTTATCAAGAGCATCACTAACGACATTAGGCGATTCTCCTATACTTCCAACCATACCAAGAATATCAAAACAATACGAATGAAAAGTCTTTATCTCAATATAATTAGCAGCATTACCTATAAGCATACGAAGCCTATGTTTAAACTCAATCGCTGCAGCTCTTGAAAATGTTAACATAAGCAATTGTTCATGCTTAACATCTTCTAGCATTAACAGAGCAGCTAGCTTATGAACCAATAGTTTAGTTTTGCCACTACCCGGTCCTGCCGAAACTACTATATGCTTAGATGTGTCATCATTAATAATCTCAAGCTGTCTCGATGACAATTCATCAAATAACATATGATATTTCGCTGGCGTTACATTAAGCTTAATCTCCTCCGACCTGCTGCCTGAAAAATATTTAGATATAAACTTCTTGTATTCCAACTGAAAATAGTCATTTACAAACTTAAGAGCAGCATTATAATCCTTTACCATCATATTGGCATATTCACCCACAATATGTATCTGCTGTATCTTAAGTTTATAATACTCATCAAGTTGCTTATAATCATCAATCTTGTACTTTATCTTATTGTCCGTAACCAATCTGGTAATCTCCATACCGGTATAAAGCACAAGAAAACCTCCCTCTAAATCAAGAGCACCTATTTTAGATAGAAAAAGTAATGCCTCTTCAATATCCGAACAGGTAATATGAGTCTTAGATTCTGTATTATATGCTTCCTTTAGTTCAATTACAGAAAACTCTACATATGCTTTTTCTGTATTGACAGCATTATCAAAGCTTTTATCAAATAAGTAATCGATAATAAACTCAGATATATTCTCGCTCTTTTGTCGAATCTGTTTTATTTCCGATATATCTCTTGAAAATGATATAGCTACATTATCAGTTGCCAGATCCTGCTCTTTTTTCACATAGTTCCTTATAGACCAGTAATAAAACAATTGCCTTATATTCTTTACCGTGCTTAGTTTAATTCCTGACTTTATAGCTGCATCATTAATTTTTTTATAGTTAGTCCATGAATTGTCATTCTCCATGTAGGAAAGCAAGAATCTCTCCAATGCTCTAAATCGTCTTAGGGCATGCATAGACTTGTTAACCGTACTAGATTTATAAATATACGCAGTTATATCCTTAGAGTCGGCAAGTATTCCCGCCTCTCTTAATGATTGAATAGAGTGAATCACTTCACTTTTCTCAATACCAAGATTATCTGCTAAATAATCAACTCTAGACTCTGCTTCTCCATTATCGGCCAAAGATTTTCTTTTGCTGGATATCAAAGAATTAAATATACGTTTCGCAATATCTCTGTTATCATCTGTGAATCTAGGTGAGCTGTCAATAATAGTATTCGCTTCAATAGCACTACATGCAATAATACTATCTGCATATACTTGTGGTGAATTCTTGCCACGAACTATATATCCGGCACTTTCAAGGGCATTAATAGCTGTTCTCACTCTTGTCTCAACATCCATTTTGCCTTCCTGCCATCCCGCCTTTCTGGCAATCTCCAAGGCAGAACAACATATACTTGGGCGATATGGTGTCATATCCTTTATAGCCTTCCATACCTGTTGAATCTCACTGATACTAAGCTTTGTCTGACTTAAAAGGATGAAATGCTTATTTAAATCATCGTCATTAAACAGAATGTAACAATCAGCGTTTATTGACTGATCTCTACCCGCTCTTCCGGCTTCCTGTATATAATTCTCTAGAGAATCGGAAATATCATAATGAATAACCAAGCGAACATTGGACTTATCTACACCCATTCCAAACGCTGAGGTTGCTACTATAATCTGTACCTCATCATTTATAAAGGCTTCTTGATTGGCTTGCTTATCACTTGATGCCATCTTGCCATTAAAAGGCAAAGCTTTATAGCCATCTTTAGAAAGTCTCTCAGCTAATTCAACAGTTCTCTTAGTACGAGAAACAAACACTATTGTCGGACATTTCTTCTGTTCTATAAGTGCCCTTAACGCATCATATTTATCTTCATCAGTTTCTTTAAAAATAACTTCATACCTAAGATTACTTCTTGCAGCATTCGTTGCGTATAACTCAAGATTCAAATCAAGCTTCTCTTTAAAATAGTCTTTTATATCACTGATAACTTTAGGCTTAGCTGTAGCGGTAAAGCAAGAAATTGGTATCCTTGTTTTATTATTCTTCTTCTCTTCAATGCTCTTTATGAAATCACCAATGTATAAATAATCAACTCTAAAATCCTGTCCCCAGGCAGAAAAGCAATGTGCTTCATCTATGACAAATCTATTAATATGACGTTCTAAAAGCAGATTCTCAATAATCTTTGACCTTAAAGACTCTGGTGCTATATAGAGAATAGAAGCCACTCCAGATCTAACTCTATCTATTGCTTCAGCTCTTTCTATAGGACTTAATAAGCCATTAATAGCTACAGCATCTGGAATTCCCAATTTCTCTAAATTATCAACCTGATCCTTCATCAACGATTGCAGCGGTGATATAACGACAGTGAGGGCTCTTGCAGTCTCACCTGCTATAAGAGCCGGTATCTGAAATGTTAACGTCTTCCCACCACCAGTAGGGAATATAGCAAGAAGCGATTTATTATCAACAGCTGCATTTACAGCATTTTCTTGCAATGCCTCTCCTTCATAAGTACGAAAACTTTCATATCCAAAATACTTATTAAGATACTTCACCGGATTAAGTCTTGTATTACAATATCTACATTTACGACACGGTGTATTGGTCAGTTGTTTCAAAATATACTCGACTTTAGGAAACCTCTTCAATATCCATCGAGGGAACAAGGAATGCTTATTATCCGTTGTTATAAGTGCTAAACAATAAGCTAATTCAACCGGACTATTGTTAATAAATTCTGCCAAAGGTGCATTTTCACAAATCAGTCCACTAAACTTATCAGAAATTGTAATTGTTATATTAGATATCTTATAACCAATATATTTAAAAAATGCAGAAAAGTACCTATTATTGCTTAATAAAACATAGTATAACTGTTTGATTTCTTCATCCAGCGCAAGGAATGCATTGATCTCATCATAAAACAATTCCTTTGACTTAATTGCATCATTTAACGGATTATTTAGTTGATCTGTCATAAGCTTATCATCTTTAACCAGCTTATGATATGGTTTATTAGGAAACAAAAGCGTAGAAAGGTATAAAGTATCAATGACTTTATAGTCTTTAGGTAATGTAATAAACTTAAGATCAAAATCAATAATATTGTGACCACAAATATATTCTGAATCAGATATAAACTGTAAAAAGCTGTCATATGATGTCGAATGAATCTTATCTCCGGATTCTCCCACAGCGCCATAATCATGCACTTTCTTATCATATACACTAACTTCCGTATCAATAAAAGATATTCTGCTCATAGTTATACTCCTAATTAAGATATCTCTTTTTCATCCCGCCATAGTATCACATTTAGTCATACCTACATTATACATTTTAAGGGAATTATAAGTCAATATGCGCTTATAATTCCCCTAATTCATGTCATAATAAAAGTTATGGAGAGTTATAGGTAATTTTAGCCTACAACTCTCCATAACTGTTTCTAGCATATCTCGTTCCTAATGTAATTATATATATTCAATCTCATGTATAGTTACATTCTTCTCCTTATCAACCTTAAATGCCTTTAGTACAGGATTATCTATGTCCTGTAAAGAAAGTATCAGGTATTCAAATGTTGGGTCGAACGCAAGCCTCTTGTCTTCCTCTGAAGGTCTTGACGGGCTTTCGGGATGAGAATGAAAATTGCCTATAAGACCATATCCATTACTCCTTGCATCTTTAAGAGCTGCAAACTGCTCCTTGGGATCCATTGAAAAATGCTCATTGCTATTGTCCGTATTCGTAAGAAGATATACCTTCGTAACCGTTTTGACATTTCCATCAACTGTACCGGCAAGCAAACCGCACGCCTCGTTAGGAAGTCCTTTTTTACAATGATCTAAAATGTTTCTGTAATCTTCCTTTTTCATAATTATCTTAATATCGCTCATATCATATCCTCTGTTTCATTCTTTTATTGACCGGGTTTCCACTCACACACAGCCTGTTCGTAATCAATAAGCTCTGTTATAGTCGGATTCTTACCACACACAGCGCAATTGCAATTAGTAGGAAGTTTAACACTATGGAACTCCATCTTAAGAGCATCATAAGTTAAGAGCTTGCCTGTAAGCAACTCACCCTGTCCGATAATGTACTTAACAGCCTCCATAGCTTGCAGACTACCTATAACGCCACCCATAGCGCCTATAACACCGGCCTGCTTACATGTTGGAACTGCATCTTTTGGAGGTGGATTCTTAAACACACATCTATAGCATGGACCTTCTCCCGGAACATAAGTCATCAACTGCCCCTTAAAGCGTATAATACCCGCATGTGAGAACGGTTTACCTGCCATAACACACGCATCATTTATCAAGAACTTTGCCGGGAAATTATCTGTACCATCTATTATGAAATCATAGTCTTTAATAATATCCATAATATTAGCTGATGTAATAAAAGTGTGGTAAGTGTTAACGGTAACATCAGGATTAATAGCCTGCATAGTCTCTTTAGCCGACTCAACCTTCTTCTTACCTACATCTTCTGTTGTATGAATAACCTGTCTTTGAAGATTAGACAAGTCTACAACATCAGCATCAACAATTCCTATAGTTCCTACACCTGCTGCTGCAAGATACAATCCAGCAGGAGCGCCTAAACCGCCTGCTCCTATAATTAACACTTTGGCGTTTAAAAGCTTCTTTTGGCCCTTCACGCCAACCTCTTTAAGAATTATATGGCGTGAATACCTTTCAAGCTGTTCATTAGAAAATGCCATTAGTTAGCACCTCCGCCCATAAAATATAAAAACTCTACCGCATCGCCTTCATTGATAACAGTCGTACCAAAGGCTTCCTTATCAATAAACTCATCATTGATAGTAACCGTAACATACTCCGGATTATCTATCTCCTCTTTTATTATGAGGTTATCTAAAGTAATTCCCTCTTCATACTCTTTTTTTTCGCCTGCAATTGTAAATAACATATTAATATGCCTCCATTTCATATTGTTTTAGTATATATATAAAGGACAACTATCCATTATATTCTTTAGAGTGTTATCAGTTAATCATCCAACCTTTGTTTAGCTTCCTCTAAATATTCAGGAGCTAACCAGCTATCTATATCAAAGTCGTTCTTAATAAATCCACGCTCAAGTAGGAATTCTTTCTGTGACTTCAGCGCATTAACAGCTTCATCTGTAAATCCCGGGGTAAACGACAGATAGTAATCAGGATCTCTTGCTTCTAACACCTGTTTAATCGTAGTTCCATATTGACCTTTGGCCGATATCTCATCAACCTCGTTCTTATGGCTTTGGGCCCACTTAGCTGCCCTTAGCGTTTCAGTTAAATAGCTGACAACTATATCTCTATTATTGTTGGCAAATTCTTCATTTACCGTGATAACCGAAGGATAGATATTGTTAGTGTTATCTATATCTTCCTTAGAAATATCTATAAGGATTTTAGCAAGTTTCTTGTCCTTAATCTCATGAGCAAGAGCGCCGTGAGCTAAAAACACATCTATCTTTCCTTCTCTTAAGGCTATTAACTCTTCTTCATGCTGTAAAACTGTATCATTATCCTTGTTAAATTTGAAAACTATATTCCCCTTATCAAGATGTTTCGCAGCTTTATTATTACCTTTTTTTATGTCGACAAATGTTATCTCCGACTCATCAACTCCATAATGCTTAAACACCGAATTATAACCTCTAAGCACCATAGCCTGCCAGAAATCTACCCTCTCCACATCAGACTTAGGAACCGAGAATTTAAGCTTTTTAAGATCATCAGGCAATTTATAATCGGTATCAGTTCTAACCATCAACGCGTGTGTCTGATTAATCATTGTAAGTCCAAGTAATTTGGTCCTATCACCGTTAGACATAGCCCATATAGGCGGAATATTGCCGCCTTCTCTAAACCATAACGGGCTCTCCTGAGTAAAATGCTTAATCTGCTCTTTAGGATCTAAGTTTTGTAGTAGTTCAAGATCAGCGTCTAATTCATTAAATGCTGTCTTTAACCAGCCTTTTTGTAATGCTATCTCAGATGCACTTCCAATAGGACATCTTGTTAAAACAACCTGTCTGCTCATAATATCTCCTTAATCTCTTCAACATTCTTGATAAAATCATCAATATCGTTATCGCTATGCGCTGCTGATATAAACATTGCTTCAAACTGAGAAGGTGCAAGATATATCATCTTATCAAGCATAGCATTAAAATACACTGCATACTTATCAGTATCAGATGATATAGCTGTTTCGTAGTCATTTACATCAACATCAGTAAAAAATACTGAAAGTAATGATCCTATCTGATTGACATGCACTTTGTTACCAAGCACGAATCTAATTCCTACTGCAAGGTGCTTTCCCATATCTTCAAGCCTTTGGTACAACCCATTCTTATTCTCTTCGATAAGAATCTTGAGTGTCTCTATGCCGGCAGTTGTCGCAATAGGATTACCTGAAAGCGTTCCAGCCTGGTATACCCCTCCAAGAGGTGCTACAACATCCATTACCTCCTTAGCGCCTCCATAGGCAGCTAACGGCATTCCACCTCCCACTATCTTGCCTAAGGTAACCAGATCCGGTTTAACACCATAGTATTCACCTGCACCTCCCAAAGACAGCCTAAATCCGGTTATAACTTCATCAAATATCAACAAGGCGTTATTCTTCTTAGTAATCTCCCTTAGACCCTCTAAAAAGCCTTTGTCAGGAAGAACTACTCCCATATTGGCAGCAACCGGCTCGACTATAACAGCAGCTACTTGGTCTTTATTCTCATTAAACAACTCCTCAACAGACCGAAGATTGTTATATTCAGCAACAAGCGTGTCATCCGCGTAACCTTTCGGAACCCCGAGGCTGTCCGGAACAGATCCGGTCAATGCACCCGAGCCCGCTTTAACCAACATCCCGTCTGAATGTCCGTGATAGCATCCTCTAAACTTAATTATCTTGTCTTTACCGGTATATCCTCTTGCCACCCTTATAGCACTCATACATGCTTCAGTCCCTGAACTTACAAGTCTTACTTTTTCAATAGCAGGAACTGTATCTACAATAAGGCTAGCAAGAATCTCCTCCTTAGCTGTTGGTGCGCCAAATGACAATCCATCATCACAAGCCTTTTTAACTGCGTCTACCACTCTATCATCAGCATGCCCCAGAATCATAGGTCCCCAGGAACACACATAATCGGTATATTCATTGTCATCCACATCATATATCTTGTTTCTTTTGGCATGACTTATAAAAAACGGTGTTCTGTTAACACTATAAAACGCTCTGACAGGGCTGTTTACTCCACCGGGAATTATTCTTTTGGATTTATCAAAAAGTGTCTTAGATCTAGAATCCAAACTCATAATGCACCTTCCTTTAATTACTTTCATTAAGCCACTTGGCTACATCAAGAGCATGATAAGTAATAATAATCTTCGCTCCGGCTCTCTTCATTGCAATCATATTCTCCATCACAATTCTCTTCTCATCTATCCACCCGTTACGAGCCGCTGCCTTTACCATAGAATACTCACCGCTCACATTGTAGACAGCCAAAGGGTATTCTGTCTGTTCTGAGATGCTTTTTAAGACATCAAGGTACGCCAATCCCGGCTTAACCATAATAATATCAGCGCCCTCATCAATATCGCTAAAACACTCTCTTATCGCCTCTTTGCCGTTACAATAGTCCATCTGATATGTCTTTCTGTCTCCAAATGAAGGAGCAGAATCTGCAGCATCCCTAAAAGGTCCATAATAAGCTGATGCAAACTTAGCGCTGTATGCCATAATGCTCCTGTTGACAAAACCGTTATCATCAAGTGCCTTTCTGATAAACTCTACTCTTCCGTCCATCATGTCAGATGGCGCAATAATATCCGCTCCCGCTTTAGCAACACTGACAGCCATCTTGCCGAGAAGTTCCAATGTCTCATCATTATCTACATCGTGATCATGTACCACTCCACAATGCCCATGAGAAGTGTATTCACATAGGCAAACGTCAGCGATTACCAACAAATCCTTGTTCTTCTCCTTGATATGTCTTATTGCCTTTTGCACTATTCCTTCGTCATTATAAGCTTCGCTTCCCAGTTCATCCTTCTTCTTTGGTATACCAAAGAGCAGAATTGCTGGAATATTAAGCTTCGAAATTACATCAAGCTCTTCATCAATCCTGTCAATCGACCACTGATATATTCCCGGCATCGAGTCAACCGGTTCCTTTATATCATTACCTTCTTTGACAAATATCGGACAAACCAAATCATCAACACTGACTTTAGTCTCTCTTACCAATCGCCTCATTGTCTCATTTACTCTAAGTCTTCTCATTCTAAACATATAGTTTCCTCACGTATCACAGATCTTTAATCGCCCTTAACAATCCATCCACACTCTGTACGGATGAAACGGCATCTATACACTCCCCGTAATTCTTCAACCTAGACGATGTAACCTCTCCTATACATACCTTTTTAATATCAGAAGGTATACTTATATCGCGTTCTTTTAACTCATTCATAAAAGCCGTAACACCGGATGCACTCGCAAATACTAGGTGCGACATACACTTAAGATGCTTAAAATGCTCAGTTTTCCGGCCTCTGACATCATATATTTCAATGACTGTACTCTTGGCTTTCCATCTGTCCTTCCACTCTTTTAACTCTTCACTTCCCTGCTTAGCTCTGGGAATAAGAATCTTATCGTTCACATTGACAACATTTTCAAACTCACAACACAAAGTCCTTAATGTGTACTTAGACGGAATAAAATCTGCTGAAAATCCATATCTGCCAAGAGCCTGCTTAGTTCCCTCACCAAGTACCGCAAACTTAACTCCTGATAATACTCTGTAATCTATTCTTTCTTTAAGGAGCATTTCAAAAAACAGAGTCACTGCATTTCTGCTTGTAAACAATATCCAGGTGTATTCTTTTATGCCATCTCCGACTACAATACCCTTAAGACTATCAATCGCCTCTTTATCAAGAACTACTTCCATATCACATAAAAGCGCTGTCTTAACACCTTCTTTGGCAAATGTATCCGATATCTTTCGGTAAAGTGATGCTGTAGCCGTGACTCCTACAATCTTCTCATCGTCTTTTTTGTCAAATGATGTCGCCTTATCTGAATACTCATCATAATGATAATTCTTAGCTGCTGTGTCTCCTATCACTATTACTGCAGGTGATTTAATCCCTTCTTCTCTTACCTTAGATACTATGTCCGAAAGTGTTCCTCTTACAGTCTTTTCATATACCGTCGTTCCCTCGCTTATTACGGCGGCAGGCGTATAATGTGGCTTACCGTTATCAATCAAGCCCTTAACAATAGTTGAAAGATTAGAAAGCCCCATGAGGAATATCAAAGTTCCTTCAGTATCTGCTAAATTAGCAAAATCTATCTCTTCTAAAAGCTCGTCATCCTTTCTATGCCCGGTTATTACATGAAAACTTCTTGCAACCTCTCTATGAGTTACCGGAATCCCTGCATTTAAAGGAACAGCAATTGCTGAAGTGATTCCGGGAACCACCTCGTAGGCAATATCATTATCTATAAGCTTCTCAATCTCTTCACCGCCTCTGCCAAACACAAAGGGATCTCCACCTTTTAAGCGAACGACAATATCATGTCTGCCTGCAGCATCAACTATTATCTCATTGATTTCTTCCTGCTTGCGATAATGTCTGCCGGGTTCCTTGCCGACATATATCTTCTCACAATCATTACTTGTATGTGAAAGAAGTTCATAGCTTGATAATCTGTCGTAAATGATACAGTCACATTGTTCTATTAACTTAAGTCCTTTAAGGGTTATTAGGTCCGGATCCCCCGGCCCCGCCCCAACTAGGTACACTTTACTCATAATAACTTCCTCTAAGATTCTTCGCTTGCGCTCAGAATGACATTAAATTGTGAGCTCCCTAACTATCTTCTCAGCAAGTTCTACATATTCCTTAAAATCCCCTTCTTGATGAGCAGTCCTAACCACAAGTTCATCCCCCTCACCAAATGCCTTAGACGCATCAATACTAAGCTTATCCCCCTCAACCTTCGCTCTCACTGCCAAAGGTTCATGACATCCCGCATTCAAATCTCTTAATATCTTCTGCTCTGTCATCAACTCCAAATACGACGCCTCATCCTTAATAGCCTCTATATATGGTGCTATCTCATCATCAGTTCGACCTTCTATCGCAATAATCGCCTGGCCGCCTGCGGGCAAGATTTCATTTTCATCAAAGAAATGATAATTAAGCTCTTTATCTTCTAAGAGATTAAGCCTGATAAGTCCAGCTGCCGCAAGTAGCGTAGCGTCATATTCTTTATTCTTTACTTTATCAACTCTGGTAGGAACGTTACCCCTGATACTCTTACATTCAAAAAGCGGATACATCCTATTAAGTTGATACTGCCTTCTGGGGCTATCAGTTCCGACAATAATCCTGCCTTTTATGTCTTCTATATTCTCTCCAAGATCTTTTCTGTATACCAACACATCTCTGACATCTGCTCTGACAAGAGTTGCAAGAATTCTAAGCTCTTCAGGAATATTAACCGACATATCCTTGGCACTGTGTACTGCGATATCTATCTCTCCTGACATAAGAGCATATTCTAATTCTTTAGCGAAAACACCGCTGCCTTTAAACTCAGGAAGAGGCGTTACTCTATCCTTATCTGCCTTGGTGTTAATAATAACCCTTTCAGTCTCGATGTTAGGAAACTTCTTCTTTAGCGCTTTTTCAACCATTTCGGTCTGGATAAGAGCAAGCTTACTACCTCTGGTTCCTATTCTAATTGTTCTGTTACTCATAGATTATCCTTCTCCTAAATCCGATAAACGCTTATTAACGGTTTCAAATGAAAGCTCTCCTGAATTACTGTCGCACTGCTCTAATAGGTCATAACTTACATTTTTCCTTATATCATAGTCACTTATTTTTGACCTAAGTAAATCTTTATAGCGGTCTAATGTATCGACTAATCTTCCATAGTACGAAGGTATTGCTTTCTTTATCTTATTTCTGATATATCCTGCCGCCGCCGGAAACTTACCTCCTGTAGAAACAGCTATTACAAGGTCTTCTTGTTTCTCAATAGCCGGGAAGAAGAAAGTACTCTTATCCTTGACATCAACAACGTTTATTGGAATACCTTTAGATTGACAGAGGTTAGAGATATGTGTTTGAACATCTTCATCATCTGTTGCTGCAACAACAAAACATAAATCGTCTTCATTTGCAATAAGATACTTATCATCGTAATCATGCTTTATAAGCGTTATACTATATTCTTCAATCTTAGAAAGAGCAATTAATTCATCTGAAAAATCCCTGCTTACTACGATTATATGAACTCCAAAATCAATAAGAATCTTTATCTTGTGAAGCGCTATTCTTCCACCGCCTATTACCAGGACAGTCTTACCTTCTACTTCAACCATAAGCGGAAAACAAGCCAATGTTAATCATCCTCCGTTTTCTTCTACATAAACCTTCTCTAGTACTCTAAGAAACGTACTGCTGTCAAGGGTTTCTTTGAGATAAATAATCATCTTTTCAAACCAATCCTCATTAGATCCAATCAATGATTTAAAATTCCTGATATATAGTTTCTTTAAAACATCTTCCACACATTCACTAATTATCTCGTTAACCTTAACAGCTTCACTTATCTTAATATCATTATTATTCTTAGCCAGGTTCTTGACATAATCTATCCCAAGTAAACTGACATTTTCTAAATCTTCTATATCTCTGTCTATGTCATATGGAACAGATAAATCAACAATCAAAACATCATCAGAGCTATTCTTAGATTTAATATATTCATCCAGCGTTATGGTATAGTGCGGGCTTTTAGTCGCACTGACAATGACAGCTACATCGTTAATATAGTCATACCTTTTATGGTAATCAATCCATGTAATCTTCTCAGATTCTATAATCTCATTACCCTTGTTATGCCTTCTACTTGTACCGATAACACTTATATTCTTGTCAATCAAATCTTTGGCAACAATAGAACCAATCTGGCCTGTAGCTCCTATAACCAGAACCTTTCGGCCCTTAGGAAGATAATCCTCGATATAGTTAGCAGTAAGTGTTCCAACCGATGTAGGCATCTCTTTTATACGAGTCTTACTCTTGGTAAGTTTCGCACAGTTAAATGCACCTTGAAAAAGAAGATTAATTTCAACATCAACTGCTCCTATACCTTGAGACAATTGATACGCTTCTTTTACCTGATGGAGAATCTCATCTTCTCCAAGCACCATGGAATCCATTCCGGAAACCACTTTAAAAAGATGGCGAACAGCGTCTATCCCTTGATAGAAAAGACAATTCTTACGAATCATGCTGCGAGATATATCTTTAAACTCAGAAAACGCTTCCTCTATCCTTCTAAGACTCTTTCCTTCATCAGCATAAAAGAATCCTATCTTCCCGTAATTGTCTTGTCTCGCAGTGACATATAATTCGCTTCGATTGCAGGTTGAAACTATAACACCACCGGATATTATCTTCTTGTCTATCAAGTATTTAAGAAACGCCTTAGTCTGATCTTCAGAAAATGAAAATTGCTGTCTTAATTCAGCTCCGGTTCTTTTATAGCTAACACTTACACATATCATTAATCATCAACTCCACAGTTAATCTTCTTCAACTTTTTTGACAATCAATGTATAGGTACCGTCTTCATTATCATTAAGTTTAAGAATCTTATGTCCTTCTTCCTTGATACTTCTTGGAACATTCTGTAAAGGTTCTCCATCATTTAACCTCACTTCAAGAATATCTCCATCGTCTAATTCTTCTAAAGCAACCTTAGCTTTTACAAATGTTACCGGACACACAACATCGGTAATATCAACTCTATCTGTTATTTCAAAATCAGCCATCTTATATCTCCTTTATCTTCTTTATCCTTCATAAGCTTCGTTAAGAACTTTTTTAAGCTTATCTAGACCAACTCTGTCTATAGTTACTTTAAAGCGCTCGCCCGCCTTAGCATTGTCATCAAAGAACTGAATAGCAGCGTCTGTAACTCTAAAGAGTTGCTCCTCATCAGTAATAAGAGGAACAAGTTCCTGTCCCATGCTTATGTTATTGCCAAAGGTTCCGCCAAACGATACCCAGTAGGCAGGAGCGCTATCCCATGCATCGGTAGGACACGATTTAACACATCGACCACAATAGTTACATTTGTCGTAATCGACATCTACCTTACCGTCTTCAATCTTTATTGCATCAAGTCGGCACACCTTAGCGCACAGACCACAGTTGATACAATCCTCAGACTTCCACTTCATCTCTAAAGCGCCCTTTATTCCGACATCATTCTCCTCTGCCTTAAGACAATTATTCTGACACCCGGTCACACCGAACTTGAACTTGTGAGGAAGCTCTCTACCGAAATATCTGTCATTTAACTTTAAGGCTATGTTATAAGTATCAATATTACCGCTTGGACAGATTTCACTGCCCTGACAAGCAGTTACCGTCCTAACTCTCGGTCCACATACACCCGGCTTACAGCCACCCTCAGCTAGCGCATCCTTAACTTCATCAATGTTTTCAAGCTTGATAAAAGGAATCTCAACGCCCTGTCTTGACGTAAGATGTACATGTCCGTCACCAAACTTATCAGCTACCTCTGCAATCTTTTTAAGATTCTCTGAAGTTAATGTGCCTCCTACAACTGCCAAGCGAAGTGAAAAGTTGTTCTTATGTTTTTGGCGCATAAAACCGCCCTTTTTTAAAGTTGCATAATCTACATCTGCCATAGTATCTCTCCTTATTTTGTATTATTAACTGCGTTAGTAAAATCTTCTTTTAAGTCCTTGATGTCTTCTATACCAACACTAATCCTTATCAAGTCATCATATACTCCCGATTGCTCTTGCTCTTCCTTCGAAAGAGTCACTGCAATCGTGGATGCAGGATGAAGAACCAAAGTCTTAGTATCTCCTATATTTGATAAAATATAAGGAATCTTTATCTCATTCATTATTGCGAATGCTCTCTCTTTGCTGCCAACACGAACTGTCACAATCGCTCCATATCTGCCATTAAGCTGATCAGTTGCCAATTTATGATATGCACTTTCTTCTAATCCCGGATAATTAACAACAAAACTATCATCCAACTCTTTTAGATGACGAGCTAACTCCAATGCATTGTCACACTCTCTTTCTAACCTTAGTCCCAAAGTCTCAAGTCCCAATATGTTAAGAAATGCATTCTGTGGTGAAAGGCATCCTCCTGTACTTCTAAACAATCCCGCTCTAAGTTTGGCAATGTATGCTAACGGGCCAAACTTCTTATAAGGAATAAGTCCCGGATACCTATCGTCCCACTTAAACTTACCGCCCGAAATCAAAATTCCACTTATCGCATCACTGTTACCGTTAATATACTTAGATGATGAATGAACAACCACATCAGCTCCCAATGATAAAGGCTTAACAAGATAAGGCGTCGCTGTGGTATTATCAATTATCAGCGGAATATTATGTGAATGTGCTACATTGGCAAGCGCACTAATATCTGTCACATCAAGTTTAGGATTGCCTATTGTTTCCGCAAATATAACCCTTGTCTTTTCAGTTATAAGTTTCTCATATTCATCAGGAAGATTATGAGCGACATATCTAGTAGTGATTCCAAAAGCCTCAAGTTCAGTAAAGAGTTCAACCGTTCCACCGTAAAGTCCGGCAGAAGCAACAACCTCATCTCCACTCTGCAAGACATTCATCAGTGCATTAAAAAGAGCTGACATCCCGGAGGAACAAGCAACTGCGCCAACTCCTCCCTCAAGAGCTGTTACTCTCTTCTCGAAGTCCTCTATAGTAGGGTTGTTGATTCTCGTATAAGAGAATCCCATTGATTTGTTGGTAAATATCTTCTCAAGCTCTTCTGCACTCTCATGTTTAAAAGCGCTGCTCTGATATATCGGAATATGAGTAGAACCGTGAGAATAGCTTCCCTTTACATTATGCAATAACAATGTATTAAAGCCCAAATAACCACCACTCATAATTCTTTTATCTCCTATCTTTTTAGTATGATTTAAAATGATACCATATATAAGCGTATATGAGGAATATATATATACTATCACTAAATATAGGTATTACATATAACCGAAAAAGACAAAAAAACTGCCGTCATGCATATGACAGCAGTAAATTATAGTATCTATTATATTGAATAATCATCAGGGCATGCATTATCATGAGAAATGAATATTCTTATTCATAATTAATATCCTCCTATGATATCTGTTGATCCCACCTTACATAAGGTGCGTTTAAATATTGTTTCTTATATGGTATATCTTCACGGACTTCGTTAGTTTTATGTATATTATGCTGAATATTACCATCTGCATCTTTATACAAACCATACTCGATTGCTTCCGGAAGGTAATCATATACACTTGGAACTCTCTCACCATAGATTCTATTGTCATTGTCTTTATATCTCTTGAAAGGTCCAAAATTCTCTTTTCTAAGGTCAGCAGCTGTAAACAAAGCTTCCGCTGTCTCAATAATAGAAATAACCTCAAAAGCTCTAGTTAATTCATGTTCATTAGAAGCATAAATATTAACATCTGCTTTCAACTGTTTGATAAGCTCTAATGCTGAATTAATCTTACTGTCAGTTAAAGGATAAGTTCCAAAGGTCTGTACTATCATATGCAAACTGTCAAGTACTGTCTGCCAGGTCTCGCCGCCTTCATTACCCCTAAGCTTATTGACAGAAGCTAATACTTCATTTATCTGTGATTGTACAAATGTCTCATCATTGTTGTATGTTGACTCTTTCGACTTCTTAGCCGCCTGAATCCCTGCTTCAATTCCGAATACAACCGCAGTAGGAGCACCTACAGTAGCAGCACCGCCCATAATATCTCCGGCTGCATAAAGGTTCTCAACCGTTGTTTCTGTGCGTTCATTGACAAATACACCAGCCGCACCTTCTCGAATCATGACTTGTTTAACAAGTCTATACGGTATCTTGACATCACGAAGGTCTATATTGTTGTATTCTAGATTTCTAAGATATAACCAACATTTGCCTTCGTTTGACATACTCCACTTGATGTATTCAACTTCCTCATCAGTAGCTTCCTTAAGGTCTACATACAGCTGCTTACCTTCGCTTAAAAGCTTTCCAAGTCTTGTCTTCTGCAGTGCAAACTTATCAATCATCTTAACGTTCTTCTCAAGATAATCAGGCTCATCAATGCTGTAATCTTTTACTCGCTCAATGATAACATTACCTTCATCGTCAATAACTCTCGCTGCAGGCCACCATGTTCCACCAGGAGCACCGGCCATAAACATAAACTGCGGGAAGCCAAGTCCTGCGTTTTTGAACATGAACTCCATATTGATAACATCAGCTCCGGCATTCATCGCAAGAGTGTGTCCCCAACCACTGTCTGTTGCAGAAGGAAAATCAAAATAAGGATTCTCAACATTTACCTTATTGCCAACCCTTCCGGCACCACCTGCGGTAGCGATTATGACAGTCTTGGACTCGACAACATATATCTTCTCTTCTCTGTCAGATACTGCTATCGCCCCAGCTGCTCTGCCTTCGGTGTCTTTAATAATCTTAACGACCTGAGCGTGATTAACTATGTTGACTCCGGCTTTCTTCATTCCTTCAGTAATCTTAACCATCATATCTCTTCCGTCGAAATTTAAACTCGTAGGAATCGAATGAAACTGCGGAACTAATCTAAAACCGTCAGCTAAATGGCTGTCTTCAAACCTAAAGTTAATTCCATATTTCTCCAGGGATAAAACCCTCTCATAACTTACATCTACGAAATGATCTGTAATCTTTCTGTCGCCAAGTCCTATTCCCATTAACGCAATCTGATACATATCACTCTTCATAAAGTCCTTGGTATATCCAACCTTCTCATGAACAGGTGGTACATAACTGTAAATGTGATCAATACCGGATCCTGAATTACCACTCCTATAGGTGTTAGCCTTCTCAAGAACAATAACTTCAGCGCCATCTTCCTTAGCTCTTATAGCAGCAAGCGAACCGGCAAGACCACCACCAATAACAGCGACATCTGTTTTTAATCTCTCAATCTCATATGCCATATTAGTTACTCCTTATCATCTCTCTTTAAAAAAAATGGTTTTGCATTGGCTTCATATATAACTTTAACTGCATCTTTTGGACAATCCATCTGGCAAGCACCACATAACCAACATTCTGTTGGATACTTTACGATTACTTGCCCTTGCTCGTTTAAACCAAATAGTCCTTCCGGACATCGTTCATAGCAAATCTTACAATTGATACATTTGTTATAATCGATTTTAACAGCCATTATCTCTCCTCCTATTTGTACATATCCCTTTATCCCTATCATTTTCATAGGTTTATAAGATAAAAATATCGTTCCAATGTCCTACTAATCACCAGGGATTTATAGTAATTGGAACGATGTAATTTAATCACATACTATTATGTATGTCAATACTTTTTTCAAATTGAAAAAAGTTGTTAAACCCTTTATATACAAGGCTTATAGCCAATTATAAGTTAGACTTATAACGGATTGTTATAAGTCTATCTACTTAAAGAAATATTATGATATTATCTCCTCTTATATTCATAAAGCATAGCATCAGCTTCTTCTATCACATCCTTAAGTGCTGCTGATTCACCAACCTTGGCAAACCCTATACAAACCTTAAGATCATAAGGACTCTTAGCTTCGCGGTTAAGCCTATCAAGGTGTTTATTAATTCCCTCTATCAGTTGTCTAATCTCCTCTTCTCCTCCTGTACTCTCAGTCCATGCTAATACTACGAATTCATCTCCACCATATCTTGATATACTGCTCTTTCTTCCAAACTCACGACACCCCATACGTAAAGCGTCCGCTATACGTATCAAAGCTACATCACCCTCAAGATGTCCATAAGTGTCGTTAATAGACTTAAATCGATTAGCATCAACCATAAGGAGATATAAGTCCTTCTCGTCCTCGTGAACAGATGCCCAGCTATCGTACCTATATGACAGTTGCTTACGATTGTTAAGCATAGTAAGCGGATCTACAGATATAACCTGATCTGTCCAATCCAAATACAAAAGCAAAGTTGTAATAGAAAGTGTTGCACATGCCAGCGGCAACTGCGGGTATATAAACTGTAATACACCGGCTCCGGCAGGCGCTATCGGAAAAAGTGACAATACAATTAATTGCCTGCGCTTAGCATATTTAGTCTTATCAAATATACCCAAAAAGGCTCTAAAACAGCTAAAGAACACATACGCATACGCTAAGATATACTGAACTATAAACAGCGGTCCACGCTGATATATTCCGTTATCATCCACGTAAAACAAGAATCCTGTAAACAAGTTACATATGAGCAAAACGGCCATAATACACACCGGAATCGCCGCTAAACGTACTCTTCTCCTGCTCTCTACAAAACTTGATTCCTGCAAATATTCAAAATAAACAAACCAAAAATAGCACATCAATGCCGTTGAAAAGAAATAAGCCGACTTAGCAGTCATTATCAAGCCGGGACTTCCCCGAAAGAATCCATGTGCCCCCATAACATATACTGTATCAGATAAGAAGAAGAGAATCTCCGCCTCAATAGACATGGCAAAATTCCTCTGAGCTACCATCTTAGAAAGTCCATTAGTCTTAATACCGATTATTCCGACAAGAACAACAGCAACCAGATTAATCTCCAAATACAGTACAGCATAAAGCATCTCCATACTCAAATATAATCACCTCATATCAAACATTTTCCCAATGCACTAAGGCTATGTGTCGTAGTCTTCGTCTCCTACAATCCCCTTAAGCGTCTCCTCGCCGGCAGCAAGAATCCTATCATCCAGAACCGCAAAAACAATCTTGATATCATAATCAGTACACATCCCCTAAATCTATAAAGCATCAGCAGTTTCTAGTTGTCTATCAGCCTACAATAGTTAAATAAATTATAACATCGTAACATTCACTTATCAATTAATTAATTATCGATATGCGTAATTCAGTGCTATTTAGTATAGACACCTATCAACATGGAACTAATCCCAATATATTACAGATTACATATTGCATAAAGAGGAATGTTTGTCATCCATTCCTGTTCTTTATAGTTTAATAACGAGAACCTTATAGATATCGCTGGATGAAACTTGTCATAAAATGCCCTAAGACTTTGTGAACGAATATTAGTTTCTGCCTTTACTTCAATAGGAACAGCATCCATCCCCTTTTGAATGAGAAAATCCTGTTCGAAAGTGGAAGAATCAGTTCCATAATAGTATGGAGAATACTCAGTATCACTAATGATTTGTTGCAGAACATATTGCTCTGTTAAAGCACCCTTAAACTCTACAAATAATCTATTCCCATCAATGATGGAATGTAAATCTAGTTCACTCATCGCTCCTAATAATCCTATATCAACAAAAAAGAGTTTAAAAAAAGAAAGTTCTTTGTAAGCTGAAAGCGGTACGTGTGGCTCATTTACTTTATAAACACGATATACAAGCCCACTATCCACCAACCACTGAATAGCCTTTTCAAATTCAGCACTGCGTGCCCCTTTTTTTATCTTACCAAAGAAAAACTTTTTGTTTTCTTTGGCCAATTGCATCGGAATAGATTCCCACACCATATTTATACGCGCTAATTCATTTTCCGATATATGTTTTCCGAAATCACCTTTGTATTGAAGGATAATCTCATTTTGAATATCTCTGGCGGCATAGTAATCACTCTTTTTCAAAAACACTTTAACTGCTTCTGGCATTCCACCCACATACATATAGTTTCTCAAGTGATATATATACTTATCAGAAAAACTATCTATTAATCCATAATCTTTTGAATTAAGAGCATCTACCAGGCCATCTTCTCCTACAGCACCTAAGTACTCACGAAAATTAAGAGGATATAAACTTAATGTTGTCACCTTACCTACAGGATATGATATACCTTCATGCAAAGCAACACCAAGAAGAGAACCTGCAACAATAATCTGGTATTCCGGAGCACTTTCATTAAAGTACTTCAATGATTCAAATGCTTTTGGTGCATTTTGTATCTCATCAAAAATAATTAGTGTGTCCTCTTTAGTTACTGTAAATCCCACCTCTATATTTATAGCTGCAATGATTCTATTAATATCATAATCCTGTTCAAAAACACGGCTCATTGAAGAATTATTGTAAAATGATATATAAGCAACTTTCTTATAATATCGCTTACCAAATTCCTTCATTAACCACGTTTTGCCCACCTGCCTGGCACCCATTATAACTAAAGGCTTTCTTTCTTTATTGTTTTTCCATGCTATAAGCTTTTCCATTGCATGTCGCTCCACTTTAAGCACCTCCAGCTCAACAAATACATTTTATAGATATATGATATAACATTTTTTAAGATCTCGCAACCTATGTTTTTACATTTTTTAAGACCTGATTTCAGGATTGTTTACATTTTTTCAGACCTGAATTCGTGTAATCTTACATTTTTTAAGACCTCACTTCACGAAATCTTACATTTTTTAAGACCTAATTCTGATATAGATTCACATTTTTTAAGGGCTCGATAAAAACTATCAACTAGCGAATCATATCCTGATACATCACAAAACCCGCCTTACGCCGGGTTTCATCTACGATAATGCTATTCCTATGATTGTCAGTATTGCTAGAATTATTATGATTGGAATGAAGGCTTGAGACCGATATACCGAGTTTAATTATATAATTCTTCTAATGTAACCAGTTTAACCTTGTCTGACTCGTGTTCTTTTACCCATTTTGAAAAACCTGATAATGAGAATAACAAAAACTCCACTTCTTCATAACGCTTGTCTATTAGACCACGCCTGGACAACAAGGCATCGTATACTTCCTTATCTATTACTTCATTTTTAAACTTACACTCTCCAAGTACTGCCTTTTTGTTCACATCATCAATTCCAACAACATCAATATCCGTAGGTATATAATCGTTCCCCGGCCCCCACCAACTTCCTACATTTGTAACAAGACATTTCAGATTACCATCCAATCCTTGGGACAAGGTATAATACCTGCACATATCTTCAAAAACTTTCCCCATAAAAGAATGAAGCTTATCCTTAACATAGTTTTTATAAAAGACCTCTCCGCGGTTCATCTCTATTGCAGCCCTTGCCCCCGGAATAAAGAAATACCAAAATCTGTACATGTTGTCAGTCACTTCGTAGACACTTCTCCTTTTGCTTTCTTTGTCAGTAATGGGCGTAATTTTAGAGATGATACCCACGGTACTTAAATTCTTCAAAGCATACGATAGTGTCGCCGTCGTAACGCGTGATTTACTCGCAATCTCAGTTACTTTGTTGGCACCTTCGGCACATACCTCAATAATAGTATTATACGTGTTAACATTTCTAAACTCTTGCGTAAGGAGGTTCATCGGTTCCTCATACAGATATCCCGATGTTGTAAAAAAATTTCTGATTAGGTTATCGTCCAATGAGATTGTATCATCAAAAAGTGTAAGATATTTAGCAACTCCACCGGTAACTCCATATACAATTGCTTTCTCTTCGACGTTATACTTAGGAACAAACTCCGCAGACTCGATATAATTAAACGGTCGTAAGAAAATCTGATTAGTTCGCCTTCCAAATAACGGACTTTTTTCGCTTAAGACTTCTTTCTCCATGAAACTTATTGCGGAACCACATATAATCAGGTAAATGTTTTTAGACGCAAATATCGTATCAATTGCTACCTGAAATCTTGACAGAAATGATTCGTCAACTTCCGCAATATATGGAATCTCATCAAGTGCGATGATTATCCTCTCTTTCTCTGCAAGCTTGCCGACAAAGCGAAAAAAATCCTCCAAATTATCAACAGATAACCCTTCCATATCCGGAGCAAGATCTGCTATCACTTGAGAAGACCATTTTTGTACGTTATCCTCTAATCCAGTCTTGCTTGCAACATAGTAGCTCGCTTTTTTATCTTTGACAAATTCTGTTATCAACCTTGATTTACCAATTCTACGTCGTCCATATATGACTGTCATCTGAAATCCAGGCTTCTTGTATGTATCTTCAAGAACACTAAGCTCATTCACTCTTCCAACAAACATAGCTCTATCCCCTTTACTAAATTATGCTTTACTAAATTATATTTTACTAAAATATAATTTAGTAAGTTATATTTTAGCAAAACTATATATTTTGTCAAGAGTAATATGTCTTTACACTATCATCATAGAACTACATATATAGTCAGCTTTTCGAATACTACATCAAAAACCCGGCTTGCGCCGGGTTTCATCTACGATAATGCTATTCCTGCAGTCCCATTCCTTCTCTTATCATATCCATATATTCCTCGTATGACACATAAACACCGCCCATCCTCTCTAAGTGGTCAGTGTGGAATTGGCAATCAATAAACATAAAGTCATTGTCAGCTAAGAGGCGGGCAAGTCCCACAAGCGCAAGCTTCGACCCGTTAACAGAATCAGAAAACATGCTCTCACCAAAGAAGCACCTTCCAAGAATAACGCCGTAAAGCCCTCCTGCCAATTCGTCATCCACATAAGCTTCAACACTCATCGCATATCCCTCATCGTGAAGCCTGTTGTATGCTTTCTCCATATCATCGTGAATCCAAGTACCTTCCTCGGTAAACACTCGCTTCTGTCTGCACCTCTTAATAGTATCAGAGAAATTCTCATCAAACTGAATATTAACCTTATGCTTCTTAACAAACTTATTCAGCGAATGTGAAACATGTATCTTATTAGGATATATTATAAACCTCTCCATCGGACACCACCACATAATAGGCGTCTCTTTATTGTACCATGGGAAAATGCCATTGCTATAAGCAAGCAACAGTCTCTCTACAGATAAATCACCACCTATCGCCAGCAAACCATCTTCTTCGCCAAGCTCAGGTTTCGGAAAGTAGATTTCATTTTCTTCCAGTTGAAACACTGCCATCTCTCTTCCTCCTGCCAAACTCTTCTCTTATAAATATAACACAAATGCGTCCACACTAACAATCCTACAAAATATGTAATATTCTATTCCATATAATATAGTTTTGTGATACAATACATATGGTTATTAAAACCACATGTATTTTTAATGATAGAGAGAAGAGGTACTATGATTAAGTTTATTGCAGATTCAGCCAGCGATTTAATGGAATATGAGGGTGTTAACTTTCAGTCGGTCCCACTGACACTGACGACAGATGATGCTTCATTTGTCGACGATGCTGACTTAGACGTTCACGAGATGCTCGAGCATTTCTATAATCACAAGGGACGCTCTAAGACTTCGTGTCCTTCTACACAGGCGTGGATAGACGCATTTGACGGAGCAGACGAGATATATGCCGTTACCATAACAAGCGGTTTATCAGGCACTTATAGCGGAGCAAATGTTGCCAAAGACCAGTATTTAGAAGATCACCCGGACACCAAGATACTGATAGTCGACTCACTAGCTACCGGTCCCGGCGAAGTACTACTGCTTGAAAAGATGATAGAATTAAAAAACAAGGGCAAAACATTTGAAGAGATATCTAAAATGATTATAGAATACAGAGATTCGCTTCGCCTTCATTTCGGATTAAGCTCGCTTCACAACCTTGCACAGAACGGAAGGGTCAGCAAGATTGTTGCATCGGCTATCGGAATAATGAACATAAGAATCTTAGGAACTGCGAGCAAGGAAGGTGTTATCGAGCCTATCGCCAAATGTCGCGGCGAGAAGAAGTTGATTGAAACTATTCTGCTAGAGATTAAGAACGCAGGATACAAGGGCGGTAAAGTCCGTATCTGTCATGTTGAAAATGAGAAATTAGCCAAAGCCGTATCCGAAGGACTTAAGAAACTCTTCGGAGACATTGATCTTATAAGTATTCCGGCACGCGGTCTCTGTAGCTTCTACGCAGAGCGAGGCGGCATAATAATCGGATGCGAATGTTAAAAATATCGGGTTTCACACTACTTAAAAGTGTGAAACCCGTTTTTAATTACTTAATAAGTTCTAAAAGATAATCACATAACTTGTCCATTCCATCACCTGTCTTGGCCGACACGACAAATATGTTAATATCAGGATTAATCTTCTTAACTCTCTCAATGCATTTATCAATGTCAAATGTAAAAAACGACATTGTGTCTGACTTGGTAATAACAAGCGTCTTGCTCTCTCTAAAAATAAGCGGATACTTTAACGGCTTATCATCTCCCTCAGGAACACTAAGAATCATCATATTGTGATGTGCACCTGTTGCAAATTCTGCCGGGCATATAAGATTACCGACATTTTCAAGAAAGGCAAGTTGAATTCCGGCCCCATCTTCAAGCACACCCGCTTCTAACAATCCGGTTCTTGTCATACCGGCGTCCATGTGACACATTCCATCTGTGTGCACCTGAATACTGGTGGCTCCAAGTGCTTCTATCTTCTTAGCATCCACATCTGCGTCGATATCAGCCTCAACTACCGCAATGTTAACTCTGTCCTTCATATCTGTAATGATACGAGACAAAAGTGTAGTCTTACCGGAACCCGGCGAACTCATAAGATTGATTAAGAACACGCCTTTACTCTTAAGCTCCTCCTGAAGATTACGCGCATCGATATCATTATCCTCGGTTACACTCTTCTTAACCTCAATGACCTTCATCTTCAATCCTCCTTATAAGCTCAGCAATATAGTCATCAAATCCGTCACCGTTAAGTGCAGACACAGGATAAATGCTGATATTCTCGTTAAGCGGGGTAACATTGTCTTTAAGCTTATCAATATCAAAATCAAACACTTCTAAAGCGTCAATCTTATTGACAAGTAAAATGTCACTCACACTGAACATAAGCGGATATTTTAAAGGTTTATCATCACCCTCCGGAACGCTAAGAATCATAACTCTTAAGTTAGCGCCGACGTCAAATTCAGCAGGACATACAAGGTTACCAACATTTTCTAAGATTACAACATCAAGATCCTCAATCCCAAGGTTCTTAAGCCCGTCTATAGTCATCAATGCATCCATATGACAACTTCCGCCCGTATGAAGCTGAATAACCTTGGCTCCTGTCTCACTTACAAGCTTGGCATCCACATCCGAATCCATGTCCGCTTCCATAACTCCAATCTTATATCTATCCTTTAGAGCGTTGATAGTTCTTATAAGCGTTGTAGTCTTGCCGGCCCCCGGAGAAGCCATAAGGTTAATAAGAAACACTCCCTGTTCCTTTAAAAAAGCCCTAACCTCCTTGGTATATGTATCGTTAGTCTCTATGATGTCCGCCTTAACATCGATAGTCTTAATGTCACTCATCAGTTAGTCCTTTCTACTTGCTGATCTCAGCCGAAATCTCTTCTAGCTTCTCATCGGTAAGTATGTATTTCTTTTTAAACCAGAACAATGCGATAAACAGTCCAACTATAGGGATAATCGTCATTGTTGCTCTCAATCCTACTCTTGAAGATGCCTCAACACCTTTAGAGAAATCAATAGCTTTATCTGCCTCTGAAACCGCCTGACTTGACAGACTAAATATCTTAAGACAAATAGATGCGATAAATGCAGCAATACCTGATGCAAGCTTAACAACAAATGTCTGCATCGAGAATATAACCGACTCATCACGCCTGTTGTTCTTAAGTTGTCCGTAGTCTACGGTATTGGCAAGGAATACTGTTGTCAAAACCTGCAGCATGCCGTTGGCAGAAAAGATAAAAAACGCAGGCACAAACAATATAAATACAGTGTTCATCGAAGTAAACGCTATAGCAAGAAGCGTACCATATCCGACTATTGCCATGATTAGACAGATATCAAATATTTGAAGATTATTCCTAAACTTCCTTAACAGCGGATAGAATAACATCATAGAAAGAATCTGAATTCCACCGCCAAACGTGTTAAAGAGAGTGTAACTCTTATACCAACCGGTTCCTCCGAAATCGTACTTAAAGAAGTATAAAACCAGATTCGAAGTAATGTATATTGAGCAGTTAATTAGCACAATCGCTATAACCACAGCCATCGCCTGATCGTTCTGAATAAGTGCTTTAAACATCTGCCCAACCGAAGGAGATTCAACGTTAACTGTAGACTTCTCCTTGATATTGATACAAGTTATAGTTATGAAAATAATAAAAACAACCGCAATAACTATAGCAAAATATTTAAATCCTACTCTCTCGTTATTATTACCAAGAGCATATACACACATCATAGTAATAATCGTAACAATAGCAGAGCCAACACCCGCACAGGATCTCGCAAGAGTTGTAAGTCCTTCTCTCTCCTTACCACCCTTAGTGAACGCAGGAATCATAGACCAATACGGAATATCCATCATAGTGTAGGTGACACCCCACAAGATGTACGTGATAGCCGCATATGCCACAAGCCCCGGACCATCAAGTTTAGGCGGGCACGAGAACATAATTACAAGCATAATGGCATTGGTTATCGTACCAATCATAAGCCACGGTCTAAACTTACCCCATTTCGTATGAGTCTTGGCAACCAACACACCCATAATAGGATCATTGAACGCGTCGAATACTCTTGCGGCAAGAAGTATAATACCCATTGCAACAGCGTTGACACCCAATATATCCTGAAAATAGTAAAGTACATAGCTTGCAGAAAGCATATATACCATGTCTTTACCAACAGCACCTATACCATAGGAAGCCTTCTCCTTAAATCCTAGCTCCATAACCTACCTCCTTATGCTTCTTTGAGTCTTTCTTCTATTGCAGCAATAACCACCTTAAGCGCTTTGATTCTGGCATAATGCTTATCGTTAGATTCAAGGATATGCCATGGTGCAAATGTTGTCGAAGTCTTCTCAATCATCTCATTGATTGCATCTTCGTAAAGATCCCACTTCTCACGATTGCGCCAGTCTTCATCAGTAATCTTCCACTGCTTCTCAGGAGTATTCTGTCTGTCCGTAAACCTGCTAAGCTGTGTATCCTTGTCTATCTGTACCCAGAACTTAATTACTACAGCTCCCCAGTCATCAAGTTCCTTCTCAAACTCATTAATCTCGTTATAAGCCCTCTGCCAGTCATTCTCTGAACAGAATCCTTCAAGTCTCTCAACCATAACTCTTCCGTACCAGGTTCTGTCAAATATAGCAATATGACCGTCTTTTGGAAGTCTTGTAAAGAATCTCCAAAGGAAATGTCTTGCCTTCTCATGCGGTTCGGGGCTCGCAATCGGATGCACCTCGTATCCTCTAGGATCTAAAGCTGCTGCGATACGTTTGATATTACCGCCCTTACCTGCAGCATCCCATCCTTCATACGCGATAACAACCGGAATACGCCTTCTGTATAACTCATTATGAAGCTTGGCAAGCTTCTTCTGCAAACGGCTAAGCTCTTTCTTGTAATCTTCATTAGAAATAGTCTTATCAAGAGATATATCATTAAGCTTAGGCATCTTCTTTAATGCAAATGTATTCTGAATGATAGGAACGGCAACCTTAACATTCTTAAGAGCCGTATCAATACTTGTGATAAGTCGCTCTATAACTTGAAGTTCAGCCCACTTCTTGTCCTTAGAGTCAACCAAATACCAAGGCGCAACGAATTGATTGGTACTCTCTATATAATCATCAAATACCTTCGCACACTCGTCGTAATGCTTATTCTGCCACTTGTCTGCCTTAGAAACTCTCCACTCGGTACTCTTGTCACTAAGAAGAGCCTTGATACGCTTGCTCTGCTCCTTCTTGCTAATCTGGAAAAATAGTTTAACTACAAGATATCCGTTGTCATTAAGCTGTCTCTCAAACCTCTTAATGCTTGCAACACGCTTATTGTATGTCTTCTTGCTGATATCTCCCATCAGATAGTCCATAGTACTCTCTTCCATCCAACTTCCGTCAAAGAACGAGAACTTACCTGCTTCAGGAATCTTAACAAAATGCTTGTAAAGAAAAGGGCGTCTAGCCTCGTCATCGGTCACACTGCCACCCGTAAAGGTCTTAAAAAATCTCGGATCAAGATTCTTGATAACCCTGCCGAGGACAGATCCCTTGCCGGCCGCGCCCCATCCATCAAATGTAACTATAACAGGAAGCTTATGCTCTGCAATCAATTGCTGTCTTTTAGATAGCTCTAGCCTTGCAGCGCTAAGTCTTGCCTTAAGTTCATCGTCTGATGGTTTGCCTTTGATAATAACTTCATTAAGCATAAAACACACCTCCTATAGTCGTAATAATCCGAACAAATAACTACTCAAATTATATCACAAAATCTTAATATTATCCACTAAAACAACAAAAGACAGGGAATACATTATCCCTGTCTTTTATACTAAAATATGATAGTTAGCTTAAACGTGCATACCGGTATTCTTTACTTCATCTTTGTTTTTGCCCTTATTATCAGCGGAAGTATTTTTATTACCTGCTACCTTATTCAGCTTTTCAATTGCAGCCTGCTTTTTCGCGGCACGCACTTCCTCTCGCTTATTATTGCGTTCGATTCGGGCTGTCTTAACCTTCTCAAACTGCTTAGCATCATCAGATAAAGCATTAGAAGATAGTTGCTCAGCAAGAGTAATAAGATTAGAGACTCTATTCTCATATTTCTCTAACTTTTTAAACGTAAAATTAATATCATTCCTCCTGCCTTCATTATACATCTTGTCTAAGCTTTTGTCAGCCACCCCAAGGAACTTAGCATATTCAGCCATTTCTTCCTTAAAACACTCTTTTAACACTCTATCTCTCTCTTCAATTATACTGACATGTTCGAGAACGCCTTTAAGATCAGCAGGTTTCAACCCATCTTCGGTAACACCCTTAAAAAGCTTATCTTTAAGTCTTTCACCAAACTTGGTCTTCATAACCTTATCAAGCATCCTGTAACTCTTCGACTCCTCGACACTCTTTCTAAGCATCATTTTAAGTTTAAGATCTTTCTCTGCAAGAGTCTTAGGGTTATCGTTAACTCCAGGAGAAAATGCTGTCATTAACATGTCGCAATATAACGCTCCCTTTATAGTTTCATCAAAACTGTCTCTATAAATACCTCGTTTTTCGTTTGTCTTGCCTTCTTCGCTAATTAGAACAGTTGCACTCTTAAGCCTTTGATAGTCATATTCCTCTATCGTAGTCTTAAGTATATCCATTCCGGAATCTTCGACTTTGTCTTCTCTTTCAGTTATGCGATAGTTCTCGTCATTTGAGAGAGTGACATACTCAGATAATAATAAAGCATCTTCTCTACCCTCTGCTGTAATGGTAGGCGAGTTAATCTCCTTCTTTAGTCGAGCTTCCAATAACTCTAAAGAAGCCTTAGCAGCATTCATTCTTGATAATGAGGTTTCATTCTTCTTACCTTCCGGCTGAGCTTTAAGTTCTGTTTCTTTTCTTTCAATGTACGAATTGAGTCTGTTTATAAGATCCTTCTCTCTATGAGCTAAATCTCTTCCATTGTAAGTAAAACCTTCGGCTTTCTTGAAGTCTTCCTCCGCCTTCTTAATATCCTCATCCAGCTTCTTAATATCCTCAAGAATACTCTTGTACTCCTTAGAGCCGAATAACACACCCTTATCCGCAGCGGTCAACTGCTCAACCGCATTAGATATAGCCGGAAGTTTGAATTTCTCACGCTCATTTATATCTGCCCATTTCTTTTCGTCAAGAAGATGGCTGATATTCTTGGTTGTATCAAGGAGTGATTCTGTACCATTAGCAAGCACTTCTGCAAATTCTTTTGAATCCATACTGCTCATATCAAAGTTGGCTACAAACTTATCAACTGAGTTGGTAAACGCCCTCTGCCAATCCATATCTTTCCTTAGAGACCTCTCATCAAAATTAACATGTGGCTCGGCAACCCCTGAGTTTAATTGCTCATTAAGCAAATAAATACGATGACTGTTAATCATGTACTTAGATGCAAGTTCTCTCATCTGATCCTTGGTATGCTCTTTGCTGTTGAGTTCTCTTAAGATCTGCTTATTCTCCATCTGACTGATAAAAAGGCTTAATTCAGCCTGATAAGACGGATCATTCTTAACTGGCCCTTTGTCGCTATATAGTTCATAACCTTGTTCTCCGTTGCTGAATGTTATACCATATTTATCGTACAACATTTCAACAAAGTCATTAAAGTCTTTCTTTCCTTCAATAGTTCCAAGATACTCAAAAGCTCCGTTTAACTTACCGTTCTCATAAAGAAATCTACTATAAACATCTTCTAAGGCTTTTGATGACTTTCCTGCCTTCTGAGCAGCCTCGACATCTTTCGCATTCTGCATGTTGGCATCATAAATCTTAGGATTGGCTCTTAAAAGGTTATTAGCTGCGGTGAACATATTTCTAAGGATTACTCCCTTACGAGCGTTTCTTTCATGAATCGCAACTCTAGCTTGGTCTCTAAAAGCTTCGGTATGTGTATAGTCGTAAACCTCCGCTTTAAGATCTTCAAGGGTTTCCGCATCTTCAGATAAATCTTCCTGTTCTTCAGCCGGCTTCTTCTTATTGTCGGCTATCTTTTTCTTTAAATCATCTATCTGTTTTCTTGCGTCAGCAATCTCTTTCTCTTTGTCCGCTACCTTTTGCTCAACTTCTCTGTATTTTTCATCATTGCCTAGTGCATCCATGCGCATCTTAGCAAAAGCACCGATAGAACGAACCTTATCAAAATCAATTCTTCTCTCAGGCTCCAAAGAATTATTGTATTTATCAAAAGCCGCTGCTATCTTTGGATCATTTCTAAGCATATCCATAAATGTCGAAATCATTCCGTAATGATTAACACTGATGCCGTCGTAAGTGGTAAGATTGTTGCACGAATCACAAATATTATGAAGTCCGTCGTAAATAATCTCTGCAATTTTAGAAGGATATCCCATATTATATGCCCTCATTGCAGCAACAGCATTCTCACGACCTTTGGTAACAATGTGTCTATAGCGAGTAAAGTCCGGTCTAGGACCATCCTCATGCATACTCACGTCTTCCATCCACCTGGTACGCGTTTCTCTTAATACGTCCTCATACTCTCTGCCTTCCCCTTTGTTAGCAGCCATGATCTCATCAACTGCAGAAAGAGTACCTGCCATTCCAAGAAACGCCATATCTTTTTCGGTGAATGGGAACTCTCTCTCATCATATGGCTTAATAGCGTCATTAAAATCATTTTCAGATATTACCTTATCTTTATCCCATTTTGTATAATATCTCGGTCTTGGTCCGTAGATGTCTAAGATATTCTGAAGTCTTGTATCTGCATAATGATTATTCTTAAAATCATTGCCGATACCTGTATCGTAGCGCTCCTTTATCTTATCGAGCTGTCTCTTGAAATGATCATTATAGTCATTACTGTACTTAACTCCCCCGTTATCAGGATTCATCACAAGTGTAGAGGTTTCATCAAGATAGTCGGAAAACGCTTCAATAATCGCCTTCTTATCCTCTATTGAAGTAACCTTTGTGTTATAAACTTTATCCTTAATCTCTTTGGTCAATTTAAGGAATGTATCATAATCCTTCTCAGACTGATCAATTAGTTTAACATAATCGTCTTGTTTTTTTATAAGATTTGGAAGCGATTTTAACCTTTTCTCTTTATCAGAAATGTTTTTTTCAAGATCCAACTCTTTTCTCTTAGACTGATATGCTTCGTAAAGCTTCTCGTTATCCTGGTTCTCAGCTTTAAGATTGTTTAAAGCTACCTCCTGCTCTTTAAGAGTCATTTCAGGTTTAACTTGTATTTTGTGGCGCTCTTCTTCATATTTTTGGTGTGCTTCAATAACCGCTTTATTGGCAAGATCTAAATCTTCAACCTGTTTTTTTGAATTCTCTTCAGTAGCTTTCTTTTTTAACGCCTCTATCTCACTTGAAATGTTCTTTAACTCTTCTTCATATCTAGCCTTCTCTTTTAAAGCATTATCTTTCTTCTTAGCACGCCCTTGACGGTCATGTTGAATAGGCATTCTATGACTTATTTCTTCAAGCATACCAAGAAGCGGTAATTCATCAGCGTTCCAGCCATTTTCTATAGCCTTCTGCTGGCCAATCATAAATCCGTACTCTTTATTATTGTCTCTTTCATAATCAACCATATGCTCCGGATGATTGTCAGTTATTTCGTTATAAAGCCCTGGATTAGCTTTAACAACATCTCTTAATTTCACAAAATTATCAGTAAAGAGCTTGTTGGCTTCTTTATATCTCTTAAGGAAATCTTTCTCAGCCTCAAGTGTCCAACCTATCCTTTCATTCCTTACCTTCTCAACTTCAAGATCCCAGAGCAGCTTACCGGCTTTACATATGTTCATATAAGGGACAAAGAAACCCGAACCGTCCGGTTTTCTAAGTTTCTCTTCAATCCCTTTAAAGTCTATAACCTTAGTAACTTTACCGTCTGAACCCACTTCATCCTTAGTTGTAAGCTTAGGACCACAGCCTATAATGCCTGCTAGCTGTCCTAAAATCATAGAATTCATGTAAGCATCTGTATACTCTCCGGCATCATAATTAGTTTCAAGACTCATAAAATCAAAGTAATCTTTATAATGCTCAGCGCCTTTAAATTGTCTCATCTCACTAAGTTTTTCTTTGAAAACTTCGTTATATCGAATCATCTCCTCTATCTTCTTAGGATCTCCACCATAATCCTTCGCTCTTATAGTTCCTTGAAAGAAACGAATCGGAGTAACGCTTACTTTTTTGCCAACTTCATCACGATCGCAACACGTCTCTCCATACTCAGAGATAAGACTAAGATATTCATTTTCCAATTGTTTATCCATTCTCTCTATCCCGGAAGATAGGTTCATCGTAATAAAGCCTTGCTGTAAATTATATGCATACTCGGCATTGTCACCTTCAATGTATTTAAGATACTTCTCGCTAATTCCATTCTTTCTCTTTGGCATAGTATTAACTCCTTTCGTCATCGCTATGCATATCATAACTTGCATAGCATTACAACCTTAATATACTGCCATTATTATATCATAAAACCAATTACAAAAGCGCAACAAATTTAATCAAAACCCAGTTAATCACTGTCATTCTAACATACCCTCCCCTGTCATTCTGACATACTCCTCTTGTCATTCTGACGCCCCCTCCCCTGTCATTTCAAGCGTAGCGAAGAATCTTTATCCCGAGCTCTGCTCAAGATAACAAAAACCCCCAAGTAGTCTCTAACCACTTGAGGGTTCATACCACTCATCTCACTCTTCTACAACCAACTGTACTTCCTTCTTCCCAGGCATATGCTTATCAACATTTGCCTCTATTCCGTCAAATGTAAACGGCTCATACCAATAATCATCCTGATCATAATATTCATCATGGAAACAGTAGTAATCTGTACCTTCTTTATATTCCTTCTTAGGAACGAACTCCTGAGGATAAGTATACTTATATATTGAACAATTCGTCTCACAATTAAAGAAAGTATCTAAATGCCCGAAATCCTCATCAAATATACAGAACACGCCATACACATCGCCTCTGTAAAAGTCAAATTCTTCTTCGTCCTCTTCGTCAACAGCCACATCACCCTCGTCAACAGGCGCTTCATCACCATAATCTTCATCGTCATCATATATAATCTGACGCACGTAACCATCTTTCGACGCTTCAAAATAAGCCGTTTTCTTCTTCTTAGAAACGAAGATTCTGCTTACATTTGCAGGAATAATATCTAACTCAACAGTCTTGATACTTCCGGTCTTATAATTATATGCGTACAAAAAGCCATCAGCGTATAAATCCGTCACTCCATCCCCGTTAAAATCAGCGTAGGCATATGATTGGACGTCGGTCAAAGTACTCTTCTTATACTGGAGTTGCTCCCTTGCAAGCGCATCCGTACTTGCAATATCAAGAATATTGATGTTGTAGACATATTGCTTCTTCTTGGTCTTAAGTGTGACTGTAGCTTTACCAACCTTCTTACCGGTAACCTTAACTCCGCCACCGTTATAATTCTTAATCTTCTTAACCTTAATCTTGCCCTTGTTCTTAATCGAAATCGTGTAATTAGCGTATCCGTTAGACTTGGTAAGAATAATAGATGCGCCCTTTAATACGCACTGATTTCTCGTAACCTTCTTAACTTTAGCATTTGCATTAACATTAATAAATGAAAATGTAACCACTAAAGCAAATGCAACTAAAAACGTTTTAATAATCTTCTTATTCATATTGTTATCTCCTTTGGATAAATAAATGGTTTATTCTGAATCCCATTGATAAATACTTAAATCCACCGTTTTATTCTTAACTTCAACGCCTTCTGCTTCAAGAAGTCTGGCTTGAACTTCATCTCCGCCGAATGCAAATCCTCCAGCCAAATGTCCTTTAGCATCAACCACCCTAAAGCAAGGAATGTTATCAGGATCCGGATTCTTATGAAGTGCGTTACCAACCGCGCGTGACATCTTAGCGTTACCGGCAAGTTTAGCTATCTGTGAATAAGTTGCAACCTTACCATAAGGAATCTTCTTTACCGCTTCATATATCCGTTTGATTGGGCTATCGCTTATCAGATCATAACTCTGTTCTATCATTATCTTAACATCTTCATCCGGAATGGAACCATCTAAGATTATCGTATTCCAATGATCTTTATTCTGATGATATCCAGGAATAACAGACTTATACACATCTCTCCAAAAAAAAGCGTTATCCGGATCTACCTTGACATTAAGATTAATAAAACCGTCTTTCTCATAAGTCCATAGAAACGCTTTCTTATTGTGCTTGTATCTCACTAACTGCCAGTTATCGTCATGAAACGGAGCATCCTGATATGTATCTTGAAATGATAAACCGAATTCAATCGCTTCTTCTCTTGTATTCATATGCTCACTCTCCGAACTTAATACGAAATAATCTTTTATAACTTACTTCTAACCATCATTAGGGTGTACCCCAACAAATTTTGTCCTCTCCACTTATCTTTATCAAGACGATTAGGATCAGTCATCGAAAGCCCAATCCCCCATATCCTGTCTTTAACTGCACATTCGGCAAGATTCGCATCTTTTGTATCCTTCAAACGATTCCTCAAATCCTCATTTTGCGAGAACTTTGCCATCAAGCCCTCATATACTATAAGCTGCCTCATGCCATTCCAGACATTTTCATCATATTTCTTAACCGCACGTCCTAATTGCTTAATTTCTGCCACATCTTTCGTTTTAAGTATCTGCGAAGCAATTTCTTCATCGTAAAAGCAACAAGCTTTTTCGTACATCATGTATTGCTCCATTGAAGAAAAAACTATTTCGCTTACTATAAACTCTGAATAATACCAATTACTCAAAAAACCATATTCTTCATCAGGATTATGAAAGCATATTATCTTCATCCGCCTTCACCAACCTTTTTAACTGCCAAATCAAGTTCAAGATCATGAAGCCCATGATAAGCTTTCATCAAGAAATCAATTGGAACTTTTTCTATAACATCTTTACTGGCCATATTGTAAAACCATTGATAATAAGCATAAAACTCACCTATCCAATCTGGCATAAATCCATCCATAGCCTTACCAGGTTTCAAAGCATAATTCTCATTCGTTATGAAATAATCCCACAGTGTTTTTGCGTCCATAGTATTCACATAAGCCTTTGCCTCATCAATACTTTTTCTCGTCTTACTGTTCATATATACCCGTATGAAATCTATTGTATCTTTATCGGGATAGGTTTGTGCAACATAATCAAACAGTTTTCCTTGATTCTCCACGACCTCATTCAAATAATCTTTTGGATATGCCTGCATTTATATCACCTCTCAAATAAAGTGCTAAAGACCTTTGTGACTTTATTGTTGTCAGAATTAACCAATTCACGCATTTTCCTTCTGGCATCTGCGTCTCTTAGGTTGTACTTCTCATTAAACTCATCATAGTCAACCATACTCAAATCGTCATCGATCTCTTTTAGTTTTAAGTAAGCAAGTTCCGACTTAATACAATATTGTATGCCAAGTCCACCAAGAGACAACAATTCTTCCAATATATCAATATCCACATTATCACGTACAAATTCTTTTGCAATATAGAAGTATGAGGCATTTGCTCTCCATCCTTTGATAACATCATATTCCGAAGTATCTACACCATATTTTTCAATGAATTT